>NZ_FOKZ01000001.1 GCF_900112285.1 Polaromonas sp. OV174 | reverse complement strand
GTCTTCGGGGCCGTGAATGGAGCGGTCCACATGGCTTTCGGCGGCAAAGTTGAGGACGGCCCGGGGCTGGTGTTTGGCCAGCAGGCTGGCAAGCAATTCGCCGTCTCCGATATCGCCCTGCACAAAGATGTGGCGCGCATCGCCCCGCAGGCTAGCCAGGGTTTCCAGATTGCCGGCATAAGTCAGCTTGTCGAGGTTAACGACGGGTTCATCGGACTGGGCCAGCCAGTCGAGTACGAAATTGGCGCCTATGAAGCCGGCGGCTCCGGTGATGAGAATGGTCATGAGTGATTGATTGACTGGCGTCAAACAGCTTGTTTGCTTTGGTTCTTGACGTACCAGCTCAGAGCGGCGTGCATGCCCTGCCCAATGCTATGGGTGGGTGAGTAGCCGAGCAGGCGCTGGGCCTTGCCAATGTCGGCCTGACTGTGGCGCACGTCGCCAGCGCGAAAATCGCGATGCACGGGCAGGATGTTGGCTGGCACGCCATAGGTGGCCAGGTTGTCGCGCAGCAGGGCAAACAGGCTGTTGAGCGTGGTGCAGTCGCCCACGGCTACGTTGTAAACCTGATTGACGGCTTCGGGGTTGGGCGCGGTGGCGGCCAGTAGGTTGGCCTGCACCACGTTGGCAACAAAACAGAAATCGCGACTGGTTTCGCCGTCGCCATTGATATACACCGGCTCACCCTTGATCAAGCTGGCAATCCATTTGGGAATGACCGCGGCGTAGGCGCCTTCAGGGTCTTGACGGGGGCCGAACACGTTGAAGTAGCGCAGGCCAATGGTATTGAGTCCGTAGCACCGCGCAAACGCGTCGGCATATAGCTCATTGACGTATTTTGTCACGGCGTAGGGACTGAGGGGTTTACCTATGCGCTCCTCCACCTTGGGCAGGCCGGGGTGGTCGCCATAAGTGGAGCTGCTGGCGGCATAGGTGAAGCTTTTTACCCCTGCATCGCGGACGGCAACCAGCATGTTGAGAAAACCGGTGACATTGGCTTCATTGGTGATGATGGGATCAGCCAAGCTGCGGGGCACGCTGCCCAATGCGGCCTGATGAAGCACGTAGTCAACACCTCGGCATGACTTTTGGCAATCTGCCAGCTCGCGAATGTCACCGTTTATAAAGTTAAAGTTGGCCCATTGCTCGGGGGTGACAAGGGTTTGTACTTCGTCGAGGTTGCGTTGGTGGCCGGTGGCGAAGTTGTCTAGACCCACCACG
Source organism: Polaromonas sp. OV174 (assembly GCF_900112285.1). GTDB lineage: Bacteria > Pseudomonadota > Gammaproteobacteria > Burkholderiales > Burkholderiaceae_C > Polaromonas. The sequence goes on along the minus strand of NZ_FOKZ01000001.1, from coordinate 359,147 downwards.
CGCTGGTCCAGCTTAAGCAGAGTTTCGAGCAGGTTGGAGCCGATGAAGCCAGCTACACCAGTGATGAGCCAGGTGCAGGGCACTGCCAGCATGCGGGTTTGAAGCTGCGTGAAAGCGATGGGGTTGGGGGTGGCTGCGATCATTGCTGTCCTCTCCTGTTCGGTCCTGTTCATCATTTGAATTTAGAGGCGACCATCCGCAACGCCGAGGGTGTCCCGGATTTTGTGTAAGCGGCGGTTTAGTTAGACGCACGGCATGCGCTTGTCAAACTGAATAGTAAAACGATTCAGGGCTGCCCTCCAATCCCGTATCGACATGGTCCATTTCTGGCTGATGTTGTTCGGGGGGCCAAGTAGAACAATTTGAATATGGCTTCCTCGATTGAAACTGAACCTTAGGCCTTGGTAACTTCCCTCAAGCCCATGTTCACCGATTCAATGGCGCAGGTCGTGCAGATCACTTTGCGGATGGCGCCAGGATAGACAAAGAACGGTGTCAGGCGTATCCAATTACGCCGCCAAGATTGCCCAGTCGGCACTAACGATGCATCCCACTTGCCCTCGAATTCCGTGAGTCTGATAAAGGACTCATCCTCGGTGACTGCGCTGGATGAAGATGTCGGCCACGCCCCAGCTCTGCAATTCGGTCACCACCTACAGCCAGAACTTGGCTCCTTCGGTCTGGATCATCTACAGACCCAGTACCTCCTTAATGCCATCCAAGTTAACGCCACTGGCCAGGTACAGGGCCTTGACCCGGACCGCGCCGCTGCCGCGCACCTTGACGTGAATGCAGTCCATGTACACGATGGAGTACAGGGCATCCAGGGGGCGAGATTGCCAGACTTTGACGTCATCCAGAACGGCATCAGCCGCCGAGAAAATCAGGGTGGGCCTCAGTTCGGTGGGCAACGGATCTTCTCTATGGTCATCATTGCTCCATACGAAGCAGCAGCTTCCCGGCAATTGACGGTTTACATCAAACTTCTTACACCCTCGGCTTGAATTGAATTAAACATCATGCAGCCATCGTACTTTTCCAGTCGGCCAAGGGACAAATAGCCGAGAAGGAACGAGCTTAGTCAGCCAGGGCAATAGAGGGAGTGGCAAGTATCTTGTCGATACGTTTGCCATCCAGATCAACCACTTCAAATACCCACCCGGCACATTCAATGCGTTCGCCGGTCACGGGCAAGCGCCCGGACACGGCCATCAGCAAACCCGCTACGGTGTTGTAGCGCCCCCTGTCCTCTTCCGGCAGCTCTCTGATGTCCAGCCGGGCCTTGAGCTCGGCGACCGGCATGACACCGTCAATCAGCCAGCTGCCATCCTCGCGTTGGGTTGCCCAGGCATCGACTTGCGCGCCAGGCTGCAACTCGCCGGTGATCGCCTCCAGCATGTCCATGGGCGTCATCAGCCCTTGCACCACGCCGTATTCATCGACCACGAACACGATGCGGGTGGACTTGGCGCGAAACTGCTCGAGCAACTCCATGCCGGTGAGGGTCTCTGGCACAAAGACAGCCGGGATGGCATAGACCTCGATACGGTCGGCCGCCAAAGGCGTCGATTGAATCTGGCCGCCCAAAGCCAGCAGTTTGGCGATATTGAGCACGCCAACCACATCATCCAGACTGCCCCGGCACACGGGATACCACGAGTGGCCGGTGGCACCGGCCTTCTCGATGGCCTGAGCAACCGTATCGGAGGCATCCAGCCACTCGATGTCGGAGCGCGGCAGCATCAGCGACGTCAGCAAACGGTCGTCGAGCAAAAACACGTTCTGCACCATCTGGTGCTCATGCTCCTCGATCAAGCCGGCATCGACACCCTCTTCCAGGCTGGCAGCAATCTCCTCTTCGGTGACGGATCGGCCAGCGCTGTTGTCAACCCGTAGCAGCCTCAATACCGCATGAGTGCTGAGCGAAAGCAGTTTGACAAACGGCTTGGCAATACTGGCCACCCACATCATGGGCCGGGACACCAACCTGGCGACGGTTTCGGGGTAGAGCTGGCCAATGCGCTTGGGCACCAGCTCGCCAAACACAATGGTGATGAAGGTAATCACCGTCACCACCAGCGCCGTGGCGGAAATCTCGGCAGCGCCCGACGACACGCCAAAGCTTTGTATCCAGACCGCCAACCGGCCGCTAAACGCAGCTTCGCCAATAATGCCGTTAAGCATGCCGATGGAGGTGATGCCCACCTGCACCGACGACAGGAACTGCGTCGGGTTGCCCAGCAGCCCAAGAGCCGATTGCGCGCCCCTGTCACCCGATTCGGCCATGGCGGTCAACCTAGCCTTTCGGCTGGAAGCCAGCGCCATCTCCGACATGGCAAACACACCATTAAGCAGGGTCAAAAATGCAATCAGCAGAAAATCCATGAATCCGAACTAAGAATAAACACCATGTCAATGTACTTGATCGGTGACCTGCAGGGTTGCCAAGCGCCATTTCAACGTCTTCTGGAAAAAATAGATTTTTCCCCAAGCCGCGACACTTTGTATCTGCTGGGTGACCTGGTCAACCGCGGGCCGGACTCGCTTGGCGTGCTGCGGCAATTGAGCGCATTGGGCGACGCCGCGCAATGCCTGCTCGGCAATCACGATCTGCACCTGCTGGCGCTGTGGCATGGCGTGCGTCCGGTGGGCCGCAGCGATACCGTGCAAGCCGTCTTGCAGGCCGCCGATGGCCCAGCGCTGCTGGACTGGCTGCGGCACCGGTCCATGGCCCTGCAGCGCCATGGCTGGCTGCTGGTGCATGCCGGTGTGCTGCCCCAGTGGAGCGCGGCGCAAACCCTGGCGCTGGCCGCAGAAGTGGAGCAGGCCTTGCAGGGACCGGATCCAAAAGGTTTCTTGAGCGCCATGTACGGCAATACGCCCGACCAATGGCATGACGGGCTGGCAGGTGCCGACCGGCTCAGGGTCATCGTGAATGCGCTGACGCGCCTGCGCTTTTGCACACCTGACGGCGTCATGGAATTTCACAGCACCGAAGGCGCCAGCGCCGCACCCCAGGGCTACCTGCCGTGGTTCGAGGTGCCGGGGCGCCGCACCCTGGCCACACCCGTGGCCTTCGGCCATTGGTCCACGCTGGTCACCGACCAAAAGCGCAGCACCAGCTGGGGCAAGCATGTCTTGCCGCTGGATACCGGCTGCGTCTGGGGTGGTTGCCTGACGGCCGCCCGACTGGGAGCCGCGGCAGGCGCGTTTGAGTTGATCAGCGTGCCTTGTGAGCAGGCCCAAAAACCAGGCCCAAAGCAGGCCTGAGTGGCTATTCGCCGGCCTTGAACAGCGCGGCGATTTTCTTCTTGGGTTTGATATTGGCTGACACGCCGCTGCGGTTCGGGCCGGCCTTGGCGGCGGCTTCCCAGGCCGGCTGCGCTGCTGGCGCGGCGCTGGGCTCATAGGGCTGGTCAAAAAACGGATCACGAGGCGCAGCCAGCTGGCGATGCGGCGTGTACTCGCGGCGCTCCCGGCGTTCGATACGCTCGCGGGGGGCGCGTGCCTCGCCATCACCGCCATCGCGGTACATGCGGCGGCCATCGTTGATGCGACCTTGCTCGCTGATGCGGGGGCGGTCCTCTTCAAACTCCATAGGCTCCAGCTCGATCTTGGTCTTGATCAGCTTTTCAATGTCGGCCACCAGACGCTGGTCGCTGCCGGCAACAAAACTCACCGCCAGACCGGAGGCCCCGGCACGGCCGGTACGGCCAATGCGGTGCACATAGTCTTCGGCGTTGAAAGGCACGTCAAAGTTGAATACCGCCGGCACGTCCTTGATGTCCAAGCCGCGGGCCGCCACGTCAGTACAGACCAGCAGATCCACCTCGCCGCTTTTAAAAGCTTCCAGCGCTTTCAGCCGTTCGTCCTGGCTTTTGTCGCCGTGCAGGGCCGTGGTTTTCAGGCCTTCGCGCTCCAGCGAACGGGCCAGACGGGCGCAACCGAGTTTGCTATTGACAAACACAAAGGCCTGCTTGATGCCGCGGGCCTTGAGGATTTGGTGCAGCGCGCGGCGTTTGTCGTCAGCGCCCACACTGTAGAAATGCTGCTCGACCGTCGAGGCGGTGGCGTTGGAGCGCGCCACTTCGATGGTCACCGGATCCTGCAGAAAGCTGGACGCCAGGCGCTTGATCTCGGGTGAGAAGGTGGCCGAAAACAGCAAGGTGATGCGCTGCTTGGGCAGGTAGCTCAAGATGCGCTGCAGATCGGGCAAAAAGCCGATGTCCAGCATGCGATCGGCCTCGTCGAGCACCACGTACTCGACCTGGTTCAACACGGCGTTCTTGGCTTCGATGTGATCCAGCAAGCGACCTGGAGTGGCCACCAGCACCTCGACGCCTTTTTTGAGCTCAGCCGTTTGCGGCTTCATGTCCATACCGCCAAACACCACCGCACTGTTCAGGTTGGTGTATTTGGCATAGAACTTGACCTGCTCGGCGACCTGGACGGCCAACTCGCGCGTCGGCAGCAACACCAGCGCACGCACCGGATGGCGCGCGGGCGAGGTCGAGGCGTTCTCATGCTTCATCATGCGCTGCAGCAGCGGAAGTGCAAAAGCGGCGGTTTTGCCGGTGCCAGTTTGCGCGGCGCCCATGACGTCTCTGCCCTGCAGCACCACCGGAATGGCCTGCTCTTGAATGGGAGTCATGGTTTCGTAGCCCATTTCGGCTACGGCGCGGGCCAGCGGTTCTGCCAGCGAAAGATTAGAAAAAGAGGAGGTCATTTAGCCCACTATTGTCGCACTTTGGGCCAAATCCCCGTTTTGCCCGCCAAAGCAGCGGCCAATGCCTTGCCTTGCAGGCGCCACTGGCCTTCAGAAAATCTTCTTGGTACTATGATTTTCATAGCTGTCACAGCATATCCTGCAATGGCTACGGCACGATTTCCTATAAATTTCTGGCGCTAAAGGTATCGCAAGCCTTGACGCTTCCGGTCTTCAGGCCTGTGTCGAACCAGCGCTGGCGCTGGGCGCTGGTGCCGTGGGTAAAGCTCTCGGGCACCACCGCACCGCCGCTGCTGCGCTGCAGCGCGTCATCACCAATTTTGGCGGCCGCATTCATGGCCTCCTCGACATCGCCCTGCTCCAGGATCTGGCGTGCGCTTTGGGCGTGGTTGGCCCAGACACCGGCAAAGCAGTCGGCCTGCAACTCCAGCCGCACGCTCAGGGCGTTGTATTCGGTCTTGCTGACCCGGCTGCGCATCTGATCCATCTTGCCGCTGATGCCCAGCAGGTTCTGCACATGGTGGCCCACCTCATGGGCGATCACATAAGCCTGGGCAAAATCGCCGGGCGCGCCCAGCCGGCTTTTCAGGGTTTCGTAAAAGCCGAGATCGATGTATACCTTTTGGTCGGCCGGGCAATAAAACGGCCCCATCGCCGCCTGGCCTTGGCCGCAGGCGGTTTGCGTGGCACCGCGAAACAGCACCAGGCGCGGCTCCTGGTAAGTGCCCCCACCCTTGGCAAACACGTCTTTCCAGACGTCCTCGGTATCGGCCAGCACGGTGGAGACAAACTTGGCCATACGGTCATCAGCGGGCGGGCGATGGGCAGGCCCTTGTTGTTGCTGCACCTGGGCCGGCGGGGCGCCGCCGCTCAACAGGCTCAGTATCGTCAGCGGATTGATGCCCAACACCCAGCCGCCCAGTAGCGCCACCACGATGGTGCCAATGCCTATGCTGCGCCCGCCCAACAGGCCGCCACCGCCGCGAAAACCACCACCGCCAGCGTCATCGCGCCGGTCTTCGACGTTGTCGGATTCCCGGTTGCCTTCCCATTTCATAATAAATTCCTTGTCACCGTCATCTCTTGTAGCATGGCAAACCTTTCCATGCCGGCCCGCCGTCAGCGCATGCGCCGACTTTACTTGAGCAAGCGCTCCCCAGCGGAACAAAATTGAAGCCCTATGTATCTACCTGTCATGCCATTTTCCGCATTTCAACACGCCATGGTTTCAAGGCTGCTTGTTTCATCGCGCCTAGGCTTGGCCTTGTTACTCACGGCTTTGCTAACCGCCTGTGCCAGCCCGATCACAGCGCGGGTCACCAGCTTCAACCAGTGGCCAGCCGACACGGCCGACAGCAGCTTCAGTTTTCTCAGCCAGGTCGACAACAGCCGTGAGTTGGAGCTAGCCAGTTACGAAAGCCAGGTGCAGGCCGAGCTTGAAAAGCAGGGCTTGAGGCGTGCGCCGGCCGGGCAAACGGGGCGCATCCAGGTCGATCTCAAGGTCGGCCAGAACCGGGAAGACAAAACCTGGCTGCAACCGGTTTACCAAGACAACCTGGTCTTTATGCCGCCTTACCGCGATGCCGCCGGCCGCATCTTCCCCGGCGCCTGGGTGCCTGACCCCTTCGGCCCACGCTATGTGGGCGACCGCCAGGTGAGCCAGACCCTGTACACCAGCAGCCTGCGCCTGCGCCTGCTGGACAGCCAGGCCAGCCCACCGGGCAAGCCGCGCACGGTGTTTGAGTCCCAAGCCATTTACGAAGGCTTTAGCGACGAGCTGCCACTGCTGGTGCCCTATCTGGTGCGCGCGGTTTTTGATGAGTTTCCGGGCCAGAACGGGCAGGTGAGAACGGTGAAATTCGACCCCAAAACCGGCGCGCTCATCAAAAAATAAGGTGAGGCAAGTAAGGCGGCTGCGGTGCGCCGCTGTTGCCTAAGTAGCACCGGGCTCATGAATCTGCGCTATCAAGCACTTGGGCAGCCAGCCCCCTTTACCATTGCGGCATGAGCCCTGCCACCCCCTTCCCCCTGCCGCCCCACTCCGTGCTGCTGGATCCTGCGCAGACGGCAGCCCGTCTGCCCTACACCTTGCTGGTGAGCGAACTGACCCGCTTGCTGCAAGACCCCTCGGTTCAGGTGCCCGCGCGCCTGGTTCAGCCCCTGGCCGGCGGCGGCAGCCTGTTTGTCATGCCGGCCCTGGACAGCCGCACCGCCATCACCAAGCTCATCACCTTCACGCCAGCCAATGCAGGCAGCGGCCTGGCCACGATACAGGGCGACGTGGTGGTGTTTGACGTGGCCAGCGGCCAGCGCAAGTTGGTGCTGGACGGCCCGACCGTCACGGCGCGGCGCACCGCTGCCGTCTCCCTGCTGGCGGCCCAGCGGCTGGCGCCCTGCACACAAGGGCCCATGCTGATCGTGGGTGCGGGCGTTCAGGGCAAAGCCCATCTGGAGGCCTTTGCCGAAGGCCTGGAGGTCAAGGAATTTGTCATTGCCTCGCGCCGCGCGGCCAGCGCCCAGGCACTGGCGCTGCATGCCCAGTCGCTAGGCCTGCAAGCCCGCGTCGTCACCGATGCCAATGAGGCGCTGGCCCACTGCGCCATGGCCGTCACCTGCACGCCAGCCAGCGGCGTGGTGCTCAGCGCCCGGCCTCGCAAGGATGCCTTTATTGTCGCCGTCGGTGCTTTCACGCCGCAAATGCTGGAGCTGGATGCCGAGCTGTGCCGCTTCTTCGCCGCACAAGGCACGGTGGTCGTGGACACCGTGGACGCAGAACACGAAGCCGGCGACCTGCTGCAGGCCGGCCTCGATGTCAGCCGTTTTGCCAGCCTGGCCGACGTGGTTCGAGCCAAGGACTTCCCGGTGACGGGACCGGTGCTATTCAAGAGCTGCGGCTGGGCCGGCTGGGACTTGGCCGCGGCCAGAGCGGCCTTGGCCCAAGGCACTGGCACACCCCGCTAAGGCCCGGGCCTCGCGCTACTTTTCCAGCGCCCACTGGATCAGGTATTTGGCGACAAAACCTACCATGCCAAAGGCCAGGCCCAGAAAAATGACAAAGGTGCCGAACTTGCCGGCCTTGGACTTCCAGGCCAGGTGGCCAATGATGAAAAGCATGTAGAGCATGAAAGCCCCCACGCCAAAGGACAGGCCAAAGGCGGCGACCTGCTCTTCCGAGTAACCAAACATCAAATCGATCCCTCGGGAGGCAGGCGCTCCGGCAGCGCGCTGGCATCGACCAGATCACGGTAAGCATGCCAGCTGGCGTGGCCCAGCCAGGGCAGCACGGCCACGAGGCCGATCAACAGCGAGCCCAGGCCCAGCAAACTCAAGCCCATGATCAGCCCGGCCCACAGGGCCAGCGGGATGGGGTTGGTCAGCACCGCCTGCCAGCTGGCCAGCACCGCCTGCAGCACGTTGACGCGCCTGTCCAGCAGCAGCGGCATGGCAATCACGCTGGAGGCAAAAATGGGCGCGGCCATCAGCCCGCCCAGGCTAAGCCAGAGTTCAAACAGATGGGAGTTGGGCGCGAGCACGACATGGCGCAAGAAGTCCAGCGGCGTGTATATGGGCTGCTCGGCCAGCAGCGTGATGAGCGCGGCCGAGGTCAGCACCCAGCCCGTACCAGCCAGGGCCAGCAACAGGCCAAATCGCACCAGGCTCCAATAGCCGCCACTGACCGCGTAGCGCGAGTATTGCCAGCGCGTCCAGGTCTTGATGATGAGTTGCAGATTGACAGCCTCGCCCCGCTCTAGCGCGCGGCTGATGGCATACAAGCCAGTGGCCAGCACCGGCGCCACCACCAGAAAACCGGAAAACGCGCCCGCCAGCAACCAGAAGCGGTCGCGCGCCAACAGCAGCAGCAAGCCACCAAAAGCGGCCAGCGCCAGACCGTGCGCCAGGCTCAGCCAGCCGCCGCGCCGCATGTCCTGTGCGCCACGCACCAGCCAACGTAAAGGCTGGGCCAGGCCTATGCTGCGAATGACGGGCAGCGTCAGAGCGCCCCGGGGCAAGGGCGAAGAGGAAGAGGAATTGGAATCAGGCACGATGGCTGCCAAGCTTAGCGGTAACCCCCGCGGCCGCCTTGATCTACGACAAACCCGCGCAGGAAATCCTCGGTATTCCCGTGAGCGTTTCCCTGAATGGACAGGCCAGTCAGCGCTGGTTAGCCTGATGCTCGACGGTGATCCATTCGCCCCTTCCCAACACAAGCCTCATGACGCCGACTACGCCGCCTGCCGCATCCCACCCCGAGCCAGCCCCCCACCAGCACAGCACCGGCGCCCTTCCCGTCATGGCCGCACCCTATGTGCTGCCGCCACCGGTAGGTCCACAGGCGCTCATGCTGACCCTGGGGCCGGGCGCGCCCTTTCGCTGGCTGGCCGCCGGCTGGCGTGACCTGCGCGCCCATCCCGGCATAGGCCTGTTCTATGGCCTGTGTTTTTGGCTCATGGCCATCACGCTGGCGACGGTGTTTCGCAGCAAACCCGAGTACACGCTGTCGCTGGCCTCGGGCTGCCTGCTGGTCGGGCCGTTTCTGGCGCTGGGCCTGTACGAAGTGAGCTGTCGCCGCGAGCAAGGCCTTCGCCCCGAACTCGGCGCCTCGCTGACCTGCTGGGACGCGCACCTGCGCAGCATGGGCATGCTGGTGCTGGTGCTTGTCGTGCTGGAACTGCTTTGGGGCCGCGCCTCGCTGGTGGTGTTTGCCGTTTTCTTCAACACCGGCATGCCCACCAGCACCGGGGTCATCAAGGCCGTGTTCAACCCTGAAAACTGGGAATTCGTGGCGGTCTATCTGAGCATGGGCGGCCTGTTCGCGATGCTGGTTTTTTCCACCGCCGTGGTGTCTCTTCCCATGATCCTGGACCGCGACACCGACGCCATCTCAGCGGCCATCACCAGCATCCGCGTCGTACTCAGCCACCCCGGCGTGATGCTGCTCTGGGGCCTGCTGATCACGGTCCTCATCGGCGTGGCATTGCTGCCCTGGGGGTTGGGCCTGATCCTGATCGGTCCGCTGCTAGGCCATGCCAGCTGGCATGCCTACCGTGCTTCGGTGCAGTGGCTGGAAGCTGCGGCAGAGCCGGACGCAAGCGTGAGCCCGAGCGCCTGACAACCTCAGCGCTTGATAGGGTAAGGCGCGGCGCCGTCGGTGCCCGTCATCAGCTCCAGGTACACCCCTTCCACGTCATCCAGGCCACGCACCAGTTGCTCCAGCCGCCGGGCCTGCTCATCCGAGCTGACACAGCCTTTGAGCCAGACAAAGCGGCGCTCGCCCAGTGCCCAGAGGCTGGTGTCGCCGAATTGACCGGAGGCGTTGATGGCCAGCTTCACACGCGGCACGATCTCGCGGTCATAGAGGTAGGCATTGGGCAGCCGGCAACGTCCGGCCAGCCAGCAGCTCACCCCGCGCTGCGACCTCTCATGCGCCAGACTCTGGAATTGCGCTCGGCTGTAAACCGGCTCGGACGGCACGGGACAGCCGGGCAGACCGGAGCTCAGTTGCACGAAGGGATCGCCGAAGGGATTGAGCAAGTCCTCCTGCGCAAAGAGGTTTGCCGCAGGGATTAGCAGGAGCAGAAAAACGGTGGATTTGAGACGCATGGTGTCAGCCCAAAGAGTCGTGATTTCCTCAGGACGGGTCTGCTAGGACGTCACTGACGCCGCGCCATCTCCTGCAGCATGGCTGAAAACTGCTCGGCCGTTTCGTGGCGCACCAGGGCCGGTCCTATCAAGGGCGGAAACCAGAAACCCGGCACGACCTCGGCATGGTAGTGCAGCCGAGTTCCCGTGCCTTCGGCCTGCAACTGCATGACGCTGTCCATTCGCTTGAGGTTGCCGCCCACGTTGTGGGCCCGGATTTCAAGTTGCGGATTCAGGTTGATCTCACGAATGGATTCAAAATTGGCGGAAAAAAACCCATACCGCGCCACGCCTTTTTGGGCCACCTTGAGCAGGGTATCGCTGCGCTCGAGCACCTGGCTGCTGCTCAGATTGGGAACAAAGCTGCCCATGTGCTCAAAATCGGTCAGCACGGCCCAGGCCTGCGCGGGCGGCACGGGCGCGACCATGCTCATGTCCACCGTGAAGCTGCTGCCCGAGCGCTGCACCTGGACCGCGCTGTCGGGCACCAGCTGCGGCGCGTCGGCCGCCATGGCCCAGTGCAGCGGGAACAACAGGGCTGGCATGGCCAGCAGCCAGAAACAGAGTTTGCGCAACATACGGCCCCCTTTGACAGGTCAGGTGGCTTCAGCATGCCACGTCTGGCGGTCAATTGCCATGACGCTTGCAGTCTGTAGCCTTGTCTGGGCCAGACTGCAAGCAGCAACGCCCGCCGGCTCAGGCCTTGGGCAAGGTCACGCCGACCTGGCCCTGATATTTGCCGCCTCTGTCCTTGTATGAAACTTCGCAGACATCGTCCTTGTCGCTTTCAAAGAACAAGACCTGTGCGCAGCCTTCGCCGGCATAAATCCGGGCGGGCAGCGGCGTGGTGTTGGAGAACTCCAGCGTCACATAACCTTCCCACTCGGGCTCGAAGGGCGTGACGTTGACGATGATGCCGCAGCGGGCGTAAGTGCTTTTGCCCAGGCAGATGGTCAGCACGTTGCGCGGGATGCGGAAGTACTCCATGGTGCGGGCCAGCGCGAAGCTGTTGGGCGGAATGATGCAACTGTCACCGTGAAAGTCGACAAAACTTTTTTCATCAAAGTTCTTCGGGTCCACCACCGTGCTGTGGATGTTGGTAAAGACCTTGAACTCTGGCGCGCAGCGTATGTCGTAGCCGTAGCTGCTGGTGCCGTAGCTGATGATTTTCTTGCCTTCACTCTCGCGGATCTGGCCCGGCTCGAAGGGGGAAATCATGCCGGTGGTCTCGGCCATGTGGCGTATCCATTTGTCGCTTTTGATGCTCATATCGGGAAATTCCTCAGGTTGCCTAGATTGTAGGCAAGCCATAGGCCTGGCCAAACAAACCGGGATTGCTACTTATTCAATAGCTGCTTGCGCTTATCCACAAAGGGCTACAGGCCTTTTTGGCTTAAAAATCAGCCCCATCAGGCGATTTGCGCCTGGGAGATCACGGTTTTCTCTATCAGCCTGTCATCGCCCAGCACGATCAGGGCGAACAGCAACTCCTCCAGGCTGCCGGCCTGCGCCGTCTTGCGCGCCAGCAGCGGCGTGGCCTGCGGGTTGAGCACCACAAAGTCGGCCTCGCAGCCGGGCTGCAGATTGCCCACCACGCCGTGCAGGCCCAGGGCGCGGGCCGCACCCGCCGTGTGCTGCCACCAGAGCTGCTGCGGTTTGAGCGACAGGCCCTGCTTGCCCTGCCCCTGCCTGCCCACGTAATAGGCCGCCAGCATGGTGTGAAACGGGCTAAAGGAAGTGCCGCCGCCGACGTCGCTGGCCAGGCCGTACATAAAACCGCTGCGGTCGGCGCTGGCGTAGTCAAAAAAGCCGCTGGCCAGAAACAGATTGCTGGTGGGGCTGACGGCCGCCGCCGTGCCGGTGTCGCGCAGCAAGGCCCGGTCAGCGTCGTCCAGGTGAATGCAATGCGCATAGACGGCGCGCGGGCGCAGCAGGCCGAAGTCTTGGTAAACACTCAAATAGCTGCGGGCCTTGGGATACAGCTGGCGCACCCAGGCGATCTCGTCGGCGTTTTCCGCCACATGGGACTGAATCCAGACGTCGGGATAGCGCGCCGCCAGTTCGCCGGCGCCGCGCAGTTGCGCCGCGCTGCAGCTGGGCACGAAGCGCGGCGTGATGGCATAGCCCAGGCGGTCCACGCCATGCCAGCGCTGGATCAAGGCCTCGGTATCGAGCAGGCTTTGCTGGGTCTCGTCGCGCACGCCGTCGGGGGCGTTCTGGTCCATCAAGACCTTGCCGGCCAACAGGCGCAAGCTGCTTTTTTGCGCCTGCTCAAACAGCGCGTTGACCGATGCCGGGTGCGAACTGGCAAAGGTCAGCGCCGTGGTGACGCCGTTGCGCAGCAGCTCGGCGATGAAAAACTCGGCCACCTGCGCGCTGTAGCCAGGGTCGCAAAAGCGGGCTTCATGCGGAAAGGTGTAATTCTCCAGCCAAGGCAGCAGGCCGTCGGCGGGCGAGCCAATCACGTCCAGCTGCGGGTAGTGGATGTGCATGTCGACAAAGCCGGGGGCGATGATACGGCCCGGCAAGTGCTCTACCGGCAAGCCCGGATAAAGCGCCGCCAGCCGGGCATAGTCGCCCACCGCTTGCACGCGCTGGCGGCCGGTGTCATCCGGTCCGACAACCAGCAGGCCATCTTTTTCAAAAACGATTTGCTCGGCGGCGGCTTGCGGGCCGGAAAAATACAACAGGGAGGCGCGATAGGCTTTCATAAGGCTAAGCGTAACTCAGCCCCGCCAGCGGGCAATAGGCCAAACCGGATAGCGCTTATTCAAGTCCTATGCGGCCTGCGGCACACCGGCGACATCACTTGCTCAGGCGGCAGCCGTCGCCTATAGAGGCACGCCAGACCCGTACCGAGCTCAGCGCCGGCAGCCTGGGCTGTAGCTGCTGAAAAATATAACGGCACAGGTTTTCCAGCGTAGGCGGGCCCAGGCCGGCCACCTCGTCGAGCAAATGGTGGTCCAGCTGTTGGCGCAGCAACTCGATCTCGCTCCGCACCAGACCCAGGTCCATCACCATGCCGGTGTGCGGGTCGGGCTGGCCGGTCAGAAACACCTCGGCGTTATAGGTGTGGCCGTGAATGCGCCGGCTGGCCTCGGCCTCAAGCTCGCGCTTCAGGGTGTGGGCCGCATCAAAGTAAAAGGTCTGGCTGATTTCACAGCGCATGGTTTCGAGCTTCATCGTATGCCCGTGATCTTGTGAGTCTGCAGGCTCAGGCGCCAGGCCGGCCGCGCCAGGCACAGCGCTATGCAGGCCTCGGTGTTGCGCTGGCGCTCTGCGTTGTCCATGGGCTGCAGGTAGCGGTGCGTGAAGCGGGCTGCCTCCAGCTCGGCCAGATCGAAGCTGGTCTGGGGCCACACCAGCTTGAGCTCATGGCCCTCGCGCTGAATCCACGGTGCGCCGGCCTTGGGGCTGACGCAAATCCAGTCTATGCCCTGGGGCGCCGCCATCGTGCCATTGGTCTCCACCGCAATTTGAAAGCCCAGCCCATGCAGGGCCGCGATCAGCGCGTCATCAACCTGCAGCAGCGGCTCGCCGCCCGTCATCACGACAAAGCGGTGGGCGCTGTCGCCGCCAGGCCATTGCGCGGCGATCTGGTGCGCCAGCGCATCGGCATTGGCAAACTTGCCGCCCAGCGTGCCGTCGGTGCCGACAAAGTCGGTATCGCAAAAGCGGCAGACCGCGCTAGCCCGGTCGGCTTCGCGGCCCGACCATAAATTGCAGCCGGCAAAACGGCAAAAAACCGCCGGCCGACCGGCATTGGCGCCCTCGCCCTGCAGCGTGTAAAAAATCTCTTTGACCTGGTAGCTCATGACAGACCTTATTGGGGCAACTTGCCCTGCACGCCCTGCACCAGGAAATTCATCCCCAGAATCTGCTCGTCCGACAGCGCGCTGCCGGCCGCTATCACGACCGCGCCGGCGTTACTCATGACCGGCAGCTTGCCCGCTGCGAACGGCCGCAGCTTGCCGCGGGCAATGTCGCGCTGGCGCGCCAGCACCTCGTCGGCGACTTTCTTGGGCACCTTGGAGCCGAAGCTGTCGACGCGAATCATGCCTTCCTTCACGCCGCCCCACAGCGCGCTGCTCTTCCAGCTGCCGTCCAGCACCGCCTGTGCCCGACGTGTGTAGTAAGCGCCCCACTGGTGGGTGACGGCCAGCAGCTGCGCATCGGGGGCGATCTTGCGCATATCGGAATGGTAGGCAATCGCCAGCTTGCCGCGCTCCTGCGCGGCGCTCATCACGGCGGTGGAGCCGGTATGAAAGGCCATCACCTCCACGCCCTGGTTGAATAACGTCATGGCCGCTTCGCGCTCGCGCGGCGGATCAAACCAGGCACCCAGCCAGACCACCTTGACGGTGGCTGCCGGATTGACCGAACGCATGCCCAGGGTGAAGGCGTTAATGCCCTGTATCACCTCAGGAATCGGAAAGCCCGCGACATAACCGGCGCTGCTGGCCATGCGGCCGGCGGCAATGCCGGCCAGGTAGCGGCCCTCGTAATAGCGGGCATTGGCCACTGCCACGTTGGGCGCGGTCTTGTAACCGGTGATGGATTCGAACTTCACATTGGGAAAGTCTTTGGCCACCTTGAGCGTGGGCTCCATATAGCCAAAGCTGGGCGTGAAGATCAGCTGATTGCCCTGGCTGGCCAGGTCGCGAATCACGCGCTCGGCATCGGCCCCTTCCGGCACGTCCTCGACATAGGTGGTCTTGACCTTGTCGCCCAGTGCCGCCATGACCGCCTGGCGGCCCTCTTCATGCTGGTGCACCCAGCCCGCCTCGGTGACGGGCGTGACATAGACAAAACCAATCTTGAGCGGCTCCTTGGGAGCCGGTGCGGTGGATTGCGAAAAAACAGGGGAAATAAAACAGGCGGCCGCGAGCGCGGCAGCGAGGTTTTTAAGCATGGTGGTCCTCTACATGGCCCCGGCAAAATAAAAAACACCGGCGCGCCGAGACAGCACGCGGGTGAACCCCTGATTTTAACGGATCAGCGGCGATCGGCCGCTTTCCCCTGCCAGTCAGCGCTATTTCCGCATCCCACCGGCTCCGGCAGGAGCGACGCTGGGCGGCATAGGATGGGCCTTGACCATCCAGCCATAGAGGGCCGCGCCGACCAGCAGCGCGCCGGCGGCAATCTCCAGAGACAGCGTAAAGCCTGCGCTGGCGCTGGCGGTGCGCCTGAGCAGCAAAGCCACCAGCGGCGGGCCAAGAATCTGCCCCACGCCATAGGTGGCCGTCAGCAGGCCTATGAAACTGGCCGCCGTGGCGGGACGCAGGCGGCGCACTTCCTGCATGGCAAAAAAAGTGATCGCCGTGAAAGGCATGCCCAGCAGCAAGCTGCCGATGGCAAAGCCGGCCAGGCTGGGGCTCCACAGGCTGGCGCCAATGCCCAGCGCCTGAACAACATAGCAAACCCCCAGACGGACGCGGAAATCGCCATCGTGCGGCAGCCGCGTGGCCAGCAAGGCACCGATCATGACGCCCACGCCAAAGATAGGCCAGAACAGATCCAGCCAGTGCGAGCCGGGCAAGGCCGTACGCGCAATCACCGGCAAAAAGGTGGCGGTGATGATGTAGCCAAAGCCAGCCAGGCTGTAGGCCAGCGCCAGCAGCGTCATCTCGCCAGCGCCCTGCGCCGTGGTAGCGGCCTCGGGCAGGCTGGCCACTTTGGCACCAGCCGCCATCAGGCGCTCCTCGCCGCCGCGCAATATCCACCATACCGTGGCGCTAAGCACAAAGGCCAGCGCGCCAAAAATCAGCCAGGCCGCAGCTGCCGTCCAGTGCCAGGCCACCATGCCGCTGGCCAGCAATCCGCTAACGACAATGCCGGCGCCCGGGCCGACGTAAATAATGCCGCCCATGGCCGGCACACCGCGCCTGGACAACTGCGACAGGCACCAGCCCGAGGTGTAGACAAACACCACGGCGCTGGTCACGCCGGCCGCAAAACGCAGCGCGGGCCAACCGGCGGGAAACTGCCAGGCCATCGCCAGGGTCAGCACACCGGTGGCTATCAAGCCCACGCGCACCAGCGAGGAAAAAGCCAGCAAAGGCAGCCAGCGAAAGCGCGACCAGATCCAGGGCTGCAAGGTGCACAGCAGGGCGCCCAGCATATAGCCCAGATAGTTGGCGCTGGCCAGCCAGCTGGCGCCCGGCAAATCGACCACGCCGTCGCTCAGCATCATGGGCAGAATGGGCGTGAAGGCAAAACGGCCTATGCCCATGGCCACGGCCAGCGCGACCAGCCCGGCCATGGCGACAGGCCATGCGCCCGCTGCGGCTAGGCCATCTTTTGCCGCGGTTTCTTTTACTGTTATCGCCATGCCAGGTCTTTCACTTTTTTCAACGGTTATTGAAAGGCTTCAAAGGTTTCATTGAGCCTGTCGATATAGCGACGCTTCGCAGCATCTTCGATGAAGCTGGCCTCGAAGCTGTTGCGCGCCAGCGTATAAGCGTGCTGGCTGCTCAGCCCAGTGGCGGCAAAAGTCTGCGTGAAGTTCTCGTTCAGATAGCCACCAAAATAGGCAGGATCATCGGAATTGAGGGTAGCCACCAGCCCGCCATCGAGCAACTGGCGCAGGTTGTGGCTCGCCAGGTCCGGGAAGACGCAGAGCTTGAGGTTGGACAGCGGGCAAACCGTCAGCGGGATGCGGTCTTGGGCCAGGCGCTGCATCAGTGCCGCATCCTTGCTCGATTGCACGCCGTGGTCTATGCGCTCGACCTTGAGCAGGTCCAGCGCGGTCCAGACATAGGCCGGCGGCCCCTCCTCGCCGGCGTGGGCAACCAGATGCAAACCCAGCGCACGGCAACGGGCAAAAACCCGGGCAAACTTCTCGGGCGGATTGCCGACTTCGCCGGAATCCAGGCCCACCCCTATGAACTTGTCGCGAAATGGTAGGGCCTGCTCCAGCGTCTCAAACGCCTCTTCTTCACTGAGGTGGCGCAGAAAACACAAAATCAATGCGGCGCTGATACCCAACTCGGCCTTGGCATCGACGCAGGCGCGGTGCAGGCCGTTGATGACAGTGGCCATGCTCACGCCACGAGCCGTGTGCGTCTGCGGATCAAAAAACAGCTCGGCGTGCAGCACATTGTCTTGCGCCGCCTTGAGCAGATAGGCGCGCGCCATGTCGTAAAAGTCCTGCTCTTTCAGCAGCACGCTGGCACCGGCGTAGTAGATGTCCAGAAAGCTCTGCAGATTGCTGAAGGCATAGGCGCTGCGCAGTTCTTCAACGCTGGCATAGGGAATCTGCACGCCGTTGCGCTGGGCCAATGCAAAGATCAACTCGGGCTCCAGCGAGCCCTCAATGTGAATGTGCAGCTCGGCCTTGGGCATGCACCGCAGCAAGTCGGGCAGGCGGTCGGTGGCAAACGGCCGTACTTGAGGCATGGCAGTCATCAGCACACTCCAAAGGTGATACCCAGATTTTTCAGATGACGACGGTAGGCCGATGAGGCCTTGTCCGCCGCCGTGTGCAATTCTGCGCGCAGGTCCAGCGGCAGGCGCTGCGGCCGCTGGGATTCCAGCACCGGCTTGTCCTGCATGAAGATGGTGTGCTGAAAGTCGCGCAGCTTGTCGTCGGGGGATTCGAAATCCGCCACGGCCAGACGGAACCAGACACGGCTGGTTTGCGCCGTGATGGGACAGATGAACATGGCAATCGATTCGCGGTAGCCATCCACCGACACCGTGGCGGCATCGGGCACCTTGGTCAATACGGCGCCATAGGGTGCCGTGACTTCGTAGCTGTACTCGACCTGCGCCGGGGCAATGGAGTGCACATTGGATTGCGGCTGCCAGGCCTTGCAATGCGTGGCCAGCAAACCGGTGGGCGTGGCCTCGACCTTGTAGTCTTCAATGGCCGTGGCGGCACGCATGCCCAGCCAGCCTTCGTGGACAAAACCGAAATGCGACATGTCCAGGAAATTTTCGACCAGGCGCGGCGCGCTGGTGGCCACGTCGTAAGGGCCGCAGTTGAGCTTGCGCAGGCGCTCATCGGCCTCCGCGGCAAACGCCGGCAAGGCGGCCGACTCGCTGGCCGACAACTTCACCCAGATCAGGCCATAAGCCTCTTGCGCCGCATAGGTGCGGGCGCAATGCGCGGCCGGCGGCGTGAAGCTGGGCAGCGCCGGCACCTTGACGCACTGACCCGAAGCCGCGAACTGCCAGCCATGGTAGGGGCACTCCAGCTTGCCATTTTCGACCCGGCCCAACGACAGTTTGGCGCCCCGGTGCGGACACTGGTCAGCCCAGGCGTGAGGCACGGCAGCCGCGTCGCGCCACAGCACAATGTCATGCGCCAGCAGCTGCACGGCCAAGGGTTGCTGCGTCAGGTCGCAGGCCAGGGCGACGGGGTGCCAGAGAGTTTCTTCAATCATCATTTCACCAATAAAAAGAGCTGCCCCAAGGCAGCTCCCATCGCACCGCCTGGCGGCGGTGCATCAATCAACTCAGGCCATCATGGCCTGAGCATGGCTTAGTTGCTGCCCGGAACCTTGCCTTCGACGCCCTTGACGTAAGTCTTCAAACCGCCCAGAAACTTGTCGTCGGCCACCACATCCTTGGCCACCAGCTCCTTGCCGGTGTTGTCCATGATGGGGCCTTTCCAGATGGCAAAGCTGCCGTCTTTCAGGCCGGCCTTGACCTCGTCAACGCGTTTTTTGGTTTCTTCGGGCACATCGGCAGCAATGGACACCAGGTCAATCGCGCCTTCCTTCACGCCCCACCAGGAGCTGGTGCCGCCGGTCCACTTGCCTTCCAGCGCTTCACCCACGGACTTGACGTAGTACGGGCCCCAGTTGATCACGGCGGAAGCCAGGTGGGCCTTGGGGCCGTAGGCGGTCATGTCCGAATCCCAGCCAAAAGCACGCTTGCCCATTTTCTCGGCGGTCTGCAGCACGGCCGAGGAGTCGGTGTTCTGGAACAGGATGTCGGCGCCGCCATTGATCAGCGCGGTCGCTGCCTCGGTTTCCTTGGGCGGGTTGAACCACTCGTTGACCCAGACCACCTTGGTCGTGATCTTGGGGTTGACCGACTGGGCGCCCAGCGTGAAGCTGTTGATGTTGCGCACGACTTCAGGAATGGGCACCGAACCGACCACGCCCAGCGTGCCCGACTTGCTCATCTTGCCTGCCACCACGCCGGCCAGGTAGGCGCCTTCGTAGGTGCGGCTGTCATAGGTGCGCAGGTTGTCGGCGGTTTTGTAGCCGGTGGCGTGTTCGAACTTGACGTCCTTGGTGTCGGCAGCGACCTTGACCATGGTTTCCATGTAGCCAAAGGTGGTGCCGAAGATCATCTTGTTGCCCTGCGCGGCCAGGTCGCGAATCACGCGCTCGGCATCGGCAGACTCGGGCACTTTTTCGACAAAGGTGGTCACCACCTTGTCGCCATAAGCCGCTTCAATCGCCTTGCGGCCGTTGTCATGGGAGAAGGTATAGCCACCGTCGCCGACCGGGCCGATATAGGCAAAGGCGATTTTCAAGGGTTCAGGCTTGGCCGGTGCGGCGGCCACAGGCGCGGCGGCGGGCGCCGGTGCGGCTTCCTCTTTCTTGCCACAGCCCACCAGGGCGGCAGCGGCCACAGCGGAAAGGGCGGCCAGCTTGAGCAGGGAACGTTTCTGCAGGTCTGTCATGTCGTCTCGCTTTCATTCAAGGGTCAAAAAAAAAACGGCGCACGGCGCCAAAAAAGCAGCAATTATGGGCGCAAAGTCAGGCCCCAGGGTAAAACGGCTTGCCTATGGAGGTGGGCATATTCACCCGTATCCACAGCGGGTTGCGCGAAATCAGCACCAGCACCACGATGGTAGACAGGTAGGGCAACATCGAGAGCAACTGGGTCGGCACATTGACCCCCAGGCCCTGCAGATGAAACTGCAGCATGCTCACGCCGCCAAACAGATAGGCGCCCAGCAGCACCCGGGTCGGGCGCCAGGTGGCGAAAGTGGTCAGGGCCAGCGCGATCCAGCCCTTGCCGGCAATCATGCCTTCCACCCACAGCGGGGTATAGACCACCGACACATAGGCACCGGCCAGCCCGCACAGCGCGCCGCCGGCCATGACGGCGGCCAGGCGAATGCGCCGCACCGGATAACCCAGTGCGTGGGCCGACTCCGGACTTTCGCCCACCGAGCGCAGCACCAGGCCGGCCCGCGTGCGGTACAAAAACCAGATCAAACCGGCCGTCAGCGCCATCGCGATGTAGACCATGGGATGCTGACGAAACAGCGCCAGGCCAAAAAAAGGCAGGTCGCTCAGGAAAGGAATGGCGTACTGCGACTGCTCGGGCAGTTTTTCCTGCACGTACTTGATGCCGACAAAGGCCGAAAAGCCGGCGCCGAAAAGGCTTAGCGCCAGTCCGGTGGCGTACTGATTGGTGTTGAGCCAGATCACCAGCAAGCCAAAAATGCCGGCCAGCACGGCGCCCGCGGCCATGCCGGCGGCAAAACCCAGCCAGCTGTTGCCGCTGTGAACCACCGTGGCGAAGCCGGCAATGGCGGCGCACAACATCATGCCTTCGGCGCCCAGGTTGACGATGCCGGCCTTTTCATTGATCAGCAGGCCCAATGCGGCAATCGCCAGCACGGTGCCGGCGCTGAGCGTGGCCGCCACCAGCAAAGCGGTGGAATCCATCAGTGCGCTCCTTTCACAGCTGCCGCCATCGACGTGGCGCGTGATTTCAAAAATTTGAAACGGTGGGCAATCAAGGTGTCACAGGCCAGCAAATTGAACAGCAACAAGCCCTGAAACACCCCCGTCAGCGACTTGGGCAGGCCCAGGCGTGACTGGGCCAGCTCGCCACCTATGTAGAACATGCTCATCAGCAAGGCCGAAAACACCACGCCGACCGGGTGCAGGCGGCCGACAAAGGCCACGATGATGGCGGCAAAACCATAGCCCGCCGGCACATAAGAGGTCAGCTGGCCAATCGGGCCGGCCACTTCCAGCGCACCGGCCAGGCCGGCCGCGCCGCCGGAAATCAACAGCGCCACCCACAAGGCGCGGCGCGAGGAAAAGCCGGCATAGCGTGCCGCCGCCGGCGCCAGGCCGCTGACTTCCTGCCGAAAGCCGGCATAGGTCTTGAACAGGAAAAACCACAGCCCGGCCACGCCCAGCAGGCCCAGCAAGATACCGATGTTGACGCGCGAGCCCTGCATCAGGCGCGGGATCTGGGTGACGGCCTCAAAGGTCTTGGTTTGTGGAAAGTTGTAGCCGTTGGGATCTTTCCAGGGACCGAACACCAGATAGTTGAGCACCATGTCGGCCACATAGACCAGCATCAGGCTGACCAGGATTTCATTGGCGTTGAAGCGATCGCGCAGCAAGGCCGTGATGCCTGCCCACAACATGCCGCCCAGCACACCGGCCAGCAAAATGGCCGGAATAATCCAGGGCCCGGTGGTTTTTTCGGCCAGCAGGGCCATGCCGCCGCCCGCCAGGGCGCCAATCACATACTGCCCTTCGGCGCCGATATTCCAGACATTGGAGCGAAAGCACACCGACAGGCCCAGCGCGATGATCAGCAGAGGCGTGGCCTTGACCAACAGCTCGCCGATGGCGTAGGCCGACTTGACCGGCTCCCAAAAGAAAATCTGCAAACCCCTGATCGGGTCTTTTCCGAGCGCCATGAACAGCAGCAGCCCGATCGCCACCGTGATCAGCAGCGCCAGAATCGGCGAGGCATAGGTCCAGAACCTGGACAACTGGGGCCGGACTTCAAGCTGCAGCATGGCGCACCTCCTGCGAGAGGTTCGGCGCTTTATCCGCCGCCAGCGTCCACAAGCCGCTCATCCACTGCCCGACCAGCTCGGTGGTCGCCTCGGCACGCGGCAAGGAGGGCGAGAGCTGGCCCTTGGCCATCACATAGAGACGATCACAGATTTCAAACAATTCTTCCAGCTCCTCGCTCACCACCAGCACCGCGCAACCGGCAGCCGCCAGCTTGAGCAATTCGCCACGTATCTGCGTGGCCGCACCCACGTCCACGCCCCAGGTGGGCTGCGACACGATGAGCAGTCTTGGCCTGGCGTCAATCTCGCGGCCCATGATGAATTTCTGCAAATTACCGCCCGACAAGGACTTGGCCGTGGCCTGCGGCCCGCCCGCCTTGACCTTGTAGCGCGCAATGATCTGTTGGGCCTGCGCTTGCAGCGTGCTGCCTTTGAGCCAGCCCGCGGCACCTACCGCCTCCTTGCGCGTCAAAAGCAGATTGCGGGCCAGCGACAGCGCAGGCACGGCGCCGCGCCCCAGCCGCTCCTCGGGCACAAAGTGCAGCCCCAGCGCGCGCCGGCGGCCCGGGCTCAGCTTGCCAACGGGCCGGCCCTTGACGCTGATGGCGGCGGCATCGGCCCGGGTGTCTTCGCCCGACAGCGCATACAGCAACTCCTTCTGACCATTGCCCGAGACCCCGGCAATGCCGACCACCTCGCCGGCGCGCACCTGCAGTGCCAACTGGTGCAAGTCGACGCCAAACTGCTCGGCCTTGGCCAGTTCCAGCCGATGAACCTCGAGCACGACCTCACCGACCTGAACCGCCCGGTGCTCCAGCGTCGGCGGCTCGGCGCCAATCATCAGGCGGCTCAGCGACGCATTGGATTCCTGGCGCGGATCGCATTCACCGGTAACCTTGCCGCCGCGCAGCACCGTGCAGGCCGTGCACAAGGCCCGGATTTCATGCAGCTTGTGGCTGATGTAGAGAATGCTGCAGCCCTGGGCCGCCAGCTGGCGCAAGGTGATGAAAAGGCTTTCCACCGCTTGCGGCGTCAGCACCGAGGTCGGCTCGTCCAGGATCAGCAGCTTGGGGTGGGTCATCAGCGCCCGCACAATTTCCACCCGCTGGCGCTCGCCCACGCTCAGGGTATGCACCGGCCGCGTCGGCTCCAGGCTCAGGCCGTAAGCCTGCGTGGTTTGCATGATGCGCTGCGAGACCTCGGCCAGACTGAGGTGTTTGTCCAGCCCCAGCCAGACGTTTTCGGCCACGGTGAGCGTGTCAAACAGGCTGAAATGCTGGAACACCATGCTGATGCCCAGGGCGCGCGCCTCGTGCGGGTTGCGCACCGCGACCTGCTGGCCGTCCACGGCCACCGTGCCGGCATCGGGCTTGACCGAGCCATAGATGATTTTCATCAGGGTCGACTTGCCGGCACCGTTTTCACCCAGCACGGCATGGATCTCGCCGGGCCGCACGCTGAGCGCGATGTCGCTGTTGGCGACCACGCCGGGGTAGCTCTTGGTGATGCCCGAGAGCAGCAACCGCGGCGGCGGCGCGCCTACAGGGCTTTCGGTGAGGGATGGGGGCACGGTCATGGGCGCGAAGATTCCGGATATTTCTAGTATTTTAGGGCTCTAGCCCTTGTTGAATGGACGCACACAGCTATTATTTTTGTAGCGTAGCGGCAACCGACTTGACCCGCTCGCGCAACCACTTGGCGGCATTGGAGGCGTGCGTGCGTTCATGCCAGAGCTGGTAATACATCATGCGGGGGAATTCAATCGGACAGGGCAGTATTTTCACCGCTAACTGCCCGGCATATCTTTCGCAGTACTGGCGACCGGTGGTCATGACCAGCAAACTGGATGCCACCATGGCCGGCATCAGGCCAAAGTGCGGGCTGCGCACCGTGATGTTGCGCTGCCAGCCCCGGCTGGCCAGGTACTCGTCAATCACGCCCTTGGCGCCGGGGTGCGTGGCCATGGGGGCGATGTGCTCGGCCGCCAGCCAGCTGGCGCTATCCCAGGCGCGCCGCACCGCCGGATGGTCCTTAGCCACCAGGCACACCACCTCGTCGCCAAACAGCCGCGCCAGGTGCAGATCATCTGGCGGCGCCGCCCAGTTGCCGATCACAATATCGACCTTGCCCTGCGCCAGCTGGGCGCGGTAATCGGACTCGGCCGACAGCGGATGAATTTCGATATGGCAAAGCGGCGCCTGGCTCTTGATCTGCGCCACCAGCTGCGGCAAGAACAGGGGGTCTAGGTAGTCGCTGGCCGCCAGGCGAAAAGTGGTCTGGGCCGTGGCCGGCTCGAAGCCCCTGGCATCGCTGAACAGCATGCCGGCGGCGCGAAGAATGCTGGCCGAGGGCTCAATCATGCGCAGGCCGGCATCGGTGGGCACCATGGCGGCGCCCGCGCGCACCAAAATCGGATCCCCCGCCAGGCCGCGCAGACGCTTGAGCGCCGCGCTGACAGCGGGTTGGTGCATGCCCAGGCGCATGGCGGCGCGCGATACGCTGCGTTCATTGAGCACGGTGTTCAAGACCTTGATGAGATGGAGATCTATCTTGTCGAAAAGCGCCTGATCCTTCATACCTGTTTACCCATGCGGGTGATATGCGCATTGGTATGGCGCCAGCCTTCCGTGTGCTTTAACCTGACGCGCATGGCTATCCAATCTACTGTTCAGCGCCCGGTCAAAACCATACGATTCATCAGGCGGGGGGAAGTTGTAACTCTGGGCAATGTACCACCCAGCCGCACCCTGCTGGAGCTGCTGCGTGAGGACCTTGGCTGTACCGGCAGCAAGGAAGGCTGCGGCGAAGGCGACTGCGGCGCCTGCACCGTGGTGCTGGGCGAAACCGCAGGCAGCGCGATCCGTTATCGCGCCGTCAACAGCTGCATACGACTGGCCCATTCCATAGACGGCATGGCGCTGTGGACGGTGGAGGATGTTGCCCCCACGCTCCCCACTGCGTGTGGTTCGCTGCCCCCCGAGGGGGCGTTGCGCCTGCGGCCCGGCGAAGCCGGCTCCGCGGCCCCGGCTGGCGAAGGAAAAGGGCTTGAACCAACACTGCACCCAGCTCAGCAGGCCATGGTGGACAAGCATGGCAGCCAATGCGGCTTCTGTACCCCCGGCTTTGTCATGAGCCTCTTCGGCATGTACCAAAACCATGTCTGCAAGGGCGAGCCCATCACGCGCGAGCTGGCGCAGGAAGAACTCTCAGGCAATCTATGCCGCTGCACCGGCTACCGACCGATTCTGGACGCCGCACAAACCATGGGCCAGCTGCCGGCGGTGCGTCTTGACGAAGCCGCTTTGCTACAAAAACTGAAGCAGCTTGCGCCCGCCCCTTCTGCCCCAGAGGCCGATTTTGCTTATAAATTGCCGCAAACCCTGGCCCAGCTGCTGGCGGCCCGTGCCGCCAACCCCCAGGCGCAACTGGTGGCCGGCTGCACCGACGTGGGGCTGTGGGTGACCAAGCAGCACCAGCAGTTCGAGCAGGTGCTGGACCTGACCCAGGTCAGCGAGCTGCGCCGCATAGAGCATTACCCGCAGCACCTGGCGATAGGCGCGGCCGTGCCGCTGAGCGATGCCTTTGCCGCGCTGGAACAGGACCGGCCCCAGCTGCACAACTTTGCCGCCCGCTTTGCCGGCCTGCCGGTGCGCAACGCCGGCACCCTAGGCGGCAACGTGGCCAACGGCTCGCCGATTGGCGACACCATGCCGCTGCTGATTGCGCTGGGCGCCAACGTCGTGCTGATGAGTGAACGCGGCCATCGTGACATGCCGCTGGAGCAGCTCTATACCGGCTACCGCAAGAACGTGATGGCCACCGACGAGGTGCTGGCCTGGATCAAGGTGCCCAAGGCCACGCCCAAAGAGCAGCTCAGGGTCTACAAGATTTCCAAGCGCTACGACGACGATATTTCGGCGGTCTGCCTGGCGATCAACCTGCAAGTCGACCAGGGCCTGGTCACCCAGGCATCGATAGGCGCCGGCGGCGTGGCCGCCACGCCGGTGCGCGCCCGCAAGACCCAGGCGGCGCTGCTGGGACAGCCCTGGAGCCAGGCCACGGTGCAGCAGGCCATGGGCACGCTGCGCGCCGAGTTCTCGCCTATCTCCGACATGCGCGCCTCCGCCGCTTACCGGCTGCAGGTGCTAGGCAATCTGCTGCAGCGCTACTGGCTGGAAAGCCAGGGCTTGCAGCAAATCAACCTGGCCTCTTTCACGCTGGAGGAACACCCATGAACGCCGCCAAAGACTTTTCGGCCAGCCCCGATGTGGCCGCCGAGCCGGCGCCGGCTGCGGCCAAACCACAGGCCGCCACGGCCCAGGCCGCCGGCCGCGCCATCGCGCATGAAAGCGCCAACGCTCAGGTGGCCGGAGCCGCGACCTATGTCGACGATATTCCCGAGCTCAAGGGCACGCTTTACGCCGCCCCCATTTTGTCCAGCGTGGCGCACGGCCGGCTGCTGGGCGTCGATGCGAGGGCGGCACTGGCCATGGCCGGTGTGCGCGATGTGCTGCTGGCGCGCGATATTCCCGGCGACCCGCTGCTGGGCAACTTCTCGCACGACGAGCCGGTCTGGGCCCAGGACAGCGTTCAGCACATAGGCCAGGTGATAGGCCTGGTGGTGGCCGAGTCGGTGATGCAGGCGCGCCGCGCCGCGCGCAAAGTGGTTTGCCAGATCGAAGCCCTGCCGGCGATTCTGGATGTGCACGAAGCGCTGCGGGCGCAAAGCTATGTGCTGCCGCCGGTCTTCGTCAAGCGTGGCGACGCCGCTACCGCACTGACGACGGCAGCGCACACGCTGCAGGGCACGCTGGAAGTCGGCGGACAAGAGCATTTCTACCTCGAAGGCCAGGTTGCCTACGTACTGCCGCAGGAGCAAAACCAGTGGCTGGTCTACTCCAGCACCCAGCACCCGGGCGAAATCCAGCACTGGGTTGCGCATGCCCTGGGCATAGATAACCATGCGGTGCGCGTGGAGTGCAGGCGCATGGGCGGCGGCTTTGGCGGCAAGGAAACCCAGGCCGGCCACCTCGCCGTGTGGGCCGCCATTGCCGCCCACAAGCTGCAACGCCCTATCAAGCTGCGGCTGGACCGCGACGACGACTTCATGATCACCGGTAAGCGCCATCCGTTTTCCTATGACTACACCGTGGGCTTTGACGACAGCGGCCGCATCACCGGCCTGAAGCTGCAGATGGCGGTGAACTGCGGCTTCAGCGCCGACCTGAGCGGCCCGGTGGCCGACCGCGCGGTGTTCCACGTCGACAACGCCTACTTCCTGCAAGACGTGGAGATAGCCTCTTACCGCTGCAAAACCAACACGCAAAGCAACACCGCTTTTCGCGGCTTCGGCGGGCCGCAGGGCATGATCGTCACCGAAGCCATCATGGGCGACATTGCCCGCACGCTGGGCCTGGATCCGCTGGACGTGCGCAGGCGCAACCTCTACGGCATAGAGGAAAGAAACGTCACCCATTACCAGATGCCGGTTGAAGACAACATCCTTCAGCCATTGCTATCAAAACTGGAGCTGACTGCGAAATACCGACGCCGGCGCGAGGCCATTTCGGCTTGGAACGCAAGGAGTGCCGTGATCAAGCGCGGCATCGCCCTCACGCCGGTGAAGTTCGGCATCTCCTTCACCGCCACCTTGTTCAACCAGGCCGGCGCGCTGGTCCATGTCTACACCGACGGCAGCGTGCAGGTGAACCACGGCGGCACCGAAATGGGCCAGGGCCTGAACACCAAGGTGGCGCAAATCGTGGCCGACGAGCTCGGCGTGGCGTTTGAACAAGTGCTGGCCACCGCCAGCGACACCAGCAAGATTCCCAACGCCTCGGCCACCGCCGCCTCGGCCGGCACCGACCTGAATGCGCGGGCCGCGCAATATGCCGCGCGCCGAGTGCGGGACAACCTGGCGCAGTTTGTCGCCGGCCTGGACGGCTGCGGCGCCGGCGCCGTCTCCTTCCGGGGCGGCGAGGTAATCACGCCGGGCGCGACACACCTGTTTACCGAGGTCGTCAAGCTGGCCCATGCCAACCGCATCCAGCTCTGGAGCGACGGTTTTTACCGCACGCCCAAAATCCACTACGACAAAACCACCCTGACGGGACGGCCGTTTTACTACTTCGCCTATGGCGCGGCCTGCAGCGAAGTGGCCATAGACACGCTGACCGGCGAGAGCCGCGTGCTCAAGGTCGACATCCTGCATGACGTCGGCACCAGCATCAACCCGGCCATAGACATGGGCCAGATCGAAGGCGGCTTTGTGCAAGGCATGGGCTGGCTCACCACCGAGCAGCTGGTGTGGAACGACAAGGGCTACCTCGCCACCCACGCGCCCAGCACCTACAAAATCCCCACCACCGGCGACATTCCCGAACACTTCAAGATTGACTTGTGGCCCGAGGCCAATCGCGAAGACAACGTGTTTGGCAGCAAGGCCGTCGGCGAGCCGCCGCTGATGCTGGCGATCAGCGTCTGGGAAGCCTTGCGCGATGCGATAGCGGCGGCGCGGCCGGGTGAGCGGGTGCAGCTGGCAGCGCCGGCCACGGCTGAGAATGTGCTGCGGGCGCTTGGGGGTTGGTGAGGGTGGCGCTCCCGGGCTGGTGAGCGCAAAGCGAATGCTTGCTGATGTCCGAAAACTGTGCCGATTAATTCGGCATGTTCTTTAATCAATGGACCTCAGTTCTGGACACGTATGGCACGCTGTCCGAAATTGGTCGATTCTGAACACTCATGGTCAAAGGAAGCAATCGGCCCAGAGCAACCACTCCGAACGAAACGTTGCGTTGTCCGCCAGTACCTCCGCACCCCGAATCTAGCAAGCACAACCACCACCGATCGTGCAGCGAGTTAACGCATTTCTTGAAGCTTTCGCTTAGACAACGAATCGCAAGTTTTCATGAGCCGATTGGGGAGAAACTCTTCGCTTCATACGTCCGAACTGGCATAGAAAATATCCACGCCCTCAGGAAGCATATGACCGTCATAGAACGGCTCGGTCCGATCGTTCCAGGCGCTTATCTTGCCCAGCTCCGTATCCGTAATGATGGCGAGTTTGCCCTGAAGGAGATGAGGATAGTTTTTCCACAAGTGCGCAAACACCATCCATATGCCGTGCAGCTCGGGATTCCCGGAAGGTGGATCAATAGCTACAAGTTCGATCGTATTGTCCGAGCTGATGTGCACTCCAATGTCACCAATCTTCTTTGAAGTCACTGGTATCGCCGTTGTCACGGCAACCTTCGAACCATCTGGCGCAATCGCGGAATTGGTATTCACGCAGAACACACGTTCGTACAGCTCGAATACGCGGTCAATGTTGATAAACGTTTGCCCAGGACCCTGAGAATATGCATGGAGCAACTTCCTCCCGCGCTTGGCTTCATAGTAAGTCTTGAGGGTTGACTTCCGAGGTGTGAGCAGTTGGGGGTAAAGAAAAACCGCCGAATGAAGACGCCCTACAACCGAAATCTCTCCCGTCGTGAAATCGACCCTCAGTTCCTGGGCGATGATCCTCTGCCCGAATTCCATCTCGACCAAAGTGGAGCGCAATTCTCTTTGCTGCCTAGGTCGCTTGAAGGGCTTGATGATCAGGCTGTCGGAGTCAAGCAACCCCTTCTTCACTCCGCCGATCGTGACGCTTAGAGCTTCCCCTGGTGGCATATCAGGCGGGAATTTGTGCACAAGCTTTTTACTGTCAAACGTAGGCGTCAATTTGGACATGTTCTCTATGATCTGTTATCCCGGGTCAGTCGCTCAGTTCCATGCTTTGTCAGAATGATCGATTGGCAATTAACACCTAGGCCTATTCCACACAGTGCCAAGAATACTTCGTCCACCTTTGACCGAAACCCGCTATCCAGCAAAGCCTCTCAACTCTTCAGAGCAATGCAAAGGCACCCACCTCACCTATGCCGACACACCCTGACGGCCGTCAACATCGCCCTGCTGACGATTTACGACATGTGCAAGGCGGTGAATCGGAGGATGACGGTTATCAACATTCGATCTATCCAATGAAGCCACCAACTTGAAGTAGGTCTCGAGATTAAGGCGGCGCCCGTTCAGCATGCATTTCCACCGCCATCACGTCGCGCGAAAACCCGTATTGCAACTGCAGTTCACGAAACAACAGTTGTTGCCCGCCGTCGATTGGACTCGGCCCCTCCGGGCATTGAGCCGCCACACCCCCAGATCGAATAGCATGTCCTGCCATGCCCCACTCCCCCGACACCCTTGCCCACATCGCCGCCCTGACGCTGGCGCATTACGAGCATCACGCCGACGAATTCTGGCAAGGCACGCGCGACCATGACGTGAGCCAGAACATTGCCGCGCTCCTGCAATACATCGAGGCCGCACCGCCGTTCGAGCTACTCGACCTGGGCTGCGGACCGGGACGCGACCTGAAAACTTTCAGGGAACTCGGCCATCACGCCACCGGACTGGAAGGCTCGGCGCGGCTGGCGGCGATGGCGCGCGACTACAGCGGCTGCACGGTGCTGCAGCAAAACTTCCTGAGGCTTGATCTGCCCGACGCCCGCTTCGACGGCGTGTTCGCCAATGCCGTGCTGTTCCACGTCCCCAGCCTGGCCCTGCCTGGCGTGTTGAAGAAACTGCATGCCACGCTGAAGCCGGGCGGCGTGCTTTTTAGCTCCAATCCCAGGGGCAACAACCAGGAGGGCTGGAGCGGCGAGCGCTACGGCGCTTTTCATGACTGGCCGGCCTGGCGCGACTTCATGCTGGCGGCAGGATTCGAGGAACTGTCGCATTACTACCGCCCAGCTGGCCTGCCGCTGGAACAGCAGCCCTGGCTGGCCAGCGTGTGGCGCAAGCCGCTGGACTGAGTGCGCGATGACGGCAAACTCCTGATGGGCCTTGATTCCCCCCAGCCAACAAAAAAATCAAGGCCCGTCTATATTGGGCGTCCCGCTCCCTGAACAACCACCGCAGGCGCCACGGCCGTGCGCCTATCCAGAGGATTTTCATGACCATGCCAAACGCCCTTTCCGCCTTCCCTATCAGCCGCAAATGGCCCGCCGCCCACCCCGACCGTATCCAGCTCTATTCACTGCCTACGCCCAACGGCGTCAAGGTGTCCATCATGCTGGAAGAGACCGGTCTGGCTTACGAGCCGCATCTGGTCAGCTTCCAGAGCAATGACCAGCTATCCCCCGAGTTCCTCTCACTCAATCCCAACAACAAGATTCCGGCCATCCTCGACCCTCAGGGGCCGGGCGGCAAGCCGCTGGCACTGTTCGAGTCCGGCGCCATCCTGCTTTACCTGGCTGAGAAAACCGGCCGCTTTTTGCCGCAGGACGCTGCCGCCCGTTACGAAACCATCCAGTGGCTGATGTTCCAGATGGGCGGCATAGGCCCGATGTTTGGCCAGCTCGGTTTTTTCAACAAGTTCGCCGGCAAGGACTACGAAGACAAGCGCCCGCGCGACCGCTACGTGGCCGAATCAAAACGACTGCTCGCGGTGCTGAACCAGCGGCTGGCAGAGCGCCACTGGATCATGGGCGAGGACTACACCATCGCCGACATCGCCATCTTCCCGTGGGTGCGCAACCTGATCGGCTTTTACGAGGCCAGTGAGCTGGTCGGGATCAAGGATTTTCCGCATATCACGCGCGCTCTGCAGGCCTTTGTGGCGCGGCCGGCGGTGACCAGAGGCCTGGAAATACCCAAACGCGACTGATTCGTAGCTCGCATGGCAGCGCGGCTGCCCCGGCCTGGCCAGACTTCATCACCTTGAATGTTTGGCATTTTTCCCCCATGATGGTCCAGCCGCGGCGCAACACACGCCCCAGTACGCTGACCAGGGGCGCCGCAAAAAAACAAGGTCAGCTCATCTATCCAGACCGGAGGAATGATGCAAGCTGCGCCTTACACCTTCAGCGAAATCAAACCGGCCACAGCGCCCCTGCCTGCCGTCCACACACTGGCAGGAGCCGCATGATGGACAGCGCCATACTGAGCCTGCTAGGCGCCTTCCTGCTGTCCATCATTGGCCTCTTCGTCTTCATCTGGTCTTCGGGCAAAGGCCTGCTGGTAGAGAACCCCAAGGCCGCATCCGTCATCTTCGCGCACGGCGAGATCGGGCAGGTTGACGACCCGGCACTGCCCGACGCCGCACAGGATTCTATGCAGCGGGCCGCCATCGAGGGCGGCGACCAGACGCACCCCGCCGACGCGGTGGACCTGCAGGACCGCATCGCTTCCGATCAGTCCAGCGCTTTTCCGGTCTTCATGTTCATTGCCTTTGCCTGCTTCTGGCTGATGCTGGGCTCCATCGCCGGCCTGACGTCCTCGATCAAACTGCACCAGCCCGACTGGCTGACCGAGCAGGCCTGGCTGACCTTTGGCCGCATCCGCAGCGTGCACCTGACCGCCGTGCTCTACGGCTGGATCACGAATGCCGCCCTGGGCATGATGCTGTGGCTGCTGCCGCGCCTGCTGCGCACCCACCTGCACGGCGCCATCTGGGCCATGCTGGGCGGCGCGCTGATCAACATGGGCATCGCCGCGGCCATAGGCGCGATCTCGGCGGGCTGGACCGATGGCATGGAATACCTGGAGATCCCCTGGCAAATCGCCATTCTGATTTTTGTCGGCTTCGCGCTGGTGATTTTGCCGGTGCTGTTCACGCTGGTGAACCGCAAGGTCGAACACCTCTATGTCAGCGTCTGGTACATGGTGGCGGCGCTGCTGTGGATTGCCTTGCTGTTCCTGGTCGCCAAGCTGCCCGGCGTGCACACCGGCGTGCAGCAGGCCACCACCAACTGGTGGTACGGGCACAACGTGCTGGGCCTATGGTTCACGCCGGTCAGCGTCGGGGCGATCTACTACTTCCTGCCCAAAATAATCGGCCGGCCGGTGCGCTCCTACAACCTGTCGATTCTGGGCTTCTGGACGCTGGCGTTTTTCTATGGCCAGGTCGGCGGCCATCACCTGATTGGCGGGCCGGTGCCGGGCTGGCTGACCACGCTGTCCATCGTGCAAAGCATGATGATGGTGATTCCGGTGGTGGCCTTCAGCATCAATATGGGCGGCACGCTCAAGGGCCGCATGCACCTGGCGCGCTACTCGCCCACGCTGCGCTTCATGATGTTTGGCGGCCTGATGTACTTTGCCTCGTCGGTGCAAGGCTCGCTGGAGGCGCTGCGCAGCATCAACCAGGTCACACACTTCACCCACTTCACGGTGGCCCATGCCCACCTGGGCGCCTACGCCTTTGTCACCATGGTGCTGTTCGGCGCGATTTATTTCATGATGCCGCGCGTGCTGAACTGGGAGTGGCCTTACCCGAAACTCATCACCCTGCATTTCTGGCTCTCGGCCATCGGCATTGCCATTTATTTCATCGGCCTGACCTACGGCGGCTGGCTGCAAGGCGTGGCCATGCTGGATGCCGCCAAACCCTTTATGGACTCTGTCACGCTGACCCTGCCTTACCTGAAATGGCGCAGCGTGGGCGGCAGCCTGATGGTGCTGGGCCATATCATCTTCGTCGGCCACTTCCTGGCGATGGCGCTGCGCTTTGGTCCGACGCGCACGGGCGCCGCCCTGTTCTGGCAGAACAACCAAAGGGAGCTGGCTCATGGAAAATGAAATCAAGCTGGTTTCAGGCGCCATGGTGGCGCTGGCGGTGGCCACCGCCGCGCTGGTGGTCATGCCCTACATGGAGGTGCGCGACATCAAGCCACCGCCGGGGCTCAAGCCCTACACCAGCGCCGAGTTGCGCGGGCGGGCGGTCTACATTGCCAACGGCTGCGTCTACTGCCACAGCCAGCAGCCGCGCGACCGCAATTTCGGCCCCGACGCCGAGCGCGGCTGGGGCCGCGCCTCGGTGCCTGGTGATTATTTTTATGACAAGCCGCACCTGCTGGGCAGCATGCGCACCGGCCCGGACCTGTTCAACATCGCCTCGCGCCAGCCCAGCCGTGACTGGCAGCTGGGCCACCTTTACCAGCCGCGCGCCTACGTGCCGGGCTCCATCATGCCGGCCTACCCCTTTCTGTTCACCGTCAAGGACGCCAAGGAAGCCGAGAAGGAAGGCGAGCAAGCGCTGTTGCTCCCGCCCGCCTATGCGCCCAACGTGGGCCAGGTGGTGGTGCCCACCCCCGAAGCGCTGGACCTGGTGAAGTACCTGCTGGCCTTGAACCACACCTATCCGGTATTGCCACCCGCCCCCAAACCATGAACCGACGCGAGGTGAACCCATGCTAGAAGAACCAGAGTCGCAGCGCCGGGCCCAGCAGCGTGAACAGGAAGAACCCTCGGAGCGCGAGCGGCCGATTCCCCTGATAGTGGCAGCCATCACCCTGGCCGTGGTGATTTTCGGCGTGGCCTACATCCTGTTATCCGAGCCCTTTGGCCAGGCCGATCTGGGTGACAGGCGCACCGTGGCCGATCTGCGGGCACCGGCGGCGGGGGCAGCGGGCGCGGGCGCCGACGGCAAGCAGGTTTTCACCGCCAATTGCGTCGCCTGCCACCAGGCCACAGGCAAAGGCCTGCCAGGTGTTTTTCCGCCGCTGGACGGTTCCGAGTGGGTGATGGGTGAGGAGCGCACCCTGGCCAACATCTTGCTGCACGGCGTGAGCGGCGAGCTGAGCGTGATGGGTAACAGCTACAAGGGCGCCATGCCTTCGTTCCAGCAACTCAGCGACGCCGAACTGGCCGCCGTTGCCAGCTACGTCCGCGCCGAATGGTCTAACAAGGCCGGCGCCCTCAAGGCCGAGCTGTTCGCCACCGAACGCAAGGCCGGCACCCGCAGCACCCCATTCAACGGCGAGGCCGAGCTCAAGGCGCTGACAGCCAAGACGCCCTGAACGCCACGGCCGGATATGGATATGCGAGGCAGTCACATGACCATGAGAGTGCCGGAGGCCTGATGCTGCGCACCGCCTTGCTAAGCCTCGGCCTGGCCGGCGCAGCCTATGGCTGTGCGGCCTGGCTGACGCACGACTTTCAGGTCTGGACCGCGGAAGGCGCACGCCGCCTGGAAGTGGTCCTGGTGCCGGTCGCCGCTCCCGCCGTCAAGATTGACGGGCCAGGCATCCCGGCACAGCCGCTGTCGCAATGGCTGGCCGATGGGCAGTCGGTCACGCTGCTTGACTTCGTCTATACCCGCTGCCAGACGGTGTGCCTGACGCTGGGTAGCGTCTACCAGCAGATGCAAGCCACGCTACAAGAGGCCAGCAAAACCGATGCCGCGGCAAGGCGGGTGAAGCTGCTCTCCATCAGCTTTGACGCAGCGCATGACCAGCCGAAAATACTGCAGGCCTACGCGGCGCGCCTGGGTGCCGACCCGCATTTCTGGCGCCTGGCCCGCGTGCCCGACGCGCAGGAAAACCAGCGCCTACTGATGGATTTCCAGGTCCTGGTGCTGCCCGATGGTCGCGGCAATTTCGAGCACAACGCGGCCCTGCTGGTGATAGACCAGAAAGGCCGGCTGGTGCGCATCTTCGACTACGCCGAGCAGCAACTCGCGCTCGACTATGCACGCTACCTGGCCAGCGGCGTTGCGCCATGAACAAACACTCGCAGCTCAGGCGCAAGTTATTCAAGCGGCATCACTTGCACCGCTGGCAACCACTCGCCGCCCTGGCCTTGCTGTGTCTGCTGGCCCTGCCCGGTGCGCGGCATTTTCTGGAGGCCAGCATGACCCGGCACATGCTGGTGCAATTCCCGTTGCTGGCCGGGCTCGGCTTTTGCCTGGCTGGCGCGTTGCCGTCTGCTTGGCTGGAGCGCCTCAAGCGCTGGAACGGCTACGGCATCAGCGGCTTGTTCGCCACCGCGCTGGTGCTGGCCATCTTGATGATTCCCCGTGTGCTGGACCTTGCCTTGACTGATGGCCGTGTCGAGCTTGCCAAATGGCTGGCCCTGCTTTTTTGCGGCGCGGCCTTGCGCCTGTCGTGGCAGCCTGCGGGCTGGCTGGTGCAGGGTTTCTTTCTGGGAAACGTCTTGCCCATGAGCGCCGTGGTCGGCTATCTGCTTGAGAGTTCACCGGTGCGCGTCTGCAACGCCTATCTGCTGGACGACCAGGAGCGGCTGGGGCAAAGGCTGATCTGGATCACGGCGGCCATCGCGCTGGCCTGGTTTGCGGCCCTGATCCGCACCCTGATGCGCAGCGATGCGGCGGCAGAACAAGCCGGCACTACAGAATCAGCAGCGCCCTGAAATCATTGACGTTGGTGTGCGTAGGCCCGGTCACCACCAGGTCGCCCAGCGGATCAAAATAACCATAGGCATCGTTGCGGTCAAGGTACTGATCCAGCTTCATGCCCCTGGCCAAGGCGCGTTGCAAGGTGTCGGGCGCCACGTAGGCACCGGCGTTGTCTTCAACGCCATCGATGCCGTCGGTATCGGCCGCCAGCGCATAGACGCCGGCCTGAGCTTGCAGCGCCAGCGCCAGCCCCATGCAGAATTCACCAGCGCGCCCGCCACGCCCTCTGGCTGTGCCCGGCGCCTGTTTCCTGATGGTCACCGTGGTTTCGCCGCCGCTCAGAATCACGCAGGGTTTCTGGAAGGGCTGGCCCTTCAAGGCCACGGCACGGGCCAGCGCTCCATGCACCTTGCCGACTTCGCGTGACTCGCCCTCGATTTCATCGCTCAGGATGTAGGCCGCCAGCCCCGCGGCCCTGGCCGCTGCGGCAGCGGCCTCCAGACTTTGCTGCGGCGTGGCAATCATGTGCACCTCATGGCCCTCGAACACCGGGTCGCCGGGCTTGGGCGTTTCCAGCGCGCCCTGCTCCAGCAGGCTCATGATGGCGCCCGGCACGGCTATGCCGTAGCGCTGCAATATGGCCACCGCTTCGGCGCAACTCGTCGCGTCGGGCACGGTCGGGCCGCTGGCAATGATGGACGGGTCGTCGCCCGGCACGTCGCTGATGGTCAGCGTGACCACGCGCGCTGGTGCGCAGGCCACCGCCAGCCGGCCGCCCTTGATGCGCGAGAGATGTTTGCGCACGCAGTTCATTTCGGCAATGTTGGCGCCGCTGTTGAGCAGGGCCTTGTTGATGCCCTGCTTTTCCTCCAGGCTCAGGCCCTCGGCGGGCAGGGTCAGCAAGGCCGAGCCGCCGCCCGAGATCAGGCATAGCACCAGGTCATTGGCGGTCAGGCCCTGCACCAGGGCCAGAATGCGCTGGGCGGCGGCGAGGCCGGCCGCATCGGGCACAGGATGCGCGGCCTCGACGACTTCGATGCGCTGCTTCAGGCCTGCCGGGCGTGGCGGAATATGGTGGTAGCGCGTCACCACCAGGCCCTCCAGCGGCGCATCGGCCGGCCACAGCGCCTCCACCGCCTGGGCCATGGAGCCACCGGCCTTGCCCGCGCCAATCACAATGGTTCGGCCGCCGCTCTCGGGCGTAGGCGGATTCGGCAAATAGCGGGCGGTGTTTTCCAGCGGCAGGGCACGCGTGACGGCGGCCTGATACAGATACTCAAGAAATTCTCTAGGCTGGGCGCTGGCGTCGGGAATCGTGGTGGTCTGGCGTGTTGTCATCAAAAGTCTCCTCCCCGGATTGTGCTGTGAAACTTCTCAGTAACCCGGTGGGATGGAAGGATTAATGCCTGGCGCCACAGCGCGGCTACCTAGAATGCCCCATCACAAACTTGCAGGAAAACCGCATGAACTCCTACCTGGCCCTGGGCATCGCCATCATTGCCGAAGTCATTGCCACCACGGCCTTGAAATCCAGCGACAGTTTCAGCCGCCTGGTGCCGTCCATCATCACGGTGGTGGGCTATGGCGTTGCCCTGTATTTCCTGACGGTGACCATGAAGTCCATTCCCACCGGCGTCGCCTACGCGATCTGGTCAGGGCTGGGCATCGTGCTGATCAGCATCGCCGGTTTTTTCTTTCACGGACAAAAGATAGACCTGGCCGGCATGCTGGGCATGGCGCTCATCATTGCCGGCGTGGTGGTGTTGAACCTGTTTTCAAAATCCACCATGGCTTAAAGCCGGCGGTTTCTGCCGTTGACCGCATTTTCATAGCCATTCAGGCCTGCAGCCCAGGCAGGACGGGCGCCAGAAGCTATTGATTCAGTAGCAATCACCAAACCCCGCTGCTAGCGCCAAGCTTGCCTCACTCGATGCTGACCTTCGCGTCCTTGACGAGTTTGGCAAAGCGCTCCGTGTCATCCTTGATTTGCCGCGCCATCTGCTCGGGCGTGTTGCCTACAGGCTCGGCACCGATGTCGGCCATCTTCTTGCGGAAGTCAGGCGCGTTGATGATCTTCACCAGTTCGGTGTTCAGGCGCACCACCAGTTCCTTGGGCGTGGCGGCCGGCGCCAGAATGCCAAACCAGGTGCCCAGGTTAAAGCCCTTGAGCCCAGCCTCGTCCAGCGTCGGTACCTCGGGCAGCGTCGGCGAGCGCTTGCTGGTGGTCACCGCCAGCGCGCGCAGCTTGCCGGCCTTGATGTGGGGCAGCACCGGCGTGATGGTGTCAAAAGACATGGTGATCTGCCCGCCCAGCAGGTCGGTGGTCAGCGGGCCGCTGCCTTTGTAGGGCACATGCAGCATCTGCACGCCGCCCATGCCCTCGAATTGAGCGCCTATCAGGTGCTGGCCGGTGCCGTTGCCGTTGGAGCCATAGGTCAGCTTGCCGGGCTCGACCTTGGCCAGCGCCAACAGTTCGCTGACGTTTTTGGCCGGCACATTCGGGTTGATGACCAGCACATTGGGCACCAGCGCCACGGTGGTGACGGGCGCAAAGTCCTTCTGAAAGTCGTAGGGCAGCTTGCGATACACACTGGTGGCGATGGTGTGGTGCACCGCGCCCATCAACAGCGTGTAGCCGTCGGGTTTGGCCTTGGCCACGAAGTCCGCGCCCAGCGTGGCGCCGGCGCCCGGCCGGCTTTCCACCACCACCGGCTGACCCAGGGCCTTGGACAGCTCCTGCCCCACAGCACGTGCCAGCACATCGGTGGTGCCGCCCGCAGGAAAAGGCACGATCAGGCTGATGGGCTTTACCGGCCAGCTCTGCGCCAAGGCCGCGCTGCCGGCCAGGCTCAAGGCCGTGGCGCCGGCTAGCAGCGCTACCTGGGCCAGTTGTGAAAAATGCCGACTTTGTTTTTTTGCTTGCATGTCTTGTCTCCTTGGCGTTGTTATGGAATCAGGCAGCCGCGGCCATGGGCTGCACCGCGGTAGCGATGCGCTCGCAGACGGCCTGGGTCACTTGCGCCGTGGTGGCGCTGCCGCCCAGGTCGCGCGTGTGCAGCGAAGCGTCCGCCGTCACCGCTTCTATGGCCTGCATCAACTGCCGTGCAGCCGCGTTTTCACCCAGGTGCTCCAGCATCATCACGGCCGACCAGAAGGTACCCACCGGGTTGGCCAGGCCCATGCCCATGATGTCGAAGGCCGAGCCGTGGATGGGCTCGAACATCGATGGGTAGCGGCGTTCGGGATCGATGTTGCCGGTGGGCGCGATGCCCAGGCTGCCGGCCAGAGCCGCGGCCAGATCGCTCAGGATGTCGGCATGCAGGTTGGTGGCAACTATGGTGTCCAGCGTGGCGGGACGATTCACCATGCGGGCGGTGCAGGCGTCCACCAACTCCTTGTCCCAGCGCACGTCAGGAAACTCTTGGCTAATCTGCAGCGCGATCTCGTCCCACATCACCATGGCGTGGCGCTGCGCATTGGATTTGGTGACCACGGTCAGCAGCTTGCGGGGGCGCGACTGAGCCAGCTTGAAGGCGTAGCGCATGATGCGCTCGACGCCGGCGCGCGTCATCATGGAGACATCGGTGGCGGCTTCTATCGGATGGCCCTGATGCACGCGGCCGCCCACGCCGGCGTATTCACCTTCCGAGTTCTCGCGGACTATGACCCAGTCCAGCTGCTCCGGCGTGCAGCGCTTGAGCGGGCCATCTATGCCGGGCAGGATGCGGGTCGGCCTGACGTTCGCGTACTGGTCGAAGCCCTGACAGATCTTCAGGCGCAGTCCCCACAGCGTGATGTGGTCGGGAATATGCGGGTCGCCGGCCGAGCCGAACAAGATGGCGTCCTTGTCGCGCAGCTCGTCCAGCCCCTTCTCGGGCATCATCTGGCCGTGCTCGCGAAACCAGTCGCCGCCCCAGCCGAAGGAGGTGAATTCGAACTTGAAGCTGCTTTGCGTGGCGGCCAGGGCCTGCAACACTTGCTGGCCGGCAGGAATGACTTCCTTGCCTATGCCGTCGCCGGGGATGCAGGCTATCTTGTAGGTTTTCATGCGTCGTTCCTTGAAATCGGTGAAATGGGTGAATTGAGTAAAACTGGGGACGACTCTACGCCTTGTTAGATTCAATTAAAGCCGCTAGAGTTATCCCATTGTTTACTTTGATTCAACAATGTCCACACCCGTCTCCGCCTCTGCCGAAATGGCCTTTTTCAGCCTGCTGGCGCGCTGCGGCAGCTTTTCGGTCGCGGCGCGCGAGCTCGACGTCAGCACGCCTGCCGTCAGCAAGCGGCTGGCCCAGATGGAAGCCAGGCTCGGCGTGCAACTGCTCAGCCGAACCACCCGGCGTGTCGGCCTGACGCCCGAAGGCGAGACCTATCTCACGCATGCGCGCCGCATCCTGGCCGACATCGACGACATGGAGCAACTGGTGTCCAGCGCCGTGGCGGCGCCCAAGGGGCTGCTGCGCGTCAACGCCACGCTGGGCTTCGGGCGCAGCCACATCGCGCCGCTGATCGCGGGCTTCGTCAAGCTTCATCCCGAGGTCCAGGTCCAGCTGCAGCTGTCGGTGAACCCGCCACCGCTGAGCGAAGATGCCTTCGATGTCTGCGTGCGCTTCGGCGAGCCGCCCGATGCACGCGTTCTGGCCAGGCAGCTCGCGCCCAACCGGCGCCTGCTCTGCGCGGCGCCGTCCTACCTGGCCAGACGCGGCACACCCAAGGTGCCGAACGACCTCACCCACCACGACTGCATAGGCATACGCCAGGGGGACGAGGCCTACGGCAGCTGGCGCCTGTCGTCTGGCAAGCGCACGGAAACCGTCAAGGTGCGCGGCAACCTGAGCACCAACGACGGGGAGATCGCCGTCAACTGGGCACTGGCCGGCCACGGCATTGTGATGCGCGCCGAATGGGATATTGCGCGCTATCTGCGCAGCGGCCGACTCAAGCAGGTGCTGGAAAACTACCGCACACCCTCGGCCGATATTCATGCGGTCTACCCGCAACGCCACCAGGTGTCGGCGCGGGTGCGGGCCTTCGTGGACTTTCTGGCCGCCCACTTCGAAAAGAAATCCATACGCGCGGCAGGCCTGATGGCGGACTGGTAGCCCTGCCGGCGTTCCACCTAGCCGGTCACGGCACCTTGGCGCCGGCCAGAAACCACTGCGCTATCAGTTGGCGCTCGGCCTCGGTAATGCCGGTGGCATTGTTCATGGGCATGAGCTTGCTGACCACGGCCTGCTGATAGACGGCCTGGGCATGCTGCTTGAGCTGCTCGGGGGAGTCCAGGCGCACATTTTTCATCTGCACCTGTGCGCCGTGACACTGGTAGCAGCGCTGGGCCAGCACCGTTTGCACCTTTTCATAGCCAATTTGGCCTGCAGCCGAAGCAGGACGGGCGCCAGAAGCTATCGAATCAGTAGCAGCCGGCTTCATCCAGACGATAGCACCGAGGATCACGGCAACTCCCACCAGCGCATAGGCCAGCGGGTGCCGGTTGCGCCCCAGCTTGTAGCCATGGCGCAGCACAAAAAACTGCCGTATCGCCGCGCCGGCAAACATCATCAGAATCAGCACCAGCCAGTTCTGCGGATGGCTCCAGGTAAAGCTGTAGTGGTTGCCGAGCATGGCAAACAGCACCGGCAAGGTGAAGTAGGTGTTGTGCACGCTGCGCTGCTTGCCGCGCAGGCCGTGCACCGGGTCCACCGCTTGGCCGGCCTTGATGGCGGCGACCATTTTTCGCTGGCCCGGGATGATCCAGAACAACACATTGGCGCTCATGCTGGTCGCCAGCATGGCGCCCACCAGCAAAAAGGCCGCACGCCCGGCAAACCAGTGGCAGGCCAGCCAGGAGGCCGCGCAGACCAGCACCCCCACCAGCGCGCCGACGATGGCATCGCCATGCTTGCCCCGGCCAAACCACTGGCAAATGCCGTCGTAAAGCATCCAGAACACCACAAAGAAGGACAGCGCCACCGCGACGGCCGCACCGGGCGACCAGTTCATCAGCGACTTGTCGACCAGGTAGGTGCTGGCATTCCAGAGGTAGGACAGCGTGAACAGCGCAAAGCCCGACAGCCAGGTGCTGTAGCTCTCCCAGTAAAACCAGTGCAGATGCGCCGGCATGAAGGGCGGCTTGACGGCGAACTTGACCGGGTGGTAAAAACCGCCGCCGTGCACGGCCCAGAGCTCGCCGCTGACGCCCTGCTTTTTCAGATCCTCATCGACCGGCGGCGTCAGGCTGCTGTCGAGAAAGACGAAGTAAAACGAGGAGCCGACCCAGGCGATGGCGGTGATGACGTGGACCCAGCGCAGCAGCAGGTTGGCCCAGTCGAGAAGATAGCTTTCCATGATTTCTCAACCTTTGCAAACCTGCTCACCACTGCGGGCGCTGTAAGCAGAAACGAGGCCACGAACAAAAGAAACGGCATCTTGCTGCCAATTTCCCGGCTCCGCTGCGACCTGATGTCGCGAGTTTATCGAGTTTGCGCCAAGCGCCAAACCCGAAATCAGGCCGCGTTGAGTGTTTGCAACAGCTGGGCCGCCACCGCCACGGCAATCACCTCGGGCTCCTTGCCGCTGATGCCGGGCACGCCTATCGGGCAAGTGACATGCGCCAGTTCGGCGGCGGTAAAGCCGCGTGCCTCCAGGCGGTGGCGAAAGGTCGCCCATTTGGTTTTGCTGCCAATCAGGCCGATATAGGGCAAGTCGGCTTTTTCGCGCTGACGTTGCAAACAAGCCATCAGCACGTCCAGGTCTTCGGCGTGGCTAAAGCTCATGATGAGCACACGCGACTGTGGCGCCAGGCCATGGACCGCCGCCTGCACCGGCTCGGAATACTCACACACCACTTGCGCCGCAAGCGTGTCGGGAAACACATCGTCACGGCTGTCTATCCAGGTCAGCGCAAAGGGCAAGGGCGCCAGCACCTGCGCCAAGGCATGACCCACATGGCCGCCACCGAACAGCGCCACGGGCGCCAGGCCATAGTCCAGGCGCTGGGCCAGCGCCGGCACATCGCTGGCGCTGACCCACTCGAACGAGAGATAGACCACGCCGCCGCAGCACTGGCCCAGCGCCGGGCCCAGCGCAAACCGCACGGGAAGCTCCGCACCGGTGCCATCACCGCCGCCCGCTTGCAGCTTCGCCCTGGCCTGGGCAATGGCCTGGTGCTCCAGGTGGCCACCGCCTATGGTGCCCACCAGCGCCTGGGCAAAAACCGCCATCCAGGTGCCGGCCTCGCGCGGGACCGAGCCCTGGGTCGACGCCACCTGCACCAGCACAGCGGGCTCGCTGGCCAGCAGCCTCAGAAAGGATTCCGTGTGGTGCTTCATGTGGCAAGAAACCATTGGTGACGAGTTGACGGAAGAAAGTGATTCAATTGTCGGCAAAATAGGCCGAATAAGGCTTTCCTCAAAAAAAGATATTGACACTCACGATGCCCGACCACACGCCCCGCCGTTTCTGGCTTTTAGCCCTGCTTTCCAGCGCTGTCGCAGCCATTGTCAGCGCCTGCAAAACTGCCCCCGATGCAAGCCCTGCCAGACCCACTGAAACGCCCTTGAGCGGGTCGGCTCCAGCGGCAAAAGACGCGAGCAGAAATTCGACCGCAACTTCGCCCCGCGCCTACCGAACCGACGGCGCGACCCATCTCTACGGCCTGAATGCCGGTCGCATTTATAAAGGCAGAATGCCGCCCCAGCTCTACGCCATTGGCGTGCTCAACGTGGAAATTGACCGTAACGGCCGCGTTGCCCGCCTGGACTGGATGCGGGCGCCGCGCCACGCGCCCGAGGTGGTGGCGGAAATTGAGCGCACCGTGCGGCAGGCGTCCCCGTTTCCTGCGCCTACGCGCCTGGGCAAGGTGGTTTACACCGATACCTGGCTGTGGCACAAGAGCGGCCAGTTTCAGCTCGACACGCTGACCGAAGGCCAGGACTAGGGGCTCGAGCCGAGGCGCCCCTCGATTAATCAATCTTGAGGTTTTGCGTCTTCACGACATTGCGCCAGGCACGATAGTCTGCCTCAATGAAGTGGCCCAGCAAGGCGGGTGAACCGGGAGCGGCCTCCACCGCATCGGCCTTGAAGCGGGCCACCACGTCGGGCATGCTCACCACCTTGTTGATGGCCTCATTCAGGGCGCTGACGATGGCTGCAGGCGTGCCGGCCGGCGCCATCAGGGCGAAATAATTCACCACGTCTATGCCTGCCAGACCGGCCTCGGCCATGCTGGGCACATCGGGCAAGGCACGGGAACGCTTGGCGCTGGTCACCGCCAGCGGCTTGATGCTGCCGTTTTTGATGAAGGGTAGCAAGGCCGGAATGGTGCCGGTGATCAGCTGGATTTGCCCACCTATCATGTCCATGGTGGCGGGCGCCACGCCGCGGTAAGGAATGTGTGTGATGAAGGTGCCGGTACGCGCCTTCAGCAACTCCAGCACCAGGTGGTTGACGCCGCCAGCCCCGGCCGAGCCGTAGTTGAGGACGCCGGGCTGCTTGCGGGCCAGGCTCACCAGTTCCTTCATATTGTTGGCCGGCAGCTTGGTGCTGGCGGCCCAAACCAGCGGACCGCTGGCAATCATGCCGACCGGCGTGAACTGGCGCAGTGGGTCGTAATTGGCACTCGGAAGCGAGGCCGCCACC
This sequence comes from Polaromonas sp. OV174, assembly GCF_900112285.1. GTDB lineage: Bacteria > Pseudomonadota > Gammaproteobacteria > Burkholderiales > Burkholderiaceae_C > Polaromonas. The sequence goes on along the minus strand of NZ_FOKZ01000001.1, from coordinate 314,234 downwards.
GTGGTGAATGGCGAAGCCACCAGCAGCAAGGTATAGCCGTCCGCCGGCGCTTGCGCCACGTACTGCGTGCCTATCGCCCCGGAGGCGCCGGCCTTGTTGTCCACCACAAAGCTGGCGTTCATGACTTCACCCAGCTTTTGCGCCACCAGGCGCGCCATGGCGTCGGTGCCGGCACCAGGCGCAAAAGGCACGACAATTTTTACGGCACGCTCAGGATAGACAGCGGCAGAGGGCTGTGCCCAAACACCAGGCGACATCAGGCTGGCGGCGCCAGCGGCAGACAGCAACAAGGCTTGGCGGCGACTCGGGGTGCCGGTAGATTTGACGTGCATGGTGAGATCGAGAGTTGGCGATACACAATTGTCGCCGCCGTCCATGACGGCAGCATGACAGCGCTGGCCAAAGCACTGGTACGGTTATAAAATTTGCCGCCAAAAATTGTATACAGTATTGGTTTTTATGTATGATGACCCGATGGAATCATCCGCTACCCACGCCATCGTTCAAGCCCTGACCAAAGCCATCGTCGAACACAAGCTGCACCCTGGCACCAAACTGGCGGAGCAAAAACTGGCCGACCATTTCGGCGTGTCGCGTACGCTGGTGCGACAGGCCTTGTTTCAGCTCTCGCAAAACGGCCTGATCCGCCTGGAGCCTGCGCGCGGCGCGAGCGTGGCCGCCCCGTCGGTGACCGAGGCCAGGGAGGTGTTTTCCGTGCGCCGCATGCTGGAAGCCGAGATGACACGTGCTTTTGTGCGCGAAGTCACGCCCGCCAGGATCAAGTCGCTCAAGGCCCATGTGGCCCTGGAAAAATCCGCCCTCCATCAGGGCGACGTACCGGGGCGCACCGAGTTGCTGGGCGATTTTCATGTGCACATGGCCGAGTTGATGGGCAACAAGGTGCTGGCGCAATTGCTGGGCGAGCTGATCTCGCGCTGCGCGCTGATCACCCTGATGTACCAGAGCGCCAGCGCCGCCGCCCACTCCAGCGACGAGCACCTGGCCATCGTCAAGGCCCTGGCGGCCAAAGACGAGGCGCTCGCCGTGCAATTGATGAGCGATCATTTGCTGCACGTTGAGCAAAGCCTGACTTTTGACCGCCCGCTTCCCAGCAACGACATTGCGATGGCCTTGTCTTAAAGCCCCTGCCACAGCCCCACCTGAGGGAACGCCCAACTTCACACTGCATGCAGTTGCAGTACCCTTGCCTTCATTACGAATTCATTGCCACATTTACTTTTTGAGGAGACCCCATGAGCAATCCACTTTCCCCCGCCGAAAAGGCCTTGCGCGACGCCGCTCGCGATTACCACCGCCTGCCCACGCGCGGCAAGATTTCCGTCAATGCCACCAAGGCCTTGTCCAATCAGCGCGACCTGTCGCTGGCCTACTCACCCGGCGTGGCCTATCCCTGCCTGGACATTCAGGCCGACCCGTCGCTGGCGGCTGACTTCACCTCGCGAGCCAATCTGGTCGGCGTGATCACCAACGGCACCGCCGTCCTGGGCCTGGGCAACATCGGCCCACTGGCCAGCAAGCCAGTGATGGAAGGCAAGGGCTGCCTGTTCAAGAAATTTGCCGGCATCGACGTGTTCGACATCGAACTGGCCGAGAACGACCCGGACAAGCTGGTGGACATCATTGCAGCCATGGAGCCGACGCTGGGCGGCGTCAATCTGGAAGACATCAAGGCGCCCGAATGCTTTTACATCGAGAAAAAGCTGCGCGAGCGCATGAACATTCCGGTCTTCCACGACGACCAGCACGGCACCGCCATCATCTCGTCGGCTGCGCTGCTCAATGGCCTGGAACTGGTCGGCAAGTCCATCGCCGAGGTTCGCGTGGCGGTCTCTGGCGCCGGTGCCGCCGCCCTCGCCTGCCTGGACGTGATGGTTGGCCTGGGCGTGCGGCGTGAAAACATCTTTGTGTGCGACTCCAAGGGCGTGATCTACGAAGGCCGGCCCGGCGGCTACGACGAGTCCAAGGCCAGATTCGCGCAAAAAACCGACTGGCGCACCTTGGCCGACGCCGTCAACGGCGCGGATGTTTTCCTTGGCTGCTCGACCGCCGGCGTGCTGACGCAAGATATGGTCATCACCATGGCCAAGAGCCCCATCATCCTGGCGCTGGCCAATCCCGAGCCCGAGATCCGGCCCGAGCTGGCCAAGGCCGTTCGGCCAGACTGCATCATCGCCACCGGCCGCTCCGACTACCCCAACCAGGTCAACAACGTCCTGTGTTTCCCCTACATTTTCCGCGGTGCGCTGGATTGCGGCGCAAGCAAGATCACCGAGGAAATGAAGCTGGCCTGCGTGCGCGAAATCGCCGACCTGGCCAAGGCCGACATCAGCGAAGAAGTGGCCAAGGCCTATGCCGGACAGGAACTGTCCTTTGGCCCCGACTACCTGATTCCCACGCCCTTCGATTCACGCCTGATTCTGCGCATTGCACCCGCCGTGGCCAAGGCCGCCGAAGCCTCGGGCGTGGCAACCCGCCCGATCCAGGACATGGAAGCCTATCGCCAGAGCCTGTCCCGCTTTGTCTACTCCACCGGCATGCTGATGCGCCCGGTCTTCGGCGCTGCACGCGCCGCCAGCGCCAAGCGCGTGGCCTACGCCGAAGGTGAGGACGAGCGCGTGCTGCGGGCCGCACAGATGGTGATTGATGACGGCATCGCCACGCCGATACTGATAGGCCGGCCCGCCGTGATCGCCGCCCGCATTACCAAGGCCGGCCTGCGCATGCAACTGGGCAAGGATGTGGAATGCGTCAACCCCGAGGACGATCCGCGTTTTCGCCAGTACTGGGAAACCTACCACCACCTGCTGGGCCGCGACGGCGTCAGCCCCGAAGCAGCCAAGGCCGCCGTGCGCCGTTCCACCACCACGATTGCCGCGCTGATGGTCAAGCTCGGCGATGCCGACGCCATGCTGTGCGGTCTGCATGGCCGCTTTGACGTGCACCTGGCCCATGTCGACGACGTCATTGGGCGCAAGAAGGACACACCAGTTTTTGCCACGCTCAATGCGCTGATGCTGGAAAAGCACACCCTCTTCATCGCCGACACCTTTGTCAACGACGAGCCAAGCGCCGAGCAGCTGGCCAGCATCGCGCTGATGGCTGCCGAGGAAGTGCGTCGCTTCGGCCTGCCGCCCAAGGTGGCCTTTTTGTCGCACTCCAACTACGGCTCGTCCAAGCGGCCATCGGCACGCAAGATGCGACAGGCCAGGGAGCTGTTTTCAAAAATGGCGCCCGATGTTGAATGCGATGGCGAGATGCACGGCGACGCCGCGCTGTCCGAGGACATTCGCCGGCTCTCGCTGATGGACACCACGCTCACAGGCGCGGCCAACATCCTAATCTGCCCGAATCTGGACGCCGCGAACATTCTGTTCAACGTGCTCAAGATCACCGGTGGCGAAGGCATCACGGTCGGCCCCATCCTGCTGGGCGCGGCCGCCACGGTTCACATCCTGACCCCTTCCGCCACTGTGCGCCGGGTCATGAACATGACCGCGCTGGCGGTTGCCAACGCCAGCGCTGCGCGCTGAGATAGCGTCACGCCTTCAAGGCCGCAGCTTGGCGCTTGCATTGAGCGCTTGCTGCGCCCCTGAAGCATGGGCATCACTGGTGAAATAACGACGGCCAACTAAGGCTACCTAGCCCTTGCCGTCCCTCCTCGCCTGTCAAGGTGCCGCAAGTCAGCGGACCGAGGGGGACTTGCGCGCCGGATTGGCCGCGTCGTTCCAGTGCCGTTCCCAGAGAGCGTCGCCGCGCTCGAGCGCCGCGCCCATTTCTTTCTTGCAGCGCTGGGCGACGGCCGTGATCAGTGCATTGCAGACCGACAGCGCGGCCGTGTACGAGTCGAAAGGCGATGCGCTGGAGGTGCGAACCAGTAGCAGGTGATTGGCCGATGCTGCTGCGGGCGCCGTCGGTCCGTCGGTGATCACTATGACCTTCGCACCCTTTTCACGGAAATACTTTGCCGCGCGCGCGATGGCCAGCGAGTGACGCCTGAAGGTGGGTGTGAGCAGGACATCGTGTTCGTCGATCCAGAGCAACTGGTCTTCGAGCGGCAGCGCGCTTGACGACGTCATGAGCCGCACATCGGGCAGGCACATGTTCAGGTGAAGCGCCAAGTGGCTGGCCATCGAGGCGCCGGTCCGATGCCCTAGCACATGCACGCGCACCTTGCGCAGCGTGAGAAGCCGCACTGCGGCTTCGAAGGCAGCCACATCGAGCGACGCGAAGGTCGCGGTGAGGTTGTGCTGATCATGCAGCAGCGCGTTGGCCAGGCATGAGCGGATAGAGGTGTCGTCGTTGATCACGGCGTCCGCACGCGTGGCGGGTGAGGCCAGCAGAGCGGTCACCTCCAGGCGGGCTTCCATCTGCGCCTGGGCATAACTTTCGTAGCCCAGCTTGGCGAGCAGCCGCACCACGGTGGACGCGCTGGTACCCACCTTTTGGGCAAGACTTGTGGCCGAGGCGAGCAGGCCCCGCGGATAGTGTGCCTGCAGCTCATCGATCAGGCGCTGCTCACTCTTGGTGAGTTTCTTACCGTAACTTGAGATGCGTTGGTTCAGAGTCATGGTCACAGGGCGTTTTTCAGTTGGCGTCTGGTCTAACTCATTTTTGCCAGGAAAATTTCACGGAAAATGGTTTATTGCAATAATCTCTGCATTATGCCGATCCGGCTTCGCTAGCTCTCTTCATGCACAAGGACATTTTCATGAGCCCCATCACCTCCGTTTCAACTCCCAGTCGACGCGCCATCCTGGGTGCCGGATTGACGGCGCTGTTGCCCCTGGCCGCGCACGCCCAGGCTTATCCTTCCCGTCCGGTCACGCTGGTGGTGCCCTTCCCGGCCGGTGGCTCGGTCGACCTGATCGCGCGGCTCTATGCCGAACCGCTGGCCAAGGCGCTGGGCACGGCGGTGGTCATAGACAACCGCAGCGGGGCCGGTGGCTCCATCGCCAGCGCGCAGGTCGCGCGCGCCAAGCCCGACGGCTACACGCTTGTCGTGTCGTCACAGAGTTCGCATCTCGCCAACCCGCTGACGCAAGACAACCCAGGCTACGACCCGATCAAAGATTTCCTCTCGATCAGCCAGCTCTCCCGTTCCATCAATGTGTTGCTGGTGAACCCAGCCGTGCCCGCGAAAACCTTCAAGGAATTCGTCGCGCTGGTGAAGGCGCGTCCCGGCGTGCTCAATTTCTGCAGCGCGGGACCGGGCAGTATGGGACAGCTCAACGTGGAGTTGATGAAGACGCAGCTTCAACTCAATGCCATCCATGTGCCCTACCGCGGAGGTGGTCCGCTGGTGACCGCCCTGATCGCAAACGAGGTGCAGTTCGGCCTGGACAATCTCGCGCCTTTCCTGCCACATGTCCAGTCCGGCAAGCTGCGCGCGCTGGCGGTGGCCGCGCCGGCCCGTGTCGCGGCGCTGCCCGATGTGCCGACCTTCGCGGAACTGGGTTATCCGGCACTCAACACCACCTCGTGGATCGGCCTGGCCGCGCCCGCGAAAACACCACCCGAGGTGATTGCCACGCTGCACAAAGCCGTGCGTTCGGTGGCGGACCAGCCGTCCATGGTCGAGGCCTTGCTGTCGCGCGGCTCGCTCGCGCCCGAGGCGCAGTCACCCGCGCAGTTCACTGCGATGATGTCGGAGCGCCTGGCGGTCTACGGCGAGATGGTCAAGCGCGCCGGCATACGCGGCGAATAAGCAAGTGAGTGAGCGCATGACACAAGCAACTTTCGCCCCCGACACCGCGCCGCTCGAGGTGCTTCCCCGCGACATCTCGGCCTACCGGCAGGGCAACACCGGCATCGACTATGTGCATCGCTTCGAGTCGGGCCGCCCCGGGCCGCATGTGCTGATCAACGCACTGACACATGGCAATGAGATTTGCGGCATGGTGGCAGCCACACACCTGCTGGATATGGGTGTGCGACCGAAGATAGGCACGCTCACCGTGAGCTTCGCGCATGTGGAGGCCTACAACGCCTTCGACATCAACCGGCCTTACGACAACCGCCAGCTCGTGCACAACCTCAACCGCATCTGGTCCAAGGAGATGCTCGAAGGCACGGAGCAAAGCCCCGAGCTGCGCCGTGCGCGCGAGCTGCGGCCCGTGCTGGACGCGGCCGACTACCTGCTGGATATTCATTCCACGCGCGCCCCCGTGCAGCCCTTCTGGGTCTATCCCGAGTTCGAGCGCAATGGCCGCTTGGCACTGGCGGTCGGCAACCCCCTGGTGCATCTCGTCATGCCGGTGGGCTGCGCGCCCGGCACCGGCCTGAACGGCTATGGCCGCCACGGCGAGGCGGGTGACCAGGGTGGCGCGGTGGTGGTGGAGTGCGGCCAGCATTTCAGCCAGTCGGCCGCCGACCTGGCCACCGACGTGTCGCTACGTTTTCTGGCGCACCTGGGGCTGATGGACCCGGCGCCAGACGCTGCAGCACCCGAGGCCGCGCGCCGCTTCCGGTTGTTGGAGGTCCACATGGTGAAGTCCGAGGGCTTCGCCTTCACGCGGCCCGTGATCGGCTTCGAGACCTTTAGCAAGGGCGAACTGATCGCGGTCGATATGGAGCGCGAAATCCGCTCGCCTTGCGATAACTGCACGATCTTCATGCCTACCCGTGAACCGGTTGTCGGACGCGAAGGCGTGTACCTGACCGTGCCGATCTAAGCTGCTGGGGCGCAGCTGTTGATCGCACCAGCTGCTTCAAAAACAATAGCTGCTAGCGCTTATCCCATAAGCGCTAGCAGCCTATTTCATCAATATTTCTCAGACTTGACGCTGCCGCGCAAGTCCAGCACCCTGCACCAGAGGGTTTTGAAAAACTGCGCCTACAGAAAGCGCTCCAGCAACTTGCGCGACGCCCGGTCCAGCGCGCCAATGTCGGGCACGCTGTATTGCACGCCTTCGCTGCCCGCAATCAGGAGCGCGCGGCCTGCGAGGCGGCGTATGTCTTCCTCGCCCTTGAGCACAAACGAGGTGTCACCCCGGTCTGTGGCCACCGTCCAGATGCTGGGCGTGCCAAAGCTGGAAACGCTTTTGAGCTGCCTGATCTCGGGAACGAAGTCACGCAGTGCCAGCTCATCTTCCAGCAAGGTGCGCATGTCGCCCGGCAAGGCCTGCAACTGCGCAATCCAGGCCAGCTCATGGCCTTCGGTGCTGACCAGTGAAATGCCTTCATCGGGCGCGGCGATGGGAAAGGCGCGCACCGGCATGACGCCGTCATGCGTCTGGCCGTTGGCATCCACCAGTTGCAGGCGGCCCGAGGCCGTGCGCTTGAGCTGGAAGTCAGGGGTGTCAGTGAGATTTGTCATGCGCCGTTCATTTCAGGGATTGCCGGCTTGCTGGGCCGCGTGTTGGGCGGTGTGCGCCAGCTGCGCCGTCGCCACCGCGATGCGACCGCCTTCGGCCTCACCGTCATCGCCTTCGCTGTCGACCTGCCGCAACTGCGCCTCATACAGCCGCCAGTAGGCGCCCTGCTTGGCCATCAGCTCGTCATGCGGCCCCACTTCCACCACCTGGCCTCTGTCCATCACCACCAGGCGGTCGGCCTTGCGCAAGGTTGAGAGGCGGTGGGCAATGGCGATGGTGGTACGGCCCTGCACCAGGTTGTCGAGCGCGCGCTGGATTTCCTTTTCGGTTTCGGTGTCGACCGACGAGGTGGCCTCGTCCAGGATCAGGATGCGCGGGTCAATCAGCAAGGCCCGGGCAATCGAGATGCGCTGGCGCTCCCCGCCCGACAGGCCCTGGCCGCGCTCGCCCACCAGCGAGTCATAGCCCTGCGGCAGGCGCAGGATGAATTCGTGCGCATGGGCGGCGCGTGCCGCCGCCACGACCTCGGCCCGGCTGGCATCTGGCTTGCCGTAGGCGATGTTCTCGGCAATCGTGCCAAAAAACAAAAATGGCTCCTGCAGCACCAGACCAATGTGGCGCCGATAGTCGGCCACCGCAAAGCGCCGAATATCGGTGCCGTCGACCTGAATAGAACCGTCGGTGACATCGTAAAAACGGCACAGCAGGTTGACCAGCGTGCTTTTGCCCGAGCCGCTGTGGCCGACCAGGCCTATCATCTCGCCCGGCTGGATTTGCAGATCCAGGCCGCGAATCACAGAACGGTTGCCATAGCGAAAGCCCAGGCCTTTCATGTCGATGCGGCCGGCAAGCGTGCCAATTTTCACCGGCTGCGTCGGCTCCGGCACGTTGGACACATGGTCCAGGATATCGAAAATGCGCTTGGCGCCGGCCGCCGCCTTTTGCGTCACCGAGACGATGCGGCTCATGGAATCGAGCCGGCCGTAAAACCGGCCTATGTAGGCGATGAAGGCCGTCAGCACGCCAACCGTGATCTGCTGCCTGGACATCAGCCAGATGCCAAAGGCCCAGACCACCAGCAGGCCGATTTCGGTCAGCAAGGACACCGTGGGCGTGAACAGCGACCAGACCTTGTTGAGCTTGTCATTGACCGCCAGGTTGTGCTGGTTGACGACGCGAAAGCGCTGGGCCTCGCGCTTTTCCTGGGCAAAGGCCTTGACCACGCGTATGCCGGGAATGGTGTCGGCCAGCACATTGGTCACGTCCGACCAGACCCGGTCTATCTTCTCGAAGCCGGTGCGCAGCTTGTCGCGCACGACGTGGATCATCCAGCCAATGAAGGGCAAGGGCAGCAGCGTCACCAGCGCCAGCCAGGGGTTGATGGAGAACAGGATGACGGCGGTCATGCCTATCATCAGCACGTCGGTGGCAAAGTCCAGCGCGTGCAGCGACAGGAACACGCAGATGCGGTCGGTTTCCGAGCCTATGCGCGACATCAGGTCGCCGGTGCGCTTGGCGCCGAAATAGTCCAGCGACAGCTCCAGCAAATGGTCAAAGGTGGCGGTGCGCAGATCGGCACCTATGCGCTCGGACACCAGCGCCAGCAAATAGGTACGGGCCCAGTTCAGCGCCCAGCCCAGTACCGCCGCACCCAGCAGCGCGCCCAGAATCAGCCCGACCTTGCCGGGCTCGATCTGCTGGCCGTTCTGGAACGGAATCAGGATGTCGTCCATCAGCGGAATCGTCAGGTAAGGCGGCACCAGCGTGGCCGCCGTGGAGGCCAGCGTCAGCAAAAAGCCCGACAGCAGCTGCCAGCGGTAGGGCCGGGCAAAGCGCCACAGGCGCAGCAGCACCCAGGTCGACGGCGGCGTGTGCAGCTCGCGCGCGCAGGCCGGGCATTCTTCGCTGTCGGGCGGCAGCGGCAGGTCGCATTCCGGGCACAGGGCGATCTCGTCGGCCAAGCCGTCTGCCGGCGCCTGTTGCTGTGCGAACAATCGCATCAAGCGCAGCGCCTGCACATTGGCACCCAGGGTAAAACGCCAGCTGGCCAGCCGCCTGGGGCTGGCGCCGCGCGCCTCGTGAAGCTCCAGCGTTCCCACGCCGGCGTGGTCAAAATGCCGCAACAGCAGGCCTGGCGAGGACTCGCCGGCCAGGTCTGCGGTAGACCAGTCGGTCCAGCCGGCGTCCGGGCTATAGGCCAGCAGACGGCGGTCCGTCAGGGCCAACAACCCCTGGGAAAAACGAAGTTGCCGATCCAGGTCAACCGCCAGGGTACACAAAACGTTCTCTTCGCTGGCGAGTTGCGAAGAGAGTCCTGCCAACGCAGGATGGGTAGGGTGAGAGGTGTCCACCGGGTGCTTATGTTGCATTGTGTGTCTGAATTCCTGGAGTCCGGTATGTGGCGCGGCCTGGCTGCGAACGGCAAGTCCGGCTTGGGAAAGAGTGAGGCATGGCGCGCAGTTTGAGCCGGATCGACGATTTTCGCCCAAGCCAGCCGATTCCCGTTTTTGTTTATCTATTTCTGTCGGAAAATACGATTAAAGTTGCATACAAAAAAATAGCTTTGACAAGCAACCCTCTCTTGTCAACATCAACACCCCTCAACAGGCGTCCTCCACCCAAACCGCTGCCGGCTATCTCCGGGCCCGGAATCAAAACGTTGCACCGGCCCGACCGGTTGACCATAAAAATTTGCGAACCATGAGCAAACAGGACGACATCAAACTGCTGCGCATCAATTATTTGCGCGGCCCCAACATCTGGACCTACCGGCCCGTACTGGAAGTATGGCTGGACCTGGGCGCCTTGGAGGACTTCCCCTCCAACCTGCTGCCCGGCTTCAATGACCGACTGGTGGCGCTGCTGCCGGCCCTGCGTGAACACCATTGCGGCGTGGGCGAGCCCGGTGGTTTCCTGCAACGCCTGCAAGAGGGCACCTGGACCGGCCATGTGCTGGAGCATGTGGTGATAGAGCTGCTGAACCTGGCCGGGATGCCGACCGGCTTTGGCCAGACCCGCAGCACCTCGCGGCGCGGCGTCTACCGCATGGTGTTTCGGGCAAGAGACGAGCAGGTCGCCCGCATTGCACTGGCAGAGGGCCACCGGCTGCTGATGGCCGCCATCAACGACCTGCCCTATAGCGCCTCGGACGTGCAAGCCGCCGCCCAAAAAATCAACGCCAAGGTCGATGACTGCTACCTCGGCCCCAGCACCGCGGCCATCGTGGCAGCGGCCACCGACAGAGGCATTCCCCACATTCGCCTGAACGAGGGCAATCTGGTGCAGCTGGGCCATGGCGCCAGCCAACGCCGCATCTGGACCGCCGAAACCGACCTGACCAGCGCGATTGCCGAGGGCATTGCCCACGACAAGGACCTGACCAAAAGCCTGCTCGCCACCTGCGGCGTGCCGGTGCCTGAAGGCGCAGTCGTCAATAGCGCCGAAGCGGCTTGGGAAGCGGCCCAGGACATAGGCCTGCCGGTGGTCGTCAAGCCTTCCGACGGCAACCATGGCCGAGGCGTGTCGCTGGACCTGAATACGCGAGAAGAAATTGAAGCCGCCTTCCGGGTGGCAGAACCCGAAGGCAGCGAGGTTCTGGTCGAGCGCTATATACGCGGTCATGAGCACCGGCTGCTGGTGGTGGGCGGCCGCGTCGTGGCCGCGGCACGGGGCGAGATCGCCTCGATCACCGGCGACGGACGGCAAACGGTGAACCAGTTGATTGACGCCCAGCTCAATACCGATCCCAGGCGCGGCGCAGGCGAAGAATTCCCGCTCAGCCCCATAGACACCAAGGTTGATGCAGCCATCGTGCTGGATCTGCAGCGCCAGGGCCTGAGCCCCGAGGCGATCCCAGCGGCGGGCCGCGAGGTGCTGGTCCAGCGCAACGGCAATGTGTCCATTGACTGCACCGACGCCGTCCACCCCGAGGTTGACTACATCGTGTCGCTGGCCGCCCGCGTGGTCGGTCTGGACATTGCCGGCGTGGACCTGGTGGCGCAAGACATCTCGCGTCCGCTGCACGCCCAGGGCGGCGCGATTGTGGAAGTCAACGCCGGTCCCGGCCTGCTGATGCACCTCAAGCCGGCCCAGGGCGCGCCACGCCCGGTCGGCCGCGATATCTGCGAGCACCTGTTTCCCGACACCACCGAGAACAAACACAACGGTCGCATCCCCCTGGTCGGCATTGCCGGCTCCGAGGGCACCCAGCACATCGCGATGCTGACCGCCTGGTTGCTGCACCTGTCGGGCCGCCACACCGGCCTGGCCTGCAGGGACGGGCTGTTTCTGGATCAACGCTGCGTAGACCCGGCCGACTGCACCAACTGGGAGGCCGGCCAGCGCCTGCTGATCAATCGGGCGGTGCAGGCCGCCGTGTTTGAGAACGGCGCCGACACCATTTTGCGCAGCGGCCTGGCCTATGACCGCTGCCAGGTCGGCGTGGTCACCGACCTGGGCGGGGCCGCCGGCCTGGCCGAATTCGACATCACCGAAGACGAACAGATGTTCAAGGTCATGCGCTCGCAAGTCGATGTGGTGTTGCCCAGCGGCACCGCCGTGCTGAACGCCGACGATGCGCGCGTTGCGGACATGAAGCCGCTGTGCGATGGCGCCGTGATTTTTTATGGCACGGATCCCAACGCGGCCACTATCGCAGCCCATCGCAGCGCCAATGGTTGCGCCGTCTATACGCGCCAGGACCAGGTGGTGCTGGCCTCCGGCACCACCGAGACCGTTTTGCCCGGCCTGGGCAAGCTGACGGCCTGGAAGGAACGCCACGCACATCGCAATATGTCCGACAGCACCGTGCTGGCCGCCATAGCCACGGCCTGGGCACTCGACATCCCGCTTAACCTGATTGGTGCGGGCATGGAGGCCTTTGAAGCAAATGACAAACCTGCCGGGAGGGCAGACTGATGGAAGTGTCTCGTATCCGGGCCCTGCGTGGGCCCAACCTATGGAGCCGTGATACGGCACTAGAAGCCATCGTGGCCTGCAGCGCAGCCGAGTGCTCCATCGACAGCCTGCCTGGTTTCGAGCCGCGTGTGCGCGCCCTGTTTCCCGACATGGGCACGCTGCGCGACACCGGCCACGCCGGCCCGGTCTCGCTGGCGCATGTGTTGGAAGCAGCAGCGCTTGAACTGCAAGCCGCCGCCGGCTGCCCCGTCACCTTCAGCCACACAGCGGCCACGGTGGAGCCAGGCACTTACCAGGTCGTGGTCGAGTACAGCGAAGAAGCCGTCGGCCGACTGGCGCTGGAACTGGCGCAGACACTAATACACGCCGCCCTGCGCAATACCGACTTCGACCTGGAAGCGGCGATCTCACAGTTGCGCGATCTCGACGAAGACGAGCGCCTGGGCCCCAGCACCGGCTCTATCGTCGACGCGGCGGTGGCACGCGGGATACCCTATCGACGCCTGACCAAGGGCAGCATGGTGCAGTTCGGCTGGGGTTCGCGCCAGCGCCGCATCCAGGCGGCTGAATTTGACGTCACCAGCGCCGTGGCCGAATCCATCGCGCAGGACAAGGATCTCACCAAAAAACTGCTGCGCGCCGCTGGCGTGCCGGTACCACTGGGCCGGCCGGTCAACGACTCCGACGACGCTTGGGCCGCGGCCCAGCAGGTAGGTTTCCCTGTCGTGGTCAAGCCGCAAGATGGCAACCAGGGCAAGGGCGTCACCGTCAACATCACGACCCGCGAACATCTTGAAATCGCTTACCGCGCGGCCGCTGAATACGGCGAGGTCATGGTAGAGAAGTTTTTGCCCGGCAGCGACTTCCGCCTGCTGGTAGTGGGCAACAAGCTGGTGGCCGCAGCCCGGCGCGACCCCCCCCAGGTGGTGGGCGACGGCCTGCACAGCGTGCGTGACCTGGTAGACATCGTCAACCAGGACCCCAGGCGCGGTGAAGGCCACGCCACCTCCCTGACCAAGATCCGCTTTGACGAGATTGCCGTGCTCCAACTCGAGGCACAGGGGCTGACACCAGCCTCAATTCCCGCCAAGGGGCGGCGCGTGCTGCTTCGCAACAACGCCAACCTGAGCACCGGTGGCACCGCCACCGATGTGACCGACAACGTCCACCCGGCCGTGGCCGCCCGTGCCGTTGCCGCCGCACAAATGGTTGGTTTGCACATCTGCGGCGTCGACATGGTCTGCGAAAGCATGCTGCGCCCGCTGGAAGCGCAAAACGGCGGCGTGGTCGAGGTCAATGCCGCACCCGGCCTGCGCATGCACCTGTCCCCCTCTTACGGCAAGGGCCGCGCCGTTGGAGTGGCCATGCTCGATGAGTTGTTCCCCATCGGCGACGACGGCCGCGTGCCAGTGGTTGCCGTGACCGGCACCAACGGCAAGACCACCACCACACGCCTGATTGCCCACCTGCTGGCCGCCAACGGCCTGCGCACCGGCATGACCAATACTGACGGCGTCTATATCAATGGTCGGCAGACCGACAGCGGCGACTGCAGCGGCCCCAAAAGCGCGCGCAACGTGCTGATGCACCCCGACGTCGATGCCGCCGTATTTGAAGTCGCGCGTGGCGGCGTGCTGCGCGAAGGCCTGGGCTTTGACCGCTGCGAAGTCGCCGTCGTCACCAACATAGGTAGCGGCGACCACCTCGGGTTGAACTACATCACCACGGTGGAGGACCTGGCCGTACTCAAGCAAGTAATTGTGAAAAACGTCTCCCCCGCCGGATGCGCGGTGCTCAACGCCGCCGACCCCATCGTTGCGGAAATGGCTCATACCTGTCCCGGCAAGGTGATCTTTTTTGCCGCCGACCGGCATCACCCACTGATGGCCACGCACCGCGCACAGGGCAAACGCACGGTTTATGTCGAAGGCCCCATGCTGGTGGCCGCCGAAGGCGCCTGGATGGAACGCATTCCATTGCAAGGCATACCCGTCACGCGCGGCGGCAGCATAGGCTTTCAGGTTGAAAACGTCATGGCCGCCGTGGCTGCGACCTGGGCCGTTGGCCTGAACTGGGACACCATCAAAAGCGGGCTGGCCAGCTTTGTCAACGACGCCCACAACGCACCCGGCCGCTTCAATGTGATGGACTACCGCGGTGCCACCGTGATTGCCGACTACGGCCACAACCCCGACGCCATGCGAGCCCTGGTGGCGGCCGTCGACGCCATGCCGGCCACACCTGGCCAGCGCCGCAGCGTGGTGATCAGCGGCGCCGGCGACCGACGCGACAGCGACATCCGCGACCAGACCATCATTCTGGGTGCCGCCTTCGACGACGTGCTGCTGTACCAAGACGCAGCCCAGCGCGGCCGTGCTGACGGCGAGGTGATGGGGCTGTTGCGCGAAGGCCTGACGGGTTCCAGCCGCACCGTGCATATTGATGAGATACGCGGCGAGTTTGTCGCCATCGACACGGCGCTGGCACGCCTGCAACCCGGCGACCTTTGCCTGATCCTGGTGGACCAGGTGCAGGAAGCGCTGGATCATCTCGCGGCCCGGGTCAAAGAAGCCCAGGAAAAAGCGCACTCCTAAGCTGGCCGGCCTGGGCTTGCCCGTCAGTGGGCGGCCCAGCCCGATCGTGCACCTCCAAGCGCCTTGTCCTACAGCTAAATCAGCGTCAAGTGCGGCCAGCCTGCTGCCTTGTCTTGCAGACCCGCACAGCGCAGCGGTTCAAACTCCCTTCATTGCAACCGAAGAAGGAGTTCAACCATGCGCCCATCCCTTCATTTTCACCTCAGCAAGACGGGGAAAATCCTGAGCAGCGTCGGACTAACGGCCTTACTGGCCATGACGGCAGCCACGGCACAAGTCGCGCCAAGCAGCACCGGCATTGACGCCAGTGGGAATCCAAAAAACGAAATGGCCGCTTGCATAAACGGCAGCAGCCAAGAAGCCAAAGCCACCTGCATCACCGAGGTCAAAAACGCCAACGCCGCCAAACGTGCCGGCAAGCTTGAAAATGGTGACGGTCAGTTCGCAGCCAACGCCTTGAAGCGCTGTGATGTGTTCAAGACCGACGACGACAAAGTCGCCTGCCGGGCTCGCATTGAGGGACAAGGAAAAATAGAAGGCAGCATCGCCGGCGGGGGAGTTCTGCGCGAAGCCGAAACCGTGATATCGCCAACATCCCAATAAGGACGCTACCGTTTTGCCAATTCTGGCGGCCGAAGCGAAGCCTCAAAAAGTTCATGAACAATGATTGTGGCCGGCAAAAAGGCCTGCAAATCGCCCCATAGCCGGGCCATCGGCTACCCGAATGCGCGTCTTCAGGTGTTTGAGATGGGCCATGCTCGTAGAGTTCATGCCTCTCAGCACCGACCGCGGCAATAAGCGCAGCGGACGGGATTTCAAAAATGCGTCACAACAGCCCCGAGAACGAGCTGCAAACGCTGGCGTTAAAGTGCGAGCAAGCACTTAACGCCGATCCCGCTCCATTTTTTCTTCAAAAACAACGATGACTTTTACGACGGCAATACCGACCACTTACCGCCTTCATGCCCAATCAAGCCGCGCACTGGTGCTTGTATTCGCAATGGTGGCGACCCTACTCGCCATGAGTGCACAGGCCCAACCGGTGCCACCGGCCTCTGCGCCAGTCGCTGCAGCGCCTAAATACAGCGCCAAGGAGCTGGAACAGGCATTCAACTTTATGGACGCCAATCATGACGGTGCCATAAGCCGAAACGAAGCTGCGGGATTTCGCGGCGTGGCCAAATACTTTGACCGGGCCGACAGCAACAAGGACGATTTGCTGTCGCGCGAGGAGTTTGAGAACGCCATGAATGGCGTCAAACAACCATCAAGTCAATAGGCGTTTAACGCCGAATAGCCGGCAATTCCGGCAGTGCAGGCCACAGGCCTGATGGGCAAATGTTTTGGAACGCCGGTCGTCATCAGACAAGCGGCCCGCCTATGCGCCCCTTACAGGGCGTGGCTTAGCGCGGCTGTCGCGGAGCAGGGCCTGGTCCACGGCCAGCAATGTGGCGGAAAGTAATGCGTCCCTTGCTCAGGTCATAAGGCGACAGCTCGAGCGATACCTGATCACCCGCCAAAATGCGGATATGGTTTTTACGCATCTTGCCCGAGGTATATGCCACGAGCTTGTGGCCGTTGTCGAGCGTGACGCGAAAACGCGAGTCAGGCAAAACTTCGTCTACCAGCCCGTGCATTTCAATAAGTTCTTCTTTGGCCATGATGTAACTCCTAGAGAATTAAAAATTATTCGGTATATGCCAGCCCAAGGGGCCAGCTCAGCGACGATTCAGACGCAAGCCAAAATTGAGCGTTCGCGAATCCAGCCCCGTGCATGTTCGGTAGCGTAATGTACGGCAGCGGCCGCGCTGTCAAAAATTTCGCTAAAACGCAACACACGATCGTGCGTGCCACTGCCCTGACCAGAGCGAATCGAGACCGAAGCAGCATAGCGACCTTCGCCCTGCTGCTTGGCTAACGGCGAGACAAGGTATTTGCCTACCGTTAATTTGGTGTCATTGATGTTCATAAAATTCTGTGCCGGATATTCTTCCCGGCTTTATATATAGGGGTAAACAGCTTGCGAGCAAGCCAACGGGTGTTCGGTTTCTACCCGTCAAGCGTTTGAACGCTGGGCGGATTGAGCCATAAGTGGGCACCGTTGGGGGAAGTGCTCGCCAGGAAATGGAACAGTGCTGAGAGGGTTCAGGGCTGGGTGGGCACTGAAAGCACTGCCAAAGCGCTGTGAATTCGGGCTCTGAGAAGCGCCGCATTTGAGAAAGAAGCAAAAGATAGATAGCTTCAATGAAAAACGCTGATGCGTTACCGAACCCACTATTATAACCGCGCAAGCCAAATACCACTTTCTTCGCCAACGTTTAGCCCAAAGATGGTCGCTGCCCATGCCTCTGCGACGGCACGTCTCCCTGGCTTCTGCGCACTGCCTGACGCACCAAGCCAAAAGGCATGGCAGATGGGCTTTCAAACAAATCGAATACTTGCTACAGACGCCATAAGCGTCTATTTTTTGCCACTCCAACCAAAAGCCGGCCAACCCTGCGGTTAAACTAGCGGGCTTGGAAGCGTGGCAGAGCGGTTGAATGCAGCAGTCTTGAAAACTGCCGAGGATGCGAGTCCTCCGTGAGTTCGAATCTCACCGCTTCCGCCAATTTAACCTGATCTATACGGGAATATTGCTGTGCCGTTAAGCATAAAGTGGCCATTTGGCCAGCTTATGCTTTATCTGCCGATAGGCCACATTTTGCTTTATTGCAACTTTGTGCTAGGAATTCAATGCGACGCTCAGCCGTCGGCAGGCTGATTTCAGAACAAACCATCTAAGCTCACCGATTCAAAATCGACTGGGCTTCTTTTTTGTCCGACCCTATCACGTATGTGGCCCAACGCACTGTGGGCTTTGTCCTAGCGACATCGGGGCTTGGGCTTGTTACCATTGCGCGCAACTACTGACAGGAACAGCACGCATGCTCATCTGTCCCTGCAACGCTTGCGCCGCAACCAGCCACTGACACCATCCGACCTGGAAGAGCTGGGGCGAATGCTGGTGCAGGCCGGGGGGACGGTCGATTTCATCCAGCAAGCCACTGAGCAAAGCCACGGCTTGGGCATCTTCATACGCTCCACCCGGAGACAGCCAAGCAGGCGTTCAGTCAGTTCGTGGTGGTCACGACTGCCACGGCCAGCCAGCTGGAGTTCATAGACCTCATTGTTCAGTACCTGACTGAAAACGGCGTGATGGACGCGGCACGGCTGTATGAGTCGCCGTTTACCGACATCAGCCAGCAGGGGCCGGAGGCATTGTTTTTGCCCGCAAGGGTGACGGAGATGGTGCGGGTGCTGGACGAGATTAGGGCGCGGGCAGTGGCTTGAGGGCTATATATGCGTCGTTCCCGCACCAATGTCTGCCCCAGAATCCATGGATTCCAGTGACCGCCAAACAGCAGAGTGCAACACGTCACCACCTACAGGCCCTAGCTTTTTTAAGGTCGGGAGTCGTACAACCTCCGCCGCACTGAGGGTCTCCTCCAAATCCTCGCGTCTGTCGACCATGTAGGCTAGGCCCCCAAACGGCCAGGTGCAGCCGTTCGGCGCCGGGGTTCAGCCCGGTAGCGTTCATCATCAGATATTTCTGAATGCCGCTGGTTTCTCGGGGCCGGCGAGAGTCGTTTGCGCTTTGGTTTTAAAGCGGTCCTCCGCTGGACTCAACCGGTATCATGTGAAATCTCGACTTCGTACTCCTTGCACTACAGCCTGAATGCCCCAGCCATCGGTAACAGTAGTACTCAACATACAGTGACGAATCTTGACTTGGTACTTGCGCAAGAAGTCGTGCCGGTTCAGTTTGCGTTGGAGTTGGCCGACTACCAAACCTGGATGGACTTGCACGCTCCGGGAGAACGCCAAGACACGCTCCTCTGAGAAGTACGGAGAAAACTTAGAGATGAACTGAGCGAGTTCCGCTTGTGGAGTGCAGAACTCCGCTGCTGCTTTATTCGCGACAACTTCGCTGCTGGGAAGAGAGCCGTCATCTTCCCCAACACCAACGTCAAGAATCAATCCTTCCTTGCCGTCGCTCCTAAGGACATGCTCAAGCTCGTGACGCAGTACAAACCAGAAGTTGTCGATACGGTCGTATCGAAGTGTCATTCCGACGACGGGACCCTAACAGGGTGGCGCAAGCGCGCCGACCCGCACAAGGGCAGCAACTCGGTCGTCGCAGCCTTGGCGGCTTATGACCGGCACGCCATCCACGAAACGCCGGACCGGCTCAATCGCAAGGTGAACCGCAAGAAGTTCTCAGCAGCCTTCCACTTGGCATGCCTCAAGGCATTGGAGTAGTCGTCCAGTATTGCGCGACAGTTGGTGAAGACGGGTGTTGACTGAATGCCTGTGGTTGCCCGTGACGCAGGGCGGTGCCAGACTGGATGGTTGCCGATTCAAAGCCTTTGATTGCATCGCGTCACCTATTTATGTCCTCTCATAAATAGGCCTGCCCAGCCAGCTACCGGCAAGAGCACAAGTCGAAAACTCAAATCAAACGGGCCAGATGCACTGCATGCAGACTAGCCTTTTTCTCTGGGGCCGACAAGTTCCCAGAATCATCATTTCGAGGTAACAAACTGGCGAGCCTGTGATGCCAGCAGCAATCGCCCCTTGGTGTTAGCGGCGGTTTGAAAGCGCTGGAAAATGGCGGTCAAACGCGGTTTTCAGTTGGCCAGCAGTGCAATTGGATGTCAGCAATGGAAGAATGTGTAGGCCGGCAGCCGCATTGGCGCGCTGCGTCTGCACGATGCAAAACGGGGCTGATTGAGTAATTTCGGATTTTAAGAAATGGCGTTGGCATTAGTCCGAGAAAATAACATAATTTCGGAAAACAATAAATGCTAATATCTCAGCAGAGGTTTTACATGTAATTTCTGAAAGTCCGAAACATGGAGCAATCTCCCCGCAAGCAAACTGCCACTGACCGGAAGTCTTCTCGCCATCGGGCGGCCGCGCGCCAGGCTGTGTTGCTCGAGGTGCCAGCGGTCCAGGTAGTGAGTTCGGCCACTGTCATTGGCAACCAAGTCCGCGCGCACCGCAATAAACAGAGTTTGCGCATTGATGACGCTGCTGCACTCAGCGGGGTGTCCGTGGACTTGATGTCCCGACTCGAAAACGGCTCGGGCAGTGTCCGGCTGGACAAGCTAATGTCTGTCCTTGATGGACTGGGGTTGACCTTGCTCGTGGCCCCAAAGGGACACGCCTACTTGCGCAAGCTGCCTCTCGACCGGGTGCTGACGCCGGCTCCCTCCCAAGAGCCTGTGGCCGGCAAAGCGGTAATGACGCCTGGAGATGTGCTGTGACGGCGCATCGCCTGGCGTTGTGGCGCCAAGACCAGCATGTTGCCGACCTCAGTTATGACGCGCTGGCCGATGACTGGAGCCTAGCCTACTCACCCGCCTGGTGTGACAGTCCGCAAGCCTTCGGACTGTCGCCGGTGCTGCCCGTGCAGCGCCCGGAGGGTGGCTACAACTCTAAGTCGGTGCGTCGCTTCATCGAGAACTTGTTGCCTGAAGGGCGGGCCCTAGACATCGCGGCGTCTGCCAAGGGGGTCGCTAAGACCAACATCTATGGGCTCATCCATGAGCTCGGGGCGGAAACGACTGGCGCTTTCAGGTTCTTGCCTGACGGGGTTGACGGCACCATCGAGCAGCCGCCCAATGAACTTCGCCAAGTGAGCCTGGCTGAGCTGGACATTCGCATTGCGGACCGGGACAAGGAGCCTTTTGTCATCTGGGATGGCAAAGTGCGCATGTCGGTGGCCGGCTACCAGGACAAGCTGCTCGTGTACATAGATGGCGATGCGGCTGACGTCGCCCGGGGCGCGCCGATGTTCCTGCCTGACTACCCGCTGGCCTCGACTCACATCCTCAAGCCTCAGCCCGAGGGCACTGGCTTCCCCCACATGGTGGTCAACGAGCATTACTGCATGTCACTGGCCATGGCCATGGGGCTTCCCGTGGCCGAGGTGGCCATCCTGCGCACGCCCCGCCCCGTGCTGGCCGTCAAGCGCTTTGACCGGCAAGTGCTCGGGACCCTGGCGAGCGGCCATGCTGCGGTGGAGCGGCTGCATGTCATCGACCTGTGCCAGGCATGTGACGTTCCCGTGAGCTACAAGTACGAGCGAAACGTGGGCAGCACTGGCGCGGCGGCCCAGTACCGGGACGGCACTAGCTTCGCATCGCTGTTTTCGCAGGTGGCCAATGTCCACCTCAAGGCGGCCGAAAAGCTGGTCATGCTGCGCTGGGCGCTGTTTCAGCTGGTGATTGGCAACTGCGACGCGCACGGCAAAAACTACTCGTTCTTCGTCAGCGAGGAAGGCCTCTCAAGCGCACCGTGGTACGACCTCGTGAGCGTGGTGCAATACCCGCAGGTCTCCCACGAGTTGGCCATGGCCTTCGGCGATGTGTTCGACATCCACCAGGTCAAAGGCTTTGCTTTGGCTGATTTCGCGACCCGATGCGAAATCGACCGCAAGCTGCTTCACAGAGAAGCCAAGCGCCTGGCCGACGGTGTTCGAAAACATGCCGCGCGCCTGGCGGACACTGGCCCCTATCAGCTTGAGGAGCGGCTCTTTGCCCAGAAACTCCAGGCGTACGTGACGCAGCGGTCAACCGCGTTGGAGCTCGTCGCCCAAGAAGCTGTGCGCATCAAGGCCGAATTCCTGTAGACGCCATACCTACTGGCTCTTTGTCGAAGCCTCGCGAACGTTCCCTTAGAGGTGAGGCGAACTTCGGCTTGGGCCCAAGGCGCCTGTGCCACTGAGCACCCGGCTGTTCCGGGCACGGCTGGAAATGATTGCCGAGCTGGACAAGCGGGTGGCATCGGGCACCCATGTGGCCGAAGCCCAGGCTACGTATGGTGACCAGCTCACCGACGAGCAGTTGCGCGGCGACCTGGCTGGCTTTCTGCATCAGCAGGTAGCCAGCGGCACCCGAGGTCATTCACGGCGTCAGCGCTTCAATGGCAGTTTTCAAATTCTTCCTGCCATTGACGCAGTTGCGCTGGAAACGCCTGCGGCGGTGCGCCAGTCACGGTGAGCGTGGTCAGCGCCCTCAAGTTTTGTCGCCTTTTGGCCGATATCTGCAGATGCCGTACCGAGTACACAAACTCACGATTGCAACGTAAAATTAAAGGTTCGGCGGGTTTTTCTGCCGAACTGGCGCCACTGCCACTGCCGTTCAGTGGCAGCGTTGAAGACCGTAACCAATCGGCCCTCCCGCAATTTTAAGGAGCACACATGTCAATGCATGCAGCACCCACCATCAGGCGCTCAACCGTCGCACGCCTGCTTGGTCTTAAAAGCGACGATTCCATGTTGGTACTCGACTGCACCAAGTCTTTCCGGGAGGCGACCGTTGCCGGGGACATCAGCGCGGCGGAGCTCGACCGCCGTTTTGGCCGCGCCTGGACGGGTCGCCCCGACCGCCGCATGCCTAAGCTGGTGGCTTGCCGCGTCGGCGGCGCCGTCATTCGGATTTACAAGAACCCGCAGTGGCAGCAGGATGAAAAGGTGGTCCCAACTACTGGCAAACCAACTTGGCGCTTTACGGCGGAACCCGCCCCTGAGTACGTAGATATGGTCGGGGTGGACTTGGGAAGCGTTCTGAAGGACCGCGGTATGCAAAACCCACTGTATTACGTGAACTGCTAGTCAAGGAGGGGAGACCCCCGCCAGTTGCGTTCTGGCGGGGGTTTCCCCTAGGCCATAAAGGCCATTCTTTAAAGGATGGCCTTTTCCATCTCAAGTGGTCGTTGCGGTCGCTTAGCCCTGCGGATTTAAGGCCGGGCAGTCGTTCTGTCAACTCGGGCTAAAGCTCGGCACCTGGGAGTACGTTAATTCCAATGTCCCCAGCGGTTCGGAATAGCTCTTTTACATCCTCCGCCAAGTCGGACAACGCTTCTTCGCTGGTGGGGGGAGCGTTGAGCAGTTTTTTCTGCAAAGCCTCGACCTTGTCCTGAAGCTCTGCAGCCCGGACAGCTTCTTCGCCCAGGGGCGTGGGCTCGGGGTTGTCATCATCCTGGCGGTCAAGGTCCTGGTTGTTTACCTGTTCGGCCTTTCCCTGAAACTCATCAGTGGCCGCGCTAAGAAGTTGCAAGCTCTCTTCGACGGAAGAAAAATCAGGATTGTCCGAGTTGTTTGGATTGAGGGGCGGGGGGCTGTTGAACATGTTGTGTTGGTCTCCGCTACCCGCCGGCCCCGGCTCAAATTGCAGGTCCAAGCCAAGTAGGCTGACCATTTTGCCAAATTCGCAGGTTTTACGTCGCCTCAGAGTAAGCGCTTTCCCTGAAAACCTCCCCAGCTTCAATCGGGTAGCGTCACCTATTTATGTTCTCTCATAAATAGGCCTGCCTTGCCAAGCTACCGGCAAGAGCACAGGTCGACAACTCAAATCAAACGGGACGAATGCCCTGCATGCAGACTAGCTTTTTTTTCTGGGGCCGACCAGTTCCCATAATCGTCATTTCGAGGTAACAAACAGGTCAGTGAACTAAATTCCGGATGTGAATGCCTTCGAATTTTCACGGCATCGTCAGCAGCTACTGCCACGCAGAACGACAGCCAGAAGCTCTGGTTTTATTCAAAGGTGGCGAGTACAGTGGCTCATGGAAAATGATTCCATGAACAGATTTGGGATGCGCCCGGGACGCCCTGGTGCGCGCCAGCCGCAGCGTGGATATCGTCGATGCTGGTGCTGACATCAAGAAATGGATAGGCAGAAGTGAAAGGCACGAACGAACTTGTGCTGTACCTCGATTTCGATGGTGTTCTCCATCACGAAAACTGTTTGTGGCACCCGAAACGGGGTGCGTATTTGTGTGCTCCCGGGAGATACTCGCTTTTTCAGCACAGCGAGTTGCTTGAGCGGCTGCTGGAGCCGTACCCGCACGTAAAAATCGTATTAAGCACGTCCTGGGTGCGTCGGTATGGAATGGCCAACACAGCAAAGCGACTCCCGCCATCGTTGCAGGCTCGTGTTATTGGGGCCACCTTCCACTCGCGTCACATGAATGACGATGAGTTTACGGGCTTGGCCAGGGGACAGCAGGTGTATGAGGACGTCCTGCGGAGGCGGCCTCGGAAATGGCTGGCGCAAAGACGGTACGGGTACTGCGCCCTAACCAGGTGATGACCCTGGAGTTCAACACAGAACGCTTGAATCTCGCCGTCGATCAAACGGGTCGGGTGACACGCGTTAACTGCGGCTGAGCCTGCGATTCGCCGAAAACGGCTTAACGCTTCTGCTTTTGGCCCACACCATCTTTCTCTAGCTGCTGCAGCTGACGTTTGCGCTTGCTCTTGTTTCTGGACTCCGCCTCGACCGGCCGCTCGCGCAAGGCTTGAGCGGCACGCTCTTGCGCCTTTCGGGCGCGCTTTTTATCCCGAAAATGGACAAAAATTCGTCCCAGCCCGAAGCTGATCGCGCTGCTGACCACCAGAAGAATAATGCTCGAAGTTTCCATCATGTCGGGTTGCGGCCTACTCGGCCAAAAACAGTGACTGCAAGTCGTTCAAAAAATCAAAACCACGCTCAGTCGGCTTGACACGTACGAAGTCGCGCTCAATCAGCCCCTTGCGCTCGGCCTCGTCCAGGCCCTTTTGAATCGCGGTAAAGGGCAATCCGGTCTTCTCGGCAAAGTCCTGCAGCTTGAAACCTTCACGCAAGCGCAATGCATTGAGCATGAATTCAAAGGGCAGATCGGCGCGGCTCACCTCAGTTTCCTGCGTCACGGCAGCGCCGGCCAGGGCCTTTCCCATATAGAGCTTGGGTTCGCGAAACCTTACTTGGCGAACCACCCGGTGCGCAAAGCTCAGCTTGCTGTGTGCGCCTGCGCCTATGCCCAGATAGTCTCCAAACTGCCAGTAATTGAGGTTGTGAAAGCAGCGATGGCCGGGTTTGGCATAAGCCGACACCTCATAACGCCCCAGTCCGGCGGCCTCGGTCATTTCGGTGATCTGGTCGAGCATGGCATAGGCCATGTCTTCCTCGGGAATCACCGGCGGGAATTTGGCGAAATAGGTGTTGGCCTCTATCGTCAGGTGGTAAATCGAAATGTGCGGCGGCTGCAAAGCCAGCGCCTGCCGCATGTCCTGCGCCTGATTCTCCAGGGTCTGGCCGGGCAGTGCATACATGATGTCGAGGTTGAAGGTATCAAAGGCCTGCGCCGCCTCTTCAACGGCGGCAATCGCCTGGGCCCTATCATGGACGCGGCCCAGCACCTTGAGATGGGCATCGTCAAAGCTCTGCACGCCCACGGAAAGTCGTGTCACGCCGGCGCTACGAAAGGCCTTGAAGCGGTCTTTTTCAAAAGTACCGGGGTTGGCTTCCAGCGTGATTTCGCAGTCGGCATCCAACTTCAGCCGTGCGCGTATATCGCCGAGCAGACGGTCAATAGCTTGCGGCGAAAACAGGCTGGGCGTGCCACCTCCAATAAAGATACTGTGCACCGGCCGGCCCCAGATCAGCGGCAAGGAGGCCTCCAGATCGGCGATCACGGAGTCTATGTAGCGCTGCTCGGGCATCTCGCCCGACACCTCATGCGAATTGAAATCACAATAAGGGCATTTCTTCAAACACCAGGGCAGGTGCACATAGAGCGACAGCGGCGGTAGCGCCGCCAACTGCAGCGTGCCGCTGCGCATGTAATGTTGTATGTCTTTCACGATAGGCTCATGTCAATGAATGCATGGAACAGGGACAAGGCTTTGCCTCAGTCGCAACACCCGGCCAGCGGACACCGCGGAACCGGCTTCGCCGGGCCGCAGGTGTCGCCCCTTGAAGGGGAGGCTACGACACGAAGTGTGCAAAGCCACGGGGTGAATCATGTTATCCAGCGCTCGCGCATCAATGCCATCATCTGGCGCGTGGCTTTGCCGCGGTGGCTGTTGGCGTTTTTTACTTCTACTGGCAACTGCGCAAAGGTCTGGCCGAACTCGGGAATAAACATCACCGGATCGAAGCCAAAGCCGTTGCTGCCCATGGGCTCCAGCGCGACTTCACCGGCAACCCGGCCGCAGGCAATCAGGGGTTCGGGATCTTCGGCCGAACGCACGGCGACCAAGGTACTGACCAACGCCGCCCGCCTGTCGGTGATGCCCGCCATCTGGGCGAGCAAGGCCTTGACGTTGTTGGCATCGCCCTTGGCATAGCCAAACTGCACGGCATAAAACGCGGTATCCACGCCCGGCAAGCCGCCAAAAGCCTCGACACACAAGCCGGCATCGTCGGCCAATGCCGGCAGGCCGCTGAGCGCTGAGGCATGGCGGGCCTTGGCAAGCGCATTTTCCACAAAGGTGCGAAAAGGCTCTGCCGCCTCGGGAATGCCCAGCTCCGCCTGGCGCAGCAATTGCACACCCAGAGGGGCCAGCATGGCCTTCAATTCGGCGAGTTTGCCCTGATTATTCGAGGCCAGAACGATTTTCATAAAGTTAGCAATGGAATATGGCTCCAGCCCATACCAGATGAGCGAGCGAAGCTATTAATTTGATAGTGATTGTTTTTGCAGGCTCACCAGCTCGGCAATCCCTTTTTCGGCCAAGGTCAGCAGCGCATCCATTTCCTGGCGCGAAAAAGCAGCGCCTTCGGCCGTCCCCTGCACCTCAACATAATGGCCGGCGCCTGTCATGACCACATTCATGTCGGTGTCACAGGCAGAGTCTTCGGTGTACTCTAAGTCCAGCAAAGGCGTGCCCTGCACAATGCCCACCGAGACGGCGGCAACATGGTCAATTATCGGCGTTTCCTGGAGTTTGCCCGCGGCCAGCAGTTGATTGACGGCATCCTGCGCAGCGACAAAAGCGCCGGTGATGCTGGCGGTCCGTGTGCCGCCGTCGGCCTGAATCACATCGCAATCCAGGTAAATAGTGCGCTCACCCAGCTTCTTCAAGTCGAACACCGAGCGCAGCGAGCGGCCTATCAGACGCTGGATTTCCTGGGTACGGCCACTTTGCTTGCCGCGAGCGGCTTCGCGGTCGTTACGCGTATGCGTGGCACGCGGCAGCATGCCGTATTCGGCCGTGACCCAGCCTTCCCCGCTGCCTTTTTTATGGCCCGGCACTTTCTCTTCGACCGAGGCGGTGCACAGCACCTTGGTAGCGCCGAACTCCACCAGCACCGAACCCTCTGCATGAACGGTGTAGTGACGGGTGATGCGCACCGGGCGCAAGGCATCGGCAGCACGCGCGCCCTCTCGGGAAAACTGACTCATGATGAATGGCTTTCTGGCAAAGGCTGCCGGTCCAGTAAAAAAGGAAAGATGGAAGAATGAACAAACGTTCCGGCAGGCGCAAACCACCCAAGCGGGAGGCTGCGAGATGTCAGGTTTTTCTGGCGGCCGAACGGCGTATGGCTTCGTTGATTTCGGCGATGGATCGCTCTATCGTCGCCTCATCAAGATCATCGACCAGCCCGTCTAGCACGCCAGACTGAATGGTGGAGGCAAATACCCCGTCCATGATGCTGTCGGTAGACACGCCTCGGGTCGATTCAAAGGCATCCGGAGTTTCCCACTCCATGGCCAGCACCGTCACATTGTCACTGCGCTCGCCACCAACGCGCAGCGCATGCTCGACCATGTCGGGAATCGCCTCGGAAACACTTTTGCTGGCCAGATGCCGGACGATTTCAGCATCGCTGAGGCTTCCCCACAGACCGTCCGAGCACAGCAGCAGCTTATCGCCCTGCTGCAGCGTCAGGCAACCGGTCAAATCAAAAATGGGCTTGGTGGGCGAACCCAGGCAGGTAAACAGGATGTTGCGGTTGATGTGTACGGGGGGCTTGATGCCGCCCCTGCCCTGCTGCTCAAGATAGGAGTGGTCCCGGGTGCGCGTCAGCAGCTCGCCATCTCTGACAACATACAGGCGAGAGTCGCCGCAATGCACCCAGGCCGCTCCTGTGTCTTGCAAAATAGCCGCCACCAAGGTGGTGCGCGGCGTGTCCAGCATGCCTTTTTCGGTGGCATAGCGAAGGATGCGGTGATGCGCCGCCAGCAGCGCAGCAGGCAGAAATTCGGCCGGATTATGAACTAGAGGCCTGGCCTCTTTCTGGTAGAGCGCGGAAACCGTCTGCAGCGCCAGTTGCGCCGCCACTTCGCCTTCCGGGTGCCCGCCCATGCCGTCGGCCAGCACAAACAGGCCAGACTCGCGCGTGTAGCAGTAACCCATACGGTCTTCGTTCTTCTCCCGACCGCCTTTTCTACTCACCTGAAAAACTGAAAATTTCATTTGAACCGGGTTGCGTAAGCCGTCGCCTTGCGCGCAGTTTTCTTGGTGTCAGACACGATGCTGTCAAACTGCAGGCGGACCTTTTCACTCACGGTAAGTTTGGTGTAGCGCCGCTCACTCTCCCGGCTCAACTCCTTTTGCAAGGCAAACACCGATTGCGGCCGCGACAGCGGATCCAGCGACATGCACCACTCGACGACTTCAATCAGGTTGTCGGAGTAAACGCCGCGCAGCCGGGACAGCGCCAGCGACAGCCGATCCTTCTCCAGCCGCTGCGGCGCATCGTTGGGCGGATAGCCCTGCATGGTGGCGTAAATACAGGCGCCAATCGCGTAAATATCGGTCCACGGGCCCATGGAAGAGTCACGCCGGTACATCTCGGGTGCGGCAAAACCGGGCGTGTACATGGGCCGTATGAAGTTACCCTCTTTGCTCAAGACCTCCCGCGCCGCGCCAAAGTCGATCATCACAGCCCGGTTGTCGTCGGTGACGAAAATGTTGGCGGGCTTGATGTCCAGATGCAGCATTTTGTGCTGATGCACTATGCGCAGCCCGCGCAAAATCTCGTCAAACAGCGAGCGAATGGTCGATTCACGAAAAACTTTTTGTTTTTTCAGCTCACGCGCCGTGATGATGAAGTCCTGCAGGGTCCCACCCTCCAGATAGTTCATCACCATGTAGACGGTTTCGTTCTCGCGGAAAAAATTCAGCACGCTCACCACCGAGCCATGCGAGATCTGGGCAAGTGACCGGCCTTCTTCAAAAAAACTCTTGAGGCCCAGGCGATACAGCGACAGCTTTTCCGGCTGCACCTGCGGCAGCAACTCTCCCGGCGGCCGGCTGGCCAGGGAAGACGGCAAATACTCCTTGATCGCAACCTGCTGACCTTCATTGTCAACAGCCAAGTAAACTACACCGAATCCGCCAGCCGAAAGCTTGCGCACAACACGATAGCCACCAATCACGGTGTCGGGCGGCAATGGTGCAGGCTTGACCTTTGACATAATTTGGAATGAACTGGTGACCGCGTCACCAAATCGTTTTTCTCTCTCTAGTATGAAGGCGTATTAGCTAATGTCAGTTTATAGCATGACGGGTTATGCGACCGTGCAATCCAGCACGACGCAGTCGGCCCCAGAAACTGAACCGCGCCAGGAGGCCAACTCCCGGCTGGGCGTCGAAATACGTTCCGTGAACAGCCGCTTTCTGGACCTGGCCTTTCGCCTGCCGGACGAATTACGGCAGGCCGAACCGGCCCTGCGCGAACTGCTGACCGGCAAACTCAAGCGCGGCAAGGTGGAGGTGCGGGTTTCGCTTGAAAGCGCATCGGCCAGCAGCCTGCGCGCGCCCTCCGCGGCAACGCTACAGCGCCTGGGCTCCCTGGAGGACAGCATCAAGTCCTGGCTACCGCAGGCCAGCGCGCTCAGCGTGGCCGATGTCCTGCGGATCGCCACCAATGAAGACAAAAAGCCGCACGATCACAGCGAAGAGCTGCTCAAGCTGGCTAAAAAGGCCCTGAAAGACCTGATGGCAGCCCGCGAGCGAGAAGGCGCCCGCCTGGCCGACATGTTGCTGGACCGCACCGCGCAGCTGCGGGCATTGGCAGCCC
This sequence comes from Polaromonas sp. OV174, assembly GCF_900112285.1. Classification (GTDB taxonomy): domain Bacteria; phylum Pseudomonadota; class Gammaproteobacteria; order Burkholderiales; family Burkholderiaceae_C; genus Polaromonas. The sequence goes on along the minus strand of NZ_FOKZ01000001.1, from coordinate 284,552 downwards.
TGGCGGTGCCCATGGTCCCCAAGCTGGTTGAACAACAAAAAACCCGTTTCCTGGAGCGCTGGAAAGAGGCCCTGGCCCTGGGAAGCAGCACGGCGCTGCCTGAAATTGCCCAGGATAGGGCACTCACGGAGGCCACCGCCTTTGCCATCAGGATTGATGTGGCGGAAGAGATCACCCGCCTGTCCTCGCATCTTGACGAAATTGATCGACTGCTCGCCAGCGGCGGCGAATTGGGCAAACGCCTGGACTTCCTGATCCAGGAACTGCACCGCGAAGCCAACACCTTGGGCTCAAAATCAACCTCGCTGGAGCTGACGCGCATCTCTGTGGACATGAAAGTCCTGATCGAGCAAATTCGCGAACAGGTCCAAAACATCGAGTAAAGCCCTGCTCACCTCAAAATTCATAGCAAACAACGCCTTTTAAACATGGACTACCCCGGAAATCTATTTGTCGTCGCAGCCCCCAGCGGGGCCGGCAAGTCCAGCCTGGTGAAGGCTCTGATGGAGCTGGACTCGGCGATTCAACCCGCCGTCTCACACACCACCCGGCCGCCACGTGGACAAGAAAAGCATGGCCGGGAGTATTTCTTCCTGTCCCCCGAAGAGTTCGACGGCATGGTGCAGCGGGATGCTTTTCTGGAGTGGGCTCATGTCCACGGACACCGCTACGGCACCTCGCGCCATACCATTGAAGAGCGGGTGGCGCACGGCGCCGACGTGGTGCTGGAGATCGATTTCCAGGGTGCCATCAACGTCAAGCGCATTTTTACCAATGCCGTGCTGATTTTCATACTTCCCCCTAGCTGGGAAGAGTTGCGCTCGCGCCTGCAGCGACGCGGCGAAGACACGGCCGAAGTCATAGAAGTACGGCTCAAAAATGCGGCTATCGAGATGGCGCAGGCCCAAAATTTCGATTTCGTTATAATTAACGAGTTGTTTGAGCGGGCAGTTTTCGACTTGAAAACTATTGTTCATGCCCAGCGGCTCAAGTTTTCGGCCCAGCGACGCGCCCGAGCCGAGACTTTCGAGGCTCTTCATATTCCTTAAGTTACCGACCACAGCGAAAGAATCACCATGGCCCGCATCACCGTCGAAGATTGCCTCGAAAAAATCCCTAACCGCTTCCAGCTGGTTTTGGCCGCCACCTACCGTGCCCGCATGCTCAGCCAAGGTCATGCCGCCAAGATTGAAAGCAAGAACAAGCCCGGCGTCACCGCCCTGCGAGAAATTGCCGAAGGCAAAGTCGGCCTGGAAATGCTGAAAAAAGTACCCGGCTGACCCTCTCCGCTCCGTTGAAAAGCACCCTGATCCGGTGCTTTTTTCATTTCCAGGTCCGTAAAATCCATTTTTTTCACGTCTTATTCATGCCGCGATACATTTGAGGTATGAGCGCACTGCTTTCGCCTGCCACTTCCAGCAAGTCAACCCCGGCCGCCGCCAATGCCGCAGCAGCCAGTTTTGCTGCGCTCACGGCCAAACTGGACTACCTGAACGCCGCTGACATCGAGAATGTCCGCCAGGCTTACCGCTACGCCGATCAGGCCCATTTGGGCCAGTTGCGAAACAGCGGCGAGCCCTATATCACCCATCCCATTGCGGTCGCGCAACAGTGCGCTGAATGGAAGCTTGACGCCCAGGCGCTCATGGCCGCCCTGCTGCACGACGCGATGGAAGACTGCGGCGTCACCAAGCCCGATCTGATTGAGCGATTTGGTGCTCCGGTGGCCGAATTGGTCGACGGCCTGACCAAGCTGGAAAAGCTGGAGTTCAATACCCGGGAGGAAAATCAGGCCGAGTCCTTCCGCAAAATGCTGCTGGCGATGGCGCGCGATGTGCGCGTGATTCTGATCAAGCTGGCGGATCGCACCCACAATATGCGCACCCTGGGCAATGCGCCACGCAGCAAGTGGCACCGAATTTCCCGGGAAACCCTGGATATTTATGCCCCTATTGCACACCGCCTGGGCCTGAACTCCACCTACCGGGAACTGCAAGACCTGTCCTTCCAGCACTTGCACCCATGGCGTTACGCGACCTTGACCAAAGCCCTGGTACGTGCGCGAGGCCGGCGCCGCGATGTCATCAAACGCGTGCAATCCGAAGTCGAGTCCGCCTTTGCCAACGCGCACATTCCGGTTCACATTTACGGACGCGAGAAGACGCTGTACTCCATTTACTCCAAGATGGACGAGAAGCACCTGTCTTTCGCACAGGTCACCGACCTCTACGGCTTTCGGATCATCGTGCAGGATCTGACGGCTTGCTACAGTGCTCTTGGCGTCTTGCACCAGCTCTACAAGCCCTTGCCGGGAAAGTTCAAGGACTATATTGCGATTCCCAAGGTCAATGGCTACCAGTCCTTGCACACCACCCTGGTCGGTCCGTTCGGCACCAATATCGAGTTCCAGATGCGCACCGACGCCATGCATGTGGTCGCCGAAGCCGGTGTGGCCGCTCACTGGCTTTACAAGGCCACGGATCCCAACAGCGACGCCTCGCAGCGACTGGGAACCAAATGGCTGCAGTCGCTGCTGGATATCCAGCAGGAAACGCGTGATGCCGCCGAATTCTGGGATCACGTCAAGATCGATCTGTTTCCGGAAGCCGTTTACGTCTTCACGCCCAAAAGCCAGATCATGGCCATGCCTCGCGGCGCCACCATTGTCGACTTTGCCTACGCCATCCATAGCGATGTGGGCCACCGTGCGGTAGCGGCCAAAGTCAATGGCGAGCAGGTTCCCTTGCGCTCCGAGCTGCATAACGGCGATGTGATCGAGATCATGACGGCCGCCGGCTCCAACCCAAATCCCGGCTGGCTGGGTTTCGTGCGAACCGGCAAGGCGCGCTCAAAAATACGCCACTACCTCAAGACCATGGCGATCACGGAATCGCAGGAACTGGGTGAAAAAATGCTGGCTCAGGCGTTACGTGCCGAAGGCATAGACCGGCAACGCCTTTCGGAGGATGACGAGGCGCACCATGCCACCTGGGAGAAGATCCTGCGCTTCACCGGCAACCGATCGCGCGCCGAACTGCTGACAGACATCGGGCTGGGCAAGCGTATTGCCAGCATGATTGCCAAACGCATCGTCACCCTGCTTGCCGAGAGCGGTGAAAAACCCGATGTCTTGCTCATGAGTCGCGAGCGCTACACCCCGCATGAGTCGGTCTCGCAAGGCGCGCTGCTACTCGATGGCAGCGAAGGCTCATCGGTGCAGTTTGCGCCCTGTTGCCACCCCATTCCAGGCGACGGCATCATTGGCTACCTGGGCCGTGGAGAAGGTCTGGTGGTGCATATCGATGACTGCGCCGTTGCCAAGCGTTTACAGCAACGCGACAGCGAGCGCTTCATTGCCGTCGACTGGTCTGAAGAGCCCGTACGTACCTTTGAAACCAATCTTCTGGTGACCGTGTCCAACGGGAAAGGGGTATTGGCACGTGTCGCGGCGGCCCTGGCCAGCGCCGAAGCCGACATCACCCATGTGGACATGGGGAACGAGCCGGCACGCGATGCCGCTGATTTGCGATTTAGCGTCGCCGTACGTGATCGGATTCATCTGGCAGCAGCGCTGCGCAACGTCAAGAGAACGCCTTCCGTGCTGCGGGTGCAGCGCATCAAGTCGGCCAGCTAACTAGTCCGCCGCCTCCGGTGCAGGATAGTCCACGGCCAAAACCTCCAGCAATTGCACGCCCTGCGGTGTGACCAGGTTGACCTCATCACCCACCCGTGATTTGAGCAGGGCTCTGGCGACAGGAGATACCCAACTGATTTGCCCCAAAGCACTGTTGGCCTCATCGACCCCCAGAATGGTGACGGTACGCTCCTCGCCACTGTCATCGGCATAAGTGACGGTGGCGCCAAAAAAGACCTGGTCGCTGCCGTGATGAACGGATGGACTGCTGATTTCGGCAATTTCCAGTCTTTTGGTCAAAAACCGTATGCGCCTGTCAATCTCGCGCAAGCGCTTCTTACCGTAGTGGTAGTCGCCATTTTCGGAGCGGTCACCATTGCTGGCCGCCCAATGAACCACTTCCACCATCTTGGGGCGTTCGTTGTCGATCAGATCCAGCAATTCCGCGCGCAAGCGTGCATAACCCTGAGGCGTGATGTAGTTCTTCCCGCCTGGAGGCAAGGGGGCTAGCGCCGGCTCATCGTCCTCGGAGTCGGTTTCTTTGGTGAAGGCTTTGTTCATACAAGACTCAGAATAGCATTCAGAGCGCCGGCCCATGACAGCAATAGCCCTCCTGCAAACGCCATCGTCACGCCAGCGTGGATGCGCGCTGCGTCGTTACCCAACTTGAGCAGAACCTCGTGGGGGTATTCAGCGCTCAGCTAGACCTGCACCATCGGGTGATCGTGAATGGCCAGCGCGCGCATCACCGCCGCGGTGCGGGTTTCCACGCCCAACTTCACATAGACATGCTCCAGGTGCTTTTGCACGGTGCGGGGGCTGATGGCCAGCAGCGCAGCAATATCGGCATCGGTCTTGCCGCAAGCCAGCCAGTGCATCACCTCGGTTTCGCGCTGCGTCAGGCGGCAGGCGCTGATGTCGAGCACCACCGGCCAGTACGAAGACGGCGCGTCAGCGGCAGGCGGAGCGACGGCCTGATGTGCCTGGCGGTACAAAAAGGCCAGATGCGGACGCAACAGATCTAGCCGCTCGCGGTCGTGTTCGTCAAAATCAAGTCCGCGCCGGTTCAGCACCACGCTGGCCAGCGTGCGTTTGTCCTTGAACAGCGGCATGGCAATCGCGTATTCCAGCCCGATGCGGCGGTAATAGTCGGCATACAGGGCGCTATGCTGAAAATCGTGCCGACTCACCAAGTCAGAGATGCGGCGCGTCAGCAGGCCGCCGTCAAAACCATGGTGGCGCACCAGGGGGTGCTCGAAAAAATGCTGATCGAAGCAGGCTATCTCGTCGCTTCCCAGACGCATGCCAGGCAGACCAACCACTTGGCGATGGCCGGTTTGCAAATCGCAAACCGACAGCGTCGTCAGTTCGGCGGCCACGTAGTCATGTAGCGCCTGCACCACCGCGTGGGCAAAGCGACTTTCGTCGCCCGTCTGCCGTTCAACCCGCGCAAGCAGCCGCAAGGCACCGGCGTAATCATTTCGGGTCAGGTGGTTCATGGCGTGGCGTCAGTTCGGCAAGGCATACGCATTGCTGCGTATTGGCAATTGGCCCAGGCAGCTTCAGGATGCCGTGGTGGGCCTTCCTTTCGATTTCAGTATAGGTAGCCCCACTAGTCCGTGCAAGTGCGCTCACGAGGAGAGAAAAGGAGGACAGCATGGCCATCAATGAAGCGAAGCTCAACGAATTCATGGGCCGGTTCGTGCAGGATTTCGGCGCCGTCATGCACGGCGATGCACGCTATTTGCGCGAATGGCTGTCGGCCCAGTCTGCCAGTGCTTACGTCTGTTACGACCCTGGCAGCGAACGCTTCTCGATGACCGAAGAGCAGGCCTTTGCGCTTGCCGAAAAAGGCTGCCCGGCCTTGATCCCCGGTGTCTTCCAGATGCGCGCAGGCCGGCGAGGCGCGCATGCGCCAAGTCGTCACGCAAGGCGGTTTCACGCATTTCCGGCGCGCCACCGAAACGCCATTCAACCTGGTTTATGAAGCCCGTCCTTAAAGAGAGGAAACATCATGTCACGCCAATACATTGATTGCCGCGAATACCCCAGCACCATGAACTGCAGCGTTGCGCTGTCGGCCGACAATGACAAGGAGTTGCTCGAAGCCGCCGTGCAGCATGCGGTTGCCGTGCATGGTCACAGCGACTCGCCGGAGCTGCGCAAGCAGCTGGCATCCATGTTCAAGCCGGGCACGCCGCCACTGACGGCACAAGCCAAAGCTGCGTAACGCAGGGCCAGCGGCGGTGCTGCTGGTGCAGCGCTGACCGCTTCCTTTTTGCTATCTATTTAGTAGCATTTTGCGCCCACCCTACAAGGGCTACAGGCCAATTTTATGCATAAACTCCAGAAGCAAGAGGAGTGCGTTCATTATTTGGGCTGGTCGCTGAGGCGACGGTTTGGCAAGCGTGCCAAACCCTACACCTGACTTCATTCATCACGATTTCGCATCCAATCTGCCGTCTGAAAAACGAGGCTTTAAGCTGGCGGCGCAAAGCCTCATCAACGCCGGTTTCGACCATGGCTTGGTCATGCATGCCAACCGCACAAAAACCAGAACTGCCGCTGGCGAGCATTTTCCAGCGTGCGGCCATGCGCCGCACGTCATGCGCCGTAGGCCGGCTCCAGATCCATCAAGTCTTTGTGCAGTCAGATGGTGAGTTGAAGGACCTGTACCCCGTCCCACGAATTCATACAAGCTCAGGGAGCTTTCAATTCTTGTGAAGCATTTTTTTGACCACTTCTCGATGATTACCAGGCCTTGCTTTGCGTTAACTTGTTGATGCGTGGGACCCTTACTTCCCACTCATCAGGCGGTGCATCAGCAAAGCGGAACGCTTGGTGAGAGGCGGCTGTTCGTCGAGATTCACCCACTCGCCGGGCGCGTGCTCATTCCCGCCAAGCGACCCAAGGCCATCGAGCCCTGGCACGATCGCTGCGACAAACGACACATCGCCAGCGCCTCGCTTGGACGGATCATGTGCGGTGATCGTCCCAGTGCCAAGATCCCGGGATACGCCATCAAGCGTCGCGAGCAAGGCGCGATTGCCATCGGTCGGCGCCATTCCCGGCAAGCCATCGATAAAAGTGATCGCAGCTGAGGTTTTCGGCAACGACTTCGCGACGATAGCTCGCATCTTCTCTCGGGCACGATCAAGCTGATCACCTGAGAGAAAACGCATGTCGCCCATGACGACCACCGACTGAGGCACGACAGTGGCTCTTCCCATGGCCACGCCGGTAAAGGTCAGCGCGTCAAATTTCACGTCTGTACCGCCAGCGATGACTCCGGGATTGAATGTGAGATAGGGTTCACGCAGCTCATCGTGAAACGCCGAGAGTATGCGGGCGGCCTCGAAAACGGCCCCACTGCCCCGCCCCTCGCCAAAGATGGTGGACGAATGCCCAGGCGACCCGGTCACATCCAGGCGCCACATGCTGAAACCCCTTCGCCCAGTCACTGCCGTGCCCGGGGAGTAACCCTCGAAGGCGAGCGCGATATCACTGCGCTTCGCTGCATCGACAAGCGCCGCACGGCTCTTCTCGTAAGGTTTTCCCATGTTCTCCTCATCGCCTGTGAAAAGGACGATGATCTGGCGATCCTCCAGGGCGCCGGCCGCATGCAGGGCACGAAGCGCCTCGATGGCGATCACGTTGCCGCCTTTCATGTCGGAGGTGCCGCTACCGTAAGCCTTTTGCCCTTCTCTGCGGAAAGCTTCGTCCTGGAACACGGTATCGAGGTGGCCGATCAGCAGCAGGCGTTTGCCCACCGTGCCGCGACGTTCTGCCATGAAGTGCCCCGCTCGCCCGACCTCGGTCTGATCGACCCAGCGCGTCTCGAATCCAAGCGCCTGTAGTTCGGTGGCATACAGGTCGGCGAGGCGCTTGACTCCCTCGTGGTTTTTGGTGGCACTCGGGATGTTGACGGTACGAGCGAGAAGATCAATGGCGGCCTCTGATCTTTGGTCGACATGGCTGACGATCTGTTGCTCGACCTTGGTGAGCTCAGCGGCCGCGACGGCGCAGGCGCTAGCAGCGAGGCAACAGACTAAAGAAATTGAAAGCACTCGTCTCATATTTTTTAACTCCACTCATAAATAAAGTGTGCTTTCGCATCGTTGCCAGCACTGCATTCCACAGACTGAGGACTCAGCTGAACAAGTCAATTTCTCGAAATTTGAGCCGTCTTAAATCAATACCCTGCACGGATCACCGACGAGAAATAAGGGACTTATTCAGCGAGTCCTTAAAGCGCCGTTTAGCGCTCTATCGTCTTATTCCAGCGCGCATTCCAGGCGGGGCGGTTTTCGTTGATCACGTCCCAATCGACGGTGACGGCGGTCTTCATGTAGTCGCCAAATTGTTTCAGTTTTAACTTGGCATCATCGCCCACGGCTTGCGATTTGGGGTTGGATGGAATCTGGTTGCCATGCTGCAAGCCGGCAGCCTGCGCCTCGGCAGTGAGCAGGTATTCGGCCAGCTTTTGCGCCAGCACCGGTTCGCTGTTGTTGGCCAGAACACACTCGGCCGACATCAGCACCACCGAGCCCTCCTTGGGCTGGGCGTATTCGACCGCGATGCCTTTTTCCTGAAGGCCGGCGACGGCGGTGGGGGTCAGCGGCGCAATCGCGGCTTCACCGGTCTGCATCATTTCTGACAACTTGGCCGAACTGGGGATGTATTCGAGCACATTGCTGCCTATGCTGGTCTTCCAGGCATTGAAGCCGGGCTCGACATTTTTATCGGTACCGCCCTTGATGCGGTTGAACATCAGGAAGCCATGCAGGCCAAAGGTCGAGGACGATAGCGACTGGAACACGACCTTGCCCTTGAATTTCGGGTCGGCCAGATCCATCCAGGAGGTGGGCGCGGCCCAGCCTTTTTCGGCAAACATTTTCTTGTTGTAGACCAGGCCCGTCATGCCCATGGTCACGCCGGTCGCCATGTCGCCCTTGAAGCGGGCGGCGGGAAATACTTCATTGAGTGCAGCGCTGGGTTTCATCTTTTCGCACAAACCCATGCCAATGGCGCGCACCATGATGCCGTCGTCCAGAAACATGACATGCATTTGCGGCTTGTCCTTGTTGGCCTGGGCCTTGGCCAAAATGTCGGACGAGGTGCCGGGCACCACCACCACTTTCGCGTTGTTGGCTTTCTCGAATGCCGGGAAAACATGTTCGGTCCAAGTTTTTTCCATCACCCCGCCATTCATGCCGATATACAGGGTTTTGGTTTGGGCCATGGCGACGCTGGCGGACATGCCGGCCACGGCAAGGGCGAAAGACACCGCGGTCATGCGGGCGGACCAGAAACGTGAGGACAGATGCATTTGAAATCTCCTGAAAGTAGGGGAATGGTTTTAGACAACTGCGGAAGGAAAAAGCCCGGTGGTTGCCACACGCGGACTTTCGGAAAAGCGCGAAACGGAAAATGCCTCAATCGGTGTGGACGTTTGGCCATCACGCACCAGATCGGCCAGCACCGCACCGACTGCGGGACCGAGCTGAAACCCACCGCCGGCAAAACCGAATGCATGAATCAGGCCTGGTGTGGTGGCGCTGGGGCCAAGCACCGGTTGGCGGTCCGGCAAATAGCCTTCGGTGCCGCTCCAGGTGCGAATGATGTGGGCATTGCGCAGCGCCGGCAGCAGCTCAACCGTCTGCTGCATCAGCGCAGCCAGGCCGCTGCGTTGCACCCGGGCACGCTGCTCGTCCAGCGCATAGCCGCGGCCGCCGCCAATGACGCAGTTGCCGCGCGCCACCTGGCGCGCGTAAACGCCGCCGCCTTCCACGCCCAGGCTGAAATTTAGGAACAGCGGCAGCGGCTCGGTCACCGCCATCTCGGGATGGCCGGATTCCATGGGAACGGCTTCGCCAAACTGCGCGGCGATGCTGCCGGCCCAGGCGCCGGCGCAGTTGAGTAAATGCTTGGCGCGGACTTCCAGCACCTCGCCCGAGCGCAGGACAAAGGCCGCGCCGTCATGCGTCACCTCATCGACACGCGTCTGCTCGCGTATGTCGGCGCCCTGGCGTTGCGCGGCCCGCGCAAAAGCCGGCGATACCAGGCGCGGATTGGCTTGCCCGTCCTCCGGGCACAGGGACGCACCCACGGCTGCCTGTCCCAGCCAGGGGCAGCGCTCTCGCAGAGCGCGGGCAGACAGCATTTCGAGCGCCATGCCAAAGTCTTGTGTGCGCTCCCGGTAACTTTCCAGTGCGGCCAGATCAGCCTCGCTGCGCGCGATCTTCAGATGGCCGGAGCGCTGGTATTCGCCGTCCAGGCCTATGAGTTCCGGCAGCTGGGCCCAGAGGCCTTGCGCGCGCTGAGACAGCGGCAACTGGCTGAGCGGCCGTCCCTGGCGCCGCACGCCGCCGTAGTTCACGCCACTGGAGCGCGAGCCGCACAGGTCGCGCTCCAGCAGGACAACAGACAAACCCATGCGGCGCAGAAACAAGGCGGCCGAAGCGCCCATGATGCCGCCGCCAATGATGGCCACGTCGGCGGAAAGACGTTCCCTCATGCGGCCTCCTCCTGCGTCTGGACTTTCGCCGCAAAGGGCAAGGGCTTGATCGGTGCCTGGCCGCGCAAGCGGCCCACCGCATCCGGCGACGTGGCACAGGCTTGCGCCAGAATTTCCGCCGCGGCGACGCCGCAGGTCCGGCCCTGGCAGCGGCCCATTCCCACGCGTGTCTGCGCCTTGAGCCGGTTCATTTCGCGCGCGCCGGTGTCGCTGACGCATTGCCGCAACTCGCCCGCCGTGATGTTCTCGCAGCGGCAAACTAGCAGCTCGTCGGGGGCGCTGACGGCCCAGTCTTGTGGAAAGGGAAAGGCACGCTCCAGCCCGACGCGAAACGCCGCGGTCCGCGCCAGCCGGGCTTCCAGTTCAGCGGCCCGCGCAGCAGCCACGGGCTTGCCGGCATCGGCCAGCAGCGCCAGTGCCGCGCGCTCGCCTGCCCACTCGGCGGCGTCCGCGCCCATGATGCCGGCGCCGTCACCTGCCAGGTAGACGCCAGGCACGCTGGATCGCCCTGCCCCATCGCGCTCGGGCAAGGCCGCGCGCTGCAAGCCGTCGTAGGCAAAGCGGCAGCCCAGCAAATCAGCCAACTGGGTTTCCGGGCGCAGCGCATAGCCAAAGCCCACGGCGTCGCAGGCCAGCGCGTGCTCGGCATGCTCGTCGCGCCAGTGCATGGCTGCGACCTGCGCCCCGCCCGTGGCCCGCAGCAGCCGCACGCCCTGATGCACAGCCACGCCATGGGCGCGCAACCAGCCCAGGTAGTACAGGCCTTTGGCAAACAAGGCCGGCTGGCGCAGCATGGCGGGCACTGCCGCCGCCTTGTCCTTGAAGCTGGCGGTGTCCAGCACCGCCACCACCTGGGCACCGGCCTTTGCATACTGGTAGGCCACCAGGTAAAGCAAGGGCCCGGTGCCGGCAAAAACCACGCGCGCGCCAATGGCGCAGCCCTGGTACTTCAGCGCCACCTGCGCCGCACCCAGGGTGTAGACGCCGGGCAGGGTCCAGCCCGGAAACGGTAGCACGCGATCGGTCGCACCCGTGGCGACTATGAGCTGGCGATAAGGCAGCGTGCTCATCTGCCCCTGGCAAAGCAGATCAAGCCGGCCGCCCTCGGCGCTCCAGACCAGGGTGTCGGGCCGGTAGTCGACACGGTCCAGGATACCGGCCATGGCGCTGTGCAGCGCCTCGGCACGCCCGGCTTCAAAACCATAGAGCGTGCGCTTGGGCCGCGTGAAACCGGCAGGCGGCTGACGGTAAATCTGCCCGCCCCAGCGCGGTGCCTCATCCACCACCACAGGCCGCACACCGTGCGCCACCAGCGTTTGCGCCGCACGCACGCCGGCCGGCCCGGCGCCAACAATGACCGCTTGCAAGGCAGCTGTCATGAAGACTCCCCTGTGCCCGTCAGCAAACGCATGCCTTCTTCAATGAAGGTGCCGCAAGCGCGCAGGCGCTGGCCGGACTCGGTGGCGATCCAGCAGTCCTGGCAGGCGCCCATCAGACAAAAGCCGGCGCGCGGCTCGCCGCTGAACTCGCTGCGCCGCAGTTGCGCGCCGTGCGTCAGCACCGCGGTCAGCACGGTGTCGCCGGCCAGCGCGCTCAATGCTTGGCCGTCAAGCACAAAGTCCACAGGGGCGCGGCCGGTTTCGGCCAGGCGGTGAAAAAGTGCCACGGGGTTTTCTTTAATGGACGGGCTCATTTGTGCCCCACCAAAATCTTGTCCAGACCGTAGACGCGGTCCAGCACCAGCATGGCCACAGCCGTCAGCGCCACCATGAGCGCGGAGACCGCCGCCATCAGCGGATCAATCGATTCGGTGGCGTACATATACATGCGCACCGGCAAGGTCACGGTGGACGGCGCGGTGACGAAGATGGACATGGTCACCTCGTCAAAGCTGTTGATGAAGGCCAGCAGCCAGCCGCCGGTCACGCCGGGCAGGATCATGGGCAAGGTGATGCGCCGAAACACCGTGGCCTGGCTCGCGCCCAGCGACAGCGCCGCCTGCTCCGCGCTGCGGTCACTGCCCTCGACCGATGCTAGCACCAGCCGCAGCGCATAGGGCGTGATGACGACCACGTGCGCCAGTGCCAGCCAGAAGAAGCTGCCGGTCGCGCCTATCAGCGAGAACGTGCGCAGCAAGGCCACGCCCAGCACCAGGTGCGGAATGATCAGCGGCGAAAGAAACAGCCCATTGAGGAAATCGCGCCCGGGAAAACGGTGGCGCGCAATCGCCAGCCCGGCCGGAACGGCCATGAGCGTGGCCAGCGTGGCCGCGATGAAAGCCAGCCACAGGCTGTTTTTAAAGGACTGCACAAAGTCGGGATGGGCAAACACCGCCCTGAACCAGCGCAGCGAAAACTGCGTGGTCGGAATGCTGAGCGTGTTGCCTGGCGTGAAGGCCACCAGGCAGACGACAACCAGCGGCGCCAACATGAAGACAATGACCAGGGCATTGAAGAAAAGCGCGACAGGACCGTTTTTTGACATGATGCAGCCCTGCTTAACCGAGTGATTTTTTGTAGGAGCGTTCCAGCACCCGGTTGTAGCTGAGCATCAGCACCAGGTTGGCCAGCAGCAGCGTGAGCGCAATGGCCGCGCCCAGCGGCCAGTTGAGCTCGTGCAGGTACTCGTCATAGACCACGGTGGCTACCATCTTCAGCCGCCGCCCGCCCAGCAGGCCGGGAATGGCAAAGGCGCTGGCGGAGAGGCCAAAGACGATCAGGCTGCCCGACAGCACGCCGGGCAGCACCTGCGGAAAGATGATGCGGCGCAAGGTGGTGAAATGCGAGGCCTGCAGCGACAGCGCGGCGTCTTCCACACCGGGATCAAGCTTTTGCAGCGAGGTCCAGACCGGAATCACCATGAAGGGCAGCATCACATGGACCAGGGCGATGACGACCGCCGCCTCGGTGTAAAGAATGCGCATGGTCGGCAGGCCCAGGGCGCGTATCAACTGGTTCACCAGGCCCTCTGGGCCCAGCAACATGCTCCAGCCGAAGGCGCGCACCACCACCGACACCAGCAAGGGCGCCAGCACCACCAGCAGCAAGATGGAGCGCCAGGGCGCACGCATGCGGCTCAGCACATAAGCCTCGGGCGTTCCCACCACGATGCAAATCAGGGTGACCAGCGCCGATATCCAGAAAGTGCGCCAGAAAATGGCGTGGTAATAATCGTCGGTGAGCACCGCCGCGTAATGCGCCAGGGTGAAGCTGTTCTTGACGCCCGTGGCATGGTCGAACACCTGGAAGGACAGCACGGCCGTAAGCGCCAGCGGCACCAGCAGCAGGCAGGCAAAGAGCAGAAAAGCCGGTGCCGACATCAGCCACGGCACGCGAGCCTTGTGTGACCCAGGAGACTTGGCGGCGCGGCCAGCCTCCACGAGCGGCGCAGCCAGCGATGCCGCACTCATGCGGTCACCTCGCCCGCATGCGTCGCACCGGCCAGCAAGCGCACCTGCTGCGCCGACCACTCCAGCCCGGTGCGCATGCCCTCTTCCACCGGCGCCGCCTCATCGTTGGGGCAAACCACCACCAGTTCGCCCGCCGCCGTCTCCACCCGGTAAAGCCACTGGCTGCCGAGGAAAAAACGCTCGCGTACGGTGCCCGAAAGGCGGTCACGGCGCTCGGGCAGCAGGCGGATTTTTTCGGGCCGCAAACTCAGCACCACCGCGTCGCCCACACCCACGCCGGGCGCCTGAACGTCCAGCGACACCGCGCCGAGTTGCACCGTGGCCCAGCCGCTCGTGGCCGTGGCGCTAACCCGGCCTTCGAGCAGGTTGGCCTTGCCGACAAAGCTGGAAATGAAGCGCGTTTGCGGATGCTCGTAGAGGCGGTGCGGCGCATCGATCTGCGTCACGCGGCCGCCCTCCATCACCACCACGCGGTCGCTGATGGACATGGCCTCGGTCTGGTCGTGCGTGACCATCACGGTGGTGGTGCCAACCTTGCGCTGGATCTGCCGCAACTCGAACTGCATTTCCTCGCGCAGCTTGGCGTCCAGATTCGACAGCGGCTCATCAAGCAGCAGCACCTGCGGCTCTATCACCAGGGCGCGGGCCAGCGCGACCCGCTGGCGCTGGCCGCCTGAGAGTTCGCGCGGGTAGCGCGTGGCATGCGCCTCCAGATGTACCAGGGCCAGCGCGGCCTTGACGCGCTCGGCGCGCTCGGCCTTGGGCACCCGGCGCATTTCCAGGCCAAAACTCACGTTGTCATGCACGCTCATGTGGGGGAACAGCGCATAGCTCTGAAACACGATGCCCAGGCCGCGGGTATTGGGTTTGGCGTGCGTGATGTCGCGGCCGGCCAGCGTGATGCGGCCGGCGCTCACGTCGGCAAAGCCCGCCATCATTTGCAGCGTGGTGGTCTTGCCGCAGCCCGAGGGCCCCAGCAGCGAGACGAACTCGCCTTTTTCCACGGACAAGTTCATGTCGCACACCACTTGCGCTGTGCCGTAGCACTTGCTCACGTTTTCCAGCGTCAGAAAAGACATCGGCAATACCTCCCCACAAAGAGCAGGCAGTCAGCACGGAAAACCTGCCGTAAAGACGCCTTGAAGTGGCTCATGCTAGAACTAGCCTGGAAAAAACGTCAACGGGTTATTCCGTATATTGGTATAAAAATTTAAATAATTCCGAACAACGGAATTTTTATAGAATTAAGCACCACTTAATTCCAACCTAGGCGGATTCATGAAAGAAGACGACAGCAGTTCCAGCAGCGTGCAGCGCGCCTTTTCCATACTGCGGGCGCTGGCCATCACACAGGCCAAGGGCGGGCGCATCACCCACATCGCGAAGGCCACCGGGCTGACCCAGGCCACCACCCACAGGCTGCTGCAAAGCCTGGTGGCCGAGCGCGTCGTGGAGCAGGACGCCGCGACCAAGCTCTACCGCCTGAGCCTTGATTTTTTTACGCTGGCGGCGCAAGCCGGCAACGCCATGGACTTGCGCGGGCTGTGCCGGCCTGCGCTGCTGCGCCTGTGCGCCAGCCTGGGCGACACCATTTTTCTGCTGGTGCGCAGCGGCTTCGACGCCGTCTGCCTGGACCGCAGCGAAGGCCCTTTCCCGATCCGCTCCTTCACCGGCGACATAGGCGGCCGGGTGGCGCTGGGCATGGGCCAGGGCAGCCTGGCCATACTGGCTTTCCTGCCCGAGTCCGAGCGCGAGGAGGTGATTCGCTACAACCTGCCGCGGGTGCGTGAATACGGCGTCTACGACGAGGTCTATTTGCGCACCGAGATAGCGCGCGTGCGCGAGCTGGGCTACGCCGGGCGCAACACCAACCTGCTAGACGGCATGGCCGGCGTCGGCGTCCCGGTGCTGGACCGCGAGGGCCGTGCCGTGGCCGCGCTCAGCGTGGGAACGCTGTCATCGCGCCTGAGCCCCGACCGCCTGCCGACCGTGGTGCAACTGCTCAAGCGCGAAGCGGAGGCCCTGGGTGCGCAGATCAACCCCTTTGACAGCACGCTGCGCCGCCCGGCGCAAAGCCTGGCGCCCAGCGACAGCGCATGATGCGTCGCCCGGCCGTTGGCTGGATCGATAGTTGCTATCAAATAAGGAGCTGTTTGCACCTATACCTATTGGGCTAGAGGCCTATTAGATGCCTAAAACAGCTATTCAAGAGGCCCAACCCGGGTTTTCGGCTTCACCGGCCTTGCCAGGGGCCGTTTTTGGGATTTTTTCCGGTTTTCTTAACAAATAGTGGCTATAGCCCAATAAGGTCGGGCGAAAACAGCTATCAAATTAGCAGCAGGCATTGTGCCCACCTGTCCAACTCAGAATATGTCGGCTGGCCGATCGGCCAAGGCCTGCTCGCGCAGCCAGGCGCGCAGTTGCAGCAGCGGCCGCCAGTGGGCTTTTTGTGTCGGCCAGACCAGGTAGTAGGCGAAATCCGAGCTCAGGGGCAGCTCAAACGGCACCGCCAGCGTCCCGTCGGCAATGTCGTCCGCCACCAGAAAACGCGGCAGCACGGCCAGGCCCAACCCGGCCTTGACAGCCTGGGCAATCATGGAAAACAACTCGTACTTGGGCCCGACGCTGGCAGCTGGCGTGTCGTCAACGCCGGCCAGGCGCAACCAGGCCACCCAGGCCTGTGCCCGTGTGCTTTGGTGAATCAACGTGAACTTCAGCACGTCGGCCGGATGCTGCAACAGACGCTGACTGAGCAACGCGGGGCTACACACCACCACGCTCTCCTCGCCCATCAGGTATTCGGACGCTGTGCCCGGCCAGTCAGGCCGGCCATAGTGAATGGCCGCATCCAGGCCGGTCAGCGAAAAATCAAAGGGCAGCAGGCGCGTGGACAGGTTCAGCGTGACGTACGGATGCGCCTTAAGAAAGTCGGGCAGGCGGGGAATCAGCCACTTGGTGGCAAAGGTCGGGACCACGCCCAGCTCCAGCGTGCCGCCCTCGCCCTTGGACGAGGCCAGGTCCAGCATCGCCGCCTCCAGCGCATCCAGTGCCGGGCTGACGCGCGACAGCAGCGAACGGCCGGCGTCTGTCAACTCAAGCTGGCGCGGCAGGCGCAAAAACAGACTCACATCCAGGTCCTGCTCCAGCCCCAGCACCTGGTGGCTGACCGCACTCTGGCTGACCGACAAATCCTGCGCGGCCAGCGTGAAACTGCCCCGGTGCGCCGCCGCCTCGAAGGCCAACAAGGCCTGGGTGGAGGGGATTTTTCGGCGCATCGCATGAATATAACTCATGCGCGCATTGAAATACATCCTTTGCGCACGCTGCCGAATGTCCGCAGAATCCAGTTTTCCCGCGCCATTCCAGGCCTTGATTCCCCCGTAAAAAATGACCCAGTTCCAGATTCTTCCTGCGACTTGCCTGACGCCAGCCGCCGTACGCACCCTGCATGAAAAAAAGTACGTTCACCCCAAACTGACCCAGGCGGCCGCCTGGAGCTGGCCTTTGATGCCGGCAATGCCACCGGTATTTTCCGCATGACCGCCGCCGCCTGAACCCTGCTGCTCAGGCCGAGCCATCGGCCTGGCCTGGCCGCCCCCTTCACAATCACCCCAAAGGACTCCCCCATGACGCACGCCAACGATGTCTCATCCCTACTGCATGCCCTGGGCCTCAGCGCCGACCTCGACAGCCAGGCCGCGCAGGCCATAGCGGTGCACACGCCGATTGACGGCAGCCAGTTGGCGCGCATCGCGGTCAGCAGCCCGGCCGACGTCGATGCGGCGCTAGGGCGCGCGCAGCAGCGCTTTTTGCACTGGCGCAATGTGCCCGCGCCCAAGCGCGGCGAGCTGGTGCGCGCCTTTGGCGACACGGTGCGGCGCCACAAGCCCGAACTGGCGCGGCTGATCTCGCTGGAGACCGGCAAGATCCTGCAAGAAGGCCTGGGCGAGGTGCAGGAAGTCATAGACATCTGCGAATTCGCGGTGGGCCTGTCGCGCCAGCTCTACGGCCTGACGATTGCCAGCGAGCGGCCCGACCACAAGCTGCTGGAAACCTGGCATCCGCTAGGCGTGGTCGGCATTATTTCGGCCTTCAATTTCCCGATGGCGGTGTTCGCCTGGAATGCGGCGCTGGCCCTGGTCTGCGGCAACACCCTGGCCTGGAAACCCTCGGAGAAAACGCCGCTGTCGGCCATCGCGCTCAATGGCCTGCTGCTGCGCACGGCCAGGGAGCTGGGGCTGGAGACCGAGGGCCTGAGCGAGCTGCTGATCGGTGAGCGTGCTGTCGGCGAGGCGCTGGTCAATCACCCGCAGGTCAAGCTGGTCAGCGCCACCGGCTCCACCGCCATGGGCAAGAACGTCGGTTTGGCCTGCGCGGGTCTGTTCAAGCGCTCGCTGCTGGAGTTGGGCGGCAATAACGCGGCCATCGTCTGCCCCTCGGCCAATCTGGAAATGGTGGTGCGCGGCGCGGCCTTTGCCGCCGCCGGCACCGCTGGTCAGCGCTGCACCAGCTTGCGCCGGCTGATCGTGCACCGCTCCATCTATCCGGCGCTGGTGGAGCGCCTGGTCGCCGTCTTTGCCCGCCTGCCGGTGGGCAACCCGCTGGCCGAGGGCACGCTGGTCGGCCCACTCATAGACGGCCGCGCTTTCGAGGCCATGCAAGCCGCGCTGGCGAGCGCGCAAGCGCTCCAGGCCAAGGTGCATTTCGGCCAACGCGAGGCAAGCGACGGCACTGGCCACTATGTGCGCCCCGCCATCGTCGAGCTGAGCGAGCAGGCCGGCCCCATGCTGCAGGAAACCTTCGCGCCCATTCTCTACGTCGTGCCCTATGACGAGTTCGATGAGGCCATTGCCCTGAACAATGCCGCGGCGCACGGCCTGTCGTCGGCGGTCTTTACCCAGGACTTGCGCGAAGCCGAGCAGTTCACCTCGGCGCGCGGCTCGGACTGCGGCATTGCCAACGTCAACATAGGCACCAGCGGCGCGGAAATCGGCGGCGCTTTCGGCGGCGAGAAGGAAACCGGCGGCGGCCGGGAGTCGGGCTCGGACGCGTGGAAGGCCTATATGCGCCGCGCCACCAACACCGTCAACTACGGCAACAGCCTGCCGCTGGCCCAGGGCATTCGCTTCGAGATTTAAGTAAGCCGGATTTTTCTGAGTGACCGCGCTTCTTGGCCCCCAGGCCCAGGACGCGCAGCACCTCGCTTTCAGCGCTCCCACATGAGCGCCTTCTGGCTGTCCGTGTAGTAGGTCCGTGTCCGGACTTCATCTGCAACTCCCCGTCCGCTCATGCAGGTTTTAGTGTGTTGCATAGACCGCTTGAATCCGCAGCTGGAGGCCGACCTTCAAGGGAATAGCGTCAACGACGCTACCCGCGGGAATCTGAACGGCTATTCACCGCGGTTGCGCATCCAGTCGGCCGTCTGAAAGAAGGACGCATTAAGCCGCGTACGCAGGCCTTCGTCGACCCCGGTCTCCCGCATGGCCTGGTCCATGCAGGCAAGCCACTGGTCACGCTCGGCAATGCCGATGGAGCCGCCTCCGGTGGATTGCGGCATGTGGCGCATACGCAGGCGCGGGTGGCCGAAGCGATCGGTGTAGTGTTGCGGCCCACCTAACCAACCGCACAAAAACCAGAACAGCCGCTGACGGGCGTTATCCAGCGTGCTGCCGTGCGCGGCGCGCAGGGCCTGGTAGCCCGGCTCCAGGTCCATCAGGTCGTAGAAGTGCTCGACCAATGCCTTGACGCGTTCCTCGCCGCCAATCCAGGCGAATGGGGTTTCAAACGGCGGATTACCGGGTGGTTTTTCTTCGATTTGCATAAGAGTCGCTATTCAAAAGAGCTTGCAGAATTTCAATTATCCGGATCAGGACCAGACACATAAAAGCCTATTACGGTCAATAGATCAATTTTCCAGGCCTTTTGCCCACCCGTGGGCTGTGATGTTGTGCCTATTGTTTAGCCGCACCACCATTTGCGTTGCAGGTGTAACAAGTTCAATGACGCTGAACTGTGAGGAGAACTACCGCTCCAACCCTCATGACTCAATATCTGAAAGGCGCAGCGAAACGCCTTACCTTTTCGCTGGTGGTGCTATCTGCCTTGAGCGGATGCGCGGTTTATGGACCAGCCCCCGTGCCTTACGCCTATGGGACGGACGCCAATGGCCAAGTCGTTTACGCGGCGCCCCCCGTTTATGCAGCCCCCGCCTACATTGGGCCGCCGGTCTTTTTCAACTTCGGCTTTTGGGGTGGCGGTCGCGGTGGCCGGGGCGGCGGTCATGGTCATGGCGGTGGCGGCCACGGTGGTGGTGGCCATGGCGGCGGCCATCGTTAAACGCCTGCTTGCACGCTCACACTTGGCCGGGACGGCTGCTCATTGAGCGGCGCGGCGCAGTGTTTCCACCACAGGTGTATTCAATACCGATCGCAAGCCCCACCAGCCTGCAGCCAGTGCCAGCAGCGCACCGGCCAGGCTGCCAAAAATGGGCACGCTCCAGGAACCAGTCCAGCTGAAATCAAACACATAACGCGCCAAAGCCCAGCCCACAGCCAGCGCCACTATGGAAGCCAGAAAACCGGCCAACAGCCCAACACCGGCCAGTTCGGCGCGCTGCACCTGGCGCAGCAGTGAGGCTCTGGCACCCACGGCTCGCATGATCGCAAATTCACGAGCGCGCTCTTCACGCGTGGCGGTGATGGCCGCAAACAGCACGACCAGTCCGGCCGCCAGCGTGAAGCCGAACAAGAATTCGACCGCGCGAATCACCTGATCAAGCACGCGCTGTACCTGCGCCAGCGTGCTGCTCATATCCACATTGGTGATGTTGGGAAAGGTCTTGACGAGGGCGTTGTCAAAGCTTGGCGATTTGGCCTGGCCTGCGATCACAGGCGCAGCTTCGGGTGCGCGAAAGGCGCTGATGAAGGACACCGGCACCTCGGCGGCCAATTGCGCCACCGGATACATGACAAAAAAGTTGACGTGCATGGAACCCCAGTCAACCTTGCGCAAGCTGGTGATTTTGGCCTCGCTAAGCTGACCGGCCATGTCAAAACGCAGTTGATCACCAAGCTTGAGACCCAAGGTCTTGGCCAGCCCCTCTTCCACGCTCACGGCATCCTTTTCACCGGCTGTCCAACGCCCAGCCACCACCTGGTTATGGCTGGGTTGCTGCGCGCTGTTGGAGAGGTTGAACTCTCTATCGACCAGGCGCTTGGCACGGTCTTCCTCGAAGTCATCGGGCGTGACGGGTTTGCCGTTAATCGCCACCAGACGGCCGCGAATCATAGGATACCAGTCGAACTTTTTCACGCCAGCGTCGCGCAGCGCCTGCTGAAAGGCATCGCCCTGATCGGGCTGCACATTGATGACAAAACGGTTGGGCGCGTCTGGCGGCGTGGCCTGGCGCCAGCTGCTGATGAGATCGGTGCGTAACAGCACCAGCAGCATCAGCGCTAACAGCCCGACGGCCAGCGCGCTGGTCTGCACCACGGCATAAACCGGGCGCGCCGACAACTGGCGCGTGGCCAGCATCAGCCAGCGCGGCGCGCTACCCTCGTTGACGCTGGCGCGTAGCACCTTGACAGCGATATAGCTGGCGGCGGCAAACACCAGCACGGCGCCCAGGAATCCACCAACGGCAATCAGTCCCAGCTTCCAGTCACTGCTGGCGGCCAGCAGCAAGGCCGCAAAGCCCAGCACGCCCAAGCCCAGCACCAGCAGCGAAGCCGGCCTGAGGTTGCCGACATCGCGACGAATCACGCGCAGCGGCGGCACCTGGGCCAGTTGCAGCACCGGCGGCAGGCCAAAGGCCAGCAATAGGGTCAGGCCCATGCCCATGCCGAAAGCGACCGGCCAGAAGGTGGCGGCGGGCAGCACGGTTTCCACCAGTCCGGCCAGCAGCAGCACAAAGCCGTAATGCACCGCAAAGCCCAGGGCCACGCCCAAGGCGCTGGCTATCAACCCGGCCAGCACAAACTCGAAGGTGTAGGCCAAGGCAATCGTGCGCTGGGGTTGTCCCAGCACGCGCAGCATGGCGCAGTCATCCAGATGCTTGGCGGCAAAACTGCGCGCCACAATGGCGACCGCCACGGCGCTAAGCAAAGCGGCCAGCAGCGCCACCAGATTGAGGAATTTTTCGGCCCTATCCAAGGTCTGGCGCATCTCGGGGCTACCGCTTTCCAGCGACTCCAGCCGCACGCCGCGCAGCCCGGACTCGGCGCCCGGCTTTTTCAACTCATCTGTCGCCCACTGAACAAAGGCTTTGACCGCCTTGCCTTCACCCGCCACAGCCAAACGGTAGTTGGTACGGCTGGCAGGCTGAATCAGGCCGGTGGCGGCGACGTCGGCCTGGTTGACCATCACGCGTGGCGAAAAACTGATGAAGCCAGCGCCCCGATCGGGCTCCTGCACGATGATGCGGGTCAGTTTGAAGCTGGCCTCGCCCATCAACAGGGTCTGACCCAGGCTAAGGCCTAGCGCATCGAGCAGCGAAGCATCAACCCAGGCGGTGCCAGGCGCAGGAATGTCACGGGTATCCTGGCCGGCGCTCTGCGCGTTGTCGGCAACTTTCATGCTGCCGCGCAGCGGGTAGCCCTCTGGCACGCCCTTGAAGGCGACCAGCCTGGCCTGGCCACCGTCTTCGTCGCGAGCCCGGCCCATAGTGGGAAAGGTCACGGTGGAGGCGGTCTGCAAACCCAGCTCCTTGGCCTTGCTAATAAAGATAGGCGGGGTCAGGCCGTCGCTGCGCACCACGGCATCACCGCCCAGCAGTTGCAAGGCATCGCGCTGCAGCCCGGCCTTGAGTCGATCGGCAAAAAAACCGACGGCGGTGAGCGATGCGACCGCCAATGTGACTGCGACGATCAGCAAACGCAATTCGCCGGCACGCAAGTCGCGCCACAGGGTTTTCCAGCCTAGCTTCAGAAAAAGGGGTTTCATGGCATGACCATAACGCAGAAAAAATAAGCGGGAATCGCCACGGGAATACCAGGCCTTTGGCCCAGAAGATCAGGCGCTCTGATCGGCCTTGCGCTCGACGTCAGGTTTGACCACCAGGCCAGGCTGCAACCGCAGGCGATCGGCCCGGGTATAGCAAACAAAGCGCTTGTTGGTCGCCCGGCCAATGGCGCACAGCCCCACCGCTTGCGCAACCTGATGCCCCATCTGCGTGATGCCGCTGCGCGACACCACAATGGGCACGCCCATCTGGGCGGACTTGATGACCATCTCGCTGGTCAGCCGGCCGGTCGTATAAAACACCAGGCCGTCCAGGCCGAGGTCGGTGGAGGAGGCGCCCAACGAGGGCTCCCCTTCACCAGCCGGGGCCGCGGAGCCGGCTTTGCCGGGCCGCAGGCGCAGCGCCCCCTCGGGGGGCAGCGAGGACACGTCAGTGCCGAGCGTGGGGGCCATATTCATCCACATCCAGCCAGCGATGGTGTCAATGGCGTTGTGGCGTCCCACGTCTTCCACAAACAACAGCATCTCAGGCTCTTCAGCTGTCATGACAAACAGCGCACAGGCGTGTACCGAGCCGGCAGACTTGTAGGTGGTTTCCTTGAGCCGTATGGTGTTGACCAGCCCATAGAGCTGGCCCTGCGTGATGTGGGCATCTGCCGGCAGAACAATCTGGTCCACCTCGTCCATCAGGCCGCCAAACACACTGCCCTGCCCGCAGCCGGTGGTGACCACGCGTTTGGCGGTTTTTTCCTCGATGTCTTCAATGCCGTGACGGGTCTTGACGGCGGCAGCGCCTACCTCCCAGTCCACCGTGATGGATTCGATGTCGCCCACCTCTTTGACCAGGCGCTGGTTGCGCAGATAACCCAGCACCAGCAGCTCGGGGTGTGCGCCCAGGGTCATCAGCGTGACCAGCTCACGCTTGTCGACATAGACCGTGAGCGCGCGTTCGGCCGGGATGGATATCTGGAGCGACTCACCGTATTCATTGACGGCGGCTATCTCACAGGTGAGCGGGGCACGGGCTTGGGTCAAAAATGGCAGGGACATGGCCCAAGCCTAGCGCAAAAAGGCCGGCACCTTGCGGAGCCGGCCCTGAATGAGTAAGGGGAATTTCAGGATTTGTTGGCCGGATTGACCACGGCATCTGGCTGCTTGCCGCTTGGCGGGCTGACAGCCGTGGCGGCCGGCGAATGTGCGCCCGCGGCTTCTATGGGTTTGGCGGCCTCAGGCGGCGTGTAAGCAAAGGCACCCGGATCAGCACAGGCCGGCGTGGCCAGCGGTGGTTTGACGTCCTTGCCCGCAGCCTTGGCGGCTTTGTAATAGCTAGCGGCCACCTTGTCCTGCGATTGGCACAGCTGGTAAGCATCCACCTTGCCCGCCCAGGTCGCCTTGGCGGCGGCCTCCGCAGCCTTGGCCTTGGCATCGTCGCTAGGCGCAGGCAATTTAGCCAGCGAGAGCAGGGACACGCTGGCAAGGCAAACAGTGATCAGGATTTTTTTCATGGAAATTCTCACTTTTAAACCTGGATGGTCTGGCTCGGCGGTGTGGGCTCACTGCGCTGGGCAGGTGTCCTGCCGGCCTTGACATCGTCATACCAGTATTCGTGGTGCTCTTTGGCCCAGGCTTCATCAACATAGCCTGTTTTCATGGCCTTGTAGGCGCCCTGCATGCCTATGGTGCCCAGGTAGATATGACCCAGGAACATGCACATCATGAGCACCGTGGCCACGGCATGCACCATGTGGGCGATTTGCATGGTGGCGCGTTCGTAAACCAATCCCGGCAACAGCTTATCGAGCACAAAACCAGACGACACCACCACCACACCGAGGAAGAACACACCGCCCCAAAAAATCAGTTTTTCACCAGCGTTGAAACGGTTGGAAGCCGGCTCGGCGCCACCGAGCAGACCGCCACCCTTGAGCAGCCAGTTCATATCGCCTTTTTGCGGCCAGTTGTCGCGCAAAAAGGTGAAGAACACAATCACCAGCGACACGGCAAACAGCGGTCCGGCAAAATTGTGCGCGGTTTTTAACACCCAGCCGAGCCAGCCAAACAGCGTGCTGCCCATGACCGGCAGCAGGAAAAATTTGCCAAAGGCCATCACCAGGCCGGAGATCGCCAGGATGGAAAACGCGATCGCGTTGGACCAATGCGCCGCGCGCTCAAACGGCGTGAAGCGTTCAATCTTTCGGCCGGTGTCCGCGCCATGGGTCTTAATGCTGCCCTTGCTGAAGTAAAAAATCGCAATCGCCAGCAGCACGATCAGAAACAGCGAGCCACCGTAGGGAATGATCCAGTTGTTGCGCACCTGGCGCCAAGCCTCGCCGGCATTGGTCAGGCGCGAACCGGGGTATTGCACAAAAGGCTGGATCAGGTTGCCGGCTTCAGGCGCTTCGCTTTTGGGCAAGCTGCTGTAGCCGGTAATGCCAGCACCCACGTCGCGCCACATGGGCGCATTGTTGCCAGGCTGCACCTTGGCCCGCTCGCCGTTGGTCTGTTTGGCGTAGTTGGGGGCCGCGTCGGCGTCGGGTTTGACCTCGAAAATATTCTGGCTCTGGATGCCACCTGCGGCCGGGGAGGCCGGAGCAGCAGTCTGCTGCGTCACCACACCAGCCGCCGCTAGCGGATTCGCGGGCGCTTGTGCAGCGGCCCATCCAGTCAACCCAAGTGCTATTAAAAATATAGCTAGTCGCGCATGCTGCATATGGCCTCCGGCTATTATTTATCCGTATTCAGCTTGGTGTATTCGTTCTGGCTGTTTTGCATGCGCACCTTGAGGCCCTGCTCCCAGCTGGTCTTGTCGCCGGCTTTCCAGCCGGGCGCTGAAAAACCGTTGTCCGTGCCCTTATAAGCAGGAACATCGCTTTTGGTGCCGCTCAGGGTTTGCGGCTTTTCGCCGCAGGCGGACAGGCCGGCCACGGCGACCAGCGCGGGAATCAAGAGGGTCAGATGTTTCATGATTTGGCTCCTGCAGGTGGCTGACCGGCTTGCCGGGAGCCATAGGCCGTTCCCCAACCCCAGACCTCGGCACCCTTGCCGCGCTGCACCACACGGTTGCGGAAAATATCCGCCACCACGTCGCCATCACCGGCCAGTAGCGCCTTGGTCGAACACATCTCGGCACAGGCCGGCAGCTTGCCTTCGGCCAGCCGGTTGCGGCCATATTTTTCAAACTCGGCCTGGCTGCCGTTGGCTTCGGGACCACCGGCGCAGAAGGTGCATTTGTCCATCTTGCCGCGCACGCCGAAAGTGCCTTGCGAGGGGAACTGTGGTGCGCCAAAGGGGCAGGCGTAGGAGCAGTAACCGCAGCCTATGCAGACATCCTTGTCATGCAGCACCACACCTTCATCGGTACGGTAAAAACAGTTGACCGGGCAGACCGCCATGCAGGGTGCGTCGCTGCAATGCATACAGGCCACCGAGATGGATTTTTCACCAGGCACACCGTCGTTGAGCGTGACCACGCGGCGGCGATTGACGCCCCATGGGACTTCGTTTTCGTTTTTACAGGCGGTGACGCAACCATTGCATTCGATGCAGCGCTCGGCGTCACAGACAAATTTCATTCTTGCCATGATGTATTCCTTATGCTTTCTCGAGGTTGCAGATGGTTGTCTTGGTTTCCTGCATCATCGTCACGCTGTCGTAACCGTAAGTCGTCGCCGTATTGACAGCCTCACCGCGCACCACCGGCGCAGCGCCGTTGGGGTAATACGCCAGCATGTCGGCGCCTTGCCAGTGGCCGGAGAAGTGGAAAGGCATCCACACGGTGTCGGCCCCCACACGCTCTGTCACCAGGGCCTGCACATTCAGGCGCGCGCCGGTCGGTGTGCTCAACCACACGCGCCCGCCGTTGCTGATGCCGCGCTCGGCGGCAGTTTTGGGATTGACCTCGACAAAAGCCTCTTGCTGCAACTCGGCCAGCCAGGGGTTGGAGCGGGTTTCCTCGCCGCCGCCCTCGTATTCGACCAGCCGACCTGAGGTCAGGATCAGCGGATATTTGAGTTCCACCTTGTCGGCCACGTTTTTCTGCTGCAGGGTTTTGTACAGCGTGGGCATGCGCCAGAAGGCTTTTTTGTCGTCGTGTGTCGGGTATTTGGCCACCAGGTCCGGGCGGATGCCATAAATCGGCTCGCGGTGTTGCGGGATCGCGTCGGGGAAGTTCCAGACCACGGCACGTGCCTTGGCATTGCCGAAGGGATAACAACCATGGTTTTTCATGGTCACGCGAATCATGCCGCCCGAGGAATCGGTTTTCCAGTTTTTGCCTTCGGCGGCGACCTTCTCGGCATCGGTCAATTCATCCCACCAGCCCAGTTTTTTCATGAACAGGTGATCGACTTCCGGATAACCGGTGGTGATGTCCGCACCTTTGGAGTGGGAACCATCCTCGGCCAGCAGGTTGACGCCGTCTTTCTCCACGCCGAAGTTGGCGCGGAAATTACCGCCGCCATCCATCACATGCCGGGAGGTGTCATACAGGTTGGGCGAGCCCGGGTGTTTGAGCTCGGGATTGCCCCAGCACGGCCACGGCAGGCCGAAATAATCGCCCGTCACGTCGTAACCGGTTTCCTTGTCCTTGCCGGGTTTAGCCCTCAACGTTTTCACATCGAACAAATGCATGTTGCGCATGTGGGCCTTCAGGCGCTCGGGGCTTTGCCCGGTATAGCCAATGGTCCAGCAGGTCTTGTTGACTTCGCGCAGGATGTCTTCGGGCACGGGTTCGTCCAGGCCTTTGACTTTTTGCATCTTGAAGTTTTTCGACAACTCCTTGGCAAAGCCGAATTTTTCAGCCAGATGGTGCATGATCATGTGGTCACTGCGGCTTTCCCACAGCGGCTCAATCACTTTTTCACGCCACTGCAGCGAGCGGTTCGACGCCGTCACGGAGCCGCTGGTTTCAAACTGGGTCGCCGCCGGCAGCAGGTAGACCGCGCGGTTCGGGTTGAGGTCTTCGGCCTTGCCTGGCATGGCGGCCATGGCCGCGGTCGCCGACGGATAAGGGTCCACCACCACCAGCAGATCCAGCTTGTCCATCGCGCGTTTCATTTCCAGGCCGCGGGTCTGGGAGTTGGGCGCATGGCCCCAAAAAACGCAGGCGCGTAAATTGGAGTCTTGGTCGATCACCTCGTTTTTCTCCAGCACACCATCAATCCAGCGCGACACCGTGATGCCGGGTTTGCCCATCATCGCGGGCGAAGCATAACGGGCCTTGATCCAGTCGAAGTCAACGCCCCAGATCTTGGCAAAGTGTTTCCAGGAACCTTCGGCCAAACCGTAGTAACCCGGCAATGAATCGGGGTTGGGGCCGATGTCCGTGGCACCCTGCACGTTGTCGTGGCCACGGAAGATGTTGGCGCCGCCACCGGACACACCTACATTGCCCAGGGCCAGTTGCACAATGCACGAGGCGCGCACCATGGCATTGCCGATGCTGTGCTGGGTTTGCCCCATGCACCACACCAAGGTCGAGGGCCGATTCTTGGCCATCATGGTGGCCACACGCAGCATCTGTTCTTCCTTGACGCCGCAGGCTTCTTCGACCTTGTCCGGTGTCCACTTGGCCATCACGTCGGCCTTGACCTTGTCCATGCCGTAAACACGGTCGTTGATGTACTTGGTGTCTTCCCAACCATTGTTGAAGATGTGATACAGCAAACCGAAGAGGAAAGGAATGTCGGAGCCGGAGCGAATACGCACGTATTCATCGGCCTTGGCGGCGGTGCGCGTGAAGCGCGGGTCCACCACAATCATCTTGCAGCCGGTTTCCTTGGCATGCAGCATGTGCAACATGCTGACCGGGTGCGCCTCGGCGGCATTCGAGCCGATGTACAACGCGCACTTGCTGTTTTGCATGTCGTTGTAGGAGTTGGTCATCGCACCATAACCCCAGGTATTGGCCACACCGGCCACCGTGGTGGAATGGCAGATACGCGCCTGGTGGTCACAGTTGTTGCTGCCCCAGAAACTCACGAACTTGCGCATCAGATAGGCCTGCTCGTTGTTGTGTTTGGACGAGCCCACCCAATACACCGAGTCCGGGCCGCTGGCCTTGCGCAACTCCAGCATCTTGGCGCTGATTTCGTTGAGCGCCGT
The DNA here is from genome assembly GCF_900112285.1 of Polaromonas sp. OV174. Lineage (GTDB taxonomy): Bacteria > Pseudomonadota > Gammaproteobacteria > Burkholderiales > Burkholderiaceae_C > Polaromonas. The sequence goes on along the minus strand of NZ_FOKZ01000001.1, from coordinate 255,932 downwards.
GTCCCAGCTGATGCGTTCATATTTGCCGTTGACCAGTTTCATGGGGTAACGCAGGCGGTATTCCCCGTGGCCGTGTTCACGCAGCGCCGCACCTTTGGCGCAATGTGCACCCAGGTTGATGGGCGAGTCAAACACCGGCTCCTGGCGCACCCAGACACCGTTTTCAACCACGGCATCTACCGCACAGCCAACCGAGCAGTGGGTGCAGACCGTGCGCCTAACTTCGATCTTCCCAGTTGCAGCACCTTCGGCAGGTGCTGCGGCACCGGCTTTTTTAACCAGTGTCAGCTGAGTCGCTGCCAATCCAACGCCTACGCCTAGACCAGAACGGCGCAGAAATGACCTCCTGTCCATGGTCGGCAAGGCATTGGACAGCCCACGCGACAGGCTTTGCACAAAGCGTGTAGATCCCGCGCGATGCGCCGGATCGCTGTGAAAGGCAGGGCTTTTTTTCGTGAGCAGCATGGGGCTCTCCGTAGGAAGAAAACGGGATGAAACTAGATACGCGTGGTCGTGTAATAACGCTTGACGTGTTCTGAGAGGCTGTAGCCACCGCCTTTTTCAGGGGCCGGCTTAGGCGCCTGAAGCGTGGTCTGCGGCGCTGGCGCGCCCGGCAAGGCCACTATGGCTGCGGCCGCCGCACCCGTAGCGGCGGCACCGAAAAAAAAGCCTCGACGCGAAGGTTTTGACTGGCTGTCCTGCATTTTTTTCTCCAAGAAAGCTACAGCTATGTAACGATTTGCATACTGTACGTCAGAGCAGCATGCACCACAATGGGTAGTAGGAGGGGAAACCCGAATACCAAGGGAAAACCACAAGTTACGCTATGGCAGCACGGCTCGGCTGACGACAGCCAGCTTCAAGACCAGGGCAAGAGACAAACGTCCTCAGGCCAGCATGTCAAATCCTTGCACTTCGATACTGATAAAGGTTTGCGTGAAGGCCGCGAGTGTGCGGTAAAAGCGGGCCTTGGGGTTTTGCATGACGGCCTCGCACATCATGGGAAACCACGGCTGCACATGGCAGGAAAAAAAGTCTCGCTGACGCGTCAGATTAGCCACCTCCACGTCGTCGCCAGCGATCAGGTAGCGCATGACCTCGCACAGGTAAGCCACATGATCTTCTGTTTCCGGCATGGCCTCATCGCGTGTCAGGCCCAATGCTGAGATATCGCTGCGCAAGGCTACCAATGGCTTTTCATTGAGAAAGCCACTGAGATAGTGGGAGCCAAAGAGATAGACCTCCGGCTTGCCCACACCACCAAACAGGGTGTTGTACTCCTCGGCGATCTCTGTCTGGCTGTATTGACGTGCCGCAGCGACCAGCTCCCCCCACGAGCTTTCAAGCAAGGCGCCAGCGGCTGGAGCCTCAGTCACGGCCACACGAATGCTCTCATGCAGTTCGGCCGATGGCGCGGCATAAAAAAGTGCCGCAAGAAGTCCATAGACCTCGGCACGCGCGGTTTCTTCGTCCAGGCTGGAAGCTACGAGTTGGGCTTGTGTCATGTTTAGCGAATGTCGGTGATTTTGAGTTCGTTGTCAGCAGAATAGATGTCAATAACCCGGCAATCACCGCACATCTTCAGGCGATCTGCAGCCGCGCCCTGGAACATTGCATGCCCGGCCAGCTTGCCCAGCATGGATTCAATCGCCTTGAGGGTGCCGAAGGGCTTGCTGCAGCGTATGCATTGGTAAGGCTGAGCCTCATTCAACACCCGCGTTTCCTTGCGTTGGGACGTCAACAGCAAACGCGGTTGCAGCTCAATCGCATGCTCGGGGCAGGTCTTGACGCACAAGCCACACTGAACACAATTTTTCTCTATGAATCTGAGCTGGGGCCGCTCGGGGTTGTCTTGCAAGGCGCTGGCCGGACAGGCGCTCACACAGCTCAGGCATAGCGTACAGGTATCCGTGTTGACAAGCAGGCTGCCAAACGGCGAACCTTGCCGGGGCAAGGCAATCGCTTCAGGCAAGGCAGCGGGCGCATGGACGATCAAGTGGTCCAGCGCCATATCCAGCGTGCTGCGCTTTTCCTGCGCCACCGCAAAACGGGCCGGCGTGACAGCGGCCATGGGTCTGGCCCTGCCTAGGCTTTGCAGACTCGCATCCAGGCTGGCGACGGCCTGGGCACCGCCATTGATTTGAGCGGGCAACAGATGGAAATGAACACCCGCGTAGCCCAAACCATTAAGAATGGTTTGGGCTACCTGCATCTGCTCTGCCAGGCCCTCTAGATAAGCCGGCGCCTCCTCGTCCGTGACCAGCACCACTACCTGAGTAGCGCCAAAGGCGATAGCGCTCAGCCAGATATCCAGGCCTACGCTGGCGGTATGCCATAGGGCTTGTGCAATGACATTGGCGGGAACGCCCTGCACCGTTTTTTGCAACTGGGCAGCGCGGCCCAGTGCGTCCACCGCCTGCTGACCGCTGCCCTGGCTATGCAAGAGCAACACCGGATGCGAGCCGCCGGCTTTGGCATAAGTCGACAGCAAGGTCTTCAAGCGCACGCCTTGCTCGCTGGCGCGGGGATAAGCATAGGTCAGCGCCCCCGTCGGGCAGACCGTGGTGCAAGCGCCGCAGCCTATGCACAGATTGGGATTAACGCTGATCTGGTTGCGTTTTTTCTCGCTGCTGATGGCACCCGCCGAGCAGATGTCCACGCAGGCATTGCAACCAACCGTTTCGTTGCGGCTGTGAGCGCAGAGTTTTTGCTTGTAGGCAAAAAATTTGGGCTTTTCAAACTCACCCACCATGTCACGCAGCTTGACCACCGTGGCCAGCAAGCCCGGCGCAGCCAGGCCGGCCGCCGCAGCAAAGTAGCCTTGCGGCGGCGCATGTAGCGTGAGCAGCGGCTGCGCGCCCAGATCCAGCACCAGATCAAACGCCTCGGTCACCGTTTGTGCCTCACGGCTGAAATCAATCGCCCCCGCCACCTTGCAAACGCTCACGCAGTCCCGATGAGACTTGCATTTATCGATATCGATTTGATAACTTAAATCGATGGCAGCTTCAGGGCAAACGGCTACGCAGGCATTGCAGCGGGTACACAGATCCAGATCGATCGGGTTGTTCTTTTCCCACTTTGCTTCAAATGCGCCCAGCCAGCCCTTGATGCTCAGGCCAGCGCCGCTGATCACCGGGTATTTGCGCTCCTGACCGGGAAAACCGGCTTGTGCCTGAGCGGAAACGCCCTGCGAAAAAATCGTCACATCCAGCGCATCAGCCAGCAGCGCCGCCACCTGCTCGGCCTGATCCAGCGCGCCCACGATAAGCAGGCGACCGCTGCTTTTATAGCTCACGGTCGCAACCGGTTCGGCCTCGGGCAAATGGGCCACGGCCAGCAAGGCGGCGATTTTGGGGCTGGCGTTGGCAGCGTCCTTGCTCCAGCCACCGGTTTCGCGGATATTGACAAAGCGGATCACCGAAGTCGCAGCCTCGGTCTGTTGTCCGATCTCGGCAAACAGGCGCTTTTCCTGGGTACAGGCCACAACCACATCGTCGCCGGATTGAACCGCCGTCTGGAAGGCCCCCACCTCGCGCCGGCACAGGGCCGAATGCAGCGTCAGTTTTTCATTAAGTGCCGTGCCCAGGGTCTGGGGCTTTAGCGGCATGGTCTGGTTGCAGTCGCAAATCAGTGTGGGCATGGTCTTCTTGGCTGGCGCCGGAACCCTGGGAGGGCTCGACTTGGCTGGTAGGGACGGGGCCAACAAAACCCGGAGGAGCTATGTCAGCGCTTTCATAAGACTGTGCCACGATTTCACCAGGGGGGTCATTCGCATTTTCCCGCGGTAAGGCCGCCGCGGCCTCCGGCTTGTCGGCGTCTTTCTCCTCGTCAAACAGCTTGAGAAATTTTGCGCTGGCCATCTGCCGGAGCATGGATTCGGGCAGCGGATCGGGCTTGGAATAGTCGTCAATGTAGATGTCCAAACCATCCATCACGTTGAAGTGCGGATCGGCGAACAGCTTTTTCATCGCGGCATTACGCACCTCGGGCCCGACATCACTGGCCATGAAAGGTTTGAAGTCGGAGTCCTTGGTCAACAGCCTCACGTCATCGAGTGACAGCTTTTTTTCAAGCGGTTCGGCGGCTGGGTTTGGTGCCGCTTCGGATGGCGCCTGAGTTGCCGACGGGATCGCTGGGGCCACCGCCACAGCTGCGGGATGCGCAGCCACGGCAGGCTCATCCAGCGACTTTCCCTGCAAGGCGTCGGCCTTGCGGCGCGACCAGCGGCCTAAAAAACCACGGGACTCTTCTTCAGCCATGGCCGGACCCGCCAAAGGTCTTGTCGGTACTCACCCGCGCCGGGTTGCCAAAACGGTCCTGCAGCGTCTTGAAACTCTGGGGCCGCTGGCGGCGTTTGGCTTCGAGCACGTAGTGGGCATCCACAAAAGCCTGCAGCCACTGCGCCACCGCAGGCGGTACGGGCAGTTGTTCGACGGTTTCCTGCGCATCCAGCCAGCGCCCGGCGTCGTGGTAACTCAGGGTGACCACTTGCGGCACGGCCACCGGCTCGTCGGCCAGCGCCGCTTCTTCTTCCATGCGCCAGACCACCCAGAAGCAGGGTTGCTGGGTGGTGACATTGAGGTAATAACCCTCGGCATCGTCGGTAAACAATTCCACCTTGAAGCCGGGATGCAGCCAGCGTTCCTCATGCTCATTCTTCAGCAGCAAGCGCGGCTGGTCGCCAAAGCCATCTTCGTGCGGCACGACGTCGGCCAGCACCCAGCGCCAGGGCTGCCAACGGTTGTCTATGCGCTCACGACGCATGACCACCGCCACCGCAATGGCGGGACGGTGAACAGCAGGGCCTGCCTCGGGAGACTGAATCAGAAAATCAGACATTCCAGCAGTGTACGGCGCTCCCCTGCCCACAACGAAAGCAACCGTCAAACACGGTCTTCCAAGCTCGCCTCCAAGCGCCGCACGACAGAGTTGCTTGAAGTGCTGTGTGCAGCGCTCCCACAAAAACTGGCACTGAAATTGCATTCGATTTGATCGTCGCAACCCACACCTGTATAGACAGTGAATTCGAAGCCACTCACCCGGGTGATATTGCACCAGTATGGTGAATTGCCTCCCGATGACACGAAAATTTTGTCGCCTCCACCACGATGAGATTACACTAGGGTTAGCCTGTATATACAAGTTGAGTCTTGCAGACAAAATCCGTTTTTCAGGCACCGCCACGCTGAAATCCTGGGATCAATCAATTTGTTAACAGACTGGAGACATGATGGACATGAACACTCTCAAGAAGGCCGCAACGCTGCTGGCCATGGGGGCTTGCGTGGCAGGCGCAAGCGCGCCTGCTGCTGCGCAGGAAACCAAGCTGACGCTGGGCATGTCGGGTTGGACCGGCTTCGCGCCGCTGACCCTCGCCGACAAGGCCGGCATCTTCAAAAAGAACGGCCTGGACGTGGAACTCAAGATGATTCCGCAGAAGGACCGCCACCTGGCGCTAGCCGCCGGCGCCATCCAGTGCGCCGCCACCACGGTTGAAACCCATGTCGCCTGGAATGCCAATGGCGTGCCCATCGTGCAAATTTTCCAGATGGACAAGTCTTACGGTGCCGACGGCCTGGCCGTTCGCAACGACGTCAAAAACTTTGCCGACCTGAAAGGCAAGACCATTGGTGTCAGCGCACCCGGCACCGCACCCTACTTTGGCCTGGCCTGGATGCTCAACAAGAACGGCATGAGCCTCAAAGACGTCAAGACGATCTCGCTGGAACCGCAACCCGCCGCCCAGGCTTTCGTCGCGGGCCAGAATGACGCCGCGATGACCTACGAGCCCTATCTCTCGACGGTGCGCAGCAATCCAGCGGCCGGAAAAATCCTGGCAACCACACTCGACTACCCCATGGTGATGGACACCGTAGGATGCGCACCGACCTGGCTCAAGAACAACGCCAAGGCGGCGCAAGCCCTGACCACCTCTTACTTCGAGGCGCTCGAGATGATCAAAAACGATCCGGTCAAGTCCAACGAAATCATGGGCTCGGCCGTCAAGCAAAGTGGCGAGCAGTTTGCCAAGTCCTCGGCCTATCTGCGCTGGCAGGACAAGGCCGCCAACCAGAAATTTTTCGCCGCTGAATTGACCCAGTTCATGAAGGACTCGGTGCCCATACTGCTTGAGGCCGGCGTGATCCGCAAGGCACCGCAAGACCTCGCGGCAACCTTCGATGCAAGCTTCATCAAGTAACAAGCCAGCCATCATGGAGTCGACTTCCATTGTTCGCGCACCTGCGTCGCTGAGCGCTGCGGCCAGCGTGCCGCCGCGGCGGCGACGCCAGGCCTTCGCGCCGCTCGAACCCGTGAGCCCCCGTGCGCGCTGGATGCTGGGCGTCGCCTTCTTCGTGCTGTTCGTGCTGGTGTGGGCAGCCTTCACGCTGGGCGGCTTCGTTTCGCCCACCTTCCTGGCCAGCCCCGTCACCATGGTCAAGGAAGGCTGGCTGCTGTTTACCGAGTACAACTTCATCCACGACATCGGCATGACCGTGTGGCGCGTGCTGGGCGGCTTCATCATGGCTGCCATCGTCGCCGTGCCGCTGGGCATCGCCATGGGGGCTTACAAGCCCATTGAGGCCTTTCTGGAGCCCTTCGTCTCGTTTTGCCGCTACCTGCCGGCTTCGGCCTTTATTCCGCTGCTGATTCTCTGGGCCGGCCTGGGTGAAACGCAAAAACTGCTGGTGATCTTTATCGGCTCGGTCTTCCAGATCATCCTGATGGTCGCCGTCATTGTTGGCGGAGCGCGGCGCGACCTGGTGGAGGCCGCCTACACACTGGGCGCCAACAGCAGCGGCATCGTCAAACGCGTGCTGATTCCGGGCGCTGCGCCTGGCATCGCCGAGACGCTACGCCTGGTGCTGGGCTGGGCCTGGACCTACGTCATCGTCGCCGAGCTGATCGGCTCCTCCTCCGGCATAGGCCACATGATCACCGACAGCCAGGCGCTGCTCAACACCGGCCAGATCATCTTCGGCATCATCGTCATCGGCATCATCGGACTGATCTCCGACTTCGTTTTCAAGGCGATCAACCGCCGCCTTTTTGCCTGGAGCGCCCTGTGAATATGACCCCCAACGCTCGGCACTCCATGTCCTCGCTGCCCCCCGAGGGGGCGTTCGCGCCTAAGGGCGGCCTGTCTGCGCTCAGGAACCAGCTGTCCATTCGCGGCGTATCCCGCACCTTCACCGGCACCCGCGGTCAAACAACACAGGCCTTGCTGCCGGTGGATTTCGAAGTGCGCGAAAACGACTTCGTCACCATCCTCGGCCCCTCGGGCTGCGGCAAGTCCACCTTGCTGCGCATCGTGGCTGGCCTGGACTTCCCCACCAGCGGCCAGGTTTTGCTCGACGGCCAAACCATTGACGGCCCCGGCGCCGACCGTGGCGTGGTATTCCAGAGCTACACGCTGTTCCCCTGGCTGACCATCGCGCAAAACATCCGCTTCGGCCTGCGTGAACGCGGCATGAGCGAGGCCGAGCAAAAGGAACGCAGCGAGTTCTTCATCGCCAAGGTCGGCCTGCGCGGCTTTGAAAACCATTTTCCCAAGCAACTGTCGGGCGGCATGCAGCAGCGCACGGCGATTGCCCGCGCACTGGCCAATGACCCCAAGATGCTGCTGCTCGACGAGCCCTTTGGCGCGCTGGACAACCAGACCCGCGTGCTGATGCAGGAGCTGCTGCTGGGCATCTGGGAGTCGGCGCGCAAGACCGTGCTGTTCGTCACACACGACATCGACGAGGCCATCTTCATGGCCAACCGCGTGGCGGTGTTCAGCGCCCGGCCCGGCCGCATCAAGACCGAAATTGCGGTCGACTTCCCGCACCCTCGCCACTACACAATCAAGACCTCGCCCGAGTTCATGGCGCTCAAGGCGCGCCTGACCGAAGAAATCCGCGCCGAGTCCATGGCAACGGCCGAGCATTAATGGTTTACCGCCACACTCCTTCATGACATCAGCCCTTCTTCAGCGCAAAGCACAGGCCGCTCGAACGGCCAGCGGCGCACCGGCCCCCACGCTTGCCCTTTACGAGCAAGTGAAGGAATTCATCACCCGCAAAATCCAGGATGGCTCCTGGCCGGCCGGCCATCGCCTACCTTCGGAGCATGAGCTGGTGGCCCAGTTCGGCATCTCGCGCATGACGGCCAACCGCGCATTGCGCGAGCTGATGGAACTGGGACGCATCGTGCGCCAGGCCGGTGTCGGCAGCTTTGTGGCCGAAGACAAGCCCCAGTCCACCCTGCTGCAGATCGCCAATATCGAAAGCGACATTCGTGCGCGCGGCCACGACTACAGCTACCAGCTGCTGACGGCAGAGCGCATCGCCGCCTCGTCCGACGTGGCGGCCTGGCTGGATCTGCGCGCCGGCGAGTCGGTCTTTCACAGTGTCTGTCTGCACCTGGAAGACGGCACGCCGGTGCAACTCGAAGACCGCTATGTGAACCCGCGCGTGGTGCCGGCATTTCTGGACCAGGACCTCACCGTCACGCCGCCCAGCGCCTATCTGGTGCGCCATGTGCCTTTCGACCAGATCGAGCATCTGGTCGATGCGGTGCTGCCCACGGCCGAACAGGCCCAGCGCCTGGCCATGCCCGGCGCCGAGCCCTGCCTGCTGCTGACACGCCGAACCTGGACGCGCAACGTTCCCGTCACGCTGGTGCGCTGCCTGCATCCCGCCACCCGCTACCGGCTGGGCAGCCGCTTCCAGACCGACGGCAACCCAATTTCCAGCTAGAAAAACAAGCCTTCCCACCTTTCCTTTTCAACACCTTAACTTGTATATACAGGACCATATGACCACCCACACCATGCCCTCATACACCTCACTCGTCCTCACGCCTGGCCAGGTTGACCTGGCCATGTTGCGCCGCATCCACGCCGACGGCGTGCGCTTGTCGCTAGACCCTTCGGTGCAGCGCGGCATGATCCAGTCGCAGGCCGCAGTGCAACACATCGTCGACAACGACGAAGTGGTCTACGGCATCAACACCGGCTTTGGCAAACTGGCCAGCACCCGCATCCCCGGCCATCAACTGGCCGAACTGCAGCGCAACCTGGTGCTGTCGCACAGCGTGGGCACCGGCGAGGCGCTGGCCGCACCCGTGGTTCGGCTGGTGCTGGCGACCAAGGCCGTGAGCCTGGCGCGCGGCCACTCGGGCGTGCGGCCCGCATTGGTCGATGCGCTGCTGGCGCTCTTCAACGCCGGCATGATGCCCAGCATTCCGGCCAAGGGCTCGGTTGGCGCCTCGGGCGACTTGGCGCCGCTGGCCCACATGGCTTGCGTGCTGATCGGCGAGGGCCAGGCCACCACGGCCGAAGGCGAGGTGGTGAGCGGTGCCGAAGCCATGCGCCGTATCGGCCTGGAGCCCTTTGTGCTCGGCCCCAAGGAAGGCCTAGCCCTGCTCAACGGCACGCAGGTATCGACCGCGCTGGCACTTAGCGGCCTGTTCGGTGCCGAAGACGTCTTCGCGGCTGCGCTGATGTCGGGCGCACTCTCGCTGGAAGCCATCCAGGGCTCCATCAAGCCTTTTGACGAGCGTATCCACATTGCACGCGGCCAGCCCGGCCAGATCGCCGTGGCCGGCGCGGTGCGCACACTGCTGGAAGGCAGCGAGATCGTTCCCTCGCATGCCGACTGCGGCCGCGTGCAAGACCCCTATTCGATTCGCTGCGTGCCCCAGGTCATGGGCGCCTGCCTGGACAACCTCACGCATGCGGCCCGGGTGCTACGCATAGAAGCCAACGCCGCGTCAGACAACCCGCTGGTCTTCACCGACACCGGCGAAGTCATCTCGGGCGGCAACTTCCACGCCGAGCCGGTCGCCTTCGCGGCCGACATCATCGCCCTGGCAGTAAGCGAAATCGGCGCCATTGCCGAGCGCCGCATCGCCTTGCTGCTGGACACCGGACTGTCTGGCCTACCGCCCTTCCTGGTGCGTGACGGCGGTCTCAACTCCGGCTTCATGATTGCCCAGGTCACGGCCGCGGCGCTGGCTTCGGAGAACAAATCGCTGGCGCATCCGGCCAGCGTCGACAGCCTGCCGACCTCGGCCAACCAGGAAGACCATGTATCCATGGCCACCTTCGCGGCGCGCCGCCTCGGCGACATGGTCAACAACACGGCGGTCGTGGTCGGCATCGAGGCCATGGCGGCCGCCCAGGGCATTGAACTCAAAAGAAAGCTCAAAAGCTCCCCCCTGGTAGAAGCCGAGTTCGCCACCATCCGCCAAAAAGTGGCATTTCTCGAACGCGACCGCTACCTCGCGCCCGATATCGAAGCCATGCGCCAGTGGGCCTTGCGCGCGGAGCTGCCCGCCGCCTTGCTGAACATACTGCCCAGCCATTCCTAAACCCTGATTCACCGGAGACCCCGCCATGAACGCTCCCGACCAATTCACCGCCGCCTCAACCGATCCACGCTACGACGCCAGCCGCGTCATTCGCGCGCCGCGCGGCACCACACTTAACTGCAAGAGTTGGCTCACCGAAGCGGCCTACCGCATGATCCAGAACAACCTGGACGCCGAGGTGGCCGAAGACCCGAAGAACCTGGTGGTCTACGGCGGCATAGGCCGTGCCGCGCGCAACTGGGAATGCTTCGACCAGATCCTCGCCTCGCTGAAGGAACTGAACAACGACGAAACGCTGCTGGTGCAATCGGGCAAACCGGTCGGCGTCTTCAAGACACATGAGAACGCGCCACGCGTGCTGATCGCCAACTCCAACCTGGTGCCCAAGTGGGCCAACTGGGAGCACTTCAACGAGCTCGACCGCAAGGGCCTGTTCATGTATGGCCAGATGACCGCCGGCAGCTGGATTTACATCGGCAGCCAGGGCATTGTGCAAGGCACCTTCGAGACCTTTGTCGAGGCCGGTCGTCAGCACTACGACAACAGCCTGGCCGGTAAGTGGATCCTCACCGCAGGCCTGGGCGGCATGGGCGGCGCGCAGCCGCTGGCCGCCACGCTGGCCGGCGCCGTGTCACTCAACATTGAGTGCCAGCAGAGCAGCATAGATTTCCGCCTGCGCACCCGCTATGTCGACAAGCAGGCGCGCGACATCGACCATGCGCTGGAACTCATTCAGCAGCACTGTGATGCAAAGGAAGCCGTGTCCATCGCCCTGTTGGGCAATGCGGCGGACATCCTGCCCGAACTGGTGCGCCGCGCCAAGGCCGGCGCCATCAAGCCTGACCTGGTGACCGACCAGACCTCGGCCCACGACCTGATCAACGGCTATCTGCCCTCGGGCTGGAACGTGGCCCAGTGGAAGGATGCGCAGAAAGACCCAGCCGAGCACGCCCGCCTGACGCAGGCCGCCGCCAAGAGCTGCGCCGTGCACGTTCAGGCCATGCTGGACTTCCAGTCCATGGGCATTCCCACCGTGGACTACGGCAACAACATCCGCCAGGTGGCCTTTGACGAAGGCGTGAAAAACGCTTTCGACTTTCCCGGCTTCGTGCCGGCCTACATCCGCCCCATGTTCTGCGAGGGCAAGGGTCCGTTCCGCTGGGTCGCCCTGTCCGGCGATCCGGAAGACATCTACAAGACCGACGCCAAGATCAAGGAACTGTTTCCCGACAACCACCATACTCACCGCTGGCTGGACATGGCGCGCGAGCGCATCGCCTTCCAGGGCCTGCCGGCACGCATCTGCTGGCTGGGCCTGGGCGAGCGTCACATCGCCGGCCTGGCCTTCAACGAGATGGTGCGCACGGGTGAACTCAAAGCCCCTATCGTCATAGGCCGCGATCACCTGGACACCGGCTCGGTCGCCAGCCCCAACCGCGAAACCGAAGCCATGAAGGACGGCACCGATGCCGTATCCGACTGGCCGCTGCTCAATGCTCTGCTCAACACCGCTGGCGGCGCCACCTGGGTCAGCCTGCACCATGGCGGCGGCGTCGGCATGGGCTATTCACAGCACTCGGGCATGGTGATCGTGGCCGATGGCAGCGATGCCGCCGCCGAGCGCCTGGCGCGCGTGCTGGTCAACGACAGCGGCTCGGGCGTGATGCGCCATGCCGATGCGGGCTATGACATCGCCATCGCGACGGCCAAAAAGCAAGGCCTCAAACTGCCCATGCTTGGGTAAAACCACGCTAAAAAAGGGAAGTTCATTCCCATAAATTGGGAATGAGGGGTTTAAATGGTGAGTAAATCCTTTGATACTGCCTTCATGCCAACCAGCGCATCCCCCTCCGTCACCACGGCCGACCGCGTCCTGCAAGTGCTGGCCGTGCTGGCCCAGCAAGGCCAGGCCTTGTCGGCGGCGGAGCTCATGGAACGCACCGGCCTGGCCCGTAGCACGCTGTACCGACAACTGGTGCGGCTCAAGCGCTGGGGCTTTGTGCTGGAGAGCGACGGCCACTACGCCCCCGGACCGCTGAGCCTGCAAATGGCGCTCGGTTTCGATCTGGCCTCGCATCTGGTGTGCCAGGCGCGGCCCGACCTGCAGGCGCTGGCCCAGCAGTCCCATGAGAGCGTAGGCCTGATCGTGGCGGTCAACGACCAGGCAATCTGCCTGGACATGGTTGAAAGCCAGCAATCGCTGCGCTGCTCTTTCGAAAAAGGGCGCAGCGTTCCCCTGCGTGCAGGTGCCTCGGCCAAATGCCTGCTGGCCCACTTGCCGCCGGCAGCGCAGGCCGCCGTGCTGGACCAGCAATACGGCCCCGACAGCGCCGATCGGCAAGCCGCCCAGTCCGAGCTGGAGCACATCCGCCAGGCCGGCTATGCCGCCAGCACCGGCGAGGTCGATGCCGGCGTCTGGGGCGTCAGCGTCCCCTTGTTCGGAACGGCACGGCAAGCCGTGGGCGCGATCACGCTGATGGCGCCGATCTCACGGGCTCAAGGCCAGGACCAGGCGCTGATACGCATGACCATCGTTACCGCCGCGCGCATCTCACGCGGCTTAGGCATTCACTGATTTCCCTCACCCAACCACAACCCACTGGAGACAATTCCATGAACTTTCGTCGCAACCTTCTGCTGGCCAGCCTGGCCGCTCTGACGCTAGGCAGCACCGGCGTGCACGCACAAGACAATGTGCTGCGCGTAGGCACCGATGCCACCTTCCCGCCCATGGAATATGTCGACAACGGCAAACGCACGGGTTTTGACATTGAGCTGGTCGAAGCCATAGGCAAGACGCTGGGCCGCAAGGTCGAATGGGTGGACATCGATTTCAAGGGCCTGGTGCCGGGCCTGATCTCCAAGCGCTTCGACATGGCCGTGTCTGGCATCTACATCACCGATGAGCGCAAGAAGGTGGTCGACTTCACCATCCCCTATTACGCTGGCGGCCTGGTCGTCATGGTGAAGGACGGCAATACGGCGATCAAGACGCCGGCCGACATCAACGGCAAGAAGGTCAGCGTGCAGGTCGGCACCAAGTCGGTTTCCTACACCAAGGAAAAATTCCCGCAGGTGCAGCTGATGGAAGTCGAGAAGAACCAGGAAATGTTCAACCTCGTCGACATCGGCCGTGCCGACGCCGCCGTCACCGGCAAGCCCGCCGCCTACCAGTATGTGCGCACCCGCCCCGGCCTGAAGGTGCTGCCCGAGCAGATCACGACCGAGGAGTACGGCATGGCAATCCGCAAGGACTCGCCCGAGCTGACCAAGGCCGTCAACGGCGCCATCGAGAAGCTCAAGGCCGACGGCACCTACGCGGCCATTGTCAAAAAATGGTTTAGCAACAACGTTGCCAAGTAACTTGACGAGCAGCTGAGCGATGGAACTCGATTTTTCTCCCGTCTGGGCCGGTTGGCCCGACTTGCTGCGCGGCGCCCTGGTGACCGTGGAAATCACGGCCGCCTCGCTGGCGCTGGGATGCGTGATGGGCTTGCTGATCGGCATTGGCCGGCTCAACCCCAAGCGGCGCCTGGTCTATGGCCTGTGCACTGCCTATGTGGCGGCCATACGCGGCACGCCGCTGCTGGTGCAGCTGTTCATTCTGTTCTTTGGCCTGCCACAGTTCGGACTTTTGCTGCCGGCTTTCCTCTGCGGCGTGATCGGTCTGGGCCTTTATTCCGGGGCCTATGTCTCGGAAGTGGTGCGCGGCGCCATCCAGTCGATTGACCGTGGCCAGATGGAAGCGGCGCGCTCCATCGGCATGTCGCCGGGCATGGCCATGCGTAGCGTGGTGCTGCCCCAGGCCGTGGTACGCATGATTCCGCCGCTGGGCAATGAGTTCATTGCACTGATCAAGAACTCGGCCCTGGTGTCACTGCTGACCATTCACGACGTCATGCACGAAGGACAAAAAATCATCAGCGTGTCCTATCGCTCGCTGGAGGTCTACCTGGCGATTGCCGTGATTTATTTCATACTGACCGGCGCCACCACCCTGGTGCTGCGTCACATCGAGCTGCGCCTGCGCGCGGGAGGAATGGTTCAATGAAAACGGCAGACAACAGCGCCACGCCCATGGTGCGTATTCGCGGCCTGCACAAGGCCTTTGGCGAGCACGTGGTGCTCAAGAGCATAGATTTCGATGTCCAGCCTCAGCAGGTGGTGGTGGTGATAGGCCCCAGCGGTTCCGGCAAGAGCACCTTTTTGCGTTGCTGCAACGGGCTGGAGCAGCCCCAGGGCGGCAGCGTCGAGATCTGCGGCCGCATGCTGGTCAAGGACGGCCGCATGTTGCCGGACCAGGAGCTTGACGCGCTGCGCGAAGAAGTCGGCATGGTGTTTCAGGGCTTCAACCTGTTTCCCCACCTGTCGGTGCTGCACAACGTCTCGCTGGGCCCGCGCAAGCTGCGCGGCCTGTCGCGCGTCGAGGCCGATACCGAGGCCCAGGCCCTGCTCGCCAAGGTCGGCCTGGCGCACAAGGCCCATGCCATGCCGGCCAGCCTGTCGGGCGGCCAGAAGCAGCGCGTGGCGATTGCGCGGGCACTGGCCATGAAACCCAAGGTCATGCTGTTTGACGAACCGACCTCGGCGCTGGACCCCGAGCTGGTGGGCGAGGTGCTGCAGGTCATGAAGATGCTGGCCAGCGAAGGCATGACCATGATGGTGGTCACCCACGAGATGGACTTTGCGCGCGAGGTTGGCGACGTGGTGGTGGTGATGGACGGCGGCGGCATCATAGAAGCCGGCGCGCCCGAAACCATCTTCACCAACCCCAGCCAGGAGCGCACCCGCTCCTTTTTGCAGGCCGTGCTGACACGCACCTGATCGCCGCTTGCTGCGGCACACCCTTCGGAGGCGCTCATGAACCCATCATTCACCATGGCCTTGCAGCGCCGGCTGCAAGAGCGTCTGAGCGATCAGCTGGTGGCCGACTTCCAGCGCGACGGTGCGATTTGCATCCGCCAGCTCTTGAACGCCGACGAAGTGGCGCTGCTGCGGGACGGCATAGAAGCCAACTTGGCGGC
Source organism: Polaromonas sp. OV174 (assembly GCF_900112285.1). Taxonomy (GTDB): domain Bacteria; phylum Pseudomonadota; class Gammaproteobacteria; order Burkholderiales; family Burkholderiaceae_C; genus Polaromonas. The sequence goes on along the minus strand of NZ_FOKZ01000001.1, from coordinate 240,552 downwards.
GCCCAGCCCGCGCGCCAAGGTGGCGAGCCGGCCCGACGACCCGGGCCGCTTTTTTGAAGACTTCTGCAACTGGCAGCAGATTGCCCAGTTCGAACGCTTTATTCGCGAGACGCCGCTGGCGCTGGCGGCGCAGCGCCTGATGGCCTCGGAGACGGTGCGCCTGTACCACGACCATCTGCTGGTCAAGGAGCCCGGCACGCGCCAGCGCACGCCCTGGCACCAGGACCAGCCCTACTACAACATCGAGGGCAGCCAAAACGTCAGCATGTGGATTCCGGTCGATCCGGTGACGCGCGCCGCCACGCTGGAATTCGTCGCCGGCTCGCACAAAGGCCCTTGGCTGATGCCGCGCACCTTCATGGACCACCAGGCCAAATGGTTTCCCGAAGGCAGCCTGGCCGACCTGCCCGACATCGAAGCCGCGCGCGATCGTTTCCCCATCCTGGGCTGGGACATAGAGCCCGGCGACTTTGTCTGTTTTCACATGCTCACGCTGCACGCGGCGGGCAGTGTCGAAGGCGCCATGCGGCGCCGCGTCTTCTCGGTGCGCTTTCTGGGCGACGACATTCGCCATGCGCCGCGCCGCTGGGCCACCTCGCCCGACTTTCCCGGTCTGGCCGAGGCGCTGCCGGCCGGCGCGCCCATGGATCACCCGCTGTTCCCGCAACTGATCGCCTGAGCCAAACCTTAGCCCCATGAGACTGCAACACTTCAGCCTTGCCGAACTGCCGGCCCAACCCTGGAAAAACGGTGGCGGCAGCACCCGCGAAATCGCCTGCTGGCCGCCGGCCAGCGGGCTGGACAACTTCGGCTGGCGCGTCAGCATCGCCAGCATTGCCGCCGCCGGCCCCTTCTCGGTCTTTGAAAGCGTGGACCGCTGCATCATGCTGCTGGACGGCGACGGCGTGCGTCTGCGCTCAGCCGACGGGTCTATCGATCACCTGCTAGCCCAGCCGCTGCAGCCCTTCGCCTTCAGCGGCGATGCCGCCGTGGACTGCACGCTGCTGGGCGGCCCCTCCAGCGACTTCAACGTGATGGCGCGCCGCGACCAATGGCGGGCCGAGCTGCGGGTATTGGATGCCGCCAGCGCCGTCCAGGCTGCGCCTCAGGGCGTGCTGCTGGCCTGGCGCGGCAACTGGCGGCTGGGCCAAGGCCTGGCCTTGCGCGAAGGCGAGGGCCTCTACTGGACCGAGACGCCGCAAGCCTGGCAGCCAGCACCCGAGACGCCAGAGGCGCTAGACGCACGACTGCTGCTGGTGCGCTTCACCAAGCCCTGAATTTATAAGAAATAAGCCTGTAGCCCAATACCAATATGCGCGACAAGCTATTAAATTTATAGCAATCGACGCGCAAGCCAAAGTCCTCCATGACCTCTGATGCCACTTCCCTTTCTTCGGCCGACGGCCTCTGGACCGGCTTGCGCCTGGCGCCCGGTGCCGCGCCAGCGTTCACGCTAGGCGCAGACGCCAATGCGGTCATCGTGGTGCAGCAGGGCCGGATTCACTGGATAGGCGACGCCGCAGCGCTGCCCGCCGCCTACGCCGGGCTGGCGCGCCACGACGGCGGCGGCGCGCTGGTCACGGCCGGTCTGATCGACTGCCACACCCACCTGGTCTATGGCGGCCAGCGCGCCAACGAATTTGCCATGCGCCTGGCCGGCGCCAGCTACGAGGAAGTGACCAAGGCCGGCGGCGGCATCGTCTCCAGCGTGCGCGCTACCCGTGAAGCCAGCGAGGACGAACTCTTCGCCAGTGCCGCGCCACGGCTGGAAGCCCTGCTGGCCGAGGGCGTTTGCGCCATAGAAATCAAGTCCGGCTACGGCCTGGCCTTGGCGCACGAGCGCAAGCAGCTGCGCGTGGCGCGCCGCTTGGGCGAAGCCTATGGCGTGACGGTGCGCACCACCTTTTTAGGCGCCCATGCGCTGCCACCCGAATATGCCGGCCGCCCCAACGGTAGTAGTGAATACACCGACCTGGTCTGCCGCGAAATGATGCCGACGCTGGCCGCCGAAGGGCTGATTGATGCGGTCGATGTGTTCTGCGAGCGCATCGCCTTTTCGCTCGAAGAAACCGAGCGCGTCTTCAAGGCCGCCCAGGCGCTTGGCCTGCCGGTCAAGCTGCATGCCGAGCAGCTCTCGGACATGGGCGGCTCAGAGCTGGCGGCGCGCTTTGGCGCACTCTCGTGCGACCACATCGAACACCTGCCACAGGCCGGCATTGAGGCCATGCGCGCCGCCGGCACCGTGGCCGTGTTGCTGCCAGGCGCCTATTACACCCTGCGCGACACCCATCTGCCGCCGATTGAAGCTTTGCGTGCGGCCGGCGTGCCCATGGCCGTTTCGACCGATCACAACCCGGGCACCTCGCCGGCCTTGAGCCTGCTGCTCATGGTCAACATGGCCTGCACCCTGTTCCGCCTGACGGTGCCGGAGGCGCTGGCCGGTGTGACGGTGCATGCGGCGCGGGCCTTGGGCTTGCAGGACACGCATGGGGTGATTGCCGTCGGCTTGCCGGCCAACTTTGTGCTGTGGAATGTGCGCGAGGCGGCGGAGCTGGCTTACTGGTTTGGTGGGCGGCCAGTGCGGACTGTTGTTCGGCAGGGGTGGATTCGGTGATGGTTTTTGGCTGTTCTTTATTTGAGTTCCGGGGCCGGGTGTCGCCCGGCGGCTACTCACTTTCTTTTGCTTCGCCAAAAGAAAGTAAGCAAAGTTCACGCAGTGGGGGTTCGCTCACTTCGCGCAGCGAAGTTATGCGAACACCAAAAGGCGACCCTGCTGTCCGCGTCCCTACGCTGCGCTTCGGGCAACCTGCGGTGCTCTGTCCAGGCGGGGTCTGGCACAAACTCGCTGCGCTCAAACAAGTGCCAGCCCTTATCCGCCTGGCCCTGCGCTCCTCGGCGCAACCAGAAGGGCTTAGGGGAAGAATACAAACAGCCAAATACGCAGAACGCGCTTTGCGCGTTCTGCTCCCCGATTCCGATTTCTTTTCCCCAAACCCGTCCTGGCTGGGCCGAGCAGCACAGATGGAGGCGGGATCAGGGCCGCAGTTGTTTGAGCCGCAGGCGAGTTCTGCGGACCCCCGCCGGAGTCGAGCAGCGCAGGTTGCCCGTAGCGACGCGCAGGGACCCAGACTGCGGGTCGCCTTTTCTTTGGTGACTTTCTTTTGGCGAAGCAAAAGAAAGTTACTCGCCGCCGGGCGACTCCCGGCCAGCAACTCCCTTTAAAGCCCCCCAGACCAACACCAGCCATGACAAAAAGCCTCTTCGCCCCCAACGCCCTACTCCCCACCGGCTGGGCCCAAAACGTCCTGCTCACCTGGAACGACGCCGGCCAGCTCACCCAAGTCCAGCCCGACACGGCAACACCGCCCCTAGGAACGCCAACAGCAGCAGGCCCGCTCATTCCCGGCACACCCAATCTGCACTCCCATGCCTTCCAACGCGCCCTCGCCGGCCTGACCGAATACCGCGGCGAGGCACAGGACAGCTTCTGGAGCTGGCGCACGCTGATGTACCGCTTTGCCTCCAGACTGAGCCCCGATCAGCTCGAAGCCATCGCCCTGGGCCTGTACGTGGAAATGCTGGAAGCCGGCTACACCTCGGTCTGCGAATTTCATTACGTCCACCACGACACCGATGGTCAGCCCTATGCCGACGACGCCACGCTGGCGCTGGCGCTGCTGCGCGCGGCCCAGCACGCTGGCATAGGCATCACCCTGCTGCCTGTGCTCTACCAGACCAGCGGCTTTGGCGGCTTGCCGCCCAACGCAGGCCAGCGCCGTTTCATCCGCTCCACCGACTCCATGCTGCGGCTGCTCGAAGGCCTCAAGCCGCAGTGCGATGCGCAAGCGGCACGACTCGGCCTGGCGCCCCATTCGCTGCGTGCCGTGCCGCCCGAGGCGCTGCGCGAGGCGCTCGCCGGCCTGGATGCCATAGACGCCAGCGCACCGGTGCACATTCACATTGCCGAACAGACGCAAGAAGTTGACGGCTGCATCGCCTGGAGCGGCCAGCGCCCGGTGGCCTGGCTGCTCGACCATGCCCCGGTTGACCGGCGCTGGTGCCTGGTGCATGCCACGCACATGGACGCCGACGAGTATCGGCGGGCCGCTGCCAGCGGTGCCGTGGCCGGCCTGTGCCCGACCACCGAAGCCAACCTGGGCGACGGCATCTTCGACCTGCCGGTCTGGACCGCAGCGAGTGGCGCCTGGGGCCTAGGCTCAGACAGCCATATCTGCGTCAATGCCGCCGAGGAGCTGCTGCTGCTCGAATACAGCCAGCGCCTGGCAACGCGCCAGCGCAATGTCAGCGCCACGCCGGCGCAGCCTCAGGTGGCCAGCGCCATGACGTTGGCCGCCGTCCAGGGCGGCGCACAGGCGGCCGGCCGCGCGGTTGGCGGGCTGGCGCCTGGCCAGCAGGCCGACCTGGTGGCGCTAGACGCCCAGCATCCGGCACTGCAAGGCCTGAGCGCCCCCGACATGCTGTCGGCCCATGTCTTCGCCAGCCACAGAACCAGCGCGATTGACGCGGTCTGGGCCGCCGGCCAGCCACGCGTCACGGCGGGCCGCCACTCTCTTCACCACAAGGCAACGGCCGGCTTTGTCGCCGCACGCAGCCAGTTGCTGACACCCTGAACCCAGGAGGTTTTCCATGACATTTCACACCGCAGAACCCGCCTTCCGCTTTCGCCAGGGCACGCAGCCCTTGCTGATCTCCATGCCGCATGTCGGCACCCATGTGCCGCCGGAGCTCGCGGCGCGCTTCACGCCCGAGGCGCAGCAGGTGCACGACACCGACTGGCACCTGGAACGCCTCTATGACTTTGCCGATGCCCTGGGCGCTTCGGTGCTGGTGGCGACGCATTCGCGCTATGTGGTCGACCTGAACCGTCCGCCGGACAACCAGAACCTTTACCCCGGTCAGGACACCACCGGCCTGTGCCCGGTAGACACCTTCGACAAGCGGCCGGTTTACGCCGCCGGCGACCTGCCCGGCGACGAGGAGATCGCCGCACGCCGCGATGCCATCTGGCAGCCCTACCACCAGCAACTGGCCGCCGAACTGGCACGCCTCAAATCGGTACACGGCATCGCCATGCTGTGGGACGCGCACTCGATACGCTCGGTGCTGCCACGCTTCTTCGAAGGCAAGCTGCCCGACCTCAACCTGGGCACCGCCAACGGCGAGAGCTGCGACCCGGCACTGGCGCAAACGCTGCTAGGTATAGGCGAGGCGGCGACGGCCTACCAGGCCGTGCTCAATGGCCGCTTCAAGGGCGGCCACATCACGCGCCACTACGGTCAGCCGGCGCAAAACGTGCACGCCATCCAGCTCGAAATTACCCAGTGCAGCTATATGCAGGAGCAAATGCCCTTTGACTACCTGCCCGAACGGGCGGCCGCGCTGCAGCCGCATCTGCGCGCCATGCTGGAAGCGGTGCTCAGCTTCGCGGCAATCCACCGGCAGTGAATCTGCTAGCCGGCCGAGCACCCAATTGACGGTGTGAGGCCAGCCAAGCGCTTGCAGTCATCGAGAGCCCCGCCTTACAAAAGGCGTGGCCCGGCCCAGCAGCCGCTCATCAGGCCGGCCGGCTTTGTCTGCGCCATCACAGGCGCGCTGGACTCCCAGGAGTCGACCTGCACGTTCAGACCGGCATACACGCCATAGCCATCGCCTGCGCGGATATCGTCGCCCGCAGACAAACTCTCGCCAGCCTTGATGGAACCATTGGCGTGTATGGATTCGCCGGCCCGGATGCCCCAGCCCGCTTCCAGGTGCATGCCACCGCTGATGGCTCCGCCGGCCAGCATGCCCTGTCCAACCCGTAGGCTGTCAGCGACGACGATGGCGCCGCCCGCGTTCAGGCCCTTGCCGCACTCGACCAGGCCATGGACGATCAAGTCCTGCCCGATAAAGGCGCTGCCCGTCAGCGACAGCTTGCCGTGGCAGATCACATCCCAGGCGGCGCGCAGGTCGCCGCCGCAAAGAATGGCCTCCTGAATCTCTATGCCCCAATCGGCCCGGATGCCGCCGCCAGATTTGAGCGTTCCGCTGCTGTGGATGCTGCCTGCCACCCGGATATCCTCGCCGGCCACGATGGCACGCCCGGCGCGTATGCCGCCACCGGCCCGAATCGATCGCCCGGCGTGTATGACGGTGTCGACATCGATGCCGCCGCGAACCTCCAGGGTGCCCGCAAAGACAAGAGCCTCGGCATCCACCGAGTCAAGGCTGAGCACCTCATTGGTGGGACCAAACTGCGTCAAAAGCCAGCAGGCATCATCGACACGCCCGGCAGCGACCAGCGTATCCAGGGCCTGCTGATAGCCGCTGCCGTCTTCGACGTTGCGGACAAACCAGCGAAAGCCGTTGGTGCAAGGGCTCTTGGCCCGGAGAAATTTCGTTGTGAATTCCATCGTCTTCAACCCAGCGCAATGTCGGCCGAGTTCAAGTTGGCGACTAGGGCCTGGGCGGGTTGAGCGCCGTCGAGTGTGGACAGTCTGATCGAGTCCAGTCCGGCAAGCACGCGCTCGCCCTGTTTATTTGGATACATCACGCATCTCCATTGGGAGCGGCCCCATCTGATGTCAACAGACGGCCGCCATCGCGCTGAGCGGGTGCCCGGCGATCAATGGTTTGCGCAAAAAAGAAGAAAGGTTATCGCCGGGCTGAGGAATGTGCGACCGGCTTGTACGGCCAAATCTCACCCGCAACGACGCGCCGCTCCACAGCCAGGCTGCGCTTGGCGCCTGTGCAAAGTGGAGGGTAAAGGGAGTGCATTGGTAGAAATGAAAGGCTTGTCAACGGCGTGAATGGTAGCAGCCGGGCATCAGGCTCAGAGTCCGGCTCATTCTTGACCCCGTTTTCCACTGGGGAAACCTCAGTGAAAAACTAGCTTCTCGCCCCACCTGCGCCATAGCCAGCCACCACGGCAGGCTGGCCGCCGGGCCGCACGGCCACCGCGCAGTACTTGAATTCCGGAATCTTGCCGAAGGGATCCAGCGCCGCATTGGTCATCAGATTGGCCGCCGCCTCGTAGTAAGCAAAAGGAATGAAGACCGCGCCCTGAGGCGTGCCGTCATCGCGCCGAATATGAAGCGCCACCTCGCCCCGGCGCGATTGCACCGTGATCACGTCACCCGCAGCCAGGCCCAGCCTGAGCAGATCGGCCCCACACATGGAGGCGGTGGCCATGGGCTCGATGGCATCGAGCACCTCGGAACGCCGCGTCATGCTGCCGGTGTGCCAATGCTCCAGCTGGCGCCCGGTGATGAGCACAAAGGGGAAGTCGGCATCGGGCCGCTCATTAGCTGGAATGATGTCGGCCGGCACCAGCTTGACACGCCCGTCGGCGGTGTCAAAGCGCTCCATGAACACCGTTGGCGCGCCCGGATCATCGGCACTCAGGCAGGGGTAGGTCACGCTGGATTCACGCTGCAGCCGCTCCCAGCTGATGCCCGAAATCACGGCATGCATGGCCTGGCGCATTTCCTCATACACCGCCGCCACGCCGCTGTGTTCGCCGGCGTAGTTCCAGTTCAAGCCCATCCGTTGTGCGAGCTGCTGGATGATCCACAAGTCAGGCTTGGCGTCGCCCGGCGGCGTCACGGCCTGCTGGCCTAGTTGCACCATGCGGTCGGTGTTGCTGACCGTGCCGGTCTTCTCCGGCCAGGCCGTGGCCGGCAGCACCACATCGGCGAGCCAGGCGGTTTCGGTCATGAAAATGTCCTGCACCACCAGATGCTCCAGACTGGCCAGCGCATGGCGCGCATGGTTCAGATCCGGGTCGCTCATGGCCGGGTTCTCGCCCATGATGTACATGCCGCGAATCTTGTGCGGGTCGCTTTCTGGCGCCAGTATCTTGTGCATGATTTCCACCACGGTGTAGCCGGGCTGATCATCCAAAGGGGTTTGCCAAAAGTCCTCGAACCAGGCATGCACGCCCTGGTTGTCCACGCGCTGGTAGTTGGGGAACATCATGGGGATCAGGCCAGCGTCGCTGGCGCCCTGCACATTGTTCTGGCCGCGCAGCGGGTGCAGGCCGGAGCCGGGCTTGCCGATCTGCCCGGTCACCGTGCTCAGGGCAATCAGGCAGCGCGCATTGTCGGTGCCGTGCACATGCTGGCTCACGCCCATGCCCCACAGAATCATCGCGCCCTTGGCCTTGGCGAATTCACGCGCCACCTCGCGCAGCGTTGCTGCCGGAATGCCGCAAATCGGCGCCATGGCCTCGGGGCTATAGCCCTTAACGTTCTCCTTCAAGGCTTCGAAGTTGCTGGCGCGTTTGGCGATGAAGTCCTGGTCCACCAGGCCTTCGTCAATCACCGTGTAAATCAGCGCGTTAAGCATGGCCACATCCGTGTCGGCCTTGAACTGCAAGGTGCGCCAGGCATGTTTGCCGATGTCGGTGATGCGCGGGTCGGCTAGCACGATCTTGGCGCCGTTCTTGGCGGCGTTTTTCATCCAGGTGGCGGCTACCGGATGGTTGGCCGTCGGGTTCGAACCTATGACAAAAATCAATCCCGCATGCGCCACGTCGTTGACCTGGTTGCTGACCGCGCCCGAGCCCACGCCCTCCAGCAAGGCCGCCACGCTGGAGGCGTGACACAGCCGGGTGCAATGGTCGACGTTGTTGCTGCCAAAGCCGGTGCGCACCAGCTTCTGGAACAAATAAGCCTCTTCGTTGCTGCCCTTGGCCGAACCAAAGCCGGCCAGCGTTTTTTTGCCGTGCGTGTCGCGCAGGCCTTTGAGCGTATCGCCGCTCAACGCCAGCGCCTCTTCCCAGGTCGCTTCGCGGAACACGTCCGACCAGTCGGCCGTGTCACGATTGAGATGCTGCAAGGCCTCGGGGTCTTTGGCCACGCCGGCCCTGCGTATCAAAGGCTTGGTCAGACGCTGCGGGCTGTGGGCGTAGTCAAAACCGAAGCGGCCCTTGACGCATAGGCGGCTGTGGTTGGCCGGGCCATCGCGACCATCGACGCTGACTATTTTGTTGTCCTTCACGTTGTAAGTGAGCAGGCAACCGACGCCGCAGAAGGGGCAGACCGAATCAACCTTCTTGTCGACAACCTGCGAGCCAATTTGCGTTTTGGGCATCAGCGCGCCGGTGGGGCAGGCCTGCACGCATTCGCCGCAGGCCACGCAAGTGCTGTCGCCCATGGGGTCGTTCAGGTCAAACACGATCTCGCTGTGCGCGCCGCGCAGGGCGAAACCGATCACATCGTTGACCTGTTCCTCGCGACAAGCGCGCACGCAGCGATTGCACTGTATGCAGGCGTCCAGGTTGACGGCCATGGCCGGATGCGAGACATCGGCTTTCGGCTGCTCGCGCCGCAAGGCCTTGAGTTCGGGCCGCACGGCCACGTCCATGCGGTCCGCCCATTCGCTCAATTCGCCATGCTGCAACGATTCGTCTTGCTCGTTCCACTTGTAGCCGGTGTCGGGCATGTCGGAGAGCAATAGCTCCAGCACCATCTTCTGGCTCTTGAGAGCGCGCTCGCTGCCGGCCTGCACCTCCATGCCGGCGCTGACGCTGCGGCAGCAGCTGGGCGCCAGCGTGCGCTCACCCTTGATCTCCACCACGCAGGCGCGGCAATTACCGTCGGGGCGCAAGCCGTCCTTGTAGCAAAGGTGGGGAATGTCCACGCCGTGGCGCTGGGCGGCCTTGAAAATGGTTTCGCCTTCGTAGGCGTCAATGGTTTTGCCGTCGAGCGTGAACTCAATGGTTTGGGGCAAGACCTCAATCAGTTTGGCGGGCGCGTTCATGCGGCAGCTCCAATCTCATGCGCGAAATATTTTTGGACGCAACGCACCGGATTCGGCGCGGCCTGTCCCAGGCCGCAGATGGAGGCGTCTGTCATTACGATGTTGAGGTCTTCCAGCGTGTCGTTGTCCCACACAGCGGTTTCCATGAGGCCGGCGGCCTTGGCCGTGCCGACGCGGCAGGGCGTGCACTGGCCGCAGCTTTCGTGCGCGAAGAAGCGCATCATGTTCAAGGCCGCGTCGCGCGCCTTGTCCTGCTGGCCCAGCACGATCACAGCGGCCGAGCCTATGAAGCCGCCATGCGGCTGCAAGGTGTCGAAGTCCAAGGGCACGTTGGCGTGGCTCGCAGGAAAGATGCCGCCCGATGCGCCGCCAGGCAGGTAGGCATACAGCGTGTGGCCGTCCTGCATGCCGCCGCAGTATTCGTCGACCAGTTCCAGCAGGGTGATACCGGCCGGCGCCAGTTTCACGCCCGGGTTTTTCACGCGGCCGCTGACGCTAAAACTGCGCAGCCCCTTGCGGCCGTTGCGGCCAAAGCCGCTAAACCACTGCGGGCCTTTTTCGACGATGTCGCGCACCCAGTACAGGGTCTCGAAATTGTGCTCCAGCGTAGGACGGCCAAACAGCCCCACCTGGGCGATGTAGGGCGGGCGCATGCGCGGCTCGCCGCGTTTTCCCTCAATGCTTTCAATCATGGCGGACTCTTCGCCGCAAATGTAGGCGCCGGCGCCGCGGCGCAGCTCTATCAGCGGCAAATGACAGGGCGGGTTGGCCTGCAGCTTGGCGATTTCGGCTTGCAGCATGGCGCGGCAGTCGTGGTATTCATCGCGCAGATAGATGTAGCAGGCCTGCACGCCCACCACCTGCGCGGCCACCAGCAGGCCCTCCAGAAAGCGGTGCGGATCGCGCTCCAGGTAAACGCGGTCCTTGAAGGTGCCGGGCTCGCCCTCGTCGATGTTCACCGCCATCAGGCGCGGCGCAGGCTGATCGCGCACGATGCGCCATTTGCGCCCGGCGGGAAATCCTGCACCACCGAGTCCGCGCAGGCCGGAATCTTCCATGGCCTTGAGGATGGTCTCGGCCTCTTCCTCGCCATTGACGACGGCGGCCGCCAGGGCGTAGCCGCCGTGGGCGCGGTAGCTGTCGTAATCGGTGTAGGCTGGCGCGCCCTGCCCGGCCGCGTCCGGCAGGCTTTTCTCCGCCCACTCTGACGCTACGAAATTAATAGCTTCCTGCGCATTACCCACCTGGGCTAGAGGCCTATTTGCTTCATAAACAAGGGTTTCAAGCGTGGCAAAGGGCACGGCGCGCTGCTGCACCAGCGCCGCCGGTGCCTGCTCGCAGCGGCCTATGCAGGGGGAGGCGATGACGCGCACATCCGCGTTGCCCAGCAAGGCCGGCAAGCGCGCCAGCAAATCCTGTGCACCGGCCAGCTCACAGCTCAGCCCGTCACAGACGCGCACCGTCAGGCCGGGCACGGCCTCATCACCCTTGACGACTTCAAAGTGGTGATAGAAGGTGGCGACCTCATAGACCTCGGCCATGGGGATGTTCATCTCCTTGGCCAGCGCCACCAGGTGGCGGTCGTGCAGGCAGCGGTAAGCGTCGTTGAGCTTGTGCAGGTGCTCTATCAGCAGGTCGCGCCGGTGACCGGCTTCAGGCTTCAAGCCTATCAGCGCGCGGACTTCGGTTATCGAGGCGTCATCGGCCTGGCGGCCCTTGAGCCGGCTTTTGCGGCGGATACGCTCGCGCATTTCATCGAGGGTGGCAATGGCTATAGGCCTGATTTCAGGCGCCTGGCTGGGATGCATCATCAACGCACTGTCGCCGTCCGCGCGGTCGGCGTCAAATTGAATCGCTGTATGGGCAGATTCAAGCTGTGAATGTGGAGGGCGGGTTCAGGAGGAGCGCTTAAGACTGACTCTTGGCTGTCGAATAGCGAAACTGCCGGCTCCAGACCGGTCACCCCAGGCGTGCCGCCTCTATCGCGGCGATGTCGATCTTTTTCATGGTCATCATTGCGTCGAAAGCGCGCTTGGCCGCCGCATGATCGGGGCCGGCTATCGCCGCGGTGAGGACGCGCGGGGTAATCTGCCATGACAATCCCCACCGGTCCTTGCACCAGCCGCACTCGCTTTCCTGCCCGCCATTGCTGACGATGGCGTTCCACAAGCGGTCGGTTTCGGCCTGGTCGTCGGTCGCGATTTGAAAAGAAAAGGCTTCGCTGTGCTTGAAGTGGGGGCCACCGTTCAGCCCGATGCAGGGGATGCCGGCGACGGTGAACTCGACCGTCAGGACATCGCCCTGCTTGCCATCGGGATAGTCGCCCGGTGCGCGGAGGATGGCGCCGACAGCGCTGTCGGGGAAGGTTTCGGCATAAAAGTTGGCGGCGTCAAAGGCGTCGCGCTCGTACCACAGACAGATTGTGTTCTTGCTCGTCATTTCGTATCTCCTACAGAGTTGAGCACCCGGCATTCGCCATTGTCCAAACAACTCCAATCGTACGCATCGCGGGGCCTCGGTTTGTGGGATGGGACTGATGCTGTTGTAAGGATTCGCCGATGCTCCTCAGGTCGGGATCGACGCAGGACGCGAGCAACCATGGGCGAACTCTCAATACCGTAGGCCAAGTTACCCATTACCTCGTCGGCGGGACTACAGCCCCAGACGCAGAAGCTGGAACAAAGAAGAATTTCGAAAGCTCTGCTTTGAGGAGGGAATCAATTTTGAGGAGACTTGGGTGTTTATCTCCGCGCATCCCGATGTAGTTTTTAGGCACCTCGCGCAGTGCATTCAGAAGCCGCGCCGATGATGGATTTTTTGCAATCCGAATCACTGACGGTAACGCTTGGATGGTTCGAGAGATGAACCAAAGGCGACTTCGGGACCATTATTGGCCGTCCCGACCGACCGTTGACTGGCGAGTCAACCATGAATATTCAACATCCAGAAAGCCACCGCTGACGAGTACCCGCACACGCACATCGCCATATTCTGACCCTCGTCAGGCCTGCGCGCTGAACGACTCGTCGTAGGAGACCGTGCCGCATGGCATGGCGGCGCCGAAAGACAGGGCCTGGAAGTACTCGGGTGGAACGTTCGGGAGGACAAGGCCGGACTCAGCCCGAAAGCCGAAACGGCCGTAATAGCCAGGCTCGCCGAGAACGACGCAACCCGAGGCTCCGCTTTCGCGCAGCGCGCGCAGGGCTTCGCCCATGAGGCGTGAACCGACCCCTTGGCCTTGATAAGCCGGCGTCACTGAAATGGGGCCGAGACCGTACCAGCCCGAAGTCCCGTCCGAGATGGAGACCGGCGATACGGCCACATGGCCAACAACCACCTCACCAACCTCTGCGACCAGAGAGATCGTCAATTTTCCGGCCTTGCGCAGTGCCTTGACGATGAATTGCTCGGTATGGTCTGTATGGGGCACGGCCAAGAATGCTGCGGTCGTCACGGCGTCTATGGCTTCCACGTCATTAGCCACCTCTTTTCGAATCTCGATGTTCATTGAATTCCTTTGCTGCGGGTTGACCATGGCCGTAGATTGTGGCTTTGTCGGATTCTGGCTGGGCATAAACCGATTGAATCCGCCCCGCTTGCCGGCGAGTGGCGTCAGCCGACAATCCTGCGCCAGCCTATTTGCACAGACCAAGAATCCGTTCCTGCTGCGGACAGGCCTTCACCGCTGGTGACTTCACCGGTGTTCCCGGCTTGGTTTCTCCTGCGATGCAGGCGCGGATCTCACGCGCCGTCGGGGCATAGTAGAACCATCCGCGACCGAGATCGGGCAGCGCCAGCTCAACCTCACGCCACTTCGGGTGTCCTTTTTCCTGCAGAGACTGGAAGTTCTGGCACAGCGAACGCGCCAAATTCCGCAGGTGGCTCTCGGTGTCCTTCAGCTGGAAATCGTAGGTGACGAGAAAGGCCTTGACGGCCAGCCCCGGGAGATCCGCCGTCAGCAGGTTGGGGTAATTGCTGGCACGCACAGTGGCTGCAAAATAGGTCTTGAGCGCCGCTTCGCTGGAGGCATGGTTGGGGTCAAACTTGAGCAGCTTGATCAATTTGCGCGACTCGGGCTTCATGTCAACCAGCAGTTTGGCGGGTTGACCGGCGACGACGGCGACCACGTCAATCGTCTTGTCCGTCACCAGTTTGGCCAGCGCCTCTTCGTTGGAAAGAAAGCTCGCCTTGGCGTCCGGCATGGGCTCGCCAAACATCAGGCGGTAAAGCGTTGCCGACGTCAGCGCCGTGCCGCTTCCTGACTCGCCCGCATTGATCCTTGCATTCTTGATCTCGTGGATAAAGTTACGCTCCGAATCGGCCCGCACGATGAAGTAGATCTCCTCGTTATAGAGCGGCATGATCACCCGCAGCGGCCGGATCATGGCTCTGGCCTCCGCGTTGCCGCCAGCGGCGATGTCGAGAAAGGACTGGTAGACGTCTGACTGCACCAAGGCCAGTTTGACGCCCGGCTCGTAGCGCAGGCGCCTGACATTTTCCGCCGATCCGGCCGACGGCTGAGCGTCGAGCTTGATGTCCGCCGACGGCGCCACAAACTGAGCAAGATCCTGCCCGATCTTGATATAGGTTCCCCGCGCGGAAGCGGTGACGATTTTGTATTCCACCGCAGCGACCGCTGCCGGGGCGTGGCAGAGCATCCCCGCCATCAGCAGCGTGCTCAATATGAGGTTTTTCATACTAGTGCCTCTCCTGTTGTGTATCCGGATTGCAGAGCCCGAGCGTTGCGACGGCTGGCGGACATTTTTCATCGATAGGCCGGTCGTGGCGGGCCTTCACCTCGGCATCGGTCACCGGCAATGGGCGCGCAGCCGCTGCGGCATCAGCGCTGGGTGGCGCAAGCGATGGCGTTTTTTCAAGTTCAAGCGTAGCGGTCGCGGGTTGTTGCACGGTGCCCTGGGCTTGCAACTTGGGCGCGCTGGACAGGTCGGTGACCGCCTGCCTTTCGCCCTGTTGCTGGTCCTGTTTCTGGCCCTGCGTGCGCGCGAGCTGCACAGGCTTCCCTTGATATAAATAGACGGACACCAGCGCTGCCGCCAACACGAGCAACAAGGCCAAAATGACGGCAAGAGGTAGCCTGCGTCGCGGCTTGGTCACGGTCGCGGTCGCAGCCGTTTCGGATGCGAGCATGTCATCCACAGGCTGCGGTTCAGGCGGCGAGTAGCTCAGCCCAGGGTGCGGGTGCGCAACCTCCTGGCCCGCGGCTCCGGCCTCGTCCAATGTTGAATAAGCGAACGCTTTTTCAGGGATCGTTGGCGCGAGCAAGGGGTTAAGCCCCGCTGCCGCAGGCAGAGGGAATTCGGCGCCGCACTTGTAGCACTTCCTCGCGGATCGGCTGTCAATCGCTCCGCATCGTTCGCAAGGTTGCAGGTTCAACTGCCCGCCACAATCGTTACAGAAAATTGCACCGGCCGGGTTGAGATGCTGGCAGAAAAGACACTTGAGACTGGGCATCGACGTCATCCCGAGTAGGTGACCTTCAATTAGTCAGCGAAGTTGCGTCCAAACGATAAGGAATCAGGATCGGTATTCATCAGAGCCCATGCCCATCCAAATGTCAACTCATCGGGCAGCGGGGGAATTACTCCTCTTTGCTTCATCCGATCTGTCGTCCTGACCGGTGACAGGCGGGTGACTCAGGGCTTGAGTGAGCCGCTGTGCTGCGCCGCATGCTGCAGCCAGCGTGCCTCTTGGGCCAGCGCCAGCGCCGCCTCCAGCGCCCGCGAAGCGCGGGAGTTGGCCAGGTGGATAAAGCCCACGGGCGTCACCATTTCCGGAGCCACCAGCGGCAAGGCTTCGAGCTCGCCCTGGCTGCGCACCGCGCCGACCAGCGCGCCGGGCAGCACGCTGCAGACATCGCTGGCCAGCACGCTCAGGGCCAGGGTCAGCACCGAATTGGTTTCCATGACCGGCTGGACGGTGGCGCCCACGGCGGCAAAAGCGCGGTCCACCAGGCTGCGGTTGTGCATCTCGGGTGTCAGCAGGCACAGAGGCTTTTGCGCGGCGTCCAGCCAGCGCATGGCCGCGCCAATGTGCAGTTTTGCACCCTTGGCATGGGCGGCATTTTTCCGGCGGCGCACCAGAAAATAATGCTCGGCGTATTGCGGCAGCACGGCGAAGTGGCCGGCCTGGGCCAGCCGGTCGGTGAACCCCAGCGCCAGATCCAGCGAAAGATTGTCCAGACCCTCTTCAATCTCCTGCGAGCTCAGGGAGCGCACCACCGGCGCGATGCCCGGATGCGCGGCCTGCAGCATGGCGGCAAAGCGCGCAGCCACCGGCACCGCCGTCGGCACCACCCCCAGTTGCAAGCGGCCGCGCGGCTGGTCGGCGCTGCTGGCGAGCTCCTGCTGCAGCAGCACATGCTCATGCAGCATGCGCCGGGCGCTGGCCAGCACGCGTTCGCCTTCGGGCGTCAGGCCGGCGTAGCTGCGGGCGCGCTTGACGATGGGCGTGCCGAATTCCTTTTCCAGCGCCCGCAAGGCGTTGGACAGCGCCGGCTGGGTGATGTGGCAGGCCTGCGCCGCCCGCGCGAAATGTCTGTGCTCACTCAGGGCGACCAGGTAGCGCAGTGATGTCAGCAGATTCATCCGCGTGGCCTAAAGGCTGGGCCCTGTGTCAGGTGTTTTTCGAAATCGTGATGGTCGGGAACTTGGCCGAAAAGTCTTTCGCCTTGGCCGCCACCGTGATCGCCATCTTGCGTGCTACCGCCTTGTAAATGGCTGCCACATCGCCGTCGGGATCGGCCACCACCGTGGGTCGGCCGTTGTCGGCCTGCAGGCGGATCTGCATGTCCAGCGGCAGCGCGCCCAGGTAGTCCATCTTGTAGTCGGCGGCCATTTTTTTGCCGCCGCCTTCGCCAAAAATATGCTCGGCGTGGCCGCAATTGCTGCAGATATGCACCGCCATGTTTTCGACGATGCCCAGAATCGGCACACCGACCTTCTCGAACATCTTGATGCCTTTTTTGGCGTCCAGCAGCGCGATGTCCTGCGGCGTGGTGACAATGACGGCACCCGTCATGGGCACGCGCTGGCTCAATGTGAGCTGGATGTCGCCGGTGCCCGGCGGCATGTCAACAATCAGGTAGTCCAGGTCTTTCCAGTTGGTCTGGCGCAGCAGCTGCTCCAGCGCCTGGGTGGCCATGGGGCCGCGCCAGATCATGGCCTCGTCCTGGGCCACCAGAAAGCCTATGGACATGACCTGGATGCCGTAGTTTTCCATGGGCTCCATGTTTTTGCCGTCAATGCTCTCGGGCCGGCCTTCTATGCCCATCATCATGGGCTGGCTGGGGCCGTAGATATCGGCATCGAGCAAGCCGACGCTGGCGCCTTCGGCAGCCAGGGCCAGCGCCAGATTGACGGCGGTGGTGCTTTTGCCCACGCCGCCCTTGCCGGAGGCCACGGCGATGATGTTCTTCACATTGGGCAGCAGCTGCACGCCGCGCTGCACGCTGTGGCTGGCGATCTTGCTGATGACGTTGACCGACACATTGCCGACACCGGCTACGCCCTTGGCGGCAGCAATCAGGCTCTTGCGAAAGCCCGGAATCTGGCTCTTGGCGGGGTAGCCCAGCTCCACCTCGAACGACACCTCGTCGCCGCTGATTTGCAGGTTCTTCAAGGCCTTGGTGCTGACAAAGTCCTTGCCCGTGTTGGGATCTAGAACGCTTTGCAGCGCATTCAAAATTGCCTGTTGCTCTACAGCCATCTGGGGAGTCTCCGATTAAATCTGACAAGGCAGGCCGGTGCTTTTTGCATGCTGCGGCTGCCGCTGGGGTTGTCTGGAAGTCTAACGCCGCGGCGCCAGTCATGGGGTCATGGGGACTTGCCAAGGGGCCGTCTGGGCCGAACGACTTAAAATCGCGGGTTAGCCCTCTAAAGCCTTAAAGACCTTCATATGTCCCAGCGCCGCCTGTTTGTCACCACCGCCCTTCCCTACGCCAACGGCAATTTCCACATTGGCCACATCATGGAGTACATCCAGGCCGATATCTGGGTGCGCTTTCAGCGAATGCAGGGCAACGAGGTGAACTTCTGCGGCGCCGACGACGCCCACGGCGCGCCCATCATGATTGCCGCCGAAAAAGCCGGCAAGACGCCGCAGCAATTCGTCGCCGACATCGCGGCCGGCCGCCAGCCCTATTTGGACGGCTTTCACATCAGCTTTGACAACTGGAGCTGCACCGATTCGCCGGAAAACCACGAGTTGGCGCGGCAGATTTACCGCGACCTGCGTGACAACCCGGATGGCTCGCTGATCGAGAGCAAGACCATTGAGCAGTTCTTTGACCCCGAAAAGAACATGTTCCTGCCCGATCGTTTCATCAAGGGCGAATGCCCCAAATGCCACAGCAAGGATCAGTACGGCGACAACTGCGAAGTCTGCAGCGCGGTCTATGCCCCGACCGACCTGATCAACCCGTTTTCCGCCCTGTCGGGCGCGGTGCCGGTGCTGAAAAGCTCGGAGCATCTCTTCTTCAAGCTCTCTGATCCGCGCTGCGTCGAGTTCCTGCAGCAGTGGACGCAAGGACCAGATGAGTCCGGCAAGCCTCGGCTGCAGCCCGAGGTGGCCAACAAGGTCAAGGAGTGGTTCTCGGTGCGCACCAACCCCGACGGCAGCACCTCCGAGGGCCTGGGCGACTGGGACATCAGCCGCGACGCGCCTTACTTCGGCATCGAAATTCCCGACGCGCCGGGCAAATACTTTTATGTCTGGCTGGACGCACCGGTCGGCTACCTGGCGTCGCTGAAAAACCTGCTGGAAAAACGCGGCCAGAGCTATGACGACTACATGGCCCAGCCCGGCCTGGAGCAGTACCACTTCATCGGCAAGGACATCGTCACCTTCCACACCCTGTTCTGGCCCGCCATGCTGCATTTCAGCGGCCGCAAGACGCCCGACAACATCTTTGTGCACGGCTTCCTCACGGTGAACAACGGCGAGAAGATGAGCAAGAGCCGCGGTACCGGCCTGGACCCGCTCAAGTACCTGAGCCTGGGCATGAACCCCGAATGGCTGCGCTACTACCTGGCGGCCAAGCTCAATGCCCGCAACGAAGACCTCGACTTCAATGCCGACGACTTCATGGCACGCGTCAACAGCGACCTGGTGGGCAAGTTCATCAACATCGCCAGCCGCGCCGCCGGCTTCATCGCCAAGCGCTTTGACGGCAAGCTGGGCGAGGTCTCAAGCGACGGCGTGACACTGCTGGCCAGCCTGCGCGCCCAGTCGGCCACCATAGCGCAGCTCTATGAAAGCCGCGAATACGCCAAGGCCCAGCGCGAAGTCATGCTGCTGGCCGACCAGGTCAACGCCTACGTGGACCAGAACAAGCCCTGGGAACTCGCCAAGAAGGAAGGCATGGAAGCGCGCCTGCATGACGTCTGCAGTGTCTGCATCGAGGCCTTCCGCCTGCTGACGCTCTACCTCAAGCCGGTGCTGCCAGCGCTGGCCACCCAGGTGGAAGCCTTTTTGAACATCTCCCCGCTGTGCTTTGCCGACGCCGCCAGCAGCCTGGGCAACGGCCACCTGATTGGCGATTACAAACACCTCATGCAGCGTGTCGACGCCAAGCAGCTTGAAGCATTGTTTGAGCCTCCAGCGCCCGTCGCCACTGCGGAATCAGCTACCGAAACCATAGCACCAGGCGGCGAAGACATTGCCCCCACCATCACCATCGACGACTTTGCCAAAGTCGATTTGCGCATCGCCAAAATCGTCAACTGCGAAGCCGTGGAGGGCTCGACCAAGCTGCTGCGCCTGACCCTGGACGCTGGCGAAGGCCACATGCGCAATGTCTTCAGCGGCATCGCCTCGGTTTACAAACCCGAAGACCTGATCGGCAAACACACGGTCATGGTGGCCAATCTGGCGCCGCGCAAGATGAAGTTCGGTATCAGCGAAGGCATGGTGCTGGCCGCCAGCCACGCCGACGAAAAAGCCCAACCCGGCATTTATGTGCTGGAGCCGGTGCCGGGTGCCACACCCGGCATGCGGATTCACTAAACCGGCGCTTCAGCGGGCGCCGTGTCCTTGGCATCGGGCCAGCGGACAAAGCGCAGCGCCGTGCCCGGGCGGGCAGCCAGCTCGTCCAGCACGGCCTCCAGTAGCAGCAGCAAGTGGGTGGCATCGGCCACCTGGAACGGCGCCTCGGCCACCGCCAGCTTGAACTGCAGCGCCGTCTTGAACGGCAGCCCCGGGATATCGGCCAGGCCGTGGGCGATCAGGCGCTGCCCTATGGTGCTCAGTTGCTCATGCGTGACGCGCCCCTGCAGCAGCAGCACAAAATCGCCGTCGCGATGCCGCGCCACGGTATCGCCCTCCTGGGCCACGCCGGTGATGCAGTCGCCGGCATGCACTTCGGCGTTTTGCGCCCCCTCCATGCCATATTCCTGGCGAATGCTGGCGGCATTGCTGATGCGAATCAGCAGCACCGCACCGACGGCCGGATCGTACTGCTGACGCTGCAGTAGCTGGGCCAGCCGTTGCAACAGCACCCTGTGGCTGGCCACGCCGGTCAGCGGGTCGACCCGGGTCAGGGAGCCAACCCGCAGCTGGTTGTTGCGCCTCTCGTGGCTACGAAAATACAGGGCAATCAGCAGCAGGGGAAGCTCAAGGGCCGCGCCTATCTGCACGCCATATTGGGTGGCCGCGCTCATGGGCGACAGACTCAGCATGCGCAGCACCGGAAAGGTCGAGCCGCCCACCAGGCAGACCACGGCCGCCAGCACCCACAAGCCCACCCTGGGCCTGCGCCGTGCGTACCAAGCCGCGACACCTATCCAGCTCAGCATGCTGGCCACGTAGTACGGCGTTGAATAAATCACCAAAAAATGCCGGCCTACCGTGACAAAAGCCAGCGCCACCAGAGCGCCCAGCAAGGCCATGAGCAGCAGCCAGCGGGACAACCAGGGCACATCGCGGTTCACGATGAGTTGGCGCAACACGAGATGCAGCATGGCGGCGCCAAGCAGCGTCAGCGTGACCGGTGCGTGGTCGTTCAACCAGGCATTGGCCGGCCAGAGGTATTCACCGCCCAGCCCCATCAAGGACAGCTGGCCCAGGGCCACCAGCAGCACATAAGCGGCATACAGGAGATGAACCCGGTCAGACCAGGCGAAGGCCTGAATCGCGCTGATCAGCGCCATCAGCAGCACCAGGCCGATATATATGCCCAGCAGCAGATGTGTTTGCTTGCTGACTTCCTGAAAACTGTCCGGCTCGGAAAGCGTCCAGTACAGGCTGAGCGGATAGCTGTGAATCACGCGCAGATAACTGGGCTGGCTTTCCCCGGGCATGAGCACCAGCTCGAAGGCTGGATAGAGGTTTCGCACCGGCCATTGGGCCACGGGAATCAGGTCGCCCGAGCGTTGCACCTGCCACTGTGCGACGCCGTTTGCTGGCGGGATGGGGCGGTACAGATCGACGCCGTCCATATTGGGGTGCGGCACCGACAGCAGCAGCGGCGTGGGCGATGCCACCGCAGGCAGCTTGAGCTGAAACCAGAGCACACGCCCGCCGCCAGTGGGCATGATCTCGCCAAGGGCGAAACGCCGACCTTGGCCCGCCGCAAACTGGGCGCGAACCTGCTCAAACGTCATTTGGCCCGACGCATCCACCAGCACCCAGCCCTCGCCCCGGGTGCCTTGCAATGGATGGGTATCGCGCCCCAGGGCAATGAGTTGCGGCTCCAGCGTTTCAGCCCCTGTGCCGGCGGCCTGCGCAAACGCGCTGCCATGCAGCAGCAAGCCAAGCAGGCCGGCCGCAAGACAGGCTGAAAATACGCGAACCAAATGCCAAAAACCGCGCAAAACGTTCCCCAATAACAACTGCTTACCGGCAAAAAAGAGCCCAAAACCAACCCAAAATCAGCCCCAAGCCTCGCCTCGCCAGGTGACACAGGCCTGACGCCTTAACTTTACACCTCGAAAACAATGTAACGAACATCTACGTGTCCAACAAGCTTGCCATCTGCGGGGCCAGGCCTCTGGCCGGCGGGGGCCCAGGGTGCACAATGACCGCTCATGCCATTACCCGACTATCTCGCAGCGTTTCGCCCCCGCCTGCCGTCTGCGCTGAGCGGCTACACCCGTGAACGACTTTGGAAGGATGCCGGCGCTGGCCTGACCGTGGGCATTGTGGCCTTGCCGTTGGCCATGGCCTTTGCGATTGCCTCCGGGCTCAAACCCGAAGCCGGCATCTGGACCGCCATCATTGCCGGCGCCTTGATCGCGCTGCTGGGCGGCTCGGCGGTGCAGATAGGCGGGCCGGCGGGCGCCTTTATCGTCATCGTCTATGGCATTCTTGAGCGCTACGGCCTGGCCAACTTGCTGATTTCCACGGCCTGCGCCGGCGTGTTGCTGTTTTTGCTGGGCTTTTTCAAGCTCGGCGTGCTGGTGCGCTATGTGCCCATCAGCATCGTGGTGGGCTTTACCAACGGCATTGCGGTGCTGATCGCGCTGTCGCAAATCAAGGACTTGCTGGGCTTGAGCATCGCCAAAATGCCGGCCGATTTCTTCTCACAGCTGGGCGCCATTGGCGAACACATCGACACGCTCAACCTCTACGCGCTCGGTCTGGGCCTGGCCTGCCTGCTCGGCCTGCTGCTCTGGCAGCGGCTGTTTGACACCGCAACGCGCCAGGCCAGCCCCTTCACCGCACGCCTGGCCCAGCTGCTTCAGGCCGGCAAGGGCTTGCCGCTCAAGCGCGCCACGCACCTGGCCTCGCGCCTGCCCGGCCCCATGGTGGCGCTGCTCACGCTGACGCTCTTGGCCTATCTGCTGCACTTGCCGGTGGAAACCATAGGCACGCGCTTTGGCGGCATTCCACGCGCCCTGCCCGACTTTGCATTGCCGGATTTCTCTTGGGCGACGGTCAGGCTGTTGCTGGCACCCACCATCACGATTGCCTTGCTGGGCGCGGTCGAGTCGCTGCTGTGCGCGCGCGTCGCCGACCAGATCTCGGGCCTGCCCCGGCACGACCCCAACCAGGAGCTGATGGCCCAGGGCCTGGCCAATTTTGTCGTGCCGTTTTTTGGCGGCATGCCGGCCACCGGCACGATTGCCCGCACCGTGACCAATGTGCGGGCCGGCGCCACCTCGCCGATTGCCGGCCTGGTGCATTCGCTCACCTTGGTGGCGGTGGTACTGGTGGCGGCGCCGCTGGCCGTGCATGTGCCGCTGGCGGTGCTGGCCGGCATCTTGCTGTACGTGGCCTGGAACATGGGCGAGTGGCGCGAGTTCGCCAGGCTGCGGCGCGCCAGCAGCCACCACCGGCTCATCATGCTGGGAACGTTTTTGCTGACGGTGATTTTTGACCTGACCGTGGCCCTGCAGGTCGGCCTGATCCTGGCCTGCGTGCTGTTTGTGCGGCGCATGAGCTCGCTGTTCCAGGTGGTGGAAACCTCGCGCAGCGCGGACGCGGTCAGCTTTGAGCTCTATGGCTCGCTGTTTTTTGGCGCGGTGGCCAAGCTGGACCCGATTCTGACGGCGGTGGAAAACGCGCCACAAGGGCTGCGGGTGCGGCTGGATCTGCAGTCGCTGCAGTCACTCGATGTCTCGGGGCTGGATGTGCTGGAACAACTGCACAAGGCCATCGTGGCGCGCGGCGGCCGTCTGGTGCTGGCCGGGCTCAATGCGCAGCCCAAGGCCAAGATGGAACGTTCCGGCTTTCTGGCCAAGGTTGAGTCACTATAAAAATAGTAGCTAGTACCGCCCAGCCATCAAGGGCTACGGCCATATTTTTCTTGAATTTTCGGCTTAGAGCCACTAACAAAACCCAGCGCAGCGGTCCTGGCTAGGCGTGTCGCCGCAGACAGTGCTGCAGCACGGCAAGACGGCACAACGACGCCAGGAGGGTTTTGCTAGCGGCTCTTAGCGATTGCCGCCCTTGGGGCTGATGCTTTCCTCATCCACCGACATCGTGGCGGTCACGCGCCAGTCCGGGTCAAACACCACGGTGAATATCCTGGCGGTGGACGGCGGGCTGAGATAGCGCCAGTCGTAATGCGTTTCCTGCTTCTGCGCATAGGGCGTTATCTTCATCGGTTTGCCCAGCATTTTTCGCACCTGCTCCATGGACATGCCGGGCAGCACCTTGGCAAAGTTCTGCGGATTCAAGACCTGGCGCAGCGCGCTCATCTTGCCGTCAGGGCCAATGGTGATCATGTAATTGACCTGGCCTTGCGGCTGGCGGTTGTATTCCAAGGTGCGGGCGCCGGCTGCGGCCGCCGCGCCGGGCAGCGGCAGCGAAGCCATGTCGGCCGCTTCCCAGATTTTCTCCGGCTCGCCAAAGCGGGCCCGCACATCGGCCTCGGTGGACACGCCCTCCTCCAGCTCGGCAATGCGCTGCGAGTCGCAGCCCAGCAAGCCCAACACCAATGACAACAGTCCCATACAGACAAACGTCCTGAGTAAATAAGCCAATGAAAAATCCACGGATGGGCGTAACAGCAAGTGCAAGGCAGTCCCCCGGTAAAATCAGCACACTATACGTTTAAGGCAGTTTAGACCCATGTCCATTTTTCGCCGTCCCGACTACACCTCGGAAGTCACCCAGTTCATTGAACAGCTCAAAACCAACAAGCCCACACTGGAAGCCGAGCAGCGCGCCGGCCGTGCCCTGCTGTGGGACAAAAAGCTGAGCCTGAGCGAGCAGGCCGAGTACAGCGAAGCCCGCGTGCCGCAGCAGCCCTATGTCTACGGCACCAGCAGCCACCCCAACGGAAAATAAGATAAAAAAGGCCTGCAACCCATACAGGTCGGTCGTTAGAAGCTATATTTTTAATAGCAACTATTGACCCAGCCTGGCCCAAACCGCAGCCTTCATGTCCCACACCACCTTCCCGCCAGCGCCCCAGGAGCTGCCACCGGCCGTCGAATCGGAGCTGTCTGCCGACCTGCCGACGCTGATTGACCAGATCGCCCTGGCCCGCCTGTATGGCGAGCCGCTGTTTGCCATGCCGCAGGATTTGTACATCCCTCCGGACGCGCTGCAGGTGTTTCTGGAGGCCTTTGAAGGCCCGCTGGACTTGCTGCTCTACCTGATACGCAAGCAGAACTTCAACATTCTGGACATCCCGATGGCGGCGGTGACGCGCCAATACCTGACCTATGTCGATGAAATCCGCGCCACCAACCTGGAGCTGGCGGCCGAATATCTGCTGATGGCGGCGATGCTGATCGAGATCAAGTCGCGCATGCTGCTGCCGCCCAAAAAGACCGCCGAAGGCGAAGAGGCCGAAGACCCGCGCGCCGAGCTGGTGCGCCGCCTGCTGGTCTACGAGCAGATCAAGCTGGCCGCCCGGCAGCTCAATGAGGTGCCGCAATACGGGCGCGACTTCCTGCGCGCGCAAGTCCATGTGGAACAGGCGCTGGTGCCGCGCTTTCCCGATGTCCACCTGGTCGATCTGCAGGAAGCCTGGCAGGCCATCGTCAAGCGCGCCAAGCTGGTCCAGCACCATGTCATCTCCAGGGAAGAACTCTCGGTGCGCGAGCACATGAGCATCGTGCTGCGCAAGCTGCAGGGCCGCAAGTTCCTGGAATTCGAAGAGTTGTTTGACACCTCGCGCGGCATGCCGGTGCTGGTCGTCACCTTTATTGCCATGCTTGAGCTGGCCAAGGAATGCCTGCTTGAAATCACCCAGGCCGAGTCCTTTGCGCCGATTTACGTGCGCCTGGCCTATACACCGACCTGACCTGACCCGGCCGCCACGCCAACCCTTTTTTCGGACCTCCCTGCCATGACCCGTTTGCCAGCTCCGGCACAACTCAATTTTGATGTCCTCATCATTGGCAGCGGCCTGGCCGGCCTGACCGCCGCCCTGTTGCTGGCCCCCACGCACCGCGTGGCACTGTTGACCAAGCGCGAGCTCAGCGACGGCTCCAGCGGCTGGGCCCAGGGCGGCATGGCCGCCGTGCTGGCCGAAGGCGACACGCTGGAGCAGCACGTCAGCGACACCTTGATTGCCGGCGCCGGACTGTGCGATGCGGCCGCCGTGCGCGCCGTGGTCGAAGGCGCACCCGAGGCCATCGCCTGGCTGCGCGCGCTCGGCGTACCCTTTTCGGAAGACAGCGACAAGCCCGGCGAGCTGCACCTGACGCGCGAAGGCGGCCACAGCCAGCGCCGCATCGTGCATGCCACCGACGCCACCGGCGCCGCCGTGCAGCGCACCTTGCTTGAGCAACTGCGGCGCACAGCCAACATCACGGTGTTCGAGCACCACATGCTGGTCGACCTGATCACCGACCGCCAGCTCAAGCGCGAGGGCAAGCAATGCCACGGCGCCCATGTGCTGGACGTGGCCAGCGGCCGGGTTCGCACCTTCAGCGCCGGCCACACCATTTTGGCCACCGGCGGCGCCGGCAAGGTCTATCTGTACTCGACCAACCCCGACACCGCCACCGGCGACGGCATTGCCAGCGCCTGGCGCGCCGGTTGCCGCGTCAGCAACATGGAGTTCATCCAGTTCCACCCGACCTGTCTGTACCACCCGCACGCCAAGTCCTTCCTGATCAGCGAAGCGGTGCGCGGCGAAGGCGGCCAGCTGCTGCTGCCGCCCGAGGCCGGTGGCACGCGCTTCATGCCGGCGCACGATGCGCGCGCCGAACTGGCGCCGCGCGACGTGGTGGCCAGGGCGATTGACTTCGAGATGAAAAAGCACGGCGTGGACTGCGTCTACCTGGACATCTCGCACCAGAGCCCGGCCTTCCTGCAAGAGCATTTCCCCAACATCCTGCAGCGCTGCGCCGAGCTCGGCATAGACATCACAAGCCAAGCGATTCCGGTGGTGCCCGCCGCCCATTACACCTGCGGCGGCGTGCTGACCGACCTGGCCGGGCGCACCGACCTGAGCGGCCTGTATGCGATTGGCGAAACCGCCTGCACCGGCCTGCACGGCGCCAACCGACTGGCCAGCAATTCGCTGGTCGAATGCGTGGTGCTGGCGCGTGCCACCCATGACGCGATTCAGGCACAGGAAGCGGCGCCCTCCTCCCAAACCAGCGCAGCCGGCCGCGTCACCGAGCTGCCCGCCTGGGACGAAAGCCAGGTCACCGATGCCGACGAGGCCGTGGTGATCTCGCACAACTGGGACGAGCTGCGCCGCTTCATGTGGAACTATGTCGGCATCGTGCGCACCAGCAAACGGCTGGAGCGCGCCGCCCACCGCATTGCCCTGCTGGACGCGGAAATCCAGGAGTTTTACGCCCATTTCCGCGTGACACGCGATTTGCTGGAGCTGCGCAATTTGTTGCAGGTGGCAGACCTGATCGTGCGGTCGGCGCAAGGCCGGCATGAAAGCCGCGGTCTGCATTTCAGCCGCGACTATCCCGTACTGGCCCCGCAGGCGCTGCCTACCGTGCTGGCGCCAGCCGTGGCTTAGTCAACTATTACCAGGAGAGCCCACATGCCCCATCTGATCGTCGAATACTCGAACAACCTGACTGGCTTGCCGCAGGCACAGTTACTTCAGGAACTCAACCAGGCCGTGGCCAGCAGCCCCGAAGTGCTGAACGAAACCGATCTGAAAACCCGCCTGCTGGCCGTGGAACATTTTGAAATCGGCACCGCGCCCACAGCCCGCGCCTTCGTGCACGCCCAGTTGCGCCTGCTGTCGGGCCGTACGCCCGAGGTCAAAAAAGATCTGGCCGCACGCATTGCCGCCGTGCTGCGCCGCCTGACACCCAAGCCCGAAGGCGTGATGGTGCAGCTGAGCGTGGAGCTGGTGGACATGGACCGGGGCTCCTACGTAAAAGAGCGGCTGTAGTCGGCCAGAAATCGGCCATAAGCCGCCACCCCGCCGCACGCCTTCACCGTTTTGCTGCCGCTCCAGGCCAGGGCCAAATCCTGGAAAATGGAGGGCAGTCCACCTTTATTGATAAAGAAAATAGCCATGACCGAAACCACCCCATCCCCTGCCCTGCCCGATCGCCTGTCGGTTGACCCCCGCAGCCCCCATCACGTCGCTGCCGTTTTCGAGCGCGACGTGGGTATTCGCCTGAACGACAAGGAGCTTCTCAATGTCGAGGAGTACTGCATCAGCGAAGGCTGGGTCAAGGTGCCCGCAGGCAAGACGGTGGATCGCAAGGGTCATCCGCTGCTGATCAAGCTCAAGGGCAAGGTCGAGGCTTTTTACCGTTAATTGACCTGCGGTGAAGTCCGGCTCAGAACTTTGGAAAGCGTATGCGGCTGACCATCAATGAGCCGGACAGTGCGAACAACAGCACCAGCGGGTGCAGGGTGAAGCCGCCCAACAACCACTTGCCAAACCACAAAGACTCATGCAGCGCGCCTTGCCAGGCCGCGATAAACATCACCAGGACCAGCAACAAGGACGTGGGGATGGGCGTTCCCTCGAAGTATTTCACCTTGTCCTTGCCGCCGGACAGCGACTCCGCCGTCACGTTGTAGCGCGCCAGACGCGAGACGCCACAGGCCACAAAACAGATCAGGACAATACGGTCGTACAAGCCCTGCATGCCGCAGCCATAGGCAATCACCACCGGGGCCACGCCAAAGGAAATGACGTCGGCCAGAGAATCAAGCTCGCGCCCCATGGCCGAGGTTTTCTGCCGCCAGCGGGCAATCCGGCCATCCAGTACATCGAAGATAAAAGCCGCCAAGACCAGGCCGCACGCGAAGTAGACATGCATGACATCCTCCACCTGGAGGTAGGTCATCATGGAAAACAGGGCCCCGGTTCCGCAGACCGCATTGGCCAGCGTGAACCAGTCGGCCAGGTGGAACTCCCGAATCATCGAGAAGGGTTTGTTCAGTTTAGGTAAGCTCATGGCAGACAGCGTACCCTAGTTTTCCCCAAACAATGTCAGCTGGCGGGCACAGGCGGGCGCCCGATTTCCTGTGCACCAGGCAGCGGTTTCAAGCTCGGTCAAATTTCAAATTCGCCCGCACTTGCCCGCCTGCCTTAAGCGTGCCGGGTGCTCAAAGACCCAGCAGCCGGGTCGCATTCCCGTGCAAGATTTTGTCCATGGCCGGGGCCGGGATAGGCAGACCGGTAAACCACTTGGTGTACTCAACCATGGGGGCCATGGGATAAGCCGTGCCGAACAGGAAACGATCCTGGAGAAAGCCCCGGGCTGCCGCCAGATACTCTTGCATGCCCGGCAAGGCCTCGTTCAGGTACATGTCCGGGCTGACCCAGATATTGGGGCGCCGAAACGCCACATGAATAATCTCCTGCACATGCGGCCAGTTGCCGTGTGTCGCCACGATCTGGAGCTTGGGAAAATCAGCCGCCACCCGGTCAATATGCTCCGGGTTGCTGTAGGTGATGTCCGGACCCGCATTGCCGCCCGTCATGATCAGCACGACCACACCGGCCGCCTCACAGCGCTCATACAGCGGGTACAGGATGCGATCGTCCGCGTAGAGCGGTTGCCCCCACACGCCGGGCTCCAGATTGAGAACCCGCATGCCCAGATCCAGCATTTCCTGATACTGCTCCAACATGCCGCGCACAGTCTGGCTCTCGATGGAGCCGACCGGATGAAATTTGCCCGGATGCTGCTTGGCCAACAAGGCCACGTCCGAGTTGGACACCGCGCCCAGCAGTGTGGTGTTGCGGCCGACGCAGACGCCCATCTTGATGCCGGCTTCTTCGGCTTCCTTGAAATACAGCTCCATGGACTGCGCTTCTGCCGAGGGTGCCGGCTCGTAGCCGATCTGCCGGGTAAAGCGGTCGCGAATATCCGGGCGGGTGTAGATGCGTGCGTTCAGGAACGACAGGGCCGGCGGACGGGTACGGAAATCGATGATATTGGACAACTTATTTCTCCTTGTTTACTGTTTCGGAATTTTTGCGATTTTGATCATTTCGGCCCAGGACTTGATTTCCCGGTCGATGTAGGGGCTGAATTGAGCCGCATCCATGATGGCGGGTTCCACCCCCAGTGTGGCCATTTTTGGCACCAGACTCGGATCACTCATGGATTTCGCCAGCGCTTTGCTGAGCGTGTCCTGGATGGCTTTGGGGGTGTTCGCCGGAGCCATCACGCCATACCAGCTGGTAAAGGAATAACCCGGATAGATTTTGGCCAATGCCGGCACGTCTTGCATCAGGGCCGAACCGTCCGCCGGC
The DNA here is from genome assembly GCF_900112285.1 of Polaromonas sp. OV174. GTDB lineage: Bacteria > Pseudomonadota > Gammaproteobacteria > Burkholderiales > Burkholderiaceae_C > Polaromonas. Next base: position 210,677 of record NZ_FOKZ01000001.1, on the reverse strand, counting down.
GTCACCGCCAGGGCACGCAGCCCGCCCCCCTTGAGTTGCGCCAATGCGGTGCCGAAATCCACGAAAGTGAAGTCAATCTGACCGCCCAACATGTCGATGACAGCGTTGGGAATCCCTTTGTAGGGAACATCGGTGGTTGCTATCTTGGCATGGTGCGCCAAGGTCGCCAGCGCAATCTGCGCCCCTGGCGAGCCATAGGCCGCGTTCAGTTGTCCGGGCTTTGAGCGGGCCAGCGCGACCAGGTCCGAGACGGATTTGACAGGGCTGTCCGACTTGACCATCAACACCATGCCGGTGGAGGCGACGCGCCCCAGCGCCACAAAGTCATTCGGTTTATAGGGTGGATCCTTGAGCAGGCTGTAGTTCATGGCCTGTATCGCAGCCGAGGTCACCAGCAGGGTGTAGCCGTCCGGCGCCGCTTTGGCCACTTGAGAGGCAGCAATGGTGCCGGAGGCGCCTGCCTTGTTTTCCACGATAAATGCACCACCGAGCTGCGTGGTGAGTTGTTGCGCCACCATTCGCGCCACCAGGTCGGTTTGTGAGCCAGCGGGAAACGGCACGATCAGCTTGACCGGTCGCTCCGGATAAGCCGCAGCCATAGCCATAGTGCAAGCACTGGTGAACAGTAAACCCAGCAGGGTTTTTACAAGTGACCTCATTTCAATATCTCCTCTAGGTTGAGTTGCCTGATCCGGAAAAATAATTACGAATTGTCGTGACGCTCGGTCATGCGCCATCGATCCGACGGCGCCTGGCCTGGGCTTGGATTTACTGGCCTTCCAATGTCTTCCACATCTCCACGTCGCGCTCGGCGGTCCAGATGCGCGGGTCGGTGTACTGGGTGGCCTCGTCGTAGCAGCGCGTCACGTCGAAAGGCATGCAGTGGTCGAAGATGACCCAGTGGCCGTACTTGGGCTTGAGCTTGGCGAAGGTCTCTTTGTAGACCGCGTTCAGGTCCTTGCCCGCAGCCACGCCCTGCTGGACACTGGCGTACACATCGGCAATGAAGTCGCGCGTTCCGGCCAGGCCCTGGGCCACTGCTTCGGGGGTGGTCAGCGCCGCGCCGCGGCCGGGTACCAGCGCCTTGGGTTTGAGCGCCGCCAGGTTGTCCAGCGTTTGCGGCCAGTCCTTGAAATAGGCATCGCCGGCATAGGGTGTCGCACCAAACTCGACCAGATCGCCAGCGAGCAGCGTGCCCTCCTGCGGCAACCAGACCACCGTGTCGCCCTTGGTGTGGCCGCGGCCCAGCTGCAGCAGCTGCACTTCCAGCTTGCCTAGCCACAGCGTCATCTTGCCGGTGAAGGTCATGGTGGGCCAGGTCATGCCTGGCGGCACGGTCTCGACATTCTGGAACAGGCGCGGGAAGCGGCCGATCTCGCTGGCCTTGTCCTGTTCGCCACGCTCGACGATCAGGTCGTAGGTATCCTGGCTGGCAAGAATTTGTTCCGGCTGATAGGCGGCGGCGCCCAGCACGCGCACGGCGTGGTAGTGGGTCAGCACCACGTATTTGATGGGCTTGTCGGTCACCTCGCGGATGCGGCGCACCACGTCGGCCGCCATCGCCGGGGTAGCCTGGGTGTCGGCCACCAGCACGCAGTCATCGCCGATGATGATGCCGGTGTTGGGGTCACCCTCTGCGGTATAGGCCCAAGCGTGTTCCGAGATCTGGCTGAAGGTGACTTTCTTTTCTTCCAGGTCGGCCTGGCTGGCGAATTTTTTAGTGGTGGTCATTGGCTAAATCCTTTGAGTGGGTTGAATGGAAAGAAATCAATAGATGCAATACAGGTTTCAAGCGGCGCCGGGGGCGGCCATGGCCAATTGCCGCCCGGCCACATAGCCAAAGGTCAGGGCCGGCCCTAGGGTGATGCCCGCTCCGGGGTAGTTGCCGCCCATCACGCTGGCCGCGTCATTACCGACGGCATACAAACCCTTGATCGGCTGGCGTGCTGCATCGAGCACCCGCGTCTTTTCATCCGTCACCAGGCCGGCGAACGTGCCTATGTCGCCAACCACCAGTTTGATGGCGTAAAAAGGGGCCATTTCAAGTGGGGCGACGCAGGGGTTGGGCGTCACCAGGGCATCGCCCTGGTAGCGGTTGTAGGCCTTGCTGCCCTTGCCGAAGGCCGGGTCTTCGCCGGTGCGGGCACTGCGGTTGAACTCCCGCACGGTGGCTTCAAGCGTTACCGGCTGGATACCGATGTTCTTGGCGAGTTCTGCCACGGTGGCGCCGCGTTTCAAGTAGCCACTCTTGAGGTGGCGACCTATGGGCATGGGCGCCGGGCCGATACAGCCCAGCCCGTAGTCGCGCAGCGCCTTGTGATCGCACAACAGCCAGGCCGCGACTTCCGGCTCGCCCTGGCAGGCAACAACCATCTCCTGCACAAAGTCGTGATAGGAATTGCCTTCGTTGGTGAAGCGTTTCCCATTGGGCGCCACGGCAATCACCCCCGGCTTGGCGCGATCGATGAAGTGAGGCATCACCCCCTTGCCGCCGTTGGCCCGTATCGTCACCGAGGCCGGAACCCACGCGGCAGCGTGCGGAATGCTGCCGTCAACCTGGCCGCCCACGGCTTCGGCCAGGCGCAGGCCATCGCCTGTGTTGCTTTCAGGTGAAGGCGAATAATGCTCTTTGCCGCTTGGCGCATGCGGAAACAGCTGCTTTCTGCGCGCCACATCGTGCGGAAAGCCACCACAGGCCAGCACCACGCCGCGCGACGCATTGACCCTGACGGTCTTGCCTTCGTGCTGGATGAGCGCCCCCACCACGCCGCCGGCTTCGACCACCAACTCTTTGACCGGCGACGAAAGCCAGACCGGAATCTCCAGGTCCATGGCCGCCTTCGCCAACCTGCCGGCGAGCGCGTTGCCATTGGTCAAGGTCATGCCGCGTCCATGAAGCAGCACGTCGAGCAAATGCTTGGACAGGCGCTTGGTGACGAAGGCGAACGATTCCACGGACTTGAAGGCGCGCATGAAATGCTTGATTTCAGGCCCCGAGGCCAACATCATCCCGAACACCGTCAACTCGGGCAGCGGTGGCGCCAGCTGTTTGATGCGGGGACCGAGCTCGCGTCCGTTGAATGGCCGCGTCACCATGGAGCGCCCACCCATCTGACCGCCTACTGCCTCTGCGTGGTAGTCCGGAAATACGGCAGGCATGTTGAACTGAACGCAGGTCTTACGCGTGAAGAAGTCGATAGCCTTGGGACCATTTTCGAGAAAGGCATCCACGCGAGCCTCGTCAAAGTGGGTCGTCGCCTCATGTTTCAGATAGCGCTTGGCCGCACCCGGGGCTTCGTTGATGCCCTGCTCGGTCGCCAGATGGGTGCCGGGAACCCACAGCCAGCCGCCCGAACGCGCGGTGGTTCCGCCGTATTGAGCTTCTTTTTCGACCACCAGCACCTTGAGCCCTTGCGAAGCCGCCGTGATGGCAGTCGCCATGCCCGAAGCGCCGGTACCCACAACAAGCACGTCAACAGTGCTGCTTTCCTCTGTCATTGCGTTTACTCCGTTAGGTGCAATAGCTTGAGCCTGAAAATTCATTCGATAATTACCGATTGATTAGATATTATCAATCAATAAGACTATGTATGTCACGCGTGATCTAATCGGGAAAACCCGAATGAATACAAATGAATACACTTGCGGCTTCAAGCTCAACACCTATCCCCACCATGGAAAAAGACCGGCGCGGCATTCAATCAATCGAAATCGGCAGCGCCTTGTTGCTGGAGCTGGCGCGCAAGGTGCGTCCGGTCGCCCTGAAGGACCTGGCCAAGGCGGCATCCATGAGCGCTGGCAAGGCGCATCCTTATATGGTCAGCTTCTTGAAAGTCGGCTTCGTCACCCAGAATGAAGCCGGGCACTACGAGCTAGGCCCGCTGGCGCTGCAGCTAGGCCTGACCCGGCTGCAACGCATGAACCCGGTCAAGGAGGCCACCCTGTTCATTGAGAACTTGGCACAGGAAACCGGGCAGAGCGTGGCGCTCGCCGTGTGGGGCAATCTTGGGCCCACCATCGTGCGCCTGGAGGAGCCGGTTCAACCCCTGCATGTGAACTTGCGGGCCGGCACCGTGATGTCGCTCGCCAACACGGCAACGGGAAGGCTGTTCGCAGCCTACATGCCACCCAAAGCGATTGAGCGCTTGTTGAGCGACGAACTGACGCGCTTGAGTTATGGCACGGCCATGGGTACGCCGCTGGCCGGCAAGGTGCTCGAAGAAATGCTGTCGGAGACCCGTCTGCACGGCCTTTCCCGCACCCGTGGCCAACCCATTCCCGGCATCGATGCACTATGCGCGCCCGTCTTTGATGCCGACGGGCATATCGTGCTCGGAATCATGGTCATGGGCCCTTCCGCATCGTTTGACAGCAATTGGGACGGAGCGATCGCCAAGCCGCTGCTGGCTTGCTCCACAGAGGTCTCGCGCCGCCTTGGGCAGGTCACCGCGCCAGCGAAATAGCGGGCGCCTCGGGTTCCGCCGTCTTGTTGCCGGCCAACCCTGATGTCGGCTTCAAAGCCGCCGCAGCAAAGCGATGACGGCCCCAGGAATCAGACCAGCCGCGCCGCTATCCAGCCGCGCAAGCTGTTCACAAAGGCCCAACCCTGCACCCTGGGCACATCTTCTACCCGCACCACGGCCTCGCTCAAGCGGCCCTCTTGCAGCGCCAAGGCCCGGCCCACGCCTGCCAGCAAACCGCAAGCCAGTGACGGCGTAACCCAGCGGCCGTCGATCAGCATGGCGACGTTGCCGCGTGTGCATTCGGTGATCTCGCCCCGCTCATTCCAAAGCACGGTGTCAAACACCTCGGGCGCGCTGGGCGTGAAGGCCTCGTAATGGGCGCGGCGGGTGGTCTTGAAGCGCACGAATTCTCCGTGGGCTTCCAGCAGCGGATGCCCGGCCAGCCGCAGCAACACTTCCGAAGCGGAGGCCTCCATGGCGTAGGCCTGGGCGCCAAACTGACCAGCCGCCCCCAACAGCAAGCGCAGCCGCCACAGGCCTTGCGGATGGGTTTGCGCCAGCTGCTCCAGGCATTGCCGCGCCTGCGCCTCATCCCAGCGGTAGCCAAAATGCGCTGCTGCGCCGGCCATGCGTTGCAAGTGAGCACTGACGTGACGAAGCTGGCCGTCCTGCAGCGCCAGGGTTTCCAGTAGCTCGAAAGGCATGCTGGCGCGCTCCAGAAAAGCCCGCTTGTGGCGCCATTCCTGCCATTCGCTGTCGGCCTCGGCGCCAGAGGTGATGCCGCTGCCTATGCCGCAGCGGGCTTCTCTACCGCGCAGCGTGACGGTGCGTATCGGCACATTAAAGGTGGCCGCCCCGCCGGGTCGCATCACGCCAATGGCGCCGCAATAAATGCCGCGCGGCTCGGCTTCCAGTGCGCGTATCGCCTGCATGGCGCGCACCTTGGGCGCGCCGGTAATGGAGCCGCAGGGAAAGAGCGCGGCAAACACCTCGGCCAGGCTGCAGCCGGCGCGGGTACGTGCCTGCACATCGGAGGTCATCTGCCACACCGCCGGCAGCGCCTGGGTATGGAACAAGGCCGGCACCTGCACGCTAAAGGGCTGGGCGATGCGCGAGACGTCATTGCGCAGCAAGTCCACGATCATCACGTTTTCGGCCCGCTCCTTGGGCGAGCTGCGCAGCCATTCGGCCTGCGCGGCATCCTGTGCGGGCGTGGCGCCGCGCGGCGCCGTACCCTTCATAGGGCGGGTCAGCAGGCTGGCGCCGCGCCAGTCGAAAAACAGCTCGGGCGAGACGCTGAGCAGTTGCTCGTCGCCCATGTCGATATAGGCCGCATAGCCGCCCGGCTGCGCGCGTTGCAGCGCAGCGAACAGGGCACGCGCCGGCGCGGCGCCGCCGCCCTCAAGCGTGGCCTGCAGCTGCGCCGTGTAGTTGACCTGATAGAACTCGCCCCTGGCGATGGCTTGCTGGATGGCGGCAAAGGCCGCGTCGAACTGGGCCCGCTCTTGCCGGCTTTGCCAGTGCAGCGTGGGCTCCGGCGGCGGCTCGCTGGTCTCGGGCCAGGGCATGGCCTCGTCGTACACCGCAAACCAGGCCAGCGGGCCATCGGCAGGCCGGGTCTGCAAAGCGGCGTCAAAGGCCGGCGCGGCTTCGTAGCGCAGCGCGCCCAACACCCAAGCACCCTGCTCTGCGGCGGCCTGCACGGCGTCCAGCACGGCGCGCACCTCATGCAGCTGATGCGCCACCAGCAACTCGCGTGGCGCACCGAAAGCCTGGCGCAGGCGTGGCGCCGCACTGTCGTGCGGATCCACGAAGTCAATCAGTGAAGTAATGGTCAAATTGGCCTCTAGCGCTTTACAGACGAGCGCAGACAGCTATCAAAACATGAGCGCCTAAGAAAACCTTTTAAGCCGCGCCTATATGGGGCACCAAAGCGGCAGTCGCCTGTCCCGCACGCAGCGCCGCCGTAAAAGCCAGCATGCGGTCAATCGGCAGGCGCGCCCGCAATCCCAGCGCCGGGTCAACCTGCACTTCGTTGGCGCCGCTTTCCAGCACCTGGGCCAGCCCGGCCAAACCGTTCATGGCCATCCAGGGGCATTGGGCGCAGCTTTTGCAGGTGGCGCTGTTGCCGGCGGTGGGCGCCGCGACAAAGGTCTTGCCGGGATTCAGCGTGCGCAGCTTGTGCATCATGCCGCTGTCGGTGGCCACGATAAACTCGCGCGCATCCATCTCTTTGGCCGCCTTCAAGATGGCGGAAGTCGAGCCCACGGCATCGGCCAGCGCCACCACGTCGGCGGGCGACTCGGGGTGCACCAGCACCTTGGCCTGCGGGTGCTCCTTCTTCAGCGCTTCGAGCTCAAAGGCCTTGAACTCGTCGTGCACGATGCAGGCGCCGTTCCAGAACACCATATCGGCGCCGGTCTCGCGCTGTATATAGCCGCCCAGGTGGCGATCGGGCGCCCAGAGGATTTTCTGCCCCTGCGCCTTCAGCGCCCGCACGATGTCCAGCGCACAGCTGGAGGTCACGACCCAATCGGCGCGCGCCTTCACGGCGGCGCTGGTGTTGGCATAGACCACCACGGTACGGTCGGGGTGGGCATCGCAAAAGGCCTTGAACTCATCAATCGGGCAGCCCAGATCGAGCGAACAAGTCGCGTCCAGATCGGGCATCAGCACACGCTTTTCGGGCGACAATATCTTGGCCGTCTCGCCCATGAAGCGCACGCCCGACACCACCAGCGTCTGCGCCGCATGGTCGCGACCAAAGCGCGCCATTTCCAGCGAATCAGACACAATGCCGCCGGTTTCTTCGGCCAGATCCTGCAGATCCGGATGCACATAAAAATGCGACACCATCACGGCGTTGCGGCTTTTCAGCAGGCCGCGGGTGCGCTCCTTCAGCGCCGCACGTTCGGGCTGCGTCGGCTCGACCGGCACGCGAGCCCAGGCATGGCGGGTGCTGCAAACGGCGTCGGCAGCGGGTTGCTCATAGTCAACACTGATGGTGGTCATCACAGTACTCCGATGCTGGTGTCCAGACGCATAGAAAAATCAATCGCCTGCACGTCCTTGGTCAGCGTGCCTATGGAAATGCGGTCCACGCCGGTTTCAGCCAGCGCGCGCAGGCCGTCCAGCGTCACGCCACCTGAAATTTCCAGAATGGCGCGCTCCTGGTTGATGCGCACCGCTTCATGCAGCGTGGCCAGGTCCATGTTGTCCAGCAATACCATGCGGGCGCCTGCGTCCAGCGCCTCGGCCAGCTGCTCCAGCGTCTCGACTTCAATCTGGACAAAGTCTGCCTTTGCCGCCACCAGGGCGGCCTGCCCCAAAACCTGCGGGATGCCGCCTGCCGCGGCGATGTGGTTTTCCTTGATCAGTACCGCGTCATACAGGCCAACGCGGTGATTGGTGCCGCCGCCCATACATACCGCGTATTTTTGCGCCAGCCGCAGGCCGGGCAGGGTTTTGCGGGTATCGACAATTTTGGCGCGCGTGCCGGCCACGATGGCAACATAGACCGCCGTCTTGGTTGCAACAGCGCTTAAAAGTTGTAAAAAATTTACCGCTGTGCGCTCGGCCGACAACAGCGCTCTGGCCTGGGCCTGCACCTCGAACACCACCTGGTTGGCTTCGCAGCGCTCACCGTCACGCACATGCCAGACCAAGGTAGCCAGCGGATCCAGTTGCCTGATGGCGGCCTCTACCCAAGCCGCGCCGCAAATCACGGCGCTTTCCCGTGCCAGCACCCGGGCTCGCGCCTGGCGGTCCGGGGCTATCAGGGCGGCTGTCAAGTCGCCGCTGCCTACATCCTCGGCCAGCGCACGCATCACGTCGGCCCGGGCCAGCTCTTCAACCGCCTGCGCCGAGAAATCAAAAGACTTTTTCATAAAGCACTCAAAAAAAACTCACACCGTTCAGTGCACTAAACTAACTAAAAACCCTAGGTTGCTGTCGCCAATGTTACAGCCCCAGGGAAACCGATAGCTCCATTGTGGCCTGCCGACCATCCTTGGGCAGTCCATGTTCGTTGACCTCAATCCGTTCCCGCCATGTTCAGAACCCTGCTCAAATCGAAAATCCACCGCGCCGCCGTGACCCACTGCGAGCTCAATTACGAAGGCTCCTGCGCCATCGACGAAGACCTGCTGGACGCCGCCAACATCGCCGACAACGAGCAGGTTCACATCTGGAACATCAACAACGGCGAACGCTTCATCACCTACGCGATTCGCGCCGAACGCGGCAGCCGCATCATCTCGGTCAACGGCTCGGCGGCGCGCCGCGCCTCCGTCGGCGACCTGGTCATCATTGCCACCTTTGCCCAGGTCCATGAGGAGCATGTCAAAGGCTTCGTGCCCAAGCTGGTGTTTGCCGACGCCAACAACCGCATCCAGGAAGAGCGTTCGACCATTCCGGTGCAGATGGCCTGAGTCGTCAGCGCATCCAGCCCAGCAGCAGCGCCACAGCGCAGCCCGGCCTTACATTTTTTCAGCCAAGAGCCCATGGACAACGCATCGATGATCCAGCGCAGCCTGCGCCATGTGTGGCATCCCTGCACGCAGATGAAGCTGCACGAGGCGCAGCCGCCTGTGCCCATCGCCCGCGCCGAGGGCGTGTGGCTGCATGACTTTGAAGGCCGGCGCTACCTGGACGGCATCAGCTCCTGGTGGGTCAATCTGTTCGGCCACAACCATCCGCACATCAAGGCGGCGCTGCGCGACCAACTGGAACGGCTGGACCATGTGATGCTGGCCGGTTTCACCCATGAGCCGGTGGTGCAGCTGTCGGAAAAACTGGGCGCGCTGACCGGCCTGGGCCACGCCTTTTACGGCAGCGACGGCGCCAGCGCCACCGAGATCGCGCTGAAGATGAGCGCGCATTTCTGGCGCAACAGCGGCAAGCCTGAAAAATGCCGCTTCATCGGCCTGGCCGGCGGTTATCACGGTGAAACCGTGGGCGCGCTGGCCGTCACCGACATCGCGATCTTCCGGGAAGCCTATGCGCCGCTGGTGCGGCTGGCCGCCACCGTGCCCAGCCCCGATGCCCGCGCCGCCCAGCCAGGTGAAACCGCCGCCGATGCCGCCTGGCGCGCCGCCGCCGGCCTGCATGACTGGCTGGAGCAACACCACGCGCAGACCGCGGCGCTGATTCTGGAGCCCATGGTGCAGTGCGCCGCTGGCATGGCCATGTACGACGCGGCCTACCTGCGCGAGGCCAGGGCCCTGTGTGACCGCTACGAGGTGCACCTGATCGTCGACGAAATCGCCACCGGCTTTGGCCGCACCGGCACCATGTTTGCGCACCAGCAGGCCGGCATACGGCCAGATTTCATCTGCCTGTCCAAGGGGCTGACCGGCGGCACGCTGCCGCTGTCGGCCGTGCTGACCACCGCCCGGGTCTACGAAGCTTTTTACGACGACGAGGTGGCACGGGGCTTTTTGCACTCGCACTCCTACACCGGCAACCCGCTGGCCTGCCGCGCCGCGTTGGCCACGCTGGAGCTGTTCGAACAGACCGACGTGCTGGCGCGCAACGCCGACATGGCGCAGACGCTGGACCAGGCCTTTGCGCCGCTGACGCAGCACCCCGCCGTCAGAAATGCGCGCCGCCTCGGCATGATCTGGGCCTGGGACATTGACGAAGGCCATGCCGGCGCCAGCCCGCAGCCCAAATTTGCCAGCCGCTACGCGCAGCACGCCATGAGCCAGGGCGTGGTGTTGCGGCCCATAGGCCAAACGCTGTACGCCATGCCGCCCTATGCGCTGGACGCCGAAACCGCAGACCATCTGGCCAAGGGCGCGCTGGCCGCGCTGCAGGCCACGCTGGCCGACACCTAACGAACAAGACGAATATGACCGACAGCCCGCGCCCAACCCTGTCTGTTTTCATCACCGGCACCGATACCGGCGTCGGCAAAACGCTGGTCAGCACCGGCCTGCTGCACGCGCTGGCAAAGCACCATACCCGCGTGGTGGGCATGAAGCCGGTGGCCGCCGGCACGGAGCTCATCAACGGCCAACAGGCCAATGAGGATGTGGTTGCGCTGCGCGCCGCCGCTACCTGCGCCGTGCCGCCCGAACTCGACAACCCGGTGCTGCTGCCCGACCCGGTGTCGCCGCACATCGCGGCAGCCCGCGCCGGCGTGCAGATTGACATCGCCCACCTCGTCGCCTGCCACAGCGCGCTGGCCAAACTGGCCGACTCCGTGGTGGTGGAAGGCGCGGGCGGCTTTCTGGTGCCGCTTTCGGCCAGCGAAACCGGCGCCGACCTGGCGCAGGCCCTGGGCCTGCCGGTGGTGCTGGTGGTCGGCCTGCGTCTGGGTTGCCTGAATCATGCCCTGCTGACGGCCGAAGCCATACGCGCACGCGGGCTCACGCTGGCCGGCTGGGTCGCCAACCATGTGGACCCCAGCATGCTGGCGCAGGACGACAACATCGCCTTTTTGCAGCAGGCGCTGCAGGCGCCGCTGCTGGCCACCATTCCATTTCAAGCCACGCCCGACCCGCGGGCGCTGGCCTTCAACCTTCCACAAACATGGCTATGACTACCTCCTGGTTAGACGACTTCCCGGCGCGCATTGCCGAGCTGGACCACGCCCACCTGCGCCGCAAGCGCGCCGTGGTCACGCCCGACGGTGGCGCCCGCCTCATGGTGGATGGCCGCAGCATGCTGGCCTTTTGCAGCAACGACTACCTGGGCCTGTCCCAGCACCCCGAGCTGATACAGGCGGCCCGCGAGGGCGCCCAGGCCTATGGCGTGGGCTCCGGCGGCTCGCCGCTGGTAAGCGGCCACAGCGCCGCCAACGAGGCGCTGGAGCAGGAACTGGCGGCCTTTGTCGGCTTGAGGCGCGCGCTCTACTTTTACGCCGGTTTTTCCACCAATGTCGGCATCATTCCGGCGCTGGTCGGCGCCGGTGACGCCATCTTCTCGGATGCGCTAAACCATGCCTGCCTGATTGACGGCGCCCGGCTCTCGCGCGCGCAAATTCACCGCTACGCGCACATGGACCTGGCCGCCTTGGAGCACGAACTGGCGCACAGCAGCGCACGGCGCAAACTGGTCATCAGCGATGCCGTCTTCAGCATGGATGGCACCTGCGCCGACATTCCCGCCCTGCTGGCCCTGTGCGAACGCCACGACGCCCTGCTGCTGCTGGACGATGCGCACGGCTTTGGCGTCAAGGGCCCGCAAGGCCGCGGCAGCCTGGCCGAGGCCGGGCTGTTCGGTGCCCAGGCCTCGCGCCGCGTGCTCTACATGGCCACGCTGAGCAAGGCCGCCGGTGCGGCCGGTGCTTTTGTGGCCGGCGACGAGGCGCTGGTGGAATGGCTGCTGCAAAAAACTCGTAGCTACATCTTTGCCACCGCCGCGCCAGCGCTACTGGCCAGCGCCCTGAGCGCCAGCCTGCGCGTGATCGCGCAGGACGAATGGCGGCGCAGCCACCTGCACCAGCTGATTGCCCGCCTGCGCAGCGGCTTGACGGCCGGCCTGCAGGGCAGCGGCTGGCAGTTATCCGAATCGCAGACCGCCATCCAGCCGCTGCTGATAGGCCCCAATGACAAGGCGCTGGCCGTCATGCAAGGCCTGCGCGAGCGCGGCATCTGGGTGCCGGCGATTCGCCCGCCCACGGTGCCCGAGGGCACGGCCCGCCTGCGCATCGCGCTGTCGGCCGCCCACACCGAAGCCGATGTCGACCTGTTGATTGAAACCTTAACCACCCTGGCCAGGGCTTTGCGCTAAACCCCTTCCCCAGCCAGATTCAGCTAGACTCCACCCCCGATTTCCCAAAGGAAAATCCACCATGTCCACACCCGCAGAACAAGTCGTCACCCTGCACCGCCCCCGTCCCGCCGCCCCGGCCCCCGCCAGCGGCGAGCAGCGCTGGAGCGTTGACGCGATCGAAGCGCTGTTCAACCTGCCCTTCCCCGAGCTGATGCACCGCGCCCAAACCGTGCACCGCGAAAACTTCGACCCGACACTGGTGGAATTCGCCACCCTGCTGTCCATCAAGACCGGTGGCTGCGCCGAAGACTGCGGCTACTGCCCACAGGCGGCGCGCTACGACACCGGCGTGGAAGCCAGCAAGCTGATGGAGCCGGCCGAAGTGCTAGCCGCCGCCCAGCGCGCCAAGGATGCCGGCGCAACGCGCTTTTGCATGGGCGCGGCCTGGCGCTCGCCCAAGGACCGTGACGTTGAGAAGGTCGCCGAGCTGATCCGCACCGTCAAAAGCCTGGGCCTGGAATCCTGCGCCACGCTGGGCATGCTGGAAGAAGGCCATGCCCAGACGCTGCAAGAAGCCGGCCTGGACTACTACAACCACAACCTGGACACCGCGCCCGACTTTTACGGCGACATCATTACCACGCGCGACTACCAGGACCGTCTCGACACCCTGGCGCGCGTGCGCAAGGTCGGCGTCAAGGTCTGCTGCGGCGGCATTGTGGGCCTGGGCGAAACCCGGCGCCAGCGCGCCGGCCTGGTGGCCGAACTGGCCAACCTCACGCCCCACCCGGAATCGGTGCCCATCAACAACCTGGTCAAGGTCGAAGGCACGCCGCTGGCCGATCAGGTCGACCTGGACCCCTTCGAGTTTGTCCGCACCATTGCCGTGGCGCGCATCACCATGCCGACGGCCCGGGTCCGCCTGTCGGCGGGCCGCCAGCAAATGGGCGACGGTATCCAGGCGCTGTGCTTTCTGGCCGGCGCCAACTCCATCTTTTACGGCGACAAGCTGCTGACCACCGGCAATCCTGACACCGATGCCGATGTGCAACTGCTGGAGCGTCTGGGCATGAACCGCGCCGCGCCGCAGGTCCGCTGAGCGGGCTACCTGGGCACTCTAAAACACGGGCCAGATGGTTAGACTCTGGCGAGACTACGGACCACACCATGACCACAAGCAACGCCTCCTCCGCTGCGCCCGCAGCCACGCCTTATGGCACGCTGCCAGCCGCCTCTACGCCTTCGGCACGCAAGCCGCTGAGTCTGCCGCGCCTGCGCGAAATGCACGCCCAGGGCGAGAAAATCGTCATGCTGACCGCTTATGACGCCACCTTTGCCGCCGTGGCCGATGCCGCCGGCGTGGAGTGCATCCTGGTGGGCGACTCGCTGGGCATGGTCTGCCAGGGCCTGTCGAGCACCGTCGGCGTGACGCTGGACACCATGCGCCACCACACCGAGTGCGTGAGCCGCGGCCTGCGCCGCGCCCAGGCCACGGCCTGGCTGATTGGCGACCTGCCCTTTGGCAGCTACCACGAGTCCAAGGAACAGGCCTTGCGCAGCGCCGTGGTGCTGATGCAGGCCGGCGCCCACATGGTCAAGCTCGAAGGCGGCGGCTGGACCACCGATACCGTGCGTTTCCTGGTCGAGCGCGGCATTCCCGTCTGCGCCCACCTGGGGCTGACGCCGCAAACCGTGCACGCCCTGGGCGGCTACCGGGTGCAGGGCAAAACCGACGAAGCCGCGGCCCAGCTGCGGCGCGAAGCCAGCGCCTTGCAGGATGCCGGCGCCTCCATGCTGGTGCTGGAAATGGTGCCGGCGGCGCTATCGGCCGAAGTCACCCAGTTGCTGACGCACTGCGCCACCATTGGCATAGGCGCGGGCAATGGCACGGCCGGCCAAGTGCTGGTGCTGCACGACATGCTGGGCATGAACCTGGGCAAGATGCCCAAGTTTGTGCGCAACTTCATGGATGACCAGGACGGCAACACCGCCAGCGTGCGCGGCGCCATGGAGGCTTATGTGCGCGCCGTGAAAGACGGCAGCTTTCCGGACAATGCCAGCCACGCGTGGTAAGCCCTCCGCTCAAAAAAACAAAGGAACACTCCATGCAAATCGTTCACACCATTGCCGACCTGCGCGAGAAACTCAGCGGCTTCAAACGTCCGGCCTTTGTGCCCACCATGGGCAATCTGCACGACGGCCATATCGCCCTGGTCAAACAGGCCAAACCGCTGGGCGACGTCACGGTGTCCAGCATTTTTGTCAACCGCCTGCAGTTTGCGCCGCACGAGGACTTCGACAGCTATCCGCGCACCCTGGATGCCGACGCCCAAAGGCTGGAAGCGGCCGGCTGCGATCTGGTGTTTGCGCCGCGCGAGAAAGACCTTTACCCCGAGCCGCAAAGCTACAAGGTTCACCCCGCCAATGACCTCGCCGACATTCTGGAAGGCCACTTCCGACCCGGTTTCTTCATTGGCGTGAGCACGGTGGTGATGAAACTTTTCTCCTGCGTGTTTGCCGGCATGCCCACGGGCGTGGCCGCTTTCGGCAAAAAAGACTATCAGCAAGTGATGGTGGTGCGCCGCATGGTGCAGCAGTTTGCCCTGCCCATCGAGATTCTGGCCGGCGAAACCCAGCGCGCCGAAGACGGGCTGGCGCTGTCATCGCGCAACGGCTATTTAAGCCCGGCCGAACGCGCGGAAGCTGCGCAACTCTCCGTCGCCCTGAAAGCGCTGGGCATAGCCGCCAAAGCGGCCCAGCCCGCCGAGCTGCCGGCGCTGGAAGCGCAAGCCATGCAGGCGCTGGCACGGCGCGGCTGGAAACCCGATTACCTGACGGTGCGCCGTCGCGCCGACCTGCAGCCGCCACATGGCGCGCTGGCCGACCAGTCACTGGTGGTGCTGGGCGCCGCCAAGCTGGGTCACACGCGCCTGATTGACAACCTGGAAATTTGAGGCCTCTTTGTAAGGCCCATGTGACCGACTTGACGGCCAACAAATAACAGAGCGCTCAGATACAGCATCTTCAGACGACCTGAATGAGCCAGCTGTAGCGGTTCTGATAGTGGCGCAAAGCCAGCCTTTGCCTTCAAGGCTTTTTAAACCATCTGCGGGCGGTGGTGGTGGGATCAAGTCCAAGCGCCACGCTCACAGCTGTTTCGTCACGACACGCTTCAAAGGACATTGATCCGCCTGGCCAAGTCAATGCTTTGGCGCTCTAAACCCTCTAAGACGCTAAGCGTATAGAGGCGCGTTGCGCACCTATTGTGATCAGCATGCTGATCACATATCCATGAGCAGCATTCCAGTCAAGATTTTCTATTCTTCCCAGTTTTATTAGCTGTCAGCGAAAGATCCAGGCATTGAAAAGTGCCCCGCTGCTCGAGGACTTTCAAGAGGGACTTTAGAAAATAAAGAGGCGCGGGCCATCCCAAATGACACACTGTTACAGAGCTCAACCACCTTTGAGGTTGGTCGTTCATCGTTCGCTAGGAGAATCGCAAAAACAAAGGGTTTTCCCGGGTAACCCAAGAGAAGATCACTCAGTACACTGATAAATAATCGAGGTGCCCGCTGCTTGATTATTTTTGTTTCTGTCAATTTTCTTAAAGAGAGTACTTGATGAAAAGCCTTCAATTTTCAAAGCTTGCAAGTGTGGCATTGACGTTCATGGCGGCCTTCACCGCCATGGGCGCCGCTGCTCAAACGCAGTCTCGTTTCCCTGAAAAACCGGTAGACATAACGGTTCCCTATCCGCCCGGCGGCGGTGTAGATCTGCTGGCGAGACTGATTGGTCAAGGTTTAAGCAGCGCTTCCGGTCAATCTGTCATTATTGAAAATCGGTCCGGCGCTGGAAGCACCATCGGTACGCGTTATGTGGCGGGGCGGCCCAAAGACGGGCATTCACTTTTGATGATGAACGACGCCTATGCGATTGCGCCAGGGGTATTCAAAAGTCTTCCCTACAACCCTAAAAAAGACCTGGAGGCCGTCATCAATGTGGCCTACGCACCGATGCTGCTGGTCGCATCAGAGGGGTCTCCCTACAAGACCGTGGCAGACGTCGTTAAAGCGGCACAAATGAAGGACGCCAAACTTTCATATGCATCCTGCGGAACGGGTACAGATCCACACCTGGCGGGTGAGCTCTTCAACATTACATTTAAAACCAAGCTCGCTCACATCCCCTACAAAGGATGTGGCCCGGCCATTGTCGATGTGCTGGGTGGACAAGTTGAGCTGGGCTTCGTCACAATCACGGGCGCAATTCCCTATGTCAAATCAGGAAAGATGAAGGCTTTGGCGATCACGGCGAAAGAACGCTCACAAATATTCCCGGATGTCCCCACACTGGCCCAGAGCGGCGCGCCCAACTTCTACCTCAGTCAATGGCAGGGCCTTGCCGTACCCGCGAATACGCCGGCACACGTCAAAAATTCCATCTACGAAGCCGTCTCCAAAATAATGCAAACCCCGGCAACCCAGAGCAAATTACTGGAGCTCGGTTACATGCCCGCAAACGATGGACCCGAAGCATTTCAGAAGATCGTCAATAGCGACATTGACCGATTCTCAAAACTGGCAAAACAAATCGGCTTGAATCTCGACTGACAAAAGGAGTAATGATGAAAAAACTTGAAATTAGCCTTTCCTGTGGCAATTACGACCGAACGCAAGCCATCTTTGATGGGCGTGCGCCAATAGAAGGCTGCGAAGTCAACGCGGTATCGCTGGAGCCGGAAGAGGCATTTCACCGAGCCTTCCGTTACGGCGAATTCGATGTGACCGAAATCTCGATGAGCAGCCACATGATGACGACGGCCCGGGGCGACAGCCAATATGTGGCCATTCCCGCCTTCCTGTCTCGCGTCTTCAGGCAATCAGGAATTTACGTGCGTACCGACCGAGGCATCAATACCCCTCAGGATTTGCGCGGAAAAACGATTGGTGTGCCGGAATACCAAATCACCGCCAATGTCTGGATCCGCGGCATCCTCAACGATGAGTATGGCGTCAAGCCCAGCGACATCAAATGGGTGCGGGGTGGCATTGAAGAACCAGGCCGGGGCGAGCGCGCGCCCATAGACCTTGATCCGGCCATCAGTCTTGTCCAAATCCCGGATGACAAAACGCTGTCCGACATGTTGGAGGCTGGCGAAATAGATGGCTACATCGGTGCGCGTGCACCTTCCTGTTTCTTGCGTGGCGCCCCCAACGTCGGAAGACTTTTTGACAACTACATTGAAGCGGAAAAGGATTACTTCCGAAGGACCAGAATATTTCCGATCATGCACATGGTTGGCATCCGCCGCACCCTGGTGGAGCAGCATCCCTGGTTGGCTGTCAGCGTCTATAAAGCCTTCCTGAAAGCGAAAGCTCTGGCCGTGAAGGAGCTGGATGAGTTATGCCACCTGGCGGTTACCCTGCCGTGGATGGTGCATCACCACAATGAAGCAAAGGCTTTGATGGGCTCAGACTATTGGCCCTACGGACTGGACGCGAACAGGCATGTGATCGAGACCTTTTCCCGCTATCACTTCGAGCAGGGGCTTTCGAAGAGAAAGGTGGCGCCAGAGGAGCTATTCGCCGCATCTGCGCTGGATCTGTCCAAAATTTAACAAAGCGCTGCCGTGAAAGCTCCCCTTTTCGAATACCTCGCTCCCCATACTTTGGAAGAGGCTCTCGCGCATCTGAGCAACGGGGAAAATTCCCGCGTGCTGGCGGGGGGGCAGTCCTTGATGGCCATGCTCAATATGCGATTCGCGTTTCCGGACTGTCTGGTTGACATCAATCGCATTGCAGAGCTTTCCTATATCAGGGACGGCGGGGAACGGATAGAAATTGGAGCGCTTACGCGGCAGCGCCATGTTGAGTTTTCGGAACTCATCGCGGCCCGCATCCCTGTATTCAAAGAAGCCATCTTGAATGTGGGGCATCGCCAAACACGCAACCGGGGCACGGTGGGCGGAAGCCTTTGTCAATTGGATCCTTCCGCGGAAATCCCAACGATCGCGCTGGCCATGGATGCGGACATTCATGTCGCCAGCGTTCGAGGGCAGCGGACGATTCCGATGAAGGATTTCCCCGCTGGTTACATGGCACCGGCGATCGAGTCCGATGAAATGCTTGTCGGCATGTCCATGGAGCCCTGGCCGAAACAGCACGGACATGCTTTCCTCGAGTTTGCGCGCCGCCATGGCGATTTCGCCATCGTGTCTGTCGCGGTGATGCTTTTATTCGGGGCAGATGGCCTGCTTGAGAGGGTGTCGATCACCCTTGGTGGCGTGGCTTCCGCCCCGGTTCGTATGAGCCGAGCCGAACAGTCGCTGCTTAAAACCCGCATGTCGCCAGAAGATATCGCGGCGGCGGCCGCAATCTGCGCCCAGATTGATGCGACCTCAGACACCTATACGCCCAGTTGGTACCGACAGAAATTGGCCGGCGTTCTCACGCAACGGGCCTTGAATATCGCGCTTGAGCGCGCGGAGAGATGACATGACGGACCACTCCTGTTCCCGCCCCATTACCCTTCACGTCAACGGGCTGAAGTATGCAGGCCATGCAGAGCCGCGCGTCAATCTAGCGGACTTTCTGCGATCTGATTTGAAGTTGACGGGCACACATGTTGGTTGTGAGCACGGCGTCTGCGGCGCATGCACCGTCCTGGTTGACGGATATTCCGCCAGGAGCTGCCTGATGCTGGCCGTGCAGGCCCAAGGCAGCGAAATCCGGACCGTTGAAGGACTTGCGACGGACGGCGTGCTCGATATCTTGCAGGCCTGCTTTCACAAGCATCACGCCTTGCAATGCGGTTTCTGCACCGCTGGAATTCTGATGTCGGCGACAGAGTTGCTTGCGGCGAATTCCGAGCCCGATGAGTCCATCGTTCGCGACGTACTTTCCGGCCATATATGCCGCTGCACCGGATACCAAAATATCGTGGCTGCGATTCTGGACGCGGCCAGCCAGCTGCGCGAAAGGGCGAGCGATGCTGGCAATAACTAGTCCCGGCGTTGGTCTTCAGACCAAGCGGCTGGAGGATGAGGCGCTGCTCACCGGGACAGCCCGCTTTCTGGATGACATACCGGTTGAGGGAACGCTGCACGCCTGTTTTGTCCGCAGCTCTCAGGCACACGCCAAAATCACTTCCATGAGTCTGACCGCAGCACGCGAAATGCCAGGCGTTGTCGCTGTTTTTGCGGAGCAGGATCTGTTTGGTGAAATTACCTCCTGGCGAATGCCTCTTGGTTTTCCCTTGGCAGCCCTTCCCGAAGACACCACCCCATTTGTGCTGGCTTCAAAGGAGGTCGCCTTTGTCGGTGAGGCCATGGCCGTGGTGATTGCGAACAGCCGGCACCAGGCCGAAGATGCGGCCGCTCGCGTCGACATTGAATATGAAGTGCTGCAAGCCGTTGTCGACTGCCGAGATTCTGTCGTTGATGGCGCGCCCCTGGTACGAACCGGAATTCAATCGAATATCCTTCAGGACTATTCGCTGGCTTACGGCGACTGCGACGAGGCTTTCGCGAAGTCTGCCGTCACCATCGACGAGGAATTCTGGGTCCATCGTGGTTGTGCGCATCCCATGGAGGGGCGTGGCGTACTGGCTACTGTCGAGAAGTCAACGAACGAGCTGACTGTTTGGTCCTCGACCCAGATGGCGCACGAGCTGCACTACACCATCGCCTTGATGCTGGGACAGCCCGAGGATCTTTTGCGGGTCATCACGCCCGATGTCGGTGGCGGTTTCGGGGCGAAATTCATGATTTACCCCGAGGAAATCGTTATTCCTGCGGTGGCCCGAAAATTGGGGCGACCCGTTAAATGGGTGGAAGACCGCCGGGAACACTTTCTCACCTCGATTCAGGAGCGCGATCAGTACTGGAAAGTATCTCTCTCGGCAGACCAGGACGGACGGGTACTTGGAATCCGGGGCAGCTTCATTCACGATCACGGCGCCTACACCCCCCAAGGCACCAACGTTCCGTACAACGCCGCATCGTCCATGACCGGACCCTACATCGTTCCAGCGTACAAGCTGGACGTGAAGGTCGCTTACACCAACAAGGTACCCGTCGCTACGGTGCGCGGCGCGGGTTATCCGCAGGCCGCCTTCGTCATGGAGCGGCTGCTTGACATGCTGAGCACAAAACTTGGGATGGATCGTGCGGAATGCAGGCGTCGCAACCTCATTCCGCCCACCAAGATACCGTACACCAAGCCTCTCAAGTCGCGGGCCGGCATGCCCTTGACGATAGACAGCGGAGACTTTCCGGCCCTGCTCGGCACAGCACTGCAAGCCATTGACTTTGACGGATTTTCTGCGCGCCGAAAAGAGAGTTCCAGTCCGCACTTGCTTAAAGGCATTGGCCTTGCCAACAGTGTCAAGCCAACGGGGCGCGGTCCTTTTGAGTCGGCCCGGGTACGGGTTCAGCCGTCTGGCCGGATTTCAATCTATACCGGCGCCCTTGCCATGGGTCAGGGCATCAAAACCACGCTGGCCCAGATTTGCGCGGCCCATTTTGGACTGGCGGCACAGGCGATAGACGTCATTGCCGGAGATACCTCCGCCATTGGCTATGGGATGGGCGGATTTGCCAGTCGCCAATCGATCATGGCCGGAACCGCCGTGAACGAAGCTGCGTTCAAGGTCAGTCGTAAAGCGGTATCTGCCGCTTCCGCAATATTGAACATCCCCGAAGACGAGCTCATGTTGTCAAATGGTGAGGTACACACCAAAGACCACTCCCACAGGATCGCACTGGCTCGTTTGGCCATGCTTTTAAAGGGTGTTCCGGGTTATGTATTGCCCATTGCGGTGGACCCCGGACTGGATGAGACGGTGCATTTTCATTGTGACGCGCAGACCTATGCGGGCGCATCGCATACGTGCGAGGTAGAGGTTGACCCCATGACGGGAGGCATCACGATCACACGCTATGTTGCCGTGCAGGACAGCGGAAACATCATCAATCCACAGCTGGCGCAAGGACAGGTGCATGGGGGCGTGGTTCACGGTATGGGCAATGCCCTGTTCGAGTGGATGGGCTATGACCCCAACGGCCAGCCACTGACCACAACTTTCGCGGAATATCTGCTTCCTACCGCGCCGGAAGTTCCCAATATAGAAGTGATCTTTGCGCCCTCACCCACTTCGCTCAATCCCCTGGGGGTGAAGGGCATTGGAGAGTGCGCAACGATTCCGGTTGCCGCCGCGCTTATCAGCGCCGTGGAGGACGCCCTTAAAGATTACGGGGTAAAGATTAACGAATTTCCGTTGACGCCTGTGCGCTTGCTCGAGTTAATCGGCAAGGCGGCGGACGCTGACGGACACGCGAAAAAAATACTTTAAAAGGAAAACTCCATGGAGTTCAGCAATCATTTTTTCGTTCCATTGCCCTTGGAAGATGCCTGGAAGCTGATGCTCGACGTCCCGCGCATCATGCCGTGTCTGCCTGGTGCCAAGCTAACCGAAATTCTGGGCCCGGATAAATACCGTGGATCTGTATCCGTAAAGTTGGGGCCCATCAAACTCGCTTTTGACGGGCAAGCCGAACTCGTCAAAAAAGACGACGCAAATCACATTGCGTGGCTAAAGGGTTCGGGACTGGATCCCAAAGGGCGCGGAGCGGCTCAGTCCGAGTTCAGCTTTGCGCTCAAGCCGGAAGGCAGCGGCACGGCGGTCACGGTAACCACCCAACTGCAGCTTTCCGGTGCGGTAGCGCAATATGGGCGAGGCAGCGGGATGATCGCAGAGGTGGCATCCCACATCCTCAAGCAGTTTGAGAGCAATCTGGCAGATTCACTGTCACAAGACGACTTACCCAATCCCGCGGCCACGCACGCAGCAGTTTCCAATGCCTCCGTGCCGCCGAACCCGGTGGGTGCCGCCATTGCGCCGCCTCCTGCCAATTTCGCCATGCCGCCGCTAGCATCTGGCGGGCAGGCGCTGGACGCACAAACGCTGCTCTACCAGGCACAAGCCGTCTTGGGCCAGGCCCAATCGGTCATGGCATCGACGCAGGAGATGCTTTTGCGATTTCAAGCTGGAAACGCTACGACAAAGGCGCCCAAACCCAAGCCCCAGCAAGAGCTCAATATGTTGAGTATTGGTCTGAAGGCTTTGTGGTCACAGATCAAGTTTTCTATCAGCGGCCTATTTGGTCGACCTCGCTGACTGTTGTTGTCTGGCCGTCGCACTGAACGTGGAGCGGGTGCCGCCAAGCGGGGTCACACGCGCCTGATTGACAAGCTGGAAACTTGAGGCGGCGCAGGAACACTCCTGTTTTCATAGCTGTCAGCGCATGCTCCTGCTGGGCTAGAGGCCAATTTAGCTTGAAAATGCGCGGCACGCCAGCTGCATCGAGGCGCGTCAGCCTGCTTGCCCGGCTTTTTACCCTTGGGGTATAAAGCTCCTCAGGCACGCCGCCTTATGGAGTTCCAACATGGCCCTTCCACACGCCGCATCAGGGCAACTGATTGCCGTCTACCCCCTGGTCGACAAGCTCACCGAAGCCCGAACCGTTGCCCTGTTCAAAACAGACGATCTGGAGGTCATGCGGCTGATCGTGCCGGCCGGCAAAAGCGTGCCCTCGCACCAGGTCAAGGGCGAGATCACGGTGCAGTGCCTGGAAGGCGAATTTGAATTCACCGCCCACGGCCAAACGCAGCTGATGCAGGCCGGCCAGTTGCTGTACCTGGCCGGCGGTATCGCGCATGGCTTGACGGCGGTGCGCGATTCCTCGGTGCTGGTCACGCTGGTGTTGCGCAAGTAAGCAGGGAAGGAGGCGCCGGGACAGACCTGCCTGGCGCCCGAAGTTAAGGCATCATTCAGGCCTTTAGCACAGACAGGTCGCTCGCTTGAAGCTACTGATTCGATAGCACGCCTTCACCCTCGCGAGCACCAGCGTCCTGCGCCTGGCCGCACACCACGACCAGGATTTGCGCTCCCCGCTCGCCACCGTTCACATACAGGTGGCCCAGATTGCTGTCGAAATAAATGCTGTCATGCTTTTCCAGCCGCTCCAGACGGCCGTCGGCGAAATGCATTTCCAGCGTGCCCTCCAGCACAAAGATGAACTCCTCCCCCGGATGGCGGCTGAACTCACCCGGCTTGAGTACGGTGCTGGCGTCGACGCGACCAATCATGGGCGTCATCTTCTTGGACACGACCTGGGTCGCCAGCATGCCGTAGAGGTAACGCTCGGAGTGGTAGGCGACCACATCGTGGCGCCGCGTCACCACGGCATGGCCGCTCACACTCTCCGCCGGCTGGCGGCCAAACAGCGTTGACAAATCCAGTTGCAAGGCCGCCGCCAGGGCCGCGAATTTCTCGTAGCTGAGCGCCAGCAGGCCGCGCTCGGCCTTGGAAATCGAGGCCACCGACACCCGCGACAGCCGGGCCAGCTCGGCCAGGGTCAGTTGCTGCGCCTGCCGGGCGCTGCGCAAACGCGCGCCCAACTCGGCCTTGTCCAGCACGATAGAAGAGGCCACGGGCAGGGGTTCAGCAGGGTCAGCGGTCATAAGAGCAGTATTTCATATCTGAAAATTTTCGTATATGATAATTTATATGAATCTATCTGAAGCTTACACAGCCGGCCCGCTGTCCCTTCCCTGGATTGAGCGCCTGATCCGCTTTGACACCACCAGCTTTCAGTCCAATCTGGGCCTGATCGAAACCGTCAGGGACTACCTGCAGACGCACGGCCTGAGCTCCACGCTGACCTACGATCCCAGCGGCAAAAAAGCCAATCTGTTTGCCACCCTGCCGGCGGCCGACGGCACAACCCAGGGCGGCATCGTGCTGTCCGGCCACACCGACGTGGTGCCGGTCAAGGGCCAGACCTGGGACAGCGATCCCTTCAGTCCGGAAATCCGCGACGGCAAGCTGTTCGGCCGCGGCACCTGCGACATGAAAGGTTTTATCGGCGTGGCGCTGACGCTGCTGCCGGAAATGAAGGCCGCCAAACTCAAACAGCCGGTTCATTTTGCGTTCTCGTGCGACGAGGAGTTGGGCTGCGTCGGTGCTCCCTATATGCTGGCCGACCTGAAAGCGCGCGGCATCACAGCCAGCGGCTGCATCGTCGGCGAGCCGACCGACATGCGGGTGATCGTAGCGCACAAGGGCATCAACGCCTACCGCTGCCGCGTGCACGGCCATGCGGCGCATTCCTCGCTCACGCCGCAAGGCCTGAACGCCATTGAATACGCGGCCAGACTGATCTGCTTCATCCGCGACCAGGCCGACCAGTTCCGCGCCGACGGCCCGTTCGACGAGGCTTTTGACGTCCCTTTCACCACGCTGCAGACCAGCATCATCAGCGGCGGCAATGCGATCAACACCATTCCGGCCAATTGCGAGTTCAGCTTTGAATACCGCAACCTGCCGGGCGTGGACACCGGGCCCATCATCGCCCGCATCAAGGACTACGCGGCCAACACCCTGCTGCCGCGCATGAAAAAAGAACACGCCAACGCCAACATCGACTTTGAGTTGCTGGCCAGCGCGCCTACTTTCGACGCTTCCGAGCAGGCCGCCATCACGCAGCTGGTGCGCGCTCTCACACACGATCAGGCGATCCGCAAGGTGGCCTACGGCACCGAGGCCGGCCTGTTCCAGGCCCTGGGCATTCCGTCCGTGGTCTGCGGACCGGGCAGTATCGAGCAGGCCCACAAGGCCAATGAATATGTCACGCTGGAGCAGCTGTCCCAGTGCGAATCATTCATGCGCAAGCTGATCCAGAGCCTGGCACAGGCCAGCTGAGCAACCCCGTTCGCCGGGCCGGTGATTGCACCGGCCTGTCCGCTTGAGTTTTCAAACCCTTTGTTCAACACAAAAGCACAGGAGCATTCCATGGCCCGAGATCAAGTCGCCTCACCAGGCAGCACCGCCAAAGTCGATTCACCGCCCTGGCGCCCGGTCATCTCGGCCTCCATAGGCAATGCGCTGGAATGGTTTGACCTGGTGGTCTATGGCTTTTTTGCCGCCACCATCTCCAAGCTGTTCTTTCCATCCGGCGACGACACCATCTCCCTGATGCTGACCCTGGGCACCTTTGGCGTGTCCTTTTTCATGCGGCCGCTGGGCGCCATCGTGATTGGCGCCTATGCCGACCGCGTCGGTCGCAAGGCCGCGCTGACACTCTCCATCGCCCTGATGTTTCTGGGCACCCTGATGATCTGCCTGGTCCCCACCTACAGCAGCATTGGCCTGCTGGCACCCGCCGTGCTGGTGGTGGCGCGCATGATCCAGGGCTTCTCGGCCGGCGGCGAGTTCGGCAGTGCCACGGCCTTTTTGGCCGAGCATGCGCCCAAGCGGCGCGGCTTTTTCTCCAGCTGGCAAGTTGCCAGCCAGGGCCTGACCACGGTGCTGGCTGCCGGCTTTGGCGCGGTGCTGACCAGCACTCTGACGCCGGAACAGATGCTGGGCTGGGGCTGGCGCATTCCCTTCATCTTCGGCCTGCTGATAGGCCCGGTGGCTTATTACATTCGGCGCAATGTGGATGAAAGCGCGGAGTTCACCAGCATCAAGGCCACCAGCACGCCAATTCGCGACACGCTAAGCCACCAAAAGGAGCGCCTGCTGCTGGCCATAGGCATCGTGATCCTGGGCACCGTATCGACCTACCTGGTGCTGTTCATGCCGGTCTATGGCGTCAAGCAGTTGGGCCTTCCGGCCTCGGTGGTGTTCACCGCCACCATGATGGTGGGCGTGATCCAGATGTTTTTGGCGCCCGTTGTCGGCCATCTGTCGGACCGTTTTGGCCGGGTGCGCATCATGCTGATCGCCGCCGTGCTCTTGCTGCTGGCGATTTACCCGATGTTTGCGCTGCTGGTCCGCCAGCCCAGCTTTGGCACGCTGCTCATGGTGCAGATCATTTTTGGCTGCCTGATGACCGCCTACTTTGCCCCGGTGCCAGCCATCCTGTCGGAAATCTTCCCGACCCAGACCCGCACCACCGGCTTGTCCCTGAGCTACAACACCGCGGTGACGATTTTCGGTGGCTTCGCGCCCTTCATCCTGACCTGGCTGATCAGCGTGACCAACGACAAGCTGTCGCCCAGCTACTACCTGATTTTTGCGGCCATCATCAGCATTACCGCGCTGCTGTTCACCCGCAAGCGTTTGGGTTTCAAGTAAGCCACTACACCCCAACTTCCCTTTCGAAATCCTGACATGTCTACTGCCTCCACTTTGATTGACGGCCAGCCTGCGCCAACGCTGGACGCCATCCGCGAACTCGACGCGGCCCTGCGCCCCTATGTCTTCAGCACCCCAGTGCTGGACAAGAACGAGCTGTCCACACTGGTCGATACGCGGATCAACTTCAAGTTCGAACTGTTGCAGGCCAGCGGCACCTTCAAGGCGCGCGGCGCCTTTTCCAACCTGCTGGCCCTGAGCGAAGCCCAGCGTCAGGCCGGCGTGACCTGCGTCAGCGCCGGCAACCATGCCGTGGCCGTGGCCTATGCGGCGATGAAGTTCGGCATCAGCGCCAAGGTCGTGATGATCAAGACCGCCAGCCCCTTTCGCGTGGCGCTATGCCGGCAGTACGGCGCCGAAGTGGTGATGGCCGACAACGGCCCCGAGGCCTTCGAGAAAGTGCGCCAGATCGAGCAAGAGGAAGGCCGCTTTTTTGTCCATCCCTTCAATGGCTACCGCACGGTGCTGGGCACGGCCACGCTGGGGCTGGAGTGGGCCACGCAAGCCCCTGACCTGGACGCGGTAATCATCCCGATTGGCGGCGGTGGCCTCGCGGCCGGCGTGTCGGCAGCCTTCAAGCTGCTGCAACCCCATTGCAAGGTCTATGGCGTGGAGCCGGAAGGTGCCGACGGCATGGGGCAAAGCTTCCGGGCCGGCCACCCCCTCAAGCTGGGGCCACTGCAAGGCATTGCCGACAGCCTGATGGCGCCGCACACCGAAGCCTACAGCTATGAGCTGTGCCGCCAGAATATAGACCAGCTGGTGACTGTGTCCGACGACCAGATCCGGCGCGCCATGCTCGTTTTGTTTGAGGAACTCAAGCTCTCGCCCGAGCCGGCCTGCGCCACCGCCACGGCAGCGCTGCTGGGGCCGCTGCGCTCCGAGCTGGAAGGCAAGCGCGTCGGCGTGCTGCTGTGCGGCACCAACACCGATCTGGCCACGCTGACGCGCCATCTCGACGCGGCCCGCGCCCTGGCATGAGCACGGCCAGCCTGCCCTCTGTCCTGTTTCTGTCCCAGCAGGATGTGGCCCGCCTGCTGAGCGTGGCCGACTGCATAGAGGTGATGGCCGAGGCCATGGCAGCGCTGGCGCGCGGCGAGGTTCACCAGCCGCTGCGGCAGATTGTTCGCCCGCCCGATGCCAAGGGTCTGCTCGGCCTGATGCCGGCCTATATCGGCGGCAGTGACCCGGTTTACGGCGCCAAAACCGGCGGTTTTTTCCCCTCCAACAGCGCCATCGGCCTGGATCCCCATCAGGGCTGCGTGCTGCTTTTCAGCGGTGAGACCGGCGCCCTGCTGGCCGTCATGAACGCCGCCGAGATCACCGGCCTGCGCACGGCGGCCATGAGCGGTCTGGCGACCCGCCTGCTGGCCCAGCCCGAGGCGCACCGCCTGGCGCTGATAGGCTGCGGCCACCAGGCGCACTGGCAGTTGCAGGCGATGGCGGCGGTGCGGCCGCTCAGCTCGGTCAAGGTGGTTGGCCGCAGCCTGGCCAGCGCCCAGGCTTTCGTCGCGGCGCAGCAGCCGGCTTATGAATTTGAACTGGAAGCGGTGGCATCGGTTGAGGCGGCGGTGCGCGATGCCGACATCATCGTCACCGTCACCAGCGCCCGCGAGCCCATACTGCGGCGCGACTGGATCGCACCGGGCGCCCACATCAATGCGGTCGGCTCCAGCACGCCCTCGCACTGCGAGATCGAGCCGGCGCTGATGGGTCAGGCCTCGCTGTTTGTCGATCGCCGCGAATCCACCCTCAACGAATCCGGCGACTATCAGAATGCGGCGCACGCCGGTTTTGTCACGCCCGACAGCCTGCTGGCTGAAATCGGCGAGTTGCAGATCCGACGTCATCCCGGCCGCACACGCTCGGCGGAAATCACCCTGTTCAAGTCGCTGGGCATGGCGCTGGAAGACGTGGCGGCGGCCCGCTGGCTGTACCAGCGTGCCCGCGAGCAGCAAAGCGGCACCTGGATCAAGCCCTAAGCAGGCCTAGAGGCGCGGGCTGGCCCAAGCGCCAGCCGCAGCGCCACTCAATTCACCGCAAAACAGTAAAGCCGTCCGGCGCCGCCCGTGCTTTTCAGCGACTCCATGTCGCAGGCCTTTGTGGGATGCGAGGCGTTCCATGATTTGGATTCGGCATCGTCGCGCAGGCCTTGACGATCATGGTGGCCGACCATGGCCGAGCCCTCGCCGCTCTTGGTCCAGTTGCCGCAGGTCATGTCCTTGTCGCCCGCAAAAGCGCGGCCATTGGCCTGCGAGCCGGTCAGGATGTCATGGGTGTTGACGGGGTCGCTGCGGCCAGGGACGAGCTCGCCGGTTTCGGTCAAGGCGGTTTGCTTGTTGAGGTTGTTGTCGCCATGCAGTTCGTCCACATTGTTGGCAATCACCTCGCCCTTGGCATTTCTCCAGGGGCCGCGGCCAATGCGGTCGCGCGCATTGACGGCGGGAGCACCATCCATGGCGCTATTGCTCAGGTAGGCATGCCAGGTTCGGCTGCCCGCCCCGACGCTGCTGGCGAGCTGCTGGCAATATTGGTCAGCGCCGCTCAGGCCTCCAAGATCGGCGCCTTTGCCAGGATTGCCGCTGGTGACGAAAAATGACATGCTGCTGACACCTCCCGCACCGCCAGAGGGGGTTTGTGCGCAAGCACTCAAAGCCAGCATACCGGCCAGTATCACGAGCCGTGGAAATGCTGAAAATGCCTCTGCTGGATGCCTATTCTTCATGTTTTTGCTCCTCAGGCCTTGATGAAAAGGACTGGCAGAGTGTCAAGGCGATCAGCAGCGGCCAGTCTGCCTTTGAATAGGCCCAGCGCCACGGAGTTCCGCAACGCTGCCTCTGGGCCCAAGAAAAAGACCTTGCGGCGGCCGCCAGCCAGCCAGCCAGCCGCCGAGGCTAGCTCAGCTCGGCGGTGGGGCCGCGGCCCATCAGCAGGGCCACCGCCTGGTCCGGCCTTAGCCGCCCATCGAGCAGCGCTACCACGCTTTGCGCAATAGGCATGTCCACGCCCAGGCTGGCAGCGCGTTGCGCCACCGTGCGGGCGCAATAAACGCCCTCGGCCACATGACCCAGCGACTCGACCGCCTCGGCCAGCGTCTTGCCCTGGGCCAGCAACAAACCGACCTTGCGATTGCGGCTCAGATCGCCGGTGGCGGTCAGCACCAGATCACCCAGACCGGACAGGCCGGTAAAGGTTTCGGCACGAGCGCCCAGCGCCACGCCCAGACGGGTCATTTCGGCCAGGCCGCGCGTGATCAGCGCGGCACGGGCGTTCAGTCCGAGTTGCAGGCCGTCACACAGGCCGGTGGCAATCGCCAGCACGTTCTTGACGGCGCCGCCGACTTCGACGCCGACGATGTCGTCATTGGCATAGACGCGCAGGCTGGCATTGTGAAAAGCGGCGACCAGCGCATCGCGCACCTCGGCATGCTCGCTGGCGGCGACCAGCGCGGTCGGCTGGCCACGCGCCACTTCGAGTGCGAAGCTCGGGCCGCTCAGCACGCCCGCTCTCAAATTGATAGCTACCTGCGCCCGTACCTCATGGACCATCAGGCCAAAAGATGCTGAATTGGGGGTAGACGAGGCGACCGGGGCCTCAAAGCCCTTGCTCAGCCAGGCGACCGGCACAGCGGCGTGCTGCAGGCTTTGCAGCATGGTCCGCGCCGCAGAAACCGGCGTGGCCATGATGACGAGATCCTGCCCGGCCAGGGCTTGGGCAAACGAAGCTTCACCGCCCTGCAGCAGCAGGCGATCCGGCAGCGCGACGCCAGGCAGGTAGCGGCTGTTGGTCCGCTCTGTTTTCAGCGCCTTGATCAGCGCCGCATCGCGGGCCCACAGCGTGACTTGATGCCGCGGCGCGCTGTTGACGGCGAGTGCCGTGCCAAAGGCGCCCGCGCCAATAATCAGTATGTTCATGACGGCAAACCGGTTCGCCCGGAATACCCGGGACGACGCATCAGACGATGATTTGCGGTGCGGCCGGCGCAGCAGCTGCCTCCGCCTGTTGCTGCTGCTCGTACATGGCCTGGAAATTGATTTCGGCCAGGTGCACGGGCGGGAAACCGCCGCGCTGAATCACGTCGGCCACATTGCTGCGCAGGTAGGGGTAAACGATTTGCGGGCAGGCAATGCCCAAGAGAGCGCCCATCTGCTCGGCCTGGATGTTGCGGATTTCAAAAATTCCGGCTTGCTTGGCTTCCACCAGAAACACCGTCTTGTCGCCAATCTTGGTGTGCACAGTGGCCGTGACGCTGACTTCAAACAGGCCGTCGGCAACCGGGGCGGCATCCACACCCAACTGAATATCCACGCCTGGCTGCTCCTGGTTCAGCAGGATTTCCGGCGAATTGGGTTGCTCCAGCGACACGTCCTTGAGGTAAACGCGCTGGATCTGGAATACGGGATCAAGATTGGCTTCAGCCATGGTGTTCTTTCGTCAGGGTGCTAAAAAATCGAAAAGTAAAGCAAAGCCTGCGGCATGTACTGGCACATTGCCGCCAAATGGCAGGCAGGCTGAGGCGCATTATCTCAGGGCCACAGCCCCTTCTCAGGCGCCGGTTCAGGTCGTGGCTTGCGCGTTCAGCAAGGGCAGCAGGCCACCCCGGCCATCGAGCGCCACCAGATCATCACAACCGCCAACATGGGTGTCGCCGATGAAAATCTGCGGCACCGTGCGTCTTCCGGTGATTTCCATCATTTTCTGGCGCTCTCCCGTCACCATATCCACACGGATTTCATCAACTTCGGTGACGCCGCGTGCCTTCAGCAGCTGTTTGGCATGAATGCAGTAAGGGCAGGTGCCAGTGGTGTAAATCTTGACGGTTTGCATGGTCTCTTCGGGTCGTGCCGACAAGCGCCGGCAGGGTATTGAAAGGTCAGAACCCGCCGAAACGCTGTTCAACAACGCTCCGTCGGGTGACTCGACGTCAGGCCTTTTCAGGCCTTCTCGATGGGAAGATTAGCTTCTTTCCAGGCTTTGAGTCCGCCGCCCAGCGATTGGGCTTGCTCGTAACCAAGTTTTTTGGCAATCGCCACCGCGCGGCTGGAGCGCGCGCCACTGGCGCAAACCAGAATCAGCGGCAGGGTCTTGTTTTTCACCACGCCCGGCAGTTTCGCTTCCAGCTCATTGAGCGGCACGTTTTTAGCGCCTGTGAGGTGACCGGCGGCGAATTCCCCCTCATCACACACATCCACCACCACGGCTTTTTCACGGTTGATCAGCTGCACGGCCCCGCTGGGCGTCAGGGCGCCCGCATTCATACCGCTTGAAATCATGGGCCAAACCAGCATGCCACCCGAGGCGAGCGCTATCGAAATCAGCATCCAGTTGTCGATCAGAAATTTCACTTTAAACCTTTGTATGTTTTGCAACCAAGCGCTGATTTTAGAATGTAGGCAGTCAGCGCTTGATAAGCGATTTTTTAGCCCTTCCCACTTCCACCCAATTTCTCTCAAACGCCCCACACCATGTTCAAACTTGTGCTCATACGCCACGGCGAATCGACCTGGAATCTTGAAAACCGCTTTACCGGCTGGACCGACGTCGATCTGACCGAAACCGGCATTGCCCAGGCCAAAAATGCCGGCAAACTGCTCAAGGAAGAAGGCTATGACTTCGATCTGGCCTATACCAGCGTGCTCAAGCGCGCCACCCGCACGCTCTGGCACACGCTCGACGAGATGGACCGCACCTGGCTGCCCGTGGTGCACAGCTGGCGACTCAACGAACGGCATTACGGTGCCCTGCAGGGGCTGAACAAGGCTGAAACCGCCAAAAAATACGGCGACGAGCAAGTACTGGTCTGGCGCCGCAGCTACGACACGCCGCCACCGCCGCTGGACGCCAACGACGAACGCTGCGAGCGCGGCGACCGGCGCTATGCCAAGCTGACGCCCGAGCAGCTCCCTCTGACCGAGTGCTTGCAAGACACCGTGGCACGCGTGCTGCCCTTCTGGAACGAATCCATCGCACCGGCCATCAAGCTCGGCAAACGCGTCGTGGTGGCGGCGCACGGGAACTCCATACGCGCGCTGGTGAAATACCTGGACAAGGTCTCGGACAGCGACATCGTCGGCCTCAACATCCCCAACGGTATTCCGCTGGTGTATGAGCTGGATGCAGACCTCCAGCCGCTGCGCAGCTACTACCTGGGCGACGCCGAAGCGGCGGCAAAAGCCGCAGCGGCCGTGGGAGCACAGGGCAAAGCCTGATTGCAGGCCGGCGTTTTGGCGTCGTTTTTTGTAAAAATCCTGTAAATATCGGCGCTCACGACACATTTGCGGCGCTCACACAGCGCTGGCGACGGAACTGTGTCGCGGGGCTATTCTCCAAGGTGTATATTGCTCCAGATACGAAGGAGCAAGGGCTCCTTAACAGGCTTACGAAGGTATTTTTATGGGTCAAAAGCTCAAGGCAGCAGGCTGGATTTCAATCGGTGCCATGGCGGGAGCTCTCGCCACCGTGCAACTACAAGCTGTCGCGCGCGGCGGTCTTGCGCCCTTGCCGCTGGAAGAGCTACAACAGCTCGCAGCCGTTTTCGGCATGGTCAAGACCGACTATGTCGAGCCGGTTGACGAAAAGAAACTGATTACCGACGCCATTTCGGGCATGGTTTCCAGCCTGGATCCGCATTCGGTCTACTTCGACAAGAAGTCGTACAAGGAATTCCGGGAAGGCACCTCCGGTCGCTTTGTCGGCGTCGGTATCGAGATCACCCAGGAAGACGGGTTGGTCAAGGTGGTGTCACCGATCGAAGGCTCACCCGCCGATCGCGCCGGCCTCAAGCCCAACGATCTGATTACCCGCATCGATGACACCGCCGTCAAGGGCCTGAGCCTGAACGAAGCGGTCAAGAAAATGCGCGGCGAGCCCAAAACCAAGGTGCTGCTGACAATTTTCCGCAAGGATGAAAACCGCACCTTTCCGGTCACGATTGTTCGCGAAGAGATTCGCACCCAGTCAGTGCGCGGTAAGGTGATAGAGCCCGGCTACGCCTGGATTCGCCTGAGTCAGTTCCAGGAACGCACGGTAGGCGACTTCGTCACCAAAATGGAACAAATCTATAAGCAGGAGCCCAACCTCAAGGGTCTGGTGCTGGACCTGCGCAACGACCCGGGCGGCTTGCTCAATGCCGCCGTTGCCGTATCAGCGGCCTTCCTGCCCGAAAACGTGACCGTGGTCTCCACCAACGGCCAGCTGGCCGAAAGCAAATTCACCTATAAAGCTTCGCCCGAGTTCTACCAACTCCGCAGTGGTACCGACCCGCTCAAGGGCCTGCCCGCAGCGCTCAAGACGGTGCCGCTGGTGGTACTGGTCAATGAAGGTTCGGCCTCTGCCAGCGAAATCGTGGCCGGCGCCCTGCAAGACCACAAACGCGCCACCGTCATGGGCAATCAGACCTTTGGCAAGGGCTCGGTGCAAACCGTTCGTCCGCTAGGTCCCGACACCGGCATCAAGCTGACCACCGCGCGCTACTACACCCCCAGCGGGAAATCGATCCAGGCGCGCGGCATTGTGCCCGATGTGATGGTCGACGAAACCGCCGAAGGCAGTCCGTTTGCCGCGTTGCGCACCCGGGAAGCCGACCTTGATAAACACCTCAATAGCGGTCAAGGTGCGGAGGTCAAGGATGCTGGCCGGGAAAAAGCCCGAGAAGAAGCACTGAAGCGGCTGGAAGAAGAAGCCAAAAAAACGCCTGAGCTGCGTCGGCCACCGGAACTTGGCAGTGACAAGGACTTCCCGCTGGCGCAAGCCATCAATCAGCTCAAGGGTCGCCCCGTTCTGGTCAGCAAGACCGCCGTGGTCGAGCCCAAGAACGAGAAAAAAGAAAACTAAAAACCGAAGCGGGCTGACGGCCCATCCACCTCCGTGACCCTCGCATCGGCCTGTACACAGCCGTGGGGCGGTCATGGATTTGCCTTGAGCCGCTTTACCTCATGAACGACGAACAGCTGCTCCGCTATTCCCGCCATATCCTGCTCGACGAGATCGGTATCGAAGGCCAGGAAAAACTGCTGGCTTCTCACGCGCTCATCATCGGCGCCGGCGGCCTGGGCTCTCCGGTCGCCCTGTACCTGGGCAGTGCAGGCGTAGGCCGCATCACCATCGTCGACCATGATCGGGTGGACGCCACCAACTTGCAGCGGCAGATCGCCCACAATCTGGCGCGCATCGGTGAATTCAAGGCCGAATCGGTGCGTCAGTCAGTCGCCGCCATCAACCCCGACGTGAAAGTCATCCCCGTCACCGAGCGGGCTGATGACACCTTGCTTGACAAACTGGTGCAGGAGGCCGACCTGGTACTCGACTGCACCGACAACTTTGCCACCCGCCATGCCATAAACCGCGCCTGCGTCAGGAACCGCAAGCCGCTGGTTTCGGGGGCGGCCATCCGCTTTGACGGACAGGTGTCGGTTTATGACGCACGCAACGCGCAATCGCCTTGCTACGCCTGCATTTTTCCGGAGTCGGACTCGCTGGAAGAAACCGCCTGCGCCACCATGGGCGTCTTTGCCCCGCTGGTCGGCATCGTGGGTACCGTGCAGGCAGCCGAGGCATTGAAGCTGCTGTGCGGTATCGGGCAGCCGCTGACCGGGCGCCTGCTGCTGCTGGACGGCCGCGGCATGGAGTGGAACGAAATGAAGCTGGCACGCAATATTGGGTGCACAGTCTGCGGCACGCCTTAAATTAATCACAACATCGGAATATTCCTACAAGCACAGGCCTTACCCGCTGGCACAGTAAGCTGCAAAGCCCAGATACATTAAGAAACTAGGCGGATCTGAATTGAGAGCTATTTCTCATCGTCGGCAAACCGCGCCCCCACACGGATCTGAGCAGTGCGACTGAAAACTTACATCATCGAAGACAACCCTACCATTCGGGAAAATCTGATTGGTACGCTTGAGGAGCTGGCATGCGTTCACGCCGTAGGCAGTGCCGACACCGAAAATGATGGCAAGGCCTGGCTGACCGAAAATCGCAACGAATGGGATTTGGCCATCGTTGACCTGTTTCTAAAGCAAGGCAGTGGCTTGGGCGTGATTGCCGCTTGTAAAGGCCGCCCCGCCCGACAAAAAGTCGTGGTGCTCAGCAACTATGCCACGTCAGATATCCGTCAGCGCTGCGCCCAATTGGGCGTTGATGCGGTGTTCGACAAATCCAATGAAATTGACGCGCTGGTGGATTACTGCCTTCTGCAGAGCGCCAATCCCAATTGACATCAGTCGATCAGCCCGTTTTTGAGGGCGTAGTAGGTGAGATCGCTGTTGGAGGCAAGGCTCATCTTTTCCATAACACGGGTTCGATAAGTGCTGACTGTTTTCACGCTCAGCGACAGCGCCTTGGCAATATCGCCAGCCGTTTCCCCTTTGGCCAACTTCAGAAAGACCTGAAACTCCCGCTCGGACAGCTGTTCATGGGCAGCCACATCCTTGGGGCGGTTCAGTTGTTGCGCCAACAGTTCGGCCACTGCAGGCGTGATGTAGCGCTTGCCCAGGGAAATCACGCGAATGGCATCGACAATTTCCGACGGATCGCATTCCTTGTTCAGGTAGCCGCTGGCGCCCTGGCGAATCAAATTCACCGCGTAATGCTCTTCCGGGTAGCCGCTCAAAATCAAAATGCCCACATCGGGCGCCTTGGCGCGAATCATGGCTAGCGCATCAATACCGCTCTGGCCCGGCATCGACAGGTCCATTACCAAAATATCCAGCTCGACATTGCGCACCAGATCAATCGCCTCGCGGCCGCTGGCGGCCTCGCCGACGACGCGAAGATCGACCTGATCCGAAAAGAACTGCTTGAGTCCCGATCGCACAATGGCATGGTCATCCACAATTCCAATTTTTATCATGTCGCAGTCTTTCCTAAAGCCTGTGCAAGCGGGCCACGCAATGCGAAAAACAGCCCACCCAAACAGTTGTATTGATTCCCAGCACCCATTATTGACGAGTTGCCCAGCCTGGCGCTAACCGGAGTTCCCCATGAGTCCATTTACCCTACCCAGAATGGCCATCAGCCTGCCCCTGGCCGTGTTGGCTGCAGCCATCCTTATTTTCATCAATGAGGCAAGTTTCAGACAATCCACGGCGGCCACTGCCACCATCGAAGAGGCGCAAAAAACCCGGGTGGCCATCAATACGCTGGTGGAACACATGCTGGACGCGGAAACCGGACAGCGCGGCTATCTGTTGACGGGCGATGCGCGCTATCTGGAGCCCTATAACACCGCCACTGCAGACATTGATCAGAATGTGGACACCCTGCGCCAGCTTTTCACCCCCTACCCCGAGCAGCTCACCGAATTTGGCGTCTTGACCCGACATGTCGCGCGCAAGCTGGCCGAAATGGACCTGAGCGTACGCATGCGCAAAGAGGGCAATGAAGACGCCTGGAAATTTGTCCTGACCACAGATGTCGGCAAGGAGCAAATGGAGGCCATCCGTGCACAAGCCGCCAAGCTGGCTGCCACCAGCAGCAGCAAAATGGCCTTGGGACAAACCCAGATCAAAAAAACTTTGCAGCTGTCCCGCATCGGCATTGCCACCATGGCCCTGGCCGGTTTGCTGGCGTTTTACATGTATCTTCTGCAAACCAAGGCCTTGCTCGCCGCCGGCCTGCGCGAGCAGGAAACGCTGCAGCGAGAGCGCGACTTGCTGGAAACGCAAGTGCGGGAACGCACTGCCGCGCTGGCCAAGCTGGCGACCCATTTGCAAAACGTACGCGAGGATGAACGCGGCCACCTGGCACGCGAACTGCACGACGAACTGGGCTCACTCCTGACCGCCGCCAAACTGGACGTGGCCAGACTGAAGTCGCGCCTGGCAGGCACCGTACCGGAGGCAGCCGAGCGCCTGGTGCATCTGACCGGCACGCTGAACAGCGGGATTGCCCTGGCGCGGCGGATTGTCGAGGACTTGCGCCCCTCTTCGCTCTCGCACCTCGGGCTGATGGCTTCGCTTGAAATTTTGGCCCGGGAATTTGAGGAACGCTCAGGATTGCTGATCACGACCGATCTGGAACCGGTCGAACTCGGCGGCTCGGCCCAGTTGACCATTTACCGACTGGTGCAGGAATCGCTGACCAATATCGGCAAGTATGCGCAAGCCAGCCAGGCAGAAATCAGCATGCACAACTTCGAGGGCTACATCCGCGTTGAGGTCAAGGACAACGGCAAGGGTTTCAAGCTGAACAGCGTAGGACCAACGAGTCACGGCCTGGCAGGCATGCGCCACCGCGTCGATGCGGCCGGTGGCCGGCTGACCGTCACCAGCACCGTGGGCAGCGGCACGCAGATTGCGGCCGTGCTGCCCAAGTCCAGTTGAACCGCCGAAGCGTTGATTCAGGACCATAGCACCAGCTATGAGCTCAAGGTGACGTAACAAAATGTCAGCCGCCTCCTACAGTGCCTCCCCCCTGAAACTGACAGGGGCACAAGCCCGCAGCCGATGAGGGAAAGTCAACAAGCTCCTTAAGCTGGCAGCAGGCCTCTCGAAAAAGAAGCCCCTGCTAGCGCTTCCACCAAGGAGATTGAGATGTTGCACTATTCCGTTGTTTTTCTGATCGTCGCACTGATCGCCGCCGTGTTCGGCTTTGGCGGTATTGCGGCCGGTGCCGTTGAGATCGCCAAAATTCTTTTCTTCATCTTCGCGATCATGGCCATCGTCAGCTTTGTCATGGGCTTGCTCAAAAAGAACTGAGCGCCCTTGATAGCGAGTTGCCTGCCGGCCTCCAACCCTCTTTATTGCGCCACAAGCGTTCAATCAACCTGCCAAGGACCTCAACATGAATACACATAGCGCCACCCAAACCGCCCGTGACATCCTGCCCGCCATGCGCCATGCCTCCGACGACTTGCTGCAAAGCGCCGGCAAAGCCATAGACCCGGTGGTGGACAAGCTGGCGTCAACAGCGCAATCGCTGGCACGCCATAGCCTGGACATGGCCTCGGACGCCAAGGACCACGCAGAACGATCCCTCAAACACGCCAGCCGGGCCACCACACGTTATGTGGCCGACCAGCCCCTGCGCTCGGTGCTGATTGCCGCTGCAGTGGGTGCCGGACTGGCTTGGCTGATTGCCAGTTCACGCCAGCGTCGTCAAAACCGTTATTGACGGCTCAGGCTGATTGGCCGAGACTTCAAAGACTAAAAAAAGGGCGCAGGTCGATCAGCGTGGTGCCGTTAATCGACAAGCTATTACAACTTTGCACCAGTTCAGTTCAATCGAATCAAAAAGGAAAAATAACATGAAATATGCTCGCGCAATTGCATTCGCCGCCCTGGCAGGCATCACCATCATCGGCAGCGGCTGTGCCGTTGGGCGAGGCCAGGAAACCGCCGGAGCCTATGTTGACGATGCGGCCATCACGACCGCCGTCAAGGCCAAGTTTGTTAGCGACAAAACGGTGTCAGCCATGTCCATCAGCGTTGAAACGCTCAATGGCACGGTTCAGCTGTCCGGTTTTTCCAAGACATTGGCCGAGAAAAATCAGGCAGAGTCCCTGGCCCGTAGCGTGAAGAACGTCAAGAACGTGCGCAACGACATCGTCGTTCGTCCTTAAGCACGTCTTGCACACTTGCGCCACCTGAAGTGGCCAGAAACAAAGGCAAGCGATGGAACTTTCCATCACTTGCCTTTTTCATGGGGGCTGGCATGGCCAGGAGCCAAGAGGTTCCGGCCAGTGGCAGGCTTAACCTGCGTTCACCACCAGCTTGTTATCCACCGAGTTCACGCCCTTGACCGCTTTGGCAAGGCTGCCGGCCTTATCGCGGGCGGCGTCTGTGGGGGCCGTGCCATTAAGGGTGACCGCGCCATTTTTTGTGTCCACATTGATCTTGAAGGCACTCAGGTCAGGGTCTTTGGCCAGTCCGGCAGAAACAGCAGCCGTGATGCTCATGTCATCCACCTTGTCACCAACCTGGCTGGCGGCCTCTTTAGTCGCTGTCTCGGCTTTCTGAGCGGCATCTTTCAGCGCCACCTCTGCGTTGGCCAGGGTACTTTCGGTTTTGGCCTTGGCTTGCTCGGCGGCCTGCTCGGTTTTCGCGATGGCCGAGTCAACTTGCTGACCTGCTGATGAAGATGTAGCCTGATCTTGCTTGCCGCAGGCACTCAAGACCAGCGCCAAGGCCAATGAACTGATTACCAGCAGTGGCTTGCTGTCAAGCCCGTGGGTTGGCGAATGGTTTGAAGCTTGTTGTTTCATGGGTAACCTCCTGGGAGTGAAAAATAGACACACGCCTCGCCGCCTCTCAAACAGGCACAGCGTGCGGCTCAAAGCGGTGATGCTGACATCACGCGTTTTCACTTTAGCCAGTCTGCTGACGACAGCACGTCAGCATTGGCCGAAATGGCCGTAGGAAAAATACCCTAGGCCCCGGCGTCAGCCACCTAAAAGTAGCAGCTACCGTGCTGTTGTCGAAACACGCGTGGGTGAATGGCAGGCGCCGCACCAGTTGGCGAGAACAAGCCGCGCTGCGCCGCCTGCGCCCGGCCTTGCTGCAAAGCATAGGGGCCAGCATGGCCACGATAGCGATAAGACCAGGCCAGCCCTTGCGCGACCATCCACTGTCCCTGGTCCTCACCCTTCAACACAATCCGCGCCAGCAGGCGACCATAGTCATCATGGCGCCTGCCATGAACCATCACGCGCTGGCCCAAGCTTCGGCGCTTGAGCGCGTCGCGCGACAAATAGCCCCCAGTCTGGCAAATCTCGGGCGCGTCAATGCCATCGATACGAACCCTGACCGGCTTGCCGCCACCGGACGGGCGCACCTGAACGGTGTCGCCGTCCAGCACCTGGGTCACCACACCCGACCACTTCGCCGGCAGCGCTGCGGCCGACCAGGCCGGCGCACCCCAGGCCAACAGCAGGGTACAGCCAAACAGCGCCAATGCTTGGACCTTGCAAAGCAGTCGTTGGCTTTTCATTTACTATGGAATCAATAGCGTTTGGCGCTTGACCTGATTGGGCTAGAGGCCTAAATCGTCCTTAATAACGCCAGTGACTCGGCCAGCAAGACTGGTGGCGATGTCAACGGATATTCTTGAAGCGTCATGAGCGTGGCCTGATAGACAGTGATGGCCTCAATATACTGTACAAATCAACAGCATCGATAGCCAATCATCCTTGGCCAGCCCAGGCCTGCGATCAGTGACCGCAAGTCACCTCAGGCCGTCACAATCCAGCCTTCCAACGGGTCCATGGCCGCTGGCAAGCCATAGCGCGGGGCGCCCTGCTGCTGCGCCCAAGCCGCCTGCAACAGGCACAGCACGGCGTCCAAGCTGTCGCCGCTGGCATCGTCAACCAGGGCGTCGCGCTGGGCGTGGCTCAGCTTCAGGCGCAGGCCCAGCCGCGACTGTCCGTGTTCCAGCGCGGTGATCAAGTCCTTGCGTGCAATCAGGCGCTCTGGCGTCTGTTTCGCCTTGTCGTCGCTTTTATAGGAGCGCTGGCCCAGAATTTCGCGCGCCAGCAAGCCTGGGTAGCCTTCCAGCGCGACGCGCTGGCCATCCCCCTGGTGCAGGCCAGGCAGATGTACGCCGGCCGCCAGCAGGCGCGGCACGCCGGCGTGCAGCATATAGGCCAAGGGCGGATTGACCCATTTCATGGAGGGGCTGGAGCCGGCGGGGATGTCGGTGGCGCG
Source organism: Polaromonas sp. OV174 (assembly GCF_900112285.1). Classification (GTDB taxonomy): domain Bacteria; phylum Pseudomonadota; class Gammaproteobacteria; order Burkholderiales; family Burkholderiaceae_C; genus Polaromonas. The sequence goes on along the minus strand of NZ_FOKZ01000001.1, from coordinate 169,654 downwards.
GTGCGCAAACTTTTGCCCGACCGGGCGCGCATCGCAAAAGGCGGCAAAGGTGTCGCGAATCTGGAGCCGACTCAGGGCCGCGTAATGGCGGATCAGATCTGGCCAGGCCTCGGGCCAGGCCAGTTGCGCCACCAGTTCGCGCGGCAGGCCAAAGGGAAAATCAAAGGCCCCGATCCAGGCACACGGCTGGCGCAGCCACTGCTCAAAACCGTCCAGCGATTCGATACGCTCAAGCCCGGCCAGCAGCACCCGCCCCTTGGCGGCCGAACCCTGGGCCAGCACAATCGGCTTGCGGCGGCTGGGGCTGCTGGAGAAGTCGCAGCCCACCAAAAGTTCGGAGCTCATCGCCGCCCACCTCAACCCAAGGCCAGCGCCATCACGCCGGCGCCTATGCAGGCGGCGCCCAGCAGGCGCAGCTTGCGCTCGCCCTCGCCCAGCAAATGCCCGCCCAGCAGCGCCGCAAACAGCATGGAAACCTCACGCGCCGGCGCGACATGCGACAGCGGCGCGGTCTTCATGGCATACAACACCAGCACATAAGAGACGGGACTGATGATGCCGACCACCAGGGCATATTTCCATTGACGGCGCCAGAGCACCGCAGCCGCTGGCACATCGCGCAAAACCGTAGGCAGCAAAAACACCAGACGCACGAAGTTGCCGATGTAGTCGAGCAGTATGGGCGACATCAACAGCAGCTTGACCGCATAGCCATCCACCACCGTATAGCTGGCGATAAAGGCGCCGGTCAGCAAGCCGTAAATCATGCCCTTGCGCACCCGCTGACGCTTGGACGGCTCATGTGAGGCACGCCACAAGCCCGGACCTCCGGCAATCAGAAAAACGCCGCCGACCACGCCGGCAATGCCCGCCAGGCCCAGCGCGGAAATCTGCTCGCCCAGCAACACCACCGCGACCAGCGAGGACAGCAGCGGCCCCGAGCCGCGGGCCAGCGGATAGACCACGGTGAGATCGGCCTTGCGGTAGCCGCGCAGCAAGGTCACGTAATAGACGGTGTGCAGCAGCGCGCTGGCGCACAGCACCAGCCACTCCGTCAGCCCCCAGCGCGGCAACTCTTCTATGCCCAGCCAGATGCCCAGCGGCGCCCACACCACCGCCATCACCAGGCCGGTGAAGGTCGCGAAGCGCGCATCGCCGCCGGCCTTTTTGGCGGCGATATTCCAGCAGGCGTGAATCAGCCCGGCAATCAGCACCAGGGCAAGAGCGTTAAAGGACATGGAAAAGCGTAGGGGAAAAGCAGCATGCAGGCGTCAGGGCGCTTGCGGGTGCCACGCAGGCAGCGAAGGCCTGCGCGACGGTTTTGGCAGATATTTTCAGGCGCGGCCAATGATGGCGGCCGTGGCCATCAACTCTTCCAGCAGCGCCAGCGACACCTTGCCCGACACCGCATAAGGGTCGAGCTCTGGCTTTTCCGAATACTTCAGCAAGATGGAGTGATTCAGCTTGAGCAGGTTGACCTGGCCCATGGTCCAGCCGCCAAAGCGACGCTCCGAAATTTCTTCGTAATGCAGCAAGGCCACGTCCTTGTGACGCGAATCGCGCTGGATATGGCCGTACAAGTCGCTGACCGCCATGCGGCCGCCTTCAATGGCCTGCAGGAAAATGCCGCCGCCGTAGCAAAGAATGCCGGTGATGCCGCAGGTCGGGTTGTACTGGCGCGACTGGGCCAGGATGGCCTCTATGGCACCCGGGCTGGTATCCACGGCGCGGCTGGCATAGAGCAGGCGAACTAACATGGGATTAACCTTTCCGTGGAATGAGGGCGAGAAACTCACGGCGCAGCGTCGGGTCCTTCAGGAACACGCCGCGCATGACCGAATTGATCATCTTGCTGTCCATGTCCTTGACGCCGCGCCAAGCCATGCAGTAGTGGCTGGCTTCCATCACGATGGCCAGGCCGTCGGGCTGGGTTTTTTCCATGATCAGGTCGGCCAGTTGCACCACCGCCTCTTCCTGGATTTGCGGCCGCCCCATTACCCACTCGGCCAGACGGGCGTATTTGGACAGGCCGATCACATTGGTGTGCTCGTTGGGCATGACGCCAATCCAGATCTTGCCTATCACCGGGACGAAATGGTGCGAGCAGGCACTGCGCACGGTAATCGGACCGACGATCATCAGCTCGTTGAGATGCTCGGCGTTGGGGAACTCGGTGATGGCGGGCGGCTGCACATAGCGGCCCTTGAACACTTCGTTGAGGTACATCTTGGCCACGCGGCGCGCGGTGTTGTTGGTGTTGTGGTCGCCAACGGTGTCTATGACCAGGCTGTCGAGCACGCCCTGCATCTTGACTTCCACCTCATCCAACAATTTCTCCAACTCACCTGGCTGCAGGAACTCGGAAATGTTGTCGTTGGCATTGAAGCGTTTGCGGGCCAGGGCCAGGCGCTCACGAATTTTGACGGAAACTGGCGTACCTTCGTCGCTGCTGTCCTGCGCTGGCGTGGTGGATTTCATAAGCATGCCCAGATATTACCAGCCTGACCCAAAACGGTCTTGGCCCGGGATTAAGACCATTTTAGGCCGCTAGCGCTTACGCCACGGGCGGCAATAGCTATTAATTTAATAGCAATCATCGCGCTTGCTGACGCAAGTAAAACACCTCTATGGCGGCGCCCGCTCAATAACGCTGGCCGGCCACCAGCAGCGCCAGTCGGACCAGGGTGTAAGCCACCCAGCCCTGCAGACGCAGACCCAGGGGCCGCCGACTGTAGGTGGCGGGATCAATACGGTGCCCCTGAGCGGCCATGGCCTGTAACAAGCGGCCCCGCAGGTCTTCGGCAAAGGCCTTGTCATCTATCACCACATTGGCCTCGCGCGCCAGCAGCAGGCTTAGCGGGTCAAGGTTGGACGAGCCCACCGTTGCCCAATGCCCGTCCACCACCGCCACCTTGGCATGAAGAAAACTGGTTTCGTATTCATGGATTTCCACCCCCGCGGCCAGCAGCGCGCCATACACCGGCCGCGCCGCGTGGTATTGCATGAAGTATTCGTAACGGCCCTGCAGCAGCAAGGTCACACGCACGCCGCGTTTGGCCGCACGTATCAGGGCACGGCGCAGCTTGCCGCCGGGCAGGAAATAGGCATTGGCAATGATCACTTCGCGCCTGGCCCGGCCAATCGCCTTGCGGTAAGCGCGCTCTATGCTGGCGCGATTGCGCAGGTTGTCGCGCAATACCAGCGCCGCCCTGGGAAAGGGTACGCCGGCTGGCGCGGCACGCGCGCCCAGCGCCGGATTGGCGAGCCGCCGGGTGTCGGTGCGGCCACCGTAACCGGCGGCCTTGAAGCTTTCCCAGGCGTCGCTGAGATGGCGCATGCGCGCGCTGTAGCCGGCCTGAACGCGCCACCAGAGCAGGGCCACGGCCTCGGCCGCGTCGGCGGTCACCGGCCCGCCCGTCACGGCCACGGAAAAATCAAAGCGCGGTGCCTGCAGCTGGCCATGGTTGGGGTCGTAAAAATCATCCAGCACGTTGATGCCGCCGCAAAACACCATGCGCTGGTCCACCACGCACAGCTTGCGGTGCAAGCGGCGCCAGCGCTCCGGCACCAGCCAGCCGAGCAAGCCCGTCAGCGGTGAATAGCGGAACCACTCGACACCCGCGTCGCTGAATTTCTTCTCCCAGGCGGCCGGCAAGGGGTCTGTGCCAATCGCATCCACCAGCACCTGCACCATCACCCCGCGCTGCGCCGCTCGCACCAGGGCCTCGGCCACATCCGCGCCGGCGCCGTGAAAGTCAAAAATGTAGGTTTCCAGCTGTATCCAGGTTGTCGCAGCATCAAAAGCCTTGATCAGTGCCGGGAAGAGCGCCTGCCCACCCTGGAGCAATTGCAGCGCTTCGGACTTCTGGAGTGGGGGCATGGGTGGGTGGCAGGTGGTCGTGTGATGGGTGACTGGAGATGCGTCCATTTAAACCCAACACCCGACATTTGCCTATCCGACGCTGCCCGAAGGGCTGGCGCAAGACCCCTCCTGTCTCAATCTGGCACGGATGGGCACTGCTCGGCGCCCATCAACAGCGTCTGGCCCTCAAGCCATGAAGCGCGGCAGCAGCAAGATCGCTTCCGCATTGGACGGCGAGAAACACAAATCGGCGGCGGCGTCATGCGGCAACCACTGCCAGGCCGTGTGCTCGCGCGGGTTCAGGCTCACCTGGCAAGGGCCGGGCAGGCACAGGCCAAACACCTGCTCGGTGTTGTGCGTGACCCCAGGCGCATAACGGTGGCGCCAGACTGGGTAGATCTCGTAGATGTTGGTCAAGGCCCAGTCGTGCAAGCGGTCCGCCGTGGCGACAATGCCGGTTTCCTCTTGCACCTCGCGCAGCGCCGTCTGCCGGGCGGGCTCGTCCAGGCTGTCCTTGGAGCCCGTCACGCTTTGCCAGAAACCGGGCTGGCCGGCACGCTCTATCAGCAGCACCTCAAGCTGCGGCGTGTAAATGACGACCAGCACCGACTCGGGGATCTTGAACATGCTCACAAACCGCCTCCTTTGCGCTAGTGGCAAGCGCTGATGGCACAGCCAAACAAAAACAGCCCCGTGAAGGGGCTGTAGATGACACGCCGCGAAAGCGTGTGGGTCATTTAGACCGGCTGCGGATTGCGCAGGCGGATGTGCAGTTCGCGCAACTGCTTTTCATCCACCGGGCTGGGAGCGTGCGTCAGCAAGCACTGCGCGCGCTGGGTCTTGGGGAAGGCAATCACGTCGCGGATGGACTCGGCGCCCGTCATCATGGTGACGATGCGATCCAGACCAAAGGCCAGGCCACCATGCGGTGGCGCGCCGTATTGCAACGCATCGAGCAGAAAGCCGAACTTTTCCTGCGCTTCTTCAGGGCCTATTTTCAGGGCGCTAAAGACCTTGCTCTGCACCTCGGCGCGATGGATACGGACCGAGCCGCCACCGAGCTCCCAACCGTTGAGCACCATGTCGTAGGCCTTGGCGATGCACTTGCCGGGATCGGTGTCCATCCAGTCTTCATGGCCATCTTTGGGCGCGGTGAAGGGGTGGTGCACGGCGCTCCAGCGGTTGTTTTCCTCGTCGTGTTCGAACATCGGGAAATCAACCACCCACAGCGGCTTCCAGCCCTTGGTGAACAGGCCCGTCTTTTTGCCGAACTCGCTGTGGCCGACCTTCAGGCGCAGCGCACCTATGCTGTCGTTGACGATCTTGCCCTTGTCGGCGCCGAAGAAAATCAGGTCGCCATTCTGCGCGCCGGTGCGCTTCAGGATTTCGGCAATCGCCGCATCGTGAATATTCTTGACGATGGGGCTTTGCAGGCCTTCGCGACCCTTGCTGACATCATTCACCTTGATCCAGGCCAGACCCTTGGCACCGTAGATCTTGACGAACTCGGTGTAGCCGTCAATCTCGCCGCGGCTCATTTCCGAGCCGCCCGGCACACGCAAACCGACCACGCGGCCGCCCGGAGTGGTAGCTGGTGCGCTGAAGACCTTGAAGTCCACATCGGCCATGACATCGGTCAGCTCGGTGAACTCCAGGTTCACGCGCAGGTCGGGCTTGTCGGAGCCGAAGCGGTGCATGGCATCGGCGTAAGCCATGACCGGGAACTCGCCCAGATCGGTGTCCAGCACGGTCTTGAAAATGTTGCTGATCATGCCCTGGAACATGTCGCGGATTTCCTGCTCGCCCAGGAAAGATGTTTCGATATCGATCTGGGTGAATTCAGGCTGGCGGTCGGCGCGCAGATCTTCGTCGCGGAAGCACTTGGTGATCTGGTAGTAGCGGTCATAGCCGGCCACCATCAACAACTGCTTGAACAGCTGCGGGCTTTGCGGCAGCGCGAAGAACTGGCCTTCGTTAACGCGGCTGGGCACCAGGTAATCGCGCGCGCCTTCGGGCGTGCTCTTGGTCAGCATGGGGGTTTCAATGTCGATGAAACCGTTGGCATCGAGAAACTTGCGCGTTTCCATGGCCACGCGGTAACGCAGCATCAGGTTGTTTTGCATGTAGGGGCGGCGCAGGTCCAGCACCCGGTGCGTCAAACGCGTGGTCTCCGACAGGTTGTCGTCATCGAGCTGGAACGGCGGCGTGACGCTGGCGTTCAGCACGATCAGCTCATGGCACAAGACCTCGATCTTGCCGCTTTTCAGGCCTTCGTTGGTCGTGCCTTCGGGACGCGCGCGCACGACACCCTTGACCTGAACGCAAAACTCATTGCGCACGTCTTCGGCGATCTGGAACATCTCGGCGCGGTCCGGGTCACACACCACCTGCACATAGCCCTCGCGGTCGCGCAGATCAATGAAGATCACGCCGCCATGATCGCGCCGACGGTTGACCCAGCCACACAGGCTGACGGTTTGGCCCGTGAGGCTCTCGGTCACCAGACCGCAATAGGTGGAACGCATTTGGGAAACGATAGCCATAAGAAATACTCAGATTTTCAGCGCTGCTGCGCCGTTTACAGGGGAGGATTGAGGGGTTGAACGGCGGGCTTGGGAGGCACCACAACGCCCATGGAGATCACATAGGTCAGCGCCTGATCGACACTCATATTGAGCTCGATACAGTCGGTTTTTTTCAGCATCACGAAATAGCCGCCGGTCGGGTTGGGCGTTGTCGGAACATAAACGCTCAGGTAGTCGCCATGCAGGTGATTGACCACGTCGCCACCAGGCACACCGGTCAAAAAGCCTATCGTCCAGACGCCTTCACGCGGCCACTGCACCAGCAAGGCCTGACGAAAAGCATTGCCGCTCTCGGAAAACAGGGTGTCCGAGACCTGCTTCACGCTGGAATAGATGGAACGCACAATCGGAATGCGGCGCAGCAGCAAATTGCCCCAGCCGCCCAATTTTTTGCCCAGAAAATTGCTGGCGATGGCACCCATCACCAAAATAATCAGCAGCGTCAGCAGCACGCCGAAGCCGGGAATGTGAACACCCAACAGCTTGTCGGGGTGCCAGGCACCGGGAAGAATCAGCAGCGTCTGATCCAGCGTGGCCACAATCCAGTTGAGCACCGCCAGGGTGATGGCCAGCGGCACCAGCACCAGCAAGCCAGCCAGCAACCAGCGGCGAATCGAGCCCATCATGCGGCCTTGGCCGAGGCCTCGCTGCTTGAGCTCTTGCTGACGGGGGCCACTGCCGCCGGCGCAGGGGTGGACGCGGCCGGCGCAGCGACAGCGGCACCGCTATCGGCTGCCTTGCTGTCCGTCCCTGCCGCTTCAGTGGTGGCAGGCTTGACGGCCGGCGCCCCGGTGTTGCCACCGCGGAAGTCCGTCACATACCAGCCGGACCCCTTGAGCTGAAAACCCGCTGCCGTGACCTGCTTCTTGAAGCTGGGCGTTGCGCATTCCGGGCAATCCGTCAAAGGCGCATCTGACATTTTTTGCAGGACGTCCTTGGCAAAGCCACAGGACTCGCATTTATAGGCGTAGATTGGCATGGTGCTAAAGCTCGTGTCGTGGGAATTTCCGCCGGCGACAGGCCGGGCGGTGCAAAGCCTTTAATTATAGGGCTTGCCCTGCATTCGCGACGAAAGCGCCGGGGTCACCCCAAGAACAGGTATTGGTTCCAGGAGCGGCCTTAAAAGACGCGAACCCTGAGCACGAATTGCATGACCATCAGGCCCAACAAAAAGCCCAGACCACCAAAAATCAGGCCTTGCAGCAGCTTGTTGGTCCGTTTTTGCTCCATCAGCAACTCCTCCAGCTCACGGCGGTTGCTCCCAGGCGTCGACTTCAGGAACTGCGCCAGCAGGCGCGGCAAGGCGGGCAGCAGCTTGGCATAATTCGGCGCTTCGGCCTTGAGCTGGGCCAGCAGCTTTTCAGGCCCCACCTGCTCCAGCATCCAGCGCTCCAGAAAGGGCTTGGCGGTGCTCCACAAGTCCAGATCAGGATCAAGTTCTCGCCCCAAGCCCTCGATATTGAGCAAGGTTTTCTGCAGCAATACCAGCTGGGGCTGGATTTCCACCTGAAAACGCCGCGAGGTCTGGAACAGCCGCATCAGCACCAAGCCCAGCGACAGCTCCTTCAGTGGCCGGTCAAACATGGGCTCGCAGCAGGAGCGGATAGCGGCTTCCAGCTCATCCACGCGGGTGGCCGCAGGCACCCAACCGGACTCGATATGCAGCTCGGCCACGCGCTTGTAGTCGCGCTGAAAAAATGCACTGAAGTTTTGCGCCAGATATTCCTTATCCACCTCTGTGAGGGTCCCGACAATGCCGAAATCGAGCGAAATATAACGGCCAAAGGTGTCCGGCGCCAGACTGACCTGGATATTGCCGGGGTGCATGTCGGCATGAAAAAAGCCGTCGCGAAACACCTGAGTGAAGAAAATAGTGACGCCGTCGCGGGCTAGCTTTTTCATGTCTACGCCGGCATCGCGCAGACGCTGGGTCTGGCCTATCGGTACACCCTGCATGCGCTCCATCACCATGACGTCGGGCATGCAATAGTCCCAATGCATCTCCGGGATCATCACCAGATTCAGGCTGTGCATGTTGCGGCGCAGTTGCGCGGCATTGGAGGCCTCGCGCAGCAAATCCAGCTCATCGTGCAGGTATTTGTCAAACTCGGCCACCACTTCGCGTGGCTTGAGGCGTTTGCCGTCGGCCGAGGCGCGCTCCAGCCAACCGGCCATCATGCGCATCAGCGCCAGGTCTTTTTTGAAAGCCCCGACCATATTGGGCCGCAGCACCTTGACGGCCACTTCGCGGCCATCGGGCAAGGTGGCGAAGTGAACCTGCGCAATCGAGGCGCTGGCCACGGGCGTGCGCTCAAAGTTCTGGAAGATGCGATCCAGCGGTTTGCCAAAAGATTTTTCAATGATGGCCACCGCCACGGCCGAATCGAAAGGCGGCACCCGGTCCTGCAGGTGCGCCAGCTCGTCGGCAATATCGGGTGGCAACAGGTCACGCCGGGTTGACAGCACCTGGCCGAACTTGACAAAAATCGGGCCCAACTGCTCCAGCGCCTGACGCAGACGCTCGCCCCGGGGCGCTTTCAAATTGCGCCCGACCGAGACCACACGGGTCAACAGCCTGACCCAGGGCTTCTCAAAGCTGGACAAGACCAACTCGTCCAGACCGAAGCGCAGCACGGTCCAGACGATGAAAATGCCTCTGAAAATGCGGCTCATGCAGACGCCTTCGGGGCGTCTGTGGCTGGCGCGCTAGTCGATTCACGTGCCTGCGCTGCCTGGCTGCGTTCTGGCGTGGAGGGATTCGACACCGCGGCCGAAGCGACTGGGGAGGACAGCGGCCCCTGGGCCAGAAACTGCTTCAGGCCGGCCAGCAAGCGTCGCCCCACATCGGCCACGGCATGGGCGGGGGCATCGCCAATCAGGCGGGACAAATCCTCTTCGGCATCCCAGCGCAGATTTTCTGCCAGCCAGCCCAGTTCGGCCGCCAACTGCACATCCCCTTCAATTTTGACCGGCGGCGCCTTGCCCGCCAAGGCCGACTGCACCACCACCAGCGGGGACTCGGTGGCCACCGAGAGCCGCAAATCAGGCTTGGCTGACGGCGGTGCGCGATCCACCAGGCCGGCCGGGGTAACTATCAAATCAATAGCAAACAAACCCCACTCAGCATGGACAACGCGGCCTTTTTGACGCAAAAGCCGGTCTTGGGCCTGTTTTTCCTGCAGCAGGACATGATTCAAGAACAAAACCAGACGCTGCTGCCCTTCATCTACCGCCCAGGCGGGAGGCAAAAGACGGCGGGCTATGGATTCCAGAAAAGAAAAAGGGGACGTGTTATTCATACGTCCCCGATTTTGCAGGATAAAAAGAGGTTTTGCCCCAAATCCCCTGCCTGCCCTTGGCCCGGCGTCAAGCCGGACGGGCTAGATTTACTGCAGCGCCTGCACGCCAGCGACCAACCAGCCACTGCCGCCATTGCGCGGCTTGGTCATGTTCCAGACTTCGCGGAAAGGGCTGGCGCCAGCAGAGGCGTCCTCGCGAATCATGCCGGAGAACTCCACGCTGGCCATGTAGACATCGTTCAATTCCTCGATACCCAGCAGCTGCGCCTCCAGCATCACCACGTCGGTCTTGTTGGCAACGCCGCCGGTATGGGTCTCACGGTCGGCCAGTTGGGTCTTGATCTGCTCCAGCATGTCGTCCGTCATCATGGCGCGCAGATTCTGGATATCGGAGCGATCCCAAGCATCTTGCAGCGTGACGAAATTGGCCTTGCAGGCCTTGAGAAAACCTTCGGAATCAAAGCCGGCCGGAATGCCCCAGGATTGCGCGCCCAGCAGACCGGAACCGATCATGGAGCCAGCGGCAGGCGCTGCGGCAGCACTGTCAAAGGCCGTATTATTGCTCTCCCAGGGACGCGCCGAGGCGTCGTTGCCCACATTGGCCGGGCTGTAGTTGCGCGGCGTCATGGCCTCGGCCGCATTACCCGCACCCTGAAACGCAAAAGGCGGTTGGGTATGAGCTACACCGCCGGAGCCGGCATTAGCTGACTTGCTCTTGAGCTTGCGCATGACGAAGCCGACCACCACCATGATCACCAGCGCCAGCAAGGCAAACATGATGATCTGGCTGAAGGCGCCGCCCAGACCCAGGGAAGACGCCAACCAGGCTAGACCCAGGCCTGCGGCCAGGCCGCCCAGCATGGCACCCCATGGTTTTTTCGGCGCCGCAGGCGCTGGCGTGGCTGCCGGAGTGGCCGGTTTGGCTGCGGAATTGGTCGCCGAGTTGGCGCCATTGGCCGGCGCCTGGCGCTGCGTGACGTTGGACGACTGCTTGCCAAAGGAAGAGCCTCCGCCCATGCGCTTGGCTTCGGCAGCTGGGCCGGCCAAGGTCAGCGTGAGTGCGAGCACCGCAGAAAGAATTACCGACCAACTTTTCATATCGTCTCCTTGATTACAACTGAATCGCGACGCGAGCCGCAAACCTACTTAACACTTGATTCCAACATGTAAAGCCACCATCCCGCCTGACATGTTGTGATAGTCCACATGACCAAAACCACTATTTTTCATCAGGGCTTTGAGTTCTTCCTGGCTGGGATGCATGCGAATCGACTCGGCCAGATACTGGTAGCTGGCGTCGTCATTGGCCACCAACTTGCCCAATTTGGGCAGGACCTTGAAGGAATACCAGTCGTAAATTTTCTCCAGCGGCTTGGCCACCTTGGAGAATTCCAGCACCAGCAGCTTGCCACCGGGCTTGAGGACACGGTTCATTTCGCGCAGCGCGCCGTCCTTGTGCGTCATATTGCGCAGGCCAAATGCCACCGTGACCAGGTCAAAACTGGCATCAGGGAAAGGCAGGTGCTCGGCATCACAGACCAGCGTTGGCAGGCACACGCCAGCATCGAGCAGGCGGTTGCGCCCCTCCCTGAGCATCGCTTCATTGATGTCGGTATGCACCACCCGCCCGCTCTCCCCTACTTTGGGAGCGAAGGCTAGCGACAAATCTCCGGTACCGCCGGCAATGTCCAGCACCTGCTGGCCTTCCTTGACATTGGCGACCAGCACGGTATAGGCCTTCCAGGCACGGTGCAGGCCCACGGACATCAGGTCGTTCATGACATCGTATTTGGACGCCACGGAGTCAAACACGCCGCGCACACGGCGTGCCTTGTCCTGCTCTTCGACCGATTCAAAGCCGAAATGGGTAGTTGTCATAAATTGAATGCTAGAGGGCAAAGCCCGAGTTGTTGGCGACAACCCTGCATGGACACAGGGCATTGCCAAATTTTATGTCTGAAAAACAACAGTCAAGCGACCCACGCCGCCCTGCCGCATCGCGCCGGCTCAGAGCGGATCACCAGCCGTCAGTAGTCAGTGCGAACCGCAGGCGTGAGCGCCCGCCTTCACCATGGGCGCATCACGCTCCACACCGGCGTCGAGCAAGCGGCGCTGGTATTCGTCCCACAGGCGATCTTGCTCCGCGCCCAGGTGATACAGATAGTCCCAGGAGAAGATTCCGCTCTCGTGGCCATCGGAAAAAACCGGCTTGACGGCGTAATTGCCAATCGGTTCGAGCTCGACCACATTCACCTCACGCTTGCCGGTCTGCAAAATCTCCTGCCCCGGGCCATGACCCTGCACTTCGGCCGACGGGGAATAAACACGCATCAACTCAAACGGGATCTTGAATGCAGCGCCATCGGAGAAGGAGATTTCAAGGATGCGGGACAGGCTGTGAACCGTCAGCGCCGTGGGGATGGGTGAGCCAGCTTGAAGACCTGCCATGGAGATGCCTCGCTTTTTAAAAAAATCCGGCGCCTTAAAGCGCCATGGTTTGGGCAATCCGCCGGTTGACCTGCAGACAACGAGCCGCCAGGGCCGCCAGCCGATCCGCCTCAGCTGGACGCTGCGGCGCGGCCCAGACCGGCGCCGGAAAATGGCTATCCCAGTCGAAGCGGGCAATCACATGCCAGTGCAGATGCGCCACCATATTGCCCAGCGCGGCCAGGTTGATCTTGGTGGGCTGCAACTCGGCGTGCAGCACCTGCTCGACCACCACTACGGCATTCATGCAAACCTCGCGCTCAGCCGGTGAGAGCTCGGAAAACTCGGCCACATGCCGGTTCCAGACCACGCGGTAAAAGGCGGGAAAACCGGCTTCGCTGGCCTGGATGATCCGCAATTCTTCGTTGCGAAAAACCAGCAGCCCACCGTCGGCTTCACACAGGGGGCAAACACGGATATTCATGCTTAAACCAGCACCCTCTCTATGCCGCCGTGGTTGGCGGCTGCTACATAGGTCGGCAACCATTCCTTGCCCAGAATCTGATTCGCCATTTCGACCACGATGTAGTCGGCTTCGAGCAAGCCGTTTTTCATGTCGTCGCCGTAACGCGACAGGCCTTGCAGGCAACTCGGGCAGCTGGTCAGAATCTTGACGTTTTCCTTTTCGCCCAGGGCGCCGGAAGCACGCAGTTCGGCCTCACCTTTTTGCAGCTCTTCTTCCTTGCGAAAGCGGATCTGGGTCGAAATATCGGGGCGCGTGACGCCCAGCGTGCCCGACTCGCCGCAGCAGCGCTCGTTTTTCAGCACGTTGTCGCCGAGCAGCGCCTTGACAGTCTTCATCGGCTCCTGCAGCTTCATCGGGCTGTGGCAGGGGTCGTGGTACAGATAGCCCTGGCCGGGTTGGTCGGTACGCAGCGTGATGCCTTTTTCCAGCAGGTACTCATGGATATCTATGATGCGGCAGCCCGGGAATATCTTCTCGAACTCGTAACCCTGCAGCTGGTCATAGCAGGTACCGCAGCTCACCACAACGGTCTTGATGTCCAGGTAGTTCAGCGTGTTGGCGACCCTGTGGAACAGCACGCGGTTGTCGGTGATGATTTTTTCGGCCTTGTCGAACTGGCCGCTGCCTTTTTGCGGATAGCCGCAGCACAGATAGCCGGGCGGCAGCACGGTCTGCACGCCGGCATGCCAGAGCATGGCCTGCGTCGCCAGGCCAACCTGTGAAAACAGGCGCTCGGAACCGCAGCCCGGGAAGTAAAACACCGCCTCGGTTTCGGCCGTGGTGTTCTTCGGATTGCGAATGATGGGGACGTAGTCCTTGTCTTCGATGTCCAGCAGCGCGCGCGCGCTCTTCTTGGGAAGGCCGCCTGGCATCTTCTTGTTGATGAAATGAATCACCTGTTCCTTGACCGGCGCCTTGCCGACCGTGGCCGGTGGCTTGGCCGTCTGCTTGCGGGCAAAACTGCCCAGCAGCTCATTGGCCAGGCGCTGGGCCTTGAAGCCGACATCGACCATGGCGCTGCGCATGAACTTGATGGTCTGCGGATTGGTCGCATTCAGGAAGAACATGGCGGCAGCATTGCCGGGCCGGAAGGACTTCTGGCCCATCTTGCGCAGCAGGTTGCGCATGTTCATGGACACCTCGCCAAAGTCGATATCGACCGGGCAAGGCGTCAGGCATTTGTGGCACACCGTGCAATGGTCGGCCACATCCTCGAACTCTTCCCAGTGCTTGACGCTGATGCCGCGCCGGGTCTGCTCTTCATAGAGGAAAGCCTCGACCAGCAGCGAGGTCGCCAGAATCTTGTTGCGCGGGCTGTACAGCAGGTTGGCGCGCGGCACATGGGTGGCGCACACCGGCTTGCACTTGCCGCAGCGCAGGCAGTCTTTCACGCTGTCGGCAATCGCGCCTATATCGGACTGCTGCATGATCAGCGACTCATGGCCCATCAGGCCAAAGCTGGGCGTATAGGCGTTGGTCAGGTCGGCGAAGAATGCGTCTGCGGCGCCTGATTTATTAACATTTTTAGCCTCTAGCCCAATAGTGGCGGGCGCAGACAGCTCCTTATTTCGTAGCAGCTTGCCTTTATTGAAGCGCCCTTCCGGGTCCACCCTGACCTTGTAATCGGCAAAGGGCTGAAGCTCGGCATCGGTCAAAAACTCCAGCTTGGTGATGCCAATGCCGTGTTCGCCCGAAATCACGCCGTCCAGCGAGCGCGCCAGCACCATGATGCGTGCCACCGCCACGTGGGCGGTTTGCAGCATCTCGTAGTCATCGCTGTTGACGGGCAGATTGGTGTGCACATTGCCGTCACCGGCATGCATGTGCAGGGCGGCCCAGACGCGGCCCTTGAGCACACGCTTGTGGATGGCACTGCATTCGCCCAGGATGGGCAGGAAGGCGCCGCCGGTGAAAAGGGCTTGCAGCGGCGCCCGCAGCTGGGTTTTCCAGCTGGCGCGCAGCGAATGGTCTTGCAGTTGCGGAAACAAGGTCTCCACACCCTGCAGCCAGCCAGCCCAGAGGCTACGCACCTCGGCCACCAGCGCCAGCGCCTGGGCCACCCGGTCTTCCAGCAGCTCGGCCGAAGGAATATCGTTGGCGTCGTCCGACTTGCCCAGGGGCAGATTGCCCTTGAGGAAAAAAGCCTCCAGCGCATCGCACAGCTTGATCTTGTTGGCCAGGCTCAGCTCGATGTTGATGCGCTCTATGCCGTCGGTGTACTCGGCCATGCGCGGCAGCGGAATCACCACGTCTTCGTTGATCTTGAAGGCGTTGGTGTGGCGCGAAATCGCCGCCGTACGCTTGCGGTCCAGCCAGAATTTCTTGCGCGCGTCCGGGCTGATGGCGATAAAACCCTCACCCTGGCGCGAATTGGCGATACGCACGACTTCCGAGGTCGCGCGCGCCACCACGTCGGCATCGTCGCCGGCAATGTCGCCAAACAAGACCATTTTCGGCAGGCCGCCGTGGGTCTTGGACTTGGTCGCATAGCCGACCGCCTTCAAATAACGGTCATCCAGGTGTTCCAGGCCCGCGAGGATGGCGCCGCCGCGCTTTTGCTCGGCAAACATGAAGTCCTTGATCTCGACGATGCTGGGGACCGCGTCCTTGGCGTTGCCGAAAAACTCCAGGCAGACGGTGCGGGTGTGCGCCGGCATGCGGTGCACAATCCAGCGCGCGCTGGTGATCAGGCCGTCGCAGCCTTCCTTTTGAATGCCAGGCAGGCCGCTCAGAAACTTGTCGGTGACGTCCTTGCCCAGGCCTTCCTTGCGAAAGGACGGGCCGGGAATGTCCAGCCGTTCGGTGCGCACCGGCGTCTTGCCATCGGCTTCAAAATAGTTCAGCTCAAAGCTGGCCATTTCAGCGTCGTGAATCTTGCCCAGGTTGTGATTGATGCGCGTGACTTCCAGCCACTGCGCATCCGGGGTCACCATGCGCCAGGACGCCAGATTGTCCAGCGCCGTACCCCACAGCACGGCTTTTTTGCCGCCCGCATTCATGGCGATATTGCCGCCTATGCAGGAAGCCTCGGCGGAGGTCGGATCGACGGCAAAGACAAAACCACCGCGCTCGGCCGCATCGGCCACGCGCTGAGTCACCACACCGGCTTCGGTCCACACCGTGGCCACGGGCTGATCCAGGCCGGGCAGCGAGACCATTTCCACCTCGGTCATGGCTTCGAGCTTTTCGGTGTTGATGACGGCCGACTTCCAGGTCAGGGGAATCGCGCCACCGGTATAGCCGGTACCGCCGCCGCGCGGAACAATCGTCAGGCCCAACTCGATACAGGCCTTGACCAGGCCAGCCATTTCGGTTTCGGTATCGGGTGTCAGCACCACAAAAGGGTATTCGACGCGCCAGTCGGTAGCATCGGTGACATGCGAGACGCGCGACAGTCCGTCAAACTTGATGTTGTCCTTGAGCGTCAGCTTGCGCAGCTTGCGCTCGGTTTGCCGGCGCAGCGCGGCAATTTCCTCAAACGACGCTGAAAAGCGGCTGACGGCGCCCCGGGCCGCTTCCAGCAACTCCCCCACGATGACATCACGGTGACTATCGACCTCGGGGGTGCGGCGCTTCCCAACCTCAGACAGGCGATGCTGCAAGGCCTCCACCAGCAGCTTGCGGCGCTTGGGATTTTCCAGCAGATCGTCTTGCAGATAGGGATTGCGCTGCACCACCCAGATGTCGCCCAAGACCTCGTACAACATGCGGGCGGACCGGCCGGTACGGCGCTCGTCGCGCAGCCGGTTCAGCAAGTCCCAGGCCCGTGCGCCCAGCAGGCGAATCACCACTTCCCGATCGGAAAACGAGGTGTAGTTGTAGGGAATCTCGCGAATGCGTGCTTCGTCGTGCTTTGCGTCAGCGGCAAAAGCGTTCAATTCTTGAAGGGTAGTAGGGGCGTTCATCGTGAAAATTAGGCGGCTTCGGACCCATGCCCAGCGCTGTTGTCCGATATTATCGCAGCGCAACAATTGCGCAAGGCAGCGCGGCATTGCCCTCATGGAAACCCCGCTTGTTCAAAAAACATCAAGCTGTTTCAATGATCCGTCACAAATTGTATTTAGACTGCATGCTTTGCCAACGCGGGTATCGCACACCCCATCAGGAGATCATAGGAATGAAAAAACATCTATCCACGCTAGCTCTCGCCGCTGGCGTTCTATGCGTGCCCCTGGCCAGCCAGGCCCAGACCGAAATCCAGTGGTGGCATTCAATGACGGGATCATTGAACGAATGGGTCAATGGCCAGGCCAAACAGTTCAATGACAGCCAGAAAGACTACAAGATTGTTCCTACCTTCAAGGGCAATTACGACGAGTCCATGACCACGGCCATCGCGGCATTCCGGGCTGGCAATGCGCCGCACATTCTGCAGGTCTTTGAGGTCGGTACGGCCAGCATGATGGCGGCCAAGGGCGCCATCAAGCCCGTCGGCGAAGTCATGAAGGAAAGCGGCGTCACCTTCGACCCCAAGGCCTATGTGCCTGCCGTGGCGGGTTATTACACCGCCTCCAACGGCCAGATGCTGTCCTTCCCGTTCAACAGCTCCACGACCATTTTTTACTACAACAAGGACGCCTTCAAGGCCGCCGGACTGGACCCCAACAAGGCACCGTCAACCTGGCCAGAAGTCACGGCCGCCGCGGCCAAGCTGAAAGCCTCCGGCCACAAGTGCCCTTACACCACCAGCTGGATGAGCTGGGTTCACCTGGAGAGCTTCTCGACCTGGCACAACGTTCTGTTTGCCACGCAAAACAACGGCTTTGGCGGCGCCAACGCGCGCCTGGCATTCAACTCGCCGCTGCATTTGCGCCATTTTGAGAACCTGGCCAATATGTCCAAGCAAGGCCTGTTCGTTTACAAGGGCCGAGCCAGCGTGGCCGTGCCGTCCTTCGTTTCCGGCGAATGCGCCATGTTCACAGGTTCTTCCGGCTCTTACTCAGACATCAGCAAGCAGGCCAAATTTGCCTACGGCCTGGCACCCCTGCCCTACTACCCTGACGTAGCCGGCGCGCCGCAAAATACGGCCATCGGTGGCGCCAGCCTGTGGGTCATGGCGGGCAAGAAGCCGGCCGAATACAAGGGCGTGGCAGAGTTCTTCAAATTCCTGTCCGGCCCCGAAATCCAGTCTGCCAGCCATAAGAGCACCGGTTATCTGCCGATCACGATGGCAGCCTACGAGCTGACCGAGAAATCGGGCTTTTACAAGCAGTTCCCTGGCACCGATGTGGCCGTCACGCAGATGATCCGCAAGACCACCGACAAGTCGCGCGGCATCCGTCTGGGCAACTTCGTCCAGATCCGGACCATCCTCGACGAGGAAACCGAACAGATCTGGGCCGGCAAGAAAACCGCGAAAGAAGCGCTGGATACGGCGGTCAAACGCGGCAACGAGCAACTCGAGAAGTTCCAGAAAGCCAACAAGTCCTGAGGCCAGCCCCTGAGGTCATCCGAAAATAGCTTTCCCGCCCAAGTCAGGCCGACCAGCCTGACCCACTGGCGCTAAAAATCCGACAACCTGTTCCGCAGACGTATGCAGAGCAGGTTGTTTTTATTGAGTTTTATATTATGGAAAAACGCGTACTTTTCCGCTCCACCTGGCTGCCATGGCTGTTGCTGGCGCCGCAGGTTCTGATCATTTCGGTCTTCTTTTTCTGGCCTGCCGGCCAGGCCGTTCTGCAATCATTTCAGATACAGGATGCTTTTGGCCTGTCGCGCGAGTGGGTCGGGTTTGAAAATTTCAAATCCCTGTTTGCTGACGAGGCCTATCTAGAGTCCTTCAAGACCACTGGTTTCTTTTCCCTGTTGGTGGCCGTTTCCGGCATCAGCCTGTCGCTTTTACTGGCCGTTTTTGCCGATCGCATCGCCAAGGGCGCGCTGTTTTACAAGACGCTGCTGATCATCCCCTACGCCGTGGCCCCGGCCGTGGCCGGTGTGCTCTGGATCTTCATGTTCTCGCCGTCGATAGGCGTGGTGGCTTACGGCCTGAGCCACTTCTTCGGCTTTGACTGGAACTACCTGCTGAACGCCAACCACGCCATGGCTCTGATCGTCACGGCCGCCGTCTGGAAACAGATTTCCTACAATTTCCTATTCTTTCTGGCGGGTCTGCAATCGATTCCCAAGTCCCTGATAGAGGCGGCGGCGATTGACGGCGCCGGACCCTGGCGCCGTTTCTGGTCGATTCAGTTTCCGCTGCTGTCGCCCACCACCTTCTTCCTGCTGGTCATCAACATGGTGTATGCCTTTTTTGATACCTTTGCGATCATTGACGCGACCACCCACGGTGGGCCAGGTCGGGATACCGCCATTCTGGTTTACAAGGTTTATTACGACGGTTTCAAGGCGCTGGACCTGGGTGGCTCGGCCGCACAGTCAGTGGTGCTGATGATCATCGTGGTGGCCCTGACCATCGTGCAATTCCGTTACATAGAAAAGAAAGTCCAATACTGATGAACCGAAGCAAGCAGGGGGTGAAGCATGGTTGAACGCCGCCCCACATTGGGTATCCTGGCCCACATCGTGATGATTCTGGGCATCCTGATCGTCGCCTTTCCGGTCTATCTGGCTTTTATAGCGTCTACGCACACAGCGCAAGACATTGTGCAAGCGCCCATGCCTTTGCTGCCAGGCAGCAACTTCTGGGCAACCTATAGCGCTGCACTCACCGGCAGTGGCAACGGTGCCGGCTCAAATGCCCCTGTGGGCAGGATGATGCTGGTGAGCTTGATCACGGCGCTGGTCATCAGCATAGGAAAAATCGCCATTTCCCTGCTGTCGGCCTTTGCCATCGTGTACTTCCGCTTTCCCTTCAAAGGGTTTTTCTTCTGGGCCATCTTTGTCACCTTGATGCTGCCGGTAGAGGTGCGCATAGGCCCGACCTACCAGGTGGTCTCGGACCTGGGACTGCTCAACACCTACGCCGGCCTGACGGTGCCCTTGATTGCCTCGGCAACCGCCACCTTTTTGTTTCGCCAATTCTTCCTGACCGTGCCCGAAGAGCTGGTTGAAGCGGCGCGCATGGACGGCGCCGGCCCGATGCGCTTTTTCAAGGACATCTTGCTGCCGCTGTCAAAAACATCGATTGCCGCGCTGTTCGTGATTCAGTTCATTTACGGCTGGAACCAATACCTCTGGCCGCTGCTCGCGACCACCAGCGAAGACATGTACCCGGTGGTCATCGGCATCAAACGCATGATTGCCGGTGGCGAAGGCGGCAACGAATGGAACATCGTGATGGCCACCGTGATCCTGGCCATGCTGCCCCCCACGGCCGTGGTCGTGCTGATGCAACGATGGTTTGTCAAAGGCCTGGTAGATACCGAAAAATAAGCCCCTCCCGAGATCGGTCGCCGCATTGCCGGCGACCGCCTAGCGGCGCAGCAACACATCTGTGAAATAAATAATATGGCATCGATTACCCTCAAAAACGTTATCAAGCGCTATGGCGCAGGCAAGACCGCGGTGCAGGTACTGCACGGCGTCAATGCCGACATCAGCGACGGCGAGTTCATCGTCATCGTCGGCCCCTCGGGCTGCGGCAAGTCCACCCTGCTACGCATGGTGGCCGGCCTCGAAGAAATCAGCGAAGGCGACATTTCCATTGGTGGAAAAGTCGTCAACGACCTGGAGCCGGCGAAACGCGACATTGCCATGGTGTTCCAAAACTACGCGCTCTATCCGCATATGAGCGTGTTCGACAATATGGCTTATGGCCTGAAGATCGCCAAAGTCCCCGTGACAGAAATCAAGTCCCGCGTCGACAAGGCCGCAAAAATCCTCGAACTCGGCCACTTGCTCGACCGCAAGCCGCGCGCCCTTTCAGGCGGCCAGCGTCAGCGCGTCGCCATGGGCCGCGCCATCGTGCGTCAGCCCCAGGTCTTCCTGTTTGACGAGCCGCTGTCCAACCTGGACGCCAAGCTGCGCGTGCAAACCCGCCTGGAAATCCAGAAGCTGCACCGCGAGCTGGGCATCACCTCGCTCTTCGTCACGCACGACCAGGTCGAGGCCATGACCCTGGCACAGCGCATGATGGTGATGAACGGCGGCCACATGGAGCAGTTCGGCACGCCGGAAGAGGTCTACAACCGACCCGCCACCACTTTTGTCGCCAGCTTCATGGGCTCGCCGCCCATGAATTTGCTCAAGCACGGCCCCAACGCCGATTTCGGCGGCAAGCCAGGCGCCATCATGGGCATACGCCCCGAACACCTGCTGGTCGGCGATAGCGGCTGGGCGGTGCAGGTCGAGACCATTGAAATGCTGGGCGCCGAACGTCTGGTCTACTGCCGCATGGGGGAAGAATCCCTGATCGTACGCACCGACGAAAGCCTGTCGTCCGCGCCGGCCATTGGCGCCACCCTGTATGTCACGCCACGCACCGACCGCCTGCACTGGTTTGACGCGGACAGCGGCAAGCGCCTCTAGGATCAGCCCATGAGCACTTCATCCGTCACCGCTGCCAACTGGCCCTACCCCCGTTGGGTCGCCCACCGTGGCGCCGGCAAGCTGGCGCCCGAAAACACGCTGGCGGCCTTCCGGCTGGGTGCCAGCCACGGCTATCGCATGTTCGAATGCGATGTGAAACTGAGCGCCGATGAAGTGCCGTTTCTGCTGCACGACGCCACGCTGGAGCGCACCAGCAATGGCCAGGGTGTGGCCGGCGAGCAGCCTTGGCAAGCCTTGTCCAGGCTCGATGCCGGCAGCTGGCATTCGCCCTCCTTTGCGGGCGAGCCCCTGCCCAGCTTCGAGAGCCTGGCTCGCTACTGCCTGGAGCAGGGTTATTTCCTGAACATAGAGATCAAACCCACGCCAGGACTGGAAAGCCGCACCGGCACCGTGGCCGCCAATGAAGCCGCCAGGCTCTGGCAAAACGCCGCGGTACCGCCCTTTTTGACGTCTTTCCAGCCGCTGGCGCTGGCGGCCGCCCGCGCCGCCCAGCCGCAACTGCCACGCGGTCTGCTGCTCGATGCCTGGACCGACCACTGCCTGGCCACGGCCCAGGAACTGGCATGCGTGGCCCTGGTCTGCAAGCACACGCTGTGGAATGCCGACACCGTAGCGCAGGCGAAAAAAGCCGGTTTCAGAACGCTCAGCTACACCGTCAACGAGCCTGCCGAGGTGCAGCGACTGCTCGAACTGGGAACCGATGCCATCATCACCGACCGGGTCGACATCTTCAAACCCGAACTGCAGGCCTGAGCTTCAGGCCCGCCAGCCGCGCAGCAGGCCCCACTGACACAGCGCCGCGCCCAGCACCAGGGCGGCGTAGGTCTGCATCTTCCCGTCATGGCCGAAGAACAGCAGCCCGGCCGTCAACAGCAGCAGGTTAACTATAAAAACAATAGCTGCTTGCGCCCACCACGATTGAGCCATAGGCCTTTTTGATCCAAAAATTCCAAAAAAAAGCCGTGACAAAAGCACCAACAGCAAAGCCACCACAGCGGCCGGCGTCATAAAGTTGAGCAGATGTAGGGTCAGCAAATAAGCGGTCATGGCAGCCATCCAAAGTCGGCGGGTAAGTTCCTTGGAAATCACCCGTAAAAAATCAATCAAGGGTGATTGATCCAGGCCAAGGACTGCTTGCACACTTCAATTTTATAATCTGACCATGTCAGTCTGGGCCCTTGGGCTAAACCATCACACCGCACCGCTCGATTTGCGCGGCCGCTTCGCCTATGCGGTAGACCAGGTCGAGCCCACTTTGCGCGGCTTGCGCGCCTCGCTGGCACGCCAGCCCGAGGCCACGCTGCTGTCAACTTGCAACCGCACCGAGATTTACTGCGCCGGCGATCACAACGACCTGGAGCACACGCTGCAGTGGCTGGCCCATAGCGGCGGCGTTTCGCCGGCCCTGCTGCGCTCGCACGCCTACACCCTGCGTGGCGACCAGGCCGCCCGCCACGCCTTTCGCGTCGCCAGCGGGCTGGACTCCATGGTGCTGGGCGAGCCGCAGATTCTGGGCCAGATGAAAGACGCGGTGCGCGCCGCCGAAGACGCCGGCGCCATGGGCAGCACCTTGCACCAGTTGTTCCAGCGCTCCTTTGCCGTCGCCAAGGAAGTGCGCAGCAGCACCGAGATAGGCGCGCACAGCATCAGCATGGCGGCCGCTGCCGTGCGGCTGGCCGGCCAACTGTTTGAGGACTTGAGCGACATCAAGGTGCTGTTTGTCGGTGCCGGTGAAATGATAGATCTGGCGGCCACCCACTTTGCCGCCAAAAACCCCAAAGCCATGGCGATTGCCAACCGCACGCTGGAGCGCGGCGAAAAGCTGGCCGGTCGCTTTGGCGCGGAAGTGATGCGACTGGCCGATCTGCCCAGCCGCCTGCACGAATTCGATGCCGTCATCAGCTGCACCGCCAGCACCCTGCCCATCATCGGCCTAGGCGCGGTCGAGCGCGCCGTCAAGCTGCGCAAACACCGGCCCATGTTCATGGTCGACCTGGCGGTACCGCGCGACATCGAGCCCGAAGTCAAGGCCCTACCCGACATCTATCTCTACACCGTGGACGACCTGGCGCATGTGGTGCAGACCGGCAAGGACAACCGGCAGGCGGCCGTGGCTCAGGCCGAGGTCATCATCGACGCCGGCGTGCAAAACTTCATGCACTGGCTGGACCAACGGCAAAGCGTGCCCCTGATCCAGCAGCTCAATGCGCAAACCGACGAATGGCGCGCCGCCGAGATCACGCGCGCCAAAAAACTGCTGGCTCGGGGCGAGTCCGTCGACACCGTGCTGGAAGCGCTGACGCGCGGCCTGACGCAAAAAATGCTGCACGGCACACTGGCCGAACTGCATGCCGGAGATGCCAGCAGCCGCGAAGCCACGGCGCACGCGGTGTCGCGGCTGTTTCTGCGCGGCCGGCCACCCAAGGCCAAAGAACAGCAAGAGCGTTAGCGACGGCGCCTGCCGATACGCCCGCCTGCCAGCGGCTTTACCCACTGGTTCTCACGAATTTTTCCTTTTGCGCCATGAAACCCTTTCTTCGTCAAACCCTGGACCGTCAGTTGCTGCGCCTGCATGAGCTGGACGCGCTGCTGTCGGCCAGCGATGTGGTGAGCGACCTGGACCGCTTTCGCGCCATGACCCGGGAACATGCCGAGGCCAGCGTGCTGGCCGAGCAATACACCCGACTGACCCGCCGCGAAGCCGATTTGATCAGCGCCGAAAGCATGCTGGCAGAGGCCAAGGCCGACCCCGACATGGCCGCCATGGCCGAGGAAGAGATAGACGCCGCCAAGGCCGACATCGCTAGCTTGGACGAGGCCTTGCAGCTGATGCTGATTCCCAAGGACCCGGACGACAAGCGCGCCGCCTTCATCGAAATCCGCGCTGGCGCCGGCGGCGACGAATCGGCGCTGTTTGCCGGTGACCTGTTCCGCATGTACACCCGCTATGCCGAGCGCATGCGCTGGCAGACCGAGATCATCAGCGAGTCGACCAGCGAGCTGGGCGGCTACAAGGAAGTGGTGCTGCGCATAGACGGCGCTACCGACCTGATGGGCGTGGGCGTTTACGGCAAGCTGCGCTTCGAATCTGGCGGCCACCGGGTGCAGCGCGTGCCGGCCACCGAAACCCAGGGCCGCATCCACACCAGCGCCTGCACCGTGGCCGTGCTGCCCGAGCCCGACGAAGCGGTCGCCATCCAGATCAACCCGGCCGACCTGCGCATAGACACCTACCGCGCCAGCGGCGCCGGCGGCCAGCACATCAACAAGACCGACTCGGCCGTGCGCATCACGCACATCCCGACCGGCATCGTCGCCGAATGCCAGGAAGGCCGCAGCCAGCACGGCAACAAAGCCCAGGCGCTGAAGGTACTGACCGCCCGGATTCACGAGAAAGACCGCTCCGAGCAAGCCGCCAAGGACGCGGCCATGCGCAAGGGCCTGATTGGCAGCGGCGACCGCAGCGACCGCATCCGGACCTACAACTTCCCGCAAGGCCGGCTCACCGACCACCGCATCAACCTGACCCTGTACAAGCTGCTGGCCATCATGGAAGGCGATCTGGACGACGTCATCACCGCGCTACAGGTGGCGCGTGGCGCCGAGCAGTTGGCCGAACTGGAAACCACGAGCAACGGCGGGTGAGCGCGCGCAGCCTATGTTTTCCTATGAAATCAGCCTCTAGCTCAATCAATACGGTCGAAGATAGCTCTCATTTTTATAGCGAACCAAGCGCCATGCCATGAACCAGTTAACTGTCACGCAAGCCCTGGCCAACGCCCAGACTCTGGGTCTGGAACGACTGGACGGCCAGTTGCTGCTGCTCTATGCGCTGGGCAAACCCGGCGATGCCCGCGCCTGGCTGCTGGCCCACGATACCGACGAGTTGAACGACGAGATCACCCAAGCCTTCCGGGCGCTGAGCTTGCGCCGGGCCAGCGGCGAGCCGCTGGCTTACATCGTCGGCAGCAAGGAGTTTTTCGGCCTGAAACTGCAGGTGGACAGCCGCGTGCTAGTGCCGCGGCCGGACACCGAAACGCTGGTGCAATGGTCGCTCGACCTGCTGCAGGCTCCCGGCATACCCGCCACGCCAGAAATTCTGGATCTGGGCACCGGCAGCGGCGCCATTGCCCTGGCGATTGCACACAGCCTGCAATCTGCTGGCCGCCAGGCCCATATCCTGGCGGTAGATGCCAGTGCCGACGCGCTGCTTGTGGCCCGTGAAAACGCCAGGCAACTGGCCTTGAATGTGGCATTTCTTGAAAGCCACTGGCTGCACAAAGTCAGCGGGCACTTTCACCTGATCGTCAGTAATCCGCCTTATATCGCCGCCGCCGATCCTCACCTGGCCGCCTTGGCGCACGAACCGCTGGCGGCCCTGACGGCCGGAGAGGACGGCCTGAATGACATCCGGCAAATCATCGAACAGGCGCCTGCGCACTTGCGGCCCGGCGGCTGGCTGCTGCTGGAACACGGCTATGACCAGGCCGAGCGGGTCCACGACTTGCTGGCCAGGCAGGGCTTTTTGGAGGTCCAGAGCCGACAGGATCTGGCCGGCATAGCACGCTGCAGTGGTGGGCAATGGCCAGCCTCAAGCGATCAGCCGGAAACGGCGGGATAATCCCAACATTGAATACTGACCCACAGTTTCCATTGATTGAAACCCGCACGGCCCCATCCGCCATTGGCCGTGCAAACCTCACAACACCCCAAAGGATTGAATCATGAGTGATACCCAGCAACGCATTGACCAGATTGTCAAATCCGCCGACGTCGTCCTCTTCATGAAAGGCACGGCCCAGTTTCCCATGTGTGGTTTTTCCGGCCGCGCCATTCAGGTGCTCAAAGCCTGCGGCGTGACCAAACCCGCCACCGTGAACGTGCTGGAAGACGAGGAAATCCGTCACGGCATCAAGGAATACAGCAACTGGCCGACCATTCCTCAGCTCTATGTCAAAGGTGAGTTTGTCGGCGGCTCCGACATCATGATGGAGATGTACCAGAACGGCGAACTCCAGCAAATGCTGGGCACGCCTGCTGCGTAATCAATAAGCAATAAGTTCAGCCCGCTCGCTGCGGGCGGGTGATAGGTTCAGTGGGTATAGCCTTCGCAAGCACCTGCGTTGACGCGGCCCTTGCATTCGCGCTGCAAGCGCGTGCTGCGCTCCTTGGCAGTCTCGCCAGAACCAGGCAGAAACTTGACTTTGCCGCCCTGAGCCGCAGTGGCCGACTTGGCGGCTTTTTTCTTGGCTTTTCCGCTGGCCGGCTTATCGCCCGCGTCTGGCGCAGACTTGGCCTGAGCACTGCCCATCAACATGGCGCCCGCCACCATGAACGCCCAGGCCGACCTGATCACAGCTGTTTTCATCGCCCATCTCCCTCTTGCTGAATGCAGCAGAACGCCGCGTTACCGATAGCGCTGACACCTCATTGCAATTTGGGATCGCCATAGACCTCATCATCGGGGGGTGCGTCCGCCGGCAGGCGGAAACCTTCGCTGGCCCACGCACCAAAATCGATGTTTTTGCAACGTTCGCAGCAAAAAGGGCGAAAGGGATTGCTGGGGGCGTAGACGCTTTGACCACCGCAACCGGGGCACACCACATGCTTGACGGCTAGCGGATCTTTTGAAATGGCAGACATGGTTTTCAAGAACTGTGAAAAAGACTGCCGATGCTATCAGGAGCTCAGCGTCAATTCGAAAATCGAATCGTCATTGCTGGCGTGCAGCCGTCCATCGCTTTCCTGGCGCATCAGACGCACCGAAACCATCAGGCGGTTGCCACTGATTTCAGGAATCAGGCCCAGCGCCGGGTCAATACGCAGCCGCAGTAACTGAAAGCTGCGCCCCTGAGGCAGCGTCTGCTGGTATTGCCCCGCCGGCGCCGCGACTTTTTGCGGTGCGCCGGAATCACGCAGCAGCCTGAGCAATACGCGTATGGATTCGGCCAGTGGTAATAAGGGCGCCATCCAGCGGTGCAAATCCTGCTGCCGCTGCGCGACACTCAAATGCTGCCAGGCATAGTAGGCCGGCAAGTCAAACTCGCAAGTCCCGCCAGGAATGCCGACGCGACTGCGAATACTCATGAGCCAGTCGTTCTCGGTCAATGACTGCCCGACCTTGCCTGGCAAATGGTTGACGGCGGCGAAGCACTCTTCGAGCTGAGCCGTGACCTCATCAAGCACCGCTTCGGAAATAGCCGGATTTCCGCGATAGCCATTGAGTACATGCTTTTGTTTTTCGAGGTCTTTGAGCACGTCGGTCTTCAAATCCGCCCGCGATCCCACATCCATGACCTCGAAAATGGTCGTCAAGGCGTAGTGATGGTCCGTTGGACTTTCCCGCTTTACGAGCTCACCCAAGCGGCGCAACAAGTGCTCCAGCCGCAAGTAGGTGCGTATGCGTTCGTTGAAGGGATACTCGTAAAGAATCACAGCGGTATTTTCATCAACTTTATGAAACCTATTGGTTGACCCATCATAGCCCGAAGCGGCCAGCCAATTGCCTGACCAGCAAGCCTAATGCTTCCAGTGAAATGCTGTCGTTATAGAGGCAAATATCGGCCGCCGCCAGTCTTTGCGCCCGACTGGCCTGTCCGGCAATGATTTTTTCAACCACCTCTTGGGTCCAGCCGTTACGCGCCATGACGCGGGCCATCTGAGTGGCTTCGCAGCAGTCCACCACCAACACCTGGTCCAGCTGCGATCGCCAGCGCCCGGACTCCACCAGCAGGGGAATATCAAAGACGATGCAGGCGCTGCCGGCTTGCACCGCCTCACGGGCCTGCCGGCTGACTTCCTGGGCCACCAAAGGGTGAACAATGGCTTCCAGCTGCCGCTTGACGTTCGGATCATCAAAGGCCAGTTGCCGCATGCGCTCTCGGTCCATGGCCCCATCAACCGTAAGTATCTCTGCCCCAAACTGTCGGGCCAACTCGTTGACTGCCGCACCGCCTGACATCGTGATTTGACGCGCAATCGCATCAGCATCCACCAAGCTGGCGCCGCAGGCAATCAACATACGGGCCACCGTGCTTTTGCCACTACCTATGCCGCCGGTCAAGCCAATGCGCAGGGCTGTCATCGCTACCGTCTTACATGTGTTCACAAACCGACGAACTGCAGAATCGACTGAGGCCCGAACAGCAGCGCGGTAAATCCAGCGCCAGCCAGAAAAGGACCAAAGGGCACATAGCCACCTTCACGCAGGCCTGTGGAAAACTTCATCGCAATACCGACAATGGCTCCGATCACCGAGGCCATCAGAATCATGGGCACCAACGCGGACCAGCCGAACCAGGCACCCAACGCGGCAAACAGCTTGAAGTCACCATAGCCCATACCCTCCTTACCGGTCACAAGCTTGAACAGCCAGTACACCGTCCACAGGGACAGATAGCCGGCCACCGCGCCCCACAGAGCGGACGACAAGGTGACCACGGGATTCCACTGCAAGGCCGCGGCCACCAGGCCGGCCCACAGCAGTGGCAAGGTGATGTCGTCCGGCAACAAAGTGGTGTCCCAGTCAATCATGGCCAGCGCTAGCAGCGCCGCAGAAAACCCGCACCAGACCAGCGCGGTTGGTGACCAACCCCAACGCCAAACGCAAAAAAAATACAAGCCTCCAGTGAACAACTCCACGATCGGGTAGCGCAAACCATATGCGGTGCCGCACACTGAGCACTTGCCGCGCAGAAACATGTAGCTGAGGACAGGAATGTTTTCGTACCAACGCAGGACATGGCCGCAGCTGGAACAACGAGAACGCGGCGTCAGCAAATTGAATTTTTCTGTCAACGCCAGTGGTTTTTCTGCCAGCTCTGCACACTCCTCGGCCCACTGCCGCTCCATCATCTTCGGCAGCCGATAGATGACGACGTTGAGAAAGCTACCAATCAACAAACCAAACAGGCCCGCCAGGACGGCATTGAGTTCTAGTGGCAAATCCATCAACACCATCAAACCACCTGGCCTAATTTGAAGATGGGTAAATACATGGAGACCACAATACCACCAATCAACGTCCCCAGAAACACGATGATGATCGGCTCCATAAGGCTGGATAGGCCAGCCACCATTTCATCGACTTCGGCCTCGTAAAAGTCGGCTGCCTTGCCCAGCATGTGATCGACCGAGCCCGACTCTTCGCCGATGGCGCACATCTGCAGCACCATGGTGGGAAACAAATTGGCGTTGCCCATAGCAGCCGTCAAGCTGGTACCGGTAGAGACTTCTTGCTGGATTTTCTCTGTGGCATCGGCATACAGCGAGTTTCCCGAAGCGCCTCCCACGGAGTCCAGGGCTTCCACCAGCGGTACGCCAGCGGCAAACATGGTGGACAGGGTGCGGGTCCAGCGCGCAATGCAGGACTTTTCAATCAAGGGGCCAAACACCGGTACCTTTAGCAAGAGCCGGTCCATGAACTTCTGCATCTTTTCATTGCGCTTCCAAGCCTGCATGAAAAAATACAAGCCCCCGCCTATGCCGCCAAAAATCAGCCACCAGTAAGCCACGAAAAACTCACTGATCGCAATAACAAACAACGTGGGCGCCGGCAAGTCCGCACCAAACGAGGAGAAGACACTTTTAAACGCCGGGATCACGAAGATCATGATCACCGCAACCACCACAAAAGCTACCACCACCACAGAAATCGGATACATCAGGGCCGATTTTATTTTCGACTTGATGGCCTCGGTCTTTTCCATGTAAACCGCCAAGCGGTCCAGCAGGGCTTCCAAAATACCAGCGGCCTCACCGGCCTCGACCAGATTGCAATACAAGGCATTGAAATACAACGGATGTTTGCGAAAAGCGGCGCTCAGGGAAGTCCCCGTTTCCACGTCCGTACGCACGTCATTGAGCAGCTTAGTGACGCTGGCATTTGGATTTCCCCGGCCAACGATGTCAAAGGACTGCAGCAAGGGCACGCCAGCCTTCATCATGGTGGCAAGTTGGCGGGTAAAGATGGCAATATCCTTGGGCTTGATAGACCTACCGGAGCGCATGCGACGTTTTTTGATCTTGGTGGGCAACACGCCCTGCCTGCGCAAGGAAGCCTTGACCTGATTTTCGCCTGCGGCTCGAATTTCACCGCGAACCTGTTTCCCGCCCCTATCTTTGCCTTCCCATTCGAAAACAAATTCCTTGATGCCTTTGGATACCGCACTTGCCATGGTGTCTTCTCGTTGTATGGAGGCTCTCAGGCCACCCAGTCGCTACAGTCACACGCCGATGTTCCGACTTTCACGTCCGTCGCTTTAAACATTGGTGCAGCCCAAAACCTCTTCCAGCGAAGTCATGCCAAGTTTAACTTTATGCAACCCGGATTGACGCAAGCTTCTAACGCCTTCGATTTCGGCCTGAGCGGCGATCTCCAGGGCACTACCGTCACGTAGCACGATTCTTTGAATTTCTTCGGAAATCGGCATGACCTGGTAAATACCAACGCGCCCTTTGTAGCCGTTGGTACAGGCAGAGCAACCCACCGGACGATAAGGCGTCCAGGAGCCATCTACCTCCTCTTCCTTGAATCCAGCCTCCAGCAAGGTTTCGCGGGGAATATCGGCCGGGGCCTTGCAATTGGGACAAAGCCGGCGGGCCAGCCGCTGTGCGGTAATCAAGATCACACTGGAGGCAATGTTAAAGGGCGCGATGCCCATATTGCGCATGCGGGTCAGCGTGGTAGGCGCATCATTGGTGTGCAGCGTGGACATCACCATGTGACCGGTTTGCGCGGCCTTGATGGCAATATCGGCGGTTTCCAGGTCACGGATCTCACCGACCATGATGATGTCGGGATCCTGTCGCAAAAAGGCCTTGAGCGCGACAGAAAACGTCATGCCCGCCTTTTCGTTCATGCTGACCTGATTCACACCCGGCAAGGTGATTTCAGCGGGATCTTCTGCCGTGGCAATGTTGACGCCCGGCTGGTTCAGAATATTCAGGCAGGTGTAAAGCGAAACGGTCTTTCCCGAACCGGTAGGCCCGGTCACAAGCACCATGCCATAGGGCCGCTGGATCGCCGCCAGCAAGCGCTCTTTTTCTGCCGGTTCGTAGCCCAACGCATCAATGCCCAGCTTGGCGCTGCTCGGGTCCAGAATACGAATGACGATTTTTTCGCCGTACATGGTGGGCAAGGTGCTGACCCGAAAGTCGATAACCCGATCCGGCCCAATCTTGAGTTTCATCTTGCCGTCTTGCGGCACTCGTTTTTCGGAAATATCCAGCTTGGATATCACCTTGATGCGCGCCGCCAGCTTTTCCTTGATGGCCACCGGTGGCGAGGCAATTTCGCGCAACTCGCCATCAACCCGGAAACGAACGCGGTAGGTGTGCTCAAAAGGCTCAAAGTGCAAGTCCGAGGCCCGCATATTGAAAGCGTCAAGCAACATTTTCTGCAAAAACTTGACTACCGGTGCGTCTTCAACCTCCGAAACGCTGGCTTCGCTGTCTTCTGCGGCCGCTTCGGTGTTTTCATCAAATTCAAAATCGTCACCGATGATGCTTTCCATGGCTTCGGCCGCCGTGGCATTGGACGTCTCGACCAGTTTTGACAGCTTGTCATATTCAGCGATCACCCAGTCCACACCCATCTGCGTGGAAAACTTGATTTTCTCAGCCGCATCCTGATCGGACGGATCAGCCGTCGCCACAATCAGACGGTTGTTGCGCTTGCTCAGCACCACAATACGGTAGGTCAAGCAAATCTTGGCGTCGAGCAGTCCCTTGGGTAAACGCTGCACGTCGATAGCATCCAGATCCAGCAAGGGCGCGGAAAATGCGGTCGACATGATGTGCGCCAGGTCGAATGCAGACACCGCGCCCGAGCCGGTCAGCTCTGCAATAAAACTGGTACGCCCGGTTTGTGCCTTACGGAAAATGTCTTCCGCCGCCTTTTGCCCCAACTTGCCAGCTACCACCAAAGCCCGGCCCAAACCCGGCAAGGCCATGGACGGCGGTGGGTTGATAGCAGTATCGATAGCGGCCATGGTTCTATGCATTCAGGTCAAATGAAAACATCATCGTTGATTGATTACGGGGTGTAAATCGAAAACGCCCAGCAATCGCATCCGGCGTTGGAACTATGCAAAGAAATGCATAAAAATTGCGAAGGTCTGCCGTCACCTTTCGAACAGCGAACGATTGACGCCAAAGATGCAGCCTCGAAAAATGGACTGCGCTCGCTGATACTTCGCGAGGAATTTGAGCAAAATTCGGCGCATCCAGATAAAGGTCTAGGAAAGCGTCAAAGCCCTGATTTGGAATAATTCTGGAACCGATTGCCAGTTTTCGCTGCTTTTTTAGGCGGCGCACCGAATCTGCTTTTGCCAAGTTGTTGATCTACTTAGCAAGTTCTGGTCGGGGTGAGAAGATTCGAACTTCCGGCCTCTACGTCCCGAACGTAGCGCTCTACCAGGCTAAGCTACACCCCGGCTTGCATTGATGCCTAAAAGCGCCGCTCCAGCAATTGGGAGGCAAGTTGCATCAATGAATCACTGTACACGTTCTGTGGCAGGGCCTGCAAGGCGTTCAAGGCGCGCTGCGCCTCCGCTGCTGCTGCCCCCCGAGTCGCTTCCAAAGCCCCGGTCTGCTGAACGATAGCAACAATTTGGGCCATCTGCCCGGTGCCGCCGGTTTCAATAGCCTGACGAATGATGTTGCGCTCGGCCTCGGTGCCGCGCTGCATCGCGATGATGAGCGGCAGCGTCACTTTGCCTTCACGCAAGTCGTCACCCAGATTCTTTCCCATTTCCGAAACATCGCCGTCATAGTCCAGCACATCATCAATCACCTGAAAGGCCGTGCCCAA
This sequence comes from Polaromonas sp. OV174, assembly GCF_900112285.1. Lineage (GTDB taxonomy): Bacteria > Pseudomonadota > Gammaproteobacteria > Burkholderiales > Burkholderiaceae_C > Polaromonas. The sequence continues at coordinate 136,695 of NZ_FOKZ01000001.1, read as the reverse complement.
AGCCTGACCATACTCGGCGCAGTTTTGTTCAAGTGACGCAGACGACTGCGACAGCAAGGCAGCCAACCTAGCACTGGCCTCGAAGAGCTTGGCCGTCTTGGATCGGATCACCCGCAGATATCCCTCCTCGGACAGCTCCGCATCATGCATATTCATGAGCTGCAGTACTTCCCCTTCGGCAATCACGTTGGTGGCGTCCGCAAGCGTTTGCATGATGCGCATGTCGCCGACCTCAACCATCATCTGGAAGGCGCGGGAATACAGAAAATCGCCAACCAGCACACTCGCTGGATTGCCAAACACTTCATGGGCGGTTGAGCGGCCGCGACGCAGCGTCGACTCGTCAACCACATCGTCGTGCAGCAAGGTCGCGGTGTGAATGAACTCCACCACCGCCGCCAGACTCAGGCGCTCCTCGCCACGATAGCCCAAAGCACCGCACATCAATAGCACCAGGGCCGGACGCAACCGTTTGCCACCCGCAGCAATGATGTATTGCGACACTTGCGCGACCAGAGGTACTTCCGATTGAAGCCTGCGGGCGATGACTGCGTCCATGGCGCTCATGTCGTCGGCGATCAGTGCAAGGGCAGCAGCGGTGCTTGAAGAATTGGCAGACAAAAGAAAATCCAGACGTTGAGTTTGGGCCGATTATAGAAAGCCCCGCTTCTCCACCCATCCTGGAATGGACCGAAAACTGCGGCCCGATAGCAGCGGCTGGTCATTTTTTACGCATCATGCTAGAATCTTGGGCTCTGTGGAAATCCGTCCGCAGAACTCACAAACGAGGTCATACATGTACGCGGTCATAAAAACCGGTGGCAAACAATACAAAGTTGCTGCTGGAGAAAAAATTAAAGTAGAACAGATTGCTGCGGACGTAGGCCAAGAGATCGTTATTGACCAGGTATTGGCTGTCGGCGAAGGCAGTTCAATCAAGGTCGGTACGCCCTTGGTGTCCGGTGCAACTGTTACGGTAACTGTCCTGTCTCACGGCAGGGGCGACAAGATTCGCATCTTCAAGATGCGCCGTCGTAAGCACTACCAAAAACGCCAGGGTCACAGGCAAAACTTCACTGAGTTGCAAATCGGCGCCATCGTCGGTTAAGCAGCAAAGTACCAGGAGTAACGGAAAATGGCACAGAAAAAAGGCGGCGGCTCTACGCGAAACGGGCGTGATTCACAGCCCAAAATGCTGGGCGTCAAGAAATTTGGCGGCGAAGTGATCAACGCAGGCAGCATCATCGTGCGCCAGCGTGGCACCAAGTTCCACCCAGGCGTCAATGTCGGCATCGGCAAAGACCACACTTTGTTTGCACTGGTTGACGGTTCTGTCTCCTTTGCCATCAAGGGCGCGCTGAACAAGCACACTGTCAACGTGACACCAGCGTAAGCTGATCACTTCGATGGCATCGAAGCCCCGACCTGTCGGGGCTTTTTTGTTTGTAAACTAGCCTTCAATCCACCGCACTACCCGCACATCATCATGAAATTTGTTGACGAAGCTTATATTGACATTGCCGCTGGCGATGGCGGGAGCGGCTGCGTCTCGTTCAGCCACGAAAAATACAAAGAGTTCGGCGGCCCGAACGGTGGCGATGGCGGACGCGGCGGTCACGTTTATGCGGTGGCGGACGTCAACCTGAACACACTGGTGGACTTCCGCTTCTCACGCCGCCACGAGGCCCGCAATGGCGAACATGGCATGGGATCGGATATGTTCGGCGCCAAGGGCGATGACATCGTCCTGAAAATGCCGGTCGGCACCATCCTGACAGACGGCGAAACCGGCGAAGTTCTGTTTGAGCTGCTGGTGCCTGGTGAACGCCTGCTGATCGCCAAAGGCGGCGATGGCGGCTTTGGCAATCTACGCTTTAAAAGTTCAACCAACCGAGCACCGCGCAGCAAGACCCCAGGCTGGCCCGGTGAACGCAAAAGTCTCAAGCTAGAGCTGAAGGTGCTGGCCGATGTCGGCCTGCTGGGCATGCCCAATGCCGGCAAATCCACCTTTATCTCAGCAGTCTCCAATGCCCGGCCACGCATTGCCGACTATCCCTTCACCACCCTGCATCCGAATTTGGGCGTGGTTCGGGTCGGTCCGGAGCAAAGTTTTGTGGTGGCTGACTTGCCCGGCCTGATTGAAGGTGCTTCGGAAGGCGCGGGGCTGGGTCACTTGTTCTTGCGCCACCTGCAGCGCACCCGCCTGCTGCTCCATGTTGTGGATCTGGCGCCCTTTGACGAAAACGTGGATCCGGTCGCCCAAGCCAAGGCCATCGTCGGTGAGCTCAAGAAATACGACGAAGCGCTGTACAACAAACCACGCTGGCTGGTACTCAACAAGCTGGATATGGTCGATGCCGATCACCGCGCCGCCGTGGTCAAGGATTTCGTCAAGCGCCTCAAGTTCAAAGGCCCTGTCTTTGAAATTTCAGCACTGACGCGCGAGGGTTGCGAGCAGCTCGTCAAGACCATCTACCAGCACGTCAAGCAAGTTCAGAAAAATGAGCAGCCCGAGGAAGAAATCGATCCACGGTTTGTCGAATTGCCGCCGGAGCCACCTGCGTCCACTTGATCGTCAGGCCAACGCATAGCTCACAGCCGAATATGCTATTCAAACAATAGCACCTATCGCCCACTACTACTGGGCTAGAGCCCTAAAACACTGAAAATGCAAGATCAAACAGGCAGCCCTGTTCTGCGTAACGCCAAACGCATTGTGGTCAAGGTCGGATCCAGCCTCGTCACCAATGAAGGCCGCGGTCTGGATGCCGTTGCCATAGGCCAATGGTGTGAGCAGCTGGCGGCTCTGGTCAAGGACGGACGCGAGGTGATCATGGTCAGCAGCGGCGCCGTTGCCGAAGGCATGAAACGCCTTGGTTGGGCTACCCGTCCCAAGGCCATCCACGAATTGCAAGCCGCCGCCGCAGTGGGCCAGATGGGCCTGGTTCAGGTTTACGAAACCAAGTTGCGTGAAAACGGCATAGGCAGCGCGCAGGTCCTGCTGACCCACGCCGACCTGGCCGACCGCGAACGCTACCTCAATGCCCGCTCTACCCTGCTGACTTTGCTGCAGCTCGGGGTGGTGCCGGTCATCAACGAGAACGACACCGTCGTCAACGACGAGATCAAGTTTGGCGACAACGACACACTGGGTGCGCTGGTCGCCAACCTGGTCGAAGCCGATGCCCTCATCATCCTGACGGATCAAAAAGGCCTGTTTACCGCCGATCCGCGCAAAGACCCAGCGTCCCAATTCGTCCACCAGGCCAAGGCTGGCGATGCGGCGCTGGAAGCGATGGCGGGCGGTGCCGGATCCAGCATAGGCCGGGGCGGCATGATCACCAAAATCCTGGCCGCAAAACGTGCGGCTGGCTCAGGCGCATCCACGGTGATTGCTTGGGGCCGTGAACCGCAAGCCCTGATACGGCTGAGCCAGGGTGAGGCCATCGGCACGCTGCTTGTGGCGCAAACCCAGAAGATGCAGGCGCGCAAGCAATGGATGGCAGATCACCTGCAACTACGCGGTTCGGTCAGCGTGGATGCCGGCGCAGCCGCCAAGGTACGCGACGAAGGCAAGAGCCTGCTGCCCATAGGCATGACCCGGGTAGAGGGCGATTTTTCGCGCGGTGACGTGATCGCCATCAGGGATATTGACGGAACAGAAATTGCTCGCGGCCTGGCCAACTATTCCAGCGCCGAAGCCCGGCTGATCTGCCGCAAGGCATCCACGGAATTTGAAAAGTTGCTGGGCTACACCGGTGAGTCGGAAATGGTGCACAGAACCAATTTGGTTCTAAGCCGTTAAGCCCAGCCTTCTCGGCCCCTTTCGGCTATTCCGTTGTTCTGAAGCTCGGGTCTTTCAGCCGGTTCACCAGGACATGAACCGACGGTGCCGGCGCGGCGCTATCGCAAGCACCCGCCCGGGCAAAGCGCAGTGCATGTTTGGATGGCATATTGCCAAACAGAGTCCGCCATTCGGGATTGCTGACCATATTCCAACGGCCGTCTGACGAGTAGCGGCCATAGGTCTTGTATTCGCCGGTCGCGCAGCGTATACCTTCGTACATCACATTACGGGCGCCGCTGGCACTGGTGGCCACCATCACGTAGCGTACCAGCCCGTCTTTGGTTGAAATGCTTATAGAGGCCGGATCCACGCCGTAAACCAGCGAAGAGTTAGGTGACACGTCCAGGGGAATCAACTTGCCGACGTCAAAAGCCGGTGGCGGCGGCAACTCGGACTCCTGCCACTCTGGTTCATCCGGCGCCGGCTGAGCCACCGCATTCAGGCTTAGCGTGAGCCCCAGAAAAATACCGGCCAGGGTTTTGAAGGTCATATCTTTTTCGTCTGCGAATCAATGCCGAAGCTGGTCTGTGGGTCCGGCTCAAAAGTTGCTCCAGGGGGCAATTCAAACGCCGGGCCGGGTCTAGCCACATAGGAACGCATGGAGTCACCCGCTAGGTGGAGATTGCATTCGGGAGCATGGCTTGCGGCTAGATCGCGCTGATGCAAGCCACCACGCAAGTAGCGATTGCGTAGATCCGGACGATGGTCGGTGCGAAACTCGGAGCGCGGCACGAAACGCGCCAACTCGGTGAGCGCCATTTCATAAACGCCGCGTTTGAACTCCACCACGACATCCAGCGGAACCCAGTAGTCGTTCCAGCGCCAAGCATCAAACTCGGGGTGATTTGTGGCGCGCAGGTTCAAATCCCAGTCGTGTCCGACCAGTTGCAGCAGGAACCAGATTTGTTTCTGGCCTTTGTAGTGTCCGCGCGCATCGCGGCGGATAAACCGGTCAGGCACCTCATAGCGCAACCAGTCTCTGGTACGGGCCAGCACCTGAACGTGCTGCGGATGCAATCCGACCTCTTCGTGCAACTCGCGAAACATGGCCTGTTCGGGATTTTCGCCCCGATCAATGCCACCCTGCGGAAACTGCCATGAGTGGGTACGGATACGTTTGCCCCAAAATACCTGACTTCTCTGGTTGAGCAAGATGATGCCGACGTTGGGCCTAAAGCCGTCCCGGTCAAGCATAATCAAACCTCAATTTTTTAAACTGAGTCCATTATGCACAGCAGAATGCTCAGAGCCAAGCGCACAGCAGGACGACAGTCCTAAAACCCTCCAAAAGTCTAGAAAAAAGCCCATGAAAGCCTCCCAGTTCTTCATTTCCACCCTCAAGGAAGCACCAGCCGACGCGGAAATCGTGAGTCACCAGCTCATGATGCGCGCGGGTCTGATTAAAAAGCTGGGTGCGGGCATTTACAACTACATGCCCATGGGCTTGCGCGTGATCCGCAAAGTCGAGGCCATCGTGCGCGAAGAGATGAACCGCGCCGGCGCCATAGAGATGAGCATGCCAGTGATCCAGCCCGCCGAGTTCTGGCAGGAAACCGGCCGTTTCGACAAAATGGGCCCCGAGCTGCTGCGCATCAAGGACCGCCATGGCCGCGACTTCGTGGTCCAGCCGACCAGCGAAGAGGTGGTCACTGACGTGATGCGCCAGGACATCCGCAGCTACAAACAGCTGCCGAAAAACCTGTACCAGATCCAGACCAAGTTCCGCGACGAACGCAGGCCGCGTTTTGGCCTGATGCGCGGGCGCGAGTTCATCATGAAGGACGCCTACAGCTTTGACCGCGACCAGGCCGCCGCCAAGCTCAGCTACCACAACATGGCCCAGGCTTATCGGCGCATTTTTGACCGCTTTGGCCTGAGCTACCGCGCAGTGGCCGCCGACAGCGGAGCGATTGGCGGCGACCTGAGCGAAGAGTTCCAGGTGATTGCAGCCACCGGCGAAGACGCCATTGTTTACTGCCCGACCAGCGACTACGCCGCCAATATGGAAAAGGCCGAAGCGCTGGCGCCTCAGGGCGAACGCAAGGCCGCCTCGCAAGCCATGACCCAAACGGCGACGCCAGGCAAAGCCACCTGCGCCGATGTTGCCGAACTTCTGGGCATACCTCTGAACACGACGGTCAAGTCGCTGGTGCTGGCCACCGATACGCTGGATGAATCCGGCAAGATCGTCAAGACCCAGGTCTGGCTGCTGCTGCTGCGCGGCGACCACGACATGAACGAAGTCAAGGTTGGCAAGGTGGCCGGCCTGGCCGATTTCCGCTTCGCGACGCTGACCGAGATCGAGGAGCACTTTGGCTGCAAGCCGGGCTACCTCGGCCCGCTCAACCTGCAAAAACCGGTCACGCTGGTGGTGGACCGCGAAGTCGCGGCGCTGGCCGACTGGGTCTGCGGTGCCAACGAGGAAGACTTCCACACCACCGGTGTCAACTGGGGCCGCGACCTGCCCGAGCCCGAGCTGGTGGCCGACCTGCGCAATGTCGTCGCGGGCGATCCCTCGCCCGACGGCAAGGGCGTGCTGGCGATAGAGCGCGGCATCGAAGTCGGCCACGTGTTCTACCTGGGCACCAAATACAGCCAGGCCATGAACGCCACCTTCCTCGGTGAAAACGGCAAGCCACAATTCATGGAAATGGGCTGCTACGGCATAGGCATCACACGCCTGCCCGCAGCGGCGATCGAACAAAATCATGATGCGCGCGGCATCATCTGGCCCGATGCGATTGCCCCGTTCACGGTCGTGCTGTGCCCCATCACGCCTGAACGCTTTCCGGATGTCAAGGCAGCCGCCGAGCAGCTTTACCAGCAATTGCTCACGGCCGGTGTGGACGTGATCCTCGATGACCGTGGCGAACGGCCAGGCGCCATGTTTGCCGACTGGGAGCTGATAGGCGTGCCGCACCGTATCACCATTGGTGACCGCGGCCTGAAAGAGGGCCACATCGAATATCAGCACCGCCGTGACAGCGAGTCCAGCAAGGTCGATGCCGCGGGTGTGTTCGATTTCCTCAAGGGAAAACTGGCCCTGTGACGGTGAGCGGCGACAAGGCCCTTGCCAGGTCTGGGCGCCTCTCATGAGAGCGCCCGCTGCAGACCGCCCACCGGCTTCAAGTTTTTTTTCAAGAAGAAAATGCCTGCAGGCCTTACCAGTCGGCTGCATGCCGCTCTTATTTTCAGAGCACGCAAACGCCGGCGGACAAGTTGAAGAGCCGCTGATGGACTCGGTGCGTACCGCGCTGAGCTCCGCCATCGCCAATCAAGCCCCCCCTATCCCCGAGTTCAGGGATACCGAAAGCCGTATCGCCTACCTACGCTGGCTGGGGGCCATGAGTGAGCGCCTGAAAAAGAAAAAACCGGAGTGGCAAATCCGCAAGGAATTCCTCCAAACCGTCTGGTACGAAAGCAAACGCGCCGGGCTGGACGTGACGCTGGTCATGGGCCTGATCCAGGTTGAGAGCAATTTCCGCAAGTTTGCCGTCAGCAGCGTAGGTGCGCGCGGCTACATGCAGGTGATGCCCTTCTGGACACGCGTGATTGGTGATGGTGACCCGGCCAAGCTGTTTCACATGCAGACCAATCTTCGTTTTGGTTGCGTGATTTTGCGCCACTACCTGGACCGTGAACGCGGCGATCGATTCATGGGACTGGGCCGCTACAACGGCAGCCGTGGTCGCTCGCCCTACCCCGATGCGGTGTTTGCGGCGCAGCGCAACTGGCTGCATGATGGGCAGCTCGCCACCGGAAAAACTTCGGGCGCTGCTGCTGGCTAGCGGCTCGTAGCGGACGACGCCGGCGACGCTCCACTCGGCACATCCGCCGAGACCGGACCCTCAGGCAGGCGGGTCACCATGACTTGGTCGATACGGTAGCTGTCGACGTCCAAGACCTCGAATTTGTAACCCGCGCAGATGACGCTATCGGTACGCCGTGGCACGCGGCGCAGCATCACCATCAGGAAACCAGCCAGGGTTTCGTAATCTTCGGCATGCGGCAGATGGTCAAGCGCAAGGGCATGCAGCACGTCCTCAATCGGCGTCACACCATCGATCAGCCAGGACTTGTCGTCGCGCCGCACAATCTGCTCTTCATCGAAGGGCGACACCAAGTCGCCCATCACCGTGCTCATCACATCGTTAAGCGTGACCACGCCTACCACCAGGCTGTACTCATTGACGATGACAGCAAAATCTTCATGCGCCTGGCGGAACTGCTCCAGCACTTCGGATAGCGTCAGCCTGTCGGGCACGATCAGCACCTTGCGAATCAGACTGTCGTCGGCCAGCGAGATCGGCTGATTGTTAAGGACCCGCTGGAACAAATCCTTGGCATCGACATAGCCAATCACATGATCGATATCGCCCTCGCAGACCGGGTAGGTGGAATAGGGCTCGGCCGCAATGCGCAAACGAATCACGGCATCCGACTCGTCACGCAGGAAAAAAGCGATGCGATCGCGCTGCGACATGGCGCTGGCCACCGTACGCGTATCGAGTTCAAACACATTGGTGATTACTTGCTGCTCGCGCGCAGCCAGCACGCCAGCCATGGCACCGGCCTCCATCATGGCAAGTACGTCGTCGGAAGTAATGCGGTCGTCGCGTAGCGAGGAGAGGCCAAAAAGGCGAAACAGAGCATCGGCCCCACGGCTATAAAACCACACCAAGGGGCGCAGCACAAGCATGCACGCCGCCATTGGTTGGGTGAGGCGCATGGCCAGCCGTTCTGGTTCGGCCATGCCCAGGCGTTTGGGAAACAAATCCGACAAAAGGATGAACAGCGAGGTGACCACCAGGAAGGAGGCCAAAAAGCCTGCCGTCTGCGCCGGCTCGGCACTCAGCCACAAACTGAACAGGGCGGTGAAGTGCGGGCTTAGCGCTCCTTCGCCAACGATACCGCCCAGAATGGCGACGGCATTCTGACCGATCTGCACCACCGTGAAATAGTCACCCGGCTGCTCCTGCATGCGTAGCACGCGTTCGGCGCGGCCATCGCCATCGTCCGCCATTTGCCTGAGCCGCAGACGACGCGAAGCCGCCAGGGAAATCTCGGCCACGGAAAAGAAAGCACTGGCCGCAATCAGCATGCCAATCACAAAAAGACTTTGAGCTAGTGTCATGGTTTAGGCGCTGGTAGGCCCATACGGCGCGCGATGCCCCAGTGTAACGGGGCACATCGCAGCCCGCACTGCGATGACTTAAGTGCTAGGCCATCTGCGCGCCAGATGCAGCATCCCCGTGGGTTGGGCCGACAAATTCGCGCTCTTGCGCAAACCAATCCAGCACCGGGAGTGTTCCCGGCAAAATGGGCGACAGCTGAACCGGCAAAGACTGCCAGGCACAGGTCTGGCCTTCGTGCATCTGCAAATCACCCGTCCAGTCAAACACCTTGCAAAAGTGAAGCCTGACCAGTGCGTGCGGGTAGTCGACCAGCTCGACCTTCCAGGACTGCACGCCGCCTATGGTGATACCTATTTCTTCCTGCAGCTCTCGGCGCAAGGCCTGCTCTATCGTTTCGCCGGGCTCCAGCTTGCCGCCGGGAAACTCCCAGTAGCCTTCATAGACCTTGCCCAGCGGGCGTGAAGTCAGCAAGAAATCGCCGTTGGGGCGCAGCAACACACCCACGGCCACCTCCACCACCTTGCGTTCCTGGCCGGCCTGCAGCCCTTCGCGCGGCCTGTCGCCATGTGCCACCAGAACAGCCACCTCAGTAGTCCTGCGCGTTGCCGGCGGGGTTGCCGCGCTGGTAGTCCGCCACCTTGGTGCGTTGCGGCGCCACGGGCAGGTTATCGGTGTACCTGCCGGCATAGTCGCGGGCGAACTGGTAGGCCACGCGGCCACTGCGCGAACCACGCTCCAGAGCCCACACCAAGGACTCGGGCTGCGCAGCAGCAATCGCCGATGCATTCACACCAAAGGACGACAGCCACTGCGCCACGATGGCGAGGTATTCGTCCTGGTTGAAGGGATAAAAACTAACCCATAGACCGAAGCGCTCGGACAGCGAAATCTTCTCTTCGATGACTTCACCCGGGTGGAGTTCGCCGTCGTCGCCGTGCTTGTACGTGAGGTTGTCCTTCATGTACTCGGGCAGCAGATGGCGGCGGTTGCTGGTGGCGTAGATCAGCACATTGGCCGCGGTAGCCGCCACCGAACCGTCGAGGATGGACTTGAGCGCCTTGTAACCGGGCTCGCCCTCATCAAAACTCAGGTCGTCACTGAAGACGATAAATTTCTCGGGCAGACCGGCCACCACGTCGACGATGTCGGGCAAGTCGGTCAAATCCGCCTTGTCGACTTCGATCAGACGCAGGCCCTGAGAGGCGTATTCATTCAGGCAGGCCCGGATCAGCGAGGACTTGCCGGTGCCGCGCGAGCCGGTGAGCAGCACGTTGTTGGCCGGTTTACCCTGCACAAACTGCTCGGTGTTGCGCTGAATCTTCTCCTTCTGGATGTCGATTTCCTTAAGATCCAACAGGCGCATCACACCCAGGTGTTTCACCGGCTCCAACGAACCGTGGCCCGAGCTGCGCTTGCGGTAGCGCCAGGCTACGGCCTGGCTCCAGTCGGGCGCTGACATGGGTTGCGGCAAGACGGACTCAATGCGAGTCATCAGCGACTCGACCCTAAGCATCAGGCGTTCAAACTGCTCGTTCATGTTCTGCGACCTGAGGGTTTAACTGCGGTAATCCGCGTTGATCTTGACGTAGTCATAGGACAGGTCGCAGGTCCAGACAGTGTCAATGGCCTCGCCGCGGCCCAGCACCACACGTACGGTGATTTCGCTTTGCTTCATCACGCGCTGGCCATCGGCCTCGAGATAATCCGCATGACGGCCGCCATTTTTAGCCACCAGCACCTCATCAAGGTATAAATCTATGCCGGTTTGATCCAGATCGGCGATGCCGGCATAGCCGACGGCCGCCAGAATCCGCCCCAGATTGGGATCGCTGGCAAAAAAGGCCGTCTTGACCAGCGGTGAATGGGCAATCGCATAAGCCACCTGGCGGCATTCCTCAGCAGTTTTTCCACCCTCGACCTGCACGGTAATGAACTTGGTCGCCCCCTCGCCGTCACGCACGATGGCCTGCGCCAAGAGCTTGGCGACGCGCAACATGGCGGCACGCAACACTTGACCATCCACGCTGTCCAGCGAGGTGATCTGCGGGTGCTTGGCCTGATTCGTCGCCACCACCACGAAAGAATCATTGGTGGAAGTGTCTCCGTCGATCGTCACGCGGTTGAAAGAGCCTTCGGCCAGTTCCCTGGCCAGTTGTGCCATCAAGGTCTGGGAGACGCAGGCATCGGTAGCCAGAAAACCCAACATGGTCGCCATATTGGGGCGAATCATGCCGGCGCCCTTGCTGATGCCGGTGATGGTGACGCTCACTCCACCCAATGTGATGCGAGTGGAAAACGCCTTGGCCACCGTATCCGTGGTCATGATGGCTTCGGCGGCCGTGGCCCAGTTGTCGGCCCCGGCATCGACCAGTGCCGCAGGCAGGCCCGCCGCGATGCGCTCATGCGGCAAGGGCTCCATGATCACGCCGGTGGAAAACGGCAGGATTTGCTCGGGCGACAAATTGAGTTCGCGGGCCAAGGCGATGCAGCTGGCCTGCGCACGATGCAAGCCGTCCTCGCCGGTGCCAGCATTGGCGTTGCCGGTATTGATCAGCATGGCACGAATACCCAGGCTTTTTCCCGAGTTCTTGGCCAGGTGCTCGCGGCAGATTTGCACCGGTGCGGCACAAAACCGGTTCTGCGTGAACACGGCGCCCACCGAAGCACCCTCGTCCAGCAGCAGCACGGCAAGGTCTTTGCGATTGGCCTTGCGGATTCCGGCTTCAGCGACACCCCAGCGCACACCGGCCACGGGGTAAAGATCTGCGGCGGGCGTGGCAAGCAGGTTGACAGGCATGAACTTGGCTCCAGGAAAAGACTGATGAGATCAACGAAAGGTGGAGGAACTACGCAGCGGATCAGCTCAACTTGCCGTGACAGAGCTTGAACTTCTTACCCGAACCGCAGGGACAAGGGTCGTTGCGGCCGACGCGCGCCGTGGCCGTTCCCGGCGCCGGCTGAGACCGCTTCTGCGACTCTTCATCAACCGTCGTTTCTACGCCACCAGTTTCGGTTGGTGCGGTGTAAGTGACATTGGCAATATTTTCAGCTCGGCTTTCCATGGCTTCCGCGGCCTGCTCCAGCTGTTCACTCGACTGGATCTGGACCGTCATCAGTATTTTGGTGACGGCATTTTTCACACTGTCGAGCAACTGGCCAAACAGCTCAAAAGCTTCGCGCTTGTATTCCTGCTTGGGCTGCTTCTGCGCATAGCCACGCAAGTGGATACCCTGGCGCAGATAGTCGAGCGCGCTCAGGTGTTCGCGCCAGTGGCTGTCTATGCTTTGCAGCAGCACCACTCGTTCAAACTGGATGAAATTTTCTTCGCCAATTTTTTCTACTTTGTCGGCAAAGGCGGCATCGGCTGCCGCCACGACTTTTTCAAGCACATCATGGTCGGTAATGGCCGTGGCAGCTTCGAGTTCCTGGCGCAGCGGCAGCTCGATCTGCCACTCATCACTCAGCACTTTCTCAAGTCCCGCCACATCCCATTGTTCTTCGACACTTTCCGCCGGCACGTACTGGCGCGTCAGATCGCTGAAGCAGCCTTCGCGCAGCGAGGCAATTTGTGCCTGCAAATTGCTGGCATCCATGATGTCATTGCGCTGCTGGTAAATCACCTTGCGCTGGTCATTGGAGACATCATCGTATTCAAGCAGTTGCTTGCGAATATCGAAATTGCGCGCCTCCACCTTGCGCTGCGCCGATTCAATGCTGCGCGTCACGATGCCGGCTTCAATGGCCTCGCCATCAGGCATCTTGAGCCGCTCCATGATGGCCTTGACACGATCGCCCGCAAAAATGCGCATCAGCGGGTCGTCCAGGCTCAGGTAAAAACGCGAGGAACCGGGATCGCCCTGGCGACCCGAGCGGCCACGCAACTGGTTGTCGATGCGGCGTGACTCATGGCGTTCGGTAGCGATGATACGCAAACCACCCAATGCCGTGACCTGATCGTGCTCCAGCTTCCACAAGGCACGCAAGCGGGCTATTTCCGCTTCTTTGGCAGCGGCATCCAGCGACTCGTCAGCCTCCACCGCCTCAATCAATTTTTCAACATTTCCGCCCAGCACGATATCGGTACCGCGACCGGCCATATTGGTGGCAATGGTGATCATCTTGGGCCGGCCGGCCTGCGCCACGATATCTGCCTCGCGGGCATGCTGCTTGGCGTTCAGCACCTGGTGCGGCAGGTTTTCCTTGAGCAGCAACTGGTCGATGATTTCGGAGTTCTCGATCGAGGTCGTGCCAACCAGCACCGGCTGGCCACGCTCATAACATTCACGAATGTCCTTGATGGCCGCTTCGTATTTTTCACGCGTGGTTTTGTAAACGCGGTCCAGCTGGTCGTCACGCCGGCTCACCCGGTTGGGGGGAATGACGGTGGTTTCCAGCCCATAGATTTCCTGAAACTCGTAGGCTTCGGTATCCGCCGTGCCTGTCATGCCCGACAGCTTGTTATAGAGACGGAAGTAATTTTGGAAGGTAATCGAGGCCAGGGTCTGGTTTTCCGCCTGAATCTGTACGCCTTCCTTGGCTTCCACGGCCTGGTGCAAGCCATCGCTCCAGCGGCGACCCGACATCAGGCGGCCGGTGAACTCATCAACGATGACGACCTCGCCCTCTTGCACCACGTAGTGCTGGTCACGGTGATACAACAAATTGGCACGCAGGGCCGCGTACAAATGGTGCATCAGCGAGATATTGGCCGGATCGTAAAGCGTGGCACCTTCGGGAATCAGGCCCAAATTGAACAGTATGCCTTCGGCGTTTTCGTGTCCCTGCTCGGTCAAAAACACCTGATGGGTTTTTTCATCGATGGTGTAGTCACCTGGCTGGGTGACACCTTCCCCGGTGCGTGGATCGGCTTCGCCTTCCTGGCGCTTCAAGGAAGGAACAACCTTGTTCATCGCCACATACATCTCGGTGTGGTCTTCGGCCTGACCACTGATGATGAGTGGCGTGCGGGCCTCGTCGATCAAGATCGAATCCACCTCATCGACAATGGCGTAATTCAGGCCGCGCTGCACGCGGTCAGCCACCTCGTACACCATGTTGTCGCGCAGGTAGTCAAAACCATACTCGTTATTGGTGCCGTAGGTGATGTCGGAGTTATAGGCCGCCTGCTTTTCTTCGCGCGACATATTGGGCAGGTTGATGCCGACGCTCAGACCCAGAAAGTTGTAGAGCTTGCCCATCCAACGGGCATCGCGGCTGGCCAGGTAATCATTGACCGTCACCACATGCACGCCCTTGCCGGTCAAGGCATTCAGGTAAACCGGCAGCGTCGCGGTCAGGGTCTTGCCCTCACCAGTGCGCATTTCGGAAATCTTGCCGTTGTGCAGCGACATGCCACCCAGCATCTGGACATCAAAATGCCGCATCTTCATGATGCGCTTGCCGCCCTCGCGAACCACGGCAAAGGCTTCGGGAAGAATCGCATCGAGTTCCTCGCCGGCAGCTACCCGATCCTTGAACTCCTGGGTTTTAGCGCGCAGCTGATCGTCGTCTAGCTTCTCGTACTGTGTTTCCAGTGCATTGATTTGGTCTACGGTTTTACGGTAGGTTTTGAGCAGCCTGTCGTTGCGGCTACCGAAAATTTTGGTCAGGATGTTGGAAGCCATAAATGCGAGGCCGCCTTAGCCGCTCCCTTGAGCTGGCAATGCGGCTGAAATCCCTTATTGAGTACGGAACTTAAGTGTGGGCGCTAGCAATTAGTTCAACTGTGCGCAAACATTAGATTTTAGCGCTGCCCGGAAGCCTTGAGCCTATTCAGCGTAAAACGCCCTGTGAGCCGGCTCCCGCCGCAAAAGAATACCCCGCAGAATGATGCAGCCAAGGGCACACCTTCTTGCAGTCACCCACAGGTTCCCGGGTAGACACCGTCATTTGCCCTATCTTCTGATCCACCAAGCACGACGCCGCAACGCTCATCAAATCGACATGCTGGCCCGTCAACAATTTTCTGCCGCTCCAGTAGTCCGACTTCTCGCCAAACACGCATCCGTGATAATCGAATGCACTTGCCCACCATTTATAAAGCTTGCGCTCACCCGGGCCGGCCCAACTCACCGTGAATACACACAGGCGCCTTCCACAGACTCAGACCGCTCTCCAAGCAGCCGGAAACTCGCCGTCCCTGGCTCGGCTGACGGAATTGGTCCGGGAGTCCAATGACAGGCTCAAGGCGATTGAGTCACTGCTACCTGAACCGCTGCGAGCTGCCGTCAAGGCCGGACCGATTGATGGCGAAAGCTGGTGCCTGCTGGTTAGCGGCAATGCGGCCGCAGCCAAAATACGCCAACTGACCCCCTTGATCCAGGCCCGTCTGCTCAGCAAGGGCTGGAAGGTTAGCTCAATCCGGCTGAAGATACTGCTGGCAAAATAATTTGCGGCAGACCACCACCTGAACGCGTGGTCTGGTCGTTATATTTTTTGCTGCCTGGAGGCGCTACTTGATGGATAGCGCATGACATCCGCTGAATATCGATACCAAGGATGCTTGATGAGTTTTCCTGGAAACTCGGAAGGGATGGTGCCGCCTCCAAGTGCTGCTATCCGTTGGTATTTTTGGTTTGAATTCTAGCCATACCAACAGAACTATCCACTCTTCATGGCCCGAGCCGTTCTGCAAGAGTTGATAGAGTCCTTGCAATCCACCCAGGGAGTGAAACCATGTTGATTGCCCTGCACAAGAACGCACGCACCACGCCTGCCGTGCGTGCCGAGATCGCGGCCAGCAACGAGACTGCCAGTGTCCTGGCCCAGCGCTTTGGCATCACCGAACAGACCGTCTACAAGTGGAAGAAGCGCTCTGTCTTTGGCGACCGCTCGCATACGGCCCACCGCCTGCAGACGGTACTCACGCCTGCACAAGAGACCGTGGTGGTCCACCTGCGGCATACCTTGCTGTTGCCCCTGGATGACCTGCTTGCCGTCACGCGAGAGTTCATTTGCCCCCATGTCTCGCGCTCGGGCCTGGACCGGTGCCTGCGCCGCCACGGGGCGGGCAACCTCAACGCCCTCAAGCCTCAGGAGCCTGTGGTGGCCCACAAGGCTTTCAAGAGCTACGAGCCAGGCTACGTGCACATGGATGTGAAGTACCTGCCCCAGATGCAGGACGAGAGCAGCCGGCGCTACCTGTTCGTTGCCATCGACCGGGCCACGCGATGGGTGTTTGTGCAACTCAAGGCCAACAAGACGGCTGCCAGCGCACAGGCCTTTCTGAAGGCACTGCACAAGGCCTGCCCGATCAGAATCCACAAGCTGCTGACCGACAACGGCAAGGAGTTCACAGACCGCCTGTTTGCCAGCAAGGAACGCGAGCCCAGCGGCAACCATGAATTCGATCAGCTGTGCCAGGAGTTGGGCATCGAGCACCGGCTGACCAAGCCCAGGACGCCAAAAACCAATGGGATGGTGGAGCGATTCAATGGCCGCATAGCGGACGTCCTGAAGACCCACAGATTCAACAGCCGTGAGGACATGGAGGAAACCCTGCTGCGTTATGTGGCCCTGTACAACCACCAACTGCCGCAGTCAGCACTGGGCAGCAAGACGCCGATGCAGGCCATGAAAGAGTGGTACCAGGAGCATCCGGATTTGTTTCATAAGCGGCCATATGATCGTCCGGGATGTGACAACTAGTTAGGAGAAAAGAGGAGATTGTAAATACTTTGACAGTCTCACCGAAGAGCATCCCGTACGCTACTTTGGCATGCCCCAGTAAAAGCCAAATAGTTATTTATGTTTTGACGCTGTCAACTTGCAAAACAGGAGCTCCTCATATGCATGACTATCTAACAAAAAGCATTTTCAATTGTCTTTCCATATTCGGAATGCTGCTATCCCTGCTATGGACGGCTGAGGTGAATGCTGCAGAAGAGTACCCAATACGGACGATCAATTTAGTGGTGCCTTTCAATCCTGGCGGACCCACCGACAACTTCGCGCGTGTACTGGCAGACAATCTCACTCAAAAATTGGGGCAGTCGGTGGTTGTGCTGAACAAGGGAGGGGCTGGAGGCACGATCGGCGCGCAGTATGTTGCAAGAAGCAAGCCTGATGGATACACACTTCTGGTAGGTACGGCAGCGACAAATGCCATCAACACGTCGCTAATGAAATCATTGCCTTATGACGCGCTAGAAGACTTTAGCCACATAGCGCTTTTGAATACACAGGCGCTGGTCCTGCTGGCGGGGCCGAATAGCCCCCCAACACTTGAGAAATTTGTCAAGAAAATTAAAGCCGAGCCAGGGAAAAATGCGTTTGCGTCAGCGGGCATAGGCACTACGTCAAATATCTACGGAGAAATCATTAACATCAGAACAGGCATGGATCTTACTCATGTGTCATTCAAGGGTTCGAGCGCGGCCTTGCAATCGGTGCTCTCAGGTGACACTCAGTTCCTGCTTGAAACGTTCGGCTTTGCTCAAGGGCACATTGTGAATGGCTCAATCAAGCCTCTGGCTATAGGTGCCTCTACGCGATCGCCGAAGCACCCCGACGTACCTACATTTCAAGAAGCCGGTATTCGCGGAATCGTTCCGGCGACATGGGCCCTATTGGCGGCACCCAGAAACACCCCTCCACATATCATCAACAAGCTCAATGCAGCAGTTAGTGGAATTCTTGCGGATCCTGCAGTATGGAGTAAGTTTGAAGCGTTAGGCTTTGACCCCGCCCCAAAAATGAATCCAGAAGAAACCAAAAAATTCGTTGCATCCGAGATTGAAAAATTCAGGACTATTCTGAGTGAGGCAAATATTCCACTTCAGTAACCAGTATTTGAGATTAAATACGATCTTCTGCGCATTCCTGCATAATCCGCAAAATAACCTTTACTGCACGTAGAACTGGAGCAATAGAAATGAAAGTAGCAAGTATTCAGATGCACAGCGGCAATGACCTGGCAGAGAACTTAAAGAAAGCAGACGCTTATATATCGCAAGGCGCGGCCTTAGGCGCAGAGATTGTGCTTCTGCCAGAATTCTTCAACACGATTGATTTTGCGCATTACAGAGACCTGGAGATGATGAATCTTGCAGAGCGCGATGATGGCCCAACCATTACCGCAATGAGAGAATCTGCCACTCGAAACAAGGCTGCGATCATAGCCACCATTTATGAACAAGAGGCTCCCGGCTTGTATTTCGATACTGCAATACTTATCGATGCATCGGGAGATATCATATTCAAATATCGCAAGACACATCCGGCTGCCGTATATAGTTTGGAGAAACTATACTTTCGCTACGGCACACGCTTCGACACTGCACAGTTCAAGAACTGGCGTATCGGCATAAATATCTGTTACGACAATGGCTTTCCCGAGGCGTCGCGCTGCGTTGCCGCCAATGGCGCGGAGATAATCTTTGCCCCATTTACAACACCGAGAACATTCATGTTCCAGGAAATGATACGAACTCGAGCTTTTGATAATGGCGTGTTTTTTGTCGCCGCCAATAAGGTTGGTCAGTATCACGAACGTATTCTATCGGGCGGAAGCTGTATCATTGACCCAACTGGAAAAGTGCTAGCCGCTGCGCCTGCCGACAAACAAACTGAAACCGTTATCGTGGCTGAACTAGACTATACCGTTATTGATTCTGCCAGAAGGAAATATCCAAGCTGGCGAGATCGACGCCCTGATCTGTATTCGGCGATTACACGCGAAGCCGATGCGTTGATGTAGTGTTCCAGAACCGTAAATTCTTGAGCATGGTGTCGAGTTGTACGTTGCTCGCGGGTGCGCACATGGCCCGGCCATAGCGGCTTATCTCCGAAACAAGGTTCTATCGCAATAGCAGCACCGGATTGAGCGTCCCCGGTTTTTCCAGGTCCCGATAGCGCCGCTGCGGTTGCCCTGGAACGATTGTGCGCTGGGTCCGGCGATTCGTGCCTGAGCTCGATAAGCGCTGGAATCGATTCGCTCACAAGGCCGGTCGATCGTGGCTCGTCGACGAAACCTACGTGAAGATCAAGGGCAAGTGGACACTTCAGATTTGAGGCTGCCGTCCCCACCCACCTTCGAGCGCCTTTTTATCCAGCACAAACAATTCGCCATACTCCAGCGCGATGTAGTTCAATTTCTCTAGATGCTTGAGCTCTTTGTGTATCGTCTGACGTGTAACGCCCAGAAAATTTCCCAATTGCTCCTGCGTGACTCGAATTCGTATGTGCCCCGTTTCGGAATCGCGAATGCCATGGGTTTCAGTGAGATTCAAAATGATTCTCACGAGACGCACATTCAGTCCTTCAAACATTTGTTCGCTGACTGCTGCAAAAACAGATCGTTGAACCGATGCAACATAGAGGGCGATATTTTTCCAGAGGTGGGGCTGTGACGCGAGGACATCCAGGAAAACCTCTGAGGGGATAAAAATCAATTCCAGCTCAGTTTGCGCAACATAGGTGAATGTGCTGGGATTACCGTCGATGACACTAACCAATCCGTACAGGTTGCCTGCAGGCGCAAATCGTTGAATATATAGCTGCCCCTGGTCGCTGTAAGCAGTGACTTCCACGCTGCCTTTCAGAATGATGAATAGGCCAGAAGCAGTCTGCCCTTGTGAAAGCAGTATGCTGCCCTCGGTGCGCAACCAACGGCGCGACTGACTTTGAAGCCGATCCAGAAGGTGAGGTGGCCATCCGCTGAAAATCGTTATGCTGGCTATCAGGGATAGCACCGTCAGCGGATCGCTATATGTGTTCATTTAGTTAGTCCGTCCTGAACAATCCCGTTTTCAGCCCTCGGGGAGTTGAGTGAATCGGCTCGACGCGAATAATGCGTCGGCCCTGAACAATCCGGTTTTCAAACTCGGGGGAGTTGAGCGCGAAGCTGGGATGGCACGAGTGCCGCCAGCAGCGAATGCAAATCCAGCCCGATGCGGGCGCAAAGAAGCCGCAGCTTCGCCAGGATCAAGCGCAGATTGTGGCCCGCGCCGCACATCACCGCATGCAGCGCATCGCCCAACGCACCCTTGAGCGGATTGCGGCCCAGCGGCCCAGCCGCCCATCCATCTTCATGTGCCCGATCGCCGGCTCGATGGCACTGCGCCGATGGATCATCGCCTTCAAGGTCCGTGTGATGCCTCGCTTTTGACCCGATCTGAGGATGCGCACGCCTTCGATCTCCACGCCCCGATAGCCCTTGTCCACGATGGCCGTCGTGGGCTTTCGCTCGGCCAGGATGGCGACCTGCTCCAGGGTTTCTTCCAACGTATGCCGCAACTCACCCGGCCGTGTCCAGGTCAGCAAGCCGAATCTTGCGCACAGCCGGGTTAACGGCTCTGCCCGCGTGGTATCTCTCAGGTCGCGTACAAACTCCCCGAACTCCCGCCGTGTCGTCAGTGCAGGCCGGTGCTTCACTGCCGGTTTTTCGATGGCCCCGCGCATTGATACGGTCGGGTCGTTTTCTGCCAGCCCGGTCTGAATTGCAAAGCAAAACACTTGCCCGCATAACGCCCGCAACCGCCCCGCCGTGTAAGCAGTCCCCTTGTCGGCTACGGCTTGAAGCAAGGCCAGAATCTCTGCGGGCTTGATGGCATTAACCGGACGGTTGCCGATGGCCGGGAAAACATGGGTTTCAAAGTGTGCCAGCCGCTTTTTTAACGTCGTCGAAGAGGTGTCGCCTTTGGCCTTCATTGTGTGCCACGTCAGAGCGACGGCCTTAAATGTGTTTACCGCCGCGTCGGCTTTGGCCTGCTTGTCCTCTTTCTTGGCTGTGCTGGGGTCAATCCCGTCCGCCAGCAGCTCCCGCGCCTTGTCGCGCCGCTGCCGGGCTTTGGCCAGCGAGACCGTCGGGTACACGCCCAAGGCCAGGGTTTTGCGCTTGTCCGCGTGGGTGTAGTCCATACGCCAATACTTGCCGCCCGCCTTCACCAGCAGGTACATGCCGCCGCCGTCGGTGTGTTTGTCACCCGTGGGTTTGCCGGTGTGCTTCACCTGCCTTACGAATGTGTCTGCCAGTGCCATTGCTGCCCCTTTAACGGTATCTCTGTTTGCGGTACTGTGAGATACCGTCACAGATACCGTCTTTTTAACGGTATCTCATGGTATCCGGTGAAACCGCGTGAGACAACAAAAAACCCGCCATGCCAATAAACATGCGGGTTCTGAGGGGTTCTGAGATGGTGTGAAACAGTGAAATGGTGCCGCTTGTCGGAATCGAACTGACGACCTACCGCTTACAAGGCGGTTGCTCTACCAACTGAGCTAAAGCGGCACAAATTCTATTTTACTTCACTCGCTTGAGCGACGGCCGCGGACGTGATGGTGGCTTGGGCGGCTCTGGTGTATCCGGGCCTTCCACGGCAGCACCAGACCCGCTTTCCGGAACCAGTTGCATGAGCTTGCCTTCAACCCCATCCGCAGGACCCGACGCAGAAGGCGCCATACCCGGTACCGGGTGAGCAGCATCGCCAACAGAACCTCGTGGTGCCGTATCCATTGGGAACGCCATACCCTGCCCGTTTTCTCGGGCGTAAATGGCGATCACATGGCTGATGGGCACCAGGATTTCCCGAGCGCTGCCGGCAAACCGTGCCTTGAACTCGATGAACTCGTTTCCCAGCTGCAGCGAACTGGTCGCGTCAAAACTGATATTGAGCACAATCTCGTTGTTTTTCACATACTCGCGCGGCACCTGTACGCTATCGTCCACAGACACGGCCACATAGGGCGTGAAGCCGTTGTCGGTGCACCACTCATAGAGCGCACGTATCAGGTAAGGGCGAGTAGAGGTGGCGTCCGGCGCGTTCATGAATTCAGCCAAGTTGCTTGATCCTGTAATTCAGTGCGGCAATTACTTGCGCATGACTTTTTCGGACGGCGTCAACGCTTCAATGTAGGCCGGACGCGAAAAAATGCGCTCGGCATATTTGAGCAGGGGCGCGGCATTTTTCGACAACTCGATGCCGTAGTAATCCAGGCGCCAAAGCAACGGTGCAATGGCAACGTCCAACATGGAGAAGTTGTCGCCCAGCATGAACTTGTTCTTCAGAAAAATCGGTGCCAGCTGCGTCAGGCGATCACGAATGTGTGCACGGGATTTCTCCAGTGCTTTCTCGTTGCCCTTGGCAGCGCGGGATTCGAGCGCGCTGACATGAACGAACAGCTCTTTTTCAAAATTCAGCAAAAACAAGCGCACACGTGCACGGTCAACCGGGTCGCCGGGCATGAGTTGCGGGTGCGGAAAACGCTCGTCAATGTACTCATTGATGATGTTCGACTCATACAGGATCAAGTCACGCTCGACCAGAATCGGCACCTGACCGTACGGATTCATCACATTGATGTCTTCCGGCTTGTTGTACAGGTCAACGTCGCGGATTTCGAAATCCATGCCTTTTTCAAACAGCACAAAGCGGCAGCGGTGCGAGAAGGGGCAGGTTGTGCCTGAATAAAGGACCATCATGGTTCGGAACTCCTAAATACAAAGGAGTGGACACAGTGCAAGCATCCACTCCAGAAGGTGCCGGGAAGCAAACCCCGGCGAAAAAAATTACTTGACGTCTTTCCAGAACGCCGCATTCAGGCGCCAGGTAAAGAAGGTCAACACGAGCAGGAACATCAACACCCAGACGCCAATGCGTACACGGGTATTTTGAGCCGGCTCACCCATCCATTGCAAGTAACCCACGAGATCACCCACGGCTTGATCGTATTGCAATGGTGTCAAGGCGCCTGGCGTCACTTGCTCCCAGCCCTTAAAGACTGACACCTTGTGGCCATGCTCTTCCTTTTCGAAGTACACCGGCTTGCGCTCACCCTGCAGTTCCCACAAGGCGTGCGGCATGGCCACATTGGGGAAGGCCAGGTTATTCCAGCCTGTCGCCTTGGTGTCGTCGCGGTAATAGGTACGCAGATAGGTATAGAGGTAATCAGCCCCGGTGCCGCCAGCGCCAGAGCGCGAACGGGCAATCACGGTCAGGTCGGGCGGCGTGCCGCCAAACCAGTCCTTCGCCTGCTTGGGATCAATCGCGGCCTTCATGGTCTCACCGACTTTTTCAGTCGTAAAGAGCAGATTGTCCTTGATCTGCTGATCGGTCAGGCCAATGTCTTTCAAGCGATTAAAGCGCATGAAGGCAGCCGAGTGGCAGTTCAGGCAGTAATTGACAAACAGCTTGGCGCCGTGTTGCAAGGCAGCGAGGTCATTGGTCTTGTTGGGCGCTTTATCCCAGGCAATACCCCCTTCAGAGGCCTGTGCGCCGGCCATCAGGCCGACCGCGGTAATCAGGGCGAGGATCAATTTTTTCATTGTTGTTGTTCTCCAGCTCAGTGGGCGGAAAAAATCACACGATCAGGAACAGGCTTGGAGGTGCCCATGCGGCTCCACCAGGGCATCAGCAGGAAGAAGCCGAAGTAGCCCAGGGTAAACAGTTGGGAGACGCGCTGTGCAATATCCTGGCCCAAGAACTCACCCCAAACGCCTGGCGCCTGGATGCCAAGGTATCCCAAAATCAGGAACATGAACACAAACACCGCATAGACATATTTGTGCCAGCTTGGACGATAGCGGATGGACTTGACCTCGCTCTTGTCCAGCCAGGGCAGGAAGAACAGGATGACGACGGCACCACCCATCACGACCACGCCCCAGAACTTGGCGTCGATCATCAACATGGAAGCCACAACCACCACCGCAGCACCGACGATGATGGCCTTGAACAGGCCAGCGATTTTCGCCTTCAGCACACCCAGCACGGCAGCACCCAACACACAGGCGACCAGCGCATACATCATCTCGCTGGTAATGGCACGCAGCATGGAATAAAAAGGCGTGAAGTACCAGACTGGAGCGATGTGCAGCGGCGTCTTCAAGGGATCAGCCGGAATGAAGTTGTTGTATTCGAGGAAGTAACCACCAAACTCGGGTGCGAAGAAAATGATGGCCGAGAAGATCATCAAGAACACGCTGACGCCAAAAATGTCATGCACCGAGTAGTAAGGGTGGAATGGGATACCGTCCAGTGGGTGGCCGTTGGCATCACGCGGCGCATTCGGGCCCTTGATTTCAACGCCATCGGGGTTGTTGGAGCCAACTTCATGCAATGCAATGATGTGCGCCACAACCAAGCCCAGCAACACCAGCGGTACGGCAATCACGTGAAAGGCAAAGAAGCGATTCAGCGTAGCATCGCCCACCACATAGTCGCCACGAATCAGCAGCGCCAGGTCAGGACCAATAAAAGGAATCGCGGCAAACAAGTTGACGATCACCTGAGCGCCCCAGTAACTCATCTGACCCCATGGCAGCAAGTAGCCCATGAAGGCCTCGGCCATCAGGCACAGGAAAATCGCGCAGCCGAAGATCCAGACAAGCTCGCGTGGCTTGCGGTAGCTGCCATAGAGCAGGCCGCGGAACATATGCAGATAGACCACCACAAAAAAGGCCGAGGCACCGGTGGAGTGCATGTAGCGGATCAACCAGCCCCAGGGCACGTCACGCATGATGTACTCGACCGAGCCAAAGGCCAGCGCGGCATCGGGCTTGTAGTTCATGGTCAGGAAAATACCGGTGACGATCTGGATCACCAGCACCAGCATGGCCAGCGAGCCAAAGATGTACCAAAAATTGAAGTTTTTGGGCGCGTAGTACTCGCTCATATGCTCTTTATAGAGCTTGCTGGCGGGGAAGCGGTTGTCAACCCAATTCATCGCCTTGGCGGCGAGCGGGGCATCAGGGGAAATATCTTTGAATTCAGCCATAACTGATCCTGGTTCGGTGGGGTTCTGTGGCGAGCGTTTGA
This sequence comes from Polaromonas sp. OV174, assembly GCF_900112285.1. Classification (GTDB taxonomy): domain Bacteria; phylum Pseudomonadota; class Gammaproteobacteria; order Burkholderiales; family Burkholderiaceae_C; genus Polaromonas. The sequence goes on along the minus strand of NZ_FOKZ01000001.1, from coordinate 111,958 downwards.
TGCGGTGCGAAGTCGAGGCACATCAAACGCTGGCTGCAAGGTCTTTTGAGGGGGCTCAGGGGTAAGAAGCGCCTTCAGGCCTTTTTATCTTCACCAATCAGCAGTTTCGTGTCTGACAGGTACATATGCGGTGGCACTTCCAGATTATCAGGTGAAGGCTTGTTTTTATAAACACGCCCGGCCAGATCGAAAGTGGAGCCATGGCAAGGGCAAAGAAAACCACCCTCCCAGTCATTGGGCAAGGAAGGTTGGGCGCCAGTCTGGAACTTGTCGGAAGGCGAGCAGCCCAGGTGCGGACAGATGCCCACCACCACCAGCGTTTCGGGCTTGATGGAACGGGTTTCATTGCGAGCGTACTCAGGCGTCCACTCGGGCAGCTTGCGCTCCGACTTGGGGTCAGCCAGCAAACCATCAACCTGGGGCAGGGTTGCCAACTGTTCAGGGGTGCGCTTGAGAATCCACACCGGCTTGCCACGCCACTCCACCGTCAGCTTCTCTCCAGGCTTCATGGTTGAGATATCAACCTCAACAGCGGCACCGGAGGCTTTGGCTTTTTCGGATGGCTGAAAAGTGCTGACAAAAGGCACGGCCACGGCAGCAACGCCTGCACCACCCATGGCACAGGTGGCAACGATCCAATTTCTTTTATCTTTATCGGCAGGCGCGCCGTGCGGCACACCGTTTACGCTTGCTTGGGTCATGAAAATCCTTCAAGAGCTGGCTTGAAATAGGCATAGTGTGAGGGTCAACCGACAATTGTAGCGGAGCGTGACATTGCTTTTCAATGCGCCGAGCCGGATTCGGGCCCTCATTGCCTGCCGCAGAACGGCGCTCGAAACGCGCCCATCCGCCTTGCCCTTCAAGCGAAAACCAAGTCTGCGAATTCGTGCTCAGGCGGCATAATCATTTACCGTCGGCAGAAAAATGCCAGCGGCACAACCCGAAAACAACCGGAGAACAATATGGGAATGATGCAAGAGTTCAAGGAATTTGCAGTCAAGGGCAGCGTGATTGATCTGGCGGTGGGCGTGATCATTGGCGGGGCCTTCGGCAAGATCGTCGACTCCATGGTTGGCGACCTGATCATGCCGGTGATTGGCGCGGTGGTCGGCAAGCTGGACTTTTCCAACCTGTTTCTCGTTTTGGGAAGCGTGCCGCCCGGCACCGCCACCACGCTGGACGCGCTGAAAAAAGCCGGCGTACCTGTGTTTGCCTATGGCAGCTTCATCACGGTCGCGGTCAACTTTGCCATCCTGGCCTTCATCATTTTCCTGATGATCAAGCAGGTCAACCGCATGAAAAAAGCCCAGCCGGCGCCGGCGCCCGCCGCAACTCCCGAGGACGTGCTGTTGCTGCGCGAAATTCGCGACAACCTGAAAAACCGATAAAGGCCGGCACGAGGATGCAGTCACCGCTATCAACTTGATAGCTGACTGCATTCATCCAGTCTACGCTAGAGCTCGATTTGGCTTAAATTTTTAAGCCAACCCTGTTTAGACGGACAAGCGGCGCGCCATGCGAATCGCCGCCAGCAGGCTGGCCGCATCGGCGCGTCCGCTGCCGGCGATGTCAAAAGCGGTGCCATGGTCCGGACTGGTGCGCACCAGCGGCAGCCCCAAGGTGACGTTCACACCCTGCTCCACCCCCAGGTATTTGACCGGGATCAGCCCCTGGTCGTGGTACATGGCGACCACCACGTCAAACTCGCCGGCCTTGCCCGGGGCGTGACGAGCCCGCATGAACACCGTGTCAGGCGCAAACGGACCGTGAACATCGAGCCCCTCGGCCCGCGCGGCGGCGATAGCGGGTGAAATGACGACCAACTCTTCATCGCCGAACAGCCCGCCCTCGCCGGCATGCGGGTTCAGACCCGCCACGGCAATTCGCGGCGACCGGCCCAGGCTGGCGCCCACGGCACTATGCGTGATGCGCAGGGTTTGCAGCACATTGTCAAAAGTCACGGCATCAATGGCGCGACGCAGCGACAGGTGAATGCTGACCAGCACGGTCTTGAGTTCATCATTGGCCAGCATCATGCGCACCGGCACCTCACTCACGGGCTGGCCCAGAAACGCTGCGGCCTCGGCCTGCAGCATTTCGGTATGGCCTGGGAACCTGGCGGCCCAGCCACCGGCGGCGGCCAGCGCCTCCTTGTGAATAGGCGCCGTCACCATGGCAGCGGCCTGGCCGGCAAGCACGGCGCGCGCGGCCCAGACGATGCAGTCAGCCGCGGCCTGCCCGGCCAAAGCACTGATTCGCCCATAGGGCACTATTTCCGGCAGCGCGCATTGCTGCAGCACCGGGAGGCAGCGCAGCGGCACCGCCTGCCAATCAGCCAACGACTCCAACAGGGCCACCGGAACATCGACAGCGCCGCCGCTGGTCAATTGCGCGGCCCGCCGCAAGGTAGAAACATCGCCGACCACCACACAAGCGGCCAACTCGGCAGGCGAATCGCGAAACAGCTTGGCAATGATTTCCGGGCCAATGCCAGCCGGATCCCCCATGGTGATGAGCAGCGGCCGGGTCAATGCCATGGCAGGCCCCCTGCCTGGGCTGGCCACTTCTTGGTGTTTCTCATGATTTTCTCTTGCATCTGAACGACCCATAATGATTTGAATGTCAGCCTGTCTTGAGGCGTGAGGCGCGACCTGCCCCGTCGCACGCACCTCAATCAAGATAGGCAGGCCAACAAATAGAAGGAAGCTGTTAATGCGTGATGTCGATGGTATTTTGGCGCAAAGCGTGCTGGCAACACTGACCGACCAACGAGGACGACATGAACGCAGTTGAATTGATGATCTGGAGCGCCGCCATGGGCGCCATTGGCGTGGTGGTGCTGCTGGCGGTTGCCAACGCCATCTACAGCCGCGACCAGGCCAGCATACTTTGCCTGATCTACATCAGCGCCAGCTGGCTGTTCTGCGCCCTGCTCAGCGACTTGCCCGAGACGATGCTCGCGCAAGCCGGTGCGCCGTGGCTGCACATTGCTCAGGTGCTGATCGGGCCGCTGTGTGCAGCCATGGGTGCTTACGGGCTCAATCGCTGGCTGTCAGCGGCCAGGCGCGACCGTCTGATGGACCTTTGCTTTCGCGGCGCTATCGCCGTGTGCCTGTCGGGGGCTCTGCTATGCCTATTTCTGCCTTCCGGCCTGCAGCTGGCCGTCTCTGCCGCGCTGACCGTAGGCACCCTGCTGCTGGCCTTGTGGCTGGTGGTGCGAGCGGCCCGGCAGGGCGACCGCCTGGCCTGGGGCTTGGTCGTCGGCAGCGTGCTGACGCTGCCCCTGCAAGGTGGTTTGTACTGGCTGGCCTGGAATATCACACCGCCGTCGGCAACACTGCAGGCCATCGTGGCCCTGTCGGGCTTGCTGAGTATTTCGCTGATCGCCGTGACCTTGTGGTTACGCAATCACCAGGACCTGCAGATCCGCAACCCCATGCGCTCCCGGCGCGACCCGGTCACCCAACTCGACAGCAGCGTCTTGGCCGTGCAAAAAATCGTCAATGCGCAACGCCGCTTGGCGCGCACTCGGCGCGACGGCGCCTTGGTGGTGGTGCGGCTGTTTGAGCCGGAAGAGCTGCTGACCCAGGTCGGCCAGTACGGGCTGAACGAGATTTACCACCAGCTGGCCCGGCGCATGCAAAGCCACATCGGCCTCGTCAACCCGGCCGGACGTTATTACGACCGCTGTTTTGTCGCCTTGATAGAAACCCTGCACTCGCCACGCTGGATACGCACCCTGGGCCTGCGCGTTGCCTATAGCCTGCGGCAGCCGCTGGAGGTAACCGCGCTCAACGGCGAGCGCATCCAGCTCAAGGCCTGCATAGGCGTCGGCATGGTCCACCTGTCGGGTGCAAACAAAGATGTGACCCAGTTGTTGCACGAAGCGCAAGAGATGGCCACGGCGGCACGCAGCATGCGTTTGCGCGCCGCCTTTCTCGATGAGCTGAGCCACCAGGCCGTGCCGCTGGAGCGCGCCGAACTGGGTGCCAGCTGGCACGCCATGCGTTCCGACGCGCCACGCCGCGCACAGGCCCCGCGCCCGGCCCGGCACAGCAGCCGGTCACCGGCTCACGCCCTGTAAAGCGCCGCCGGCTCAGGCCGGGTTGTCGATATCTATGAATTCGTGGGCCAGGCCGAACTGCGTCGCCACCTGGCTAGCTACGGCCGGCGCGCCGTAACGCTCGGACGCATGGTGGCCGCAGGCGATAAACACGGTGCCCATTTCGCGGGCGTAATGCGCCTGTGGTTCGGAGATCTCGCCAGTGATGAAGGCATCGGCACCCGCAGCAATCGCCGCTTCAAAATAGCTCTGTGCGCCGCCACTGCACCACGCTATCTTTTTTATAGCTCCATGCGTTTGTCCTACCTGCACTACCGGTCGATTTAATGCATATTCCAGATGCCGGGCCAGCGCATCGGCGCTGGCAAAGCTGCCGCCATCGGCACGTCCGCCCAGAAAACCCAGTTCCTGCTCACCGAAGCGCGCCGTCGCGCTCAGGCCCAATTGCCGGCCCAGCTGGGCATTGTTGCCAAGCTCCGGGTGGGCATCGAGCGGCAGGTGGTAAGCATAAAGATTGATATCGTGGGCCAGCAGCAGCGCCAGGCGCTGCTTCATCCAGCCGGTGACGCAGCCATCCTGACCACGCCAGAACAGGCCGTGGTGAACAAAAATGGCATCCGCCTTGGCATCAATCGCCGCTTCAATCAGCGCACGGCTGGCGGTGACGCCGGAGACGATGCGCTGAATCTGCGCTCTCCCCTCAACCTGCAGGCCGTTGGGGCCATAGTCCTTGAAGCGTGCGGGCTGCAGCAGCGCGTCAAAGGCCTGCAGTAATTCGGATCGGGTGGTGCTCATGCCTGGATTGTCTCAGGCCTGGGCCATGGCGTTTGCTCCGCGTCAGACCGGGGCCAAGCGTCGCGCTCACGTCACTTTCCCATCGGCATGAAGGCACAATACGCAGGCGGCAAGCTGCCCATGGACAACCCGGCCCTACCCCCTTATCTCTCACACTCCACCAACACCTATGTCATCCATGAAGCGCACCTGGCTCCTGTTCTCCCAGACCGTGACCGTTTTTCTGGCGGCCTATTTCGTGGTGGCCACGCTCAAGCCGCAATGGCTGGATAGAAGCCGCTCCCTGGGCGGCGTGTCGGTGATAGAGGCGCCTGCCAACAGCGTCCCGCGCACAGGCGCCGCAGCCGGCAGCTTTGCCTCGGCCGCCAAAGTGGCATCGGCGGCAGTGGTCAGCATCAACACCAGCAAGGCGGCCGCCAGAAACCCGCAGGCCGACGATCCCTGGTTCAAGTTTTTCTTTGGCGACCAGGGCCCGGGCGAAGCGCAGGCCGGTCTGGGTAGCGGCGTCATCGTCAGCCCTGGCGGCTACATACTGACCAACAACCACGTGGTCGAAGGCGCGGATGAAATTGAAGTCATCCTCAACGACACCCGCAAGGCCAGGGCTCAGGTGATTGGCACAGACCCCGACACCGACCTGGCCATACTCAAGATCGAGCTGGACAAGCTGCCCGTCATCGTGCTGGGCAACTCCGACGCCTTGCAGGTCGGCGATCCAGTGCTGGCCATTGGCAACCCCTTTGGCGTGGGCCAGACCGTGACCGGCGGCATTGTCAGCGCGCTCGGGCGCAACCAGCTGGGCATCAATACCTTCGAGAATTTCATCCAGACCGACGCCGCCATCAACCCCGGCAACTCGGGCGGCGCGCTGGTCGATGTGAACGGCAACCTGATGGGCATCAACACGGCGATCTACTCACGCTCGGGCGGCTCCATGGGCATTGGCTTTGCCATTCCCGTGTCCACCGCCAAGCAGGTGCTCGATGGCATCGTGAAAGACGGCCAGGTAACACGTGGCTGGATTGGCGTGGAGCCGCAAGACCTGAACCCCGAGTTGGCAGAAACCTTCAGGATCAAGCCCGAAGCGCTGAAGACGGGCGGCGTCATCATCACCGGCGTGCTGCAAAACGGCCCGGCCGCGCAGGCCGGCATCCGACCCGGCGACGTCATCACGGCGGTCAACGGCAAACCGGTCGGCAGCGTGAGCCAGTTGCTGACCGCCGTGGCAGCCCTCAAACCCGGCACGCCTGCGCCGCTGAGCGTGCTGCGCGGCGATGGCAAGGCCGAGATTGCGGTGGTTCCCGGCAAGCGCCAACGCCCCAAGATGCAGCGCTGAAATATCGCCAGCCCTAGCGCGCTGGCGCGGCTTGCGGACGGCTCAGGCGCTATTGATTAAATAGCGCCTTGCGCCCGTCCTTATTAGCCTAGGCCGTCATTTCTGCAATATTCAGAGTGTAATTCTGGCCGCCACGGGTGGCGATTTTCTTGGCCCCCACCTGGTTTCCCAGCGCTGCACAGCGGGCCAGCGACCAGCCCTGCTCCAGCCCGAACAGCAGCGCACCGCGGAAGGCATCGCCGCAGCCCGTCGGATCGACCACGGCCTCGGCCTTGACCGGTGCCACCAGGGTTTTCTCACCGTCTATCCAGACCTCGCAGCCTTCGGCGCCCAGGGTCACGATCAGGCCCTGCACGCGCCGGGACAGCTGCTCGCAAGACAAACCGGTGCGATCGCAAAGCATCTTAGCTTCATAGTCATTGACCGTCACCCAGGTCGCCAGCTCGACGAAGTGGGCCAGCTCCTGGCCGTCAAACATCGGCAGGCCCTGACCCGGGTCAAAGACAAAGGGAATGTCGGCGGCCTTAAACTGTTCGGCATGCTGCAGCATGGCGTCACGCCCATCGGGCGAAATGATGCCCAGCGTAATGTCGCTGCGGGCCTCGATACGGGTGCCGTGGGCCTGCATCATGGCGCCGGGGTGAAAGGCCGTGATCTGGTTGTTGTCGCGGTCGGTCATGATCATGGCCTGGGCGGTGTAAGTGTCGTCAACCTGGCGGACAAATTCGGTGCTGATGCCCTGTGCTTTCATGCGCTCCAGGTACTCGGCGCCATCACTGCCCACGGTGGCCATGGGCAAAGCAGAGCCGCCGAGTTGCTTGAGGCTGTAGGCAATGTTGCCGGCACAGCCGCCAAATTCGCGGCGCAGCGCAGGCACCAGAAAGGACACATTGAGGATGTGCAGTTGGTCGGGCAGTATCTGCTCCGAAAAACGGCCCTCAAAACTCATGATGGTGTCAAAGGCCAGCGAGCCACAAATCACAACAGACATTCAGTTCTCAATTCAATCAAGGATAAAAAGCCAGGATACGGTAGCCGGCCACCCGTAGCGGCAGGGCTGGCGCGGAAGATGGCGACAAGGGCGCAGCCGCCTGTTCGGCCTCGCTCGCTACTTTCAGACTCAGCACGCCGGCCAGCTCCGAATGCGCCGCCAGCGTAGCACCGCTGGCGCCGAACTGCGCAGGCAACAGCACCCGGCGCAGCAGCGTCTGGTCCCGGGTGTCGGTCAGGCTCAACTCCAGCAAGGGTATTTCCAGAGGAATCGGGCCGGTATTTTTTAGGGTGAAGCTGAGGCGATAGGTCTCTGCGCCGAGATGGTTGAAACTGGAGCTGTCAATCACCAGCGACTCGATATGGCGTGGCGGCCGTATGTCACAGCGCAGGGGCACGCACAAAGCCTGCAATGCGGGCAGGAGCCGCGGCTCCAGCGCAACCAGGCGATCTCTTTGCTGCACCACCCACTGCAAGGCCAGCGCGACCAGCAAGGCCAGGGCCAGGCAAGCCAGCAAGCCACGAATCAGCGGTTTTTTCCAGAAGGCCTTGCGCTGCGCATCCCTGACAAAGGAAACGTCCTGCTCCGCATCAGGCTCTGCCGCCATGCTGGCCTGCTGCTCCGCCGGCTCGACATCCGTCTCGGCCTCATCGGCGGCGGCCTGCGTATGCGCCAACTCCTGTGGGCCGGGCGTGTCATCAAGCGCAGAAGCACTAGCAGGGACATGCTCGGATTCGGGGTCGGGCAATTGCCGCGCCTGCTTCCAACTGGCCGGGTCAAAATCGCCAGCCTCATTCGGCGCCAAGGCCTCAGGCGTCACAGCCTCCCGAACGGCCAAGGACTTGGCGGTTTCTTCTGGGGGCTCCGGCTCTGCCGCAAGCTGTGATGGGGCGCTCTGCTGAACAGCCGCCAGCGCCTCAGGCGCCGAGGCTACAGCGCCCGATCTGGCGGCTTCGTCCGCTTGTAGTTGCGCCGAGGCATCAAATACTTCAGAGCAATGGCCGCAGCGCACCCAGCCTTGCGCGACCTTGAGTTGATCGGCCACGACTTTGAACATCGTGCCGCAGCTGGGGCAGCGCGTAATCAGGCTCATTTAGCGCCAAATTGTAGGCGTGTGCTGCCGGTGCGACGGGAGAGGGGAAACACGAACAAGTCTGCGCTCAAGGCGCACTCAAAGCCGTGCCGTCATCAAGATCCAGCCCTCTTCCTGGTCATGCACCTGGAGCTGGCAATAAGGCAGATAGGCCGCCTTGAGTTCGTCGGCCTGTCGCTCCAGAATGCCTGCCAGCACCAGATGGCCGCCCTTTTCAACATGCGAGCACAGCAGCGGCGCCAGCACCTTGAGCGGCGTTGCCAGAATATTGGCCAGCACGGTTTGGTACTGCCCTATGGCCTTGTCTGGCAGGCCGGCCTGCAGGCTCACGTGATTGGCCTCGGCGTTGGCGCGGGTCGAGCCGACCGCCGCCTCGTCAATATCCACCGCATCAATGGCGCTGGCGCCAAACTTCGCCGCGCCTATGGCCAAAATGCCAGAGCCGCAGCCATAGTCGAGCACACGTCCCAGTGACTTGGCAGGCGCGCCGTTACCGGCAATCCAGCGCAAGCACATGCGCGTCGTGGGATGGGTGCCGGTACCAAAGGCCAGCCCTGGATCCAGGCGAATCAGCTGCTTGGCTTGCGCCGGCGGCTCATGCCAGGTCGGCACGATCCAGAATTCGGGCGTGATTTCTACCGGTGTGAACTGCGATTGCGTCAAACGCACCCAGTCCTGCTCGGGGACGGGCTGAACCGCCACCAGCTGGCAGCCGGCAAAGAAATCCTGCGCCTCCAGCACCCGTGCGGCATCCCGCGCCAGGGCTCCGGTGGCAAACAGCGACACCATGCGGGATCGCTCCCAGCCGGCCTTGGGCGGCGGCATGCCGGGCTCGCCGAACAAGGCCTGCTCGGCAGGCGTCTGCGCATCGGCATCTTCCACCGATACGCTGAGCGCATCCAGCGCATCCAGCGCCTCGCTAAGCGTCTCCACTTCGTGAACAGGCGCCAGCAAAATCAACTCGAACATGCTCATCAGTGTCTTTCGGCCGGCTTAGCGTTCACGCTTTGACAACCACTCTTCCAGGTAGTGAATATTGGTGCCGCCGTCCATAAACTTGGCATCCACCATCAGCTCGCGATGCAGCGGAATATTGGTGTTAATGCCTTCCACCACGGTTTCGGCCAGTGCGGTACTCATGCGGGCCAGCGCTTGTTCGCGCGTATCGCCATGAACAATGATCTTGCCAATCATCGAGTCATAGTTGGGCGGCACAAAGTAGTTGGCATAAATATGCGAATCCACCCGCACGCCCGGGCCGCCCGGCGTGTGCCAGGTCGTGATGCGCCCTGGCGAAGGCGTGAACTTGTAGGGGTCTTCCGCGTTGATGCGGCATTCAATCGAATGGCCCTTGATCTGGATGTCGCGCTGGGCAAAAGGCAGCCGTGCACCGGCTGCCACCATGATCTGGGTTCTGACGATGTCAACGCCGGTGATCCACTCCGTGACCGGGTGCTCCACCTGAACGCGGGTGTTCATCTCGATGAAATAAAACTCGCCATTTTCGTAGAGAAACTCGAAGGTGCCGGCGCCGCGGTAGCCGATTTTCTTGACCGCTGCCACGCAGCGCTCGCCGATGCGTTCAATCTGCTTGCGCGGAATCCCGGGGGCCGGGCCTTCTTCAATGACTTTTTGGTGGCGGCGCTGCATGGAGCAGTCGCGCTCGCCCAGCCAGACGGCATTCTTGTGCTGGTCGGCCAGAATCTGGATTTCAATGTGGCGCGGGTTCTGCAGGAATTTCTCCATGTAGACCTCGGGATTGCCGAAGGCTGCGCCCGCTTCTGCCTTGGTGGTCTGCACCGCATTGAGCAAGGCGGCTTCGGTGTGCACCACGCGCATGCCGCGCCCGCCACCGCCGCCCGCCGCCTTGATGATGACGGGGTAGCCGATCTGCTTGGCGGTGCGCTTGATGACGGCCGGATCGTCGGGCAGCGCGCCCTCGGAGCCGGGCACGCAGGGCACGCCGGCCTTGATCATGGTCTGCTTGGCCGACACCTTGTCACCCATGATGCGGATGGACTCTGGCGTGGGGCCAATAAACTTGAAGCCGCTTTGTTCGACCCGCTCGGCAAAGTCAGCGTTTTCGCTCAAAAAGCCGTAACCAGGGTGAATGGCTTCGGCATCGGTCACCTCCGCCGCTGAAATGATGGCCGGCATGTTGAGGTAGCTCAGGGCCGAAGACGCAGGCCCTATACATACGGCTTCGTCAGCCAACTTGATGTATTTGGCCTCACGGTCGGCTTCGGAGTACACCATCACGGCCTTGATGCCGAGCTCCCGGCAAGCGCGCTGGATCCGCAGGGCGATCTCCCCGCGGTTGGCTATCAATATTTTTTTGAACATGCGTCGAAATACCTGGTCTGGCCTGTGTGGCAAGTGGGCGACAGGCCCGCTTACTCAATAATGAAGAGAGGTTGCCCGTATTCAACGGCCTGGCCATTTTCCAAAAGAATCTGGGTGACGGTGCCGGATTTGTCGGCCTCAATCTCGTTGAGAATCTTCATGGCCTCAATGATGCAGATGGTTTCGCCTTCTTTAACCACGCTGCCAATTTCAGCAAAAGGCTTGGCGCCAGGGCTGGAGGAGCGGTAAAAAGTGCCGACCATAGGCGACTTGACCGCATGACCTGCGGGAGCGGCAGGCGCTGCCTCGGCGACAGGAGCTGCTGCCGGAGCGCTGGCCACCGGTGCTGCTACCATGGCCACGGCCGGCTGCTGCATCACCACCGGCGCGCCGCTAGACTTGACAATACGTACCTTGCCCTCGGCTTCGGTAATTTCAAGTTCGGACACATTGGACTCTGAAACGAGGTCAATCAGGGTTTTGAGTTTTCTTAAATCCATAGATTCTCCAACGACGGTAAACGTGATGGTGCAAGACTTTCGACAGCACCAACCATCTCCCCTCTTTTTTCACTTACTCTCTGCTTTTACGCCTTAAAGCGCTTATCAGTCAATTAATTACGCAGGCACATCCTAGGGCCGGCCCCGGAAAGCGCAGAGTTTACCTCATGCCAAGTCCGGCCAAAATGAACACGCCGGCATGAGCAGATGGGTGCAGCGCAGCTGCCTACACCCAATAGAAAACCGAAATTACAAGAAAATTCCGTTAATTCATGGAATTTAGGAAGAGATCAAGCAAGCCAAGCCCGAGCCACCCAACACTAGCCTTGCTTGGACCAAAGCACGAGATCCTCAGGATGCACCTGGCCAATCTTGCGGTGAAGCAGCTGGCCGGAAGCTCCGAAGACCACGGAAAAGGGCAAGGCACCGGACTGGTTGCCCAGGGACTTGCTCAAATCCGTGCCACCCAAACCAGCCATGCCGACCGGAAAATTCAGCGGCCGGGTCTCCAGCCAGGTACGCACCGCGCTGGGCTGATCAACCGCCAAGCCGACAATCTGCAAATCCTTACTCTTGTTTTCCTGGTAAAAATAATCCAGCAAGGGCAGCTCTTCCACGCAAGGCGGGCACCAGGTGGCCCAAAAATTCACCAGCAGCCACTTGCCGCGAAAGCTGCTCATGGGCAAGCTTTTGCCGTCTGGCGTATCAAAATTCAGTGCCCAAAATGCTTCAATCAGCCGACTGGCCTCCGCCGCCCCACCGGCGCCCGTTGCCAGGTCGTGCGGCTGGAATTTCCACCAGGCCGCGCCGGCACCGGCCAGCCCCGCCGCAGCGGCAACGCCGCCATAAAGCACATGTCTGCGATTCACTTCTCAAACTCCCAAAGAGGTAGATAACAATTTTTGTACCGCCGCCAGGTCGCCGCGCGGCGACCGGCCTTTGGCGTCGGGGCGCAAGGCACCACGCAGGTCATCGTGGTCGTAGACCATAAGATGCACGCCGACGGTTTCATTCAGGGGCCGGCACAAGCTGCGCAGGCTGAGCGCCTCCACCTGTTCACCCGTAAACCCCGTCACCGTGCGCGGTTCGTAGTCGACATTGTGATCAATCAGGGCAATTTCAGCCGATTTGGGGTCATCGCAAAACAGCTGGATATAGATATCAGACAGCCGCGTGGCCGTGCCATGCCAGACCGCGCCGCCCAGATAGGGCCTGAATTGCGGCAGACGCTGCATCCAGACCAGGGCCAGTTCGCGCAAGGCGAGCAACTCGGCCGGCTGGGTATCGGCACAAAACAGCGCGATGTACTCGCGCACGGCATCTTCCAGCATATCGTTGCCGGGTAGCTCGGTGCGCGCGGGCAGCGCCATCTGCTTGAGCGCGCGGCGTTTGGCCGGGCCGTATTCCAGCCCTTCTTCGACGACCAGCGCAGCGGCGGTGGCGGCAATTTCGGATTTGAGGGTTTGCACGTTCAGGGTCGATCCGGCTGGTGAGCCGGGGCAGGAGAAAGTTGGGGAGCGCTCATTGTCGTCAGGTTGGGTGCCTGTCGGCGCCTAAAGTTCACAGAAGCCGAATTTGCTATCGAATAAATAGCTTGCACCGCATGTATTCATTGGCCTACAGCCTCTTTTTTCTTAAGAGACACAAGAGCCGTGAAACCAGCAGCCCAGAGGCCCGGCCGGAGAGCTGCCTAAAATGCCCGCCATGCACATACATATTCTGGGAATCTGCGGCACTTTCATGGGCGGTCTGGCGGCTCTGGCGCGCGAAGCGGGGCACAAGGTCACGGGTTGCGACACCGGCGTTTATCCGCCCATGAGCGACCAGCTGCGCGGTCTGGGCATTGAGCTGATCGAGGGCTATGACGCCGACCAGCTGGGCTTTGCACCCGATGTGTTTGTGGTCGGCAATGTGGTGTCGCGCGCGCGCCTGGCCGATGGCAGCCCGAAATACCCGCTGATGGAAGCCATACTCAATAGCGGCCTGCCCTATACCAGCGGCCCGCAATGGCTGTCTGGCCATGTGCTGCACCACCCCACCCATCACGCCACCGGGCCGCGCCATGTGCTGGCCGTGGCCGGCACCCATGGCAAGACCACCACCACCGCCATGCTGGCCTGGATTCTGGAGCAGGCCGGGCTGCAGCCGGGCTTTCTCATAGGCGGTGTGCCGCTCAACTTTGGCGTGTCGGCCCGACTGGGCCAGGGCAACACCTTTGTGATCGAGGCCGACGAATACGACACCGCCTTTTTCGACAAGCGCAGCAAGTTTGTGCACTACCGCCCCCGCACAGCCATTTTGAACAATCTGGAGTTTGATCACGCCGACATTTTTCCCGACCTGGCGGCCATAGAGCGGCAGTTTCACCACTTGGTGCGCACCGTCCCCTCACAGGGCCGCGTGGTCGTGAATGCCGCGGAAGACAGCCTGCAGCGCGTGCTGGCCCAGGGCTGCTGGAGTGAACAGATACTCTTTGGCAATGCCGCACGCAATACCCATGGCTTTAGCGCCCAGGGCGAACCGCAAGACTTTCAGGTCCTCAAGGCCGGCCAGGCCGTGGCCCAAGTGCGCTGGGGCATCAGCGGCGTGCACAACCAGCTCAATGCGCTGGCCGCCATGGCTGCGGCCGAGCATGTCGGCGTGACGCCGGCGCAGGCCGCCGAAGCACTGGCCAGCTTCCAGAACGTCAAGCGCCGCATGGAGGTGCGTGGCGTGGTCCGTCGCAGCGACGGCGACATCACGGTCTACGACGACTTCGCACATCACCCGACGGCCATACACACCACCGTGGACGGCCTGCGCCGCCAGCTTCAGGGCGCGCAGGCGCGCATACTGGCCATCTTCGAGCCGCGCAGCAACACCATGAAACTGGGCAGCATGACGGCGCAGCTGCCGGCCAGCCTGGCGCAGGCTGATCTGGCTTTTTGCCATGCCGGCGGTCTCGACTGGGACGCCAGGGCCGCACTGGCGCCCATGGGCGAGCGGGCGCAAGTGGCGGACAACCTGGATCAATTGCTGGCGCAGGTCAAGGCAGCGGCTAGGCCGGGCGATCATTTGCTGTGCATGAGCAACGGCGGCTTTGGCGGCATTCACGCCAAACTACTGGACACGCTGAAGTCCTGAGGACCCGCAGCAACTTCCGCCCATGTAAACACCTCCGCAGCCAGGGTTCTAGAACTCAGACTCAGAGTTTGTGCTATTTATTTGGTAGCGCCTTGCGACCGTACTTATTGGGCTTGCGCCTTAAAAAGCCAAAAATAACATCAATAACTGATGCTCAAGGTGGCTACATCGATATGCACCATGGGTTTGCCCAAGGCTGAACTGGCCGCGCGTGCAAACTCCAGCGCCCATTTTTTGTCTTCGAACTTGTCCGGGCCGGCGGCTTGCGCCACCACCACCACCGTGTCGGCCGTCAGCAGCTTGCCGGTGGGCCGCAGCGGCTCACAGCCCATTTGCGTGAACTGGTCATTGAGCCACCAGCGCGCCACATCGTGTGGCATGGGCTGCACTTCATTGAGATCGACCTGCACCGGTTGACGGCCGGGAAACATCACTCTGATTTCGCTGCGCATGCTGGCTCCTCGGAGAGAAATGATTAATTTTGCGCCATGTTTGACGACTCAGGGCGCAAAAACCAATCAGGAAAAACCAGCGCACCCGCCCAGCCCCGGAAAGAGCCGGCAGGCGCCACGCTGTATTTACTTCGCCCGACGAGCTTGCACCGCGGCCGACAATGACTCCAGCAAGGCCAGCGAATCGTCCCAGCCCAGACAGGCGTCGGTAATGCTCTTGCCGTACTCCAGTGCCTTGGAGTCGTCTTTGCCGGGGGTGAATTTTTGGGCACCGGCGCTCAGATGGCTTTCCACCATCAAGCCAAACACTTGGCGCGAGCCACCGGCCACCTGGGCCGCGATGTCGCGTGCCACCTCGATCTGCTTTTCGTGCTGCTTGGAGCTGTTGGCATGGCTGCAATCGACCATCAAGGTGGCCGGCAGCTTGGAAGCGGCCAGCTCCTTACAGGCCGCAGCCACGCTGGCGGCGTCGTAATTGGGCGTTTTGCCGCCGCGCAGGATGACGTGGCAGTCTTTATTGCCGCTGGTGTTGACGATGGCCACCTGGCCGTTTTTGTGCACCGACAGGAAGTGATGGCCACGGCTGGCCGACTGGATGGCATCCGTGGCGATGCGGATGTTGCCATCGGTGCCGTTCTTGAAGCCAATGGGCGCCGACAGTCCCGAGGCCAGTTCGCGGTGAACCTGGCTTTCGGTGGTGCGCGCACCAATCGCGCCCCAGGCGATCAGGTCGCCAATGTACTGAGGGGAAATCACATCCAGGAACTCGCTGCCGGCAGGCAGGCCCAGGCGGTTGATATCTATCAGCAACTGGCGGGCAATCCGCAGGCCCTCGTCGATGCGGTAGGTTTCATCCAGGTAAGGGTCGTTGATCAGCCCCTTCCAGCCGACGGTGGTGCGCGGTTTTTCGAAGTACACGCGCATCACGATTTCCAGCGTACCTGCATATTTGGTGCGCTGCTCGGCCAGGCGGCGCGCGTAGTCCAGCGCGGCCATCGGGTCATGGATGGAGCAAGGGCCAATCACCACCAGCAGGCGATCATCCGTGCCGGCGATGATGTTGTGAATGTTCTGGCGGGTCTGGGTAATCAGCGATTCGACGGCGGTGCCGCGAATCGGGAAGAAGCGAATGAGATGCTCGGGAGGGGGTAGCACGGTGATGTCCTTGATGCGTTCGTCGTCGGTCTGGCTGGTTTTTTCGACGTTCGCATACCAGCTGTCCTGGGGTGGGCTGGTGGAGGTGGCTTTGGCATTCATCGCAGGCTTCCTTGTTAAATTTCAGACAATTTCGGGAATCAGTACAAACAAAAATGAAAGGGCAAAAAAAAACCGCCGGGGGCCCGGCGGTTTTCAAGATTCTTGGTGCGTATTTTTCTGCTTACGCGAAGATCTCTCTACCGCCGGTGGCGCTTGAGAACCAAAAGTAAGCAAAATAAAATTTCGCAGATGTCATTTGATTAACTGTAGCACAGCTGTAAATCCACGCCTCAGGCGGTGCCGCCCACGGTCAGCCCGTCAATCCGCAAGGTCGGCTGGCCCACGCCCACAGGCACACTCTGGCCTTCCTTGCCGCAGGTGCCGACGCCGCTGTCCAGCCGCATGTCATTGCCCATCATGGTGACACGGGTCAGCGCATCGGGGCCGTTGCCAACAATCGTCGCGCCCTTGACCGGATAAAGAATCTTGCCGTTTTCCACCCAGAAGGCTTCGCTGGCAGAGAACACGAACTTGCCCGAGGTGATGTCGACCTGGCCGCCGGCGAAATTGGTGGCGTACAGGCCTTTCTTGATGCTGGCGACAATTTCTTCGGGGGCCTTGTCGCCGCCCAGCATGTAGGTGTTGGTCATGCGCGGCATGGGCACATGGGCATAGCTTTCACGCCGGCCATTGCCGGTGGGTTTGACACCCATCAGGCGCGCATTCATGGAGTCCTGGATATAGCCCTTCAAGATGCCGTCTTCAATCAGCACATTGCGCTGGCTGGCGTTGCCTTCGTCATCGACATTGAGCGAGCCGCGACGGTCGGCGATGGTGCCGTCATCGAGCACCGTCACGCCCTTGGCTGCCACGCGCTGGCCGATGCGGCCGGAAAACGCGCTGGAACCCTTGCGGTTGAAATCGCCCTCCAGACCGTGACCTATGGCTTCGTGCAGCAAGATGCCGGGCCAGCCGGAGCCGAGCACCACGGTCATCTGGCCGGCAGGCGCCGGGCGCGCATCCAGATTGGTCAGCGCCGCATTCACGGCGGCATCCACATAGTGGCCGATTTGCGCGTCGTCAAAATAAACCAGGCCAAAACGGCCGCCGCCGCCGCCCGAACCCACTTCGCGCCGGCCTTTTTGCTCGGCAATCACCGTCACGCTCAAACGCACCAGAGGACGCACATCGGCGGCCAGCGTGCCGTCGGCGCGGGCCACCAGCACCACGTCATATTCGCTGGCCAGGCCGGCCATCACCTGCACAATGCGCGGATCCCTGGCCTTGGCCAGCTTCTCCACTTTCTCCAGCAGCTTGACCTTGGCCGTGCTGCCCAGCGTGGCAATCGGGTCCAGATCGCGATAGAGCGAGCGGCTGCTGGCAATTTTGCGGGCCGGCGTTTTGACGCGGCCGGCCTTGCCGGCGCCCGAGATGCTGCGCACGGTGCGGGCGGCATCGAGCAGCGAAGCTTCGGAGATATCGTCGGAATAGGCAAACGCGGTTTTCTCACCGCTGACGGCGCGCACGCCCACCCCCTGGTCGATGCTGAAGGAGCCAGTCTTGACGATGCCCTCCTCCAGACTCCAGCCTTCGCTGCGGGTGTACTGAAAGTAGAGATCGGCATCGTCCACGCCATACGAGGTGATTTCACCCAGTGCGCGGCTCAGCGCCGCATCGCTCAGGCCAAAGGGCTCCAGCAGCAGCTTTTGGGCGATGACCAGGCGCTCGGAGGTGGACTCGCGTGTGGGGCGGGCCGGTGGACGCCCTTGCACATTGGTGAATCGAGCGGACGCGGCAGCAGAGTTGAGTAAGGTCATGCGCCGATTGTAGGCAGTCCGCCCCTGCCGCCGGCTTGTGGGGCGATGAAGAAAACCCAGCAAGGGCGGCCCGCCCCCGGATCGTTCCGGTTTGCTCAGGTCTGCATCAAGCGCCTGGCCTTGGCCACCGACATCAGCATGCCAATGGCCAGGCCCAGTGTCACCATGGCCGTGCCGCCGTAGCTGATAAAGGGCAAGGGAACGCCCACCACCGGCAGCATGCCGCTGACCATGCCCATGTTGACGAAGGCGTAGGTAAAGAAAATCATGGTCAAAGAGCCGGCCAGCAGCCGCGAAAACAGCGTGGGCGCGTCCATGGCAATAAACAGCCCGCGAATAATCAGGAAGATGAAGCCGGCAATCAGCAGCAGATTGCCAATCAGGCCGAACTCCTCGGAGAAGGCCGCAAAAATGAAGTCGGTGGTGCGCTCGGGAATGAACTCCAGATGGGTCTGCGTGCCGGCCATAAAGCCCTTGCCAAACATGCCGCCCGAGCCAATCGCGATCATGCCCTGGATGATGTGAAAGCCCTTGCCCAGCGGGTCGCGCGAAGGGTCCAGCAGGGTGCAGATACGCTGCTGCTGGTAGTCGTGTAAAACAAACCAGCGCACGCCGTCGGCGCACAGCTGCGGCTCATACCAGACCACCAGAAATATGCCCACCAGGGCCAGCAGCACCGGCGGCACAATCAGCTTCCAGCTCAGGCCGGCAAAGAAAATCACCGCCAGGCCGGCGGCCATCACCAGCAAGGAGGTGCCCAGATCGGGCTGCTTCATGATCAGCCCGACCGGCACCGCCAGCAGCGCCAGGGCGACCACAAAATCCAGCGGCCGCAACTGGCCTTCGCGCTTCTGGAACCACCAGGCCAGCATCAGCGGCATGGCAATTTTCAGGATTTCGCTGGGCTGTATCACCACGCCGATGTTGAGCCAGCGCTTGGCCCCCTTCTTGGTGATGCCAAAGACCGCCACCGCCACCAGCAGAGTCACGCCGGCCAGATACAGCGGCACGGCAAACATCATCAGGCGCTGCGGCGGAATCTGCGCCACCACAAACATGATGGCGCCGGCAATCAGCATGTTGCGGCCATGGTCGGCAAAGCGGGTGCCATGGTCGTAGCCCGAGGAATACATGATCAGCAGGCCGGCACAGACGAGCAGAAAAACCGCAAACGCCAGCAGGCCGTCAAAGCCCTGCAGCATGGGGAGGGTTCGCTTGAGAAGGGAGGGTTTGTCGAAAACGGCGGCCATGCGGCAATTATCTGCCAGCCGGCATCAGGCCCATCCGCCGCCGGGGATAGCGGCAGGCCCTCAATACTATAAAAAAAGTAGCTTGCTGTGCCCGTCCCTATTGGGCTACAGGCCATTTTCTTTAATATTTTGAAAAATCCGACTGGCCAGCCAATCTTTCGCCGCGGGCACAGCTGAGGGCGGCCCCCTCAGCGCGTTTACTATGCGCTCATGCCTACCACCCACCTGCTCTACCTGCACGGCTTTCGCTCCTCGCCGCAGTCCATGAAGGCCCGCAAAATGGCCGCCCTGATCGCGGCCCGCTACCCGGCCGTGACCTGGTGCTGTCCACAGCTGCCGCCCTCTCCGCAGGCGGCCATGGCGTTGCTGGAAGGCGCCATCGCCGGCTGGCCCCGCGCCTCCATGGCCGTGATGGGCTCCTCGCTGGGCGGCTTTTACGCCACCGCCGTGGCCGAACGCCTTGGCTGCAAGGCCGTGTTGCTGAACCCGGCCATCGAGCCGGCACGCGACCTCGCCCGCTACATCGGCGAGCAAAGCGCCTGGCACAACGACCAAGAGCGCTTTTTCTTCGAACCGCGTTTTGTCGACGAATTGCGTGAACTGCACGCCGGAGCGCTGAAAGCGCCGCAAAACTACCTGGCCATCATCGCCAAGGGTGACGAAGTGCTGGACTGGCGCGAAATGACGGCGCGTTACGCCGGCGCGCAAATCCGCCTGCTGCCAGGAGGCGACCACGCGCTCAGCGATTTCGATGAGCATCTGTCTGGCATTCTGGAATTTCTGGACTTCCCGGCGGCCGGTTGAAGCCCAGGCCGACCGGCGCCTGATTACACTAGCCGCAAGCCTCTTGAAGGCAATTACCCCAGGCTAAAGGATTCCGTTTTGTTTGTACTGTTTGAAGAAACCGGCAAGTTTTTGGCTGGCCGGATCTTGTCGGAGAGCGACGCCTCGCTGCAAGTCGAGCTCGACTCGGGCAAGCGCGTCAAGGTCAAGGCCGCCAACGCGCTGCTGAAGTTTGAAAAACCGGCGCCCGCCGAATTGGTCACCAGGGGCCAACTGGTGAGCGAGGAGATAGATCTGGATCTGGCCTGGGAATTTGCCAGCGAAGAAGAATTCGGCTTTGCCGACCTGGCGCGCGACTACTTCAGCGCCGACGCCTCGAAACCGGCCTCGCTGGAGCAGCAAGCGGCCGCCCTCTTTCGCCTCTACGAGGCGCCGCACTATTTCCGCCGCGCCGGCAAGGGCCGCTTCAAGAAAGCGCCGGCCGAAATCCTGCAACTGGCGCTCGCCGCCATCGAAAAGAAAAAACAAGTCACCGCCCAGATCGCGGCCTGGGCCGACGCCCTGGGCCGGGGCGAGTGCCCCGAACCCATCCGCGAACAGCTCTACAAGATCCTGTTCAAGCCCGACAAGAACAGCGCCGAATACAAGGCCGTGGTCGACGCCTCGCGTGCCACCCACACCGCCCCGCTGGAGCTGCTGCAAAAGGCCGGCGCCATCGACTCCGCCTATCAGTTCCACTGGAAGCGCTTCCTGTTCGAGAACTTCCCCAAGGGCACGGGCTTTCCGGCGCTGCAGGCACCCGAGGTCAAGGACGAGCTGCCGCTGTCCGCTGTGAAGGCATTTTCCATCGACGACTCCAGCACCACCGAAATCGACGACGCGATGTCGGTGCAGGGCCTGGGCAGCGGCACCATCACCCTGGGCATCCACATTGCCGCACCAGGCCTGGCCGTGCTGCCGGGCAGCGCTATCGACGCGGTGGGCCGCAACCGCCTGTCCACGGTTTACATGCCTGGCCACAAGCTGACCATGCTGCCCGACGACATCGTGCAGACCTACACCTTGCTGGAAGGGCGCAACTGCCCGGCGCTGTCGCTCTACCTGACGCTGGACGAAACCAGTTTCGAGATCACCGAACGCGTCACCCGGCTGGAGCTGGTGCCCATCCTCAGCAATCTGCGCCACGACATGCTGGACAGCGTTTTCACCGAGGCTTTCTTTGAAGCTGCGCAAACCACCGCGCCCACCGACGTGGCATGGGGCGTGGAACTGGCCTGGATGCACCGGCTGGCCAAACACCTCAAGGCGCAGCGCGAAATCGTGCGCGGCAAGCCCGAAAACTTCAACCGCCCCGACTACAACTTCAAGCTCGACAAGCCCTCCGGCCTGGAGCCAATGGGCGAAGAGACCGTCAGCATCAGCGTGCGCCAGCGCGGCGCGCCGCTGGATTTGATCGTCGCCGAAGCCATGATCCTGGCCAACAGCACCTGGGGCCAGTGGCTGGCCGAGCACGGCGTGCCCGGCATCTACCGCAGCCAGGCCAGCCTGGCGCCCGGCGTCAAGGTGCGCATGGGCACCAAGGCCTTGCCGCATGCCGGCCTGGGCGTGCCCAGCTACGCCTGGAGCACCTCGCCGCTGCGCCGTTACACCGATCTGGTCAACCAGTGGCAAATCATTGCCTGCGCGCGCCATGGCCGCACGGCCGCGCTGGCCGCGCCCTTCAAGCCCAAGGATGCCGAGCTGTTCTCCATCATCTCGGGCTTTGACGCCGCCTATAGCGCCTACAACAGCTTCCAGGCTGGCATAGAGCGCTACTGGACGCTCAAATACCTGGAACAAAACAACATCACCGAACTGACGGCCACCTTCTTCAAGGACAACCTGGTGCGCGCCGACGAATTGCCGCTGGTGCTGGCGGCCATGGGCGCGCAAGGCCTGCCGCGCGGCGCCAAGGTGCGTGTCAAGCTGGGAGCCATCGACGAGATCACGCTAGATGTCTCAGGCACCGTGATAGAGCGGCTGGATGCCGTGGCTGACGAAGCCAGCGCCCAGCCCGATGAAGACATGGGGGAAGACGGCGACGAGTCCGACATGGCCGCCGGCCCGATCTCGATTGCCGTGGATGTCGACGAACCCGCAGCGGACAGCCAGGGCACAGCGGCTGCCGTTTGAGCCTGCGCGCAGATCAACCCCTCCCACGAACCCCGCCGTGAAGTCACCGAGCACCCTGCAAATTGCCCTAGGCGTGTCCATCGCCGTGCACGCCGTATTGCTGAGCGTACGGTTTATCGACCCGGAGCGCTTTAACCGCGTCTTCAAGGACACGCCGCTGGAAGTGATTCTGGTCAATGCCAAGTCGAATGAAAAACCGGACTTTGCCAAGGCCATCGCCCAGGCCTCGCTGAGCGGCGGCGGCGAGCTTGAAAAAGGTCGTGCCACCTCGCCGCTGCCGCCCTCGGCCCTGGTCGCGCTGGGTGACGCCAGCGAGGAGGCGCAGCGCAAGATCGAGTCGCTGCAGGAGCAGCAAACCCAGTTGCTGACGCAAATCAAGAAGCAGCTGGCCGCGCTGCCGCCGCCAGACCTGAAGCTGCCCAGCAACGACCCCGTGCAGGCCGAGCGCGAGGAAAAGCGCAAGCAGCTCACCAAGATACTGGCCGAGATTGAAAAGCGCATCAACGAAGAAAATGCCCGGCCCAAAAAGCGCTACATCAGCCCGGCCACGCGCGAAGCGGTTTACGCGGTCTATTACGACGACTTGCGGCGCAAGATTGAAGACAAGGGCACGGTAAATTTCCCCGAGCAGGCAGGCAAAAAGCTGTACGGCCAACTGACCATGACAGTGACCGTCAATTTTGACGGCCGCATTCTGGACACCGAAGTGGTGCAGACCTCGGGCAACCTGACGCTGGACAGGCGGGCGCAAAGCATAGTCCACGGCACCGGCCCTTTCGGCCGCTTCAACAAAGCCATGCGCCAGCGGGCCGACCAGATCGTGGTGGTGTCACGCTTTCACTTCACGCGGGAAGACAGCCTGGAAACCAAGCTCACCAGCCACTGAGCCCTGAGCGCCGCTGTGCTAAAACCGACTCATCAGCATGACCTTTACTAGCCACGAACAAGCAGCGATGGATAAATACTACGTGCTTGGCAACCCGATTGCGCACAGCCAGTCACCCCTGATTCATGCGCGCTTTGCCGAACTGACAGGCCAGGCCCTGCAATACGAACGCTGGCTCACGCCGCTCGATGGTTTTGCGGCCACCTTGGCGCAACTGCAGCAGAACGGCGCGCGCGGCTGCAACGTCACCGTGCCCTTCAAGTTCGAAGCCTTTCAGGCCGCCGCCACGCAGACCGACCGGGCTCAGTTGGCCCAGGCGGCCAACACATTGGTGCTTGAAGGTGGCAGGATTCACGCCGACAACACCGATGGCCTTGGCCTGCTCAACGACATCCAGAACAATGCCGGCGTGTCGCTGGCCGGGCGCGATGTGCTGCTGATAGGCGCCGGCGGCGCCGCGGCCGGCGCACTGGCCTCCTTGCTGATGGCCGGGCCACGCCGGCTGGTGCTGGTCAATCGCACCCGGGCCAAGGCCGATGCGCTGGTGGCGCGCCACAAGGCCCACCCATCGCTTCAGAAAGCGCTACAAAAAACAGAGCTTAAAGCGCACGACCTGCAAGGCCTGGAAGGCAATTTCGATGTCATCATCAATGCCAGCGCCAGCAGCTTGGGCGGCGCCGGCGTACCGGTTGAAAGCAGCGTCCTCAAACCCGGCGCACTGGCCTACGACATGATGTACGGCCCGGCAGCGCAGGGCTTCATGGACTGGGCCCGCGCGCACGGCGCCACGCCGCGCGACGGCCTGGGCATGCTGGTGGAGCAGGCCGCCGAAGCCTTTGCGCTGTGGCGCAAGCTGCGTCCGCCATCGGCCCAGGTGCTAGAGGAAATGCGGGCGCGACTGGCATGAAAGCCGGGCTGCGTTTGCTCGGCCTGCTGCTGCTGGCCGTGCTGGCCCTGCAGCTTTATTTTGTCGGCCGGATTGCGCTGATGGCCGTGCTGGCGCCCGAGTCCACCACCTTTCAGCGCTCCGAGGCCTACCTGATCGCAAGCAACAGCGGCGCGCTGAAATGGCACCAGCAGTGGGTGCCTTATGAGCAGCTGTCGGACAACCTGAAGCGGGCGGTCATCGCCTCCGAAGACGCCAACTTCACCGAACACGAGGGCGTGGACATGGCGGCATTGGAAAAGGCCTGGGAAAAGAATGCCAAGGCCGAGCAGCGCGCCGCGCAATCAGGCAGCCGGCAGGCCGCCGGCAAGGACAAGCCGGTTGCAGCCAAACCGCCCAAGATTGTCGGCGGCTCCACCATCACGCAGCAGTTGGCCAAAAATCTCTTCCTCTCGGGTGAACGCACCTTGCTGCGCAAGGGCCAGGAGCTGGTGCTGACGCTGATGCTGGAAAACTTGCTGTCCAAGCAGCGCATCCTGGAGATTTACCTCAACAACGTCGAGTGGGGCGAAGGCATTTTTGGCGCCGAGGCCGCCGCCCAGCACTATTACCGCAAACCTGCGGCCAGGCTGAGCGCCTATGAAGCCGCCCGACTGGCCGTGATGCTGCCGCGCCCCAAGTATTTTGAAACCCGCAGCAACTCGGGCTACCTGGCCTCGCGCGCCAGCACCATCGCGGCCCGCATGGGGGCCGTGGAACTGCCTTAAGGCCAATCGCGAGACAGCGTAAAGCCTCCTGGCGCTAGCGCCGCCCAAGGAAAGTAGTTACGATCTTCCCCATGGCTGATGCGCGCGGTTCCCGCCCCATCACCGAGACATCCGGACCCAGCGGCCTTGCCGTTGCGCGCAAAGCCAATCCGAGCAAGCAGGCCAGCACCTGATAGCGCGAGGAGTGACGCTGATGAGCCAGAACCAAGCCCTACGTCTGCATGTGCCTGAGCCCACCGGTCGCCCGGGCCACGAGACCGACTTTTCCTATCTGCACCTGTCACGCGCCGGCGAGGTGCGCCGCCCTCCTGTCAATGCCCTGCCCTCGGACACCGGCGATCTCGCCTACACCCTGGTGCGCGTGCTCGATGACGACGGCCTGGCCCTCGGGCCCTGGGCGCCGCAGGTAGACGCGCAGTTGCTGCAACGCGGCTTGCGCGCCATGATGAAGACTCGCATCTACGACGCCCGCATGCTGATCGCCCAGCGGCAAAAAAAGATCTCCTTTTACATGCAGTGCCTGGGCGAGGAGGCGATTGCCACGGCGCAGGCGCTGGCCCTGCAGCCCGGCGACATGTGCTTTCCGACCTACCGCCAGCAAGGCCTGCTGCTGGCGCGCGACGACGTCGACATGGTGGAGATGATCTGCCAGTTGATGTCCAATGAGCGCGATCCGATGAAGGGGCGGCAGCTGCCGGTCATGTATTCGTACAAGCGCGCCGGCTTCTTCACGATTTCAGGCAACCTAGCCACGCAGTTCATCCAGGCCGTGGGCTGGGCCATGGCCTCGGCGATCAAGGGCGATACAAAAATCGCCTCGGCCTGGATAGGTGACGGCGCCACCGCCGAGGCCGACTTTCATACCGCCCTCACCTTTGCCCATGTCTATCGCGCGCCGGTGATCCTCAACGTGGTCAACAACCAGTGGGCGATCTCGACCTTCCAGGCGATTGCCGGCGGCGAGGCCACCACCTTTGCGGCGCGCGGCGTCGGCTGCGGCATCGCCTCGCTGCGCGTGGACGGCAACGACTTTCTCGCCGTCTACGCCGCCTCGCAGTGGGCCGCCGAGCGCGCGCGCAGCAACCTGGGGCCGACGCTGATCGAATGGGTAAGCTACCGCGTCGGGGCGCACTCGACCTCGGACGACCCGTCTCGCTACCGCCCGGCCGACGACGCGGCGCGCTTTCCGCTGGGCGACCCGATAGCGCGGCTCAAAGCCCATTTGATGCGCCTGGGCGCCTGGTCAGAACAGGAGCACGACGCCACGCAAAAAGAGCTGGAGGCCCAGGTTGGCGCCGCGCTGAAAGAGGCCGAGCGCTACGGCTCGCTGGCCGCCGGTCATATGGCGAGCGCGGCGGCCATGTTCGACGATGTCTACAAGGACATGCCGGCGCATTTGCGCCAGCAGCGCGAGCAACTACTGAAGCTGTCATCATGCAAATGACCATGATCCAGGCCCTGCGTTCTGCCATGGACGTGATGCTGGCGCGTGACGGCAATGTCGTGGTGTTCGGCCAGGACGTGGGTTATTTCGGCGGCGTGTTCCGCTGCACCGAGGGCCTGCAGGCCAAGTACGGCAGCTCACGCGTCTTCGACGCGCCCATCTCCGAGGGCGGCATCGTCGGCGCGGCGGTCG
This sequence comes from Polaromonas sp. OV174, assembly GCF_900112285.1. Taxonomy (GTDB): domain Bacteria; phylum Pseudomonadota; class Gammaproteobacteria; order Burkholderiales; family Burkholderiaceae_C; genus Polaromonas. The sequence continues at coordinate 85,868 of NZ_FOKZ01000001.1, read as the reverse complement.
GCATGGCCGCCTACGGTTTGCGCCCTGTGGTCGAGATCCAGTTCGCCGACTACTTTTACCCGGCCTCGGACCAGATCGTCTCGGAGGCGGCGCGGCTGCGCTACCGCTCGGCCGGCGACTTCACGGCACCCATGACGATTCGCATGCCTTGCGGCGGCGGCATCTTCGGCGGGCAAACGCATAGCCAGAGCCCTGAGGCGCTGTTCACCCATGTCTGCGGGATTCGCACGGTGATGCCCAGCAACCCCTACGACGCCAAGGGCCTGCTGATTGCCTGCATAGAGAACGACGACCCGGTGATTTTTCTGGAGCCCAAGCGCCTGTACAACGGACCTTTCGACGGCCATCACGACCAGCCGGTGGTGCCGTGGTCCCAGCACCGCCTGGGCGAAGTGCCCGAGGGGCACTACAGCGTGCCGCTGGAGTCGGCGGCAGTGTTCCGCCCCGGCGCCGATCTGACGGTGCTCACCTACGGCACCATGGTCTTCGTGTCGGAGGCCGCGGCGAACGAGAGCGGGATAGACGCCGAGATCATAGACCTGCGCAGCCTGTGGCCGCTGGACTTGCCCACCTTGGTCGCATCGGTGAAAAAAACCGGCCGCTGCGTGGTGGTGCACGAGGCCACGCGCAGCAGCGGCTTCGGCGCCGAACTGACGGCCTTGGTGCAAGAGCACTGCTTTTACCACCTCGAAGCGCCCATAGAACGCGTCACCGGCTGGGACACGCCCTATCCGCATGCACAGGAATGGGCCTACTTTCCGGGACCGGCGCGCGTGGCGGCGGCCTTCAAACGCGCGATGGAGGCCTGAAATGAGCCCCCACGCTCACATTCGTTCGCTGCCCGCAAGGAGGTGCGCCTCCCTTGGGGCGGCCCGGCGGGAGGCATGACATGAGCATTCACGTCATCAAAATGCCAGACCTGGGCGAAGGCATTGCCGAGGTCGAACTGGTGGCCTGGCGCGTCAGGCCCGGCGATGCGGTCATTGAGGACCAGGTGCTGGCCGACGTGATGACCGACAAGGCCACGGTCGAGATCCCCTCGCCCGTGGCGGGCCAGGTGCTGGCGCTGGGCGGCGAGGTCGGCCAGGTGTTGGCGGTGGGGGCGGAACTGATACGCCTTGAAGTGGCTGGTAGCGTCGGCGAGTTGCCCACCAGCGTTTCGAGCGTGCCGCAGGCGGCTGCCCCGGCGATGACCCCGGCCATGCAGGCAGCACCCGCACCGGCAGCCTCCCGCGTGGCCGCCCCGGCACCGCCGGCGTCACGCGAAAAGCCCATCGCCTCGCCCGCCCTGCGCCGGCGCGCCTGGGAGCTGGGTGTCGATTTGCAGCAGGTCGCCGCCAGCGGTGCGGCTGGCCGCATCATGCAGGCCGACCTTGATGCCCATGTGGCGGCGTATGGGGCGGGACATGGATTGGTTACGCCGGCCGCCTCCGGTCTGGCGCAGCGCGACGACGAGCAGCAGGTGCCGGTGATAGGCCTGCGCCGCCGCATCGCGCAGAAGATGCAGGAGTCCAAGCGCCACATCCCGCATTTCACCTACGTCGAGGAAGTCGATGTCACCGAACTGGAGGCGCTGCGTGCGAGCCTGAACGCCAAGTGGGATGCCCAGCGCGGCCACCTGACCTTGCTGCCGCTGCTGGTGCGCGCCCTGGTGCTGGCGGTGCGCGAGTTTCCGCAGATCAACGCCCGTTTCGACGACGAGGCGGGCGTGGTGACGCGCCATGGTGCGGTACACCTGGGCATTGCCACACAGACCGAGTCCGGCCTGATGGTGCCGGTGCTGCGCCATGCCGAGGCGCACGACCTGTGGGCCTGCGCGGCGGAGCTGGCGCGCCTGGCGCAAGCCGCGCGCAGCGGCAAGGCCACGCGCGCCGAGCTGTCGGGCTCCACCATCACCCTCACCAGCCTGGGCGCGCTGGGCGGCATCGCCTCGACGCCGGTGATCAATCACCCCGAAGTGGCTATCGTCGGCGTCAATCGCATCGCCCTTAGGCCCATGATGCGCGGCGCGGCGGTGGTGCCACGGCAAATGATGAATCTGTCCTCGTCCTTTGACCACCGTGTGGTCGATGGCCTGCACGCGGCCGAGTTCGTGCAGGCCTTGCGCACCTCGCTGGAATGTCCGGCGACGCTGTTCATCGAGTAAGGCCTGCGGGCCCGACCCAGGCTAGTCCTGCCGGCTGCCGTTCTGGGGCGCCATGGTTTCGTTCCTGGGCACAGGCCGGCGTAGCTCCGCGCTTTCGCCCGTATCATCGCAGCCATGCTTGCCAAGTTGATGCGTCTATTTTTGCTGGGCCTGGTCCGGCTTCTCACCGGTGCCCAGGCCCGCTGGCAAGGTTGCCCGCCCAAGGCCGAGCAGCGAATCTATTTCGCCAACCACCAAAGCCATGCCGATCTGGTGCTGATGTGGGCCGCCCTGCCCGAAGAGTTGCGCAGCATCACGCGCCCTATCGCGGCCAAGGATTACTGGTGCAAGACCCGCTTCAAGAAATGGATCACCACGGCGGTCTTCAACGCCATTTATGTGGATCGGGTGAAAACCGGCGAACAGGATCCACTCGAACCCCTGATTGACGCCCTGAACCAGGGCGATTCCATCATCTTGTTTCCAGAAGGCACGCGCGGCAACCACGAAGAGCCGCAGAACTTCAAGTCCGGCCTGTACAACCTGGCGCAGAAGTTTCCCCATGTGGTCCTGGTGCCGGCATGGATCAACAATGTGCAGCGCGTCATGCCCAAGGGCGAAGTAGTGCCGGTGCCGATTCTGTGCTCGGTCACCTTTGGCGCTCCCATCACCCTGGGCAGCGACGAAGACCGGGTCGCCTTTTTGGTCCGCGCACGCCAGGCGGTTTTGGACCTGCGGGAATCCTGATGAACACCTTTTTGCGCAATCTCCCGCCTTCGCAGCAGGTCGGCCTGCTGTTCGTTCTGGTCTTTGGCCTGCTGGCCGTGGTCAGCACGGTCGCCTTGGTGCTGTCGCTGAAAGACCGGCATGAGGACGACCTGCACTCAGAAAACCTGAAAGCCTTCAACAGCCTGCTGAACACCTCCTGGCTGATGTCCACGGTGTTCTGGATAGGCTGGACCCTGGGCGAAACCGTTGCCACCGTGTTGTTCGGCCTGGTGGCATTTTTGGCGCTGCGCGAATTCATCACGCTGTCGCCGACCCGCCAGGGCGATCACCGCAGCCTGGTGCTGGTTTTTTTCGTGGTCTTGCCGGTGCAGTTTGCGCTGGTCATCACACAGCGCTTTGACCTGGTCACGGTCTTCATACCGGTCTATGTGTTTCTGGCGCTTCCTGTGGTCAGCGCGCTGGCAGACGATCCGCAGCGCTTTCTGGAGCGCAACGCCAAGCTGCAATGGGGCATCATGGTTTGCGTCTACGGCATGAGCCATGTGCCGGCCCTGCTGCTGCTGAAATTTCCCGACTACCAGGGCAAAACTGCCTTTCTGGTGTTCTTTCTGGTGTTTGTCGTGCAAGGCGGCATGATCGTGCAGCACCTGGTCAGCCGCAAGCTGCGGCGCCAGCCATGCGCGCCCAATGTCAGCAAGAGTTTTAACTGGACCAGTTGGCTGATCGCCATGCTGGTGGCCAGCCTGGCCGGCGGCCTGCTGGCTGGCCTGACGCCCTTCAAACCGGCCCAGGCGGTGGCCATGGCCTTGATCGCCTGCGTCTCAGGCTCTCTGGGCCACCTGGTCATGAAGGCGCTGAAACGCGACCGGGGCATCACCAACTGGGGCAGCGAAGGCAAATCCATCACCGGTGCCAGTGGTCTGCTCGATCGTGTCGATGCCCTGTGTTTTGCGGCGCCGGTGTTCTTTCATTCAGTTCGATGGTATTTCGGCATCTAGCCCAATACCGACGAGCGCCAACAGCTACGAAATTTATAGCATATGCGTATTCTGGGGATTGATCCCGGCTTGCAGATCGCCGGTTTTGGCGTGATCGATGTGGATGGCCAAGCGCTGCGCTACGTCGCCAGCGGCACCATCAAGACCAGCCACCTGGAAACCAGCAACCTGCCGGGGCGGCTGAAGGTTTTGTTCGACGGCATTCGCGAGGTGGTGGAGCGCTACCAGCCCGACAGTGCGTCGGTCGAGATTGTTTTTGTCAATGTCAATCCACAGGCTACGCTGCTGCTGGGGCAGGCGCGCGGCGCCTGCATCACCTCGCTGGTGTCCTGCAATCTTCCCGTCATTGAATACACCGCCCTGCAAATGAAAAAAGCCGTGGCCGGCTACGGCAGGGCCGGCAAGCCGGAGGTGCAGCAGATGGTGATGCGGCTGTTAAAACTGCCCAGCTTGCCGGGCAAGGATGCGGCCGATGCCCTGGGCCTGGCCATCACGCATGCGCATGTGGGAGCGGCCATGAACCGGCTGGCGCTGGCCGACAACAGCAGCGCGAAGCTGGATAAAAATTACCGGGCCGGCCGGAGCCGGTGATGCCCTGAGCACCAAAAGCGATGGCGATGGCCGTCTAGGCCACGCGCTGCACGATCAACACGGCAAAAAAGATGAAGGCGGCCGCTAGCGTCCACAAAAGCGTCAAGATACCCCAGCGCCGGAATCTGAGCTGCGACGTGAGAATGTACAAAACGAAAGACAAGGCCGAAGCCAGCAGTGCCAGAAAAATCAGTGCACGAAACACCACCATGACCCGAACTCCTTGAACACTGGTGAGCCAGCGCGATTGAATACCCAGGTCACGCCACGCTGGTCATGCTTTGGGGCGCGGTGCTGCTACCAGGCACGCGCCACGGTTGCCAAACCTGGCGGGGCCTTATTCTCATCCTCGAAGGTGACGATCTCATAAGCCTCTGGGTGCGACAGCAACTCACGCAGCAACTTGTTATTCATGGCGTGGCCGGAACGAAAAGCGCTGTAGGCTGCCAGCAATGGTTTGCCCAGCAGATACAAGTCGCCCATGGCGTCGAGGATTTTGTGCTTCACGAACTCGTCGTTGTAGCGCAAGCCGTCGCTGTTGAGAACCTTGTAATCGTCCATGACGATGGCATTGTCCAGGCCGCCGCCCAGCGCCAGGCCATTGGCCCGCATCATCTCCACGTCTTTGGTAAAGCCGAAAGTGCGGGCTCTGGCGATGTCACGGCTGTAGGAGCCCGAGCCCAGATCGAACTCGACACGCTGGCCAGTGGAGTCGACGGCCGGGTGGTCAAAGTCGATTTCAAAACTCAGCTTGTAGCCCTCGTAAGGGCTCAGGCGCGCCCATTTGGCGCTGGCGCCTTCGCCCTCGCGAACCTCAACCGGCTTGATGACACGGACAAACCGCTTGGGCGCGTCCTGCAGCGCAATGCCGGCGGACTGCAGCAAGAACACAAAGGAAGAGGCAGAACCATCCAGAATCGGCACCTCTTCTGCCGTGATGTCGACATACAGATTATCCAGCCCCAAGCCGGCACAGGCCGACATCAGGTGCTCGACAGTGTGCACCTTGGCACTGCCGTTGGAAATGGTGGAGGCCAGCCGGGTATCGGTCACGGCCTCGGCCGAAATGACGATATCCACCGGCTGCGGCAAATCGACACGCCGGAACACGATGCCGGTATCGGTCGGTGCCGGCCGCAAGGTCAACTCCACCCGCTGGCCGCTGTGCAGGCCCACGCCAACGGCCTTGGTCAGGGACTTGAGGGTTCTTTGGGCGAGCATGGCCTGATTTTAAAGAGGGCGGATGAACCTTGCATCAAGCACGGCCATCCGCCCGGACGGCGCTTAGTCCGCCTGCTTCCTGAGGAAGGCTGGAATCTCGAAGTCGTCCATGCCGCCCGAAGCCAGCGCATCCACCTTGGCCGCGGCCTGGGTGCGGTTGGTCCGCCACACGCTGGGCACGCTCATACCGCCGTAATCAGGTTGCGTAGCGCCCATGGTGCTGCCAGGCACATTGCCCGACGTAGGCACATGGAAAGCCACGTTGTCGGTGCCTGTGCGCAGCACTTGCAGCGGCACGGTATTGCGACGCACGCCCTGGCGGCTCAGGCCGGTAGCGATGACGGTGACGCGGATTTCGTCGCCCAGTTCGTCGTCGTAAGCCGTTCCGTAGATCACATGCGCATCGGGTGAGGCGTAAGCGCGTATGGTGTTCATGGCCAGCTTGGATTCATTCAGCTTGAGCGAACCCTTGGCGGCCGTGATCAGCACCAGCACGCCTTTGGCGCCCGACAGGTCTATGCCTTCGAGCAGCGGGCAAGCCACGGCCTGTTCGGCGGCGATGCGCGCGCGGTCTGGGCCGTTGGACTTGGCCGTGCCCATCATGGCCTTGCCAGGCTCGCCCATCACGGTGCGCACGTCTTCAAAGTCGACGTTCACATTGCCGGGCACATTGATGATCTCGGCAATCCCGCCCACGGCATTTTTCAGCACGTCGTTGGCGTGGGAGAAGGCCTCATCCTGGGTCACGTCGTCACCCAGCACTTCCAACAGCTTTTCGTTGAGCACGACGATCAGCGAATCCACATTGGCTTCCAGCTCGGCCAGGCCCAGGTCGGCATTGGTCATGCGACGGCCGCCCTCAAAGTCGAAGGGCTTGGTCACCACGCCGACCGTCAGAATGCCCATCTCCTTGGCGACGCGGGCGATCACCGGCGCCGCGCCGGTACCCGTGCCGCCGCCCATGCCGGCGGTGATGAAAAGCATGTGCGCACCGGTAATGGCGCTGCGGATGTCGTCAACTGCCAGCTCGGCGGCTTCACGGCCCTTGTCGGGCTTGCTGCCGGCTCCCAGGCCGCTATTGCCCAACTGGATGGTCTTGTGGGCGCTGCCACGGCTGAGCGCCTGCGCATCGGTGTTGGCGCAAATGAATTCGACGCCCTGCACACCGCAATCGATCATGTGGCCGACGGCATTGCCGCCGCCGCCACCGACACCGATCACCTTGATCTGTGTGCCCTGGTTGAACTCTTCGATTTCAATCATTTCGATGCTCATTGGGAGCCCCTTTTTAGTAGATGCAATAAATAGCAGTTGCCAAAATATCTAGCGAATTCTTATGTCTTACAGGCCTGCATCATGAAGGAGGATCTGCACCGCCGGAATGGGAACGACGCGAAGACCGCGTCATGAAACCGGCATCAACAAAGTTGGTAAATTTTGTCATCAAAAATTCCCCACAAACCAGTCTTTGACACGGCCGAAGGCGTTGTGCACACTGCCCGCCTTTTGCGCCACCTTGTAGCCCCGCATACGTGCCAGTCGGGCTTCTTCTAGCAAGCCCATGACCGTGGAGGCTCGGGCCTGAGCCACCATGTCGGACAGTGCACTGGAATAGCGCGGCAAGCCGCGCCGCACTGGCTTGAGGAAAATGTCCTCGCCGAGTTCAACCATGCCTGGCATCACCGCACTGCCACCGGTGATGACGATGCCGGACGACAACACTTCTTCATAGCCAGATTCACGAATCACCTGGTGAACCAGGGAAAAGATCTCTTCAATGCGCGGCTCAATGACGCCGGCCAGGGCCTGCTTGCTCAGCATGCGCGGGCCACGATCGCCCAAGCCTGGCACTTCGACCTGCGTATCGGGGTCGGCCAGCAGTTGCTTGGCGAAACCGCTTTCCACCTTGATGTCCTCGGCGTCCTTGGTCGGCGTGCGCAGTGCCATGGCGATGTCGCTGGTGATCAGGTCGCCAGCGATAGGGATCACGGCGGTGTGGCGGATCGCGCCGCCGGTGAAGATGGCCACATCGGTGGTGCCGGCGCCGATATCCACCATGGCGACGCCGAGTTCGCGCTCATCCTGCGTCAACACCGCCAGGCTGGAGGCCAAGGGGTTGAGCATCAGCTGATCCACCTCCAGCCCACAGCGCCGCACGCATTTGATGATGTTTTCGGCCGCACTTTGCGCGCCGGTCACGATATGTACCTTGGCCTCAAGACGGATGCCGCTCATGCCAATCGGCTCACGCACATCCTGACCGTCAATCACAAACTCCTGCGGCTCGACCAGCAGCAGGCGCTGGTCGGTGGAGATATTGATGGCCTTGGCGGTCTCTATGACGCGCGCCACATCGGCCTGGGTGACTTCCTTGTCTTTCACCGCCACCATGCCGCTGGAATTGATGCCGCGGATATGGCTGCCAGTGATGCCGGTAAAGACACGAGCGATCTTGCAGTCGGCCATCAGCTCGGCCTCTTTGAGGGCTTGCTGAATGCTTTGCACGGTGGCGTCGATATTGACCACCACGCCGCGTTTGAGACCGTTGCTGTACGCAATGCCCAGGCCGGCCAGCTTGAGTTCCCCGCCCGGCATGACCTCTGCGACCACGGCCATCACCTTGCTGGTTCCAATATCCAGCCCGACAACCAGATCTTTGTATTCTTTGGCCATGTATTTACCTTTTCTTTTTTTCTATGTCTTTGTCAGCGCTACCGGTCGTCACGCCCCTGAGCTTGACGGCATAGCCGTTGCCGTAGCGCAGGTCGGCGGATTCGAAATTTCTGCCGAACTTTGAAGACACCTGGATCACCGTGGCAACAAAGCGGCGCGTACGCGTCTGCAATTCATTCAAGGAGCCATGCCCCAGTTCAATCACCGCGCCGCTGTCCAGCTGGGCCTGCCAGCTGCCCTGGCCGCTCAGGCTCAGATGCTCCAGCACCGTGTCCATCTCTTCAAACATAGGGGCCAGCCGCTGGTAAGCCTGCAGCACCAGTTGCGCCTGCCCTTGCGGCCCATTGAGCAGCGGCAGGTCTTCGGCTTCCACGTCGCCCTGGTTGGCCTCAAAGACTTCACCAAAGCTGTTGATCAGGTGGGTGTCGCCTTCTTGCCCCCACAGGGCAACGGCCTTGTGTTCCTGCAGCACCACCTTCAGGCGATTGGGAAATTCGCGCTGCACCACCGCCCGGCGCACCCAGGGCACGGCCTCGAAGGCGGCACGCGCGTCGGCCAGATCCACCGTCAGGAAGTTGCCACTCAGTCTGGGCGCCACATTGGCGCGCAGTGTCGCGGCATTGTTGTGCGCCAGATCGCCCTGAACCTGAATGGCGCTCAGATTAAACAGCGGCTGACGCATCAACCAGGCCACGGCCAGCGCCATCACCATGGCGGCAAACACCAGGCCCAGAGCGCCCGAAAGGGTGCTCATGAGCTTGACGTCAGCCGGCAAGGGAGTTGGCAGTGGCATGGTGCGTCTCAAATTTGAGCCCCTGTTGGCTGCTGATGGTCCAGCCCGGCGGTCTTGAGCACCTCGATGCAGAGGTCCTCATAAGAAATACCCGCCGCCCGCGCCGACATCGGCACCAGCGAATGTCCGGTCATACCGGGCGAGGTATTGATTTCAAGCAGATAGGGCTGGCGCGTGGCGCGGTCAATCATCACGTCGGCGCGGGCCCAGCCGCTGCAGTTAAGGGTACGAAAGGCTTGCAGCACCAGCTGCTGAATGCGCGCTTCTTCACCCTCGGGCAGGCCGCAGGGCACCAGGTATTGCGTGGTGTCCGTGAAGTACTTGTTCTGGTAGTCGTAGTTGCCATCGGGCGCAACGATGCGAATGACAGGCAGGGCCCGGGCTTGAGCACCGGTGCCCAGCACCGGGCAGGTCACCTCGTCGCCACTGATGAACTGCTCGCACAGAATGTCCGCGTCTAGCTTTTCGGCCTGCGCCACCGCATCGGCCATGCCGGCCCGCTCGCTCACCTTGCTCAGGCCAATGGAAGAGCCTTCCCGCGCCGGTTTGACGATCAGCGGCAGACCCAGCTGATCAGGGATGGCGGCAACTTCGGCACTGCCATAGCTGCCACGGCGCAGCAATACGTAGCGTGGCGTCGGCAGGCCTTCCGAGAGCAGCACGCGCTTGGTCATGACCTTGTCAATCGCCATGCTGGACGCCATGACGCCGGAACCGGTGTAAGGAATACCCAGGAGTTCCAGGGCGCCCTGCACCGTTCCGTCTTCGCCGAAACGGCCGTGCAGCGCGATAAAGCAGCGCGCAAAGCCTTCTTTCTTCAAGTCGCTGAGATCGCGCTCGGCGGGATCAAAGGCATGCGCGTCGACGCCGCGCGAGCGCAGCGCCTGCAGCACGCCCTGGCCCGACATCAGCGAGACCTCACGTTCGGCAGACCGGCCGCCCATGAGAACGGCGACCTTGCCAAAATTCAAACTATTCTGGCTCATGGTCAATTTCCTGCAGGCACGAAGCGCCCGGTAGTTTCCAGCATGGCAACGACTTTTCCTGGCACCAAGCCAATGGTTCCCGCGCCCATGCACATCACAACGTCACCCGCCTGGGCGTTGTCCAGAATCGCCTGCGGCATGGCCTCGATCTCATCGACAAAGACCGGCTCCAGCTTGCCGGCCACGCGCAAGGCGCGCGTCAGGGAACGCCCGTCGGCGGCCACAATCGGCGCCTCGCCGGCGGCATAGACTTCGGCCAGCAGTGCGGCATCGGCATGGCCTATGACCTTGACGAAATCCTCGAAGCAATCGCGGGTTCGGCTGTAGCGGTGCGGCTGGAAGGCCAGCACCAGACGCCGGCCCGGAAAAGCGCCGCGCGCCGCGGCCAAGGTGGCGGTCATCTCTACCGGGTGGTGGCCGTAATCCTCGATCAGGGTGAACTGCCCGCCGTCCTTGGCCGGCAGATCGCCATAACTCTGGAAACGCCGACCCACGCCGCTGAACTCCGCCAGCGCTTTTTGCACGGCGGCATCGGGCACATTGAGTTCGACGGCGATGGCAATGGCCGACAGGGCGTTGAGCACGTTGTGCCGGCCCGCCAGGTTCAGCACCACCTCCATGTCCGGCAAGGTGACGCCATTGCGCCGCTGCGCGGTGAAGTGCATTTGCGCCCCTACAGCCCGCACATTGATGGCGCGTACCTGCGCCTCTTCGCCAAAACCGTAGCTGGTGATGGGGCAGGAAACCTGCGGCACGATTTCGCGCACGGCCGGGTCATCGGTGCACAAAATAGCCGTGCCATAAAAAGGCATGCGGTGCAGAAAATCGACAAAGGCCTTTTTGAGCTTGCCAAAGTCATGCCCATAGGTTTCCATGTGGTCGGCATCGATATTGGTGACCACGGCCATCACGGGCAGCAGGTTCAAAAAGGAGGCGTCTGACTCGTCGGCTTCCACCACGATGTAGTCGCCCGAACCCAGCTTGGCGTTGGCGCCTGCGCTGTTGAGCCGGCCACCAATCACGAATGTCGGGTCCAGGCCGGCTTCGGCCAGCACGCTGGCCACCAGGCTGGTCGTGGTGGTTTTGCCATGGGTGCCGGCAATCGCAATGCCCTGCTTGAGGCGCATCAGCTCGGCCAGCATCAGGGCTCGTGGCACCACGGGAATACGCTTTTCGCGCGCCGCCAGCACCTCAGGGTTGTCGGCCTGCACCGCCGTGGACGTCACCACGGCATCGACGCTGACCAGATTGGCCGCATCATGGCCGACGAAGGTCTTGATGCCCAGGCCGGCCAGACGCTGCAGCGTTGCACTGTTCGACAGATCGGAGCCGGAAATGACATAGCCAAGGTTGTGCAGGACTTCGGCGATACCGGACATGCCGGCACCTCCCAGGCCTATGAAATGAATGTGCTTAATGGCGTGCTTCATGACGCAAGCTCCTCGCAAGCGGCCACGACCTGGGCCGTGGCATCTGTTTTCTGCATGATTTTGGCCTGTAGGGCAGATTGGATAAGCGTAGAACGCTCTGTTTTTTGTAGCATTATGGCTAATTTTTCTGCCGTGAGATCGCGTTGCTGCACCAGCCAGCCAGCGCCGTGCTGCACCAGGAACTGGGCATTGCTGGTCTGATGGTCATCAACGGCAGCGGGAAAGGGAACAAACAGCGCCGCCGCGCCCACGGCGGCGATTTCGGTCACCGTGCTGGCGCCGGCGCGGCAAATGATCAAGTCGGCATCGGCAAAGGCCTGGGCCGTGTCTTCGATAAAAGGCGTCAACTCTGCTTGCACGCCGGCCGCCCGATAGTTGGCGCGAAGTGCCTCGATCTGGCGGGCGCCGCTCTGGTGCGTAACCTGCGGACGCTCTTGCGCCGGCATCAGCGCCAGGGCTTTGGGCACCAAGGTGTTGAGGGCTGCGGCGCCCAGACTGCCGCCCACCACCAGCAGCTTGAGCGGCCCGCTGCGTCCGGCGAAACGGGTTGCCGGATCAGGCTGACGGGTAAAGGCCGGGCGCAGCGGATTGCCCACCCATTGACCTTTTTTAAACACCTCGGGGAAGGCCGTGAACACGCGATCGGCCACCGCCGCCAGCACCTTGTTCACCATGCCGGCCACGGAGTTTTGTTCGTGCAGGATCAGCGGTTTGCCCAGCAGCACGCTCATCATGCCGGCCGGAAAGCTGATGTAGCCGCCCAGGCCCACCACCACATCGGGTTTGACGCGGCGTATCACTTGCACGCTTTGCCAAAAGGCCTTGAGCAGACGCAGGGGCAGCAGCGCCAGCGTAACCGGGCCTTTGCCACGGACGCCGGAGAAGGCAATCGACTCGAAGGCAAAGCCACGCGGCGGCACCAGCTGGCTTTCCATGCTGGGATGGCTGGCACTACCCAGTCCGCCCAGCCAGTGAACACGCCAGCCACGCTCGCGCAAGGCTTCTGCCACGGCCAGCCCGGGGAAGATATGGCCACCGGTACCACCGGCCATGATCAGGGCGCAGCGCTGCTGGGTCATACGCGGCCTCCGCGCATCAACAACGCTGACGCGTTGCAGTGCTTCGCACTCACCCGATTTTGGTGAAATCGAATTCTCATACGCGGCCTCCGCGCATGAGAACCCGATTTTCATAATCGATTCTCAGCACCACCGCCAGCGCCACCAGATTCATCAAGATGGCAGAGCCGCCAAAACTCATCAATGGCAAGGTCAGGCCCTTGGTCGGCAGGGCGCCCAGGTTGACGCCGATGTTGATGAAGGTCTGAAACCCCATCCAGATGCCAACACCCTGGGCGACCAGGCCCGCAAACAGACGGTCCAGCGCAATCGCCTGACGGCCGATGTGCATGATGCGGCGGGTCATCCACATGAACAGGCCAATCACGACCAGCACGCCGACAAGGCCAAACTCCTCGCCTATGACCGCCATCAAAAAGTCGGTATGCGCCTCGGGCAGCCAGTGCAGTTTTTCAATGCTGCCGCCCAGGCCCACGCCAAAAATTTCACCACGACCAAAGGCAATCAGGGAATGCGAAAGCTGGTAGCCCTTGCCCATGGAATATTTGTCGCTCCAGGGATCGAGGTAGGCAAAAATCCGTTCGCGCCGCCATTCGCTCAGCATCACCATCAGGCTAAAGGCCACCACCACTACCGCGGCAATCACAAAGAACATGCGGGCATTGACGCCACCCAAAAACAAAATGCCCATGGCAATGACCGAGATCACCATGAAAGCACCCATGTCGGGTTCGGCCAGCAGCAGCACGCCGACCACGGCAATCGCCGTCGCCATCGGCAGCACGGCGCGAAAGAAACGCTCCTTCACATCCATTTTTCGGACCATGTAATCAGCGGCATACAGCAGCACCGCAAACTTGGCCAGTTCCGAGGGCTGAAAGTTCATGAAGCCCAGGGAAATCCAGCGCCTGGCCCCGTTCACACCCTTGCCAATGAAGGGCACCAGCACCAGCATCAAGAGCAGCAGCGAGGCCACAAACAGCCAGGGCGCCACTTTTTCCCAGGTTGCCATGGGAACCTGAAACGTCAGATAGGCCGCCAGGAAAGCCGCGACCAGCGACAGGAAGTGACGCGTCACGAAATGGGTGTGGGCATAACGCGCAAACTTGGGGTTGTCAGGCATCGCCACCGATGCCGAATACACCATGATCAGGCCCCACATCAGCAAAGCCACCGTGACCCACACCAGCGCCTTGTCATAGCCTGCCAGGCGTACCGGCGTCGTCAGAGTGCCGGACATGCTTTGTCCGCCCAGCCGCACCGGCAGCACCTCGGCGGCGGCCTTGCCGACGCCAGAGAACCAGCCTGAAAGACGTGTGGCAACGGTCACAGCACAGCCCCCTGCTCATGCGCCAGCGCCTGCACCGCTTCGCAAAAAACCTGCGCCCGGTGTTCGTAGTTGTCGAACATGTCAAAACTGGCACAGGCCGGCGACATCAGGACGGCATCGCCGGATTCCGCCTGCTGCGCCGCGACCATGACGGCTTGCTGCATGGAGCTGGCGTCCAGCAAGGTGACATGGCTTGGCTGCAGCGCGGCCCGGATCATGGGGGCATCGCGCCCTATCAAGACCACGGCCCTGGCATGGCGCGACACCGGATCGGCCAGCGGTGAGAAATCCTGGCCCTTGCCTTCGCCGCCCAAAATCAGCACCAGCCGGCGTTCGGCGCCCAGGCCGGCCAGTGCCGCCACCGTCGCGCCCACATTGGTGCCTTTGCTGTCGTCAAAATACTCCACCTCATTGATCACCGCCACCGATTCCACGCGGTGCGGCTCGCCGCGGTATTCCCGCAGGCCGTGCAGCATGGGCGCCAGCGGGCAACCCGCCGCAGTGGCCAGTGCCAGCGCGGCAAGCGCATTGGTGGCGTTATGGCGGCCACGAATGCGCAAGGCATCAATAGGCATCAGGCGCTGGATGAAAAGCTCGACCTCCTCACCCTTGCGACGTTTGATGGTCTCATCCGCTTCCATGGCTCGCACCAGCCAGGCCATGCCATTGACGGTTTCAATGCCGTAGTCGCCGGGGCGCTGCGGCTCACCGCTGCCAAAGGAAACATAGGGGCGGGAAGCCGGTTTGTTCCTAGCGGGGGCAAGCTGTGGTGGCATGGCGGCCATGACCAGCGGGTCATCGCGATTCAACAGCATCAAACCGGTATGGCCGTAGACATTGGCCTTGGCAGCCGCATAGGCCGCCAGGGTTTCGTGCCAGTCCAGGTGATCCTGCGTCACATTCAGCACCGTTGCCGTCGTGGGCTCGAAGTTCTTGACGCCTTCGAGCTGAAAGCTGGACAGCTCCAGCACCCAGACCTCAGGTAGAACTGAAAAAACCCGCGCAGCTGCCTGAGGTGGCTGCGCCGGCGCGATGAGCGCTTCTGCCAACGCCTCACTGTCCACTGACTCGCCCGGCTCGCTGGGCTCGGCATCCATATGCTCTGATGGCGCTACCAGCACAGTCACCTCATTCGCCGGCTCAATGCTGGTGCCAGCTTGAAGCTGGTCTGGCTCTGGAACCAGCTCCGGCTCCGGCTCCGGCTCTTGATCCAGTTTTTCTGCCAGGGTGTCCAGCAGCGTCGGGCCGATATTGCCGGCCACAGCCACGGACTTGCCGGCGCGTTGCACCAGCTGGCCGGTGAGCGAGGTCACGGTGGTCTTGCCGTTGGTACCGGTAATGCCTATGACCTTGGGGGTATAGCCCCATGCCTCTTTCAGATCGACCAGTGCCTGGGCAAACAGACTAAGCTCATTGCCACGGGCGATGCCCCTGGCCTCAGCGGCATGGATCACACCCGCCACGGACGCAGGCGACAGCCCTGGGCTTTTCAGCACCAGATCGAACGCCACATCGGCAAGCAAGCTTTCATCCATCGCCGACTGAACAAAGGTCGCGGCTGGCAAACTGTCGCGCAGGGCCTGCAGTTGAGGTGGCTGGGCGCGGGTGTCGGCCACGGTGACCTGCGCGCCGCAACGCACGCACCAGCGCGCCAGCGCCAGGCCGGAAGCGCCCAGCCCCAGGACAAGAATGTTTTTTTGCGCGAGGTATTTCATCTCAGCTTGAGCGTTGAAAGACCAATCAGGCACAGCAGCATGGTGATGATCCAGAAACGGACCACGACCTGCGTTTCCTTCCAGCCACTTTTCTCGAAATGGTGATGCAGCGGCGCCATCTTGAGCAGCCGCCGTCCTTCGCCAAAGCGTTTTTTGGTGAACTTGAACCAGGTCACCTGCAGCATGACGGAAAGGGCCTCGACGACAAAGATGCCGCCCATGATGGCCAGCACAATTTCCTGTCGCACGATGACTGCAATGGTGCCCAGCGCAGCACCCAGCGCCAGGGCGCCTACGTCGCCCATGAAAACCTGTGCCGGGTGGGTGTTGAACCACAAAAAGGCCAGACCGGCGCCGGCCATGGCGGCACAAAAAATCATCAACTCGCCCGAACCCGGAATATGCGGAAAGAGCAGGTATTTGGAATACACCGAGCTGCCGGTCACATAGGCGAAGACGCCCAGCGCGGAACCCACCATCACCACCGGCATGATGGCCAGGCCATCCAGACCGTCGGTCAGGTTGACGGCATTGCTGGAGCCCACAATCACCAGATAAGTCAGGATCACGAAACCAAACACGCCCAGCGGATAGCTCACTTCCTTGACGAAGGGCACCAGCAGCCCAGCCTTAGGCGGCAAGTTCACATCAAAACCGGACTGCACCCAGCTGACGAAAAGCTCCAGCACGCGCAGGTTGGAACTCTCGGAGATGCTGAACACCAGATACAGCGCAGCCATCAGGCCAATGAGGGACTGCCACAGATACTTTTCGCGCGAGCGCATGCCTTCCGGATCTTTGTGAACCACTTTGCGCCAGTCATCGGCCCAGCCTATGGCGCCAAAACCCAGGGTGACCAGCAGCACAATCCAGACGAAACGATTCGACAGGTCGGACCACAACAGCGTCGACATGCCAATCGACAGCAGTATCAGCACGCCGCCCATGGTGGGCGTGCCGCTTTTGCTCAAGTGCGTCTGCATGGCGTATTCACGGATAGGCTGGCCAATCTTCAGTGCGATCAGGCGACGAATCACGAAAGGACCCGCCAGCAGGCCTATCAGCAAAGAGGTGAGTGCGGCCATGACGGCCCGAAATGTCAGGTACTGAAACACCCTGAAAGAAGCAAATTCAGGGGAAATTGACTGGAGCCACTGGGCCAGACTAAGCAGCATGAGGCTCTTCCTTGCTATGTTGTTGTATTTGATCGGCCATGGCCGCAATGGCCTGAACGACGCGCTCCATCTTCATGAAACGCGAGCCCTTCACCAGCACGCTGCCCGCATGAGGTAGCTCTGCCAGTACGGCCTCGACCAGCTCATCCATCTCGCCGAAATGGCGCCCGGCGCCGAAAGCGCTGGCCGCGCCTTGCGACTGCGCACCCAGCGTGAAGAGCTTTTCAATGCCCAGCGCGCGGGCATGCCGACCGGCCTCCTCATGGAAGCGGGGGCCCTGGTCGCCAACCTCACCCATGTCACCCATGACCAGCAAATGCGGGCCGGGCAATTCGGCCAGCACCTCAATGGCGGCCTGCATGGAATCGGGGTTGGCATTGTAAGTGTCGTCAATCAGGGTCAGCACGCGACCCTGGAAGAAAACGGGAATGGCACGCGACCGCCCCTTGACCGGTGCAAATGCTGACAATCCGACCGCAATAGAAGACAGAGGCACGCCCGCAGCAAGCGCACAAGCGATGGCGGCCAAAGCATTCTTGACGTTGTGCCGGCCGGCGATATGCAGGGGAAATTCAAGCGGGCCGGACGGCGTTTGCGCGGCCACCTGCCAGCAGTCGCCGTGCCAGTGCGCCTGGGCGGTGACATCCGCCGGGCCAGCCAGCGCGAAGGTCAGGACCTTGCGTGAACCCGCCAGGCCGCGCCAGACCGCGCTGTAATCATCATCAGCAGGGAAAACGGCGATGCCACTGGCCGCCAGGGACTGAATCACTGCGCCGTTTTCCTGAGCAACCGCCTCGACGGTTGTCATGAACTCAAGGTGCTCTCTTTGCGCGTTGTTGACCAAGGCCACGGTGGGTCTGGCCAAGTCCGCCAGATAGGCGATCTCACCAGGGTGGTTCATGCCCAGCTCGACCACGCCCACCTGATGTGAAGCCCGCAGTCGCAGCAGCGTCAGCGGTACGCCGATGTCATTGTTGAGATTGCCTTCGGTGGCAAAGGCCTGATCCGACTTCCAGGCCCGCAAAATAGCCGCAATCATCTGCGTGACCGTGGTTTTGCCATTGCTGCCTGTCACCGCGATCAGCGGCAAACCGAACTGCGAACGCCAGCCAGCTGCCAGTTGCCCCAGCGCCAGCCGGGAATCGGCCACTTCCAGACCGGGCAAGCCAGCCTCAAGCAAGCCATGCTGGGCAATCGCCGCCACGGCGCCTTGCGCCTTGGCCTGGGACAAAAATTCATGGGCATCAAAACGATCGCCCTTGAGCGCCACGAACAAATCACCCGGCTGCAGGCTGCGCGTATCGGTGTGCACGCGCGAAAGCGTCACCGAGCCATCGCCCACCAGCCTGGCCTGCGCCAGGCAGCTCAGTGCTTGCTGCAAGTTCATCATGCGCCGCCTCCCTCTGCCAGGCGCCCGGCTTTTGCGAGGTCCAGAGCGGCTTGCGCATGCACGTGATCAGAAAAAGGGTGCTTCACCCCTTGAATCTCCTGATAAGCCTCATGGCCCTTGCCTGCCAGCAGCACCACATCCTGCGCTTGCGCCAGGCTTAGCGCATGGGCAATTGCAGCGGCACGGTCGGCCTGCACATGCACGGCATCCCGGTGACTCAAGCCCAGCAAGATCTGGCCAATGATGGTCAGCGGGTTTTCGCTGCGCGGGTTGTCGCTGGTCACCACCACCTGGTCGGCATGCACTTCAGCGACCGCGGCCATCAAGGGCCGTTTGCTGGCATCGCGGTCACCGCCGCAACCAAAGACACACCAGAGCTGGCCGCCGCGGCTCGATGCCACCGGCCTGAGCGCCGTGAGCACCTTCTCCAGCGCGTCTGGCGTGTGCGCGTAATCGATGACGACCAGTGGCAAGCCTTCTGCCGCAATGGTTTCCGTGCGCCCCGGCACTGGCAGCAGATCGCCGCAAGCGCCTACCGCATCGACCAGAGGCATGCCCATGGCGCGCAGGGCGGCGATAACACCCAGCAGATTGGACACGTTGTACTGCCCCACCAGCCTGGCTGAAATTCTGTGGCGTTCTGCGCCTTCGAGCACGTCAAAGCTTAGGCCATGCGTATCGTGATGAATTTCCTGCGCCTGCAGTCGAGCTGGCCTGCCGCATGAAAACGTCCAGACATCCAGGCCCGCGTCAACCAGCGAGCGGCTCAACTCAAGGCCTTTGATATCGTCGACATTGATCACTGTCGCCTTCAAGCCGGGCCAGTCGAACAGCATTCTCTTGGCTTCCCAATAGTCCTGCATCGAGGCGTGGTAGTCGAGATGGTCCTGCGTGAAATTGGTAAACATCGCGACCTGTATGGCAGTCGCATCCAGACGCCGCTCGACGATCCCTATCGATGAGGCTTCCAACGCACAGGCGCTAAAGCCTTCCGCCACAAAGCGCCGCAGCTGCTGCTGCAGCAACACCGGGTCGGGCGTTGTCAGGCCATTGGAGACCATGGCACCAGGCTCACCGATACCCAAGGTACCGACGACACCACATTTTTTCCCCAGTCGGCCCAGCGCCTGCGCCAGCCACCAGGCGGTGGAAGTCTTTCCGTTGGTTCCGGTGACGGCCACGACCTGCAATTGCTGGCTAGGCCCATCAAAATACGCGGCGGCAATGGGGCCAGTAGCGGCCTTCAGCCCCTTATAGGTGGCGACTCGCTCATCCGTGAAGCCGTAAGCAGCAGCGCCCTCATGCTCAACCAGACAAGCCTGCGCACCCGCTGCCAGCGCGGCACCGACATACTTGCGGCCATCCGTTGCCGCGCCAGGCCAGGCAATGAAACCGTCGCCACTACCCACCCCGCGGCTGTCCGTGCAAAGGCTGCCGGTAACGCGCTCGCGCAACCAGCGGGCCGCTTGCTCAGGGTTATGGAGTTGGGTTATCAAAAGGACTCCTCCACAGCTTGCGTCACAATTTGCGGCTTGACGCTCATGTCCGGCTGCACTCCCATCATGCGCAGCGTCTGCTGCACCACCTCACTAAACACCGGAGCGGCTGCGAGGCCGCCATAGTATTGGCCATCGCTAGGCTCATCAATCATCACTGCAACAATGATGCGCGGCGCCTCGATAGGTGCCATGCCGGTAAACCAGGCGCGGTATTTGTTGCTGGCGTAACCTTTGCCAACCTGCTTGTGTGCGGTTCCTGATTTGCCGCCCACCGAATAGCCGATGGTCTGCGCTCGCTGACCGGTACCGCCCGGTGCGGCTGCCATTTGCAGCATGCGGCGCACCGCAAGCGCGTTCTCTGCGGAAAATACCCTGACGCCAACCGCAGGCTCGCTGCTCTTGAGGATGGTGACCGGAATGATCTGCCCATCGTGGGCGAAGGAAGTGTAGGAATGCGCCATCTGAAACAAGGAGGCCGAAAGACCATAGCCATAAGACATGGTCGCCTGCTCTATCGGCCGCCAGGTTTTCCACGGCCGCAGCCGGCCGGTCACCGCACCAGGGAACTGGATTTGAGGTTTCTGGCCATAACCCAAGGCAACGTAGGTGTCCCACATCTCGTGCGGAGTCATCTTCTGTGCAATTTTCAGCGCACCGACGTTGCTGGATTTCTGAATCACGCCCTCAACGGTCAAGGTGCCGTAGTTATGGGTATCGCTAATGGTGAAGCCGCCCATGCTGAAGCGGCCCGGACCGGTTTCGATGAGGGTTTGCGGCTTAACTCGGCCGGCTTCCAGGGCCATCGCCACCGTGATCGGCTTCATCGTTGAGCCAGGCTCGAAGGTGTCGGTCAGGGCCCGGTTGCGCAGCTGTTCACCGGTCAAATTTTGACGCTTGTCGGGCACATAGCTCGGGTAGTTGGCAAGCGCCAGCACTTCTCCGGTGATGGTATCGAGCACGACCACGCTGCCGGCCTTGGCCTTGCGCGCGGTCACGGCATCACGCAGCTTCTGATAGGCAAAAAACTGCACCTTGCTGTCGACGCTCAGCTGAATATCTTTGCCTTCAACCGGCGGCACTTGCTCCCCAACGCCCTCGACCACGCGGCCCAGCCTGTCCTTGATCACACGCCGTGAACCGGCCTTGCCCGACAGCTCCTGGTTAAAGGCCAGTTCAATGCCCTCCTGCCCCTTGTCTTCGACATTCGTGAAGCCAACCACATGCGCTGCCGCCTCGCCTTCGGGATATTTGCGCTTGTATTCCTTGCGCTGATAGAGGCCTTTGATGCCCAGCGCATGAATTTTCTGGGCGATGGGCTCGTCAACCTGGCGCTTTATCCAGACAAAGGTTTTATCTTCATCTCCCAGCTTTTTCTTCAGCTCGGCCGGCGGCATCTCCAACAGTTTGGCCAAGGTTGCGAGCTGCTCCTTGCTTGCCTCGACATCCTCCGGAATGGCCCAAATACTGGGCGCAGGCACGCTGGAAGCGAGAATCAGACCATTGCGATCCAGGATCCGGCCACGGTTAGCGGGCAACTCCAGCGTCCGGGCAAAGCGAACCTCGCCCTGGCGCTGGAAAAAATCATTCCCAAACACCTGAATATAGGCGGCCCTGCCTGCCAGACCGGTAAAAGCCAGCGCAATGCTGGCCACGATGAACTTGCTGCGCCAGACGGGTGTTTTGCTGGCCAGCAAAGGACTGGAGGTGTAGAGAACGCTTTTACTCATGCGGCGCACCCCCTGCTGGTGCCGGCGCTGCGTCCTTGTAGCTCACATACTGGGTGATGGCGGGCGTTGCCGTGCGCATGTGCAAGCGATCCCTGGCCAGCTGCTCCACTCTGAGCGGCGTGGCCTGGGCACGTTTTTCCACCTGCAGGCGCTCATTTTCCACTTCTATTTTTCGACTCTGGGCGCTGGTCTTTTCAAGCTCCACATAAAGTCGACGCGACTCATACTGCGTGCGCACCAGATACAGCGCACTGACCAGCACGGCCAACAGAAGCACGAAATTCAGGCGGGCCATATGGCCCCCACTTTTTTAGCTGCGCCACACGCCAAGGAGGCTAGATGCCCCCGGAGCAAGCAGGCGAAAACCGACTGCCTCATGCACTCACTCCGGTCCGCTCCGCCACCCGCATCACGGCGCTGCGCGAACGTGGATTGCCGGCGACCTCCTCTTCACTAGGCTTGACCCGACCCAGCGCCTTGAGTTTCATGGCCTTGGGCTCCGCAAAGGGAGCTCGCCTGTCAAACACCTCGCGCGAATGCCCTGCAATGAATTGCTTGACGATGCGATCTTCGAGTGAATGAAAACTGATCACCACCAGACGGCCTCCTGGTTGCAGCACTTTCAGCGAGGCTTCTAGCGCCTGTTGCAACTCTTCAAGTTCGGCATTGATGAAAATCCGAAAAGCCTGAAATGTGCGCGTTGCAGGATCCTTGCCCGGCTCGCGGGTTTTGACCGCGCCAGCCACGACTTCGGCCAGCTCGGCGGTGGTTCTAAGAGGGCCCCGTTCCTGTCGGCAACGATCAATCGCCTTTGCAATCGGCCCAGCAAACCGTTCTTCGCCATAGTCACGTATCACCTCCGCCATGGTTTCTATGGAAGCGTCCACCAGCCAATCGGCCACACTTTGACCACGCGTGGTATCCATGCGCATGTCGAGCGGACCTTCCTGGCGGAAAGAAAAACCACGCTCCGGGTTGTCGATCTGGGGCGAGCTCACGCCCAAGTCCATCAGCACGCCTGCGGCACTGGCCGCAGGCAGCTGGTCCAGATGCATAAAACCTTCGTGACGAATAGAAAAGCGCGGATCGGCAATGGTTTGCGCCTCCGCGATGGCATCCAGATCCTTGTCGAAGGCCGTCAGGCGTCCGAGTCCTGAAAGTTGCGACAGCAACAGGCGTGAATGCCCGCCGCGCCCAAAAGTCGCGTCGATGTAATGGCCGTCTGGGTTGATCTGAAGCGCTGCTATCGCTTCGTTCAACAAGACGGTGCGGTGTATCCATGTGTCTTGCACCATCTTCTTTCAGAATGAAAAATCTTTAAATACGTCAGGCATCGCTGCCTTCATCTGCTCGGCCTCCTCGGCCGCGTAAGTTGCAGCGTTCCACAACTCGAAGTAACTACCCATGCCAAGCAATACCGCGTCTTTGCCAATACCCGCGGCGGCGCGCAGCTCAGGCGAGACCAGGACACGACCCGTCGCATCCATATCGACATCCATGGCATTGCCCAGAAAAATCCGTTTCCACCACTGTGCCTCCATGGGCAGCGAATTGATGCGTTGACGAAATTGCTCCCATTCATTGCGCGGGAAAATCATCAGGCAACCGTGCGGATGCTTGGTCATGGTGATCTGGCTGGAAGCGGTCGCGCTCAGCACGTCGCGATACCGGGTTGGCACAGAAAGCCGACCCTTGGTATCGAGAGCTAGAGATGATGCGCCTTGAAACACCGCTAAAAATCCTTAGAAAACACTTTTCACCACCAAATTGCACTTTTTCCCACTTTATCAGGAAACGTTTTACAAGCAAGTGATCCGAAACATTTTTTTTCAATGAAATCAAGGACTTAGAAGTATTTCTCAGAAATTGAGTTTAAACAAAAAGATGTTTTAAATTAAGCACTTAGGGCAAGCAATGAAAGTAGATCTTTAAGCCATCACTTGTCACGCCCACCGTGCACCCAAGATTCACAGCAATATTCTCAAGCTGGAAGTACTCGATGGTGAGCGCAGACAGAGAACGACACACGGAGTCAACCTGTAGCGCAAGAAATGATAGGAAAAGGGGAAGCCTTGTCAGGCAGAAAGAGGACACCACCAAAGAGGTGGCTTGTGCCGAAAGGCTGGAAAGCCGTATTTACCGCACGCCAACGCAACAAGGACTGATGGAGCTATCTACCTCAGTCAAGACGAACACGCACTCTGGCGTGTTCAGTGATGCCAATCACATTGAAGAAAGACGCCACCAAGCGATTGACATCCGAGAACTGTACGGCGCAGTTCTCGGCCTCGCGAGCTGACACCCAATTGAGCAGCGTGCCTGCGGCAGAAAAATCGACGCGAACCAGCTTGGCGCAGGAAATCTGCACCATGTCCACTCCCGTGAACCTGGCCTCCAGCTGATCCAGCACGGAAATGGCATCACCTCGAATCTGCCCAGAGAGCTCGGCAGACAACAAATTACTCAAAGGGGTACTACTTTGCACACCCAGGTCGGAATCCCCGTCCAAGAGGCTGAAACTCGAGTGCGTGGAGTCGCGGTATGCATCGCCCATGACGGTGTGCCCGCTCACAACAGCGCCTTGCGCGTCCAGCGAAGCGTACTCACAACGCGCGCTTACCCAGGCCGGCGGGGAAACTTCATAGGTGACACAAAAATCAAGGGCCGCCAGCTCGAAATCATCGGGGCGGTGCGTCACACGCAGCGCTTCCAGGCGCAATAACCAGCAGCTTTGCGCCGTACTCCGGTTGCCCGAAGGAGTGGCGTTGAAGAGCACGTTTTGCAACTGAGCATCGCCGATAAAGCGCAACTGAACAGGCTGGTCCGCCCAGCCACTGAATACCGCGCACAAAGGCTCCAGCGCAGCAGCTTCAATGGTTTTCAGATGATTCCAATCCAGGCGCCACGGCATAGGGGCTCGGCCCAGCGCCGCCCTGAGAGCCGCAACAGTCTGAACCCCCACTACCGAAGGGCACACCCAATCAGCAGCCGGCCCATTGCCTGCCGGAGCTGCCGGCCCGCCAGGAAAATCATTCACATCGGAGAGTACAAACCACTGTGGCGCAGAGCGGTCAAACCGCTCCACAAACTGGAGAGCGGCCGTTTCAAACTTCTCCTGCGCTCCGGTGGCACGATACAGGTCAAACAGCGCCAACCAGGTTTCCGCATGATCTGTGCGGGCCCCACCTGGCCTCAAAATCTCCAGCAAACCAGCTTCCGCACCGGCATTGTCACCATTGGCAAAGCGGATGGCTGACTCTTCAAGCTCAGCGTCATAGACCACCATTTCCGCCGCATCCACTGCAGAATCCCGAACCGGCATGCCGGCTTGGCCTGGCTTGGCTCCAACTTCTGCGGCATTGCCGACAGCTGTCAGGCCCACCGGGGTCGTCGGACGATAAGCCACAGGCAGGCCACTGTCCACCGGTGCCTGAGTGGCGGCGTCCTCGCCTTGCGGCATCAAGGGCACCTCCACCGTGGTTCCAGCAGCAGTGTTGCTCTTGGTTTTCCACCACTGCATGGACATCTGCGCCTCGATCTCATCGATCTTCTTGAGCGTTGTTGCCCGGTCATCAGGTCGGGAGGCCAGACTGCTCTGGAAGAAAGAAGGCCGGCCAGCGGGATCTTGAACCAGCCCCCCCATGGCCTCGCGTTTACGCATCTTGCGCAGCATGTCGAACTCACGCTTGCGCACAAAGTCATTGCGCCGCTTACGCTCAATCATCTCCTTGAGCAATTGCTTGCTCACCGCGTCATCCTTGTCCGAATGTATGGAATCCAGATCCGCCCAATTCGTGCCCGGATTGCGGACGAACTTGACGACCTTGGACAGCAAGCCTGATGCGGTTTCGTCTTTGGGCATGTCGGGATGATTAAAAGTGTGAGCTCGGCAATTTACTCGTTAGTCACCAAACATTTTCTGTTTGAGTTCGCGGCGCTGCTGTGCCTCCAGCGACAAATTGGCGGTGGGACGTGCAATCAGACGACCAACACCGATGGCTTCGCCGGTTTCATCGCAATAGCCGTAGTCGCCGGAATCAATGCGGGCAATCGACTGCTCGATCTTCTTGAGCAGCTTGCGCTCACGGTCACGCGTCCGCAACTCAAGCGCATGCTCCTCTTCAATCGTGGCACGGTCAGCCGGGTCGGGCACCACGGCGGCGTCTTCGCGCAGGTGTTCGGTGGTCTCACCCGCGTTGTTGTGGATGTCCTGCTTGAGCAAGGACAGCTTGTGGCGGAAGAAAGCCAGCTGCTTTTCATTCATGTACTCGTCATCCGGCATGGACTTGACTTCTTCGTCGGTCAACTGATCGGCGGCTTTGGTCTTCCAGTTGTTGGCGAGCTTGGGGTCTTTGGGGGCGGCCGCATGAATGGGCGGCGCGATCACGCGTTCTGTCATTGTGGAGTAACTGGCTTTGGCTGCGTCAGGCGCATGGGTTGGCACCATAGGTGCGGATGGGATTGATTGGACGGAAATTCTGGCCGAGCTTCTGCGCCCGGCTTTCAAGGGTGCCGGGGCCTTGAGCAGCGTGGGCGCTGGCTTGGACACGGCAACAGGCAATGACGCTTTCGGATGATCAAGCACCTTGACGGCTGGCTTTGGCACGACCGGGGTCGCAGCTTTGGCCTTGCTTGCCGGCTTGACGGCCACCTCAACTGATTTCTTAGCAGCTGCCGCGGTGATTTTTTTTGCGACCTTGACCACCGCCTTGGTTGCGGGCGTTGCCTTGGCTGGCGCCTTGGTCTTCTTCTCTTGAGCGTTCACGATGTCTCTCCTCTGGGAAGCGGCTTGTGGATGACCCTCAGGCCACTGCTGCGGCTGTTTGGCCCAACTGCCCTCGAACAGTCCGGCCCTAGCTGATGCCAGTTTTTCTGGTGCGTCTGCCGCCGGTCCAGCCACTGAAACCGCCTTAGCACGGTTTGCAAGCCGTATTCGTCCGGATTCTTTTCTGACTGGCTTCCCGATTCGACGTTCCGGGTATTTTGGTCGGCGCGCGATTGTATCGGCTCATAGCCACATGCCGCCGCACCAAACATAAACCGTTGGAAAATCGAGACAGACATGCGACATTCCCACCATTCTTAAACTATATGTAACAGCCTACCTCAAACCAGGCACTGCTCCAGGCCTTGCACAAAAATATCTTTGGGCAAGTCGATGCCTATGAAGACCATCTTGCTGTTTCTCACCTCGCCCTCGGCCCAGGCCGGTCCGAGGTCGCTGCCCATGAGCTGGTGCACGCCCTGGAAAATCACCTTGCGATCGGTACCCTCCATATTGAGTACGCCCTTGTAGCGCAGCATGCGCGGGCCGTAGATATTCACCACCGCACCCAAAAAGTCTTCCAGCTTGGCCGGGCTGAAGGCTTTATCTGAGCGGAACACAAAGCTTTTCACGTCGTCATCGTGGTGGTGATGGTGGCCATGGTCGTGATCATGGGCATGCGAAGGGTGGTCGCAATGCTCGCCGTGTTCATGGTCGTGGTCGTGATCGTGGTGCTCATGCTCCTCGGCCTTGAGGAAATCCGGGTCGATATCGAGCTTGGCATTGAGGTTGAAACCGCGCAGGTCAAACACCTCGGCAATCGCCACTTCGCCGAAATGCACGGCTTTTTGCGGTGCACGCGGGTTCATCTGCGTCAGGCGGTGCGTCAAGGCCTTGACCTCGTCCTCGGCCACCAGGTCTGTCTTGCTGATGAAAATCTGGTCGGCAAAACCGACCTGCCGGCGGGCCTCCTGGCGGTCATTGAGCTGGCTCTCGGCATGTTTGGCATCGACCAGCGTCAAGATGGAGTCCAGCAGGTACTGCTCGGCAATTTCCTCGTCCATGAAAAAGGTCTGCGCCACCGGGCCGGGGTCGGCCAGGCCGGTGGTTTCTATCACCACGCGCTCGAAGTCGAGCAGGCCCTTGCGTTTCTTGGCGGCCAACAGCTGCAGCGTTTCGCGCAAATCCTCGCGGATAGAGCAGCAGATACAGCCATTGTTCATCTGGATGATGTTTTCCTGGGTGTCGTTGACCAGGATCTCGTTGTCGATGTTTTCCTCACCGAACTCGTTCTCTATGACGGCAATTTTCTGGCCATGCGCCTCGGTCAAGATGCGCTTGAGCAGCGTGGTTTTGCCCGAGCCAAGAAAGCCGGTGAGGATGGTGACGGGAATCAAGCTCATGGTGTCTACCTAATAAAAACAAAATGACAGCAAAAGTGCGCCCGCAAGGAACGCAAAGGGTCAAAGACCAAGCTGGGGAGTTTAGCGAGCCCTTCAAGCCATCTCCTTTCCTGGCGCAATACCGCTTTGCACTATAGGACTTCCAGGCGTGGCCCCGGCCATCACGCCAACGCGGCCACCGGGCCGGCAGGCGTCCATAAAAACTACTATTTTCATAGCTGGCTACGCCTGTCAATCATGGGCTATAGGCCTTTTTGACTAAAAACTCAGTCTCCGGCCTGACGCCAGTTTGGCAGCAGGCTTGCGACATCGACGGCGCAGATTCTCCATTCAAGACACAGGTCGACCGGATAACGCCTGCACCACATCCAAACGCAGCACCTAGCCGTATAGGACTGCAGCACGGATCAAAACTCCAGGAGTTGGGGGCAACTCACCCCAAGCAACAACACATTTGCATACATAAAATTGATTTTGATATATTTTGTGACAAAATGATAAATTAATGATTTACAAGAATTTTTCAAAAAAATCAGGGATTCGCAAGGAAATTGTCGGCTCGCTGAAACACCCGCTCCAGCCAGCTTCTGGCCATCTTTTTGGCCGTCTGTTACTAAGCCTACTGCTGGGTTGGCTGCTGCTGTTGAGCCATCAGCCGGCGCAGGCGCGCACGCTGCTGGAACTCAACACCCACGCCCAGCCGGTAGCCCTGCTGGACTGGGGCGACTACTGGATAGACAGCAGCGGCCGCTTCACAGCGCCCCAGGTGGCGCTTACCGCCGCCATTCCCTGGCAGCCCACGCATGCCGATGCCAAGTACCCGGTGACGGGTGGCGACTCGCTGTGGATTCGCTTCAGCGTGCCGCCGGCGCCGGATACCGAACGCTGGTATCTGGAAGTGCCCTACCCGGCCATAGACCGGGCCTCGCTCTACACCCTGGACGGCGCTGGCCAATGGATAGAACAAAGGGCGGGAGATAAGGTGGCCGTTGGCAAGTGGCCGGTGCCGCACCGCCACCCCCTGCTGCCCATAGCCCTGTCTGCCGCGGTGCCCACCCAATACCTGTTACAGCTCGAAAACGGCCACGCCTTCAGACTTCCCCTGCAATTCATCAGCGAAGGACGGCTGAGCCATTCGGAGCAGCGCGTATCGCTGATTCTGGGCATATTCTTCGGGCTGACCGGCCTGGCCGCCTTCATTTCGGCCTTGGGCGCGATCTCCCTGCGGGATCCGGCCTATGGCTTTTTCGCCCTCTGCGTCACTCTGACGGCCCTGACCCAAGCCACCATCACAGGCATAGGCGGCCTGCACCTGTGGCCGCTATGGCCCTGGTGGAACAGCCTCTCCACCACGATACTCCCGCTGCTGGCGGCATCCGTCACGCTGCTGTTCATCTCTGCCGTAGTCGCCCTGCCCGAGCGTTCGCGGCGGCTGCACCGGCTGATGCTGGGCGAAGCCGGAATGGGCGTGCTGGTGGCCTTCGCCATGGCCTTGATACCAGCAGCCTCGCGTCTGGCGATTTTCGTTCCCGTGCTTCTGGTGCTGAAGCTGAGCGGCCTGCTGCTCATAGGCTGGGCCTGGCGACGCGGCGACCGGTTTGCGCCCTGGCTGATGCTGGCTTACTTGCCGGTGACGCTTGGCAGCGGCTGGGCGCTGGCCTACCTCGCCGGCCTGGCGCCGCACGGTTTTCTGACCGAGCACGGCATGCAGCTGGGGGTAGCCCTGCACCTGCCCGTGGTCATGGTGGTGCTGATGCTGCGCAGCCAGCAGCGGCGCGAAAACATCAGGCGCATTCAAGGCCTGGACCGGGTTGACCCGACCACCGGCCTGATCAATGGCCATGTTTTTATCGAACGCCTGGTACGCATGATGGCGCGCTGCGGCCGGCTACGCCACCAAAGCGCCGTGATGCTGATTGACCTGGTCAACACCGAGCAGATTCAACGCGACTTTGGCCGCAAGGCGGCCGAAGAATTGCCGCTGCGCGTGGCCGAGCGGCTGCTCTCCACCGCCCGCGAAATCGACAGCGCCGCACGGCTGTCGGAGCACCGCTTTGGCATGCTGGTGGAAGGCCCTTTCAGCGCGCAGGACGCGGCGACTCTGGGGCCGCGCATTGTGGCGCGCTGCCTCATGCCCTATCAAAACCTGCATGTGGAGTGCGTGGCACAAGTGCATGTGGCCTATGCGATAGTCCCCTACCAGAGCGCCAATGCGCAAGACTTGCTGCTGCAACTCGAAGATCGCCTGAACGCCGTGCCGGACAATAGCCGGCGCGCGGTGTTCATGCTCGGCGATAACGCCAGCACGTTCTGGCGACCTGACCCGGCCCAGCGAACCGCCTGAGCACGCCGCCCGGCGGCGCTTGCAGCGCTGCTAGCCGCCGGATTTGGATTTGGGCGTGCTGTCGGTCGGCTCGGCCGACAGCGCCCGTGGATGGGCCGCGTCATAGACCTTGGCCAGATGCTGAAAATCGAGCCGCGTGTAGACCTGCGTGCTGGTGATGTTGGCGTGGCCCAGCAACTCCTGCACCGCGCGCAAATCACCGCTGGACTGCAGCACATGGCTGGCAAAGGAATGGCGCAGCATGTGCGGATGCACCGGCGTCGCCAGGCCGGCCTGTAGCGAGCGCTGCTTCAGGCGCAGGCGTATGTGTTGCGGCGTCAGCCGGGTGCCGCGCTGGCCTATGAACAGCGCCGTCCGCCCCGCCGGCTCAGCGCCGGCCCAGTGCTGGCGCAGCGCCAGCCAGCGCTGCAAGGCCTGCATGGCGGCGCGGCCTACCGGCACGCTGCGCCGCTTCTGGCCCTTGCCCAGCACATGGGCCTCGGCGGCGTCCAGATCGATCCAGCCACGCGCCTGCGCGCTGGCCTGCAAATCCAGCCCGACCAGCTCGCCTATGCGCAGCCCGCAGCCGTACAGCAGCTCGGTGATGCACTGGTCGCGCGCTTCCAGCGTCGGATCTGCCGCGTCGCCAGCGGCCTGATAGCTGGCCAGCTGAACCGCCTCGTCCACGCTCAAGGCTTTGGGCAGGGGCTTGGCGGCTTTGGGTGCACGCACATCCCGCACCGGGTTGCCCACCACCAGTCCTTCGCGGCCCAGCCAGGTGTAAAAACCGCGCCAGCCCGACAGGATCAGCGCAATGCCGCGGCCACTGCGGCCGCCGCTGTGCATTTGCGCCACCCAGCGCCGCAGCTGGCTGCTCTGCACCGCCGTCAGCGCCAAACCGGCCGCGCTGGCATGGGCTTGCAGCCTTTGCAAGTCCAGCGTGTACAGCACCACCGTGCGCTCGGCCAGGCGTTTCTCCACTCGCACATGCACCAGATAGCGCAGCACCAGCGGATCTGGCTCGCAGGCAGGCGCTGGGGATAGCGTCATGGCAGTATGCGTTGGCAGGCTGGCGCGGCCGACCAGAATCAGACGGACGCCTGCGTACGCAAGCGCGACAGCGCTGCGCCGGCCAGCTCGCCCAGCTGCTCCAGAAAATCGGTGCCCATGCCCTCATGAAACCGCTGGGGGTCGGTTGATGCCAGCACCAGCAGGCCAACCATAGGCAAACCGGCGGCGCGCAGTGGCACCAGCGCCAGCGACAAGGCCAGCTCGGGCTCGGGCAGCCATTGGACGGCTTCAAAGCCGGAGTTGACACCGCAGTAAGGCGTACTCAATGAGGAGGCGAAAGCCTGCACATCGCTGCTGACGCCGCTGGCAAAACCTTCATCCGAAAAAATGCCATTCACGCCCCAGACCTTGATGGCCGCCTGCGGAATCTGGAACTCGCTGGTCAGCCCCTGCACGATGGCACCAGGCAGCTCGCGCGCCTGCGCCGTCTGCAGCAGCTTGCGGGTCCAGCCCTGCATCTTCGCGGCGATCGTCACGTTCTCCTGGCCGTGGCGAATCATGTCGACCACCCGGGTCTCCAGTCCCTTGATCTTCTCGCGCAGCATGCTGGCCTGGCGCTCTTGCAGGCTGACGGCCCGGTTGCCGTGGCCGCCCGAGAGTTGCACCGAAGCCAGCAGCTCCGCATGGCGTTCAAAAAAATCGGGGGTGTTGGCCAGGAAGTTGGCGATGTCGTCTTCGGTGATGGGGTTTTCAGTGGGATTCATGTCGGCATTATTCAGGAATATCGATCTCGGCTTGAAACACCGTGGTCGCCGGGCCGGTCATCATGACCGGGGCATCGAGTTCGCCGCTCCATTCAATCGTCAGCTGGCCGCCGCGCGTCAGCACATCGACGCGCGTATCCAGCAGGCCCAGCCGAATCCCCGCCACCACCGCCGCGCAGGCGCCGGTGCCGCAAGCCAGGGTTTCGCCGGCGCCGCGTTCGTAGACCCTAAGCCGGATCTGGCCGCGCGACACCACCTGCATGAAGCCGGCATTGACGCGCCTTGGAAAGCGCACATGGTTCTCGATCAGCGGGCCGGTCTGCAGCACCGGCGCCGTGTCAACGTCGGCCACCAGCTGCACCGCGTGGGGATTGCCCATGGACAGAACAGCTACAAAAAGAGGAGCGCCTTGCGCACACCCATCAAGGGCTAGCGGCCATTTTTCCCATGAAGCTGCGGTTTGCGGCGTGATCCCGGCAGCATCAAAGGGAATGCGCGCCAGTTCGAACACCGGCGCGCCCATGTCCACCGTGACGCGGCCGTCAAGCTGCATGCGCGGCTCGATCACGCCGCCCAGGGTCTTGACCCTGACCGCGTCCTTGCTGGTGAGCCCCTGCTCGCGCACAAAACGCACAAAGCAGCGCGCGCCATTGCCGCATTGCTCGACCTCGCCGCCGTCGGCGTTGTGGATCACATATTCAAAGTCTATGCCTGGCGCCGGCGAAGGCCGCACCGACAGAATCTGGTCGGCGCCAACGCCGAAGTGGCGGTCGGCCAGAAAACGGTACTGCGCCGTCGTCAGGCCCAGCGGCGCGCGGGTTTCGTCGAGCATCACGAAATCGTTGCCCGCGCCCTGCATTTTGGTAAATCGGATTCGCATCAGGGGATTATCCGCGTAGCCCAACCAGCCGATTCAATCTGGCTGCCCCTGGCCCCAAAAAGCAGCCCGCCAAACTTATCGCCATAATTATTCTTCATGACCAGAACCTCCCAACTCCTATACCCCCAGCGCGAGCCTGCTCCCACTCGCCCCGCGGCCACCGTGCTGCTGCTGCGCGACACGGCCCAGGGCATTGAAGTGCTGATGACGCGGCGCTCCATGACGGCCAGCTTCGCGCCTGGCGCCTATGTCTTTCCGGGCGGCGGCATTGATGCGACGGACGCCGCGGCGCATGCGCAGTCCACCCGCCGCGCCAGCCAGAGCGACTTGCACCTGACGCAGGCCATCGCCGCCATTCGCGAAAGCTTTGAGGAGCTGGGCGTGCTGCTGGCGCGCCATGCCGATGGCAGTTACGCCAGCACGGCAGACATCGCAGCGCTGGATCGCCAGGCGCCGTTCGCGGCCCAGTGCCAGGCCCGCGGCCTGACGCTGGCCGGCGATCAGGTGTTTGTGTTGGCCCACTGGGTCACCGACCGCGATTTGTCGCGCCGCTTTGACGTGCCCTTTCTGGTGGCGCGCATGCCCGAGGGCCAGAGCCCGGTGGCCGACGAGGCCGAGCAGTTCGAGCCGGTCTGGGTACGCCCGGCCGAGGCGCTGGCGCGGCACCAGGCCGGCAACTTCTTCATCATCTTCCCGACCATACGCACGCTGGAGCGGCTACAGCATTACGCCGACGTTGACGCGGTGCTGCGAGCTTGCGCAAGCGAGCTGCCGCTCTGGACCTCCTGCCCGCGCGCCGGCCTGCTGGGCGGCAAAGAGGCGCGTTACATGGAGCACGAGGCGCCTTATGGCGAACTGACGCTGACCTGTCCCGACGGCCAGATCGTCCATGCGCTCGACTGGCAAACGGCGCAACCGGTGGCGCTGCTGAAAAACCTCAGGCGCCTGACCGCGCCCAACCCCGGCATGATGACCGGGCCGGGCACCAACAGCTACATCGTGGGCGATGCCGACAGCGGCTACATCGTGATAGACCCCGGCCCGGACGACGCCGGCCACATCCAGCGTCTGTACGCGGCCACTGGCGGGCGCATAGCAGCAATTGTCTGCACCCATTCGCACCCCGACCACTCCCCCGGCGCCAGGCCGCTGCAGGCGCTGTGCGCCAACCGCCCGCCCATACTGGGCCTGCCTTCCGCCGCCACGGCGCGCGCCGACGCACAGTTCACGCCGGACAGAGTGCTATCAAACAAGGAGCTACTTACGATTACCAGCAAAGGGCTGGAGCACACTTTGAAGGTGATTTTCACACCCGGCCATGCGGCCAACCACCTCTGCCTGCTGCTGCTGGAAGACGGCTTGCTGTTCTCTGGCGACCATATCCTGAACGGCAGCACCACGGTGATCAGCCCGCCCGATGGCGAAATGAGCGCCTACCTCGATTCACTGGACGCCTTGAACGCGGCCTGCGACGAGCATCAGGTCGACTTCATACTGCCGGCCCATGGCTACGCGCTGGGCGCCGCGCAGCAAGCCATTGCGCAACTCAAGGCGCACCGCCTCAAACGCGAAGCCAAGGTCGCGGCGGCCATGCAGGCCAGCCCCGACGGCACACTCGACGACTGGCTGGCGCTGGTTTACGAGGACACGCCCCGGCAGCTGTGGCCGGTCGCCCGGCGCTCCCTGCAGGCGCATGTGGATCGCATTTTGCTCATGCAGGGCGCAGACTGAGGCTGCCGGCTGGCAAACAGGCCGCGGCCAGCGCAAAGGGTTTCTATCAGGCAAGCCCATCGCCAGCCGGGCTTATACTTTTTTCTCACAGCTTCATGAACCTGGCCGTCCCGGCCCGTCTGGACCGGGGTCATGCCAAGCATTCACTTCAACATCGCCGAGGTATTTCATGCACTCCCTATCGACCCGACATTTTCTTCAGACCACCGGCATGTTGCTGGCCGGCCTGGTGCTGGCGGCCTGCGGCAAGCAGGAGCCAGCGGCCCCGTCCGCGAGTGCGCCCGCGCCCGCCGCATCCGCCCCCGCGCCGGCAGCCCGGGTGTATGTGGTGGGCACCGACGCCGCCTATGCACCGTTTGAGTTGCAAAACGAAAAAGGCGAGATCGTCGGCTTCGACATTGAGGTGGTCAAGGCCATCGCCCAAAAGGCCGGCATGGAAGTGAAATTCATCAACACGCCCTGGGAAGGCATTTTCAACTCGGTCGCGCAAGGCGACCGCGACCTGCTGGTGTCGGCCATCACCATTACCGACGAGCGCAAGCAAACCCTGGATTTCTCCGAGCCCTACTTCGATGCCCAACAACTGATCGCCGTGAAAAAGGATTCAAAGATCAGCAAATTCACCGACCTGAAAAAGCTCAAGGTCGGCGTGCAGAACGGCACCACCGGCGATGAAGTCGTCGCCAAGCTGCAAGGCAAGGACAGCGCCAATATCAAGCGTTTTGAATCCACCCCGCTAGCGCTCAAGGAGCTGGAAGCCGGCGGCGTGGATGCCGTAGTGGCCGACAACGGCGTCATCGTGAACTATGTGAACAACAACAGCGACTCGAAATTCAAGACCGTCAGCGACAGCAGCTTTGCTTCCGAGCAATACGGCATCGCGGTGAAAAAAGGCAACGCCGAGTTGCTGGCCAAACTCAACAAGGGCCTGGCCGACATCAAGGCCGACGGCGGCTACGCGCAGATCTACACCAAGTATTTCGGCGCCGCGCCAACGCCAGCGCTTGCACCAGCCCCGGCCACTGCCGCATCCAAGTAAAGCCATAGAACACGCCGATCGAGTGAGACGGCGCCAAGCGACCCATGACAGGCCCGCAGCACCTGAATGCACGCCGGCGTGTCCTGCGCACCATCGCAGTGTTCGAGGCAGTGAAAGGCCTGGCAGCGCTGGCAGCCGGCATAGGCCTGCTGGATTTGCTGCACCACGATGTGCACAAGCTGGCCCTGGCCTTGCTTTGGCACTTTCACCTCGATCCCCAGACGCACTATCCCAGCCTGCTATTGCACTATGCCGACATGCTCCAGGCCATCAACCTGCGCACGCTGGCACCGCTGGCGTTGGGCTACATAGCCCTGCGTCTCTTGGAAGCCTGGGGATTGTGGCAAGAGAAAATCTGGGCTGAATGGCTGGGAGCGCTTTCGGGGGCGCTGTATCTGCCGCTGGAAGCCGGCCACCTGCTGCACCGCACCACGCTGATCAATGCCGCGGTATTGCTGGCCAATCTGCTGGTGGTGGGCTTTTTGTTGTTTCAGCTGTGGCGGCGCCGGCCACACCGCCCACCGGCCGCGCAGGGGCAGAACCCGCCGAACAGCCGGTGAAGCGCCTGCTGGCAAGCATGAGAGTTTTCAGACACCGCGGCGGCTCTGGCTATGCAGCAGCTGCCCCCGAGCTGCCAGGGTGATGGCCGCTACGCAGGGGTGGGTGATGCGCCGCTCCACCGACACGGCAAAGAAATCCTCCACCATCTCGTCGCTACGGCCTATCACTTCCACCCCATACTGCGCCACCGTCTCGGCCTCGAGCACGCTGGCCGACATGAACACACCCCGGCCCTCGCGGCCAAAAGCCTTCATCAGCGCACCGTCGTCAAACTCGCCAATGACGCGGGGATGAATCTGGTGCTTGGCAAGCCAGCTTTCGAGTTGCGTGCGCACCGATGAGGAGGCGCCCTGAATCAGCATGGGCGCGTCGTTCAGGCATGCGGGGAAATCGCCCTTGAGCTCGGCCTTGAGCGACGGCGTGCAGAAAAAACTCATGGGCGTGCTGCCCAGGGCGTGGTTGAAGGCTTTGATGCTGATGCGACCCGACATGGGCTCATCGGCCATCACCAGATCCAGCCTGTGCAGCGCCAATTGGGCCAGCAAATCAGGGAACTTGCCCTCGCTGCAAATCAGCCGGACCGGCTCACTCACAGCCAAAGCGGGCTCCAGCAGCCGGTAGACCACGGACTTGGCCACTGAATCGGCCACGCCAACGCGAAAGTTCAGCACGCTCTGGCCACCACGCGAGCGCCGCAGGGCGCTCTCCATTTCCGCCCCTAAGGTGAATATCTGGTCGGCATAACCCAGCGCCAGCCGCCCGTCCTCGGTCAACTCAAGCTGGCGCCCGCTTTTGCGAAACAGCTTGCGCCCCAGCCAAGCCTCCAGGAGTTTGATCTGCCCCGACAGGGTCTGGGGCGTGGTGTGCAGTTGCTCACCGGCGCGCACGATGCCACCGGCCTTGGCGGTGGCCCAAAAATAATGCAAATGCTTGAAGTTCACGGTTCAGTTCCCATAGCGATGTCCGAAGAATTTTCTGACGCCCATCAAATACATCGTATTTTTCGAAATAAATCAATCTTAAATACGAATTTACACGAAGTATTAAGCCATCTATAGTTGGCTTTATCACGTCATTTTTGGCAGAAGGAGAATTGACATGCGTTTAAGCACCAAAAGCCGTTTTTCAGTCACCGCAATGATCGATATTGCTCTGCAGGGCAATGCCGGACCGGTCTCGCTGGCAGACATTGGGCTGCGCCATCAGATCTCGCTGTCCTACCTTGAACAGCTGTTCAGCAAACTGCGCCAATGCGGTCTGGTGGAAAGTACCCGGGGCCCCGGCGGCGGCTACTGCCTGGGTCGGGCCGCAGAGACTATTTCCGTGGCCAACATCGTCGCGGCCGTGGAATCCCAGGGCGATGCGCCGGGCAAGGAAGAAAGCCCCCGTTCACAGGAAAAAACCGCTGGCGAGTGGATGACACAGGAATTGTGGGCGAACCTGAACGCCAAGATGGTCGAGCACATGCAGTCCATCAACCTGCGCCAACTGGCGAGCGAGCAGCGCGCCAAGGGGGTGACCATCGAGGCCCGCCCAGGCAAACGCGGGGTCTACGCCGCGCCCAAGCTGAAACCGGTGCGCACCACGGCGCCCAATTCGGTGTTTGCACTGGGAGGCTCCCTGCTGGCGAGCCGCTGAACCCAGGGCCTGCCTGGGTCAAGAAAAAAGTGTGAAGCCCGCCGATAAGCCGGATTCTGTGCGCCGGGCCAGCCTTGCCCGAAAGCAAGGCTGGCCCGGTGTGACCGCCATTAATCTGGGCCGGGGGTCGCCCACCCGGCTCGGTGCTACCTACCCGCCAGCTCCGCGGAACCACATCAACGCTGGCCTATTTGGTATTGCTGCGCGTAGAGATTGCCCGTTTCACCCGAACTGAATCGGCTCGTCTCTGTTGCTCTAATCCTCACCTTATACCTTGCGGCTTTCAGTGGAGAGGTGTTACCTCCTACGCTGTCCTGTGCAGTCCGGACGTTCCTCCAGTGCCTTGTTTCCAAGATTGCACCAGCGGCGGTCTGGCAGGCTTCACGGGGGCTATTATCCCCGAGACCGGGGCGCCGGAATCCAGCCCTTTAAAATGCCGGGTTGCTTGATCAACACGAGCCCTCATGATTCGACTGACAGAACTCAAACTTCCACTAGCCCACGCGGAAGACGCCCTCCCTGCCCTCGTGGCCCAGACCCTGGGCCTGGCCGCCGCCGACCTACAGACTGTTCACGTGCACAAGCGCAGCTTCGACGCCCGCAAGGCCGAGCTGCTGCAGGTCTACATCGTCGACGTCACGCTGGCCGACGCCAGCCAGGAAGCCGCAGTGCTGGCCCGGCATGCCGAAAAGCCGCACATCATGCCAAGCCCCGACATGGCCTACCACCCGGTGGGACAGGCTCCGGCAGCGTTGCCACTGCGCCCGGTGGTCATAGGTTTCGGTCCCTGCGGCATTTTTGCCGCCCTGCTGCTGGCACAAATGGGCTTCAAGCCCATCGTGCTGGAGCGCGGCAAGCCCGTGCGCCAGCGTACCAAGGACACCTGGGGCCTGTGGCGCAAGAACGTGCTGAACCCGGAATCCAACGTGCAGTTTGGCGAGGGCGGCGCCGGGACCTTCTCTGACGGCAAGCTCTACAGCCAGATCAAGGACCCGCGTCATCTGGGCCGCAAGGTGATGAATGAGTTCGTCAAGGCCGGCGCGCCCGCGGATATCCTTTACGAAGCGCACCCGCACATCGGCACCTTCAAGCTGGTCAAGGTGGTGGAAAACCTGCGCGAGCAAATCATCGCGCTGGGCGGCGAAATCCGCTTTGAACAGCGTGTGACTGACGTGCTGATTGAAGAAGGGCCAGGCGGCAAGCACATACGCGGACTCACGGTGCTGGACCAGGCCAGCGGCCAGACCCACGAGCTGCGTGCCGATCAGGTGGTGCTGGCCCTGGGCCACAGCTCACGCGACACCTTCGCCATGCTGCATGCGCGCGGCGTGTATGTGGAAGCCAAGCCTTTTTCCATCGGCTTTCGGGTCGAGCACCCGCAAGGCCTGATAGACCGCGCGCGCTGGGGCCGCCATGCCGGCCATCCGTCGCTGGGTGCGGCCGAATACAAACTGGTGCACCACGCCAGCAACGGGCGTTCGGTCTACAGCTTTTGCATGTGCCCGGGCGGCACCGTGGTGGCAGCCACTTCCGAGGCCGGCCGCGTGGTGACCAATGGCATGAGCCAGTATTCGCGCAACGAACGCAATGCCAATGCCGGCATCGTGGTGGGCATAGACCCGCGCGACTATCCCGGTGACCCGCTGGCCGGCATCGCGCTGCAGCGCCAGCTCGAATCCCATGCCTATGTGCTGGGCGGAAGCAACTACCAGGCGCCCGGCCAGCTGGTCGGCGACTTTGTGGCCGGGCGTCCGTCCACCACGCTGGGCAGCATCACCCCCTCTTACAAACCCGGCGTCACCCTTGGCGACTTGTCGACTGCCCTGCCCGACTATGCGATTGCAGCCATGCGCGAAGCCTTCCCGGCCTTTGGACGCAAGATCAAGGGCTTTGACTCCCACGATGCGGTCCTGACAGGCGTGGAAACACGCACCTCCTCGCCGATCAAGATGAGTCGCGGCGAGGACCTGCAAAGTCTGAATGTGCGCGGTCTTTACCCTGCGGGCGAAGGCGCCAGCTATGCCGGTGGTATTTTGTCCGCCGGGGTCGATGGCATCAAGGTGGCAGAGGCCGTAGCCCGCAGCCTGTTGCAGACGGCCGAACAGCAGCGAACGGCCACGGTCTGATGGTTTTGACTCCTCCTTCGGCCGGCCGCCTTGCCGTGGCCATCCTGGCCATGGCCGGGGTGGTGTTGACGTCCAACATTCTGGTGCAGTTCGCCATCAACGACTGGCTGACTTGGGGCGCCTTCAGCTACCCGGCGGCCTACCTCGTGAGCGATCTGGTCAATCGTCGCTTCGGCCCGGCCATGGCGCGGCGCGTGGCCTGGGTCGGCTTCGCGGTGGCGGCACTGGCCTCGTTGCTGCTGGCTCCGGCACGCATTGCCGCAGCCTCGGGCCTGGCCTTCATCGCCTCGCAACTGCTGGACATCCAGGTTTTCAACCGCCTGCGTCAAGGCCGCTGGTGGCGCGCACCGCTGGTTGCCACGCTACTGGCGGCAACCTTGGACACCGTCATTTTCTGGAGCATTGCCTTTGCCGGCGTCGAGGCGCCCTGGCTCAGCTGGGCCGCCGGCGATCTGGCGGTCAAGCTGGGCGTCGGCGTACTGATGCTGCTGCCCTTTCGCCTGCTGATAGGCCGCTCCTACTCACCAGCCCCTCACCCCACCTCAGGGATAGTGGATACTTCGCCCCTGGCTTCAAACCTGCTGGCGGGCCCACCCTACCCGACAGCCCGAAACTCAACCTGATAGCACCGACCGATGACCGACACCGCAACCCCAAATCCTGCCAACGCACCCGATGACGCACCAGGTCGCGCACGAGAGGGCGCAGCCCCACGCCGCCGCAGGCAGGCACAACACCAGCCCCGTGCCAAGCAACAGCAGCAGGTTCACCCGGTTCTGCAGCAGCTGTTCGAGCTCTACCCCACCATGTTTGGCGCTCAATTCCTGCCGCTCAAGCTGGGCGTGTTCCAGGACTTGCTGGCGCAGCACCCCGAACTGTTCAAGCGCGACGAACTGAAAATCGCACTGGGCCTGCATGCCCGCTCCACCCGCTACCTCGAAAGCGTGGCCGCCGGCCATCCCCGTCATGACCTGCAAGGCCAAGCGGTCGAGCCCGTGGCACCCGAGCATGTGCACTACGCCATCATGGAAGTGTTCCGCCGGCGCCAGGCACGCTCCAACGCCGACCTGCGCCCCTATGTGCTGGCCCAGTTGATGACGGCGATTGAGGCCTCTGGCCTGAGCCGCGAAGACTACACGCTGCAAATCAGAACCCAGGGTGAAGCCTCCAACGAGCTGCTGGAGATGGCCTTCTCCGAACTCGCCAAGGAAGCGGCCAAACGTGAAGCCTTGCTCAAGGCCTTCGAGGCCAGCGGAAAAACGGCGGCCGAGTTTGCCGACATGTACGGCATGAATCCCGACGAAGTGGCCCACACGCTGGCACGGGCGCAAGCCTCACAATCGGCTTAAACCATCTCCGCGGCGCCGTAGGCCAGGCTTGGTCAACGGACTGGTGCCGCAATCCCTCTGAAAAAGCCGGCGCCTGATTGACGCCGGCTTTTTTCACCCAGCTCAAACCTTGGCCTCACGCGGCCTGCCGCGCCGCAGGCGTTCTCGGCCCTCACAAAAAACTGCCGTTTGACCATGGACTGTGGCGGAAAAACGCGTGTCATGCGCATGACACGAAACGCGGAGATGCTAGGAACTCGCCCAGGACACATGGCCATTTCAAGGCCAAACCCGTTCGCGGATGGAGCCATAAAACTGGGGGCACCCGCCGCCGGCGGATCATCCCAAGCGCGCTTCGTGGCCAGATCCGCATGAGTTGACCATCTCTCACCGCCCTCCTATCCTTGTGCCCCACAGCCTTTAGGGCTTAGCGAGGCGGCAGACCGGGTCTGCCATGAATGTGTCTGAGTTCTTTTTTTCACTGATTGGAGTTGAAATGATTCGAAGAAACTGCTTGCTCCCCATCGCTGCACTATCAATGCTCTTGCTGACGGCTTGTAGCGCGACGACGCCAGCCATAGACAACAGCTCCCTGGCCAAAACCAGCTTTCGGGAACACAAAACCACCTATGGACTGGTGTATCGCCTGCCGGCGGATGTGACCACCGTGCTTGACGCAAAAATCAACGACCCGCTGAATCAGCACTTGCTGCGTCTGGGCCTGCAGGCCGAGGCTCAGACCTTCAACCTTCCCCACGTCACCGTCGTTCACATTCACAGTGCCGATCCCGCGACAGCGTTGAAGATGCTCAAGGCGCTGCCCAAGCCACCCCAGCCCATCAAGCTCACCCTCAAAACCTTTTACACCACGGAGGCCGCCAAGGATGCCGGCCGCCCCTGGTGGCTGGATCTGGGCATTGTCAAAAGCGGCCAGGGCTTCGAGGACATGATGGCCTTTAACACCGCGGCTACGGCCGCGTTCGCCCCGCTGCGCGACGGCCCGCTGCCGCGCGTCACCGGTCCGGTGTACGCCAAGATGGGCGATGCCGGCAAGGAGCTGGTGCAAACGGTGGGAGTGAGCGGCGTCAACGTCGTCAAGGATGGCAAAGAGCTGCGCAGCCACAATCCGCACAACACGCTGGTCTACAGCATGACGCCCTTCACCCCGGCACTGCAAGCGTCCATGAAGCAGGTCGCCGACGACTTCAACAAAGTGCTGCCCGATGGCATCAACACCACCTTCAACAATGTCTCCATCGTCGAGCTGGCTTTCTCGGGCAATGTGACGCGCGAAATCTACCGCATCAATCTGGCCGACGGCTCGGCGATCGAAGTCGCCAGCGGCCAGCTCGTGAAGTAAGGCGCCGAATCAGCGCTCTGTCGAGCTTTGCAGCGCTGCGATGCGCTCTTCAATCGGCGGATGGGTGGCAAACAATTTACCCATCCCGCCAGTGATGCCCATGGCCTCCACGGTCTTGGGCAATTCGCCGGGCTGCATACCGCCCAGGCGAGCCAGGGCGTTCATCATGGGCTGCTTGCGACCCATCAATTGCGCGGCGCCGGCATCGGCACGAAACTCACGATGACGCGAGAACCAGGCCACCACGATGGCGGCGGCAAAACCCAGCACGATATCGAGCACGATGGTGCTGACGTAATAACCAATACCGGGGCCTGAAGAGCGGTCGTCGCCACGGCGCAAAAAGCTGTCGACCGCATAGCCGATCACCCGCGACAAAAACACCACGAAGGTATTCATCACGCCTTGAATCAAGGTCATGGTGACCATGTCACCATTGGCAATGTGGGCCACTTCATGGGCAATCACCGCTTCAATTTCTTCCCGCGTCATGCCTTGGAGCAAACCGGTGGATACGGCCACCAGCGAGGAGTTCTTGAAAGCACCGGTCGCAAAGGCATTCGGTGCGCCCTCGAAAATGCCGACCTCGGGCATGCCGATCTGCGCCTTGTCGGCCAGCTTGCGCACGGTTTCAACAATCCAGGCTTCGTCAGCGTTCTGGGCTTGGTTGATGACGCGCACACCAGAACTCCACTTGGCCACAGGCTTGCTGATCAGCAGCGAAATAATCGCGCCACCAAAACCCATGATCAGCGCAAAGCCCAGCAGCGCGCTCAAGTTCAGGCCATTGGCCGTCAGGTAGCGGTTGACCCCCAGCAAGCTGGCCACAATGCCCAGCACGGCCACCACAGCAATGTTGGTCAGCAAAAACAAAATAATGCGTTTCATGAATTCTCCGTGGAATCACCGTCGGCTCAAGGCCGCAGTGAAAGTTACTCTTTGCAGAAAATGG
The DNA here is from genome assembly GCF_900112285.1 of Polaromonas sp. OV174. Classification (GTDB taxonomy): domain Bacteria; phylum Pseudomonadota; class Gammaproteobacteria; order Burkholderiales; family Burkholderiaceae_C; genus Polaromonas. Next base: position 42,526 of record NZ_FOKZ01000001.1, on the reverse strand, counting down.
GGATTTATCGAGCCAAATCAAGTCACTCTGATTGATGCGGCTCAACCGGTCGACGGGATCTTGGCTGCTTTTATTTATCGGCGCGGACGAAATACAAGGGAATCATCATAAAAGGAAAAGTTCTCGTTTTCTGCCCACCAACCGGGCACGCCCAATACCGGCAAGGGCGTAAACGGCTTGGCGGCAAGCTTGTCGGCACTCAAGTCGGCGGCCAGCCAGGCATCCAGGTTTGCTATTGAATCAATAGCTTCTTGCGCCCGGTACACATGGGCTGTGATCGGTTTTCGTGGACAAACCAGCTTTTCCAGCAAGGCATGTCCAAACAGCACGAGTCGGGCCTGCGGCCAGAGTGGGCGCAGATCGATGAACAGCCGCTGCCAGTCCCGAGCAATCAAGGCATCCCACAGCGGCTGCGGCGCGGACAGCAAGGCCGCGTTTTCATCGAACACCGTGAGCGCGTCGCGCACCGGGCCACGCAAGGCGGTCACGCCAGCAGCAGCGATCTCGGCAGCCTGTAGCTGATTGAGCCGGGTCTTGGTCTGGGGAAAGCGCATCCAGCACAGGCCGTTGAAAAAGTCGTGGAGACCTTCACGGGTCGGGCATTGCGCCTTATTGAAGATATAGCTTTCGTAGGCCTCGCCGGGCGGCAGTGCACTTTGCGACACAAAGCGCAGCGGCGCAGCCAGTTCACCGTTGAGCGCGTCATGCAGCGGCGCACCGGCCGCGACGGCTTGCGCCACGCGTTGCCCGGATTCGCGCCAGGGATTCAGCCAGGGCTGATCCCAGTCGACCGGCAACAGGGGCATCGGCGCAGCGGGATGCATCAATTCCGGGAAGGCCGGGACTGCCTTTTGTCGCGCACCATCACCGTGGATTTGCCTTCGTCCGCGATGTCAAAAAGCTGGGTCGCCACCAGCAGCTTGGTCAGCGTGGCATAGCCGTAGTTGCGGTGGTCAAACGAGGCCTGGTTGGCGATCTGGGTGCCCACCGCGCCGACCCGCGCCCAGCCCTCATCGTCGGCGGCCGCCTGGACCGCATTGCGCAGCAGCTGGACCAGCCGGGCATCCTGCTTGAGCTGCGTCGGTGAGGCGCGCAAGGGCGTGGCGGCGATCGCTTCGTCCACCTCACTGGCCTCACTCGTCTCGTCCCGGCCACCGGATGGCGCATCACCGGAGGCCATGGGCCGCAACTTGTCCAGGAACAAAAACCGTGAGCAGGCGTTGACAAAGGGCTCGGGTGTTTTCTGCGCGCCAAAGCCGTAGACTGCAGCGCCCTTGGCACGCAAATGCATCACCAACGGGGTGAAGTCGGCGTCGGACGAGACGATGCCGAAAGCGTCGGGCCGGTCGGTGTAGAGCAGCTCCAGGGCGTCTATCACCATCGCCATGTCACTGGCGTTCTTGCCCTTGGTGTAGTCAAACTGCTGCATAGGGCGGATGGCATGCTCGTGCAAAACCTCCTCCCAGCCCTTGAGCTCGTTCTTTTTCCAGTTGCCGTAGGCGCGGCGAATATTGGTTTCACCAAACGTCGACAGCTCATTGAGGATCAGGTCGATCTTGGAGGCCGGAGAATTGTCGGCATCGATCAACAGGGCGACACGGGGCTTGCGGTCCATGGGAACTCCTTAGCGGGCGTCGACCAGTTTCCAGGGCAGCGATTCTCCGCTGCGAAGGGGTTTCAGCTCGCCCTCACCAAAGGCAAAACTCTCGGGCGGCAGCCAGCTTTCCTTCTTCAAGGTGATGCTGCCCTGGTTACGCGGCAGGCCGTAAAAATCGGCGCCGTTGAAACTGGCAAAGGCCTCCAGCTGGTCGAGCGCGCCCGCCGCATCGAAGGCCTCGGCGTACAGCTCCATGGCTGCATGCGCGGTATAGCAGCCGGCACAGCCCGAGGCATGCTCCTTGAGGTGGGCCGGATGTGGGGCGCTGTCGGTCCCCAGAAAGAACTTTGCATTGCCGCTGGTGGCGGCCTCGACCAAAGCCACGCGATGCGTCTCGCGCTTGAGCACCGGCAGGCAATAGTAGTGCGGCCGGATGCCGCCGATAAAGATGGCGTTGCGGTTGTACAGCAGGTGGTGGGCGGTGATGGTGGCGCCCGTGAAGCCATCGGTGTCGCGCACATATTGCGCGGCCTCTTTGGTCGTGATGTGCTCGAAGACGATCTTGAGCTCGGGGAAATCACGGCGCAGCGGCATCAGCTGGGTGTCTATGAACACCGCCTCACGGTCAAACAGGTCGATGTCGGGCGAGGTCACTTCACCATGCACCAGCAGCAGCAGGCCTTCGCGCTGCATCGCTTCCAGCGTCTTGTAAGTCTTGCGCAAGTCCGTGACACCGGCATCGCTATTGGTGGTGGCGCCAGCCGGGTAGAGCTTGGCGGCCACAACGCCGGCGTCCTTGGCCCGCTTGATCTCGTCTACGGCCAGGTTATCGGTGAGGTACAGCGTCATCAGCGGCTCGAACTGCACGCCTGCCGGCACGGCGGCCTGGATGCGTTCGCGATAGGCTACGGCCTGGGCCGCGGTGGTCACCGGCGGGCGCAGATTCGGCATGATGATGGCGCGTCCAAACTGCGCGGCGGTATGCGGCACCACGGTCTGCAGGGCGTCGCCATCGCGCACATGCAAGTGCCAATCGTCCGGGCGGGTCAGAGTCAGGGTGGCGGCAGAGGTTTGAGTGGCTGAAGTCATGCCTTGAATTGTCGCACCGGCGACGGCTGTACTGCTGGCCGCCGCCCGTCATTTCCCCACGCGCATAAGGAAAGTCCCGATGCCAAAGCCGATGTTCTCAAGCTAGGATACAGAGCGCCCCGCAAGACCGCCAACGGCAGCCCTCCCACAGCAGCCCAGACGGCGCGGCGAACGCTTATTCAACCCTACCAGCGCCCATCTCCATGTCTTTCCCCTCTCCCGCTGGTCCTACGCCAGATACCTCACCTACGCCTGCCGAGGCCGATGAAGCCGTCAAGGTGCCACTCAAGATTGAAGACTGGCTGACCGTCATCGTCATGGGTGTGTTGGCGCTGATCACCTTTGCCAATGTCATTGCCCGTTATTTCACCAACCAGTCCTTTGCCTGGACCGAAGAGTTTTCGGTCTTCCTGATGATCGTGCTGGCGCTGGTTGGCAGCTCGGCCGCCGTGGCGCGTGACCGGCATATCCGCATCGAATACTTCTCCGACAGCGGCTCCATGGCCAGGCGCCGGGCGCTATCCCGCTTTGGCGCCGTACTGGTCGCCTTGCTGTTTACGCTGATTGGCGTGCTCAGCATGCGGTTGGTGTGGGACGACTACCGCTTTGGCGAAACCTCGCCGGGCATTGGCGTGCCGCAATGGTGGTATTCCATCTGGCTGCCCATACTCTCCATAGGCATCGCATTGCGCGCCGCCGGTCTCTTCATTCGCCGCGGACGCCGCTCATGATCGCCACTCTTTTGTTTGTGGCGTTTATCGCCATGATGCTGCTGGGCGTACCCATTGGCGCGGCGCTCGGCCTGGCCGGTGCCACTGCCATTGCGCTGGCCAACGTCGACGCCCAGTGGTTTGGTCTGCTGGCGGTGCCGCAGAATTTTTACGCCGGCTTGGGCAAGTACCCGCTGCTGGCAATTCCCATGTTCGTGCTGGTCGGCTCGATTTTTGATCGCTCCGGCGTGGCCCTGCGGTTGGTCAACTTTGCCGTCGCCATCGTCGGCCGCGGCCCCGGCATGCTGCCGCTGGTGGCCATTGCGGTCGCCATGTTTCTGGGCGGCATTTCGGGCTCCGGCCCGGCCTGTGCGGCGGCCGTCGGTGGCGTGATGATTGCCGCCATGAACCGTGCCGGTTATCCGGCGGCGTTTTCGGCCAGCGTGGTGGGCGCCGCGGCGGCCACCGATATCCTGATTCCACCCTCGGTGGCTTTTATTGTGTATTCGGTGCTGGTGCCGGGCGCGTCGGTGCCTGCATTGTTTGCCGCCGGCATGATTCCGGGCATCCTGGCCGGTCTGGCGCTGATCGTGCCTGCCGTCTGGCTCTCGCGCAAACACAAGATGGGCGCATTGGAAGCGAGCATGCCGCGCCCACCCTTCTGGGCCAGCTTTCGCGATGCGGTCTGGGGCCTGGCCGCGCCGGTACTGATTCTGGGCGGCATGCGCGCCGGCTGGTTCACACCCACAGAAGCGGCGGTGGTGGCGGTGTTTTACGGTTTGTTTGTCGGCATGGTGATTCACCGCACCATCTCGATTCGCGACCTGTTCCCCATCCTGCGTGAATCGGGCGAGTTGTCGGCCGTGATCTTGCTGGTGGTCTCGCTGGCCGGCATCTTTGCCTACTCACTGAACACGCTGGGCATCATTGATCCGCTGACGCACGCCATCGTCAACTCAGGGCTGGGCGAATATGGCATTTTGTCGCTGCTGATCCTGATGCTCATCATCGTCGGCATGTTCCTCGACGGTGTCTCCATCTTCCTGATCTTCGTCCCCATCCTGCTGCCGATTGCCCAGTATTACCACTGGGATCTGGTGTGGTTTGGCGTCATCCTGACCCTAAAGGTAGCACTGGGCCAGTTCACGCCGCCACTGGCGGTGAACCTGATGGTGTCCTGCCGGATTGCCAATGTGCGCATGGAAGAAACCGTGCGCTGGGTCGTCTGGATGTTGGCCGCCATGTTCCTGGTGCTGGTCGCCGTGATTGCCTTTCCCGAACTGGCCCTGTGGCTGCCGCGCAAGCTGGGCTACTGAGCGCAAACTGTTTTTTACCAAGGAGACTCTCGTCATGAAATTCAAAACCGTCCTGGGCCTGGCCCTGGCCGCCACCGCACTGGTCTTCACGGCCGCCGCACCGGCGCAAACCTACAAGCCCGAGTACAAGATGTCGCTGGTACTGGGCCCCGCTTTTCCCTGGGGCAAGGGCGGTGAAATCTGGGCCAACCTGGTGCGCGAGCGTACCCAGGGCCGCATCAACATCAAGCTCTACCCCGGCGTCTCGCTGATCCAGGGCGACCAGACACGTGAATTCAGCGCCATCCGCCAGGGCGTGATTGACATGGCTGTCGGCTCGACCATCAACTGGTCTCCGCAGGTCAAGGAACTCAACCTTTTCTCCCTGCCTTTTCTGTTCCCCGACTACGCTGCCATGGATGCACTGACCCAGGGTGAAGTGGGCAAGGACATCTTCAAGATCATCGACAAGGCCGGCGTCATGCCTCTGGCCTGGGGTGAAAATGGCTACCGCGAAATCAGCAATTCCAAGCTGGCCATCAAGAAGCCGGAAGACCTCAAGGGCTTGAAGATCCGTGTCGTCGGCTCACCCCTGTTCCTGGACACCTTCACGGCATTGGGTGCCAATCCGACCCAGATGAGCTGGGCTGATGCGCAGCCGGCGCTGGCCACCAGCGCGGTGGACGGACAGGAAAATCCTATGGCGATTTACACCGCCGCCAAGCTGCACACCATGGCGCAAAAACATGTGACGATGTGGGGCTATGTGTCTGATCCTTTGATCTTTGTGGTCAACAAGGATATCTGGGCCTCCTGGACGGAAGCCGACCGGGCCATCGTGAAGCAGGCCGCCGTTGATGCCGGCAAGCAGGAAATTGCCATTGCCCGCAAAGGCCTGGCCGAAGCCGACCGTCCATTACTCAAGGAAATTGCCAGCCACGGCGTGACCGTGACCCAATTGAGTCCGCAGGAGCGCGAAGCCTTCGTCAAGGCGACTCGCCCTATCTATGACAAGTGGAAAAACCAAATCGGAGCCCCACTGGTAACGGCGGCCGAAAAAGCGATTGCGGCACGCAAAAAATAAGCTTCCTCCCCAATGCAAAAAGCCCCGAATTCGGGGCTTTTTTTTGCTCGAATCCGGCAACACCTCACTACCGCAGGTAGTCTCCGCTTTCTTCCGGTTGAAAAACAACCTTGAGAATTTTTGCCGATGCCTCGCTACCGTTAGGCGTTGCCCAACGCGCAAGCTGACCTTCGCTGAGTCCCAGCAAACTCGTTCCCACCGGTGACAGCACCGACACATGCCCTGTATTGGGATCGGCTTCCTGAGGGTAACAAAGAGTGAGGGTACGCTCTTCGCCTGTTTTTCCGTCCGCAATCCGCACTTGGGAATTCATGGTCACCAGTTGAGATGGCACCTCGTAGGAAGAAATCAGTTCGGCAGCATCGATCACCGACTCCAGCTCGTCGGCAAATGCCATGCCGGGCTGCTTCAACAGGTTGCTGATGCGAATGTGATCGAGCTCGGTCAGAACGCGTGTAGAGGATGGGGAAGTCGCCATGAATAATCTCCTGAATCAAAAACCCGGAACAGGCTTACCGGTTAGCCAGCGTGAAATGCAAGGCCCGGTGATCCAGTGAGAAGCGCTATAGAAAGAAAGGGTGAGGGATCGCCGGGCTCAGGAATGTGCCACCGGCTGATGCGGCCACTGCAGTGGGCATCCCGCGCGCGCAAAAACCGCCACGGCCGCAAGGGCCGTATCGGTATTGGCATACGAAATGGATGTCAAAGTGGTTGGCATGAGAGCCAATACTACCACCGAGCCTGAGCGAAGGGGCTAAAGCCCCACGCTGCTGCCCCTATCAGTGCTGAAGAATCTTGTTCAGGAACTCTTTGGTGCGAGGCTTGCGATTTTCAGGGTGGCTGAAAAACTCATCTTTGGAGCAGTCTTCCAGAATCCGGCCACCCACGTCCATAAAGATCACGCGACTGCCCACTTTTTTGGCAAAGCCCATTTCATGCGTGACCACCATCATGGTCATGCCTTCCAGCGCCAGACCCATCATGCAGTCGAGCACCTCGCCGACCATTTCGGGATCGAGTGCGGAGGTCGGCTCATCGAACAGCATGGCAATCGGATCCATGCTCAAAGCCCGGGCAATCGCCACGCGCTGCTGCTGCCCACCCGACAGTTGGCCTGGGAACTTGTCCTTGTGTGCCATCAGGCCCACACGATCGAGGTACTTCAAGCCATGCGCCTTGGCCTCATCAGGCTTGCGTCCCAGCACTTTGACCTGCGCCAGCGTCAAATTTTCGGTCACGCTCAGGTGTGGAAACAGCTCGAAGTTCTGGAACACCATGCCGACTCGGCTGCGCAGCTTGGGCAGATCGGTTTTGGGGTCATGCACCGCCTGGCCATCGACAAAAATCTTGCCCTTCTGGAAAGGCTCCAGCGCATTGATGGTCTTGATCAGCGTCGATTTACCGGAACCTGAGGGTCCGCAAACCACCACCACTTCGCCCTTCTGGATGCGAGTCGTGCAGTTGTTGAGAACCTGCACATCGCCATACCATTTGGAAACTTCTTTCAACTCAATCATCTTCTTCTCCAGTCTGCTCTCGGTGACTTATCGGATTTTGTAAAAAAATTCTCAGCGAATGATGGCGGTCCTGCGCTGCAGCTGTTTGACCATGAAGGACAAGCCATAGCACATCACGAAATAAACCACCGCTGCCAGCAAATAGGCCTCTTCGGGCCGGCCGTAAATCTTGCCCGCCGTTGTAAAGCCCTTGAGCAAGTCATAAGCCCCAATGGCATAAACCAGCGAGGTGTCCTGGAACAGGATGATGGTTTGCGTCAGCAACACCGGTATCATGTTGCGAAAGGCTTGCGGCAGAATGATCAGCCGCATGTTCTGACCATAGGTCATGCCCAAGGCACGTCCGGCATTTACTTGGCCACGCGAAATCGACTGGATGCCGGCCCGCATGATTTCGCTGAAGTAGGCCGCCTCAAAGGCCACAAAGGTAATTGTGGCCGAGAGCTCGGCACCAATCGGTTTACCAATGATGGTTGGCACCAGCAGGAAAAACCACAAAATCACCATCACCAGCGGAATGGAGCGCATGCCATTGACGTAAATCGTCGCAGGAATCATGAGCACCCGCTTACCCGACAGACGCATCAGCGCCAGCAAGGTACCGAGCACAATGCCACCCAGGGTGGCAATCACCGTCAGCTGGATGCTGAAAATGAAGCCATTCATGACGAACTTGGAGAGAATCTCCCAGTTCAGAAAACTCAGGTCGAGTCCCAACATATCAGTGCCCTCCGCCTGCGGTTCCGGCCACGATGTAACCTGGAATCTGCAATTTCTTTTCCACAAAAGCCATGACACGGTTCACGGCAAAGGCTGAAATCGCGTACAGCGCCGTCACAGCAATATAAATTTCAACACCGCGTGAGGTTTCTTCCTGGGCCTGCATGGCAAACATGGTGAGCTCGGCAATCGATACAGCAAAGGCCACCGAGGAGTTCTTCAGCAAATTCATGGATTCGCTGGTGAGTGGTGGAATGATGATCCGAAATGCCATCGGCAAAATTACATAGCGGTAAGTCTGGGCAGTGGTAAAACCCATCGCCATTCCGGCATAGCGCTGGCCACGCGGCAAGGCCTGTACGCCGGCACGCACCTGCTCGGCAATACGCGCCGAGGTAAAGAAGCCCAGCGCAAGCACCACGAGTACAAAGCCGGGCACCTCCTTCATGGGTGGAATCAGCTTGGGAACAACGAAATACCAGAGGAAAATCTGGACCAGCAGGGGAATATTGCGAAACAGCTCGACCCAGGCATTGCCCAGGCGCACCAACCAGGGGCTGTTGGGCAGGGTTCTGAATGTTCCCATCATGGCGCCCAGCACCATGGCTACAACCCAGGCGCAACCGGCAACAGCCAGTGTCCAGCCCCAAGCATCAAACATCCACTGCAGATAAGTACGACCGCTACCGTCGTCGTTTAAGAACACCTGCCAATCCCAAGTCATTACGGCTCCAGCAAATTGTTGTTGTATTGTTTTTCTGATTCAGTCAACGAGAAACCCCGCCAGAGCAATATGTCCGGCGGGGTTTGAATGTACTACCTAGTCCGCTTATTTCTGAACGTAAGATTCCATCGGCTTGTCGTTTGGATTAGCCCAGGCATCTTTGGTACTGGCGCTCAATGCCAGGCCCACCTTGGTGTTCTTCGGAGGAATCGGTGACAAGAACCACTTGGTCCACAGCTTGTTCATCTCGCCCGATTTGATCATGCCCTTGACGGTGTCATCGGCCATGCGCTTGAACCAAGGGTCATCCTTGCGGATCATGATGGCGATGGGTTCCACGCTCAGCACTTCACCGACGATTTTGAAGTCAGCAGGCTTTTTGGCGGTGGCAATGTTGCCGGCCAGGATGGAACCGTCCATCACGAAAGCATCGGCGCGGCCGGTTTCGAGCAGCAAAAAGCTGTCTGAATGATCTTTGCCGAAGACTTCCTTGAAGTCCACGCCGGCGGCGCGCTTGTTCTTGCGCAGTGTCTGCACGGACGTCGTGCCTGTGGTGGTCGCCACAGTCTTGCCACCGAGTTGTGCCACCGAGGTGATGCCGGAGCTGGCCTTCACGGCGATACGAACTTCTTCCACAAACGTGGTCAGCACAAAAGCAACGTCTTTCTGACGTGCCAGGTTGTTGGTGGTGGAGCCGCACTCGATGTCAACCGTGCCGTTTTGCACCAGGGGAATGCGGTTTTGCGACGTCACGGGCTGGTATTTCACTTCCAGCTTGCGGCCAGCGGCTTTTTCCAGATCAGCCAGGATACGGCTGCAGATCTCGTAGTGGTAGCCGGTGTACTTGCCGTCGCCCAGGGTGTAAGACAGTGCGCCCGAAGAGTCACGAACACCCATGGTCACAACGCCCGAGGCCTTGACCTTGGCGAGCGTATCGGCAGCTTGAGCAAATGCAGCGCCGCTGGCGAACAGGGCAAGGGACAGAGCGACTAACTTAAATTTCATGAGATCTCCTGTAATAAAACTAAACGAAACGGCGAAATCTATTCTAGAGAGTCGGTACCGAGCTCATGCCAAGGTTTACCCGGTCTCTCGAACTGAGGACCGCCTGGACTGATCGGCGCCCTGGGTAAATCACTAAACAGCTACAAGCACTCTTTTTTTTGACTTTCACCAAAATGGTGCATACATAAAGAGCCGAACTATATGACACCAGTGCAAGCAGTCTTTATGCCAGCTCCAGTCAATTCACCAAGCACCGGGCTGACAGCAGCTTGTTCAGACTTGGCCACACGGCCACTCTCGAAAACAGAACGTAACACACTGTAAATTTTCAGATTCAAAAACGCAAATGCTGTTTCAGCGGCGGATTATGCATTTCTTTTATAATCACATAGGGTTATTGCCTGGTTTCAGACAAACGGACTCCCCGCCGCCTTGTCCTTGCTGCTAGAGGACTGCAAATAGCACCAAAGCGCCTCGGCATGGCTGCTGGGGGTTTTCTTGGCGCTGGGTCGCTCGCGGTACACGCGCACGTCCATGGTCATTTCCAGGCCGCTGCCGGCGCTGACCAGCTTTTTGGCCCGCAGTTCTTTTCTGACGGCGCTGAGCGGCAAAAAGGCGATGCCATGGCCCTCCAGCGCCATCGCCTTGAGGCCTTCGGCCATGTCGGTTTCATAAACTCTATCCAGGTGGATGGCAGTGGCGGACTGCTTGAGGATCAAATCCACCACCCGCCCCAGGTAAGCGCCTGGCGCATAGCCCAGATAGGGCAGCGGCTGACCGGCGCGGCCCGGCAGGCAAAATTCGGGCTCGCCGCTGGCATTGGGCCGGGAAAACGGTGCCATCACTTCCTGACCCAGCGACACCATTTCATAGCGGGCCGGGTCCAGCTGAAAAGGCTGGGACTCATGGTAGTAGGCAATTAGCAGGTCGCAACTGCCTTCCACCAGACGCAGCACGGCATCATGCACATTGAGCGCGATCAGCCGGCTCTTGATCGGGCCAAACTTCTCGCGCAGGCTGCTGACCCAAGCTGGGAAAAAGGTAAATGCTAGCGTGTGCGGCACCGCAAACTCGATGAAATCCTGCCCCGCCGAGGTATGGCCGCGCAGCATGGCCCGGGTCGACTGCAGGCCTTGCAGCATTTCCAGCGACTGGCTGTAAAGCGTTTCACCGGCCGGCGTCAGCCGCGTCGGATAAGAACTCCTATCCACCAGATCGGTACCGGCCCAGGCTTCCAGCGCCTGAATGCGGCGCGAAAAAGCCGGTTGCGTCACGTGACGCAATTGGGCCGAGCGGCTGAAACTGCGGGTTTCAGCAAGCGAGACGAAATCTTCCAGCCATTTGGTTTCCATGCGGCGATTATCTGCGCGGGCCTATGGATGAAACCTAAAAAGTTGCGTGAAAGCCCAAATTACTCCGTTTTTTATAGCTGCCTGCGCCCGCCACACATGCCCTAGACCCCGATTTCGTCAAAAACGCCTTCACTGGCCTGCTGCATCGCCCACATCTCGGCATAGCGTCCGTTGGCGACCAGCAGGGCGGCGTGCTTGCCGCGTTCTATGATGCGGCCGGCCTCCATCACCAGGATTTCGTGGGCATCGACCACGGTGGAGAGCCGGTGCGCAATCACCAGCGTGGTCTTGTTCTGCGCGGCGGTGCGCAGCTCGCTCTGGATAGCGCGTTCGTTGGCCGAATCCAGCGCCGAGGTGGCTTCGTCAAAAATCACCACCGGCGGATTTTTCAGCAGGGTGCGGGCAATCGCCACGCGCTGCTTTTCGCCGCCCGAGAGTTTCAGGCCGCGCTCGCCCACCATGGTCTGGTAGCCCAGCGGCGTCGACACAATGAAATCGTGGATGCGGGCGGCGCGGGCGGCCTCTTCCACCTCTTCGTGCGTCGCGCCGGGCTTGCCGTAGGCGATGTTGTATTCGACCGTGTCATTGAACAGCACCGTGTCCTGCGGCACTATGCCTATGGCCTGGCGCACGCTGGCCTGCGTGACCTGCTTGATGTCCTGCCCGGCAATCGTGATGTGGCCTTGCTGCACATCGTAAAAGCGGTAGAGCAGACGCGCCAGCGTCGATTTACCGGCGCCCGAGGAGCCCACCACCGCCACGGTTTTGCCGGGCGGAATCTCGAAGCTGACCTGGTGCAATATGGGCCGCGCGGGGTCGTAGGCAAAGCTGACATTATCGAAACGCACGGCTGGCGAAGCGTCTATATGCAAGGGCGGCGCGCCGGCGACGTCGGCAATTTCACGCTCGCGCTCCATCAAGGTGAACATTTTTTCCAGATCGGTCAGGCTTTGCTTGATCTCGCGGTAAATCACCCCCAGAAAACCCAGCGGAATGTAGAGCTGGATCATGAAGGCGTTGACCATCACCAGGTCGCCCAGGGTCATGTGACCATCGACCACGCCCTGCGTGGCCCGCCACAGCATCGCCACCAGCCCGAGCGCAATGATCAGTTGCTGGCCGGCGTTGAGCATGCTCAGCGTTTTCTGGCTCTTGATGGCGGCCTGGCGGTAGCGCTTGAGGTTCTCGTCGTAGCGTTGGGCCTCGAACTCTTCGTTGTTGAAGTACTTGACGGTCTCGTAATTTAAAAGCGAATCGATGGCGCGGCTGTGGGCCGATGAGTCGAGCTCGTTCATGGTCTTGCGAAACTGGGTTCGCCACTCGGTCACGGTGACCGTGAAGAAGATGTAGAAGGCCAGCGCAATCAGCGTGATGCCGGCAAACCAGACGTCGAACTTGATCGCCAGCAGGCTCAGCACCAGCGTCACCTCGATCAGCGTCGGGATGATGCTGTAGAGCGAATACGAGATCAGCGAATGCACGCCACGTGTGCCGCGCTCGATGTCGCGCGTCATGCCGCCGGTTTGCCGTTCCAGGTGAAAGCGCAGGCTTAAAGCGTGCAGATGCCGAAACACCTCCAGCGAAATGCGCCGCGCCGCGCCTTCGGTGGCCTTGGCGAACACCAGTTCGCGCAGCTCGGTGAACAGCGTGGTCGACAGTCGCAGCAGGCCGTAAGCCAGCAGCAGGGCAACGGGCACGACCAGCACGGCCTGCACCGCGCCGGGCTTCAAATTCATGGTGTCGACCAGATTTTTCAGCAGCAGCGGCACGCCCACATTGGCCAGCTTGGCACCCAGCATGAAGGCCAGCGCCGCCATGGCGCGCCATTTGTACTCCCACAAATAGGGGAACAGGCGCTTGAGCGTGGCCCAGTCCGAGCGCGCAGGGGCCGGCGCCGGTCGGGCGCCAACCGTTGTTACAGGAGGCACGGCCAGGGATGAGTCGGCAGGAGAAGCTCGGGAGCGCATGGGTGACAATCGTGAGGCTTGTACTAACTTACAGATTGTGCCTATGTCTTCCGAATCTAGCGCCCGTACGGGCATTCCCGCCGATGCCGGGGCGGACAACCTCAGTGTTCACCTGCCCACCGACAAGGAACTGGTGCTCAAGGTCATTCCCCTGCCCGGCGACTGCAACGCCAATGGCGACATCTTCGGCGGCTGGGTCATGGCCCAGGTGGACCTGGCCGGCTCGGTGCTGCCAGCCCGCTACGCCAACGGCCGCATGGCCACCGTGGCCGTCAACCAGTTCATCTTCAAGCAGCCGGTCCGGGTCGGCGACATCTTGTCTTTTTTTTCCAGCGTCACCCGTCTTGGCACGACCTCGGTCACGGTACAGGTCGAGGTCTATGCCGAGCGCTTTGCTGCGCAGGGCCGTTACATCAAGGTCACCGAAGCCAGCGTGACCTATGTGGCGATTGACGATTCGGGCAAGCCACGCAAGATTTCTCACCCCTGATTGCTATTTACTTAATAGCTTTACACGCACATCACAAAAGGGGCGAAGCCTCTTTTTGCTTGACATCAGGCCTTGGTTCGCTGCGAGACGAACTCCCCTTCATAGCCCTTGGCGAGCGACAGCTTCTCGGCCTCACTCAGCACCTTTCCCGCCAGTTGGAAAACAGCCTGCTCCTCGTCCTCAAGATGGTGATGGATCTTGTGCTGCAATTCCCTGGCCGTGGTCAGCCAGCCGGCTGAACTGAAATCGATGGTCTCCAGCTGGGCAACCAGCTTGTCCATCTGGTGGTGCTCGGCGATGCCGTGACGCGAGGGCTCCTGGGTCATGTCGTGAGCGATCAGCGGCACATAAAAAAACCGCTCTTCGGCGGCCGCATGCGCCGCCAGTTCAAGCTTGAGCTCATTGAACAGCGAGGCCCTATCCTGGCTGTTGCCCTGGGTCTTGATCAGGTGGTCGGCCAGCGTACGCTGGGTCTCGTGGCTGACACGCAATGCTTCGAAGATATTCATTCAAGAATTATGCGAACCATGGGCGCCGCGCCCTGTAGGCCAATGACGGCTGAGACGATGGGCTGACGCCGATGTTGCGTGCCTGATTTGCTATCGATTAAGTAGCTACAAGCGCCCGCTCCATATGCGCAAAAGCCTTAAATCGCCAGAAAAACAATTGCTGGCAGGCACAGCGCTGCAAACGCGCTAAATTAGGACTTATGGAAAAAGTCCTGCTTCTTGGCGGAACCGGTTTTGTGGGCCGCCATGTGTGCGAAAAACTGGCCCGACAGCAGTGCCGCGTGACCGTGGCCACGCGCCGCCTGGACAGTGCGCGCCACCTGCAAATATTCCCCCTGCTGGACCTGGTCGAGATCGACGTACATGACAGCGCCTCGCTGGCATCGCTGCTGGCCGGCCACGATGCCGTGGTCAACCTGATCGCCATACTGCACGGCTCGCAAGCCGCGTTTGACAAAACCCATGTGCAGCTGCCGCTGGAACTGGCACGCGCCTGCGAGGCCAGCGGCCTGCGCCGCATCGTCCATATCAGCGCGCTGGGCGCTTCGCTCAGCTCGGCCTCCATGTACCAGCGCAGCAAGGCGCGCGGCGAAGCCGTGCTGCTCAGCAGCGGGCTGGACGTGACGGTGCTGCGGCCCAGCGTGATTTTTGGCGCCGAAGACAAATTCCTCAATACCTTTGCCCGGCTGCAGCAATGGGTGCCGCTGCTGCCACTGGCCGCCAGCCAGGCGCGCTTTCAGCCGGTCTGGGTCGAAGACGTGGCCAGCGCCGTGCTGCGCTGCCTGCAAAGCCCCGCCCCGAGCAGCCAGATTTATGAAGCCTGCGGACCCGAGATCTTCAGCCTGCGGCAGTTGGTGACGCTGGCCGGCCGCTACGCCGGTGTCAATGACGGCAAGGGCCGGCCGATACTCGCGCTACCTGACACGCTGGCGCAGCTGCAGGCCAGGCTGATGGAGCTGGCGCCCGGCGCGCCGCTGCTGAGCCGCGACAACCTGGCCGCCATGAGCACCGACAACGTGGCCAGCGGCAAGCTGCCCGGCCTGCCGGCCCTGGGCATAGAGCCGGCCGCGCTGCAGGCCATTGCCCCCACCTACCTGGGTGAACGTGGTCCGCGCAGCGGCCTCATGGCCAAGCGCACCATGGCCGGCCGCTTTTGAGACGCCCGGCCGGCTCTTGCGCCGGCCAGCGGCAGCCCCGACGCACCCTTGGCAGCACCGACAGCAGTGCGGCGCTGTAGCAGCGCCAGTCCCCTGCTATCCTCCCCAACAGATTCTGGAGACCCCCCCATGCTCAAACTCTATATCGGCAACAAAAACTACTCCTCCTGGTCCATGCGGCCCTGGGTGCTGCTCAAGCAGGCCGGCATTCCCTTTGAGGAAATCAACATCCGTTTTGACTCCTTTGACGCCCACTCCGAATTCAGGAAACAAATCGGCAGCGTCAACCCGGCCAGCAAGGTGCCGGTGCTGGACGACGACGGCCTGTTGGTGTGGGACACCCTGGCCATTGCCGAATACCTGGCCGAGCGCTTCCCCGACAAGCAGCTCTGGCCGCAAAGCGTGGCGGCACGGGCCCGGGCGCGCAGCATCTGCGCCGAAATGCACAGCGGCTTTGGCGCGCTGCGCTCCGCCTGCCCCATGAATATAGAGGCCGACCTGGCCGATGCCGGCCGGCTGATCTGGCGCGACCAGCCCGCCGTGCGCGCCGATGTGGCGCGCATCGTCGCCATGTGGAGCGAGTTGCTGCAAACCTATCACGGCCCCATGCTGTTTGGCGAGTTCGGCACGGCCGACGCTTTTTTTGCACCGGTCTGCATGCGCCTGAAAAGCTATGCCTTGCCGGTACCGGCCGCTATCACGGACTACATCCAGCGCCTCAGCGCCCTGCCCGGCGTCAAGGCCTGGATTGACGGCGCGCTGGCGGAAAACGACTTCCGCGATTTTGAAGAGCCTTACCGCCTGCAACGCTGAAGCCGCGATCATGAACTGCAGCCCTTGAGCCGCTAAACTGCCGCCATGCAGATTTACATGGTGGGCGGCGCGGTGCGCGATGCCTTGCTCGGCTTGCCGGTGCAAGACAAGGACTGGGTGGTGGTGGGTGCCACGCCCGAGCAACTGGTGGCGCGCGGCTTCGTTGCGGTGGGCAAGGACTTTCCGGTCTTCTTGCACCCGCAAACCCGCGAGGAATACGCGCTGGCGCGCACCGAGCGCAAAACCGCCCGCGGCTACCGCGGCTTCGTGGTTCACGCCGAACCCGACGTGACACTGGAAGAAGATTTGGCGCGGCGCGATTTAACTATCAATTCAATAGCTGCTCCCGCCCGTGCAGCAAGCGCCGAGGCCATATTTGAGCCCGATTTTGAGGCGCTGATCGATCCCTACGGCGGACAACGCGATCTGCAACACAAGGTCTTGCGCCATGTCACCGAGGCCTTTCGCGAGGATCCGGTGCGCATTTTGCGGCTGGCCCGCTTTGCCGCCCGCTTTCCGGATTTCTCCGTGGCGCCCGAGACCGGGCTGCTAATGCAGCACATGGTGGAGGACGGCGAGGTCGACGCGCTGGTGCCCGAGCGGGTCTGGCAGGAATTGGCGCGCGGCCTGATGACCAGCCGGCCTTCGCGACTGTTCGAAGTGCTGCGCGACTGCGGCGCACTGCAAAAGCTGCTGCCTGAAGTCGCTCGGCTCTGGGGCGTGCCGCAGCGCGCCGAGTATCACCCCGAGGTCGACACCGGCATTCACCTGATGATGGTGCTGGACATGGCGGCGCAGCTGGATACGTCCCTGGCCGTGCGCTTTGCCTGCCTGTGCCACGATCTGGGCAAGGGCACCACGCCCGTCGACATGCTGCCCCGTCACATCGGCCACGAAGAGCGTAGCGCCCGCCTGCTCAAAGGCCTGTGCCAGCGCCTGCGCGTGCCCACCGACTGCCGCGAACTGGCCGACGTGGTGGCGCGAGAACACGGCAATATTCACCGCAGCGCCGAGTTCAACGCGGCCGCCGTGGTGCGCCTGCTGGAGCGTTGCGACGCCTTGCGCAAGCCGCAGCGCTTTGCCGAGGTGTTGCTGGCCTGCGAATGCGACGCACGCGGCCGTCTCGGCCTGGAGCAATCGCCCTATCCGCAGCGCCCGCGCTTGCTGCAAGCCCTGGCCGCGGCGCAATCGGTGGCCACAAATGTCATCGCGGACCAGGCCCAGGCCAACGGAAAAACCGGCCCGCAAATTGGCGAACTGATTCACCAGGCGCGGGTGACCGCCGTGAGCCAGCAAGCGGGGTTTGGCGCCGAGCCGCCAGTCCAGCCCTGACTAGGACACGATGTAGGCGGCAGACCCCACCGCCAGCAGCTTGCCGTCAGCGCCCAGAAACTCCATGCGCGTACTCGCCACCCGCGAGCCCAGGCGCAGCACTTCGGCGCGCAACTCAAAGGACTTGCCGATACCGGGGCGCAAATAATCCACCCGCAGGTCAATCGTGCCCAGCTTGAAAAAACGCTGCAGGCGCTGCTGCGGCGCCTCGTCCATATGGCGAGCGCCAATGGCAGCCATGATGGCCAGCCCGGCCATGGTGTCCAGTCCGGCACTGATCACGCCGCCATGAATGCGGTTGTGCGCGTAGTTGCCCAGCAGTTCATGCCGCATCTCAATTCGCGCCGTGACCCGCTCCGGCCTGAATGAGGTGATCTTCAAACCCAGTAGCTGGTTGAAAGCAATCTGCTCTTCGAAAATCTCGGTCACGCCGGCGACGAACTCCGCTTCAAATTCGGGCGCCGGCGATACCAGGGTGAGAGGTGTTTTTGTCATCATGAATGGGTTGAAAATTTCACTGATATCGCGCTCATGGCGACGACGGTTCTTGCACAAAAAGCGCCATGGCGGCGTCGGTCAAATCATCCAGCGTGGCAGGCTTGTTGGCATCAAACCATTGCACCGCCCAGTTGAGCGCCCCCAGGATCAGCAGGCGCGCCAACTTGACCGGCCCCTTGAGCCGGCCGGTCGCGCTCAAGGCTTCAAGCACGGGCACCCAGACGCCTTCGTAATCGCTGCGCAAGCTGGCCAGCGCGCCGCGCTGCTGCGCCGTCAGGGACCGCGACTCGTACAGCGTCACCGGAACGAAATCGCTGCCGGGGCCCAGCAAGACCTCGAAATGGTTGCGTATCAGCACACGCAGCAGCGCCGATGCATCGGGCGCCGAGGACTCAGCAACCTGCAGCGCCGCCGCCTGTCGCCGCAAGGCCGCTTGCATGCCTTGCTCCATCACGGCGTAGAGCAGCGCGCCCTTGCTTTCGAAGTGATAAAACGGCGAGCCACTGCGCATGCCCACAGCGGCGGCGATATCGCGCGTACTGGTGGCCGCGAAGCCCTTTTCGCGAAACAGCCTGGCGGCGGCATGGAGCAAACCGACACGCCGATTGCCCTCGTCGCGCTCATCGGCTGTTTTGCGCGGCCGCCCGCGCGGCCGCTTATCGGCGACAAGGGCTTCGGTGATGGTGTCAGCCGCGACGGCCAGCGCTGAAATGCGACCAGGCGCAACGGGCTTTTTCATGGAAGCCGACCATAGCAAAACCCACCATTTTTAGCAAGCATTTGCTTTTCAAAAATAAGATCAGTGCATTTAAAAAATGTCCAGCCGGAAAGAAATCACCCGCCGCCGCGAATGCGCCAACTCGCCGCACGGCACATTACACTGATCGAAGATGACCCTGATGGCCTGCCTGGGCCGCGGACTGCGCCAGTTGCTGAGCGCGCCAGCCCTCGCCTCACGGCCCACCAAGCTAGTGCCCACCCCCAAAGGACTCCCCCATGACGCACGCCAACGATGTCTCATCCCTACTGCAGGCCCTGGGCCTCAGCGCCGACCTCGACAGCCAGGCCGCCGGGGCCATAACGGTGCACACGCCGATTGACGGCAGCCGGCTCGCGCGCATCGCGGTCAGCAGCCCGGCCGATGTCGATGCCGCGCTCAGCCGGGCGCAGCAGCGCTTTCTGCACTGGCGCAATGTGCCGGCGCCCAAACGCGGCGAGCTGGTGCGCGCCTTTGGCGACACGGTGCGGCGCCACAAGCCCGAACTGGCCCGGCTGATCTCGCTGGAGACCGGCAAGATCCTGCAGGAAGGCCTGGGCGAGGTGCAGGAGGTGATAGACATCTGCGAGTTCGCGGTCGGCCTGTCGCGCCAACTCTACGGCCTGACCATTGCCAGCGAGCGGCCAGACCACAAGCTGCTGGAAACCTGGCATCCGCTGGGCGTGGTCGGCATCATCTCGGCCTTCAATTTCCCGATGGCGGTGTTCGCCTGGAATGCCGCGCTGGCCCTGGTCTGCGGCAATACCCTGGCCTGGAAGCCCTCGGAGAAAACCCCGCTGTCGGCCATCGCGCTCAACGGTCTGCTGCTGCGCACGGCCAGCGAGCTGGGACTGGAAACCGAGGGCCTGAGCGAGCTGCTGATAGGCGAGCGTGCTGTCGGCGAGGCGCTGGTCGCCCACCCGCAAGTGAAACTGGTCAGCGCCACCGGCTCCACCGCCATGGGCAAGAACGTGGCGATCGTCTGCGCTGGTCTGTTCAAGCGCTCGCTGCTGGAATTGGGCGGCAATAACGCGGCCATCGTCTGCCCCTCGGCCAATCTGGAAATGGTGGTGCGCGGCGCGGCCTTTGCCGCCGCCGGCACCGCTGGCCAGCGCTGCACCAGCTTGCGCCGGCTGATCGTGCACCGCTCCATCTACCCGGCGCTGGTGGAGCGCCTGGTCGCCGTCTTTGCCCGCCTGCCGGTGGGCAACCCGCTGGCCGAGGGCACGCTGGTCGGCCCACTCATAGACGGCCGCGCTTTCGAGGCCATGCAAGCCGCGCTGGCCAGCGCGCAAGCGCTCCAGGCCAAGGTGCATTTCGGCCAGCGCGAGGCAGCTCCTGGTCCAAGCCACTATGTGCGGCCCGCCATCGTCGAGCTGGCCGAACAGGCCGGGCCCATGCTGCAGGAAACCTTCGCGCCCATTCTCTATGTCGTGCCCTATGACGACTTCGATGAGGCCATTGCCCTGAACAACGCCGCGGCGCACGGCCTGTCGTCGGCGGTCTTCACCCAGGACTTGCGCGAAGCCGAGCAGTTCACCTCGGCGCGCGGCTCGGACTGCGGCATTGCCAACGTCAACATAGGCACCAGCGGCGCGGAGATTGGCGGCGCTTTCGGTGGCGAGAAGGAAACCGGTGGCGGCCGGGAGTCGGGCTCGGATGCCTGGAAGGCCTATATGCGCCGCGCCACCAACACGGTCAACTACGGCAACAGCCTGCCGCTGGCCCAGGGCATTCGCTTCGAGATTTAGGCCGCTGTTGCAAGCCATGAAAGCAATGGATTCGAGCCCAGGCGCAAGCAGCACCCGATACAAACTGCGCCATGCCGTCTGAACTCCTGAGCCGTGGACTCACGCTGCACGGCCTCGTCGCCCTATTAGGGCTGGTCGTTTACGTGCTGGCTACGCACGCCGGACGCCAGCGCCGCCACCCGTCGGCCGCCATTGCCTGGGTGGTTTCTCTCGCGTTCATGCCCTACCTGGCACTGCCGCTCTATCTGCTTTTCGGCAACCGAAAAGTTGCTCGCGCGCCATCCACACACCCGCCAGCGCTAGCCTTCAAGGCCAGCCACTCTGACACACTGGCCGCCAGGTTCCAGCATCTCGCCGCGGCCATGGGACTGGCGCGCGCGTCGTCGTATCAACAGCTGGCCATTCATCAGGATGGGCTGGCGGCCCTGCAGGCACTGCGCTCCGTGATTCTGGGCGCCAGCAGCAAGCTCGACCTGTGCACCTTTCTGCTGGGGCGGGACGCGCTAGGCAATGAAGTCATGGACTTGCTGATACGGCGAGCCCAGGAGGGCGTGCGGGTCAGGTTGCTGATTGATGGCATAGGGATGTATCTGGGCGGGCGCCCCAAGCTCAAACGGCTGTCGGCGGCCGGGGTGCAAGTGGCCTTGTTCGTCTCACCCTTTCGCTCCCCGCTGCGCGGTCGCACCAATCTGCGCAATCACCGCAAGATGGTGATTGCCGACGGCAAGCACCTCTGGACCGGCGGTCGCAATCTGGCGGCCGAGTACTTTGTCGGCGACCCAGACGCACTAGGCAAGCAAACGCCGTGGATAGATCTCAGCTTTGACTTGCACGGCGACCTGGCGCGGCAGGCCCAGCTGCGCTTTGAGCAGGACTGGGGCTTTGCCACGCAAGCGCCGCCCCCGCTTGACGCCGCTCCAGAGTTGCCCGCGCCCATTCCAGCGCAAACGGGCGCGCAACTGATTGCCAGCGGCCCTGACCAGGCCGATGACACGCTGTATTCACTGCTGATTGCCAGTTGCTTCACCGCGCAAACCAGAATCCTGGCCGTCACCCCCTACTTCGTGCCCGGCGCAACGCTGCTGATGGCGCTGACGCTGGCGGCCAGACGCGGGGTGAGCGTGGATCTGGTCCTGCCGCGCCACTCCAACCACAGGCTGGCCGACCTGGCTCGCCCTGCTGCGTTGCGCGAGCTGGCGGCGGCGGGCGCGCGGGTCTGGCTGGTCGATGGAATGATTCATGCCAAGGCCATCGTCATAGACAACGAACTGGCGCTGGCCGGCTCGGCCAATCTGGATGAACGCAGCCTGTTCCTGAACTACGAGTTGATGATTGCCTTTTTCGAGTCGGCCGATGTGCATCGCTTCGCGCAGTGGATAGAGCGGCAGCGTGCACAAGCCAAGCTGTTCATAGCGCGGCCCCCAGGCGTGGTGCGTGAATTTTCCGAAGGCCTGATGCGCTGGCTGACCTTCCAGCTTTAAATGGCGCCTCGGGGCCGAGCAACTCGTCAATGCGGCCTTTTGATGCCGGGACTCCTTGCCCAGCGGCCACCATCCATGGCCGCGCATGCTGGCCTGTCAGTCCACAAAGAAATCGGGCACAAAATTTCGGGTGCCAGGCGTCACCGAATACTTCTCCAGGTCGGTCACGCCGTGCGAAGCCAGCAACTCATCATCCAGGTAGAAGTTGCCGGTGTTGGCGCTTGGGCTGGTGAGTATGAAATAAGCCGCATCGGAAAGAATCTCCGGCTTGCGGCACAGCCCGATGTCGACGCCGGGACTCATCTGCAGCGCGGCGGTGGCAATCGCCGTGCGCGGCCACAGGCTGTTGACGGCGATACCGTATTTCCTGAACTCACCCGCATGGCCCAGGGTGCACATGCTCATGCCGTACTTGGCCACGGTGTAGGCCGTGTGGTTTTCAAACCAGTGCGGCTTCATGGACAGCGGCGGCGACATGCTGAGCACATGCGGATTGTGGCCAGCCGCAGCGGATTGTTTCAGTGCCGGCAAGCAGGCCTGGGTACACAGATAAGTGCCTCTGGCATTGACGCCATTCATCAGGTCATAGCGCTTCATAGGCGTGTGCTCGGTGTCACTCAGGCTGATGGCGCTGGCATTGTTGACCAGCATGTCAATGCCGCCAAAGGCCTGCACCGCCTGGGCCACGGCGGCGAGCACGGCGTCTTCATCGCGTATATCCACCGCCAGCGGCAGCGCCTGGCCGCCGGCCGCCTTCACTTCCTCGGCGGCGCTGTAAATGGTGCCGGGCAGCTTGGGATTGACATCGGTGGTCTTGGCCACGATCACGATGTTGGCACCGTCAGCCGCCGCGCGTTTGGCGATGGCCAGGCCAATGCCGCGCGAGGCGCCGGTAATGAAGAGGGTTTTGCCTTGCAGGTTCATGACGCACTCCCTTTGCTATCAATAAAATAGCTGACTCCGCTCATACCAACTAGGCTTCAGGCCTTTTTACTTGAAATTTCAAAAACTGACCGCTCACCGCAGACTTCAGACCTGGCTGAAGTCTGGCTTGCGCTTTTGGCGAAACCACCAGCCCCGCTGCGCGGGCGTCCTGAGGCCGCAGACTTCAGACTTTGCTGAAGTCTGGCTTGCGCTTTTCCATGAAGGCGGTGAAGGCTTCGCGCGCTGCCGGTTCCTGCAGCATGCGGCCAAAGCTGGCGGCCTCTTCGCTCATCCGCTCGGCCACAATGGCGGCGTTGCCTTTTTTCATCAGGCGCTTGGTCTCCATCAATGGGCCTAGCGGCTTGGCCGCCAACTTGAGCGCCTGTCGCTGGGCCAGCGCGTTGGCCTCGGTAGGCGGCACGATGCGGTTGATCAGCCCCATTTCCAGCGCGCTCTCCGCCATGAAGGGCTCACCCAGCAGCAGGGCTTCCGCGGCACGCGGGTAACCCATCAGCTGCGGCACCAGAAAGCTCGATGCCGCTTCCGGGCACAGACCCAGGTTCACAAAGGGCATGGAAAAGGCCGCGTTGTCGCCGGCATACACCAGGTCGCAGTGCAGCAGCATGGTGGTGCCTATGCCGACGGCCGGGCCGCAGACCGCCGCCACTATGGGCTTGGGAAAGCTGCTGATGCCACGCAAAAAACGGAACACCGGAGCGTCCGGCGTGGACGGCGGCTTGCCCAGAAAGTCGCCAATGTCATTGCCGGCCGAAAACACGCTTTCGTGGCCCTGAATCACCACCACGCGCACGGCCGCGTCGTGATTGGCCGATTCCAGCGCATCGGCCATGGCGCCATACATGGCGGAGGTGATGGAATTTTTCCGCTCCAGACGGTTCAGCGTGATGGTCATCACGCCGGCGTCAACATGGGTCAGGATTTCTGGAATGGTGGAGGTGCTCATGATGGAATGTTCGGTGTTGAAGTGCAAAGTGTAGGCCAGTGCGGGCGCCAAGTCGCCCTGTCCACCGCAGCCTATTCCTTGTAGTAAACCAGCTGGTTGCTGGTGGCCAGCAGCGTGCCCGCCGCACTCCAGAGCTGGGCGCTCTGGTCAAAAAAGCCGTTGCGAAAGGCCTGGGCCCTGGCCTGGCCCAGCAAATAGCCCTCGCCGCATTGCGCCAGCTGCCGGCTGTCGGCATGAAAGTATGTGGTGATGGAGACGGTTCCCGCCGGCACCCGGGTGGCGCGGCGCAACCAGACGCGCGGATAAAACACATCGGACATGGCCGCCAACGCACAAAAGTCCAGCGGCCGCGGCGGCTCGTCACGCACCCAGAGCCGGGTCAGGCTGTCGTCCTCGCGGCCGTCCCAGGTCTCGGGGATGCGGCCAGACACCGCACGCATGTCATAGCGCTGGGTCCACTCGGAGGTGGCGAAATCAAAGCGCGGCAGCGCCTCCGAAAAGCGCAGCGCCGGCATGGGCGTGTCGTTGGCGCTCCAGGTCTCGCGCCGCGCCGCCGTCACGGCGCTGGCCGTCATCACCACGCCCTCGACACCGGAAGCGTCGGTTTGCGACAGCGCCACCATCCAGTGCTGGGTAGAGCGGTTGGTGCGCACCGGCCTGGCCGTGACGCTGAAAGCCCCCGCGGCCAGCGCGCTGGCGTAGTTCACGGTCAGCGCGATAGGCTCACCCAGCAGCGCCGGATGCAGCAAGATGGCCCGCAAGGTCGTGGCCGCCGTGGTGCCGCCAAACGGGCCGACCATATTCCAGTAAGCCGCACTGCTCGCACCCAGCCAGGTATCGGGTTGCGCACTACCGGCAGCTTCGAGCCGCAGGGCCTGGTCAAAAGGATGTTGTTCCATGAGCGTAGTGTGAAGTAAAACAGCAGCTCGGACAGTCATACAGGTGACGCACCCGACTCCGAATTGAAACAGTCAAACTCAAGGGCGTAGCGAGCAGGATGAGGTGCAAGGCGCGGGTGGCAGGAAACCGGAGTGCACTTCAGGTGCATGAGGATTTCCTGACGGGACCCGCAACGCCGCAGATCGCCCGCTCGCTAGCCTTTAAACGCGTTCGAAGATGCCGGCTGCGCCTTGTCCCATCCCTACACACATGGTCACCATGCCGTACTTCAGCTGATGACGCTGCAGCGCATGAATCACCGTCGCCGCGCGAATCGCGCCGGTGGCGCCCAGCGGATGGCCCAGGGCAATCGCGCCGCCCATGGGGTTGACCTTGGCAGCGTTCAGACCCAGGGTGTTGATGACCGCCAGCGACTGGGCCGCAAACGCTTCGTTGAGCTCGAACCAGTCAATGTCGTCCTGCTGCAAACCGGCATAACGCAAGGCGGCCGGAATCGCTTCGATAGGACCAATGCCCATGATGTGCGGCGGCACCCCCTTGGCGGCGTAGCTGACAAAACGCGCCAGTGGTTTCAGGCCGTGTTCCTTGACGGCTTTTTCGCTCGCCAGAATCAGGGCGCCGGCGCCGTCCGAGGTTTGCGAGCTGTTGCCGGCCGTGACCGAGCCGCGCGCAGCAAACACGGTCTTGAGCTTGGCCAGGCCTTCCACCGTGGTGTCGGGGCGCGCGCCCTCATCCAGGCTCACGGTGCGGCTGGTGGCGATGACTTCACCGGTGTCCAGATTGGCCGTGCGGTCGGTCACCTGGACCGGCGTGATTTCATTGGTGAACTCACCCGCCTGCTGCGCCTTGAGCGCCTTCATGTGCGACTCGTAGGCGAACTGGTCCTGCGCCTCGCGCGAGACCTTCCATTGCTGCGCCACCTTCTCGGCCGTCAGGCCCATGCCGTAGGCGATGCCTATGTTTTCATCATTGGCAAACATGGCAGGCGACAGCGAGGGCGAGTTGCCCGACATGGGCACCATGCTCATGCTTTCTGTGCCGGCGGCAATCATCACGTCGGCCTCGCCGACACGGATGCGGTCGGCCGCCATCTGGATGGCGGACAGCCCCGAGGCGCAAAAACGGTTAACGGTGATGCCGCCCACGCTGGTCGGCAAACCGGCCAGCACCGCGCCTATGCGCGCGATGTTCAGGCCTTGCGGGCCTTCGGGAATGGCGCAGCCGCAGATGATGTCTTCAATCGCTTTCGGGTCCAGCGTAGGCGCCTGGGCCAGTGCCGCCTGCAAGGCCTGGACCAGCAGCTCATCGGGTCGGGTATTGCGGAAAAAACCGCGGTGCGAGCGCCCTATGGGCGTGCGCGTGGCGGCAACGATATAGGCTTCCTGGACTTGTTTGGCCATGATGGTTTCCTTTGATTTTTTCGCGCCTGAGCGCTTCAACTGTTACGCGGGCCGGACGGTATCCAGGCCCAGACAAATTCGCACTCGACCGGGTTCACGCCGGCCTCATCCAGCACGGTGACCGCCACATTGACTTCGCCCTTGTCACTGGCCTGCATCAGCGCCTGCTGCGCCGGTGTGAGCGTGGCGACGGCGCGCAGCGCGCCGGTGGCGCGTTTTTTAAATGCCATCTTCAGCTCCTTGGCCAGCGGAATACAGTCGTCGCGCACATTCATGCCGACCACCATGCCGGTAGCGGTTTCCGCCAGCAAATTCATGGCCGAAGCATGCACGCCGCCTATGTGGTTCTGTACCTTCTTTTCATTCTTGATGCCGATCTCCACGCGCTCGCGGCTCATCTCGATGAAATCCAGGCCGGCGGTTCCGGTGAAAGGGACGGCGCGGCGCAGCACCACGCTGCGAAACCAGGGCCGCGCAAAGGCCGGCACTTCATCGAGCCGCTCCAGTTGGCGCTCCAGCCGGTTCGGTTGATGGTCGTTACTCATGATCCATCCCCAGCCAGTAAACGCCGCGGAACCGGCTTAGCCGGGCCGCAGGTGTTGCCCCCTGCAAGGGGGAAAGGCGCTACACGCAGTGAGCGTCCGATAGGGGTGCTCATCAGTTCCGAACCGGCTTGCCGGTGCTCATCATGCCCATGATCCGCTCTTGAGTTTTTGCATTCTCCAGCAAGGAGCAGAACGCTTTGCGCTCCAGCGTCATCAGGTATTCCTCGGTCACCAGGGTGCCGGCATCGACGTCGCCGCCGCAGACCACATTGGCAATCAGGCTGGCAATGTGAAAGTCGTGGGCGCTGATGAAGCCGCCGTCGCGCATATTGACCAGCTGGCCCTTGATGGTGGCCAGGCCGCTGCGGCCCACCACCGGGAAGGGGCGCTTGTGCGGCGCGCGGTAGCCGGAGTTGAACAGCGCACGCGCCTCGTTCAGTGCCACGAACAGCAGCTCGTCCTTGTTGGGCACAATCACATCGCTGTCGAGCAGATAGCCCAGCCTGCGGCTGTCGATGGCACCGGTGCCCACCGTGGCCATGGCGGCGGCGGTAAAGCCTTCGGTCAGAAAGGGCAATAAGTCCTTGTTGGTCGACTTGCTGGCGTTCTCGGCAGCGCGGCGCGCGATGTAGGTCAGGCCACCGGCGCCGGGCACCAGGCCCACACCCACCTCAACCAGGCCGATATAGCTTTCCATGGCCGCCACGCGCTTGGCCGAATAGACCGCCATTTCGCAGCCGCCGCCCAGTGCCAGGCCGCGAATCGCCGACACCACCGGCACGGCGGCATAGCGCAGCTTGAGCATGACGTTTTGCAACTCGGCCTCGGCGCCCTCAATCGCCTTGGCGCCGCCCATCATGAAGGCCGGCAGCATGGCTTGCAGGTCGGCACCGGCCGAGAACATCTCGTCGTTGGACCAGATCACCAGGCCTTTGTAGCTTTTCTCGGCCAGCTCCACGCCCAGGGCCAGGCCTTCGGCCACATCCGGGCTGATGGCGTGCATCTTGGTCTTGATGCTGGCGATCACGACGTCGCCCTGATCACCGTCCAGCGTCCAGAGGCGGATCGCGTCGTCTTCGTGCAACGTGGTGCCGGCAGTTTCAAACGCCGGCGCATTGGCGCCAAGAACGTTCTCGGGGAAGAACTGACGCTCATAGACCGGCAGATTGCGGCGCGGTATGAATGTTTGGGCCGAGGCGCTCCACGAGCCTTGGGGCGTGTGCACGCCACCGGCCGCGGCGACCGGGCCGGTGAACACCCAGTCCGGCAGCGGCGCGCTGCTGAGCGCCTTGCCAGCGGCGATGTCTTCCTTGATCCAGTTGGCGACCTGCAGCCAGCCGGCTTCTTGCCACAGCTCGAAGGGCCCTTGTTTGGCGCCAAAGCCCCAGCGCATGGCGAAGTCAATGTCGCGTGCGGTTTCGGCAATGCTGGCCAGATGCACGGCGGCATAGTGGAACTGGTCGCGCAAGATGGCCCAGAGGAAACGCGCTTCCGCGCCTTCGGCTTCGCGCAAGAGTTTCAGGCGCTCGCCGGCCGGCTTTTTCAGCATGCGGCCGACCACTTCGTTGGCCTTGGCGCCGCCAGCCACGTACTCCATGCTGACCGGGTCCAGGCGCATGATGTCACGGCCGACCTTTTTGTAAAAGCCCGCGCCGGTTTTCTGGCCCAGGCTCTTGGCTTCCAGCAGTTTGGCCAGCACGGGCGGCGTGCCGTAGATGTCCGAGAACGGGTCTTCGACCTTGCCAGTATCACCGCCACCGACGGGACCGAGGTTGTCCTGCAGCGTCTTGATGACATGGGCCATGGTGTCCAGGCCCACCACGTCGGCGGTACGGAAGGTGCCCGAGCTGGCGCGGCCCAGTTTCTTGCCGGTCAGGTCATCGACCACGTCATACGTCAAGCCAAAGGCTTCGGCCTCCTTGATGGTGGCCAGCATGCCGGCGATGCCGACACGGTTGGCGATGAAGTTGGGCGTGTCATGCGCGCGTATCACGCCCTTGCCGATGGCGCTGGTGACAAAGGCTTCCAGGTCGTCCAGCACCTTGGGCTCGGTGGTGGGCGTGTTGATCAGCTCAACCAGAGCCATGTAGCGCGGCGGATTGAAGAAGTGAATGCCGCAAAAGCGCGGCTTGATGGCTTCGGGCAACGCCTGGCTCAGCATGGTGATGGACAGGCCCGAAGTGTTGCTGGCGACGATGGCGTTCTCGGCCACAAAGGGCGCGATCTTGTGATACAGATCGGTCTTCCAGTCCATGCGCTCGGCGATGGCCTCGATGATCAGATCGCAACCCAGGAGCAGGTCCATGTGCTCTTCGTAATTGGCCTGCTGGATCAAGGCAGCGTCTTCCACCACGCCCAGTGGCGCCGGCTTGAGTTTTTTCAGCCCCTCTATGGCCTTGCTGACGATGCCGTTTTTCGGCCCCTCTTTGGCCGGCAAGTCGAACAGCAGCACCGGCACCTTGCAGTTGACCAGATGAGCGGCGATTTGCGCGCCCATCACGCCCGCGCCCAGCACGGCGACTTTTTTAACCTGGAAGCGAGATAAAGGTGACATGGATTTCTTTCTTCAAGTGTCTAAATGATTGCCGCTCGAGAGCTACGCACCAGCAGCCTGCCTGGCGCCCAGCAGCACGGCCCGAGAAACTATCAAAAAGATAGCTGCTTGCGCAATCTGCATAAGGGCTAGAGGCATAAAAAGCTTAAATATCAGGCCAGGGCCGCGTCGGTGTCCATCAGCGCCTGGCTGCCACTGCGCGCCGTGCGCATCAGCGTGGCGGTTTCAGGAAAGAGCTTGGCGAAGTAAAAACGGGCGGTCTGCACCTTGGCCAGGTAAAACGGATCTGCATTGCCATCGGCAATTTCGCGCAGCGCGACTTGCGCCATGCGCGCCCAGAAGTAGGCAAACACCAGGTGGCCGGCCACGCGCAGATAGTCCACCGCAGCGGCACCGACTTCATCCGGATTCTGAAAACCCTTGAAGCCGAGTTCGGTGGTGAACTTGGTCATCTGGTCGGCCAGGTAGGCCAGCGGGTTGATGAACTCGGCCATCTTCTCGTTCACGCCTTCTTCGGCAATCAGCGCGCCTATCAGCTTGCCAAACTTCTTCAGCGTGGCGCCGTTGTTGCCCAGCACCTTGCGGCCCAGCAGATCCAGCGACTGGATGGTGTTGGTGCCTTCATAAATCATGTTGATGCGGTTGTCGCGCACAAACTGCTCCATGCCCCATTCCTTGATATAGCCGTGGCCGCCAAAGACCTGCATGCAGGCGTTGGTGGCGATATGGCCGTTGTCGGTCAGGAAGGCCTTGACGATGGGCGTGAGCAGCGCAACGATCTCGCCGGCATCCTTGCGCACCTTCTCGTCGGGGTGGTAGAGCTCGCGCTCCAGCATCATGGCGCAGTAAATCGCCATCGCGCGGCCGCCTTCGGCGTAGGCCTTGGCGGTCAGCAGCATCTTGCGCACATCGGGGTGCACGATGATGGGGTCGGCCGGTTTGTCCTTGGCCTTCACGCCCGAGAGCGAGCGCATCTGGATGCGGTCCTTGGCATAGGCCAGGGCGTTCTGGTAAGCCACCTCGGTCAGGCCCAGCGACTGGTTGCCCACGCCCAGGCGGGCGGTGTTCATCATCACAAACATCGCGGCCAGGCCCTTGTTGGGTGCGCCGACCAGGGTGCCGACGGCGTCCTCCAGCACCATCTGGCAGGTGGCGTTACCGTGTATGCCCATCTTGTGCTCTAGGCCGCCACAGTAAATACCGTTGCGCGACCCCATGGCGCCATCTTCATTGACATTGAACTTGGGTACGGCAAACAGGCTGATGCCCTTGCTGCCTTGCGGCGCGTCCGGCAGGCGCGCCAGCACCAGGTGCACGATGTTGCTGGCCATGTCGTGTTCGCCGGCGCTGATGAAGATCTTGTTGCCGGTGAGCTGGTAGCTGCCGTCGGGCTGTGGTTCGGCCTTGGTGCGCAAGAGGCCCAGGTCGGTGCCGCAATGCGGCTCGGTCAGGCACATGGTGCCGGTCCATTCGCCGCTGGTGAGCTTTGGCAGGTAGAGCTTTTTCTGCGCTTCGGTGCCGTGGGCATGCAGCGCTTCGTAGGCGCCGTGCGACAGGCCGGGGTACATGGTCCAGGCCTGGTTGGCCGAGTTCAGCATCTCGTAAAAGCACTGGTTGACCACCAGGGGCAGGCCCTGACCGCCGTAGTCGGGATCGCAGCTCAGCGCGGCCCAGCCGCCTTCCACATACTGCGCATAAGCCTGTTTGAATCCCGTGGGCGGGGTCACCTCGTGGGTGGACTTGTCCAGTGTGCAACCCTCTTCGTCGCCGCTGATGTTGAGCGGAAAGATGACCTCGGTGGCAAATTTTCCACCCTCTTCGAGCACGGCGTTGATGGTTTGCGCATCCATGTCGGCGTGCCGGGGCAAGACCTTGAACTCATCGCTGACCTTGAGCACTTCGTGCATGACGAACTGCATGTCGCGCAGGGGTGGGCTGTACTGGGGCATGGAAATCCTTTAGCGTTAAGACGGTTTGAAGGGGAGCGCTTGCACCTGAACGATGGGCGACTAAGCAGCAGTAGGGGAAGAAGAACTGGCGGGCGCGGCGGGACTGCCGTAACGCGCCAGGATGTTGGAAAAACCGGTATTGGCGCGCTCTATGGAACCTGGCGTTTTCAGAAAACGTGCCTCGTAATGCAGCGCCAGAATCAGGCCGTGAATCTCAAATGCCATCTGCTGCTCGTCGGCGTCCGCCTGCAAATGGCCGGCCTCCTTGGCCTGCACCACGGCTCGGTACATGGCGGCCAGCCAGGTGCGCACCGAACCCGCCAGCGCATCGCGCACCGGGCCGGGCCGGTCGTCGAATTCGACAGCGCCGCTGATATAGAGACAGCCAGAATCGATTTCAATCGAAGTCCGGCTCATCCAGTGATGAAACATCGCATGCAGGCGGGGCAAGCCGCGCGGCTGCTGCAAGGCCGGAAAGAAAACCTCTTCCTCGAACCTGAGGTGGTATTCGCGTATCACCGAGATCTGCAACTCTTCGCGCGAGCCAAAGTGGGCAAACACGCCGGACTTGCTCATATGCATGACCTCGGCCAGCGCACCTATGCTTAGCCCCTCCAGGCCTATCTGCGTTGCCAGGCCCAACGCCGCATCGACGATGGCCGCCTTGGTCTGCTGGCCTTTTTGCTGCCCCCTGGACACGGCCACACCCACGGACGGGGTGCGGGCGGCTTTCACAAAAGGTTCAGGAGTAGACATGGCATCGAAGAAAATAAAACGAACGGTCGTTCTATTTTGCTTCAATTTAGGGCCAAACATTCAAGGATCGCTATCAGACCGCTACAAATAGAGAACCAGGTCTAGTCAGAAAACGGGTAAACCCTTGCACCTGCGCAGACTCGGGAGCAGAGTCCTGGCGAAAATTTGAAGGTCTCAAGGCGCTCCCATCTTGAGGGAGCCACCGCCAATGATCAGGCTCAGGCCAGAATCGTTGCCAGACTGGCTTCCAGATGCTCGGATGGCAAACGCCTGAAGCCGGAGCGGGCAAAGCGCTGCAAACGGCCCACCACGAAGGCCACGATCACCGAAGCGCGAACCTGTGCATCCACCGTGGGCGTCGCCGCCCCGGCCGCTGCCGCCGCATCACGCAGGCTTTGCTTGAGGCTGGACTCCAGCTTGTCGAAAAACTGATTCATGCGTTCTTGCAGGCGCTCGTTTTCAAACACCAGCGCATCGCCCACCATGACGCGCGTCATGCCCGGGTTTTTTTCACCAAACTGCAAGGTCATGAGCACCAGCTTGCGGGTACGCGCCCTGGGATCGGGCTCGCGCTCGGCGAGCTGATTGACGAGCGTGAAAATGCTTTGCTCTATGAATTCGATCAGGCCTTCAAACATCTGCGCCTTGCTGGCGAAATGGCGATACAGCGCTGCCTCGCTGACTTCCAGCCTGGCGGCCAGGGCGGAGGTGGTAATGCGATCTGCGCCCGGCTGCTCCAGCATGGCTGCCAACGCCTGCAGGATCTGCACCCGGCGTTCACCCGGCTTGGGGCGCTTGCGCGCCGCAGGCTCGGCGGCGGCCAGTGTGGCAGGCGGGCTCAGTTCGGGTTCAGACACCAGGTCGGACATAGGGGGCAGACAAATAATGTTTCAAAAAACAGGGGATCGTTGCAAATGATTCTCGCACAGCCCAGCGCTAGCGCCAGGCGCTACGGGCAGGCTTCACCCATGGCCCAAGGCCGGGCGCCTAGTCTTCCGGTTCAAGGGCTTGCCAGAACCGAGCAACAGGGCTCGTCAGACTCAGTGCGAACGGATCATGGTGCCGTAGGCCTGGTCGGTCAGGATCTCCAGCAGCATGGCATGCGGCACACGGCCATCGATGATGTGAACCGCATTCACGCCGCTTTTGGCAGCATCCAGTGCGCCTTCAATTTTGGGCAGCATGCCGCCCGAAATCGTGCCGTCGGCAAACAGTCCGTCAATCTCGCGCGCCGTCAGGTCGGTCAGCAGCTCGCCGGCTTTGTTCAACACGCCGGGAATATTGGTCAGCAGCACCAGTTTTTCCGCCTTTAGCACC
The DNA here is from genome assembly GCF_900112285.1 of Polaromonas sp. OV174. GTDB lineage: Bacteria > Pseudomonadota > Gammaproteobacteria > Burkholderiales > Burkholderiaceae_C > Polaromonas. The sequence goes on along the minus strand of NZ_FOKZ01000001.1, from coordinate 9,369 downwards.
GTCGCCAGTTTGCCCGCCACCACGTCGGCGTTGATGTTGTAGCTTTCGTTGTTTTCGCCAAAGCCGATCGGGCTGATGACGGGAATGAAGGCATCATCCTGCAACGCCTTGACCACGCTCGGATCTATGCTGACGATGTCGCCGACAAAGCCCAGATCATGCTCGGTATTGGGATCGTTCATGTCCGGCATCTTGAGCTTGCGCGCCCGAATCAGGCCACCGTCGCGCCCGGTCAGGCCGACCGCCTTGCCGCCGGCCTGATTGATCAGTCCCACGATGTCCTGCTGCACCTGGCCGGCCAGCACCCACTCCACCACTTCCATCGTTTCCTCGTCGGTGACGCGCATACCCTGGATGAAATGACCTTTTTTACCCAGCCGGTTCAGCGCCGCTTCAATCTGCGGGCCGCCGCCATGCACCACGACCGGATTCATGCCCACCAGTTTGAGCAGCACCACGTCTTCGGCGAAGTCAGCCTGCAGCGCCGGATCCGTCATGGCATTGCCGCCGTATTTAATGACCAGGGTCTTGCCATGGAACTTGCGGATATAGGGCAGCGCCTGCGCCAGAATTTCGGCTTTGTCGCGGGGGCCCACATGGGAGAGATCGGGGTCAGTGGAAGCTGGGTGGGTCATGGTGTCAACAACTTAGAAAATGGAAATGCGCGAATTGTGCCCCATTACACCCGCTGCAGTTATGCGCTGCAGAACGCCAAGTACAGGCACCAGGACACATTACACATCAACGGAAAAACGGGTCTCATCGGTCTTGGCAAGCTGCTGGTTGTAGCCCTGCACCAGTTGCATGAGGATACGCTTGATCACCGCCACGTCGTCCTGAATGGCTGCTTGGCGCATCCCTACCAGTAGGGGAGCAAGCTCGGACCAAGCCAAAAACTCCTCCCGCGCCTTCATGATGCGCTCATTCGCGGTGCTTTCAGGGTTGTCGCCAATCAGCAACTCCTCGTAAAGCTTTTCGCCAGGGCGCAAGCCGGTGATCCTGATCTCTATATCCCCTTCGGGGTTGCGCTCATCGCGCAAGGTAAAACCCGAGAGTTGAGCCATCCGCCGCGCCAGGTCAATGATTTTCACGGGCTGGCCCATGTCCAGCACGAAAACATCACCGCCCCTGGCCATGGCTCCGGCCTGAAGCACCAATTGAGCCGCCTCGGGAATAGTCATGAAATAGCGGGTGACTTCCTCATGAGTTACTGTCAGCGGGCCGCCATCGCGCAACTGCTTGCGAAACAGCGGCACCACGCTGCCACTGCTGCCCAGAACATTGCCGAAACGCACCATGGAGAACACGGTGTTGTTCCGAAATTCAGCGCTTTGCGTGCCATCCGGTAAATGAAAGCGCACCGAGGTGGTGGCCGCCAGGGCCTGCAACACCAGCTCGGCCATGCGCTTGGTGGCCCCCATCACATTGGTGGGGCGAACCGCCTTGTCGGTGGACACCAGCACAAAGTGCGCGGCTTCGCTTTCCATGGCCGCGCGGGCCATGTTCAGGGTGCCGAAGACATTGTTCAACACGCCTTCGGCGGGATTGCTCTCCACCAGCGGCACATGCTTGTAAGCGGCCGCGTGGTAGACGGTGACCGGCCGGTAAAGCAGGCAAATTTCCTTCAGGCGCCCAAAGTTTCCCACGCTGGCGAGCAACGGGACCACGTTCACCGGCAACCGATGCTCGGCGCACAGGCCCTCCAGCTCGCGATGAATGGTGTAAAGGCCAAACTCGTTGTGCTCGACCAGCACCAACTGGCGCGGATTCTCCAGAATGATCTGGCGGCACAACTCGCCGCCTATGCTGCCACCAGCGCCCGTCACCAGCACCGTCTTGCCGGCCAGGTTGCGCGCCAGCAAGGTGGAATCGGGCGGCACCGGGGCGCGGCCCAAAAGGTCTTCGACGTCCAGCTCCTGAAAGTCCTGGACCGTCACCCGTCCGGAAGCCAGATCCCCCATACCCGGCAAGGTGCGAACGTGAACCGGCAACTCCCGCAGGCTGGCAATGATTTCATTGCGCCGCGCGCGATCCAGGGACGGCATGGCCAGCAGAATGTCGGTCACGCCCATGCGCTCTACCGCAGCCGCCACATCATCCGGGCCGATGATGTCGACGCCGTTGATGCTTCGCCCCGCCTTGGCCCTGTCGTCATCGATAAAGCCCCGTAGCACAAACTGGCGGGTCATACCCAAGGCAGAAGCCGTTTGCACCCCTGCCTCCCCGGCACCGTAAATAAGCAAACGCCCCTCGGCCTGACGAGACTTGCCGGGCCCTCCCGCCAGCCAAAACCGGGCCAACGCACGACTGGTGCCGACCAGCAGCAAAAACAGGATGGGCTGAATCAGCCCGACGCTGCGCGGCACACCGCCCCACTTGAACAACAGCAAGGCGATGAAGAGCAAGACCCCATACACCCCTACGGCCTTGGCGGTAGTGGCCAGGGCCGCCAGCCCGGTGTAGCGAAAGATCGCACGGTACAAGCCGAAGCGCGCAAACAAGGGGAATGCTAGCAAAGGCGCCAACAGGTAAACATACTTCTGCTGAAGTTGAGGCCATCCCGTCTGGTCAATCCGCAAATAGAAGGCGAGCCATACCGAAACCAACGCCAGCGCCAGATCAAGCGTGACCACCATCAAGCGTTTGATGGAACGTGGCAGCGCTAGCAAGGGATCCACGAGTGATTTATTGAATGACATTTCTACTTTTTATTTCACTTGCCGTCTTGCCGGCCTCTAGCACCAGCCCCGCATCAATTCTGATGCCAGACCCACAACAAATATCCCGGCTGCGCCCAGGTGCCGCCGCAGCTGCCATTAACAAGCTTTCACGGCGGGCGCACCATTCATCAATGGGTAATACCATCGCGGCGCAATACCTTCACAAAAGTCATCCAGAGAATGCAACTATCAAACCAAAGTGATTGCTGCTGCAGGTATTCCACATCCAGCTTCACTTTGTCAGGAATGGGCAGTTCATCACGCCCATTGATCTGTGCCCACCCCGTCAACCCAGGCACCAGTTCATGCACCCGGTGCCGGGTGCGCAAGGCAATCAGGTCATGCTGATTGAAAAGCGCAGGCCGAGGCCCCACAAAACTCATGTCACCCACCAAAATGCTCCACAGTTGGGGCAATTCGTCCAAGCTGCTTTTGCGCAGGAAGCTGCCAATCGGCGTGAGGTGCGCCTTGGGATCTGCCAGCAGATGCGTGGCCACAGTTGGTGTGCCGACGCGCATGCTACGAAACTTCGGCATTTTGAAAATTCTGTTGTTACGCCCGACCCGATCAGACCAATACAGCACCGGGCCTTTGGACGTCAAGCGCACCCCTACCGCGACCAGGAAAACGGGGATCAACAACACAACGCCTGCCAAGATCGCCAGCACCAGATCGAATATTCTTTTCATGATTTTTGCGTCCCCGCCGCTGCACGGCGCAAGCCTTCGTCCACCGAAACGGGAGGAACCCAACCCAAAAGACAGCGTGCTCTGGAAATATCCACCTGCAAATTACCGCACAGCCGCTGCACCGCGCCACGCTTGCCCAAAAAAGCCGCACCGGCCTCCAGAACCCGGAAAGGCACCGGCAGCAGGCGCGCGGACATGCCGGTAGCATCCGCCAGACCTCGCACCAACTCGGTGGTAGACAGATCGTGTCCGTCGCTCACCAAAAAGGTCTGGTTGGCTGCCCGCGGATGGGTTGAACAGGTCACAATGAAATCAACCAGATTATCGAGAGCCACGAGGCTGCGCTGGTTGTGTACCGCCCCCAGAGGCAAGGGCCAGCCCTGCTGCACGGCCCGCATGAGAGCCGCAAAATTGGCCCTGACACCGCGACCGTACACCAGCGGTGGACGAATAATGACCACCTCCATGCCGGTTTCTGCGGAAATTTTCCTCAAACCCAGCTCGGCCTCATGTTTGCTTATGCCATAGGCATCCTGCGGTGCGGGTAGATCCGACTCGGTAAACGCATGGCCAGGCAACGTGTATTCGCCATTGACCTTGACCGAGCTCAAAAATACCAACCGCTTTACCCCCATTGCAGCAGCCTGCCGAGCCAAGTTCAAGGTACCCGCCACGTTGACTTTGCGAAACTCGGCGAGCGGATCGATCGCGGGATCATTCATGACATGCACCCGAGCGGCCAGGTGGATCACTATATCCAGATCACTTAACGCTGCGGACCACTCCGTCTCAGGGCCTATCGAGCCCACTATCTTCTGCTCAAAATCATAGAGTTGAGCATGAGCAGAACGTGATGCCACACGTACCGCATGCCCGTGCCGGAACAATTCGGCACACAGCGGTTTCCCCACAAAACCATTCGCGCCGGTCATGAGAAATTTCATAACTGGGGGCGGGACCGCAATCGCCAGTACACAGATGAAAGAAAGAAGCGCGCCATACTTCGAACATGCCAGCGTAAATACTTGAAACTTCGATGACTACTGCGCTGCGCGTGATGAGTCACCTTGGCTAGCGGGCATACCACCACGTCATAACCCAGCAACCTCAGCCGGGCGCAAATATCCACGTCTTCATAGTAAAGGAAATAACGCTCATCGAACCCACCCAGTCTCTCGAAGATGCTATGTGGGAACACCATGAACATCCCGCCCACCCAATCAGGAAAGATTGGCGCTTCTTTTATTACATAGTCAGGACCCACGTATAGACCCAAGGCCTTGCGCAGTATTTTGAGCGGAACCGGAAAACGGCGGGCACTATCCTCCACTTCACCATCGGCCCCCAGCACAAGCGGCGCCGCCACGCCAAGAGATGAACCCTCAAGGCATGCGAGCAAAGCGTTGAACGGGTTACTACTCAGACGGATATCCGGATTCATTACACAAAAATATCGCCCCGTCGCATGCATGAATGCCTGATTGTGATTGGCACCAAAACCCATGGGGGTCGCGTTACGCAGCAGCTTTATCGGGTACGAGAAACGGTCCAGAGTGAATGGCAACGTTTCGTCCACATTAAGCGTGAGTATCAATTCGAAGTTCGAATCCCTGCAACGCTCCTCTATATCAACCAGAAGTTGGACGACCAGACCCATCTGAGAATGACTAACTATAGAGATAGAAATATCTGTTGTGCTATCGCAATCTATTTTTTCCATCGCAAATAGCCCCCATAGATGAGCAACCTACGCACATACTTCAATATCGAGTAAATATCAAGGATAGCAAGCTGATAGCCCTTAATAAAATTCTCGTCATAGAGACGACGATAATTTCCCAAGTCGCTTCGCTCCATCAGCCAAACCTGAGCACTCAATCCAGCTACACCAAATGGCTCCTTGTAGATAGCAGCCAATTCAGTACCCAGCTTGACGACGCGACCACCACTGCAGATGATTTTTAGCCAGAGCATATGGTCTTCCATATAGCGCTGTTTTTCGACGAAACGTTGCCCAACATCGCTCCGCACCATGACTGAAGGCGTTACGAAGGGATTGGATAGAATCATCGCCCATTTCCGAATCCGTTGTACATCGCCCTGAACCACGTTCCAATCCGGCAGTGCGGTTGGGTTAAGACGCCGATACCCATGGCCGCACAGCACGACATCGGGATGTTCTTTCATGTACGCATGCTGAATCTCGATTTTTCTCGGATGCCAGGCATCATCCGAATCCAGGAACGCAATATACGGTTGATTCGCTACGGCCCAACCCGCATTGCGTGCACTCGCCGCGCCCACGTTTTGATCCAGCAGAACGAGCAGAATCCAGCCCGGTTGATGTCTGTCGCGCAAGTCATTCAACATGGCTCGGGTGTCGTCCGCACTGCCGTCATCGACCAGAACCAACTCCGACGGCAGCACCGTTTGCGCCGCAACAGAGGCCACCGCCCGCTCAATGGTCCTGACGCAGCGGTAGCAAGGGATGACTACAGAAACTGGTACAGTCGTCATGCGGAAAGAAACCCTTTGAACACCGCCCTGACGCGACCAAAACTGCCTATGAGCATCCGTTTTGCCATCATCCTGCCTAGAAGGAGTGCAATGGCGATAGATGGCACCGGGGCATGGCGTCTGAGAAAGCGCACACCTGATCGGGTGAAATAAGCATCCAGCACAGGACTGCGCTTTCCCAAACTTGCCGACTGCTTGTGCCACACCCGCGAGTCGTCAGCCACAGCCAGTTGCCAACCCGCCCTGCGCAAGCGAAAACCGAGGTCGGTATCCTCCCAATACATGAAAAAGGTCGCCTGATCGAACAAGCCGACCTCTTCAAGAACCTCCCGCCGCAGCAACACCGAAGCCCCAGAGATGAAATCAAGCGGCCCCGGGGATGTACGGTGTTGTGATCGACCCAGCCAAAGGTTGACGGTGCCGCCACCCCACAACTGAATCCGGTCATGCTGGTCCGCCTCATACAAAACGGAACCGACCGCGCCCAGCGCCGGGTTTTTCTCAGCGACACGAACCAGGGCTGAAAGCGCACCAGGATCCACCGTGGCATCACTGTTAATCAACCAGACATAGTCTGCGCCACGGGCCAGTGTAAGCTTGATACCGGCATTACAGCCGCCGCCAAAGCCCAGATTGGCCCCGGTTTGCAACAACTCAAGCGCTGGCATGGCCTGTTTGATTTCTTCAACCGAACCATCGGTCGAACCGTTGTCGACGACCAGCAGATTGAAATAGGGGTAATCCTGCCGCTGCAAGGAGACAAGACAGGCAAGGGTATCTTGCCAGCCATTCCAGTTCAGTACGACCACGTCTACGCGCTTCATCATGCAGCCCTAAATCCGGGATTGAAATGCCAAGCCCGTTTCTCGACCAGGTGCCAGGAAGCAAAGGCGAGCCCCTCCGTCAGCAGGCGCGAAAGCGAAAAGCAAACGCCAAAGTGCCAGCCCTGCCCCTTGGTCGCCACCAGACACAGCAGGTCCAGATATTTTTTTTCAAGCGTGGCCATCAATCTTTTTTGTGCACGGCCAAAAAATACTGGTACGTCAGAAACTCCCTGAATACACCCGCCGTCAAAGTATTAAAGATCCCTTTGCGCGAGGGCCAGTCAAAACCGGTCGCCGTGCAGTGAACGGCCCCCAGCAGGGAGTGTGAGAGCAGTCCAACAGCCGTGTCACGCGTAAAGAAACGCAAATGCGTCCGATCAAGCAGGCCCGCATCCTGATAGTCCCATCGCCCCTGAAAGAGCAATGGCAGCACCACGCTGTAATGCCGCACATTCGGCAAACTCACAATCAACGTGCCGCCTGGCGCAAGATATCGGGAAACCAAGCGATCGATTACCAGCCAGGGATTAACCATATGCTCCAGAACATCCAAGCACAAGATCACGTCAAACCGGCTGTTTGCTACCGGAAGTTCGACACGCTCGAAATCAAGGCAATGCACTTCATCCGCATGGGCTCTGGCGCACTGGGCTGCCGCCTCGGAAATTTCAACCCCGACAGTGCTGGATGCCCGGTGATCCCGCCGCAACCAGCCAAGCGTAGCCCCCGATCCACATCCGATCTCCAGCACCCGGCCACATTGCGGCGGCAACAACGGGACTATTTCCTTGCGTGCATGCGCAAAATAATCGGCTGACTTGTCAATGTAGCTTTGCATGAATTAAACCGTGATACCAGCTTTCAACCGGGCGGAATGGCGGTGCCACATCCAGGCCAAGACGGCATAGTCTATGACGCTTCGCAGCAACCACGCCCAGGCCGCCCCCGCGATGCCCAACCAGGAAATCGCCAAAAACACCACTGCCCCATACGGCACAAGCTCAGCCATGTGCAATAAAGCAACTGCGCGCACTCGCCCCGCAGCCTGCAGCGCCGTAAACGGAATCTGGGCCAACGCATTGACGCCAAATGCCAGCAACAACAATTGAGTGATTTGCGTGGCTTGCTCTTCAAAAGCCGCCCCCACCCACCAGCGCAAGGCCCAGGGCGTTGCCACCCAACCGATCACAACCACCGCGGCAACCACCCAGGCGCTGAACATGCTGGAGCGCCTTACCAGACGGCGAAGCAGGTGAATATTTCCCGGTTCATTTGAAACGCTCCGAGACAGGCGCGCCAACTCAGGCAACAACACGCTGCACAAAGACGCGACCAGCACGGGCAAGCGCGATACCACGTCAAACGGCACGGCATAGATCACCACCGAACTCGCGGCAAGAACCGCACCGATGACAAAGCGATCCACATAAACAATCACGGGGCCCACAATATTGCTCACGGTCACCCACCCACCAAAAGACAGCAACTGCCGCAGCCAGGCCACACCGCTTGCGCGCACCAGTGCCCGTGCAAAGTCCCGAAAACGAAACCCCATCTCCCGTGCAACCAACCACAGCAAGACAAACACATGCACCAGCCGTACCGCCAGAATGCTGGCACAGGCCCAAACGAGGTCTGGCGAATAAAGCGCTGTCAGGCATGGGCCTGCCACCAACATCACACCCGTCGGGATACGCAGCAGATTCAATGATCGGAACGCCCCGGCCCCTTCCAGATGACCCCGAAGAGCCGATGACACCAGCAGCAAGGGCAGGCTTGGCAGCATCCAAAGCAAAGCCTGCTTGACCTCTTCAAGAAATGCTGGCGATGACAAACGAACCGGCACGCCCCAAACCGCGATGCCCAAGCCTACCAGCAAGGCCATGGCGCTGCCAACGCAGACCAGCAACACAGCAGCGGTGCCCACGACATGCAGCTCATCAACCCGCCCCAACTCGCCGCCGTGACGACAAGACGCCACGGTCACAGTCACCGCCCGGCCCAAGCCCATGTCCAGAAAGCTGAAATAGCCGACGATGACCCACACCAGAGACAGCACGCCCAAACGCTCCTGCCCCAAGTAATGCATGAGAAACGGCACGGCAGCCAGCGCCGCAAACATAGGCAGCACATTGCCCAACAAAGACCAGACAGCTGATTTATATAGCGCGGGAATTGGGGCGGAGCGAATCAAGATCTAAATTTATGAGAATGAACGACAAAACCAATCGGTCGCCCCACCGGGCCCCGTCTGCCACGGGGAGAGCGTGCATTGCCCTCATCGAGACGGTCGCTGGGCCTTGCAAGCGCCGTTTCAACCTTGACTCGGCCCGAATCCGCGACTCAAGGACAAGCGCTCGCTATCACAGGCCAAGAAGCGCAACATCAATTCTATTCGTGATGCTGGCACCGCCCACATGCGCAGTTCGTTTGGCAACCTGAACACCTCCTCCAGCCCGACAGGCTGGGCCAAAGTGTCGCACAACGCCTTCCTCAAGCAAGACTCAAGGGCCAAATATTCAAGCAAAAACCTCAGCACTTGTCAGCGACTTGCCCAGCATGTCTTTGGCCGAGAGTTGTGGCACGGCATCGGCCGGCCATTGAATGCCAATGGCTGAG
>NZ_FOKZ01000031.1 GCF_900112285.1 Polaromonas sp. OV174 | reverse complement strand
TGTGCTGGGTCAGCAGGTACAGCGCCAGGAACCAGGTGCGCAAAGGCAGCTTGGTGTGCTCGAACACCGTACCCGCGATGCTGGAGCACTGGTAGCCGCAGATAAAACACTCCCACAGCTGGCGACCTTTGCCGTTGCGCGTGAGAAAAAAACGCTTGCAACCGCAGTGCGCGCACTGCCAGCCGTGGGGCCAGCGGGCGGCCACCAGGGCTCGCTCGCATTGCTCCTCGCTGCCGTACTGTGCATGGAATTGCGCCAGCGACAGGCCGCGCTGGAATTGGATGGCGTTCATGGACATATCGCTCTCCTTGGCCTCCCGGTGCATTGGGCCTGTTGGTTGGAGGCAAAGCTTTGACGCGGAGTTCCAAGGAGGTCTGAGGCAAGTCGCTAATCAGGTGAAATTGGCCTCCAGCCCTTGATGGGTGAGCGCAGCTAGCTATTTAATTAATAGCGTTTCCGGCTGGGTCGCATCAAACTGCTGCTGCAAGGCCGGTCAAGGTCAAGCTAGTGCAGCAGACCCAGCGCAAACGGCAAGCTCACCACACCCAGCATGGTGGACAAGGTCACCAGGCCAGCGACATAGCCGCCGTTGTAACCCATGCGCGCCGCCAGCACATAGGCGCTGGAGGCCGTGGGCAGCGCGGAAAACGCCAGCAGTATGGAGGTTTGCGCCAGGGACAAGGCAAACGCCTTGGCCAGGGCGAAAGCGACCAGCGGCAGCAGCAGATGGCGTATAGACAGCACCGCCACCGCCAGGGTTTTGGCCTGCGACAAATGGCCGAACTGCATGCCGGCGCCGGCCGCCATCAGGCCGAGTGCCAGCGAGGCCGCACCGATGCGCATCACCGTGGGTTCCAGCCACTGGGGCAGGGTGAAGCCCAGCAGGTTGGCCGCCAGGCCGCTGGCGGTGGCCAGGATCAGTGGATTGCGCACCAGCTCACGCAGAAAGCCGCGCTGGGCGTGCTTGGCCATGGGCCATACGGCAGCCACATTGAAGAGCGGCACGCACACGCCAATCAGCACCGCAATCAGCAGCAGGCCTTCACTGCCCGCTAGCCGGTCCGCCAGTGCCAGACCGATGAAGGAGTTGAAGCGAAAGGCCACCTGGGCGCTGGCTGCGTGCTCGCGCGGATCGATGTGACGGCCCAGCCAGGGCAGGTGCGGCAGACTGTAGGCCATGGCGATGCCGGCCAGCCCCATCAGCAGGCCGGCACTGATCAGGCTGGAAGTTGCCAGTAAATCCAGCGGACTTTTGACGATGGAGTGGAACAGCAGGACCGGAAACAGGACGTAGTAAACCAGGCTTTCCACCTGCTCCCAGACCGTGCGGTTGAGGGCGGTGTAGCGGCAGATCAGGTAGCCGCAGAGGATCAGGGAAAAGTCGGGGAAAAGGAGTTGAGCGTAATTCACCCAGCTGAGAATAACCGTAATTTGCGCGGGTTTGCCCCTAGGCGAATTCCGGCTTTGGCAGCGAAAGGCGGATGTCCTGCGTTTAACATTCCAGTTGTTTTATTGGAAGGATATTGAGTATGCAACGTCGTTATCTGTTTGCCCTGTCGGCGCTGGCGCTGAGCGCCGCTGCAGGCTCGGCCCTGGCGCAGGGTTATCCCAACAAGGTCATCAAGCTGCAAGTGCCGTTTGCCCCTGGTGGCACCACCGACATCGTCGCCCGGGTGATTTCCGAACCCCTGGGCAAGGCGCTGGGTCAAACCGTCATCGTGGAGAACAAGGCCGGCGGCGGCGGCGTGGTCGGCGCGACCGAAACGGCCCGGGCCATTCCCGATGGCTATTCGCTGGGCGTGGCCACGGTGTCCACCACGGCCGCCAATCCGGCCATCAATCCCAAGATTTCCTATAACCCGCTGACGGACTTCACGCCCATCATCAATATCGCGGCCACGCCCAACATCATTGCGGTGCACCCCAGCTTCCCCGCCAGGAACTACAAGGAGTTCGTGGCCGAACTGAAGAAAAATCCCGGTAAATACTCCTATTCATCCTCGGGCACAGGCGGCATTGGCCACCTGCAAATGGAGTTGTATAAAGGCTTGAGCGGCACCTTTGTGACGCACATTCCCTACCGCGGCGCCGGCCCGGCGCTGAACGACACGGTGGCCGGTCAGGTCAACATGATTTTTGACAACCTGCCTTCCGCGCTGCCTTTCATTCAGCAAAAGCGCCTGATCCCCATCGTGGTGGCGGCGCCGCAGCGTCTGGCCGTGTTGCCCGATGTGCCGACCTTCAAGGAAGTCGGTCTGGAGCCAGTCAATCGCATGGCTTATTACGGCATCCTGGGCCCCAAGGGCCTGCCCAAGGAAGTGGTCGACAAGGTCAGCGCCGGGGTGAAGAAGGCGCTGGAAGATCCGGCAGTGCGCAAGCGCATCGAAGACACCGGTTCACTGATTGTTGCCAACACGCCAGAGCAGTTTTCGGCGCAGATCAAGGCTGAGTTCGACGTCTACAAAAAAGTGGTTCAGTCGGCCAATCTCAAGCTCGAGTAATTCATGGTCCCGGCGCGCCGGGTTTAAAGCCGTCCCCGCAGGCCACTGGCTTGCCGGACGGTTTTTTTATTTGTTAGGCTCAAGCCCATGCATGCACAAAGCCAGTCCAGTATTGATGCCTTTATCGATGCCTTGTGGCTGGAAGATGGCTTGTCCAAAAACACGCTGGAGGCCTATCGCCGCGACCTGTCGCTTTATGCCGACTGGCTGGGCGCCGAAGCACAAGGGAGCCGGCCACTGGATCAGACGGCGCTGGAGCATATCCAGGCTTACTTTCTGGCCAGGCATGCGCTGACCAAGGCGACCTCGGCGAACCGGCGCTTGACCGTGCTCAAGCGCTACTTTCGCTGGGCGCTGCGTGAGCAATGGGTGGCGGCCGACCCGACGCTCAAGCTGCAGGCTGCAAAGCAGGCTTTGCGGGTGCCCAAGCTCATGAGTGAATCCCAGGTGGAGTCCTTGTTGTCGGCCCCCGCGGACGATAGCGCGCTGGGCTTGCGCGATCGCGCCATGCTGGAGTTGATCTACGCCAGCGGCCTGCGCGTCAGCGAACTGGTCGGGCTGAAGACCTTTCATGTGGGTTTGAATGAAGGCGTGCTGCGCGTCATGGGTAAAGGCAACAAGGAGCGGCTGGTGCCTTTTGGGCAGGTGGCGCGTGAGTGGCTGGTGCGCTACCTGGCCGAGGCGCGCTCCGTCATTCTGGGGGGCCAGCAGACCGAAGATCTGTTTGTCACCAGCCATGGCCGCGGCATGAGCCGGGTGATGTTCTGGATGCTGGTTAAAAAATATGCGCAGCTGGCCGGCATCACCTCGCCGCTGTCACCCCATACCCTGCGCCATGCTTTTGCCACGCATTTGCTCAATCATGGTGCCGACCTGCGTGCCGTGCAGATGCTGCTGGGCCATGCCGATATTTCCACCACCACGATTTACACCCATGTGGCGCGGGAACGGCTGAAATCGCTGCATGCGCTACACCATCCGCGCGGCTGAGGGGGTAAATCGGCGGCGTATTACGCGCAGTGAAAAGCCTGGGGCTAAAGTGCGCAGCGCCGGGCCGTCCCAAGCAAGCACGGCTCCTCGGGGGCAGCGCAGCGCACGCAGTGGCAAGTGTGGGGGCAAAGTGCGCAGCGCCGGGCCGCCCCAAGCAAGCACAGCCCCTTCAGGGGCAGCGCAGCACACGCAGTGGCAAGCGTGGGGGCTTTTACTTGTACATATAGTCGCGCCGGAACGGATAGCCCGACTGGGCGCCCTTGACGGGCGTGTCGTCCACATGGCCGGAGGGCCGGGTGGCCAGCACCTGGTGCAGCGCGATCCAGCCCTGCTCAAAACTCATGGCGCTACCGGCCAGGTACAGGCGATAGGCGCGCAGGGTTTTTTCGGCGCGCTCAGGACCGCCGTCGGCAGCCAGCACTTGGCGCGCATCCTCCAGCCTGGCCTCCAGCGCGTCTGACCAGTCCCACAGCGTGCGGGCGTAGTGGGGGCGCAGGTTCTCGGTGTCCACCATCTCCAGCCCGGCGCGGGCCAGGTGCTCCAGTACGGCGCTGACATGCAGCAGCTCGCCGCCGGGGAAGATGTATTTTTCGATGAAGTCGCCCATGCCTGCGCCTAGCTGCCGGTTTTCCAGCCCTCCGGCGGTGATGCCGTGGTTCATGACCAGCCCGCCGGGCGCCAGCAGGCGCATGATTTTGTTGAAGTAAGCGGACATATTGGCCTGCCCGACATGCTCGAACATGCCGACCGACGAGATCTTGTCGAAAGGCCTGTCCTCGCTCATGTCGCGGTAGTCGCGCAACTCCATGCGCACGCGCTGGCCCAGGCCTTTTTCGTCGATCAGTTTTTGCACATGGGCGTGCTGGTTTTTGGACAGCGTGATGCCGGTGGCGTCGACGCCGTAATGCTCGGCCGCCCACAGCAGCAGTGCGCCCCAGCCGGCGCCTATGTCCAGAAAGCGCTCGCCGGGCTTGAGCATCAGCTTGCGGCAGATGTGGTCCAGCTTGGCCTCCTGGGCTTGCGCCAGCGTCACCTGGGGATTGCCGAGGTCGGCATAGTAGGCGCATGAATAAACCCGGCGCGGGTCCAGCCAGAGCGCGTAAAAGGCGTCGGAAACATCGTAATGAAACTGGATTTGCGCTGCGTCCTTGGCGGGGGTGTGGGCCGCCATGGATTTGGCCCGCCGCAGCAGATGGGCCCACCAGCCGGTGTCGCTATGCACCGGATTGCCCGGCAGCACCTTGGTGACCGCGCGCATGATATCGCGCATGGCGCCCTCGAGCTGCAGCTTGCCCTCGACATAGTCTTCGGCCAGGGCGCCGATTTGCCCGGCCTTGAGCCTGGCAATGCTGGTCCAGCTGGAAAAGCTCAGCTTGACGGGCGCATCGGCCGCCCCCAGGCGCTGGCCTTGCGGCAGTTGCAGGGCAATGTCCGCCGGCAGGCGTGGCATTTGCGAAGAGATGTCAGGAACCAGATGCCGGATCATGCGCAAACTCCTTTTCTTGGGTGCTTGTACAGTCTAGCGCGCTTGCGCATTTTTTGCCGTTACAGCATGGATGCGGTCTCAGGGGTGCTCAGCAGGGCCAGTTCGACCTCGTCAAAGCCGGCGTGGCGGCGCGCCTCCAGGTTTAACGGGCCTTTGAGCCGGGGCGCGCCGTATTGCCTGGCCAGCATGGCATAGCTGGCGATCGGGTCCAGCCCGCGCTGGGCGCACAGGTGGCGGTACCAGTGGTTGCCTATGGCCACGTGGCCGATTTCGTCGCGCAGGATGATGTCCAGAATAGCCACTGTGCGCAGCGCATGGGGCGTACCGACCTTGCGCAGCTTGGCCTGCATGGGCGGGGTGGCATCCAGCCCCCTGGCCTCCAGCGTGCGCGGCACCAGGGCCATGCGCGCCAGCACGTCGCCCTTGGTCTTTTGCGTCATGTCCCACAGGCCGGTGTGGGCGGGGAAGTCGCCATAGTCGTAGCCCATGCTTTGCAGCAGGGTGCGCAAAAGGCTGAAGTGTTGCGCTTCCTCGGCCGCTACTTGCAGCCAGTCCAGGTAGTAGACCCGCGGCATGCCGGGAAAGCGCCAGACCGCATCCAGCGCCAGATTGATGGCATTGAACTCGATGTGGGTCACGGCGTGGAGCAGGGCGGCCAGGCCTTCTGCGGTGAAGGGGGAGCGCTTGGGCACATCCAGGTGGGAGCGCAGCTCCGGCTGCTTCGGGCAGCCAGGCAGGCCAGGCGGGGCTAGGATGGCGGCGTCTATTGCTATTGAAAGAGTAGCTGCTTGCGCCCGCAGTTGCTGCGTTAGAAGCACTTTTTCTTCTAAATCTGGCGCCAGCAGCGCTTGCAGGGCCAACTGGCGTAGTTCTGCGGATTGGGGCGTGGCTGTCATGGGGGAATTGTCGATGATGAAGAGGGGCGTGGGCTACTTACAATCAAAAGCCCATCCTCCAGACCATTTATCAAGGATATCCATGGCTATTTACCAGCTCGACGATTCGACCCCTGACATTCATGACTCGGCCTGGGTGGCTGACAGCGCGCACGTCATGGGCAAGGTCAGCCTGGCGCAAGATAGCAGCATCTGGTTTGGCGTGGTGCTGCGGGGCGACGTGGAAACCATTCAGGTGGGTCGGGGTTCCAATATCCAGGACAACAGTGTCCTGCACGCCGACCATGGCATACCGCTGGTCATAGGCGACAACGTGACGGTGGGCCATCAGGTCATGTTGCACGGTTGCACCATTGGCGACGGCTCGCTGATAGGTATACAGGCGGTGGTGCTCAATGGAGCGAAAATCGGCAAGAACTGCCTGGTCGGCGCCGGTTCACTGGTGACCGAGGGCAAGGAGTTCCCCGATGGCTCCATGATTCTGGGTAGCCCGGCCAAAGCGGTGCGGCAGCTCACGCCGGAACAGATAGAGGGTTTAAAAATGAGCGCCCAGCACTATATAGACAATGCCCGGCGCTACAAGACCGGGCTCAAGAAGCTGGCCTGAGCGGTCGGCTTTGGTTTTTTTGGCTCCGGCCTGTTACTTTTTACTTTTCTGCCATGTCTGAACTTCATAAATTTATCTTTGATGGCCTGCCGGTACGCGGCATGCTGGTGCGCCTGACCGATTCCTGGCAGGAAATCCTCAAGCGTCGGCAAGCCGCTGGCGGCTACCCGATCGAAGTCACGCATCTGCTCGGTGAGATGGCGGCCGCAGGGGCGCTGATGCAAAGCAATATCAAGTTCAACGGCGCGCTGGTTCTGCAAATTTTTGGCGATGGGCCGGTCAAGCTGGCCGTGGCCGAGGTGCAGCCTGACCTGAGCCTGCGTGCCACCGCGACCGTCAGCGGAGAGGTCGAGGCGGGCAGCTCGCTGAGCCAGTTGGTCAATGTCGGCAACCAGGGGCGCTGCGCCATCACGCTGGACCCCAAGGACAAGTTCCCGGGCCAGCAGCCCTACCAGGGCGTGGTGCCGCTGTTTGGCGACCGGCATGAAAAAATTGAAAACCTGAGCGAGGTGCTGGAGCACTACATGCTGCAAAGCGAGCAGCTGGACACCAAGCTGATTCTGGCGGCCGACGGCAATGTTGCCGCCGGCTTGCTGATTCAGCGCCTGCCGGTCAAGGGCGTGGGCAATCTGCAGGGGCGCGACACGGACGAGGACCAGATCGGCCTCAACGAGGACTACAACCGCATCGCCATTCTGGCCGGCACGCTCAAGCGTGAGGAACTGCTGACGCTGGATGTGGACACGATTTTGCGCCGTCTGTTCTGGGAAGAGCCCATCACCCGCTTCGACCCTTTGAGCCCCAGCTTTGCCTGCAGCTGCTCGCGTGAGCGCGTGGGCAATATGTTGCGCGGCCTGGGCACGGCAGAAATTGAAAGCATCATTGCCGAGCGCGGCAAGGTCGATGTGGCTTGCGAGTTTTGCGGCGAGCAGTACGCGTTTGACCCGGTGGATGCGGCGCAGCTGTTCACCAGCCAGAGCCGCCAGCCGCCGCCTACCTCGACGATTCAGTAAACAGGCTCTTAGGTCAAATTGCTGCGGCGCGCTGAGCCAGCAGATCGCTCAGCAGCCGGTATTCGCACTGCGGATCGCTGCATTTGTCGCAAGCCCAGACCCAGGCCTTGGCGCGTTTGCCCGGGCTGGGGTTTGCATGTCTGCCGCTGCCTGTCGCAGGCAAGAGCCGCTCAATGGCTTGGAGTGCCTGGCTCAGGTGTTCAGCGGACGAGCCATAGATCACCTGGTAGGGCTGGGCCGTATGCGCCAGAGCAGCGCGGATTGACTGGTCGGCAGCTTCCTGTTCGGGGCTGTTCATGAGGGCGCTGCCGTCCAGACCCATGAGCAAGGCCAGGTCGTAGCGCTCGGCCCGCAGGGCCGATGTGTCGGCCACTACAACGATGACGGGCGTAGCCGAGGCCGTCAGCGCGGCCGCGAGCTGCGTTTTTCCGCTATGGGGAGCGCCTAGCAGCGCAATTTTCAGCATGGTGATGCCAGAACGGGGAAGTGAAAAGAAGAGGGGCGGAGGCTGTCAGCTCTTGAGGGTGTTGACTAAGGGCTGACTTGCACAAAAATTTCATTGGGCTTGACCATGCCCAATTCGCTCCGTGCCTTTTCTTCGACCATTTCCAGACCTTCCTTGAGGTCGCTGACCTCGGCGGCCAACTGGTCGTTATGGACTTGCGCCTGCGCATTGCTCGCAGTTTGCTCATCCAGCTTCTGCTGCATCTGGCGCACACTGGGAATGCTGCCCCGGCCAATCCAGAGTTGCGCGTGGAATAACACCAACAGCGCAATCAGGACGGCAGGGATGATCCGTGAACCCATACTTACACTTGAGAGTGATGTTTCGTCGCCGGGCCGCCCCAAGGCGAAACGCGGCCCCCTTGGGGCTGGAGCCGACGGCTCCAAACCTGCTTGCGCAGGTTTGGACAGGCGCCAGAGGCGAAGCCTCTGGCGAGCGGCGGCCTGCAAGGCCTCGCGAACGACACGAAGTGCGCGAGCGTGGGGGCCATTACTTCAGGTTGTAAAAGGCGTCGCGACCAGGGTAGGAGGCGATGTCACCCAGATCCTCTTCTATGCGCAGCAGCTGGTTGTACTTGGCCATGCGGTCCGAGCGCGACAGCGATCCGGTCTTGATCTGGCCGGCATTGGTGCCCACCGCGATATCGGCAATGGTGGAGTCTTCGGTTTCGCCTGAACGATGCGAAATCACGGCGGTGTAACCGGCACGCTTGGCCATTTCGATGGCAGCAAAGGTTTCGGTCAGGGTGCCGATCTGGTTGATCTTGATCAGGATGGAATTGGCAATGTTTTTGTCAATGCCTTCTTTGAGGATCTTGGTGTTGGTGACAAACAAGTCGTCGCCGACCAGCTGCACTTTTTTACCCAGGCGTTCGGTCAGGATTTTCCAGCCATCCCAGTCGCCTTCGTGCATGCCGTCTTCGATGCTGATGATGGGGTACTTGTCGCACCAGGTGGCCAGCATGTCGGTCCATTGCTGGGCCGAGAGGCGCAGGCCGCCTTCGCCTTCGAGTACGTACTCGCCGTCTTTGTAGAACTCGCTGGCGGCGCAGTCCAGGGCCAGGGCGATCTGTTCGCCGGCGGTGTAGCCGGCCTTGTCGATGGCTTCCAGGATCAGCTGAATCGCGGCTTCATGGTTTTCAACGCTGGGCGCAAAGCCGCCTTCGTCGCCCACGGCGGTGCTGATGCCCTTGTCGTTCAGGATGCTCTTGAGGGCGTGGAACACTTCAGCGCCCCAGCGCAGGGCTTCGCGGAAGCTGGGCGCGCCCACGGGCACGATCATGAGTTCTTGCAGATCCAGGCTGTTGTTGGCGTGGGCGCCGCCATTGATCACGTTCATCATGGGCACGGGCATCTGCATCGCGCCCATACCGCCGAAATAGCGGTATAGCGGCAGGCCGGCCTCTTCGGCGGCGGCGCGGGCCACGGCCATGCTGACGGCCAGCATGGCGTTAGCGCCCAGGCGTGATTTGTTCTCGGTGCCGTCGAGGTCGATCAGCGTGCGGTCCAGGAAAGCTTGTTCGCTGGCGTCCAGGCCCAGCACGGCTTCGGAGATTTCGGTATTGATGTGTTCGACGGCCTTGAGCACGCCCTTGCCCAGGTAGCGCGACTTGTCACCGTCGCGCAGCTCTATGGCTTCGCGCGAGCCGGTGGAGGCACCCGAGGGTACTGCGGCACGGCCCATGACGCCGGATTCCAGCAGCACGTCGCACTCAACGGTGGGGTTGCCGCGGCTGTCAAGAATTTCGCGGCCGACGATATCAACAATTGCGCTCATTTAAGTTCTTTCAAATCAAAAATTACAAAACCCAAAAACTGTTTTTAACGGCTTACTGAAAGCTGTTTTCGAGAAAGCCATTTCTTTTCGTCACGCGATCAAGGTCAAGCAGCGTTTCCAGCAAGGCTTTCATGTGCTTGAGGGGCACTGCGTTGGGGCCGTCGCTCATGGCTTTGGCCGGATCGGGATGGGTTTCCATGAACAGGCCGGCCACACCGACGGCCACGGCCGCACGCGCCAACACCGGCACCATCTCGCGCTGGCCGCCACTGCTGGCGCCCTGGCCGCCCGGTAGTTGCACCGAGTGGGTGGCATCGAAGACGACGGGAGCGGCCGTTTCGCGCATGATGGCCAGGCTGCGCATATCGCTCACCAGGTTGTTGTAGCCAAAGCTGGCACCGCGCTCGCAGGCCATGAAGTTGTCTTCGTTCAGGCCTTTTTCGCGCGCGGCGGCTCTGGCCTTGTCGATGACGTTTTTCATGTCGCCAGGGGCGAGGAACTGGCCCTTCTTGATGTTCACCGGCTTGCCCGACTGGGCCACGGCGCGGATGAAGTCGGTTTGCCGGCACAGAAAGGCAGGCGTTTGCAGCACGTCAACCACGCTGCAGACCTGGGCGATCTGCGATTCGTCGTGAATGTCGGTGAGCACCGGCAGGCCCAGTTCGCGCTTGACCTTGGCCAGAATCTCTATGCCCTTGTCCAGGCCCGGGCCGCGAAAAGTGCTGCCCGAGGAGCGGTTGGCCTTGTCAAAGCTGCTCTTGAAGATGAAGGGAATGCCCAGCGCGGAGGTGATCTCTTTCAGCGTGCCGGCGGTGTCCATCTGCAATTGCTCGGACTCGATCACGCAGGGTCCGGCAATCAGGAAGAAGGGCTGGCTCAGCCCGATATCGAATCCGCAAAGTTTCATAGGACTTTCTTCAGGCTTGTCAAAGGGGAGGCCGCACCGCCGGCAGGCATGGTAGCAAGGAGCGGCGGCTCACGGACATTTCAGGCCACGACTTTCAGCGACTTGCCTTCGGCTGGGGCCATCAGCGCGCGCCGCTTCAGGGCCGCAGCGATAAAGGCGTTGAACAGCGGGTGGCCACTCCAGGGCGTGGACTTGAATTCAGGGTGAAATTGCACACCCATGTACCAGGGGTGCACATCCTGAGGCAGTTCCACGATTTCGGTGAGCTGTTCGCGTTGGGTCAGCGCGGAAATCACCAGACCGGCCTTGCGCAGCGAGTCCAGGTAGTTCACGTTGGCTTCGTAGCGATGGCGGTGACGCTCAGTCACCACGTCGCCGTAGATCTGGTGGGCCAGGGTGCCTGGCTCCACGTCCGAGCTTTGTGCGCCCAGGCGCATGGTGCCGCCGAGGTCGGAGTTGGCATCGCGCACCTGGATGGTGCCGTCGGCGTCTTTCCACTCGTTGATCAGGGCGATCACCGGGTGGGCCGTGTCGGGGTTGAATTCGGTGCTATTGGCATCCTTCAGACCGGCGACATGGCGGGCGTACTCGATGGTGGCCACTTGCATGCCCAGGCAGATGCCGAGGTAAGGCACTTTGTTTTCACGAGCAAATTGCGCCGTGCAAATTTTGCCTTCGACACCACGCGATCCAAAACCGCCGGGAACCAAAATGCCGTCGTACTGGGCCAAGCTGGCCACGTGCTCGGGGGTAATGGTTTCGGAGTCGATGTGATCGATCTTGACGCGCACATGGTTGCGCATGCCGGCGTGGCGCAAGGCTTCGTTGACCGACTTGTAGCTGTCCGACAGGTCAACGTACTTGCCAACCATGGCAATGCGCACTTCGCCTTGCGGGTGCTCGGTTTCATGAACCAGGTCATCCCAGCGCTTGAGGCTGGTGGGGGGCGTGTTCAGGCGCAGCTTGTCGCAGATCAGGCCATCCAGGCCTTGTTCGTGCAGCATGCGCGGCACCTTGTAGATGGTGTCCACGTCCCACATGGAGATCACGCCCCATTCATGGACGTTGGTGAACAGCGAGATCTTGTCGCGTTCCTCGTCGGGAATGCGGCGATCGGCGCGGCACAGCAGGGCGTCGGGCTGGATACCGATTTCGCGCAGCTTTTGCACCGTGTGTTGGGTCGGCTTGGTCTTGAGCTCGCCGGCGGCCGCAATCCAGGGCACATAGGTCAGGTGCACAAAGGCCGTGTTGTTGGGCCCCATGCGCAGGCTCAGCTGGCGCACGGCTTCCAAGAAGGGCAGGGACTCGATGTCACCCACGGTGCCGCCGATTTCCACGATGGCGACGTCGACCGCGTCATCGGTGCCTATGCCGGCGCCGCGCTTGACGTATTCCTGGATTTCATTGGTCACGTGCGGAATGACCTGTACGGTTTTGCCGAGATAGTCGCCGCGACGCTCTTTTTCCAGCACCGACTGGTAAATCCGGCCGGTGGTGAAATTGTTGGTTTTCTTCATGCGCGTTTCGATGAAACGCTCATAGTGGCCCAGGTCGAGGTCGGTTTCTGCGCCGTCGTCGGTCACAAACACTTCACCGTGCTGGAAAGGCGACATCGTGCCGGGATCGACGTTGATGTACGGATCAAGCTTGATGAGGGTGACTTTGAGGCCGCGCGATTCAAGAAGCGCAGCCAAGGAGGCTGAGGCGATTCCCTTGCCCAGGGAAGACACCACACCGCCGGTGACGAAGACAAATTTGGTCATGTCAGGTACGAACCACAAGTTCGCTGAGGTGGTAAACGGAGATTATACGGGTTGCCTGCCTGAGCACGGCTTTGACTGTCGCGATGCAAGGTTTTTTTGTCCAGGCTTTCCCCGGTTCGGGCAAGGTATTGCGTAAGGTGAAGAGCGCAGGGTCATCCTGCTGCTACATTGCGGAACATGACGAATCAAGCAAATGGCCCGGATGAGGCCCAAGCGCTGGACCTGGCCGGCAAACATCTGGTGCTGGGACTCTCGGGTGGGATTGCCTGCTACAAGGCGGCCGAGTTGTGTCGTGCCCTGATCAAGGCCGGCGCCACCGTTCAGGTGGTGATGACCGAAGCGGCCGAGCAGTTCATCACGCCAGTGACCATGCAGGCCTTGAGCGGCCGGTCGGTGTACACCAGCCAGTGGGACAGCCGTGAGTCCAACAACATGGCGCACATCAATTTGTCGCGCGAAGCCGATGCCATATTGATTGCGCCCTGCAGTGCCGACTTCATGGCCAAACTGCTGCACGGCCATGCCGATGACCTGTTAAGCCTGATGTGCCTGGCCCGCCCTGTCGACAAGGTGCCCTTGTTAATTGCTCCTGCGATGAACCGCGAGATGTATGCGCATCCGGCGACGCAGCGCAATTTTGTGCAGCTGGAAGCCGATGGCGCCAAGATCTTGGGTGTGGGCAACGGTTTCCAGGCCTGCGGCGAAACCGGTGACGGCCGCATGCTGGAACCCGACCAACTGCTGGAAGACATCGTTGCGTTTTTTGCGCCCAAGGTGCTGATCGGTCAGCGTCTGCTGGTTACTGCCGGCCCGACTTACGAGGCAATTGATCCGGTACGTGGCATTACCAACTTGTCGAGCGGGAAAATGGGTTTTGCCATTGCTCGCGCGGCCCGCGAGGCCGGCGCCGAGGTCACGCTGGTCGCTGGCCCGGTCAGTTTACCGACGCCGCGCGGCGTCACCCGTGTTGACGTGAAATCAGCACAAAATATGCTTGAAGCCGTTATTGGACGGGTGCAAGAGGCTACTGTTTTTATAGCAACTGCGGCCGTGGCCGACTGGCGGCCGGCCGCACCGTCGGATCAAAAGATCAAGAAAGATGGCTCTGGCCAGACGCCGCAGCTTGGATTCGCAGAAAACACAGACATCCTGGCAACTGTCGCTCAGTCGCCTGCTGCCCAGTCGGGGAAACTGTTTTGCGTTGGTTTTGCGGCGGAAAGCCACGATCTGCTGGAAAACGCCCAGGCCAAGCGGCTGCGCAAAAGAGTGCCGCTGCTGGTCGGCAACATTGGCCCAGACACTTTTGGCCAGGATCACAACGCGCTGCTGCTGCTGGATCAGCAGGGGGCGACCCGGCTGGACCGGGCGACCAAGCTGTCGCTGGCGCGCCGGCTGGTTCAGGAGATCGCTGCCAGGATGGCGGTGCATGTGCCCGCCAAAATCTCGTGATGCAGCCCTCGGATACACCGCCGGACGGCGACTTTGCACGTTATGTTGAAAGTTTGACCGACGCCAATGCTGCGGCCGGTGCGCGTGTGGATCTGTTCGGACCCAAGCCGGGAGTGCCTGCAGCCAAAGTGGCCGTGAGCCCGGTTCAGCCTTCGATTCAGAGCAGCCTCCAGCCCCGGGCGGGAAGGCCTCTTCTGGCGCATGCCAAGTGGGTGCTGCTGGCCTGGGTCGCCACGCAGGTCCTGGCCAAATGGCTGCCAGGCGCGGGCTATCTGTTTGTTCCAGTGCTGCTGGCGTATGCCGTCTGGGTGCGCTTCAAGCTGAGCCGCCAGTCCTCGGGCGCTCTCGTCCAACGTGTTCGTGAGCTGTATAGGCAGCTCGCCGAAGAAACCAAAAAAACTCAAGCATCTCCACCAAAAAATAAACCATGAAAATCGACGTCAAGATTCTGGATCCCCGCCTTCAGGACAACCTTCCCGACTACGCCACACCGGGCAGTGCCGGCCTGGATCTGCGTGCCTGTCTGGAGGCGCCACTCACCTTGGCTCCAAACGCCTGGCAATTGGTGCCCACGGGCATTGCCATCTACCTGCACAACCCCGGTTACGCCGCGCTCATCTTGCCGCGCTCGGGGCTGGGTCACAAGCATGGCATCGTCCTTGGCAATCTGGTCGGCCTGATAGACAGCGATTACCAGGGCCAATTGATGGTCAGTGCCTGGAATCGCAGTGATGTGGCTTTCACCATAGAGCCGATGGAGCGCATTGCGCAACTGGTCATCGTGCCGGTGGTGCAGGCCCAGTTCAATGTGGTCAGTGAATTTCCCGCCAGCGAGCGGGGAGAGGGCGGTTACGGGTCGACCGGTAAAGCCTGACGCCACCCGGCCCCCGATCTTTTGGGGGTTTTTCCTACAAGTGTCGATCGCTGCTTCCCACGCTGCAACAGCCTGGGGGCTCACTTCTTGCCTGGTGGAATGCGTTTGTAATTGAAGCCTGACAGTCCTCGAATCTGCGCACTTCTTTGAGCCGCGTCAGATAGTCAGGACGTCATGAACTTTATTTACCGGAGATTTCCATGGGCCATGCTTCACGTATTATTTCATTCGCATTTTCAGGGCTTGTACTAGCCGGCTTGACTGCTTGCGGATCCATGCCTATGGACTCCGGAACGCCGATGCCGTCCTATCCGGCTTCGTCTTACCCCACCCAGAGTCAGTACCCTGGTCAATATCCTGCACAGTACCCTGGTCAATACCCCGCACAAAATACCTACCCCGCACAGAATCAGCAGGGCAACTATGTTGAATACGGACGGGTCAGCAATATAGAAGTTCTTCAGACCCAGGCGCAGGCCAAGGGCTCGGGGCTGGGCGCGGTCATAGGCGGTGTTGCCGGAGCGGTAATCGGCCATCAGGTCGGCGGCGGAACCGGGAAAGATGTCGCGACGGTTGCCGGTGCCGTAGGCGGTGCGGTGGCAGGCAATGCCATCGAGAAAAACCGTAACCCCAATGTCAGCCAAGCTTATCGCGTCACGGTTCAGCTCGACAACGGAGGCGCACGGGCCTATGACTTTTCTTCACCTGGAGATTTGCGCATCGGCGATCGCGTGAGGGTTCAAAACGGGCAACTGTTCCGTTATTAAAACCAGTTCCTAAAATCAGTTCCACATGGCAAAGCGGCGCTGCAGAAACCTGCAGCGCCGCTTTGGGGTGTGGACGATTGGGCTGGTTCAGTGCAGCGTGTTGTTGCCGGGCGTCAGCGACTCCAGCTTGAAAAATCCGGTGCCCAAGGAGCCTTGGCCAATTTCCAGTTCGCTGGCTTCGCGCACGGACTCAATTTTCGCCGTCAGGCGTATGGCGATGCCCGCAAGCGGATGGTTGCCGTCCAGCACCACATGCTCGGGGTAGATTTCCGTCACGGTGTAAATGTGATCGTGCGGAATCTGGGCAGTGGCGCCAGCGGGCATGGCGGCGCCGTCGAAGGTCATGCCTTCTTCCAGCTCTGCCGGAAACAGGGTGCGGGCCTCGAGGAAAACCAGGTTTTCATCGTAGTCGCCAAAGGCGTTTTCCGGCTCCAGATGCAGTTCCAGCTGGTCGCCGGCCTGGTGGTCTTGCAGGGCTTCTTCAATCTTGGCCAGCAAATCATTGCCGCCAAGCAAAAACTCCACCGGCTCGTCCAGTTCGTCCAGTACATCGCCCAAGGTATCTTTCAGCGTCCATGTCAGGGCTACGACGCATTGCGGGGTGATTTTCATCCGACAATTGTCCCATGGATGTAAATCAATCTCTAGACCTTCTCGGCGGACTGAGCCCCGCGCAATTTATGCGCCGTTACTGGCAAAAGAAGCCACTTCTGGTGCGTCAGGCCATACCCGGGTTTCGGCCCTTGCTCGGTCGCGCCGACTTGTTCAAGCTGGCGGGGCGCGAGCAGGTCGAATCGCGATTGATCGTTCAGCAAGCCAAGGGCTGGCGCATGAAGCAAGGGCCTATGCTGCCCAGAGGCTTGCCGCCGCTGAGCCAGGCGGCCTGGACCTTGCTGGTGCAAGGCGTGGATATGCATGATGCGGGCGCCCATGCGCTGCTGCAACAGTTCCGTTTTGTGCCGGATGCGCGCCTGGATGACCTGATGATCTCGTTTGCCACGGCCGGCGGCGGTGTCGGGCCACACTTTGACAGCTATGACGTGTTTTTGCTGCAGGCCAGTGGTCGCCGGCGCTGGAAGATCGGCCAGCAAAAAGACCTCAGCTTGCAGCAGGGCGTGCCCTTGAAAATCTTGCAAAATTTCGAGCCCGACGAGGAGTTTGTGCTGGAGGCGGGCGACATGCTCTATCTACCGCCGCGTTATGCCCATGACGGTGTGGCCGAAGCGTGCCTGGGGGCTGACGGCAAAGCCGCTGATTGCATGACTTATTCGATTGGCTTTCGGGCACCGGCTCAAACCGAGCTGGCCGCAGAGTTGCTGCACCGCCTGGCTGAGTTCAGCGAAGATGCGGCCGAGCCTGACGCTGAAGATAGCGGCCTGCCTGCAGGCGCGCCGCGCCTGTATCGCGATCCCGGCCAAGCTGCGACTGCCACCCCGGCAGCCTTGCCGGCAGACCTGGCGGCTTTTGCCGGGCAAGCCGTGCTGGAGGCGCTGAAAGACCCGCTGGCCCTTGGCTGTGTCTTGGGAGAATATCTGACCGAGCCCAAGCCCTCGGTCTGGTTTGACGAGGCCTTGCAGGCCTGGGATGGCGATGCCGCCAAAGCCGGCCAGACCGGTATCGAGCTGGATGCGCGCACCCGCATGATGTATGACGACAACCATGTGTTCATCAACGGCGAAAGCTACCGCGCCAAGGGTGCCGATGCTAGGTTGATGCGCCAGCTGGCCGATCAGCGCGAGCTGTCGGCCCGTGAGCTGCGCAAGGCCAGCGTGACTGCGATGGCCTTGCTGGGCGATTGGCATGAGGCTGGCTGGTTGCGGCAGGTTTTGCCTGGTACGGCTGTCATCGGCAACTGAGCGGCGTGGCGCCCTTTTCGGGAGACTGATTCATGGATTCACCTGCTGCGTCTCCAATTCTGCTGCAAGGGCGCTTTGGTGGTCGCAGCGAGTTCAGCGATTTGATCCGTCAGGCCCTGAGCGTGGCGGCCGTCCAGGGGTGGCGTGAAATCATTGTGTGCGACCCGGACTTTGATGACTGGCCTTTGGGTGAGCGGGCCGTGGCTCAAGCCCTGAATGACTGGTCCAAGAGTGGCCGCAAGTTCACGATGATTGCCGGAAATTACACGCCGCTGCAGCGAAAGCACGCGCGCTTTGTGAGGTGGCGGCAAACCTGCGCGCATATTGTGGAGTGCCGCAGGAGTGCGACTGCGCGGGCCGATGCTGTGCCCAGCGCCCTGTTCGGGCCAAGTTGGGTCCTTGAGCGGTTGGATCTGCAGCACTGTAGCGGCATAGCGGGGGTTGAGACGGCCAGGCGTGTGGCATTGCGAGAGCGCTTGAACGAAGTTCTGCTGAAAAGCTTGCCGGCTTTTCCTGCCAGCACCCTGGGGCTCTGAGGTGTGGTTTTTTTGGCTTGGCCGCTGCTTGTCTGACTTTGTTTCAGCAACTAAGGGTTTTCAGGCTTGCAACATCCATCATATAATTTAAAGCTGGGTAGAAAGAGCTCGAGTCCTTTCCCCGGTCAAAAAATATAACTTGAATTATGGTTTGGGTTGTCTTTTGACAATTTCCGGAAATTGTTTTCTTAAATATCATCAAGGATCGAAAAAATGAACAAGTCACTCGTTTTGGCCGCTATTGTTGCTGCTGTTGCTTTGGCTGCTTGCGGTAAAAAAGAAGAGGCGCCAGCACCAGCTCCCGCAGCTGTTGAGGCTCCAGCTCCTGCAGCCGCACCTGCCCCTGAAGCTTCTGCTCCTGCAGCCGCACCTGCTGCTGACGCTTCTGCTCCAGCCGCCGCTGCACCTGCTGCTGACGCAGCTGTTGCTGCCGCTACCGCTGCTGCTGCCAGCGCCGCGAAGTAATCAGTCTTCAGCGAGTACTAAAAAGCCGCCTCAGGGCGGCTTTTTTTATGGTTAATCGATATTTGCAGGGCTGTTGCGTTTGGCTAGGCGCATCGTTTCTTTGCTACGCCTTTGTCAGAGTTGCAGCCAGCATGTCCCGCTATCGGGGCTGGCCACCATGATGTCGTCTGTGCCGCAGGACAAGGTCTGCGCCAGCAGGGATTGGACCAGGTCGGGGCGGTTGTTTTGCGCGCTTAAATGCGCGGCCACCAGGTGCTTGAGGCCTTTATGCGTGATGGCACGGGCGATATCGGCTGCGGCAGCATTGGACAGGTGCCCGTACTGACCGCCTACCCGCCGCTTCAGGAAGCTAGGGTAGGCTGATTGGGCCAGCAATTCGCTGTCGTGGTTGCACTCCAGCAGCAGGGCATCGCAGCTTTCCAGGTGTGCCAGCACGTGGGCCGTGGCGTGGCCCAGGTCGGTCAGAATGCCAAATTTTGCCGAGCCATCGCTGCAGCTTAGCTGCAAGGGCTCGCGAGCGTCATGTGGGACGGTAAAGGGCGTGAGCTGCAAACCGTCCAGCGCGATGATTTCACCATCGCGCGCAGTGTGCAGCAAACCCTCAAAATCGGGCGAACCAATCGCGCTGTGCGTACCGTGGCTCATCCAGATCGGAATCCGGTAGCGCCGTGTGAGCGAAAGGGCGCAGCCGATATGGTCGCCATGCTCGTGCGTGATGAACACGGCGTCAAGGTCCTCGGGCTGCAGTCCGGCTTGGCCCAGTCGGAGTTGCAATTGCCTGAGGCCCAGTCCGCAGTCTATGAGTAAGCGAAACGGTTTCGTGCCCGAGGCTTCTACCAGCGTGGCATTGCCCGTGCTGCCGCTGCCCAGGCTCTTGAACCTCAACACGTGAGATGGGGGCGAGTCACAAGCAGCAAAGCCCCTCTCACGCTTACTTCAGGTCGTCGGCAATCACCTGCACAATGCGCTGAGCATTGACCGACGAGTCAGGCGCGCCTTGGGCGTTGAGGACGGACACTGTGGTGCTTTCGCCCTGGCTCTTGAGGGTGATGCGGTATTTCAGTGGCCCCGTCGCAGCGGCTGAGCCACTGAAGAGCTTGCTGAAAAATCCGGGCTCAGCCTTGCCTGTCGTCGGCTCGACATAGCGGACGAAGTAGGTGCCCTGGCTGCGGTCGCGGTCTTCAACGGTAAAGCCGGTCCGGTCCAGTGCCAAACCGACACGGCGCCAGGCGCGCTCGAAGCCTTCATCGATCTGCACGACCGGCAAGTTGTTCACCGTGGCAACACGCGAGGTTTGCTGGCCTGCGCCGGCGGCAATCAGTGCTTTGGATTGTTCTTGCGTCACGCCCAGCTTGATCATCATGCGGCGCAAAAATTCAGCTTCCAGCTCTGGATCGGCGGGACGGGGTTGCCAGATGGTGCTGTCGCCCGTGACGGAGCTTCCGGCCTTGGCACCGGTAACCACTTCGATCATGCCGCGATGGCTGATGTAGATCTCGGTGCCGCCGTCAGGCCGACGTTCCAGACGGGTGCGGAACTTGTCACGTTCTCCGGTGGAGTAAAGGCCCTCAAGCACCTTGCCGACCGTGCTGCGAATGAAATCCTGCGGCAACTTGGCGCGGTTCTCGGCGTAGTCGGTTTCCATGATGCCCAGGTTTTCCTGGTCTTGAGCCAGCAAAAATCCGTTTTCCATCCAGAAGTCACGCACCGGGGACCAGAGTTTGTCGGCCGGACGGTTTACCACCAGCCAACGCTGGCTGCCTGCGCGCTCTATGCGCACATCGCCGACCGTGGCTGCGGCTGTGGGGACGGTCTGGGTGGGCTGGCCCACCTGGTAGCTGCTGGCCGTCACGGCCGTGCCGGGCACGACGTAGCGGGTTTCGCGGCTGAGCTGGGTCAGATCGGGTGGAATATCCAGTGAAGGGGCTTTGGCGCCGCTCGATTTGTAATCGACGCGTTCACCTTCCATGGTGTCTTTGAGGCTGGAGCAGCCTGCCAGCAGGCTGATGGCCACCAGCGCACAGACGCTGGCAGCGCTTCGGGTGTTCAGAAAAGCAGGGCGCAGATGCAATGTCGGCAATGTCTTCACTTGGATTCCCTTAAAAATCAAATCAGGTCGCAGGCGCGCAGAGCGCTCTCCACGGCGGCTTCGTTCGAAGCTTCCAGTGGCGTCATGGGCAGGCGCAGTGTGCCGCCGCAAAGTCCCATACGGGCCATGGCCCATTTGACGGGAATCGGGTTGGCTTCGATGAACAGGTTGCGATGCAGGTCCAGCAGCTTGAATTGCAGTTCCATGGCGCGACGGGTATCGCCGGCCAGGGCGGCGACGCACAGCTCATGCATCAAGCGGGGCGCAACGTTGGCCGTCACGCTGACATTGCCCTGACCACCGCAAAGCATCAGTGCCACGGCGGTCGGATCGTCGCCCGAATAGACGGCAAAGCCCTTGGGGACTTCCTTGATCAGCCACTGAGCACGCTCGATGTTGCCGGTGGCTTCTTTAATGCCCACAATGCCGGGCACCTGGGCCAGGCGCAGCACGGTGGCGTGCTGCATGTCGGCAACGCTGCGGCCAGGCACGTTGTAGAGCACCGTGGGCAAGTCGCCCACGGCTTCGGCAATCGCCTTGAAGTGCTGGTATTGGCCTTCTTGCGTTGGCTTGTTGTAGTAGGGCACGACTTGCAGCTGGCAGTCGGCGCCTACTTGCTTGGCAAACTTGGCCAGTTCTATGGCTTCGGCGGTCGAATTGGCGCCGCAGCCGGCCATGATGGGCACGCGCTTGTTGGCCTGCTCCACCGAGACGCGGATGATTTCACAGTGCTCTTCGACGTTGACGGTGGGCGATTCGCCGGTGGTGCCCACCACGCCTATGCAGTCGGTGCCCTCGGCGATATGCCAGTCCACCAGTTTTCGCAGAGTGGGATAGTCCACGCTGCCGTCTTCATGCAAGGGCGTTGCGAGAGCAACAATGCTGCCAGTAATGGTTTTCATGTCTTGTTTGTAACGTGGTGGCCTGAGGCGTGGTCTTCACAATCCGTGGAGGCCGGCCCGAAAAAGGCAATCTTACATTCTACCCAGAGCCTAAGGCAGTTCGTAGCGCGGCGGCTTGGCCGATGGCATGCTGCGAACGGCGGCAATGCGCTGAATGTAACGCGGTGTTTGTCCCTGTGGTCCGGCCTGAAAGCCATCTTCAAAAGCCACGATGCGCAGTTGGCGACACAGATCCAGCAGTTCACCGGGGCGCAGTAAAAAATCGGGGCGCGAAGGCTTGCCGACGGTTTCGTTGCCCTGGGTAAAGGTTTCGTAAATCAGCACACCGCCGGGCGCCAGACTGTTCAGCAGGGTGGGCAAAAGCGGGCGCCAGAGGTAGTTGGTGACGACGACCGCGTCGAACTGCCGGCCGGCAAATGGCCAGGGGCCGTTTTCGATGTCGGCCACCACGGCGTCGCAAGACGGTATGGCTGTTGCTATGGATTCAATAGCTTCCTGCGACCTGTCCACAAGGGCTAGCGGGTGATTTCTCTCATAAAACCAGCGGGCGTGGCGGCCATGGCCGCAGGCCACGTCCAGCACCACGCCGCCCGGCGCGACCAGATGCGACCAGCGCTGCACCCAAGGTGAGGGCGGCTCCATGCCGTGGCGCTGTTCATCTTTTTCCATGTCAACTTTCAATGGGTTGCTCGCCTGGCGTTTGCTTGCGCCGCCGGGAGCGAAATCACTATGATTTTTATAGCTTGTCTCGCCCGTCCCGATTGGGCTGAAGGCCTAAATGAGCAAAACTTCCTCTAGAAACAGGCCCAGGCCTGGTTGGCCAGGGTGAACAGGAAGTCCGGCCTTGTGTAGAGCATGAAGACGCCCAGCGATGCGCTGATGATTAGCATCCATAGCGCGATCCTGGCGAGCATTTCAGGCCCCTTGCGGCAGTTCGCCGCCACGCTGGCCAATCGGGGTTTCTCGCACCGGTAAATTGATCAGTGCGGCAAACACGCCCAGTGCAATGGCCAGGTACCAGACGATGTCGTAGCTGCCGCTGCGGTCATAGAGATAGCCGCCCAGCCAGACGCCCATGAAGGAGCCGATTTGGTGGCTGAAGAAGATAAAGCCGCTCAACATGGACAAATGCTGGATGCCGAAGATTTGCGCCACCACGGCATTGGTGGGCGGAATGGTCGAAAGCCACAGCAGGCCCATCAGGGCGGAAAAAATATAGACGCTGAGCGGGCTCAGCGGCGCGGCCAGAAACACCGCGATGACAACGGCACGCGACAGGTAAATCGTGGCCAGGATTTTTCTTTTGGCGATGCGCTGGCCCAGCGCGCCCGCCGCATAGGTGCCAAACACATTGAACAGGCCAATCAGCGCCAGCGCGTAGCTGGCCACCTGAGGCGACAAGCCCTTGTCCTTGAGATAGCTGGGCATATGCACGCCAATGAACACCACCTGAAAACCGCACACAAAATAGCCCGCCATCAGCAGCTGAAAGCTGGGGTATTTGAGCGCCTCCCGCAGCGCCTGGCCTATGGTTTGATCGCGCTTGGCGCTCGATCCGGTGACCGAGCCTTTTTCACGCAGGCCTAGCGCCAGCGGGACGATCAGCAGGACCGCCAGGCTAAGAGCCAGCAGCGCTTCTTTCCAGCCCAGGCTGCTGATCAGAAAGCCTTCGATGGGCACCATCAGGAACTGGCCAAACGAGCCCGCCGCCGCCGCCACGCCCATGGCCCAGGAGCGTTTTTCGGCCGATATATGGCGGCCTATCACGCCGTAAATCACGGCATAGGTGGTGCCCGCCTGGGCCGCGCCAATCAACACCCCGGCGGTCAGGGTAAAGAGTAAACCGGTGGGCGACAGCGCCATGCCGACCAGGCCTAGGGCGTACAGCAAGGTACCGCCGACGATGACACGGAAGGCGCCAAAGCGGTCGGCCGCCATGCCGGCGAAAATGCCAAAAACGCCCCAGGCCAGATTTTGCACGGCCAGCGCAAAGGCAAAGGTCTCGCGGGTCCAGCCCTGTGCCTGGGTGATGGGTTGCAGCCACAGGCCGAAACCGTGGCGTATGCCCATGGACAGGGTCACGATGGCCGCGCCGCAGGCCAGCAGCTGAAGCATGGAGAGTTGTTTTGAAGGAGAGGAGGGGCTTGAAACCATGCCCTGACTGTATCGAAATTGTTTCGGGCTCGCTCTGAGCTCGGACACTCGAATTGCCAATTAACTGGATATTTGTACAGTTGCTTGATTGGCCGGGTCTACAATTACCGCAATCATTTCATCTGCCATGGCCGACAAACTACCTACCGTACCTCCCGTTTATTCCGAAGGCTCGATCCGCGTGCTCAAGGGCCTGGAGCCCGTCAAGCAACGCCCGGGCATGTACACCCGCACCGACAATCCGCTGCACATCATCCAGGAAGTGCTGGACAACTCGGCCGACGAAGCCCTGGCCGGGCACGGCAAAAAGATCAAGGTCATCTTGCACACCGATGGCTCGGTGACGATAGAAGACGACGGTCGCGGCATTCCCTTTGGCCTGCACCCTGAAGAACAGGCTCCGGTGGTCGAGCTGGTGTTCACCCGCCTACATGCCGGCGGCAAGTTCGACAAGGGCAAGGGCGGCGCCTACAGCTTTTCCGGCGGCCTGCACGGCGTCGGCGTGAGCGTGACCAACGCACTGTCGACGCGGCTGGAAGTCGCTTCCTACCGCGAAGGCAGCGTTGCCAGCCTGGTCTTTTCCGGCGGCGACGTGATCGAGGCGCTGAGCGTGCGCAAGGCGGTGAGCGGCGATCGCAAGTCCGGCACCACCGTGCGCGCCTGGCCCGATGCCAAGTATTTCGAATCGGCGACGCTGCCCATGGCCGAACTGACGCATTTGCTGCGCAGCAAGGCGGTGCTGATGCCCGGAGTCAGCGTGTCGCTGACCATAGAGAAAAGCAACGACACCCAGACCTGGGTTTTCAAAGGCGGTCTGCGCGACTATCTGATGCAGACGCTCAACGGCGATCTGGTGATTCCCATGTTTGAGGGCGAGGGCTTTGCCGATGCCTCGCATGACAGCTTTGCCGAAGGCGAGGGCGCCGGCTGGTGCGTGGCCTTCACGGAAGACGGACAGCCGGTGCGCGAGAGCTATGTCAATCTGATTCCGACCAGTGCCGGCGGCACCCATGAGAGCGGCCTGCGCGATGGCTTGTTCACGGCCGTCAAGAGTTTTATCGAGTTGCACAGTCTGCTGCCCAAGGGCGTCAAACTCTTGCCCGAGGACGTGTTTGCCCGCGCCAGCTATGTGCTCTCGGCCAAGGTGCTGGATCCGCAGTTCCAGGGCCAGATCAAGGAGCGCCTGAACTCGCGCGACGCCGTGCGGCTGGTGTCCAGCTTTGTCCGTCCGGCGCTGGAGCTGTGGCTCAACCAGCATGTGGACTACGGCAAAAAGCTGGCCGAACTCGCCATCAAGGCGGCGCAAACCCGGCAAAAAGCCGGCCAGAAGGTCGAAAAGCGCAAGGGCTCTGGCGTGGCCGTGCTGCCCGGCAAGCTGACCGATTGCGAAAGCCGCGACCTGGCGCACAACGAAGTCTTTCTGGTCGAGGGCGACTCCGCCGGCGGCAGCGCCAAGATGGGTCGCAACAAGGAAAACCAGGCCATATTGCCCTTGCGCGGCAAGGTGCTCAACACCTGGGAGGTCGACAGAGACCGCCTGTTTGCCAATACCGAAATTCACGATATTTCCGTGGCCATAGGCATCGATCCGCACGGCCCCAAGGACACGCCTGATTTGAGCGGCCTGCGTTACGGCAAGATCTGCATCCTGAGCGATGCGGATGTGGACGGCTCGCACATCCAGGTGCTGCTGCTGACGCTCTTTTTCCGCCATTTCCCCAAGCTGATAGAGTCCGGCAACGTGTACGTGGCCAGGCCGCCGCTGTTCCGCGTGGATGCGCCGGCGCGCGGCAAAAAGCCGGCCTCCAAGGTCTATGCGCTGGACGAGGGCGAGTTGACCGCCATACTGGATAAGCTGCGCAAGGATGGGGTGCGCGAAAACGCCTGGAGCATCAGCCGTTTCAAGGGCCTGGGCGAAATGAGTGCCGAGCAATTGTGGGACACCACGCTGAATCCGGACACCCGCCGCCTCTTGCCGGTGCAACTGGGCAATCAGGACTTTTTGCAAACCGAAGGCCTGATCACCAAGCTGATGGGCAAGGGCGAAGCGGCGGCGCGCCGCGAGCTGATGGAGCTGCACGGCGACGCCGTGGAAATCGATATTTGATGAAGCCTGGCCTGCCCTTGTTGTCTGCGCTGCATGCTGCCCCGCCGCTTCGGCGGCTGGCCGCGCTGCTGCTGACGCTGGCGGCCCTGCTCACGACGACAGCAGCGCGGGCCGATGTTTGGGCCTATGTCGACGCCAAGGGCGTCACGCACTTTTCGGCGCAGCAACTCGATGAGCGCTACGAGCTTTTCTTTCGCAACGGCGATGCATTCAACGCTGGCAAAGCCGCTGGCGACAGCGCGGCGCAAGGCGCTGGCGTGGCCGCCGCGCCGCCCAAGCTATTGACGTATTTTGAAATATCGCCCAACTACAAGGCGGTCAAGCACTTGCTGCGCGAAGCTTCTCTGACGCACGGCATAGACTACGAATTGCTGCAAGCACTGATCGCCACCGAGTCCGGCTTTGATACTTACGCGGTGTCTGCAAGAGGCGCGGTCGGTCTGATGCAGCTGATTCCACCCACGGCCGAGCGCTATGGTGTGCGCACCGACAAGCATTCACCGGTTCAGACCAAGCTCACCGACCCCAAGACCAACATCCGGGCCGGCGCCAGCTACCTGAGCTATCTGATCAAGCTTTTCCCCGGCGAGCTCGAGCTGGCGCTGGCCGCCTATAACGCCGGCGAGGGCGCGGTACAGCGGGCGGGCAACAAGATACCCAACTACCCCGAGACGAAAAATTACGTCAAAACCGTGATGCAGCTCTACACGCAGCTCAAGCCGCAGCGCATGATGACCGGCGCCGGCCGGGTACGCATGGAAATGATGGGCGGCAGCATGGGCCGTGGTCATCGGCTTCCACTCGCGCCGCTGCCAGTCACCGAGCCTGAGACCGGGACCGAGCGCAATTGAAGGGCCGCGCCTTGGCGCGCGCCAGCAACACACACCTGTTTTAACCCGCAATACCTAATTCACGATGGACTTATTTACGCCGGCAGATGTTGCCCAAACGCCAGAACCCGCCGACCAGGACTGCCTTGCCGCCTACGCGCAGCGTGCCTACCTTGAATACGCGCTGAGCGTGGTCAAGGGCAGGGCGCTGCCCGATGTCTGCGACGGCCAAAAGCCGGTGCAGCGGCGCATCATGTACAGCATGGCGCGCATGGGCCTGGGCTTTGGCGGCCCCAATGGCGCCACAGGTGCCCGGCCGGTCAAAAGCGCGCGTGTCGTCGGCGACGTGCTGGGTAAATACCACCCCCATGGCGACCAGGCCGCTTACGACGCGATGGTGCGCATGGCGCAGGACTTCAACCAGCGTTATCCGCTGATCGACGGCCAGGGTAATTTCGGCTCGCGCGACGGCGACGGTGCGGCGGCGATGCGTTACACCGAGGCGCGGCTGGCGCGCATCACCACCTTGCTGCTCGACGAGCTCGACGAAGGCACGGTGGAGTTTGTGTCGAACTACGATGGCTCCTTCGAGGAGCCGCGCCAGTTGCCGGCGCGTTTGCCCTTTACCCTGCTCAATGGCGCCAGCGGTATTGCCGTCGGCCTGGCCACCGAAATCCCCAGCCACAACCTGCGCGAAGTGGCCGATGCCTGTATCGCCCTGATCAAAACCCCGGCGCTGGGCGATGATGAGATCTACACCTTGATTGCCGGTCCCGATTACCCGGGCGGCGGACAAATCATTTCGAGCGCCGCCGAGATCGCTGCGGCCTACGGCACCGGCCGGGGTTCGCTCAAGGTGCGCGCGCGCTGGAAAATCGAAGACCTGGCGCGTGGCCAATGGCAGCTGGTGGTGCAGGAGCTGCCGCCCGGCGTCAGCACCCAGCGGGTGCTGGAAGAGATCGAGGAAATCACCAACCCCAAGATCAAGGCCGGCAAAAAGGCGCTCAGCCAGGACCAGGTGCAGCTCAAGCAAACCATGCTGTCAGTGCTCGACGTGGTGCGCGACGAGTCCAGCAAGGACGCCGCCGTGCGTCTGGTGTTCGAGCCCAAGACCAGCAAGATCGAGCAGTC
Source organism: Polaromonas sp. OV174 (assembly GCF_900112285.1). Taxonomy (GTDB): domain Bacteria; phylum Pseudomonadota; class Gammaproteobacteria; order Burkholderiales; family Burkholderiaceae_C; genus Polaromonas. The sequence goes on along the minus strand of NZ_FOKZ01000031.1, from coordinate 6,117 downwards.
CGAGCTCATCAATACCTTGCTGGCCCACACCAGCCTGGAGAGCTCGTCCTCCATCAACCTGACCATGATCGGGCTGGACGGCAAACCGACGCAAAAGTCTTTGCGGCAAATCCTGACGGAATGGATTGCTTTTCGCCAGACCACGGTGCAAAAGCGCTCGCAGCACCGGCTCGACAAGGTGCTGGACCGCATTCACATTCTTGAGGGCCGGCACCTGGTGCTGCTCAATATTGACGAGGTGATTGCCATCATCCGCCAGGCCGACGAGCCCAAGGCGGCGCTGATAGAGCGTTTCAGTCTGAGCGAGCGCCAGGCCGAAGACATTCTGGAAATCCGCCTGCGCCAGCTGGCGCGGCTGGAAGCCATCAAGATCGAGCAGGAGCTCAAAAGCTTGCGCGAAGAGCAGGGCAAGCTGGAAGAAATTCTGGCCAGCCCGTCGGCGCTGCGTCGGCTGCTGATCAAGGAAATCGAGGCCGACGCCAAGCAGTTTGCCGACGCCCGCCGCACCCTGATCCAGGCCGAGAAAAAAGCCGTGCTGGAAGTCAAGGTGCTGGACGAGCCGGTCACGGTGGTGGTCAGCAGCAAGGGCTGGGTGCGCGCCCGCGGCGGCCAGGGCCACGATGCAGCCAGCTTTGCCTTCAAGGCCGGCGACGCGCTGTATGCCACGTTTGAATGCCGCACCGTCGATACCCTGCTGGCCTTTGGCAGCAACGGCCGGGTCTATTCCGTGCCGGTGGCCGCGTTGCCGGGCGGCCGCGGCGATGGACAGCCGGTCACGACCCTGATAGAGCTGGAATCTGGCACCCAGTTGCTGCATTATTTTGCCGGGCCGGCGCCAGCCACGCTGCTCTTGTCCAGCTCGGGTGGCTATGGTTTCCTGGCCACGGTAGAGGGCATGATTTCACGCAACAAGAGCGGCAAGGCCTTTATCAGCCTGGGCGAAGGCGAAAGCATTTGCCGTCCCTCGCATGCCAAGGGCAGCAGCGGCGCGCAGCCCGTGCCGGCGGCCAGCCATGTGGCTTGCGCCTCCACCGGCGGCCGCATCCTGACCTTCGAGATCAGCGAGCTGAAACAGATGGACAAGGGCGGGCGCGGCCTGATGCTGATAGACCTGGAGCCCAAGGACACCTTGGCAGGCGCGGCGGCCTACACCCGTAGCGTGAAGATAGAGGGCATAGGCCGTGGTGGCAAGGAGCGCGAAGAAACGCTGGAAATCCGCAGCCTGAACAATGCCCGCGCCGCCCGTGCGCGCAAGGGCAAGGCCGCCGATCTGGGCTTCAAACCGACCGGCATTTTGCGCGTTGAGTAAGAAAAGTTCCCGCAGCCCAGAAGGCGCGGGTGCTAGATGCTATTGATTTGATAGTGGATGCGCCGCTCACCAGGAGCGGCGCAGCGCTTAGGCGCTCAGCAGCGTGTCGACTTGCCGCAGGCTGGCCACCGTTTTCACGCAGGCCTGGGCCGCTTCCTTGCCCTTGGTCAGAAAGTGCTCGGTGAAGAAGCGGCGATGCTCTTCATGCTCGTGGAAATGCAGCGGTGTCAGCACCACCGAAAACACCGGCACGCCGGTATCGAGCTGCACCCGCATCAGTCCGTCGATCACCGCGCTGGCCACAAAATCGTGGCGGTAAATGCCGCCATCGACCACCAGGCCGCAGCAAACCACGCCCGCATAGCGGCCGGATTGCGCCAGCTTTTTGGCATGCAGCGGAATCTCGAAGGCGCCAGGCACCTGGAATTGGTCTACGGCCTCGGCGGCGATGCCATGCTGGGCCATTTCGAGCAGAAAGGCGATGCGGCCGTTGTCCACGATGTCCTCGTGCCAGGACGACTGGATGAAGGCAAAACGGGGTTGATGTGACGCACCGGAAGCGACCAAGGCGGTCGATGCGCCGGAGCGCTGGTGGGTGGAAATATTGCTAAGGTCAGTCTGACTCATGGGTGCCTACGAAAAGGGTTTACCAGAATCAGGGCGCACGAGCCTGCGGCCACACCCGCACGCAAAAGCGCGGCGCAGCCACCAGCATCGCGCTCTCTTTCATCCGGACTATGACCGTCGGCTTCGGAGTTGAACCGAATCTGCTGACCCCGCTCTTCGATGAAGAAGAGCGGGCGCTCGCGGGCTGATGCAGTTGCCTGCAAACACCGCCGGTGGGGAGTTTCACCCCGCCCTGAGAACGCTGCCCCGGCGAAATGACCGGGACCTTCATATTCTAAATCGTGAGGTGACGACGCTTGGGCGTCAAAGTCACGCTCGGTTTAGCTGGCTTCAGCCGACCTCGGCAATCATCTCGATTTCCACGCAGGCGCCCATGGGAATCTGCGCCACGCCAAAGGCGCTGCGGGCGTGCTTGCCGGCATCGCCAAAGACTTCGGCCAGCAGCTCGCTGCAGCCATTGGTGACCAGGTGCTGTTCGGTGAAGTCGCCGGTTGAATTCACCAGGCTCATTACCTTGACGATGCGCTTGACCTTGTTCAGGTCGCCGACGGCGGCGTGCAGCGTGCCCATCAGGTCGATGGCGATGGCGCGGGCGGCCAGCTTGCCTTCTTCGGTGCTGACGTTTTTACCCAGTTGGCCGACGATGACCTTGCCGTCTTTCTTGGCCAGGTGGCCGCTCAGGAAGACCAGATTGCCGGTCTGCACAAAAGGCAGGTAGGCCGCTGCCGGTGTGGAGACCTCGGGCAGGGTGATGTTCAGGGCCTTGAGCTTGTCATAGATGTTGTGCGTTGCGGTACTCATGCTGATCTCCTGGTGTGATGAAGGGAATGTGATTCAAATCAGGCGCTAGCCCAATGATTGTGGCTGCATGTTGCTATGAAAGATATAGCTGGCTAGCCGGTTTGCTTGTGCATCTTAACGCAAGCCTAGGTGCCAATCAGGCGGTCATTTGAGGGGCAGGGCAGTTCCGCAAGATGGCATTAAAAGAGCCCAGGCAGGCTTTGCGTTACGCTGGCGCATCAAGGCCCTGGCGACCTAGCCAGGCCACCAACAAGTCATCAGGGAGGCCGGGCGTGGGGTTTTCTGTGTTGTCCAAAATGCCGGCTGGCCTAGTGGGCCCGGGCTGGTGCTTTGCCGGTTTTGTCGCCGGTGTGGCCATGCAATTGCAGCAGCCCGCGCTATGGCCGGCTTCAAGCTATGGCGTGTTGACGGCACTGGCTGCTCTGCTGCTGGCCCTTGGGCTTGGCTTGGTACTGCGCCAGCAAAAAGCCCTGCGCGGCCAAGCAGCGATCGTTTTCCTGCTGGCTGCTCTGCTTGGTTCTGGCCTGACGGGCTGGCGGGCCAGCGTTTTTCAGGCTGACAATTTGAACCCGGCGCTGCAAGGGCAAGACATTGCGGTGACCGGCACGGTGCTGGCCATGCCGCAGATTGGTGACGATGCGGTGCGCTTTCGCTTCGGGCTGGATTCGGCCCAGCTCGACGGCCAAGCGGTGCAGCTGCCGCCGCAGCTCTTGCTGGGTTGGTACAAGGGTTTTGGCGGGCGCGACAGCCCCAGCGCAGCGGCAGAGGGCGGCGATGCCTCGGAGCAGGCCTTGCAGCGCCAGCCGCAACCGCTGTGCGCCGGCGAGCGCTGGCAGATGACGGTGCGGCTGAAAGCGCCCCACGGCAACAGTAATCCGCACGGTTTTGACTACGAGCTTTGGCTCTGGGAACAGGGCGTTCAAGCCACCGGCTATGTGCGTGCCGGGCCGCAGGATGCACCACCGCGCAAGCTGGCCAGCAGCTGGGCGCACCCGGTGGAGCGCGCCCGCCAGGCGGTGCGCGAGGCGATTTACCAGCGCGTCAGCAATCGCCAGTGGGCCGGCGTGCTGGCGGCGCTGGTGGTGGGCGATCAGAACGCGATTGAGCTGGCCATTGACAATTAAGTTCGAAAGTAAAATTTTACGCAAGTCATTGATTCTATTGAGTATTTAATTTTTCCAAATAATCGGATTGACAAATAGTTCGAAAGTGGCGAAGAGGGCGCGGTTTGGCAAAATTGACAAATAGTTTGAAAGTGCTCGCCAATTCGACTGAACGCATGTCGGAAGCTGACGAACTATGAAGGGCGCCGTTAGCTACTTGAAGAAGCTGTAAAGGCCGATGCACTCGGTCCCGGGAGCTGGCTTTCCACGAAGGAGGCGGCCGTACACTGGTCGCCTGAATGACTAAGAAGAAGCCTCGTAAGCGCCGTAGCTCAATCAAGAGCCGCCCCTCCGACACCCTGCGCCGATTTGGAGTCGCGCTCGTCATCGCAGGCGCAGTTGCACTTCAGACGACGAGTTGTGGGTTTCAGCCCACCGCATCCGGGCCCACCGTCGAGCGCCCCGCTGCTACGGTTTCATCCGGCTTTGCAGCCTGCCCGCAATTTTTCGCCGGCGGAGTCGCACCCCTTACACCAAGGGCGCCGAAGCTGCGTGAGCTTTGTTATGACGCGTTCGCGGTGCTTCACAGTGGCAGTACGCGCACGCCGGTTTTCGTCGCAGAACGCCTGAATCGCCAGCTCTTGCTGCAAGCACGTGAGCAAAAGCGTTCAGACAGGTTCTTCGCGGATGCTCGCCTGCCCCGGGCCGAGCGGGCCGAACTCAGTGATTACAAGGGGTCTGGCTACGCCAGGGGGCACATGGCGCCAGCCGGGGACATGTTCAGCGCTGCCGCTATGGCGCAGTCATTCAGCTTGGCCAATATGGTCCCGCAGAATCCGCAACAGAACTCTGGTTCTTGGGCAAAGATAGAGACGGACACACGGTCGTACGTCATGCGCGCCAAGGGCGACGTGTATGTCATCACAGGCCCTGTTTTTGAGCCAGGTGGCCCAACCGTAGGCGCCAACCAGGTGCGCGTGCCAAGTCATCTCTTCAAGTTGGTGTACGACGCGACGACCCAGAGGGCCTGGGCGCACTGGCAACCGAACTCTGCTGATGCTCGCCCGGGGAGGCCTATCAGCTATGGCGAGTTGGAGCGACGCACGGGAATGGCGTGGGTGCCCGGCGTTGCAATCAAGTGAGGTCAGGCCCTGCCGGGACTTTCCGTGGCTCAGCGAACTTTAGTGTTCGCTCTCTTGACAAGGTTCTCGAGCGAGAAAGCGCTGCTGCGACCCAGCCCCTCATAGAACCGTGACTGTGCCGGTGTCAGCAAGGGCACTTGCCGAAGGTCCTTTTTCTCGGGCAAGGCCTGATTCCCCTGAGAAGGGGCTGAGGTGCTCGAGAAGGACGAATCACGATTAGTCATGTTGGCAAGATATCACGAACAGGGCTTCTCCGGAAGAACGCGGGATGGGTCTGCGGGCGCTAGGCATCGTTGACCGCCATGCCGATTGGAGCTGACCAAGATGCTGGTGCTGACCACGGACAGCAAAGGGCCGAGGCTGTGTTAAAACGTCGCTGCCCCATGTTTTCAGGGGTCCTTGACCCCTTGGCGTATTCGAAAAAATGCAACCTAGGCTCATCTGAGAGGTCGACTTTCGAAGCGGCGTCACCTGCGATGAGTTTTCACACAGCCTCGGCCCGAAGCGGTCATCAAAGGTTGGCTAACCAGAGGCAGAAATGCTATTTTTGCTGTCATTCTACCGAGTTCACTCGTTTTGTTGATAATCAGTTTGACAGGGTATTTCCAGAATGAGTTAGTCATCAACAAGGATTTTCAATGGCATTTAACGCAAACCTTTTGCCGGCAGCTATTTCCTCTCGCCGGCAAAAAACCCGTCAACCGGGCATAAATTGCCAAATAGTTTGAAAGTGAATTCGGGGATGTACAAATAGTTTGAAAGTAAGAAGCCGAAATTCCGCCCTCGTCATTCATGGGGCGCTAGCAGGCTGCTGAAATACTCACTGCGCCAGCGCAGCAGCTGACTCGAAGCGGTTTATTTTTGCGGTTCTGTTTCATATTTTGAGATTCCAGTGCTTTTTTGAGCTTTTGTTATTGGTTTGAAGCTCTGCTGCCGTTTTTTTCACCCCTCACTGCGCCTGCAGACGGATTTGTCCCAAGGTGCGCATACGCGTCAAGTTGTACGCGGCCATCGTCAGCACAAACATCTGATCGACCCGCTCAAGCCCGCGCACCATGACCTGCCGCATCCGTCCCACCGTTTTGGCCCAGCCAAAGCCCTGCTCAATCAGTTTTCTCTTTTGCTGCGAAACGGC
>NZ_FOKZ01000052.1 GCF_900112285.1 Polaromonas sp. OV174 | reverse complement strand
AGTCGATGTGCTTGGCCGTGCCTTCGGCGTCTATGCTTTCATCGGCATGGAACTTGGTCGTGATGGCGGGAAAAATGCCTTGCCAGCGGGGATTCGTCATAGGGTGCTCCTGTGGGATGAAGTGAAAGTGAGAAGTGTCTAAATCGATTTCGCGATCAGATTATTAATATATTAATAAGATATTAAAAATATTTTTATGGGGTATTCGATAGCTTGCAAGATGGCATTTTTTGCGGTAATTGGCGGGGAGTTTTGGCAGTCACCACAGCAGAAGTGACAGATCGCAAGGGGCCTTGCAGGTACTGCAACGCTGCAAACTGAATCTGAAAAGGTGCAACGCCTGCTGTGTGACTGCGGCTACGTGGGCCACCGACATCCTGGCCGAGCACGTCACGGTGCAGATCGCCAAGCGCAGTGAACCTTCGGGGACATGCTCAAGCGCTGGTTAGTGGAGCGCTGCTTTGCGATGGAAGAAATGTGAGGGGCATCTGAACACCAGCTTATTTATCCGACTATCGAAATACTGCTTCGGCCAAGCTGCACGTGTAGGCAGTCAGGCAGGTATCAGGGTGAGGCGGGCGTTCGCGTGGCAGGTCTTTCGGATGGACGACCAGCAGTTCCTGGTCGGATCCGGGTGCAGTGATCATCGAAATCGACGTCACATTGCTGACGGTCAAGCTGCTGAAGTCAATGTCGGGTATGGAGCGAGAATTTCGAATGGGTGTAGGTCAGCAACCAGTCTTTTGTAGTCGGTCGCCGAGCCCCTTTGATCGTTTGCTTGCCGCAAACCGTTCACCGATAGTGCTGCAGGCAATGCACCTGACCCGTAACGGTGCAGGTGCATTGCCCCGCAATGCGGTTGAGAATCGCTAGCCATGCGTGTCTGAATGATTTGTACGGTCTGCTCGGGTGCCGGCAGCCGATTCAGTACCTGCTGAACCCCATCGCGCAGCCCGCGCGTCAACCGGTCCAACCGAACGCGCAACCGCTCAAAGTCGCCTACGTCCATCGCTTTCTCTCGCCTTGTCCTACATAAACCATCAGAGTTCAAAACCGGCACCTCATCCAACACTTTATGAGAGAAAAGCCACGCTAATTGAGGTCACCAAATTCAAGCTGACCTTCCTTGATGACGGCCCGTATGTGTTTTCCCTGCTCCGTCAAGCAACTCAAATCCTTGAATGGATTGCCATCCACTACAAGAATGTCCGCAAAAGCGCCTGCCTCAAGCCGCCCGAGCTTTCCGGTCATTCCCAGAACCTCGGCGCCGATCGTCGTTGCACTGGCGATGATCTCGGCATTTGTCAGAACCTGCGCTCTTACCAGAAATTCATCGCTTTGCAAGCGATGCCCCTCGCCAAGCAGGTCTGACCCGAAACCCATCTTGACTCCCGCGCGCTTGTAAACCTCCAGCGAACGTAATCCCGCCGAGCGGACCGTATCAATCTTGGCGGCACTGGTCGCTGACAAGCCATATTTTTCACCTTCGTGATGCAGCGCCTCGAAAGCGATCAGGGTGGGTATGACATAAGCCCCGTGTTTGGCCATCAGGGCCGCAGTCGGGTCATCAATTAAATTTCCGTGTTCAATGGTGCGCACCCCGCAGCGCACCGCGCGCTGTATCGACTCGGCCGTGTACGCATGCGCCATCACGTAAGTCCCGCGCGCGCGGGCTTCGACCACCACTGCCCGGAGTTCGTCCTCGGAATACCCAAGTGCGCCAATGGGATCTGTTGGTGAGGCAACGCCGCCAGAAGCCATGATTTTGATTTGATCGGCGCCCATCTGAAATTCCTGACGTACCGCAGCTCGCAGTGCATCGACACCGTCGACAACGCGCCCTAAGGCACCCACTCGAACGCAACACGCGCAAGGCGCGTCGGAGTCCAGAAAGTCCGATCGTGCACGGGGATCTCCATGCCCACCCGTCTGGCTGATGGCTCTGCCAGACACAAACAAACGAGGTCCCTGCGCAAGCCCGTTGGATACGGCTTCCTTCAATGCGAACCCTGCGCCGCCAGCATCACGGACCGTCGTGAATCCGCGCCTCAGCATGCCTTGCATAATGGGTACCGCCTTCAACGTGACGAACACGTTGGGCAAACGCACTTGACCGGCCAAGTCAAACTGAACGGCAACAACGTGAACATGTAGGTCTATCAATCCCGGCATGATCGTTTTTCCACCGAGATCCACCACTCTTGCATTGGCCGACTTAATCGGTCGATCGGACACTTCCTTAATTGTCCCGCCTTCTACCAGCACCTCGTACCCGGTTAGCAGTTCCGTCTGCAATGGATCAAGCAAAGCGCCGTTTTTGAAAAGTAAGCTGTTCAAAATTCAAATCCTTAAGATGTCATCGTTTTCGAATATTTCCGGTGAATCAGCCAGTTGGAACTTATGGCGAGCACCAGCGTAACTATCATGAGAATCAGTGCTAGCGCAGCACCGAATGGCCAGTTGGAGACCTTCGAAATCTGACCGTAGACAGCAGGCGCCATCATGGTGAGCTTCGTTCCACCCAACAAAACAGGCGTGACATAGCCGTTCATGCAGAGGATGAAGCACAGCATGCTTCCGGCTGCGATGCCTGGCGCCGCAATTGGCAACACGATGCGGAAAAAAGTAACTAGAGAACTCGCCCCCAGATTTCGGGCCGCTTCCTCCAGTGTCAGGTCGATCCCTTCCAGCACGCTTTGTAAAGTCACAACCATGTAGGGCAAGACGAATGATGTCAGCCCTAGTACCACCGCAAGCGGCGTATAGAGAAGCCGGATTGGCTGATCAATGAGCCCGAACGTCATTAGCACCGAATTGGCAAATCCGGCGTTACCGAGGATCACAACCCAGCCCACGGCACGCACGACCCCACCAATCAGCATGGGAAAAATAAGCGCGATGAGGAGCAGGCTTTTGATCGAGTTGCGAGTCTTCACCAAAGAGTAGGCAAGAGGAAATCCTATAAGCAGTGCAAAAAATGTGCAGACTGCCGCCATCTTTATCGTCGCCCAAAGTACGCCCATGTAATACGGACTACTGAAAAATCCCACGTAGTTTTCAAGCGTCAGGCCGCTCCTCATCATTGTTGCGGCATCGTAGTGATTGAAGCTGAAACGAAGCAACTGAAGCGCGGGTATGGCAGTCGCGATCAAGATGACGAAAGCGGCGGGAACGGTCAACAGCGGTCCGGGTTTTATGCCCCAGATGGGAGGTCGGCGAAACTCAGCATTGCTCATGAAGTCGCCCTACAGATTGGCTTTGAACTCTTGGTCCCAGAAGTCGTGCATGGCCCGCTTCTTTCCCGCCAACTCGCCGTAATTCACCTTGTGAAAACGGGATGTTTCGGCTTCGCTGAAGCTGACCAGTTGCTTTAGGTCTTCAGGTAAACCGGCGTCCTTGATACTCGGCGCATATCCCATCGTTGCCGAGAAGGCGGCCTGGGCTGCGGGCGTCAACATGTTATTGACATAGTTGAACGCGCCGCGAGGAGACGGTGCGTTTTTTGGAATGCCCGCTAGAGATATATAGGGAATTGCACCTTCGCTCGGGGTTGCAAACGCCACCGACAAACCGGCTTTTTTCCACTGCAACGCCCGGGCTTTCATCATCATAGTGATGTTGATTTCTCCCGTCTTAAGCGCCGCCACCACCGCCTCATTGGATGGATAAACACGGGGCTGCATGGTCTTGAGCTTCCGGAAAAAAGACTTGGTTGCCTCGAAGTCGGAAATCTTGCTTCCGGCACCAAGCGCGCCAGCCAACATGACATAGTCGGCAAGCAGATCGGAGAATCCTACGCGGCCTTTATTGCTCGCGTCTAGCAATGCACTGTAGGAGGTGGGAGGCGTTTTGATGGCGTCTGGGTTGTAAACAATCACAAGCGCGCTGTAGAACTGTGGAACCGCATAGAGGGGTCGGATCCAATCAAATGTTTCCGCCAGCCTTGGCACCGAAGCCGTGTCAACGTTCGCCAAGGTACCCGCCTGCTGCATGTCATACATATCGATATCTGCGGCCATCGACACATCCATGGAGCCGCGCCGTGAGGTTTTCTGAGCACGCATCTTGGTCTTGCGCTCTTCGACCCCACCAACGTCGTATGTAACCTTGCCCCCAGCCGGCACGATGATAGGAACTTCTATGTTGGCCTTTAGGAGATTGAGGTAGTCGCCACCCCAGGTGGCAACGACGACGTTCTCGTTACTCCCGGCGGCTGGGGCGGCCAATGCGCGGGCGGACAGTGTCGGCAGAAGGACCAGACCCGACGCAGATGCCATGAATTGGCGACGGTTTTCGAACATTTTCATAGGAACCCCTTTCAGTTGGAAAAACACACGCAGTCGCGTGCACGGAAACTTGCAAACCATTTTTCTCCGACAGAGGGAGACGCAGCGGCATTCTGGTGATCGTTCTTGACGTGGCACACCACGCCTTCACCCGATTCGGTGATCGTGCGTACTTCGATGGACGGTCCGCGATAAACGATCGACTGCACGGTCACAGGCAGGCAGTTATCGAGCTGCGATTGAATCGGCTCAAGCGCGACTCGCTCTGGACGCACGCCAAGCATGATGGGGTTGTCTGTTAGACCGGCCGCAACGAATGCAGAGCCGCCAGTACTCACAAACCGATGATCGCCATCGGCTTTTCCGGAAAAGAAATTCATTTCGCCCAGGAAGTCCGCCACGAAGTGGTTGACGGGTCGCTCGTAGAGATCGGCTGCCGTACCTATTTGCTGGATGCGGCCGTCATGCATAACGGCAACCCTGTCGGCGATGGTGAGTGCTTCGTCCTGGTCGTGAGTAACGAGAATGGTCGTCACGCCTAGCCGCTGCTGCAACTCGCGGATTTGGTCACGTACCTCAACACGAAGTTTTGCGTCGAGATTCGACAACGGTTCGTCAAGCAGGAAGACTTTAGGCCGAATTGCAAGGGCCCGGGCAATCGCCACGCGCTGCTGCTGGCCACCGGACAACTGCCGTGGATAGCGCTCCCGCAGCGCCGACATTCGGACCATATCGAGCGCTTCGCGGATTCTGACGCTGCGTTCAGCTGGAGCAATCTTATGCATCTTCAAGCCGAATTCGACGTTCTCCTCCACTGACATATGGGGGAACAGCGCGTAGCGCTGAAACACCATGCCGGTGTCCCGTTTTTCGGGCTGTAACCGGGTGACATCGACGCCATCAATGCGTATAGAACCGCCAGAGGGCTCAACAAATCCTGCGATCATTCTCAGGGTCGTCGTTTTGCCACATCCGCTAGGCCCCAGGAAGGCAATGAGCTCTCCGTCGTCAACCTCCATTGAAAAATCTGCGACGGCAACCGAATTGCCGTAAATTTTTCTAAGACTATCGATCGTAATGCGGGACATTCAAACTACCTTACTTAGTTGGACAAAACGATCGGTGACGATCATGACGATGCCTAGCAACAAAATTTGTACTGAGGACACTGCCGCAATTGTCGGATCGAGGTTGAATTCGAGGTATTGCATGATTGCAATCGGCAAGGTGGTGTTGCCTGGTCCTACGAGCAATAGAGATACCTCCAGATTCTCGAAAGAAACAATAAAACTGAAGAGCACCGAAGCCACAATTGCCGGGCGAAGCATGGGCAAGGTAACCAGCCGGAAAACCTGGAACGCGTTGGCTCCAAGGTTGCGGGCGGCATCCTCGATTGACTGGTCCAGACCGTCGATGCTGGCGGAGACAAGACGTACGGTCCAAGGAATCGTCAGGCTGATATGGGCGACAAGCAGACCAGCGAAGCTGCCGGCAATGTCCAGGTCTAGCGTCTGTGCAATACGCTGGTACAGCAAATAGACTGCGATGCCTGCAACGATTCCCGGTAGGACGAGCGGCGAAAGCAGCAGCAGCTTTATCGCTTCCGAACCGCGAAACTGGGACCTCTTGATGCCTATGGCAGCAAGCGTTCCGAAGATCACGCTAAACAGAGACGTCGCACAGGCAATCTTGACGCTGAGGATGAACCCGTCGGCAAAAGCCGGGTTGTGCCACACGTTGACATACCAGGCTGTTGTGTAGCCCGTCGGAGGGAAGCTGACGATGGCGTCTTTGAAGAAACTCAGCCAGACAACAAAGAATAAGGGACTGAGAATGAACGCATAAAAAATCCCCAGCAAGAGGTTCCATGCGTATACATGCAGACGGAGCTTTGCGCGCCTGGTTGGAGCTAGGCTCGCCGTAGGTTTCAGCATGACCACCGTCGCCGGCATAGGGTGTGATGCAGTCTCTATGTTCATGATGGTTCTAGACGACGGACTGGTATTGAAGCGGGCGTGTTGCGAGTGCTTTGTTCACGATCGTTTCAATGTATTCACGCTCGGCGCCAATCAGCGGCAGGCGGGGACGGCG
>NZ_FOKZ01000008.1 GCF_900112285.1 Polaromonas sp. OV174 | reverse complement strand
CAGCAGGTACAGCGCCAGGAACCAGGTGCGCAAAGGCAGCTTGGTGTGCTCGAACACCGTACCCGCGATGCTGGAGCACTGGTAGCCGCAGATAAAACACTCCCACAGCTGGCGACCTTTGCCGTTGCGCGTGAGAAAAAAACGCTTGCAACCGCAGTGCGCGCACTGCCAGCCGTGGGGCCAGCGGGCGGCCACCAGGGCTCGCTCGCATTGCTCCTCGCTGCCGTACTGTGCATGGAATTGCGCCAGCGACAGGCCGCGCTGGAATTGGATGGCGTTCATGGACATATCGCTCTCCTTGGCCTCCCGGTGCATTGGGCCTGTTGGTTGGAGGCAAAGCTTTGACGCGGAGTTCCAAGGAGGTCTGAGGCAAGTCGCTAATCAGGCTTTTTTATGCCTAAGTCGGCTTAAAGTGCCAGCAGCGCCTTGCGCGCCTGCGCCAGCCGCTCATCCAGGTAGGCACCATAAAAATCCGGCACCGCCACACCCACCAGGCGCTCGGCCAGTTCCTGCCCTTGCGGGCCCAGAAACAGCACGGTTGGCGTGAAGTTCGCCTTCAAGGCCTTGATTTGGGCGGCGGCCGTGCTGGCCTTGCCGTCAAAGCCCGTCAGCGGCGTGCTGCGGCTGCTGATGTCGAGTTGCCAGGCCGGCAGGCCGGTGCTGTGGCGTGCCGGCAGAAGGTAGTTGCGCCTCACCAGTTCGCAATAAGGGCAGCCGGGCAGGGTGACCAGCAACACCAGCGGCTCGCCTTGGCGGCTGGCTGCCAAGGCTGCTGCGGGCAGCGAGGCAGGCACCGGCAGGGCCGTGTCTTTGGCTTGTACGGTGGCGGGCAAGCTCAGTGCGGGCAGCAGCATGCCGCCGGCGAGGGCGCGGGAAAATTGACGTCGGTTGTGCAGGGGGTTCATGCGTTGGTGCAGTTCAGCAGGATTTGTGTCAGCGCATGGGCTTCGCTGATCATGGGGTCGTGGCCGGTGGGGAGTTCGACAAAGCTGGCCTTTGGCAGCCAGGCGCCGTTCCAGAATTTCGGGTCTTTCGCGCGCAGGCGGCTGGGGTCTATGGTGGCCAGAGCGGGCTGGGTGCAACTCACAAAGGTGCGCGGGATGGCGGCGACACGTTGCACATCAAAGTCCAGCGGCGCCTGGTAGGTGTTGCCGGGGTGCGGCGTCTGGCGGCGCCTGACCCAGGCGTGGTCCGCCTCATGCAGGCCGTATACCGCCGGGTCGGGCGGCGGAAAACTGAAACGGGTCGAGGCCTGGGCCGCCGACAGGCGCTGCTGCTGCGTCGCCGCTGACTGGGTGCTGCTCCAGCTTTCGCCGGGTTTTGGCAGCACGGCATCGACATAAACCAGGTGTTTCAGGTGCTTGCCCAGGCGGTCGGCCACGGCCGTGCCAATCATGCCGGCGTAGGAATGTACGACCAGAATCACCTCGTTCAGCTCTTCCACCTCTATGGTGCTGATCACGTCGTCGATGTGGGTGTCCAGCGTGATGGCTGGCGACAGCAGGTGAGCGCGCTCGCCAAGGCCGGTCAGCGTGACGGCGTAAACCTTGTGGTGATCCAGCTGCAGCGCCTGCGCCACGCGCCGCCAGCACCAGCCGCCGTGCCAGGCACCATGCACCAGAACAAAATTGTGTTTCATCGGATCACCTCTTGTGTTTCAGGTCAGACAGCCCTGTGCCGGAGTAGTTCAACATACGCTTGCGCGCAGCGACCATGCCATCGAGTGTGCACATGCCGCTATTTTGCCTTCAGATCATGGGCGGAGGTAGGTGGATGCTGGCGCAAGGCTCACTGAGCAAACGAGTCAAATGCCGAGCACTGGGCACTTCCCAGCGAAGTGGTGAGCCCATCCATCGGCTGTCTTTTCGCATTCAATCTACCTGTGTGCATTTACAGCGAGCTGAGGTAATCTGTTGGTTCTCATGAAGAATTTCAGAAGCCTAAGACCCAGTTTTTTCGCCGGGCGTCATGTTATCCGGCGTTTGTGTGGGATGCAGCAAAGTTGGGCTTCGTTCATGAGCAATGAAGCTTTTTTTCACAACTGCAAAAGAGGAAGAACAAGCATGGAATTGCCCGAACTGATCAGGCTTTACACGGGTGCGTGGAGCGAGCCTGACCGCGCGCTCAGGCAGCAATTGCTCGAACGCGTGTGGGCTGAGGACGGCACTTACACCGACCCCACTGCGCACGTCGCAGGCATACAGGCGCTCGTCGATCACATTGGCGGGGTCTTTCAACAATTCCCGGGCGCCCACTGTGAACTCACCAGCGGGATCGATATGCATCACGGGAAGCTTCGCTTCACCTGGCGCATGCTGCTTGCGGATGGGAAGGTGCTTCTGGATGGCATTGACTTCTGTGAGTTGTCCTCCGATGGCAAGCTGCATCGCATCGTTGGGTTCTTTGGGCCACTTGCGTCCAAACCTTAGATCGAGGATCACCCCATTCTTCAAGTCGACGCTGTTTCGCGGATCAGCTTCATTCGTTAGGTCGTTGGTGAAAACTGCACTCAAACTCCTGCTCTGCTACCTCGCATCAAGTTTTCTCGCTACCTGCTTGTCGCTTGTGTTGCAGCCGACCCATGCACACATACCGCAACTGTTGGTCTTAGCCTTCTTCCCCGCTCATCCAGTCGTGTGGGCGCGCGACGCTGTTCAGGGAAACATGTCATGGGCTCATGCCTTGTGTTTTGGCCTCGTCACGGCTTCCATGTGCATCGCCGCCTGGCACTATCGTCGGCCTCGCCATCAATCCTCGAAGGCCGTCTGAATCGATGACGACGACTCGCGCGCCATTTGACGCAAAGAAACGGGGCAGTCCATCTCATATATTGAGCGGATCACCCCTGTTGTTCAATCACACGACGCAATGGCCGTGCAGTAATGTCAGTACTGCTTGTAAGGCAGGAACTTGCCCGACAACACCACGTTGACGCGGTCACCCTTGGGGTCGGGCTGGCGCACGATGTCCATGCTGAAGTCAATCGCGCTCATGATGCCGTCGCCAAACTCCTCGTGGATCAGCTCCTTGATCGTCGTGCCGTAGATGCTGACGATTTCGTACCAGCGGTAGATCAGCGGGTCGGTCGGCACTGATGTGGGCAGCGAGCCCTTGTAGGGCACGACCTGCAGCCATTTTTGCTCTTCGGCGTTCAGGCCGAAAATTTTGGCTATGACCTTGGCCTGCTTGTCGTCAAAAGTCATCTGACCCAGGCAGCCGGCGGTGACCCACTCCTTGCTGAGACCGACTTTTTTGGCGGCTGACTCCCAGGTGATGCCTTTGCTGACTTTGACGCTGATGATCTTTTCGGTGATGTCGTTGCGGTTCATGGGGGCTCCTGTGATGAAAGGGGTGAAGTCGTTTCGCCCGGCGCGAACTGCGCCGGCCGGCAACAGACCTGAAAAGCAAGCCGCGTGCCCGGCTGGGCGCGGAGCCGGGCACAAGCGCTTGGACGTGGAGAGGAGCGGGCGTACGAATGCCTGTAAAGTGCAATGCTTTCCTACGATGCGCCCAGCTTTAGAACGCCCCATGCCACGACAGCCCCTGACTTTTTACGCCGCAGCCTTGAGCGCGCTGCTGGCGCTGGCCGCCTGCAGCCCGGCCTTTAACTGGCGCGAGGTGCGGCCCGAGAACACCCGCCTCAGCCTGCTTTTGCCCTGCAAGCCCGACAAGGCGCAGAAAATGGTGCCCTTGGGCGGGCAGCCGACCATGCTGTCCATGGTGGGTTGCGACGCGGGTGGAGCGACCTTTGCCGTGGCGGTGGCGGATCTGGGCGATGCGAGCAAAGCCGCCTCGGTGCTGGCCCAGTGGCAAAGCCTGACGCTGGCCAATATGAAGGCCGCACCGGGTGCCGCTCAGCTACGGCCACTCAAAGTGCCTGGTGCAGCGCTGCAGCCGCCTGCCGTGCATGTGGTGGCGCTG
The DNA here is from genome assembly GCF_900112285.1 of Polaromonas sp. OV174. Lineage (GTDB taxonomy): Bacteria > Pseudomonadota > Gammaproteobacteria > Burkholderiales > Burkholderiaceae_C > Polaromonas. The sequence goes on along the minus strand of NZ_FOKZ01000008.1, from coordinate 168,050 downwards.
GGCCAGCGTGCCGATGGCAGCGCCGTGAACGGGCAGGCCGCCTACTTTGCCCAGGGCTCGCAGGTGTTTCAGGTCGTGCTGTATGCCGGCCAGATTCCGTCCGACGTGGCCGAGACTTTTTTCTCCAGTCTGAAACTTGAATGAGCGCTGTGAAGTGCTACCGTTGGCCTGCTGATTGACGCTCTTGTCGCCATGGGTTTTGGGCCGGTGACCCGCTTTCAGGCAAGGTTGGGGGTGTATTTGTGTTGTTGTCTGGTCTCTTGCGGCTATTTTTGAGTGTGAACGCAGATAATTAAAACCAATGAACGGCATTTTCATCATTGCCCACGAGCCGCTGGCTTCGGCGTTTCGCCAGTGCCTGCTACATGTGTTTCCCGACCATGTGGCCGGCGTGGCCGCGCTGGATGTGCAGGCCAACCTGCCGCCCGAGGAAACTCTGGCCCAGGCGCGCATCATGCTGGCCGAGCTGGGCTGCACGCAGGCGCTGGTGCTGACGGATGTCTTTGGCGCCACGCCTTGCAATGTGGCGCAAAAGCTGGTCGATGGCGAGAACACCAAGCTGGTGACCGGCGTTAATCTGCCCATGCTGCTGCGCACGGTGTCTTACCGGCACGAGGCGCTGGACGCGCTGGTGGCGCGCGCACTGGTGGGGGCGACACAAGGCGTGATGCAGGTGGCTATCACCGCACCACAAAATCAGGTACGTAGAACACATGATCAAGACCCGCACGACCATCAACAATAAGCTGGGCCTGCATGCCCGCGCATCGGCCAAGCTCACCAAACTGGCCGGCAGCTTTGCCAGTGAAGTCTGGTTAGCCAAGGGCGAGCGCCGCGTCAATGCCAAAAGCATCATGGGCGTGATGATGCTGGCGGCCGGCATGGGCAGCTCCGTCGAACTGGAAACTCACGGCGGCGATGAACAGGCGGCGATGGATGCCTTGCTGGCGTTGATTGGCGACAAGTTTGGCGAGGGGGAGTGAATAATGCCCCCACGGTCGCTCGCTTCGCGTAGCTTCCTGCCCCCCGAGGGGGCCGCTGCGCCTGCGGCCCGGCAAAGCCGGTTCCGCGGCCCCTGCTTGAATGAAGAGCAAACCCGGCGCAAGAACGCAGCTAGCCCTTTCACTGCGTGCCGCACTTTGGCCCGATCGCCGGGCGAAAAAATGCCATGACTTTTTCCGTCCACGGCCTCGCCGTCTCACGTGGTATTGCGATAGGCCGCGCCGTGCTGGTGGCCTCGAGTCGCGCGGATGTGGTGCATTACTTCATCGATGCGAGCAAAGTCATTGAGGAAATCGCGCGCGTCAGGGTCTCGCGCAATGCGGTGATGGAAGAAATCACCCGCTTGCAGCAAGACTTGCCCAAAGATGCGCCGCACGAGATTGCCGCCCTGCTGGACGTGCATCTGATGCTGTTGCAGGACGAGCAGCTGATCAGCGGCGTGAAGCACTGGATCACCGAGCGCCACTACAACGCCGAATGGGCGCTGACCACGCAGTACGAAATCATTGCGCGCCAGTTCGACGAGATGGAAGACGAGTATTTGCGCGAGCGCAAGGCCGATCTGGAGCAGGTGGTGGAACGCATACTGCGCCACATGAAGGGCGCGGCCTCGCCGGTGCAGCGCGCCGGCCAGGCCGGTGCCCGTCGCAAGCAGTCGCAGCAGGACTTGCTGCTGGACGACACCATGGATGTGCCGCTGGTGCTGGTGGCGCACGATATTTCCCCGGCCGACATGCTGCAGTTCAAGCAAAGCCTGTTTGCCGGCTTCACCACCGATGTGGGCGGCAAGACCTCGCACACGGCGATTGTGGCGCGCAGCATGGACATCCCGGCGGTGGTGGGCGCACGCAGCGCCAGCCAGCTGATACAGCAAGACGACTGGGTCATCATTGACGGCGATGCCGGCGTGCTGATTGTTGACCCATCCCCCATCATCCTGGCCGAATACGGCTTCAAGCAGCGCCAGGGCGAGCTCGAGCGCCAGCGCCTGAACCGGCTCAAGCACACACCGGCGCTGACCATGGACGGCCAGCGCGTCGAGTTGCTGGCGAACATTGAAATGCCCGAAGACACGCTGGGTGCGGTCAAGGTCGGCGCGGTCGGGGTGGGGCTGTTTCGCAGCGAATTTCTCTTCATGGGCCGCAATGGCAAGCTGCCTGATGAAGAAGAACAGTATCTGGCCTACCGCAAGGCCGTTGACGGCATGCACGGCCTGCCGGTCACCATTCGTACCGTGGACATAGGCTCTGACAAACCGCTGGACAGGCTCGCCGGGAAGGCGCAGGACAGTCACCTGAATCCGGCGCTGGGGCTGCGCGCCATCCGCTGGAGCCTGGCCGATCCGCCCATGTTCCTGACGCAGCTGCGTGCCATTTTGCGGGTGGCCGCTCACGGCCAGGTCAATCTGCTGGTGCCCATGTTGGCCCATGCCAGCGAGATCCGCCAGACCATGGCCTTGATAGAGCAGGCGCGCGCCCAGCTCGAGCACAGCGGCACGGCTTACGGCCCGGTGCGCCTGGGCGCCATGATTGAAATTCCGGCGGCGGCGCTCACGCTCAAGGTTTTTCTCAAGTACTTTGACTTCCTCTCCATAGGCACCAATGACCTGATCCAGTACACCTTGGCGATAGACCGCGCCGACGAGTCGGTGGCGCATCTCTACGATCCCTGCCATCCGGCGGTGCTGCGCCTGGTGGCCGACACGATTGTTGAATGCCATCGCCAGGGCAAGGAGGTCAGCGTGTGCGGCGAGATGGCCGGTGACCCCGGCATGACGCGCCTGCTGCTGGGGCTGGGGCTGCGCAGCTTCTCCATGCACCCATCGCAAATCCTCTCGGTCAAGCAGCAAGTCCTGCGTGCCGACGCCGGCAAGCTTGCGCCCTGGGCGCAAAAAGTGCTGCAAAGCGAGGAGCCGGCGGCCTTGCTGTGAAGCCGCCGACCAGCCCCGACAACACCGGCTGTGAATTGGCCCGCCCCATCGAGCTCGTCCTGCTTGCTGGCGGCTGGACCAGATTTACTTTCCTTGAGGTGACCGTGACAGGTCCGCTATGGGTTTTAAAAGTGGAACAGCAGCTCAACCCGTGACGTCAGGGCAGCGCCTTGACCTTATGCGGGTCTCATTCGGTTTGCACCAGCTTGAAGCAGATTTGAACGCGCAAGCCCTGGTCGCCCTCAAGCGGATCCAGCAGCGCAATCCTCGCTCCATGCGATGCGCAGATGTCGCGCACGATGGACAGGCCCAGTCCCGAGCCTTGGGTGTCGCGCTGGCCTGCCCGATAAAAGCGTTCGAAAACTTTTTCCCGCTCGGCCGGCGCAATGCCCGGGCCGTTGTCCTCCACCTCCAGCACGGCGCTGGTGCCGTCCTGCATGGCGCGCACGGTGATGGCGCCATGGGCTGGTGTGTAGCGAATGGCGTTATCAAGCAAGTTGGCCACCAGCTCGTGCAGCAACAGGGTGTTGCCGGTCATAAAGACACCTTGCTCCGGGCCATCAAAGCTCAGGTCTATGGTCTTTCTGCGGGCGGCTGCAATGTACTCAAGCGCGGCTTCCCGCGCCAGCTCGGCCAGGTCGGCCTTGGCGCCGGGCTGGCCTTGCATGGCCTCCGGTTCGGAGCGTGCCAGCATCAGCAATTGGCCGATCAATCGGGTCTGTCCATCAATCCATCCTTGTAGCGTCCGCAGCGTTTCGTGCGAGAGCTCGGCACGGTTCTGGCGCAACGTGTACTCGACCTGGGTGCGCAGTTCCGACAGCGGCGTGCGCAACTGGTGCGAAGCATCGGCAATGAAACGCTGCCGGCCTTCTATCAGTTTTTCAATCCGCGCGGTGTGCTGGTTGAGCGCCGCTATCAGGGGCTGGATTTCTGTTTGCACCGGGCTTGGATCTAGCGGGCTAAGGTCCCACGGCGAGCGCTTGAGCAGGTTGTCGCGCAAGGCCATCAGCGGCTTCAGGCCCCAACCCAGGCCGAACCAGACCAGCAGGGCCGAAGCCAGAATCAGCACCGCCTGGCGCTCCAGATCGGCGATCAGGATTTCCCGCGACAAGGCCTGCCGGGACTCGCCGGTTTCAGCCACCAGAATGATGACCGGGTCGGTGGTTTCCAGCCCGTAGACCTGCTTGTAGATGGCCACCAGGTAAATGGTTTCTCCCCGGTACTGGGTGCTGTAGTGGACCTGGGCATCGGCCCCCACGCCGCGGGGTTTTTTCGGCGGCATAGGCAGGTCGTCGTAGCCCGTCAGGGTGCTGCCATCGGGCGCGACGACGCGGTAAAAAACGCGCTCCTGCAAGTCCGTTTCAAGCAGCTGCAGCGCGACATAGGGCAGATCCACGCTCAGCTTGCCGCCCTTCAGGCTGACCTGGTCGGCAATGGTGTCGGCGGAAGCGATCAGCAGGCTGTCATAGGCTCGGTTGGCGGTCAGCTCGGCGGTGCGGTGGCTGAAAAAGGCATTGACCAGCAACAGCAGGCCCAGCGGCAGCAGCAGCCAGCCGAGCAGCTGCAGGCGAAGACTGTTAGCTCGCTTCAAGGAGGTAGCCAAGACCGCGCAGGGTCACGATGGAGATGCCGGAATTGTGCAGCTGCTTGCGCAGCCGGTGGATGTAGATTTCAACCACGTCCTGGCCCGTGGTGGCGTCGACCGAGAACACCTTTTCAAAGAGCTTTTCCTTGCTGATGGCCTTGCCGCCGCGCAGCAGCAGGACTTCAAGCACGGCGTGTTCCTTGGGGCGAAGCGCCAGCGTGACGCCGCCCAGCGTGAAGACCCGGCCAAGGCTTTCGTAGACCAGGGGCCCTAGCGTGATCAGGGGCGCGCTGACGCCATGGGTGCGCCGTATCAGCGCATGCAGGCGGGCCTCAAGTTCGGCGAGTTCAAAGGGTTTGGCCAGGTAGTCGTCGGCGCCCAGATTAAGTCCTGCCACCCGGTCGCTGAGCTCGCCCCGCGCGGTGAGCACCATGACGGGGACGCTGCTGCCGCGCGCCCTCAGTCGTTTGAGCACCGTCAGCCCGTCCATGGACGGCAGCCCCAGATCGAGGATGACGGCATCGTAAGGCTGGGTGAACAGCAAATGGTCGGCATCCTTGCCATCGTGCGCCATGTCGACGGCGTAACCACCGCCTTGCAAGGCCTTGACCAGCCATTTGGCCAACTCGGCACTGTCCTCAATCAATAGCAGGCGCATATCAAAATCTTTTCGCTTTCTCCGACCCGGGTGATAGCGGCAGCTGCATTTCAAGCCCCTGGGAGGGAGAGTGTTGAGTTAGGTGTTTTCCCTAGGGTTTCCCAAAGTAAAGCGGAAGGAAAGCTCATCTGCGGACACTGCCTGCATCGGTGGGGTGCCGCTCTGCGTGGCTGGCGCAGCGGGCCCCATCGCTGAATTTGACCATAAAACCCTTTAGGAGATAGACCATGCTGAACCGTCGCTTCCTGTTGTCCGCCTTTGCCATAGCCGCCTCTCTGACCGCTTCGGCGGCGGTTATGGCGGCCGAGAAAGTCACCATCATGGTGGGCGGCTATGAAAAACAAATCTATCTGCCTGCCAAGCTGACAGAGCGCCTGGGCTACTTCAAGGATGAAGGCCTGGACGTGGAGCTGCTCAACCAGCCGGCCGGCGTCGATGCGGAGCTTCAGCTGCTGGCCGGCGCCGTCGATGGCGTGGTGGGTTTTTATGACCACTGCGTGGACTTGCAGACCAAGGGCAAGTATGTGCAGTCCATTGTCCAGTTCAGCCAGGCCCCGGGAGAGGTGATCCTGGTGTCGACCAAGCATCCCGAGATCAAGTCCATGGCCGACCTGAAGGGCAAGACGGTCGGGGTGACGGGGCTGGGCTCTTCCACCAACTTCCTGACGCTGGCGCTGGCCGAACGCGCCAAAGTGCCCATGGGTGATTTCACCACCTTGCCGGTTGGCGCCGGCACGACCTTTATCGCCGCCATGCAGCAGGACAAGATCCAGGCCGGCATGACCACCGAGCCCACCATTTCCCGCATGGTCAAGACCGGTGAGGCCAAGGTGCTGGTGGACATGCGAACGGTGGAAAAAACCAAGGCGGCGCTGGGCGGCACCTACCCCGCCGCATCGTTTTACATGGACACCGCCTGGGTCAACAGCCACAAGGACACGGCGCAAAAGCTGGCCAACGCCTTTGTGAAAACCATGAAGTACATCAATACCCACACCGGCGCCGAGATCGCCGACAAGATGCCGCCCGAGTTCTACGTGGGCGACAAGGCGGGCTATATCAAGGCACTCGATGAAGGCAAGGCCATGTTCACGCCCGACGGCGTGATGCCCGCCGGGGGGCCTGAAACGGTGTTGGCCGTGCTGTCCGGCTTTTCGAAAAACATGAAGGGCAAGACCGTGGATTTGTCCAAGACCTATACCTCCGAGTTTGTGAAGAAGGCCAAGTAAGCCGCAGCCCAAAACCCGCGAGAAGAGAGAGACCCTTATGCCCAACACCTCCAGCCCGGCCTCACCGGCCGTAGAACTGATTAATGTGAGCCGCCGCTTCGTCACGCCCGATGGCAAGTCGATGACGGCGATCCGCGACTTCAACATGACCATAGAGCGCGGCGAGTTTGTCGCCATCGTCGGCCCCACCGGCTGCGGCAAGTCCACCACGCTCAACCTGGTGACCGGCCTGGCCAAACCCTCGGCCGGCGAGGTGCGGCTGTTCGGCCAGCCCGTGAGCGGCATAGACCCGCGCATCGGTTTTGTGTTTCAAACCGATGCCTTGTTTCCGTGGCGCAGCGTGATCGATAACGTGGTGGCCGGCCCCTTGTTTCGCGGCATGGCCAAGGACGAAGCCTATGCCCGCGCCGAAAAATGGCTGGCGCGCGTGAACCTGAAAGGTCATGAGAGCAAATACCCGCACCAGCTCTCGGGCGGCATGCGCAAGCGGGTTTCCTTGGCGCAGACCTTCATCAACGAGCCGGAAATCCTCTTGATGGACGAGCCCTTTTCGGCACTGGATGTGCAGACCCGCGTGCTCATGCACGACGCCTTGCTGGAACTGTGGTCGGAGGCCAAGGCCTCGGTGCTGTTCGTGACGCACGACCTGGAAGAGGCCATAGGCCTGGCCGACAAGGTCTATGTGCTGACGGCCGGTCCGGCCACGGTGAAGTCGGTCTACCCCATCGACATTCAGCGGCCGCGCGTGGTGTCTGACATCCGTTACGAACAACACTTTATTGACCTCTCCCAGACCATCTGGAACGACCTGCGTGACGAAGTGAAGCTGGGCGCCGCCCGGGCCGAAACCGTCGCCGCCTGAGCACAAGGACTAGCTATGACCCACTCCACAACAACAATCAATGGGCCGGTGTTTCGCACCGGCACCTCCGATGCCGAGATTGAACGCGCCGCCGCCGATGCGGCCATCAAACGACGGCGCATGGTTCTTTTCTGGCGCTTCCTGATCCTGATCGTTTTCCTGGTCGGCTGGGAAGTCTCAGCGCGGACCAAGCTGATTGATGAGTTCTTCTACTCCAGCCCTATCGCCATTCTGGAGCGGCTGGGTCAATGGATGGTCGACGGCACCGACGGTGTTTCCCTCTGGTACCACCTCTGGGTCACCATGGAAGAGGCCTTGCTGGGCTTTGGCAGCGGCGCCGTGATGGGCGTGATCGTCGGTGTGGCGCTGGGCCGCAACCGCATGGCGGCCGATGTGTTTTCCATCTACATCAAGGTCTTCAACTCCATCCCGCGCGTGGTGCTGGCACCCATCTTCATCATGATTCTGGGCCTGGGCCTGGCCTCCAAGGTGGCGCTGTCCTTTGTCATGGTGTTCTTTGTGGTGTTTTCCAACGCCTTCCAGGGCGTGCGTGAAGCCGATCGCTCCCTGATCGCCAATGCCCAGATCCTCGGCGCCACGCCCTGGCAACTGACCTGGTCGGTGATCGTGCCCTCGGCCATGAGCTGGATTTTTGCCTCGCTGCAGGTGAGCTTCGGCTTTGCCATCGTCGGCGCCATCGTCGGCGAGTTCGTCGGCTCGCGCTACGGCATCGGTCTGCTCATCAACATCGCCAAGGGCTCGTTTGATGCGGCCGGCATGTATGCGGCCATCGTCATCATCATGGTGGTGGCGCTGGCGGCGGAGTATTCGATGTCGCTGGTGGAAAAGCGCCTGGCCAAATGGCGACCGGCCGCCTTGAGCGAGACCAGTTGAGCGGTCTGACAGGGCGCCGAATCCGGCGCTGCAAAACAGAAACAGAACTGCCGGGCTTGCCCGGTAGTTCTGTTTCAGGCCTTGTTTTGCTATTAAATAAGTAGCTTCTTGCGCTTTCTCAGCATGCGCTTGAGGCCAATTTGATGCCCAAGTTTGGCCGCGCCGGCCTCAGCCCAGCGGCTTGAGCAGTTCCGCCACATCGCTTTCGCTAAACAGCGGCTGCTTGCGCGCCTGGGCGCCGCTGTACATGCTGTCGGCCAGTGCCGCCTTGCGCTCTTGCAGCGCCAGGATGCGTTCTTCTATGGTGCCCTGCGCCACCAGCTTGTAGACAAAGACCTGGTTTTTCTGCCCGATGCGGTGGGCCCGGTCGGTGGCCTGGTTTTCCGTGGCCGGGTTCCACCAGGGGTCGTAGTGAATCACCGTGTCGGCCTGCGGCAGGTTCAGGCCGACGCCGCCGGCCTTCAGGCTGATGAGAAAGAGCGGCACCTCGCCCGAGGTGAAGCGCTCAACGATGGCGTCGCGCTTTTGCGACTGGCCGGTGAGCTTGACCCAAGGTATTTTTCTGGCTTTCAGCTCATATTCAATCAGCGACAGCATGCTGGTGAAGGACGAGAACAGCAGCACGCGTCGGCCCTCGGCGATCATTTCGGGCAGCAGCTCCATCAGCTGCTCCAGCTTGGCCGATGACTTGATTTTTTTGGCCGAGTCCAGCGCCAGCAGACGCGGGTCGCAGCAGACCTGGCGCAGCTTGAGCAGGGCGTCCAGGATCTGGATTTGCGACTTGGCCAGACCCTTGCTGGCGAGCGCGTCGCGCACGGCTTTTTCGGTCGCCAGGCGTATGGTTTCATAGAGGTCGGCCTGCTTGCCCGACAGCTCTATGCTGGAGATGGTCTCTATCTTGTCGGGCAGCTCGGTCGCCACCTCGCGCTTGGTGCGCCTGAGCATGAAGGGCGTGACGCGGCGGCGCAGTTGCTCCAGCCGCTCGATGTCGCCCTGCTTTTCAATCGGCGTGCGAAACAGTTCCCGAAAGCGCGCCTGGCTGCCCAGAAAGCCCGGCATCAAAAAGTGGAACAAGCTCCACAGCTCGCCCAGGTGATTTTCCATGGGCGTGCCCGACAGGCACAGGCGGTGCCGGGTCTGCAATTGGCCCACCACCTGCGCGGCATGGGTGCTGGTGTTCTTGATGTTTTGCGCCTCGTCCAGCACCACCAGGTGCCAGGGCTGGGCCAGCCAGCGCTCGCGGTCGCGCTGCAGCAGCGAGTAGGGCGCAATCACCAGGTCGTGCCCGGCCATGTCGCTGGCCGCGTCGTGGCGTTCCTTGCCGTGCAGCACCAGGGTGCGCAGGCCGGGCGTGAAGCGTTCGGCCTCGCGGCGCCAGTTGCCCATCAGGCTGACGGGCGCGATGATCAGCGCCGGCTGGCTCAGGCGGCCGGCTTCCTTTTCGGCCAGCACATGGGCCAGCGTCTGCAGGGTTTTACCCAGGCCCATGTCGTCGGCCAGGATGCCGCCCAGGCCGTGCTGGCGCAGGAACTGCAGCCAGTTCAGGCCTTGCTGCTGGTAGGGCCGCAAGCTGGCCTGCAAGCCCGCCGGCGCCGGAACCTCGGGGATGGGCTGCTGGCCCACCAGCGGCTGCACCGTGGCGCGCAGTGCGGCCGCGCCTTCCCAGACGGCGCCTTCACCCAAGGCGGCGCTGGCGCGCAGCGCATCCAGCCGCGAGAGCTTGAGGCTGTCGGCGGAAAAATCATGGCCGCGCTCGCCCACCAGCTCCAGCAGCGCGGCCATCCAGGGCTTGAGCGCCTCGGTCGGCAGGCGAATGAAACCCTGGCCGCCGGGCGCGGGCAGAAAAATGAAAGGCGGCAGCGTGGGCTGGCCGCTCGCGTCGTCCTGCGGGCCGGCGGCCGCGGCGCCAATCAGATTGGGCAGCCAGGGCAGGATGTTGTGGCGCTGGCCGTTGATCTCCATGCCCAGCGACAGCTCAAACCAGGGCGAGCTGGCTTCGTCCTCGCCTGACGAACGCAGCTGCACATCCAGCGTCTCGGCGCGGCTGATCCAGCCGCTCAGGCCCTGGTCCAGCGTGAGCACGAAGCCGGCATCGCGCAGCACGGAGAAGTCGGTGTCGGCCCAATGCAGCCAGTCTTGCTGCGGCCCCTCGCCCGACAGGCCAAACACGCCGCCGTCGTTGGCCACCAGGCCCAGGTCCATCAACCGGGTGATGGCGTCGAGTTCGGCCTCGGCATCGCGCTGCAGCAGCACACGGCCTGCGGCGCCCTCAATCAGCACCGACAGGCCCTGGCCGGCCCACCAGCCGCGATGGCCCTGGTAGTCAAAGCGCAGCTGCGCCTGAATCAGGCCGCGGTGGCCGGCCTCTTGCGGCGAGCTCAGCGACAAATGCAGGTGGGCCGCGGGCCTGACGTTATCGAGCCGGCTCAGGCTTTGCAGCATGGGCGGCAGGGGCAGCGGGCCGAGCTGGCGTATCAGCTCGAGCTGGTGCTTTTGCAGGGCGGCTTCCTTGAGGGGCGGGGCCTTGAGCAGCACCGCCAGCTGGGCCTGCGGTATGCCAGCGGCCTGCACCTGGCCGCAGCGGCCCTGCGCGCTGTCCAGATAAAGCGGTGGGTTGTTCAGGCACAGCCTGGCATCGGCGCTGGCCAGCCGGGCGCGCAAGGCCCAGCCGGGCGGGCCGGCCTGCGGGCCAGCGACTTCCTGCCAGTGCCAGTTCAGGTTTTGCGGCGCGCCCCACTTGATGGCCTGACCGGGGTAGCCGTGGCCGTCGTCCAAGAACAGACGCCCGGTGCTGGCCGCCTGTTGCAGCGCGATCAGACCGGCCTGGCCGCTGGGGGCGGCGCTGGGGCTGGCGCTGTAGGCCGAGTAATGGCGGTCATGCTGCGGCATGGCCTGCAGCAGTTGCAGCACCTCGCGATCGGCGTCGCTGGCGGCGTCAAACAGCGCCTGGCCCAGGTGCGGCTGGCTTCTGATGGGCTTGGGTTTGGTCCAGCCGCCGCTGAGCCTGGGGCGGGCCAGTCTGGCTTCCAGATTGAGTTGCGGCGTCTGGCCCTGGCTGCCCAGGATGCTCAGCAGATAGACATATTGCTCGGGCTTGGGCTGGCCGGGCTGCTCGGGCGCGGTGTCCGTGGCCGAGTTGTTGGCTGCACGATCCAGCTCGCGCAGCCATCCCAGCAGCTGGGCGTCGGCCTGCTGCCTGGATTGCTCTTCGACGCGCTCTTGCGCCGCCTGCCTGGCGGCTTCTATCTTTTCGGGGCTGGGCGGACTGCGCGTGCTGGTGGTGGCAGCCTCGTGGCCCAGCAGGTGCAGGCCCTGGTAAGCCGCCTTGAGCATCAGCGCAAGGCCGTGCTTGCATTGGCGGCCGACCGGGCAGCTGCAATGACTGTCCCAGAAGTCGACCTGGCCGTCGGGCAGCAAGGCCATGTCTATGGACACTTCGTAGGGCGTGCGCTGACTGCCCTGCACATCGCCCAGCAGTTGCCAGTGATCCCCGCTGGGCTCTATGTCCAGCTGCAACACCTTTTGGCTGCGGTAAAGCTGCAAGCCGCGCGCCCAGGTACCGGGATCGGTCAGGGGGAACAGCGAACTGGCATTGAACCACGGCGCCGTGTGGGGCGCTTGATTTTGCATGAAATAGGCCTCAAGCCCTTGCAGGTCGGGCGCAAGAAGCTATCAAAATAATAGTAAAAGGCTCAGGCGCCAGCCACACCCGCCAGCACATGGCCGGCCTGCTGGTCGGCGTGGTAGCTGGAGCGCACCATGGCGCCCACGGCGGCATGGCTAAAGCCCATTTTGTAGGCCTCTTCTTCAAACATCTTGAAGGTGTCGGGGTGCACATAGCGGCGCACCGGCAGGTGGCTGGTCGATGGCGCCAGGTACTGGCCTATGGTCAGCATGTCGATGTCATGCGCGCGCATGTCGCGCATGACCTGCAAAATCTCTTCGTCGGTTTCGCCCAGGCCCACCATGATGCCGCTCTTGGTCGGCACGTCGGGGTGCAGCGCCTTGAATTTTTTCAGCAGGTTGAGCGAGAACTGGTAGTCGCTGCCGGGGCGCGCTTCCTTGTACAGGCGGGGCGCGGTTTCCAGGTTGTGGTTCATCACGTCGGGCGGCGCGGCCTTGAGGATTTCCAGCGCGCGATCGTCGCGGCCGCGGAAGTCGGGCACCAGGATCTCGATCTGCGTGGCCGGCGAGAGTTCGCGGATGTTCTTGATGCATTCCACGAAATGGCCGCTGCCGCCGTCGCGCAGGTCGTCGCGGTCCACGCTGGTGATCACCACGTACTTGAGCTTGAGCGCGGCAATCGTCTTGGCCAGGTTCAGCGGCTCGTCGGCGTCCAGCGGATCGGGCCGGCCGTGGCCGACGTCGCAAAACGGGCAGCGCCGCGTGCACTTGTCGCCCATGATCATGAAGGTGGCCGTGCCTTTGCCAAAGCACTCGCCGATGTTGGGGCAGCTGGCTTCCTCGCACACCGTGTTGAGCTTGTTCTCGCGCAGGATCTGCTTGATTTCGTAAAAGCGGGTGGTCGGGCTGCCGGCCTTGACGCGGATCCAGTCGGGCTTCTTCAGCACCTCGCCGCGCTCGACCTTGACCGGGATGCGCGACAGCTTGGCCGCCGCCTTCTGCTTGGCCAGCGGGTTGTAGTCTTGCTGGCTTTGCGCCTCATGAACCACGGGGTTGACGGTACGAAGGGCGGGAGTGGTTTCTGAGCTGCTCATGATGTGTTGGGTGTTTTGTCAGGCTATGGCGACAGCTGGATGATGAGCTTTTGGCCCAGTACATCCGCGGCATCTTGCCAACTGGCCGAGACCCCGATTGTAGAAAGGTCCGTGGTTTTCAGCCCGGCATAGCCGCAAGGGTTGATGCGGGAGAAGGGTTCCAGGTCCATCGCCACGTTCAGCGCCACGCCGTGGTAGGTGCAATGCCGGCTCATCTTGATGCCCAGTGCGGCGATTTTTCCCAGGCCGCGAAACGGGTCGGCGGGATGCATGGGGCCGCTCAGCGCGGCGTGTGAGAACGGATCGTCCAGGCGCACGTAAATGCCGGGCGCGCCCGCCACCCGGTGGCCGGTCACGCCGAAATGCGCCAGCGTTCTGATGACGGCCTCCTCGATGCGGTAGACATACTCCTTGATGAAGTAGCCGGCGCGCTTGAGATTAATCAGTGGATAAGCCACCACTTGCCCAGGCCCGTGAAAGGTCACCTGGCCGCCCCGGTTGGTTTGCACCACGGGGATCTCGCCAGGGTTGAGGATGTGGTCGATTTTGCCCGCCAGCCCTTGTGTATAGACCGCCGGGTGCTCGCAAATCCATAGCGCATCGGGCGCGGCTTCATCGCGCGTGGCGGTAAAGTCCTGCATGGCCTGGTAGGTGGTCAGGTAGTCCACCCGGTCCAGTTGGCGCATCAACATGGAAAGGCTGCGGCCGCAGCGCCGGGCTGCCCCAAGCAAGGCCAGCCCCCTCGGGGGGCAGCGACCCGCGCAGCGGCGGAGCGTGGGGGCAGCATTTTTACAGCACCACCTTGACCATGGGATGGGTGGACAGCGTGCGGTAGAGCTCGTCGAGCTGCTCGCGGCTGGTGGCGGTCACGGTGATGGTCACGCCCAGATAGTTGCCGCCCTTGCTTTCGCGCAGCTCTATGGTGGAGGCATCAAATTGCGGGTCGAACTGATGCGCCACCGCCGTGATGGCGGCCACCAGGCCGTCGACCTTGTTGCCCATGACCTTGATGGGGAACAGCGAGGGGTACTCGATCAGCGAGTCTTTGCGCGCACCTGCGTCTGCGGGCGTGCTGGGGGGAGTGTCTTTGGAGGTACTCATGACGATAAGGCTTGTTTGGCCTGCTGATAGGCGGCGTAGAGCTTGGCGTAGACCGGGCCGGGCTTGCCATTGCCCACGGGCTGGCCGTCCAGCAGGGTGACGGGCAGCACTTCCTTGGTGGCCGATGACAGCATCAGTTCGTCGGCTGCCAGCACCTCGGCGCGGCTGATGCGGCGCAGCTCAAAGTCTATGCCGGCGGCGCGGCACATCTCTTCAATCAGGCCGTAGCGAATGCCTTCGAGCACCAGCTTGTCCTTGGGCGGGCCCGAGACCTTGCCGTCCTTGACGACCCAGACGTTGCTGGAGGAGGCTTCGCTCAGGTAGTCGCCGCGGAACATGATGGTTTCCAGGGCGCCGGCGTCCACGCTGATCTGGCGCGAGAACACCGCGCCCAGCAGGCTGGTGCTCTTGATGTGGGCCTTTTCCCAGCGGAAGTCGTCGGCCGTGACACAGGTCACGCCTTGCTCGCGCTGCTGCTCGCTGGGCAGCTTCATGGTGTTGACCATGACAAAGACGGTGGGGCTCAAGCCGGGCAGCATGGGGTGGTCGCGCATGGCGACACCGCGGGAGATCTGGATGTAGATGAGTTGGTTGCCGTTCGCGGCGGCAGCGCCCATTTTTTCTACGTAGTCTGCTATCAATTTGAGAGAAACCTGGCGCCACTCGGCTAGCGTCAGGGGGTTGGGAATGCGCAATTCGGTCAGGCTGCGCTCCAGGCGTGCCATGTGCTGCTCAAAGCGGAACAGCTTGCCCGCGTAAGCCGGAACCACTTCATAAATCCCGTCGCCAAAGATGAAGCCCCGATCCAGCACGCTGATCTTGGCGTCTTTGAGGGCGGTGTATTCGCCATTGAGGTAGCAAGGGGTATCGGGCAGAGCGTTGACGGAAGAAGTGGTCATGGTGTGGTGTCAATCAAGTTGCAAGAAAGAGTGAAGCCTAAGAAGTGTGGCCGCTTCAGGCGAGAAAAAAGACGGCGGCAATGGCCAGCGCGCCCAATACCAGGTTGGCCATGGCCAGCGCGGCAATCTGGGCGACGCGACGGCCGCCTTCGGGCCAGTCGGACGCGCTAACGGCCAGCTTCAGACGGCGAAAAGGACCGAAATAAAGGTGGCCAAACAGCGCAAACATCAGCAGGCCGATACCGAGCATCAAGTGCCAGCCCATGGGCGCATGCTTCATGCCAACGCCCAGCAGCATCGCCAGACCGGTCAACAGCAAGACGGCTATGGCGATCCAGACCAGGGCAAAGAAACGCCGCAGGACTTGCGCAATCAGCGCCAGTCGTTGCGGCGGCGCCAGTTGCTCGGCGGCGACAGGTCTTAGCGCAAACAGCATGAAGGTGACTCCTCCCAGCCAGGCCATGGCGGCAAATAGGTGCAGGAATTTCATCAAGGCTGGCATGGCAAGTCTTTCATCGAGGCGTCAGTGTATCGGCTGCATCGCAACCGGGCGGCCTGGATGGCCTGCGCGTGCGGGTCGCGCTAAGCGTGATTGTGGCCCAGGCCCCGAGCGCTCGCCTTGAGTCGCCACGCCACGGCCTGTAATTCAAGTGGTGCACAGGGTTTTTGTTGGCGCGCAGGGGTTTCTACGTATAATCAAAGGCTTTGCTGATATTCGGCCCGTAACCTTCTTGTAATTCGTGATGCCAAAAATGACAAATGCAGCGGCAAAAAACCCTGTTGTCCAGGGCTCCGCGCAAGCGCAAATGGTTAGCGATGACAGGGTAGATGAGGCGTCGGATGAAGGGTTCAAGCCCCTGACACGTGAAGAAGCTGTAAAGATTCGAGCCTCGAATCCTCCAGTGTCTTTGTGGTGGGTGGTGGCAGGACAGGCGATCGTCGGGGTTCTTGTGGCCGTGGCGGCCTGGCTTTTCACCGGGCAGGCCCGGATGGGCTGGTCGGCGGGTTACGGCGCGCTGGCGGTGGTGATTCCCGCGGCGCTGTTTGCCCGGGGGCTTTCGCGTCAGAAGGCGGCGACTCAAGGGGGTGCCGCGCTGGCGGGGTTTTTTGTGTGGGAATTGGTCAAGATTGCCTTGACGGTAGCGATGTTGTTCGCTGCGCCAAGGCTGATTGCGCAATTGAGTTGGCTGGCTTTGCTGGCGGGCTTTGTGGTGACGATGAAGGTGTACTGGGTGGCCGTGTGGCTGCGCCCGGGACGCAAAGAGTCGATCAAAAAATTTTGAAAAATTGACGAACTGGTGACCTATGGCTGCTGAAAACGCTGGAACTACGCTGACGTCTGGAGACTACATCCAGCATCACCTGCATCATTTGCAGAAGGACTTTTCCTTTCAGAATGCCCAGCAACACAGCGTTGTTGACTTCAGTGTGTTCAACCTCGATTCGGTTTTTTACTCGGTCGTGTTGGGCGTGATCGCTTGCTTCTTCTTGTGGCGCGCTGCCCGCAAGGCGACCTCTGGCGTGCCAGGCCGCTTCCAGGCCGCCGTCGAAATCCTCTCGGAAATGGTCGACAACCAGGCCAAGGGCGTGATTCGCAACGCCACCAGCCGCAAGCTGGTGTCGCCACTGGCACTGACTGTGTTCGTCTGGATTTTCCTGATGAATGCGATGGACATGCTGCCTGTCGATGCGATTCCTTATCTGTGGCACAGCGCTGGCCCGGCAATGGGCTTCAAGGATTACATGCGCGTGGTGCCAACGGCCGACGTCTCGACCACCCTGGGCCTGTCCTGCAGCGTGCTGCTGGTCTGCCTGGTCTA
Organism: Polaromonas sp. OV174; assembly: GCF_900112285.1. Lineage (GTDB taxonomy): Bacteria > Pseudomonadota > Gammaproteobacteria > Burkholderiales > Burkholderiaceae_C > Polaromonas. The sequence continues at coordinate 151,352 of NZ_FOKZ01000008.1, read as the reverse complement.
TAACATCAAGATCAAGGGTCTTGGCGGCTGGGCGCATGAGCTGATCGCCGCGCCCTTTGGTAACCACTGGTTTTTGTATCCGGTCAACTTCCTGATGCAACTGATTGAATTCGCAGCCAAGACCATGTCTCATGGTATGCGACTGTTCGGCAATATGTTTGCCGGTGAACTGGTTTTCATGTTGATCGCCCTGATGGGTGGCACATGGGCCTGGCAGTTCAACCCCTTGACGGGTGGTTTCTGGCTGGGATTCGGGCATGTTGTTGCCGGAACCGTGTGGAGTATCTTCCACATTCTGGTGATCACCCTGCAAGCCTTCATCTTCATGATGTTGACGTTGATTTACGTGGGACAGGCCCACGATTCACACTAAGCTTTTTTCGTAGTTAGCCTTTCTTTTTACTTTTCCTCTCATCTTTAGGAGCAATCATGGAAAACATTCTCGGCCTCGTCGCTTTGGCTTGTGGTTTGATCGTTGGTCTCGGTGCTATCGGCGCCTCTATCGGTATCGCCCTGATGGGTGGCAAGTTCCTGGAAGCTTCGGCTCGCCAGCCTGAACTGATGAACGACCTGCAAACCAAGATGTTCATTTTGGCCGGTCTGATCGATGCTGCTTTCCTGATCGGTGTTGCTATTGCCCTGCTGTTCGCTTTTGCAAATCCGTTTGTCCTGAAGTAATTTCCCGGCAAACCCTGTCACGTTCGATAAGGAATAAGCCGTGAACATTAACTCCACCCTGTTCCTGCAGGCTGTCGTTTTTGCGATCCTGGTGTGGTTCACGATGAAATTCGTGTGGCCCCCGATCACAAAAGCGCTGGACGAGCGGGCACAGAAAATCGCTGACGGCCTCGCCGCCGCCGACAAGGCCAAAACGGAGCTCGCCACCGCCAACAAGCGTGTGGAAGCCGAGCTGGCAACGTCGCGCAACGAGACCGCCGTCCGTCTGGCTGATGCGGAACGTCGGGCTCAAGGCATTGTTGAAGATGCCAAGGCTCGTGCGACCGAAGAGGCCAACAAGATCATTGCTGCGGCCCAGGCTGAAGCCGGTCAACAAACGGTCAAGGCCCGTGAGGCACTGCGCGAGCAGGTCGCCCTGCTGGCTGTCAAGGGTGCCGAGCAGATTCTCCGCAAGGAAGTCAATGCTGGCGTTCATGCCGATTTGCTGAGCCGTCTGAAAACCGAGCTCTAAGCAAAGCAGAGAACACTATGGCTGAACTTGCAACCATTGCCCGCCCCTATGCGGATGCGCTGTTCAAGGCGCAGGGCTCCGATCTCGCCGCAACGGCGGTCTGGCTCGATGAGCTGGCTGTCGTGGCAGAAAATCCTCAGCTGCTTCAGCTGGCCGATAATCCGAAGGCGGATGTGGCTCAGGTGTTTGGCGTGATAACTGGTGTGGTGCGCAGCGCCTTGCCGGATGCCGCCAAGAATTTCCTGATGCTGGTGATCGAAAACGGTCGCCTGCCTGTGCTGCCCGAGATTGCCCGTCAGTTTCGTTCGCTCAAGAATGCTGCCGATGGCTCATCCGAAGCCGTCGTCTTCAGCGCTTTCCCGCTGGATGGCCAGGCGCTGGCCGATGTTGCTGCCGCGCTGGCACAGCGTTTTGGGCGCAAGCTCAGCATCAAGGTCGAGCTGGATAGCTCCTTGATTGGTGGGATTCGCGCGGTCGTGGGTGACGAGGTGCTGGATACCTCGGTCAAAGCCCGTTTAGAGCAAATGAAAGTGGCGCTGATTTCGTGATCGGTCGCCCAGGCGTGCCGCCCAAGTTTTTAGCCAACAACATAGAAAGAAGGAAAGAGTCATGCAACTCAATCCCGCAGAAATTTCTGAACTGATCAAGAGCCGTATCGAAGGCTTGGCAGTCAGTGCCGACATCCGTAACCAAGGTACTGTTGTGTCGGTGGCCGACGGTATCGTTCGTATCCACGGCTTGTCCGATGTGATGCAGGGCGAGATGCTGGAATTCCCCGCTACGGCGGATGGCACGCCTACCTATGGCCTGGCGCTGAACCTCGAGCGTGACTCGGTCGGCTCCGTGGTGTTGGGCGAGTACGAACACATCGCTGAAGGCGACACCGTCAAGTGCACCGGCCGTATTCTGGAAGTGCCGGTCGGTCCCGAGCTGCTTGGCCGCGTGGTTAACGCACTGGGTCAGCCGATTGACGGCAAAGGTCCTATCAACGCCAAGCTGACCGACGTGATCGAAAAGGTCGCACCTGGCGTGATCGCCCGTAAATCGGTGGATCAGCCTCTGCAAACCGGTATCAAGTCGATTGACTCCATGGTTCCCGTCGGCCGTGGCCAGCGCGAACTGATCATTGGTGACCGCCAGACCGGCAAGACCGCTGTGGCCATCGACGCCATCATTGCGCAAAAGGGTCAGGGCGTTAGCTGCATCTATGTGGCTATCGGTCAAAAAGCTTCCTCCATCAAGAACGTCGTGCGTTCCCTGGAGCAAGCCGGTGCCATGGACTACACCATTGTGGTGGCGGCCTCGGCTTCCGAGTCGGCTGCTATGCAATATGTGAGCGCCTACTCTGGTTGCACCATGGGCGAGTATTTCCGCGATCGCGGCCAGGACGCGCTGATTGTTTATGACGATCTGTCCAAGCAGGCCGTGGCTTACCGTCAGGTATCGCTGCTGCTGCGTCGTCCACCAGGCCGCGAAGCCTATCCCGGCGACGTGTTCTATCTCCACAGCCGTCTGTTGGAGCGTGCAGCTCGTGTCAACGCCGACTACGTCGAAGCTTTCACCAAGGGTGAAGTCAAGGGCAAGACTGGTTCGCTGACGGCATTGCCCATCATCGAAACGCAAGCCGGCGACGTGTCCGCTTTCGTGCCGACCAACGTGATTTCGATCACCGATGGCCAGATCTTCTTGGAAACCAGCCTGTTCAACGCCGGTATCCGTCCCGCGATCAACGCCGGTATCTCGGTGTCCCGCGTCGGTGGTGCAGCGCAGACCAAGCTGGTGAAGAATTTGTCCGGCGGTATCCGTACCGATTTGGCTCAGTACCGTGAATTGGCTGCGTTCGCGCAGTTCGCTTCCGACCTGGATGAAGCCACCCGCAAGCAGCTGGACCGCGGTGCCCGCGTGACCGAGCTGCTCAAGCAGGCCCAGTACTCGCCGCTGTCGATTTCCAATATGGGCGCCACGCTGTTTGCCGTGAACAAAGGTTTCATGGACGACATCGAAGTCAAGAAGGTGTTGGCTTTCGAGCACGGCTTGCACGCCTGGCTCAAGGACAAGCACGCCGCATTGATGGCCAAGCTTGAAGCCAACAAGGCCATGGACAAGGACGCCGAGGCGGAACTGCACACGGCTGTGACGGCGTTCAAGAAGTCGTTTGCCTGAGCCTGTCTGACTTCATAAAAGTTAGGCAAGTCTCAAGAACCCCTTAGGAACCCATATGGCAGCAGGCAAGGAAATACGCGGCAAGATCAAATCGGTGGAGAACACCCGAAAGATCACCAAAGCCATGGAGATGGTGGCGGCCTCCAAAATGCGCAAGGCGCAGGAACGGATGCGCGCTGCCCGTCCTTATAGCGACAAGATCCGCAACATCACGGCCAACCTGAGTCAGGCCAATCCCGAGTACACCCACGCGTTCATGGAGTCCAACGACGCCAAGGCCGCCGGATTTATCGTGGTGACGACTGACAAAGGTCTGTGCGGTGGTTTGAATACCAACGTGCTTCGTGCGGTGACGGCCAAGCTCAAGGACCTTCAGGCGGCGGGGCATGAGGCCCAGGCCGTGGCCATTGGCAACAAGGGTTTGGGTTTCCTGAATCGTATCGGCGTCAAGGTGGTGGCTCATGCAACCCAGTTGGGCGACAAGGCCCATCTGGAAAAACTGATTGGCCCCGTCAAGGTGTTGCTCGATGCGTACAGCGAAGGCAAGATCAGCTCGGTTCACCTGTGCTACACCAAGTTCATCAATACGATGAAGCAGGAATCGGTGGTGGAGCAGTTGCTGCCGCTGACGGCTGCGCACTTGCAAGCCGACAAGGACCAGCATGGCTGGGACTACATCTACGAGCCGGACGCGCAGACCGTGATTGACGACCTGCTGATTCGCTACGTCGAGGCGCTGGTGTTTCAGGCCGTGGCCGAAAACATGGCTTCCGAGCAGTCTGCCCGCATGGTGGCCATGAAGGCCGCCACGGACAACGCCGGCAGCGTGATTGGCGAACTCAAGCTGGTTTACAACAAGACGCGTCAAGCGGCGATCACGAAAGAACTTTCGGAAATCGTCGCCGGTGCTGCAGCGGTCTAAGCCGCCAGACCCGATTTAAAGATTAAAGAAAACGGAAAAGGATCCAGTCATGACTCAAGCTCAAGGCAAGATTGTTCAGTGTATTGGCGCGGTGGTGGACGTGGAGTTTGCGCGCGACCAGATGCCAAAGATTTATGACGCGCTCAAGATGGAAGGCTCTTCGCTGACGCTGGAAGTCCAGCAGCAGCTCGGCGACGGCATCGTGCGTACCATTGCCCTCGGTTCGTCCGACGGTTTGCGCCGTGGCAACGTGGTGTACAACACCAACGCCAACATCACCGTGCCCGTGGGCAAGGCCACCCTGGGCCGCATCATGGACGTGCTGGGCGCGCCTATCGACGAGCGTGGCCCGGTTGACCAGACCTTGACCGCTCCGATTCACCGCAAAGCTCCGGCTTACGACGAACTGAGCCCTTCCCAGGAACTGCTGGAAACCGGCATCAAGGTGATTGACCTGGTTTGCCCGTTCGCCAAGGGCGGCAAGGTGGGTCTGTTCGGTGGCGCCGGCGTCGGCAAGACCGTGAACATGATGGAACTCATCAACAACATCGCCAAGGCACACTCGGGTCTGTCCGTGTTTGCCGGCGTGGGTGAGCGTACCCGTGAAGGTAACGACTTCTATCACGAGATGGCCGATTCCGGCGTCGTGAACCTCGAGAAGCTCGAAGAATCCAAAGTGGCCATGGTCTACGGCCAGATGAACGAGCCCCCAGGAAACCGTCTGCGCGTCGCGCTGACCGGCCTGACCATCGCCGAGTCTTTCCGTGACGAAGGCCGTGACGTGCTGTTCTTCGTGGACAACATCTACCGCTACACCCTGGCCGGTACCGAAGTGTCCGCGCTGCTGGGCCGTATGCCTTCCGCTGTGGGCTACCAGCCTACGCTGGCCGAAGAAATGGGCCGTCTGCAAGAGCGTATTACCTCGACCAAGGTTGGTTCCATCACCTCCATCCAGGCCGTTTACGTTCCTGCCGATGACTTGACCGATCCTTCGCCAGCTACCACTTTTGCTCACTTGGATTCCACCGTGGTGTTGTCGCGTGACATCGCTTCGCTGGGTATCTACCCTGCGGTGGATCCACTGGATTCGACCAGCCGTCAGCTGGACCCAGCCGTTGTCGGCACCGACCATTACGAGACCGCCCGTGCGGTGCAGGGTACGCTGCAGCGCTACAAGGAATTGCGCGACATTATCGCGATTCTGGGTATGGACGAACTGGCTCCTGAAGACAAGCTGGCCGTGGCTCGCGCCCGTAAGATTCAGCGTTTCCTGAGCCAGCCTTTCCACGTTGCAGAAGTGTTTACCGGCTCGCCCGGCAAGTACGTCAGCCTGGCTGAAACCATTCGCGGCTTCAAGATGATTGTTGCTGGCGAGTGCGATCACCTGCCAGAACAGGCCTTCTACATGGTCGGTACCATTGACGAAGCGTTTGAAAAAGCGAAAAAAGTTTAACGGGCGGTTGATATGACTACCATCCACGTCGACGTTGTCAGTGCAGAAGAGTCCATCTTCTCCGGCGAAGCCAAGTTTGTGGCTTTGCCAGGAGAGGCGGGCGAGCTGGGGATTTACCCGCGCCACACGCCGCTGATCACCCGCATCAAGCCGGGTGCCGTGCGCATTGAAAAAGCGGACGGCACGGAGGAGTTTGTGTTTGTGGCCGGTGGCCTGCTCGAAGTGCAGCCCAATTGCGTGACGGTTTTGAGCGATACCGCGATTCGCGGCAAGGATCTGGACGAGTCCAAGGCCACAGCGGCCAAGGCGCAAGCCGAGGAAGCCCTGAAGAACGCCAAAACCGATATCGATATCGCCATGGCCCAGTCCGAGTTGGCCGTGATGGCTGCTCAAATTGCGGCGCTGCGCAAATATCGCCAGAAAAAATAATCACAATAAGGGCGGACTTCAGTCCGCCAGTCCTATCAAGCCCCTGCCGCAAGTCAGGGGCTTTTTTTATGGCGACTGTCTTGGCCGAGGGCAGTCACTGGCGCCCGTTAGATGGGCCGTCGCAGGTGAAAAAAAGCGCTCAGGCCCTTGGCTTGGTGCTAGGGCGCAGAGCGCGTTCTATTGATGGTGGTGTGTGATCAGCCCGCCACTCATTGCAGCAGCGGCGCGTCCGGCAACTCGTTGTGTGCTCCGGCATCGGCCAGTGCAGGGAAATGCTGAACCAGCAGCGCCGAGATTTCTTCCAGCGCCTGGGTCAGTCCGTCCTCATGGCGTTGCTCCCGGAAGGCATGGCCCATGCGGGCCACCATGGCCTGCCATTGCGCAGGGCTGACGTGCCGCATCAGCCCGCGATCCGCCACCATTTCTATGGCATGTTCGGCCAGCAGCACATAAATCAGCACGCCGTTGTTGTGCTCGGTATCCCAGACCCGCAGCTTGCCAAACAGCGTCAGCGCGCGTTGCCGGATCAGCGCCGCCATGGTGTTGTGCCTATCCAGCCGCCAGACATAGCTGGCGGGCAGCGAAGCCTCGACGCAGATGCGGATTTGTCCGCTGTGGCGTTGCTCGCTGGCCGCCACCCGCGCCGTCAGGCGTTGCAACAGCTCGGGAGGAATGGCGCGCCGGCTGTCGGACGCATCGAGCCACAGGTGTTTGATCAGCGCCTTGAACTTGTTCATCATGCCTACCAGCTCCCCGAAGCGCCGCCGCCGCCGAAATTGCCACCGCCGCCGCTGCTGAAGCCGCCGCCACCGCTGCGGCCACCCCCCCAACCGCCGCCGCCCATGCCGCCCGATCCACCCCAGCCACCGCCGCCCCGGCTCAGCGCGCCCAGGCTGCTGACCAGCGCGAACACCATGCCGACCAGGGCGGCGATGCCGGCAATTAGCAGACTGCTGGTGAACAGCCAGGCCAGCACGCCGACGGCGCCGCCGGTGGCCAGCGAGCCCAGCTTGCGTCCCAGCACGCCGGAGAGCAGGCGCCCACCTATGGGGACGGCAAAGAACAAAAACACCGCCAGATCGCTCCAGTTCATGCCGCTGTTGCTGCTGCCCTGGGCTTTGACCGGCGCGGGCAGCTTTTCTCCGCTGATCAGCGCCATGATCTGATCGGTGCCGGCGTCCAGGCCGCCGGCGAAGTCGCCCTGCTTGAAGCGCGGCGTGATGGCGTTGTCTATGATCTGGCTCGCCGCCAGGTCGGGAATCGCGCCTTCCAGCGCCTTGGTGGTGGCAATGCGCACCTTGCGATCGTCCTTGGCCACCAGCAGCAGCAAGCCGTCGCCTATGTCTTTTCGGCCAATCTTCCAGCTGTCACCGACGCGCTGGGCATAGGCGGTGATGTCTTCCGGCTGGGTGCTCGCCACCATCAGCACCACCACTTGCGCACCCTTGGCCTGCTCGAAGGCGGTCAGCTTGGCCTCCAGGGCCTGGCGCTGCGCCGCACTCAGGGTGGCGGTGCTGTCCATCACATGGGCGCTCAGGGCCGGTACCGCCTGCTGTGCCGAGACCGGCAGCGCGGCCAACACCATGGTCAAACAAATTGCTATGAAAAATATAGCTTTTTGCGCTTTCTGGTAAAGGGCTAGGGGCACTTTACGTTCCTATTTCTTGTCGAAATTGACCTGCGGCGGCAGCGCAATCTGTGCCTCGTTCTGCACCGAGAAGTTGGGCTTGACGGCGTAGCTGAACACCATGGCCGTCAGGTTGCTGGGAAAGCTGCGCGTCAGCACGTTATAGGCTTGCACCGTCTCGATGTAGCGGTTGCGCGCCACCGTGATGCGGTTTTCTGTGCCTTCAAGTTGTACCCGCAAATCACGAAAGCCCTGGTTGGCCTTGAGTTCGGGATAGCGTTCGCTCACCACCATGAGGCGGCTCAGGGCGCTGCCCAGCTCGCCTTGCGCGGCCTGGAATTTGCTGAAGGCGGCCGGGTCGTTCAGGGTTTCTGGTGTCACCTGAATCGAGGTCGCCTTGGCGCGTGCTTCTATCACCTTGGTCAGCGTGTCCTGCTCGAAGGCGGCTTCGCCCTTGACCGTGGCCACAATATTGGGCACCAGGTCGGCGCGGCGCTGGTACTGGTTCAGCACTTCGGACCAGGCCGACTTGGTCTGCTCATCCAGGCGCTGGAAATCGTTGTAACCGCAGCCTGTCAGCAGCAGGCTCAGCAAGGCGGCGAGGGCTAAACTTAAAAAACGCAGTGTCATGGCTAGGCTTTCAAAAAATGCAAGCTGTAACACTAACATAGTGGCCTGCTCCCCAGGCCTGGGCCGGATGGCGGGCACAATCCCAAGCAGGACTCATCCCACTCATTGGCCGACTGAACCCGATTAATTTCATGCGCAAACCCACAGTCCCACCTGCCAGCCCTGGCAACGCCGACGCGATTGAAGCGGCGTTTTATGAAGCACTGCAAAGCGGTGATATTGAAAAGCTCATGGCCTGTTGGGGCGATGAGGATGACATCGTGTGCGTACACCCCGGCGGCGCCCGGCTGGTAGGCGCCGCCGCCATACGCAGCTCTTTTGACGCCATGTTTGCCAACGGCAGCATTCGGGCCGAGCCCGTCAAGGTGCGCAAGGTGCAGACCCTGAACGCCAGTGTCCACAGCGTGCTGGAGCGCATTGAAGTGCTGGCCGGGGATGGTCTGCACCATGCTTATGTGATCGCCACCAACGTCTACTACCAAACAGCGCAAGGCTGGCGCATGATGGCTCATCACGCCAGTCCAGGTACCTCGCATGAGCTGCAGGAAATTACCAATACGCCGCATGTCCTTCATTGACGGACGGCTGAAGCGATGAAATATGTAGCGCCATGGTGGCTGCCGGGCGGCAATTTGCAGACCATCTGGGCGGCCTTGCGCTCTCGCCGCTACCTGGGTTCGCCCCCGGTGTTCAGGCGCGAACGCTGGGCCACGCCCGATAGCGACTTTGTGGATGTTGACTGGCTCAATGATGCCCCCACGCTCGCCACTGCGTGTGCTTCGCTGCCCCCCGAGGGGGCGCTGCGCCTGCGGCCCGGCGAAGCCGGTTCCGCGGCCCCTGCTGGGGGATGCGGGGATGGCTCAGCACTGCCGCCAGTGCGTCAGCAGCCCCTTCTCGTGGTGTTTCACGGCCTGGAGGGTTCGTCGGCCAGTCATTACGCCGAAGCCTTTGCCGATGTCGCCTACGCCCATGGCTGGGCCTGCGCCGTGCCGCATTTTCGCGGCTGCTCGGGTGAGGTCAATCTGGCGCCGCGTGCCTACCATTCGGGTGATTTTGCCGAGATCGACTGGATACTCCGGCGGTTTTCTGCTCAGCACGCCGGGCCGGTGGTGGCCGTCGGCATTTCTTTGGGCGGCAATGCGCTGATGCGCTGGGCCGGGGAAATGGGCGCGCAGGCCGGGCAGGTGGTGGCGGGCGTCGCATCGGTCTGCTCGCCGCTGGATCTGGCTGCCAGCGGCTGGGCCATAGGCCGCGGTTTTAATCGGCAGGTCTATACCCGCATGTTTCTCAAGACCATGGTGCCCAAGGCGCTGCAAAAGCTGGAGCAGCATCCCGGCCTGTTTGACCGCAAAAGCCTGCTGGCGGCGCGCGATCTGCATGAGTTTGACAATGTTTTCACCGCGCCCGTTCATGGTTTCCGGGATGCGGATGACTACTGGGCGAGCGCCTCGGCCAAGCCGCATCTGCATAAGGTGGCCGTGCCGGCGCTGGCCCTGAACGCGCTGAACGATCCCTTTGTGCCGGCCGCCAGTCTGCCGCGCCCCGCCGATGTCAGCCGCCACGTCACCCTGTGGCAGCCGGGGCAGGGCGGGCATGTGGGCTTTCCGACCGCGCCCTTTCCTGGCTATGTGCGCGCCATGCCGGAGGCGGTCATCGCCTTTCTGGCGGCGCAGCTGCCGCAGCGGCCAGGTGCAACCCTAAACAGCGCAAAATAGCCGCATGGATGAGATTGTTCTACAGGCCATTGCGAAGTGGCCCAAGGTTCCCGCTTGCTATGGCTGGCTAGGGCTGGATGCGCGCGGCAACTGGTATATGCGCGACGACCAGGCCCAGGCGGCCGGTCCCTTTGCTGCTGCGGCGCCTGGCGCCAGCGCGGCCGGCAAGGGCTCGCTACTCTTGCACGAGAAGCTGATCGACTTCATTCAGCGCAACTATGAGAGCGACGCCACGGGCCAGTGGTTTTTCCAGAACGGGCCGCAGCGCGTCTATGTCGAGCTGGAGGCGACGCCGCTGATCTGGCGTGTCGATGCGGCGCCGGCCTTTGCGGTGGCCGCGCACACCGGCCAGCCGGCCCGGGTGCAGCGCTGCCTCATGGATGAGCTGGGGCGTCTGTACCTGGAAACCAATCTGGGTTTTGGCCTGGTGCATACCCAGGACATGACACATGCAGCCGATGCCGTGGAGCGTGGCTTGTGGGTGCCGCAGGAGGAGTCGGCCAGCGTCTTGCCGGCTCGCTTCGGCTATGTGCGCAGCCCTGAGTTACTACAAAAAAAATAGCTGGTTGCGACCGTCTGAATTGGGCTACGGCCCTTTTTTATTTAAATTTACGATGCAAAAAAGCCGGTCAGTGACCGGCTTTTTTGCGAAGGCGCTGTGGCGGTTTACTTGGCCGCGTTCACCATGTACTCAACGGCTGCCTTGACATCTGCATCGGAAGCGCTGGAGCCGCCTTTGGGAGGCATGGCGCCCTTGCCCTTGATGGCGACGGCGGTCATCGTCTCGACGCCGGTTTTGATGTAAGGTGCCCAAGCGGCCTTGTCGCCAAACTTGGGGGCACCGGCAACGCCGGAGGCGTGGCAGGCAACGCAAGTCTGTTTGTAGAGGGCTTCACCAGCACCCGAGTTCGCTGCGGCCACCGTGGCAGGCGCAGCCGCTGGTGCGGCAGCAGCGACAGGCGCTGCGACAGCAGCCGGAGCTGGAGCTGGAGCTGGAGCGGCCTCTGCGGCTGGAGCTGCCGCAGCAGGCGCTGCGGGCTCGGCAAATTTGCCACCGGCAGACGCCGTCATGTAAACCACGGCGCGGCCGATTTCGAGGTCTTCGAAGTCGCCACCACCTTGTGCGCCCATGGCGCCCTTGCCCTTGAGCGCGGAATGCCAGAGCGAGTCAAAACCGGTGCTGATGCGGGCGGCCCAGGCGCCAGCGTCACCAAACTTGGGCGCGCCAGCCGCACCGGAGCCATGGCAGGCGATGCACTGGGCCTTGTAGACCTCTTCGCCGCTTTTGAGCGGACGATTGGTATCACGAATTTCAACCGTGCCGACTTTCTGGATACGCTCAGCCACGGCTCGTTCCGCATCGCCAGTGCCTGCAGCAGGCTTGTTGGCGGAGGTGACGTAGTAAACCAGCCCGATGATGGCAAAAATGGGAACGACGAAAGAGAAAAAAACCGCCGCCAGCAACTGCTGAGGAGTTTTGATGGGGCCAGTGTGGGCTTCTTCGTGGGCCGTAGTATGGTCGTTTGCGCTCATGGCGTCCTCAAAAAACTAGAAATCGGGGGGCTATCGCGGGGTGCTACAGCATCGGCTCAGCAGCCTCGCATTATAGCCGGGGGTCTGCTAAATCCCGGCGCAGGTCTGTCTGGCTGATAGAATCAGAGGCTCTGTGTGGCAAGAATCATGCACATGGAGCAAATGCCCTGAAGTCCGTGTTCATTCCCGGGCTTTGGCGCAAGTTGTTTTCAGCGTTGCGGCTGTAGCTCAGTGGATAGAGTATTGGCCTCCGAAGCCAAGGGTCGTGGGTTCGATCCCCGCCAGCCGCACCAAGCCTGACACCCGGAAACCTGTATGTTTCCTTGCTAAAACGCCAACCGCTCCGGTTGGCGTTGCCGCTTCTGGTGCCTGGGTCTGGTCTGAACTTTTATTATCTTGCCGGCGCGCGCGTCAATCGATCTGGCGAGGCGGCGCCGCTTCATGGCCTCGTCATCAATAATCAGCCGGATGAGTTTGTCCACCACGTCACCCGTTCTTCAGCCCGTGCCCGCGCACGCTTCTGAGTTGGGTCTTGATCCCGAGCAGCTGGAGGCGGCCCGCATCCGCCTGGAGCTCTTGTATGGCGAGGTCGCCGCTTCCTGGCCGGGCTTTATCGCCCGCCCCGGGCAATACGAGATGATGCAAGCCTCGCTGCTGACCTTTTTGTCCGCCAAGGCGCCGGATGACGAGAAGCGCAACGGCAACAATCTGGCGCAACTCGAAGCCGGCACCGGCACCGGTAAAACCGTGGCCTACTGCCTCGCCGCCATCGTGGCCTCAGAGCTGCTGAAGAAAACCGTCATTGTTTCGACCGCTACGGTTGCCTTGCAGGAGCAGCTGTTCCACAAAGATCTGCCGCGCCTGGCCGAAATCATTCCTGAGTTGCGTTATGACATTCTCAAGGGCCGGGCCCGTTATGTCTGTGAAAGCCGCCTCGAAGGCGTGATCAACGATGAGGTGCAAGACAGCCTGCTGAACGCCGAGTTTCAGGACGCCTTTGCCGACGCCCGCCGGCAGGCCAAGGCCATACCGCGGGATCGCGCCGAGGCCATGCTGTGGTTCAAGAACAGCGCCAAAAAACTGCATAACGGCAGCTGGGATGGCGACATCGACAGCCTGGCGCAGCCGCCCGACGCCGAGGACTGGCGCCAGGTGCAGGCCAATGCCCATGCCTGCAACGGCGGGCAATGTGAGTACTTCAGAAGCTGCGCTTTTTTCAAGGCCAGGCGCCAGGCCGCCAGCGCCACCTTGCAGGTGGCCAACCATGCCCTGGTGCTGGCGACGCTGCAGACCGACAGCACCCTGATAGACCCTGGCAACACCTTGTTTGTGTTCGACGAGGCCCACCATCTGCCGCAGATTGCCGCCGATCAGTTTTCTTATCGCGCGCGTCTGGGCACCAGCAGCAAGCTGCTCACCAGCCTGCGCACCGTGGCGCTGCGCCATGGCCGCGTCTTACCTGCGTCCACCCGGCCGGATCCAGTGGCTTTTGCGCAGCTCATCACCGGCTGCACCGATAAGCTGGCCTTGCTGGAGCGCTACTGGATCGAAGGCCAGTTGGTCAGCGCCGACAAGGCCGTGCACCGCTTCGCCCAGGGCCGCATTCCCGAGGACTTGATTCCCGAATGCGAACAGCTGGCCAGCCTGATAGGCGCCATTCGTGCGGTGGTTGCCAGCATTGCCGCAGCCTTGACGGAGCCCGACGAATCACAGTCCCCGAATGAGCGCGAGGAGCAAAGCCGTGCCGGCGTCGAGCTGGGGGTTTATCTCTCGCGGCTTGATACCCTGGAGAAGCTGTTCGGCGCCTGGGCCACTCACGACAAAGTGCCATGGGCCAAGTGGCTGGAATGGGCCGATGGCGTGGTCGGCACCACGCCCGATGTCTGGTTGTGCGCCAGCCCCATGACGGCGGCCCAGGTCTTGTCAAAAAATCTCTGGAAAAACGTCAGCGCCGCCGTCTGTACCTCGGCCACGCTCACCGCCTGCGGCAGCTTTGATTTCTTTGAGCGCCTGAGCGGCATGAATCGTTTCCCCGAACGTCGTGCCCTGGTCGTGGCCTCGCCCTTCGACTATGCCGTTCAGGGCGAGCTGCGCATCGCCCCCATGCAGCATTCACCCAAAAGTCCGGGCTTTTCTGACGAGCTGTGTGAAAAATTGCCCGGGCTGCTGCGCGAGCATCAGCATGGGCAGCTGGCGCTGTTCACCTCCCGGCGCCAGATGCAGGCCTGCCACGCGGCCCTGCCCAAGGACCTGGCTGAGCAGGTGCAAGTGCAGGGCGTTCGCTCGCGCACCGAGCTGCTCAAGGAGCACAGCCGGCGCATTGTGGCGGGCGAGCGCAGCATCATCTTTGGCCTGCAATCTTTCGGCGAGGGCATAGACCTGCCGGGCCAGCTTTGCGAGCATGTGCTGATCGACAAGCTGCCCTTTACGCCGCCGAATTCACCGGTGGAAGAGGCCCTGGCCGAATGGCTGAACGTCCAGGGGCGAGATCCTTTCAATGAACTGTCGGTGCCGCGCGCGGGCATGAAGCTGGCCCAGTGGGCCGGCCGCGGCGTGCGAACGGTGACGGACCGGGCGGTGATCACCGTGTGCGACACTCGTTTGGTGAACATGCGCTACGGGCAGGCGATTTTGGCGGGTTTGCCGCCGTTCCCTGTCGTCAGGTAGTCCGTTCTGGTCCGCATCTGATGCAAGGCGTGTTGCGGCCTTGAAGTCCTGTCCGTTGGTTTGGGGCCAAGATTTTTGTCGCCTGCACTGACGGAGCATTCATTCTTGCTATCATCGCCGCCTCATAACGGCAGTCGGCAAATCCCCTTGCTGATGCTTATCGTCCATTTAGGAATTTCCCGATGAAATTGCGAACTGTGTTGCGGTCTTTGCCTTTGCCCATGCTTGCGGCAGGCGTCGTCTCTCTGGCCATGCCTATGGCCCCTGCGCTGGCCCAGTCCCTGAAAATCGCGTTGTCGTCCGAGCCGACCAGCGCCGATCCGCACTATCACAAGTCGACGGCCAACGACGCCTTGTCCGAGCATGTCTACGGCACGCTGGTGGCCCGTGACGCGAACATGAAGCTGATCCCCGCGCTCGCCACGTCCTGGAAAACCATCAACGACCTGACCTGGGAGATCAAGCTTCGTCCGGGCGTCAAGTTCTCCAATGGCAAGCCCTTCACCTCCGAAGACGTGCTGTTCACGATCTGCCGCACGCTGAACAATGAGACCAATGTCTCCTCGTCCTATACGGATTTGACCAAGCAGATCGTCGACGTGCAGACGCCGGACGCGCTCACGGTCATCCTCAAGACGCATGCCGCCTTCCCCCTGATGCCCGCCGAGTTGGCGCGCAACCTGCCCATCGTCTGGAACGGCATCGTGGAGCACGGCAAGCTGAACTTCGACCCCAAAAAGGGTTGTGGTGTGACGGGCGCCTGGCCTGGCGTGGCTGATTTCAATAACTTGAAGAACGCTGTCGGCACCGGCCCCTACCTGCTCAAGTCCTATGTCAAGGGCAGCGGCATTGAATTGACGCGCAACGAGGGTTACTGGGGCACCAAGCCGCACTGGAAAGATGTCAAGCTGGTGTCCGTGCCCAATGCCGGCCCGCGTCTGACGGGTCTGCTGTCGGGCGATTTCGATGTCATCGAGAACCCTGCTGCGCGCGACCTGCCGCGCATCAAGGAAAATCCAAAGTACGCCTACGTGGCAACGCCGTCCACGCGTCTGATTTTCTTCCAACCGGATATTGGCCGTAACCCCAGCCCCTTTGTGAAGGTGGCCGCAGGCGGCAAGGCCGAGGCAGCCAATCCGCTGCAGGATTTGCGCGTGCGTCGTGCGATTTCTATGGCCATTGACCGCAAGACCATCACCGCTCGCATCATGGACGGCATGGCGACGCCCGCCTACCAGTACATGCCTGACGGCATGTTTGGCGCGCTGCCCAAGGCACCGGAAATCAAGTACGACCCCGAGGGCGCGAAGAAGCTGCTGGCCGAAGCCGGTTATCCGAACGGCTTTGAGCTGACGCTGGCTTCGCCCAACGATCGCTACATCAATGACAGCCAGGTGACGCAGGCCGTGGCGCAGTACCTGTCACGCGTGGGTATCAAGACCACCGTGGACGCGATGACCGCGTCGATTTACTTCTCCAAGCGTGCCAAGCGCGACTTCAGCTTCCCCATGGGCGGCTGGCCGTCTGAAACCGGTGAAGCTTCGGCCTTGTTCCAGTTGTGGGTGGCCACGCTCGACGCACCCAACAGCCTGGGCACCAGCAACTATGGCGGCTTTTCCAATGCCGAGTTCGACAAGGTCTACAAGGAAGCCATTTCCACGGTGGATACGGCCAAGCGCCAAAAGCTGCTGGAGCAGTCCACTAAGATTGCGCTGGAAAATGTGCCGCTGATTCCGCTGCATTTTGAAAGCACCATCTGGGCTTTCCGCCAGGGCCTGAGCTATGAAGGCCGCCGCGATCAGTACACCCTGGCCATGTCGGTCAAGCCTAAGGGCAAGTAAGCCGGTCAGGAAGTTTTTGTGACACTGTTCGCTTTTCGCAGGCTGATCCAAAGCCTGTTCGTATTGTTGGCCGTATCGGTCGTGGTGTTCTGTGCGGTTTATGCCGTAGGGGATCCGATCGAAATGCTGGTCTCGCCCGAGACCAGCATGGCCGACCGCCAGGCCATGATTGCCCGGCTTGGCTTGGACTTGCCGCTTTGGCAGCAGTACACAAACTTCCTGTGGCGAGCCCTGCACGGCGACCTCGGTGTGTCGTTTGTGCATGGCATTCCGGCGATTCAGCTGATTCTTCAGCGCCTTCCAGCCACGCTGGAGCTGGTGGTGCTGGCGATCTCTTTGACCTGCTTCATCGGCATTCCGCTGGGGCTGGTGGCCGGCCTGTACCGTGATGAGCCGCTGGGGCGCGGCATCATGGGCACCTCCATTCTTGGCTTTTCGCTGCCTAATTTCTGGCAGGGCATGATGCTGATTCTGCTGTTCGCGGTCTGGCTCGGCTGGTTGCCTGCCTCCGGCCGGGGCGATACGGTCAGTGTTCTCGGTGTCCCGCTCTCGTTTCTGACGGCCGACGGCTGGGCTCACATGCTCATGCCGGCGATCAATCTGGCGCTGGCCAATATCGCCCTGGTGCTGCGCATGACGGCTTCCGGCGTGGTCGAAGCCAAGAGCCAGGATTATGTGAAGTACGCGCGCGCCAAGGGCATCAGCCCGCAACGCATCGTGCGGCGCCACATCCTGCGCAATATTTTGATTCCCGTGGTCACGGTGATTGGCATGGAGTTCGGCACCCTGATCGCCTACTCCACCATTACCGAGACCGTGTTTGCCTGGCCTGGCATGGGCAAGTTGCTGATCGACAGCGTTTACCACCTGGACCGGCCGGTCGTCGTCGCCTACGTCATGTTCGCCACGCTGATCTTCGTCGTCATCAATCTGCTGGTTGACCTCTTGTACGCGGTGCTCGATCCGCGTGTCCAGATCCAGTCCGCCGCCTCGTAAAACTCCATGACGAAACTGACTGACCCGGTGCCCGCGCGCACCCTGGCGGCGCTGGCGGAAACCCCGCAGCGCGCCGCCATCATGAAAAAGATACGCGCCCGCCCGACCGCCAAGGGCTCGGCGCTGGTGTTGCTGGCCCTGATCGTGTTGATCCTGGTCGCGCCTTATTTCGCGCCGCAAAATCCCTATGACCTGGCCAACCTGAATCTGCTCGACGGTCGCCTGCCGCCCTGGTCCCCCAGGATGGATGGCGGCTTTTACTGGCTGGGCACCGACGACCAGGGCCGCGACATGCTCAGCGCCATTTTGTATGGCTTGCGCATCAGTCTCATCGTGGGCCTGAGTGCGGTTGCCCTGGCTACCCTGATAGGCAGTCTGGTGGGGCTGCTGGCCGCCTATGCCGGCGGCTTTGTCGACGCCATGCTGATGCGCGTGGTGGACTTCATTCTCGGCTTTCCGACCATTTTGGTGGCGCTGGTGTTGCTGGCCATGATGGGCCGCGGCGTCGACAAGGTGGTGCTGGCGCTGGTGATCGTGCAATGGGCGCATTACGCGCGCATCATGCGCAGCCGGGCCTTGCAGGAGCGGCGCAAGGAATATGTCGAAGCCGCCGCCAATCTGGGTTATCCGGCCTGGCGCATCATGCTGGTTCATCTGCTGCCCAATTGCCTGGGGCCGGTGATGGTGGTCGCCACCATACAGATTGCCGGCGCCATCGTGCTGGAGGCCACGCTGTCCTTTCTGGGCGTCGGTGTGCCGGTGACCGAGCCCTCGCTGGGCCTGCTGATTGCCAACGGCTTTCAGTATCTGCTGTCGGGTGACTACTGGATCAGCATGTTTCCCGGGATCGCGCTGCTGCTGCTGATCCTGACCATCAATATCGTGGGCGACCGCCTGCGCGTCAGCCTGGACCCGCAACAAGCATGAACGACTTGCTTCTGGACGTGCGCGGCTTGCGCACTGCGTTTCATACCGCCGCGGGCGCCTGGCCGGCGGTCGATGGCGTCGATCTGACGCTGCGCCGCGGTGAAATCCTGGGCCTGGTCGGCGAGTCCGGCTCGGGTAAATCCGTCACCGGCTTTTCGCTGCTGGGCCTGATCGATCCTCCCGGCGAGATCGTTGCAGGCGAGGTCCGCTTCGACGGCACCGACTTGCGAACCCTCACCGAAGAGCAGATGCGTCACCTGCGCGGCAACCGCATCGCCATGATTTTTCAGGACCCGCTGATGACGCTGAACCCGGTGCTGCGCATCGGCGAGCAGATGATGGAAGCGATACTGACCCATGAAAATGTCTCGCGCGAGAGCGCGCTGGCGCGCTGCCGTGACGCGCTGGGCATGGTCGGCATTGCCTCGCCCGAAAGCCGGTTGCAGAGCTATCCGCACGAGTTCTCGGGCGGCATGCGTCAGCGTGTGGCGATCGCCATTGCGATGTTGAACCATCCGGACCTGATCATTGCCGACGAGCCGACCACCGCGCTGGACGTGACCATTCAGGGCCAGATCCTGTATCGCATGCAGGAGATCTGCAAGACGCAAAACACCGCCCTGATCTGGATCACCCATGATTTGGGCGTGGTGGCCGAGCTGGCCGACCGCGTCGCCGTGATGTATGCCGGGCGTATCGTCGAGACCGGGCCGGTGGCTGACATTCTGGAGTCGCCGCGCCATCCCTATACCCTGGGCCTGCTGCAGTCCATGCCGCGCATGACCAAGCCCGGCCAGCGCCTGCAGCAGATCAATGGCATGGCGCCCAGCCTGTCGAGCCGGCCGCTGGGCTGCGCCTTCCAGCCGCGTTGCACCCATGCCGTGGCCAGTTGCGCCGAGCAGCTGCCCCCCATCACCACCGAGGGCACGCGCAGCTTCCGCTGCCACGCCCCGGTCGAGCGCACAGTGTGGCCCGCATGAATCAAGCATCCTCCCCCATGAACGGGCCGTCTTCCGAGGCCGCTGGCGCAACGCCCGTCGTTGAACTGACCGAGGTCTACAAATCATTCAAGCAGCGCCCCGACCTGGCCCAAAGGGTGCTGGCGCTGGCCGGTCGTCCGCTCAAGAACCGGGCTGTGCATGCGGTCAATGGTGTCAATCTGTCGATTGCCCGCGGCGAGGTGCTGGGCCTGGTGGGTGAGTCGGGTTGCGGAAAATCAACCCTGGGCCGCGTGGTGGCCGGTCTGCACCGGCAGTCTTCCGGTGATTTTCGCTACAAGGGACAGTCCGTCGCCAGTCTGAGCGGCGCCGATCGCCTGGCCTATACCCTGGGCGTGCAGATGATTTTCCAGGATCCGCAGGCCTCGCTCAATCCGCGCCAGCGCCTGCGCCAGATTCTGGCCGAGCCGCTGGCGGTGCATCAGCTGGTGCCGTCGGCCGAAATTGGCGCGCGGGTGGATGCCGCCCTGGCCGCCGTCGGTCTGAGCCCTGAGTACCGTGATCGCTATCCGCATCAGATCTCGGGCGGCCAGCGCCAACGTATCGGCATCGCGCGCGCGCTGATGGTGCAGCCCTCCCTGCTGGTCTGCGACGAGCCGGTGGCGGCGCTTGACGTCTCGATACAGGCGCAGGTGATCAATCTGTTCATGGACCTGCGCGAGCAGCATGGCTTTACCTATTTGTTCATCAGCCATGACTTGAGCGTGGTTCGCCACATCTCCGATCGCGTCGCCATCATGTACCTGGGCCGGCTGGTGGAGATTGCCAGCGCCGCCGAGATTTTCTCCCGAGCCAACCACCCCTACACCCAGGCGTTGCTGGCGGAAATTCCCGAGGTCGGCCGGCGCGGCCACAAATTCATTCCCATCAAAGGGGAGATTCCCTCGCCGCTGGCGCCACCGCCGGGTTGCACCTTTCATCCGCGCTGCCCGCATGCCATGTCGCGTTGCCGCGAAGAGGTGCCGCTGCAGCGGGAAATCGCGCCCGGGCACTGGTCGGCCTGCCATCTGAACGAGGCTTGAGCCGGCCCTGCCGGCCTTTCTTGCCGCCCCTGTTTTCGTCTTGTTGATTGCGCCGCCATGTCAAATATTGATCGCATTTCTCACGCCCTGAGCGGCACCGGGCGCAACGCCATCGTCTATCACGATAGCGAAAATCCCCAGCATCCGCTGACACTGCAAACCTATAGGCCAGAGGGCTACACGCCGGACCGTCCGGTGGTGGTGGTGCAGCACGGCGTGCTGCGTAACGGCGACGACTACCGGGATTTCTGGATCGACGCCGCGGACAAGCACAAGGTACTCATCGTCGCCCCGACCTTTGGCAACGAGGACTGGCCCGGCGTGGAAAGCTATAACAACGGCCGCATCCATGACGAGTCCGGTCTGTTGCGGCCGACGGCCAGCTGGACTTATGCGATTTGCGCGCGTGTGTTTGCCGATCTGCGCGCCGCCGGCATCACCAGCCGCGAGCAGGCCTATCTGTTTGGCCATTCGGCCGGCGGGCAGTTTGTGCACCGTCTCCTGAGCAGCCAGCCGCACAGTCCCTGGGCCCGTGTGGCCGCCGGCAATCCGGGCTGGTACACGCTGCCCACCCTGGCGCAGCCCTATCCCGAGGGCCTGGGCGGCGTGGCGCTGTCCGAAGCGCACTTGCTGCGGCTGCTGGCCTATCCGCTGACCCTACTCGCCGGTGACCAGGATACGGAGACGAATGATCCGCATCTGCCGTCCGAGCCCGCCGCTCTGCGTCAGGGCCCGCAACGCTTCGCACGGGCGCGGCACTATTTCGAGGCCGGCAAGCGCGAGGCCGCCAGCCGCGGCGTTCCCTTCGGCTGGACGCTGCAGGTTTGCCCCGGCATAGGCCACGACGGCAGCGCCATGTCGGCGATCTGCGCCAGCCTGTGGTTTGAGGGCCGTATGCCCGATGCGGATGCGATGGCGCGCCTGGCCGGCCAGCAGGTGGCCTGAAGCCTTCTTGCTGGCGCACGCCGCTCTTGACCTTCTGAAGGAACCCCATGTCCCTAGACCCCAGCACCGCTCAACTCGCCGCCGGCATACAAAGCTGGTTGCGCTGCGAATCCCCGTCCAGCTCGCCGCAGGGCATTGCCGCCATGGTCGCCATGGTGGAGCAGCATGCCAAGGAGCTGGGACTGACGGCCAAGGTCAGCTCGCTGGGCGACACCACCGGCCCCTTGCTGCACATCAGCAATCGCGCCGCCGGCGACCAGCGCAAGGGGCTGTTGCTCCTGGGTCACCTGGACACCGTCCATCCGGTCGGCACCTTGTTGCAAAACCCCTGCCGTATCGAGGGCGACCGGCTTTATGGGCCGGGCAGCTATGACATGAAGGCCGGTATTTACCTGGCCTTGACGGCGCTGGGCCAGCTGTCGGCGCCAGGCGCCACGCCGCTGCCGGTCGATTTTCTGCTGGTGCCGGATGAAGAGACCGGCAGCCATAGTTCGCGCCAGGCGATAGAGCAGTTTGCGCATCAGGCCCACTACGTGCTGGTCTGCGAACCGGCGCGCGCCGATGGCGGCAGGTGCGTGACCGCGCGCAAGGGCATAGGCATGATGCGCCTGAAGGCGCACGGCCGGCCGGCGCACGCCGGGCTGCAACATGAGAAGGGCCGTAGCGCGATTCGCGAAATGGCCAGGCAGGTGCTGGTGCTGGAAGCCATGACGGACTATGCGCGCGGGATCACGGTCAGCGTGGGCACTATTGCCGGCGGTACCGTCACCAACACCGTACCCTCTGTCTGCGAGGCGGCGGTGGACTTCCGTGTGCCGGACATGGCAGCGGCCGACGAGGTAATAGGGCGCATGCAAGCCCTGACGCCGCAAGACCCGGATGTGCGGCTGGAGATCCAGGTCGAGCTGAACCGCCCGCCCATGGTCAAGACCGCCGCTGCCGCCGAACTGCTGAGTCGCGCCCAGGTGTGCGCCGCACAAGCCGGCTTCACGCTGGAAGACGCGCCCATGACGGGCGGCGGCAGCGATGCCAATTTCACCGCGGCCCTGGGCATTCCTACGCTCGATGGCCTGGGCGCGGATGGCGACGGCGCGCACACCTTGAATGAATACATTCTGGTATCTACCCTGAGCCAGCGGCTGGTGTTCTGGCAAAAGCTGCTGACCAGCCTGGGTGCCTAAGCGCTGCTTGCCGTTACCGTGAACTGATTCTTCGCTGGTCATGGCCCCATGAATCTCCTGCCATGGATGGACACAATGGTGTTCTGGGCTTACCGGATGGCCGGCTACGCCTTGCTCAATCTCGGTGAAGATGCCGCCCTGGTCGCCCTGATGTTTTGTTAGGCCGCTCATGCCCGCGCTGACGTTGCTCGAACTGCTATTAAATGAATAGCTGATGGCGCATGATCCACCTGGGCTGGAGGCCGATTTGATCCATAATTTGCTTGCATAGCGCGGATTTCGGCTAGTTCCCGCTGGGGCCGTGCAGGGCGGGCTGGCGCAGCCAGTGCCGCCGGGGAACATTGCCTGTGATCGCTTGTCGAATGGTCTATATCAAGGAGTCACCATGAAAATGATCAAAATGCTTTCAAGCCTGGCGCTTGCCGTGCTGCTGTTGGGGGCTTGCGCCACGACCGCGGTGCAGCCCGGCATGTCACGCGAGGAAGTCCTGGCCCACTATGGCAAGCCCTCGCGGGTGGTGCCCCTGGGCACGGGATCGCGGTTGCAGTATTCGGGTCAGCCTGCCGGCCAGAGCGCCGTGATGGTCGATCTGGATGCGGCGGGCAAGGTGTTGACCGTCAGGCAGGCTTTGCAGGCCAGCGAGTTCGCCAAAGTCGAGTCCGGCAAATGGACGCGCGAAGACGTGGAGCGCGAGTTCGGCCGGCCTGCCAGCGTTGACCGTGTCGGCTCCTGGTCTGGTGATGTCATGACCTATCGCTGGCTGGATCACAACCTCCAGGACATGCTGTTCTGGGTCTACCTGGACGGGCGCAATGTGGTTCAGCGCACCGGCCAGGGCATGGAAATTCCCATCAGATTGAACGACAACAACTGAGCGTGCCTGGCTGTCACACCACCGCGCGACCGATTTCCGGCCAGCGCCGGTGCAGGTAGAGCCAGGCCAGCAGGCCCACACACATCATGCCCAGTGAGGCGGCGGCCAGTGCCGGGGTGGAGTGCATCACCAGCGGCGCGACCACGCCGGCCACGATGCCGTTGGCGGCAGAACCGACAAAGGCTTGCAGGGACGAGGCCATGCCGCGCCGCTCGGGGTAGAGGTCAAGCACCAGCAGCGTCACCACCGGCACCATCAAGGCCCAGCCAAATGCAAACAGGGCGATCGGAAACAAGGCCCAGGACACATGGGCGTCGAACAGCAGGTTGGCCACCAGGTTGAGCACGGATGTCACCAGCATGATGACAAAGCCGTGGCGGATCTGCTGCTTGGGGGCGATTCTGCCGGCCATGCGGCCGCTCAGCCAGGCTCCCGACATGATGCCCGAGATGGTCAGCACGAAAAACCAGAAAAACTGGATGGGCTGCAAGGCCAGGTGCTGACCCAGAAACGCCGGGGCTGACAAGATATATAAAAACATGCCGTTAAAGGGCACGCCGCTGGCCAGCGCCAGCAGCAAGAAGCGGGGGCTGGAGCCGAGCTGCCAGTAGCCGCGCATCAGGTGCCGCACTTCAAAGGGCTGGCGCGCCTCGCGCTGCAGGGTTTCGGGCAAATACCGGAAGTTGGTGACCCAGAGCACGACACCGACCGCCGTCAGAAACCAGAAAATGCTGTGCCAGCCCAGGTGCACAAACAGCCAGCCGCCGACGATGGGTGCGATGGCCGGTGCCACGCCAAAGTAGATGGTGACCTGGCTCATGACCTGCTGTGCCTGCGCCGGAGGAAACATGTCGCGTATCACGGCGCGCGACACCACAATGCCCGCGCCGGTGGACAAGCCTTGCATGGCCCTGAAAAACACCAGCTGCCCGACGCTTTGTGACAAGGCGCAGCCGGCCGATGCCAGCGTGAACATGGCAATGCCCCACAACACCACCGGCCTGCGGCCAAAGCTGTCGGCCAGCGCGCCATGAAACAGGTTCATGAAGGCAAAACCAAACAGGTAGGCCGACAGCGTTTGCTGCATTTCCACCGGCGTTGCGCCCAGTGATTCGCTCATGCCGGCAAAGGCCGGCAGATAGGTGTCTATGGAAAAAGGCCCGAGCATGCCGAGCACGGCCAGCAGGGCGGCGAGGGTCCAGCGTGGACCGCGCCAGAGGGAGTCTGCGTTGGGATTCATTCTTTTTTGAGTTTCAAGGCGGTGTCGTAGAGTTCGTTGCGCGAAGCGCCGGTGATGTCGGCTGCCAGCTTGACGGCGGTCTTGAGTGGCAGCTCTGCCAGCAGCAGCTGCAGCACCCGCATGCTGTCATCGGGGCCTTCGTGAGGGGCCGAAGCGTGGAGCACCAGGGCAAATTCGCCGCGTGTGCGTTGAGGCCCTGCAGCCAGCCAGGCGGCAAAATCTTGCGCCGGCATGGTGGCGATTTCCTCGAACTGCTTGGTCAGCTCGCGCCCCACGGTGATCAGCCGGCCTTGCAGCAGGCCAAGCGCGCGCGCCAGGGCTTCGATGCGGTGCGGGGCTTCCAGAATCACGATGGCGCGCGCATCGGCCTGCAGCAGTGCGATGGCCTGATCGCGTTCGCCGGCTTTGCTGGGCAAGAAGCCGGCAAACACAAAGCTGCTGCCGCTGCCTTCGCTGCCTTCGGCGCGGGTCACGCCAGCGGCGCTCAGTACGGTGGTGACGCTGCTGGCGCCGGGCAGGGGCATGACCGCCAGGCCGGCAGCGCGTACCGCGGCGACCAGGCGCGCGCCTGGGTCGCTGACGGCGGGCGTGCCGGCATCGCTGACATAGGCCACGCGCTCGCCGCGCTGCAGCCGCTCCACCACCAGTCCGGCGGCCTCGGCCTCGTTGTGCTGGTGCACCGCCAGCAAGGGCTTGTCTACGCCGTATTGACGCAGCAGGGGCTGGGTGTGGCGTTTGTCTTCACAGGCGATGGCGTCGACCAGTTGCAGCACATGCAGGGCGCGCAGGCTGATGTCGGCCAGGTTGCCGATGGGGGTGGCTACGACATACAGCGTGGCTTGCGGATAATGCTGCATGCCCGCCGCGGCGCGAGCCGCATCCAGTGCCAATTCGAAAGAAGCGTTCAATGTGGTTTTCCAGAAAACAATTTGCCCATTCGCCGTCGAATGGCGTCGAAAAAGGCGCCAGTGATGGCGCCCAGGCGTTGCCAAAGCAGGTTACCACCAAGTCGCGCGGTGATGCGGCGGAGTCTGTCGCGCTCGCCTACCTGCTCCGGGCCGGCCTGAAGTTGCTTGAGGCCAATTATCGGACGCCGGGACGCGGCGGCGGCGAGATTGACCTAGTGATGCGCGCAGCCGATGGCACGCTGGTGTTTGTCGAGGTGCGCCAGCGCACTGCCGCTTCGCATGGGGGCGCGGCGGCCAGCATCAGCCGCGTCAAGCAGCAGCGCATCATTTTTGCCGCGCGGCATTATCTGCTGCGTTTTGCCAGCCCGCCGCCCTGCCGTTTCGATGTGGTGCTGCTGCAGGGCCTGCTGCCCGGCGCTGCGCCGGCCAACGCCGGGGATGGCCAGATCGAATGGCTGCAGGCCGCCTTCGATGCGTCCTGAACGCGGCGCCATTGCCCTGGCTGCGGCAAGCGGGCGTGAAATTTGTAAGCATGCCTTGCATTGAGCCCGGACAGGCCGCTTCCCGGGGGCGCTCGGTATCGTGACCCGCTATCATGGCGCCATGCTTGAACAACGTATCGAACAGCAATTCATCGACAGCGCCGACCTCAAATACCAGGCGGCGCAACTTCTATCCAAACCCATAGCCGCAGCAGTGCAAGCCATTCTGGCCAGCGTCACCAGTGGCGGCAAGGTGCTGGCCTGCGGCAATGGCGGCTCGGCCGCTGATGCCCAGCATTTCGCCGCCGAATTCGTCGGCCGCTATGAACGCGAGCGGCCCGAGCTCGGTGCGATTGCCCTGACGACGGACAGCTCCATCCTCACGGCGATTGCCAATGACTACGATTTCTCGGTGATTTTTTCCAAACAGGTCCGGGCTCTGGGCGGCGCTGGCGATGTCTTGCTGGCGCTCAGCACCAGCGGCAACTCGGCCAATGTCCTGGCGGCCATTGAAGCGGCCCATGAGCGCGAGATGACCGTGGTGGCGCTGACCGGCCGGGGCGGTGGCGCGGTGGTGCAGGCCTTGCGCGAAACCGACGTGCATATTTGCGTGCCGCACGAGCGAACCGCCCGCATCCAGGAAGTGCATTTACTTGTCCTGCATTGCATTTGCGATGGTGTGGACACCCAGTTACTTGGCGATCAGGAGTCTTCGGTATGAAATGTGTTGTGATGAAAAGGCTGGTCTTATCGGTAGGCGCGGCAACGCTGCTCTGCGGCGCTCTCACGGCCTGCGTGCCGCTGGTCGTGGGTGGAGCCGTGGCCGGGGGGTCACTGGTGGCCACCGACCGCCGTACCTCGGGCACCCAGCTCGAAGACGAGGGGATAGAGCTGCGGGCCAGCAGTCGCCTTCGCAGCGAAGTCGGCGATAGAGCCCACGTCAATCTGACCAGCTACAGCCGGCAGGTGCTATTGACCGGTGAAGTACCGACGGCGCAAGACAAGCAACTGGTCGAGCAAATCGTGATGCGGGTTGAAAATGTGAACTCGGTGGTCAACGAACTGGCCGTGATGGGCAACGCCGGCCTGACCCAGCGTTCTTCCGACACGCTGGTGACCGGGCGCGTCAAGGCCATGCTGGTCGATGCCCGTGACCTGTCTTCCAATGCCTTCAAGGTTGTCACCGAGCGAGGTACGACCTATCTGCTGGGGCGGGTGACCCAGCGCGAGGCGGATAGAGCCACCGCAGTGGTTAGAGCCACCCCTGGCGTGCAAAAAGTTGTACGCATTTTCGAGATCATCAGCGAGGACGAACTGGCCCGCATGTTGCCCGCGCCGGCCAAGCCACAACCTGCGGCCAACAAGCCTTCAGCAGGCTGATGCGCCGTGAGCGCCGCGCACTGCGGCGGCGCCTCACAGCACTACTCACTACTTCAGGCGCTTGATCAGGCTGGAGGTGTCCCAGCGCTGGCCGCCCATGGCCTGCACATCGGCGTAAAACTGGTCCACCAGGGCCGTCACGGGCAAACGGGCGCCATTGCGCTTGGCTTCGTCCAGCACCAGTCCTAGATCCTTGCGCATCCAGTCGACGGCGAAACCGAAGTCGAACTGGTCGGCCGCCATGGTCTTGCCGCGGTTATCCAGCTGCCAGCTTTGCGCCGCACCCTTGCCTATCACCTCCAGCACCTGATTCACATTGAGCCCGGCCTTCTGGCCAAAGGCCACGGCTTCGCTCAAGCCCTGCACCAGGCCGGCAATGCAGATCTGGTTGACCATTTTGGTGAGCTGGCCGGCGCCGGCTTCGCCCATCAGGGTGAAGGCCTTGGAAAATGCCATGCCGGCGGGCTTGACGGCATCGAAGGCGGCCGCATCGCCGCCGCACATCACGGTGAGCGCACCGTTCTGGGCTCCGGCCTGGCCGCCCGATACCGGGGCATCGATGAACTGCAGGCCGATTTGCTTGGCCGCGGCATAGAGTTCCCTGGCTACCGTGGCAGAGGCCGTGGTGTGGTCGACAAAGATGGCGCCTGGCTTCATGCCGGCAAAAGCCCCGTCGGCACCCAGTGTGACGGAGCGCAGATCGTCGTCGTTGCCGACGCAGCAAAACACAATGTCGGCATCTGCCGCAGCCAGTTTGGGCGTGGCCGCCTGGTGCGGGCTCTTGGTGCGGGCAAACTCGCTGCACCAGGCCGCGGCCTTGGCAGCACTGCGGTTGTACACCGTGACCTGGTGGCCGGCTAGCGCCAGATGGCCGGCCATGGGATAACCCATCACGCCCAGGCCGAGGAAGGCGACTTTGAGCGCAGCGCTGGCTTCGTAGCTTTTGGGATGAGTGCTGTTCATGGTGGAAATCTCTGAGTGTTGT
Organism: Polaromonas sp. OV174; assembly: GCF_900112285.1. Classification (GTDB taxonomy): domain Bacteria; phylum Pseudomonadota; class Gammaproteobacteria; order Burkholderiales; family Burkholderiaceae_C; genus Polaromonas. The sequence continues at coordinate 123,245 of NZ_FOKZ01000008.1, read as the reverse complement.
GTATGCCGTGGCCCGCGCCGCGACGGGTTTAAACGATGGCAAAGTTCTCGGTGCCGGCGGCCAGGTCGGTTGACTTGGCGCGCTGCGAGTTGAGCTTGATCTGCAGGCGCAGGTCGTTCACCGAATCAGCGTTGCGCAGCGCATCTTCATAGGAGATGGCGTGGCTCTCGAAGGCGTCAAACAGTGCCTGGTCGAAGGTCTGCATGCCCAGGTTGCGGCTTTTCTTCATGATCTCCTTGATTTCGGAGACATCGCCCTTGAAGATCAGGTCAGAGATCAGCGGCGAATTGAGCATGACCTCCACCGCGGCGAAGCGGCCCTTGCCATCTTGCTTGGGCACCAGGCGCTGCGAAATCATGGCCTTGAGGTTGAGCGACAAGTCCATCAGCAACTGTGTGCGCCGCTCTTCCGGGAAAAAGTTGATCACGCGGTCCAGCGCCTGGTTGGCGCTGTTGGCGTGCAGGGTAGCCAGGCACAGGTGGCCGGTTTCGGCGAAGGCGATGGCGTGTTCCATGGTTTCGCGGTCGCGGATCTCGCCCATCAAAATCACATCGGGCGCCTGGCGCAGCGTGTTTTTGAGTGCGGCTTCCCAGCTGTCGGTGTCCAGCCCCACTTCGCGCTGCGTGACCACGCAGTTCTTGTGGGGATGGACGAACTCCACCGGGTCCTCGATCGTGATGATATGGCCAAACGATTGCTCGTTGCGCCAGTCCACCATGGCCGCCATGGAGGTGGATTTGCCCGAGCCGGTGGCGCCGACCAGAATGATCAAGCCCCGCTTGCTCATCACCACGTCCTTCAGGACCTGTGGCACGCCCAGCCCGTCAATGGTAGGCAGCACGGCCGGGATCACCCGCATCACCATGCCAACCTTGCCCTGCTGGATGAAGGCATTGACGCGAAAACGGCCCACACCGGGCGGTGAGATGGCGAAATTGCATTCCTTGGTGCGTTCAAATTCGGCCGCCTGCTTGTCGTTCATGATGGCGCGCGCCAGTGCCAGCGTGTGGCTGGCATTGAGGGGCTGAGACGACACCTTGGTGACTTTGCCATCGACCTTCATGGCCGGCGGAAAGTCGCCGGTGATGAAGAGGTCACTGCCGCTGCGGCTGACCATCAGCTTGAGCAGGTCGTTGATGAATTTACTGGCCTGGTCGCGTTCCATGACGGCTCCTATGCATGTTCAGTCTTGGCTGCTTAGCTCTTCTTTTCGCTGAGGCGGGCGCTGACCACCCTGAGACGACGCGAGAGCTTGCGCGCCAGCAGGGCGATCATGCTGGCAGCCAAGGCTGGATCTGCAGCCATCATCTCGTCGAGCGCCTGCGCACTCAGCACGGCAATCTCACATTCATTCAGCGAGGTGCAGACTGAAAAGCGCATGCCGCTGTCTAGCAGCGACATTTCACCCAGGATGTCACCCTGGCGCGTTTCGGTCAGGCGCAGGCGTTCGCCCCAGGGCTGCTCCCTATCCACCGCGATGGTGCCGGTCAGCAGCACGATCATGAAGTCGCCGTATTCGTCCTGGCGAATGATGTCGCGGTTCGCCGGCACGGTGGCAAATTCGAAGAAATGCTCCAGCCGGTGCGTGGCCATTTGCGCCATGTATCTGTCCTTGGCCCACAGCGCCTGCAGCAGCTTGCAGCCGCGTGAGGCTGACAGGCGCTTGGCGCCGACCTCGTTGGCGCGGGCCTCCCAGGGGATCAGCTTTGACGCGTCTATACCCTGTTCGGCAAAAGCGGTGGAAAAGAGCAGCGAATCGCTGCCGTCGCTGTCGCCGCGCGCCCGGGAGGACTGTTTGAGAAGTCCGAGTAAACCTTTCATGGGGCTGTTCTCCTAGTTGCAGGCGCTTCAGCCCGGAAAGTTGTCAGGAATTTTGGCCTTGCCGCGTGCTTCGGCAGCGGAGATCACATTGCGCTTGACCAGCTCGGTCAGGTTCTGGTCCAGCGTCTGCATGCCCACGCTGTTGCCGGTCTGGATGGACGAATACATCTGCGCCACCTTGGCTTCGCGGATCAGATTGCGGATGGCGCTAGTGCCCAGCATGATTTCATGCGCCGCCACCCGACCCTGGCCGTCCTTGGTCTTGCACAGGGTTTGCGAGATCACGGCTTGCAGCGATTCCGACAGCATGGAGCGGATCATTTCCTTTTCTTCGGCCGGGAACACGTCAATGATCCGGTCAATCGTTTTGGCGGCGCTAGAGGTGTGCAGCGTGCCAAACACCAGGTGGCCGGTTTCGGCGGCGGTCATGGCCAGGCGTATGGTTTCCAGGTCGCGCATTTCGCCCACCAAAATCGCATCGGGATCTTCCCGCAAGGCCGATTTCAGCGCCGCGCTAAAGCTCAGCGTATGCGGGCCGACCTCGCGCTGGTTGATCAGGCATTTTTTCGATTCATGGACAAACTCGATCGGGTCTTCCACCGTCAGGATGTGGCCGTACTCGTTTTCGTTCAGGTAGTTGACCATGGCCGCCAGCGTGGTGGACTTGCCCGAGCCGGTCGGGCCGGTCACCAGCACCATGCCGCGCGGTTTCAGCGCCAGCTCGCCGAAAATCTTGGGCGCGTTGAGCTGCTCCAGCGTCAGGATTTTGGAGGGAATGGTTCGCAGCACCGCGCCGGCGCCGCGATTGTGGTTGAAGGCGTTGACGCGAAAGCGCGCCAGACCGTCGATCTCGAAGGAGAAATCAACCTCGAGAAACTCTTCGTAGTTTTTGCGCTGGGTGTCGTTCATGATGTCGTACACCATGGCATGCACCTGTTTGTGGTCCAGCGGATCGATATTGATGCGCCGCACGTCGCCGTGGACCCGGATCATGGGCGGCAAGCCGGCCGACAAATGCAAGTCGGAGGCCTTGTTCTTGACGCTAAAGGCCAGCAGCTGCGTGATATCCATCCCGGGAATCCTTGTCTATTTGTTACGAATTAATCACATTTGATTCTGCGTTTACATTCTGATTATGACCACGATTGTGAGCAACCTCCAGCTTGTCCGTGACCGGATTACCACCGCCTGCATCGCCGCCGGACGCGACCCCTCCAGCGTACGTCTGCTGGCGGTGTCCAAGACCTTTGATGCCGGGGCGGTGGCTGAGGCCATGAGTGACGGCCAGCGCGCCTTCGGAGAAAACTACATTGCCGAAGGCGTGGAAAAAATCCAGGCCTTGCAGGCGGACCGCAGCTCCCTGGAATGGCACTGCATAGGCCCGGTGCAAAGCAACAAAACCCGCCTGGTGGCCGAGCATTTTGACTGGGTGCACTCGGTGGACAGATTGAAGATTGCCCAGCGCCTGAGCGAGCAGCGGCCGGCGCATCTGCCGCCGCTGCAGATCTGCCTGCAGGTCAATGTGGATGGCGGTGCCAACAAATCCGGCCTGGCGCCCGATGAGACGCTTGAGCTGGCGCGGCAAGTCGCCCAGTTGCCGCGCCTGACGCTGCGCGGCTTGATGGCCATTCCCGAGCCTGCTCCTGATTTTGTAGCTGCTTGCGCCCTGCACGCCAGGACAAAAGCCATTTTTGACCAGATCAATGCGGCCGGCGTGCTGCCAGTCCCCATGGACACCCTGTCGCTAGGCATGACGGCGGATCTGGAGGCGGCGATTCACGCCGGCAGCACCATGGTGCGGGTGGGTACGGCGATTTTTGGCGGTAGGTAGCAAGGCCTCCACGCGCCAGCCTCACACCCCCAGCGCCAGCCGGGTGGTGTTCTTCACCTCCTCCATCACCGCATAGGTACGGGTTTCGCGCACGCCGGGCAGCTGCCACAGCACCGTGCCGGCAAAGGCGCGGTAGGTCGCCATGTCGGCCATGCGGGTCTTGAGCAGATAGTCAAAGCCACCGGCCACCATGTGGCATTCCATGATTTCGGCGTGCACCTGCACCGCCGCCTTGAAGGCTTCAAACACATTGGGCGTGGTGCGGTCCAGCAGCACCTCGACAAACACCATCATGCCGGCGCCCAGCTTGCGCGGGTCCAACCGCGCCTCGTAGCCCAGGATGTAGCCGCCCTTGGTCAGCCGCTGCACGCGAGCCAGCACGGCGCTGCCCGAGCAGGTGGTCGACGCCGTGGTGCAAAGCGCCTTCCGCTCGGCCGGCCAGCGTTGCTCGGCGCTGCGCCTCTTGTGTGTACATGAGGGCATCGCCGATGGCGTGATTGAAATGATTCAAGGCGCGGCGCAGGAGCTGGTGGTCGGCGATCCGGCCGAGCTGGCCACCGACGTCGGCCCGGTGATAGACCGCGAGGCCTTTGACAATATCCAAAAACACCTACAGCGCCTGAGTTCTGCATCAAAACCGCAGCTAGCCCAGAAGAACCGGGCGCAGCCAGCTATTGATTTAATAGCGAATACGCTGGCGCCCGCGGCTTTCGAGGTGGCCAGCCTGGCTGAAGTCAAGGACGAAATCTTCGGCCCGGTGCTGCAAATCGTGCGCTGGGGCAGCGGCGCGCTCAAGACCCCAGAGGCGGTGATTGAGCAGGTCAACGCCCTGGGCTACGGCCTCACGCTGGGCCTGCAGACCCGCATAGACTCGCGCGCCCAGGCGCTGGGAGCCGCAGTCCATGTCGGCAACATCTATGTGAATCGCAACATGATTGGCGCGGTGGTGGGCGTGCAGCCTTTCGGCGGCGAAGGCCTCTCCGGCACCGGCCCGAAAGCTGGCGGCCCGCACTATTTGTACCGCTTTTGCGCCGAGCAGACGGTGACGGTCAACACCACGGCGGCGGGTGGCAACGTGGCATTGCTGGCGGGCTGAGCCAGCCTCCAGCTGCGAAACCCCAGGCCGCGCAGACCCCGCTCAGGCCTCTGTGGCGGCGCTGGCTGCTGCGGGTTCATTTGACGGGCAGGGCGATGATCCAAGGGAATTTTTATCCCGGCATCGACTCCCATACCGAATGGGCAAGCAGCGCCAGTGGGACGAGTGCCTACTTCTCTTTTGAACGAGGAGGCAGCCATGGCGAACGAGGCAAGGCTAAATCATTCGCACCGGGACATGGCGTCCGGTTCGTCAGCCCGCGCCGATGCCCGCCGACGCCGCATCATCCAGGCCACCGGCGCAGCCGGCCTCGGCCCCTTCATTCTGCCCAGGGCACATGCAGCGAATCGAACGCTGAAGTACCCGAGCTTCACCGTTGCGTTCCGCACCTGGCTGATGATGGGCTTCTTCAAGGCCGTGCCGCGCGACATCGAGGAAGCGGCGATGATGGACGGCCTGAGGCGCTTCGGCGCCTTCCTGCAAGTCGTGGTGCCGCTTGCCTCGGTGGGGATGCTGACCGTCGTCATTTCCACGCTCACGCTGGTGATGCAGGAATTCGTCTACGCGCTGACCTTCATCACCCGCTCGTCGCGATACACGGTCAGCGTCGGCGCGGTCAAATGATCGGCTCATCGGAATTGGAAAAGGAGACGTTCGATATGCAGCTCATTACCGTGAAAATCGACAAGCCGGAAGCGATCAACTTCATTCTGGGGCAGACCCACTTCATCAAGTCCGTTGAGGACCTCCACGAAGCGCTGGTGGCCGCTGTGCCGGGCATCAAGTTCGGCCTGGCTTTTTGCGAAGCCTCCGGCAAATGCCTGGTGCGATGGTCGGGCACCGATCCCGCCATGCTCGAGCTGGCCCGCAACAACGCCAAGGCCCTTGCCGCCGGCCATTGCTTCATCATTTTTCTTGGGGATGGTTTCTACCCACTGAATGTGTTGAATGCCGTCAAAATGGTGCCGGAGGTCTGCCGCATCTTCTGCGCGACCGCCAATCCGACCGAAGTGGTTCTCGTCGAGACGCAACAGGGACGCGGCATCCTGGGCGTGGTGGATGGCTTTTCTCCCCGAGGGGTCGAGGACGATGTTGAAATCAACTGGCGAAAGAATTTGCTGCGGCAGATCGGCTACAAGCTCTGACATCTCAGTCTTTGCCTGCAAGGCTTCTACCGCCCGGACTCCTGGAGCGTCGCAACAAAGGATTTGATCGGTTCGCGTTTCATGGGGCTGGCATCAACAGTTCTCAGGCGAGATGACGCAGTTCGCGCAGCGCCACCGATACCGGCGCCAGGTCCGAGCCTTGGGTGCTGATGCTGGCCAGCAGCCTGCGCAGGCGTTCAATGGCCTGTGCATTGCGGTCGTGCCAGCCCGCCAGAGCTTCGCCGCGCGACAACAGGCCCTGGGTGATCTGGCTGGCGATCGAATAGACGTCGTCGCGCGCGCTGCCGCGGGCCTGGGTTTGCCACAGCGTGTCCGTGGGCAGACGCTTGATTTCCGCGCGCCAAAGCATCAGGCCCAGCTCGCTGTCGACGGCAAAATAGGCGCGTGCCGCCTGCTCCAGCCCGGTATTGGCGCTTTGCGCCAGATCGACCAGGTCTAGCGCCGGGAAGATGAACTCCAGCGCCGTCAGGTTTTGCGCCAGCGCCGGCTCCACGCCGGCCTGCACGAGTGTTTGGGTGGCCTGCTCCCAGCTGGCGTGGTCGGATGCCGGCAACCAGTCCGCCAGATGCGCTCGCAACTCGCGCGCCGCAGGCTGGTAGCGCGTGATCAGGGTGGGCAGATCGGTGCTCTGGGTGCGAACGCGCAGCATCCAGCGCGAAGCTCGCTGGGCAATGGCGATCAATTGGGTCAGCAGGTCGAGTTGCAGGCTGGCTTCCACGCGGTAGTCCAGCGCGTCAATCTGGTCCCACAGGGTCTCGAGATCAAAGATTTCGCGCGCCAGCGTGAAGGCGCGAATCACGTCGGCCGCGGTCGCACTCGCCTCTGAGGCGATGAAATTGACGAAGGTGGCCCCGGTGCGGTTGAGCACCGTGTTGGTGATGAAGGTGGCGATGATCTCGCGCTTGAGCGGGTGGCTGGCGATGGCCGCGCCAAATTTTTCCGTCAGGACCTTGGGGAAGTAGGCCTTGAGCGCGCGGCTGTAATAGGGATCGTCCGGCAGGTTGCTGGCCACCAGCTCGTCGAACACCGACATCTTGGCGTAGGCCAGCACCACGGCGCCTTCGGGCGCCGTGAGCCCGGTCTTACGTGCCCTGCGCCTGGCAATCTCGTCATCCGTCGGCAAAAACTCGATGGCACGGTTCAGGCGGCCGGTGCGCTCCAGCCATTGCATCAGGCGCTGCTGCCCGTCCAGCACGTACAAGGGGCGATGGCTGGCGACGTCGAGCGCCTGGGTCTGGTAGTAGTTGTCGGTCAGCACCAGCAGGCCCACCTCGTCCGTCATCGAGGCCAGCAGGTCGTTGCGCTGCTTGAGCGTCAAATCTCCGGCCTCCACCACGCTGCCCAGCAGTATCTTGATGTTGACCTCGTGGTCGGAGCAGTCCACGCCGGCCGAGTTGTCGATCGCGTCGGTGTAGATCAGGCCGCCTTTTTGCGCGTATTCAATGCGGCCGTTCTGCGTGCAGCCCAGGTTGCCGCCCTCGGCCAGCACCTTGCAGCGCAGTTCGCCGCCGTTGACACGGTACGCGTCGCCGGCCTTGTCGCCCACCTGGGCGTGGCTCTCGAAAGCGGCCTTCACATAGGTGCCGATGCCGCCGTTGTAGAGCAGGTCTACCGGCGCCAGCAAGATGGCCCGCAGCAGCTCGACCGGGCTCAGCTCGGCGGCCTCGATGCCGAGCGCGGCGCGCGCCTCCGGGCTCAGGCTGATCGCCTTGGCCGAGCGCGGATAGACCCCGCCGCCGGCGGAAATCAGGTGCTTGTCGTAGTCGTCCCAGCTCGACCGGGGCAGGGCGAACAGGCGCTGGCGCTCGGCAAGGGAGCGCACCGTATCGGGCGCGGGGTCGATGAAGATGTGGCGGTGATCAAAGGCAGCCACCAGCCGGATGTGCTCGGACAGCAGCATGCCGTTGCCGAACACGTCACCCGACATGTCACCGATGCCCGCCACCGTGAACGGCGTGGTCTGGGTGTTGACCGACAGGGTGCGGAAGTGGCGCTTGACCGATTCCCAGGCGCCGCGCGCCGTGATGCCCATCTTCTTGTGGTCGTAGCCGACCGAGCCGCCCGAGGCGAAGGCGTCACCCAGCCAGAAGCCGTAATCGGCCGACACGCCGTTGGCAATGTCGGAGAAGGTGGCGGTTCCCTTGTCGGCCGCCACCACCAGGTAGGGGTCGTCCGGGTCATGCCTGACCACGTTGGCCGGCGGCACCACCGCGCCCTTGACCACGTTGTCGGTCAGGTCCAGCAGGCCCGAGAGGAACAGCTTGTAGCAGGCCACACCCTCGGCCAGATAGGCTTCGCGGTCGCTGGCGGGCGGAGCATTTTTGAGCACGAAGCCGCCCTTGGAGCCGACCGGCACGATGACGGTGTTCTTGACCTGCTGGGCTTTCACCAGGCCCAGCACTTCGGTGCGGAAGTCCTCGCGGCGGTCCGACCAGCGCAGGCCGCCGCGCGCGACCTTGCCGCCGCGCAGATGCACCCCCTCGACGCGCGGCGAATAGACCCAGATTTCAAACAGCGGCTTGGGCTCGGGCACGCCGGGGACTTCGCGCGGATTGAGCTTGAACGACAGGTAGGGCTTGCCTTCGCCGCCGGCGCTGTGTTGCCAGAAGCTGGTGCGCAGGGTGGCCGCAATGGTGAGGAAAAACTGGCGCAGGATGCGGTCTTCGTCCAGGCTGGCCACGGCGCCAAGATGCGCTTCGATCTGCTTTGTGAGCTGCTGCTGGGCCTCGTCCCGGTTGCCCGTCAGGGCCGGGTCGAAGCGGGCCTTGAACAGCCTGACGAGCTCCTCGGTGAGGCCCGCGTTGCTGTTCAGCGTGGCTTCGATATAGCTTTGGCTGAAGCCAAAACCCAGCTGCTTGAAGTAGCGGGTGTAGGCGCGCAGCACGGCAATGGCGCGTGCGTCGAGCGCGGTGCTCAGCACCAGCCGGTTCAGGTCGTCGCTTTCGACCTCGCCGCGCCAGGCCTGCGCAAACAGGGCCTCGAACCGTGGCTTGACGGTCGCCAGATCGGTGTTGGCCGGCAGTTGCAGGCCCAGGTCGTGAATCCACAGCGCATCGCTGCCGATCCGGTAGGGGTGCTCGTCCAGCACCCGGACGCCCATGCGCTCGAGCACCGGCAGCGAGTCCGACAGCGGAACCTTGGACGTGTTGTAGATCTTCAGGCGCAACAGGCTTTCGCCGGCATCGAGCGGACGGTACAGCTTGACGGCCAGCGGCGAGGCGGCGCTCAGGCCGGCCAGCATGTCGGCGTCTTCGGCGGCGACGGCCGCCGAAAAATCCTCACGGTAGGCCGTGGGAAAGGCGTTGGCAAAACGGTGGGCCAGCGCCAGGCCAGGGCCCTCGCCGTGCGCGCGCAGCAGCTCGCTGGTGCACTCGTCTTCCCAGCGCTGGGCCAGTCTGGCCAGCCGCGCTTCGAGCGCGCGCAGGTCAACGCTCACGGGGGCCTGCTCGCGGGCGCGCACCAGGTAGTGAATGCGCGCCAGCGGGCTGTCGGTCAGCATGGGTGTGAATTCGAGCGACTGGCCATCCAGGGCTGCCATCAACTCGGCGCCGATCTTCACGCGCAACTCGGTGTTATAGCGGTCGCGGGGCACGAAGACCTGGGTCGAGGTGAAGCGGCCAAACGGGTCGCGACGCAGGAACAGGCGGGTGCGCTGGCGCTCCTGCAGCCGCAGGATGCCTATGGCATGCTCGGCCAGCGTGGCGGTGTCGATCTGGAACAACTCGTCGCGCGGGTAGGCGTCCAGAATCGACTGCAGGGACTTGGCCGCGTGACTGTCCGGCACCACGCCCGCATTGGCGATCACGTCCGCCGCGCGGCGCCGCACCTGCGGAATATCCCCCACCGCGGCGGCATAGGCGGTCGAGGTATAGAGCCCCAGAAAGCGGGCCTCCCCAACGACGTTGCCGGCGTCGTCAAAGCGCTTGACGGCGATGTAGTCTAGCCAGGCCGGGCGGTGCACGGTGGCGCGCGTCATGGCCTTGGTGACCAGCACCAGCTCGTCGGACTCCAGCAGGGCTACGGCGTCGGGCGGCAGGCGTGACGCTGCCGTCTGCGGAGCGCCGCGCAGAATGCCCAGACCAGACTCCGGGAGCGCGATCAGGCTGACGGCGTCGCCATCGCGCCGGATGTCATAGTCGCGCGCGCCCAGAAAGGTGAAATGCCGGTCCTCCAGCCAGCGCAGGAACTCGCTGCCTTCCTGCTTGCTGGCGGGCGACAGCGGCGAGCGCGCCACCGCCAGCCTCAGGGCCTGGATGCGTTCGAGCATGGCCTGCCAGTCCTGCACCGCGGCACGGACATCGCCCAGTACCCGGTCCAGGTCATGGGCCAGCGCGTCACGCTCTGCCGCACCCAGAATGCGGTCGCATTCCACCATGATGAGCGATTCGATGGGGGTGCTTCCTCCGCCGGCGTTGGCCCCCGCCGCGCTGCCCACCGTGTCGGGACGACCCTGCGCATTGCGGGCCACGTGCAGCAAGGGGTGCACGATCCAGTGCGCCGTGCGGCCGCTGCGATTGATGGCCATGGTGACCGAGTCGACCAGAAATGGCATGTTGTCGTGCACGATCTGGACCGAGGTGTGGTCGCTGACAAAACCATCTTCCGCCAGCGTGGGGTTGAACACCCGGATCTTGGCGCTCTGGGCCGCGCGGGGCGTGTCGAGCAAACGCCAATGGGCGCTGGCAATGCCGAACAGCGTGGCCGGTCCGCGCGCGAGAATTTCGTCGGGGTCGGTGCTTTCAAAATAGGCCGACACAAACTCGGAGAGCCGTTTGGCACTGGGTCCGGCATGCTCGGTGGTATAGCTCAGCAACTCGGCAAGCGGCGTGGTGTTCATGGCGTCTCCAGTCCTTCTGGTAGTTACGGAAGATTCTAGGCCTGCCCTGGTCTGCAGGGGTAGCTTTTAAAGGCCTGCTTGGGCCGCTGCCGCCGTTGCCGGGTGGCCGTCAACACGCGGCCGCGGGAAGATACCGTATCTGGTGCATTCCAACCTTCCGCGCTAGTGGGCCTTGCCGCGCGTGATGGCGGCCGACACGTCGGGCGGCGTTTCGGCGTAGCGCTTGAACTCCATGGTGTAGGTGGCGCGGCCTTGTGTGAGCGAGCGCAAGGTGGTGGAGTAGCCGAACATCTCGGACAGCGGCACCTCGGCGCGCACCAGCTTGCCGCCGCCGCCGGCGATGTCTTCCATGCCCTGCACCATGCCGCGGCGCGAGGACAGGTCGCCCATCACATGGCCGGTGAAGTCTTCGGGCGTTTCCACCTCGACCGCCATCAGCGGCTCCAGCAGCACCGGTTTGGCGCGGCGCAGGCCCTCCTTGAAGGCCAGGGCGCCGGCCATGCGGAAGGCGTTTTCATTGGAGTCGACGTCGTGGTAGGAGCCGAACACCAGCGTGGCCTTGATGTCGACCACCGGATAGCCGGCCAGCACGCCGGCCTTGAGGCTTTCAACAATGCCTTTGTTGACGGCGGGAATGAATTCGCGCGGGATCACGCCGCCCTTGATGGCGTCGACAAACTCATAGCCCTTGCCGGCGTCCTGCGGCTCCAGATTCAGCACGGCGTGGCCGTACTGGCCGCGTCCGCCCGATTGCTTGATGAACTTGCCTTCGACGTCGTTCACCGCCTGGCGTATGGTTTCGCGGTAGGCCACCTGCGGCTTGCCGACATTGGCCTGCACGCCGAATTCGCGCTTCATGCGGTCGACCAGGATTTCCAGGTGCAGCTCGCCCATGCCGGAGATGATGGTCTGGCCCGATTCTTCGTCGGTGTGCACGTGAAACGAGGGGTCTTCCTGCGCCAGGCGATTGAGCGCCACGGCCATTTTTTCCTGGTCGGCCTGGGTCTTGGGCTCGACCGCTTGCGAGATCACCGGCTCGGGAAAGCGCATTTTTTCCAGGATGATGATCTTGGCCGGGTCGCACAGCGTGTCGCCGGTGGTCACATCCTTCAGGCCTACCGCTGCCGCGATGTCGCCGGCGCGCACCTCGGGCACCTCGTTGCGCACATTGGCGTGCATCTGCAGGATGCGGCCCAGGCGTTCGCGCCTGCCCTTGGTGGGGCTGTAGACCGTGTCGCCGGCCTTGACCACGCCCGAGTAGACGCGGAAAAAAACCAGTTGCCCGACATAGGGGTCGGTCATGATTTTGAAGGCCAGCGCCGCGAAGGGCTCCTCGTCGGCCGGATGGCGTTCGGCCTCGCGGTCGTCCTCGGTGTGGCCCAGTATGGCCGGCACATCCATGGGCGAAGGCAGATAGTCGATCACCGCGTCCAGCATGGCCTGCACGCCCTTGTTCTTGAAGGCGCTGCCGCACAACATGGGCACGATTTCGTTGGCCACGGTGCGCTGGCGCAGGCCGCGCTTGATCTCCTCTTCGCTGAGCGCTTCGCCGGCCAGGTATTTGTTCAGCAGCTCGTCGTTGGCTTCGGCCGCCGCTTCGACCATTTTGGCGCGCCATTCCTGGGCGCTTTGCAGCAGCTCGGCGGGCACCTCCATGTATTCGAAATGCAGGCCCTGGCTGGTGTCGTCCCAGACGATGGCCTTCATCTTCACCAGGTCAACCACGCCGTGGAAATGCTCCTCGGCGCCGACCGGAATCTGCACCGGCACGGCCACGCCCTTGAGGCGCTCGGCAATCTGGCGCTGCACGCGAAAAAAATCGGCGCCGACGCGGTCCATCTTGTTGACGAAGGCGATGCGCGGCACCTTGTATTTGTTGGCCTGGCGCCAGACGGTTTCGGACTGCGGCTGCACGCCGCCGACCGCGTCGTAAACCATCACCGCGCCGTCGAGCACGCGCATAGAGCGCTCCACTTCGATGGTGAAGTCGACGTGGCCGGGCGTATCGATGATGTTGATGCGGTGCTCGGGGTAGTTGCCGGCCATGCCTTTCCAAAAGCAGGTGGTGGCGGCCGAGGTGATGGTGATGCCGCGTTCCTGTTCCTGCTCCATCCAGTCCATGGTGGCCGTGCCTTCGTGAACCTCGCCCAGCTTGTAGTTCACCCCGGTGTAAAACAGCACGCGCTCGGTGGTGGTGGTCTTGCCGGCATCGATATGGGCACTGATGCCGATATTGCGGTAGCGCTCAATGGGCGTGTGGCGGGACATGGCGATCTCCTTCTTGGCATCACAGAGGCGTTGGTCAGCCCGCTTAGTGTGCGTCAAAGTGTCAGCTTTTGCTTGCCTTGTTTTGTTGCGTGAGCCGCAACCAGGGTCGCAGTGATGGCGCTTGAGGCGTGCTGCTGTGGTCTGTATTGCAAGGGGCTGCTGACAGATGTCGCCGCAAGGGGTGGAGTGTAAGAATTAATTTCGTTACCTCTCTTGCATCGCGCTGGATCTTTTTGTTTTCTCCCGACATACCATCGCGTTTTTTAAGGAAGTTACATGGCAACCCCGTTTTTTGGCAAGCGAGATAACGAAACACCGACCAGCGTACGTCCTGGGACAGTACCTGGCTATGGCAATGCAAACACGTCCAGTACGCTGTCCTCAGCGTCCAACGCTGTCAGCCCGCAAAGCGTGGCCAAGCCGGCAAGTGACGTGGTCAGCGCACCCAAGGAAGGCGGCAGCAAGCTGACCGTGGGCCCCAATATCAAACTCAAGGGCGTCGAGATCACCGATTGCGACACCTTGGTGGTGGAAGGCCTGGTTGAAGCCACCATGGACTCGCGTGTCATGCAGATTTCAGAGCAGGGCGCTTTCAAGGGTTCGGCCGAAATTGATGTGGCCGAAATTCGTGGCGAATTCAGCGGCGATCTCACCGTGCGCCAAAAGCTGGTGATTTACTCCACCGGCAAAGTCACCGGCACGATTCGCTACGGCAAGCTGGTGGTCGAAGAAGGCGGCCAACTTTCCGGGGAAATCCTGTTCGGTGCCAAGCCAGCCAGCCAGGGCACTTCGGGCCTGCAGGCCGTGGCCGGATAAACCTGAGAGAAATGCGCCAGCGCTGCCAGCGGCTGGCGCTGGCTTCGCTCGCAGCGTGTTTTAAAAACGCGGCAAGTCGGGGTGGGCGATTTGCCCGCCGCGCACCAGCATTTTTCCGTACTCGGCGCAGCGGTTCAAGGTCGGAATCACCTTGCCCGGATTGAGCAAACCCTTGGCATCAAAGGCGCGCTTCACGCCAAACATCTGCTCGTTTTCTGCGGCCGAAAACTGCACGCACATGGAGTTGAGTTTTTCCACGCCCACGCCGTGTTCGCCGGTCACCGTGCCGCCCATGGCGACGCTGGTTTCCAGGATGTCGGCGCCAAACAGCTCGCAGCGGCGCAACTGGTCGGCGTCATTGGCGTCAAACAAAATCAGCGGATGCAGATTGCCGTCGCCAGCGTGAAACACATTGGCGCAGCGCAACTGGTATTTTTTTTCCATCTCGGCAATCGCCAGCAAGATGTCGGCCAGGCGCTTGCGCGGAATGGTGGAGTCCATGCACATGTAGTCGGGGCTGATGCGGCCCGATGCCGGAAAGGCATTTTTTCGTCCGCTCCAAAAACGCAGCCGCTCGGCCTCGTTCTGGCTCACGGCAATGGCGGTGGCGCCATACTGCTGCAGCACGGCGCTCATGCGGCCGATTTCTTCTTCGACTTCTTCCGGCGTGCCGTCGCTCTCGCACAGCAAGATCGCCTCGGCCGTGAGGTCGTAGCCGGCGTGCACAAAGTCTTCCACCGCCGCCGTCATGGGCTTGTCCATCATTTCCAGTCCGGCCGGAATGATGCCGGCGGCGATCACCGCCGCCACCGCGTCGCCGGCCTTGCGCAGGTCGTCAAAGCTGGCCATGATGCAGCGCGCCAGTTGCGGCTTGGGGATCAGCTTGACGGTGACCTCGGTGGTCACGGCCAGCATGCCTTCGCTGCCTATGATGATGCTCAGCAAGTCGTAGCCGGCGCTGTCCAGCGCCTCGCTGCCGAATTCCACTTCCTCGCCTTCAATCGTGAAGCCCTTCACCTTGAGCACGTTGTGCACGGTGAGCCCGTATTTCAGGCAGTGCACGCCGCCGGAATTTTCGGCCACGTTGCCGCCTATGGTGCAGGCAATCTGGCTGGACGGGTCGGGCGCGTAATAAAGGCCCAGCGGCGCGGCGGCTTCGCTGATGGCCAGGTTGCGCACGCCGCCCTGCACCACGGCCGTGCGGCTGGCCGCGTCTAGTTTCAATATCTTGTTGAACTTGGCCAATGACAGCGTGACGCCCAGCGCGTGCGGCATGGCGCCGCCACTGAGGCCGGTGCCGGCGCCGCGCGCCACCACCGGCACGTCCAGCGCATGGCAGGTCCTGAGCACCGCCTGCACCTGGGCGTAAGTTTCGGGCAGGGCCACCACCAGCGGGCGCTGGCGGTAGGCGGTCAGGCCGTCGCACTCATAGGGCGTGGTGTCTTCGCTGTTCCAGAGCAGGGCGTGCGCCGGCAGCACGGCTTGCAGCGCGCCAACGACGCGGGTCTGGCGCTCGGCGCGGTCCAGCTTTTGTGCTGGTGGGGTGTCTAAAGTTGCGTTCATGGAGCGAACACTTTAAGGCAAAGCGCAGGCGGCCGGCGTGAAGAAAATGAAGGCCGCTTGTGAAAAACGAGATGCTATTAAATATGTAGCTGCTTGCGCTCGTCAGATAAGGGCTGGAGGCCTAAAAGGCTTGAAGATCTCAGGGCGAAGGCTTCAGGCGACCGATTTTTTCAGCCAGTCGGCAAAGGCGGCGCATTCCCAGCGGTCCATCATGCCGGTGCGCCAGCACAGGTAGTGGGCGTGCGGGCTGGGCACATGGCGTTGGTACAGGCGCACCAGCGAGCCGTGTTCCAGCCAGGGCGCGCCCAGCTTGAGGCGGACCAGCGCCACGCCCATGCCAGCGGCGGCCGCATCGCACATCAGGCCGATGTCGTTGAATTGCGAGCCGTCCACCGGCTCGGGCCAGTCCTGCTCGTGCGCGGCAAACCAGGTGCGCCAGGGATCCAGCGGCGAGCGCAGCAGGCTGATTCCGGCCAGGTCCTCGGCGCTGTCAAACGGCCCATGTTCGCGCACAAAAGCCGGCGAGGCCAGCGGCGTGACCTCGTCTTTCATCAGGCAGACATGCTCGACGTCGGCGTAGCGCCCGCTGCCAAAACGAATCACCAGGTCGGCGTCCTCGGCCACCACGTCCAGCAGCGGAATCGATACCTGCAAGGTCAGGTCTATCTCGGGATAGGCGTCGGTGAACTGGCGCAGCCGCGGAATCAGCATCGAGCGCGCAAAGGTCGGCGTGACGGCCAGGCGCAGTTTGCGCTTGCCCGGCGTGCCGCTCTGGCCGGCGGCACCGGGGAATTTCTGCAGCGTGGCCAGGCCTTCGCGCACATGGGCCAGGTACTCGCTGCCTTCGGTGGTCAATGAAAAATCGGCCCGGCCAAACAGCTTGGTGCCTATGATTTGCTCCAGCTGCTTGACCCGGTGGCTGACCGCGCTGGGCGTGACATGCAACTCTTCCGCCGCCTGCGTGACGCTGCGCAGGCGCGCCAGGGCTTCAAAGGTCAGCAGGCACTGGATCGGCGGAATCCGCGCAGCAGCAGCCATGTTTATTCGCCGCGAGCGACGAGGGAAAACACCTTTTTGCCAGCCGGGGCCGCGGGTCCGGCTTTGCCGGCCCGCAGGCACAGCGGCCCCCCAGGGGGGCAGGGAGCTACGCGACCGTGGGGGCTCATTTAAATATCACCGTTTTGTGGCCGTTCAAAAGCACGCGGTGTTCGCTGTGCCACAACACGGCTCTGGCCAGCACCTGGCTTTCGGTGTCGCGGCCCATGGCGGTCAGGGCTTCCACGGTCTTGCTGTGGTCGGCGCGCGCCACGTCCTGCTCGATGATGGGGCCTTCGTCCAGGTCGGCGGTCACATAGTGGGCGGTCGCGCCTATCAGCTTTACGCCGCGGTCATGGGCCTGGTAATAGGGCTTGGCACCCTTGAAGCTGGGCAAGAACGAGTGGTGGATGTTGATGGCGCGGCCGGCCAGTTTTTTGCACAAATCGTTGGACAGGATTTGCATATAGCGTGCCAGAACGACCAGCTCGGCACCTTCGGCGTCAATGATCTCCAGCTGCCTGGCCTCGACCTGGGACTTGGTCGCGGCGGTCATAGGCAGGTGATGAAAGGGGATGTCGTAGCTGGCGGCCAGCTGGTAGAACTCGCGGTGGTTGGAGATGATGGCGCGCACGTCCAGCGGCAGCAGGCCGGATTTGCAGCGAAACAGCAGGTCGTTCAGGCAATGGCCTTCCTTGCTGACCATGATGACGGTGCGCATGGGCTGGGCGTTGTCGTGCAGCTGCCAGTTCATCTGGAAGGGCTCGGCAAAGCTTTTCAGCTGGCTGGACAGTTCCTGGTGCGTGAGCTGGCTGCAGGCGAACTGCACGCGCATGAAAAACAGGCCGGTGTCGTGGTCGTTGTACTGCGCGGCTTCTTCGATATTGCCGCCGTTGTCGAACAGAAAGCCGGACACGGCATGAACAATGCCCCTGCGGTCCGGGCAGGACAGGGTCAGGATATAAGCGTGATTCATAGGGGGTGAATTGTCGCAGGTGGCACCGGCCCGCGTGGCGGGGATGCCAGAATGCTGATTCTGGCTTTGTTCGACTGCATCACCCTAGCACAAACAGGAGACCGTATGGCTTATCAGACCTTCAATATGGAGCACCAATGGCTGCCCTTCACGCCCAACCGCAGCTTCCAGAAGGATCCGCGCGTATTTGTGGCCGCCGACGGCATGCATTTCACGACGCATGACGGTCGGCAGGTGATTGACGGCATTTCCAGCCTCTGGTGCGTGGCGGCCGGCCACAACCGCAAGCCCATCAACGAAGCCATCAAGAAGCAGCTCGATACGCTGGATTATTCGACGGCCTTCCAGGCCAGCAACGACCAGGCCTTCAAGGCCGCCGAAATGATTGCCGCGATGGCGCCGGGCGACCTGAACAAGGTGCTGTTTTGCAACTCCGGCTCAGAGGCGGCAGATACCTCGCTGAAAGTGGCGCTGGCCTACCATCGCGCCCGTGGCGAGGGCCACCGCAACGTCTTCATTGGCCGCGAGAAGGGTTACCACGGCGTGGGTTTTGGGGGCATGAGCGTGGGCGGCATTCCGGCCAACCGCAAGGTCTATGGCGCGGCGCTGCTGCCGCGGGTAGACCACATGCGTTTCATCCACGACCCGGTGAAACATGCCTACATCAACGGCGTGGAGCCCGAGTGGAGCGAAGATTTGCTGCTGGAGCTGGAAAACCGCATCCTGCCGCTGCATGACCCCAGCAACGTGGCCGCCATCATTGTTGAGCCGGTGGCCGGCAGCGCCGGCTGGTATTTACCGCCCAAGGGCTATCTGAAGCGCCTGCGCGAGATCTGCGACAAGCACGGCATCTTGCTGATTTTTGACGAGGTGATCACCGGCTTTGGCCGCCTGGGCACTGGCTTTGGCGCCGACTACTACGGTGTCGTGCCGGACATGCTTAATTTCGCCAAGTGCGTGACCAATGGCGTGATTCCGCTGGGCGGCGTGATCTGCTCGGAGCGCATTTACGACGCCATGATGAATGCCAACGCCAACAGTCCCGATTACGCCATCGAGTTTTTTCATGGCTACACCTACTCTGGCCATCCGGTGGCTTGTGCGGCGGCCATTGCCACGCTCAATCTCTTCAAGGAAGAAAAACTGTTTGAGCGCGCCGGCCAGATGGGCAAGCAGCTGGGCGATGCCATGCACAGCGGCTTGAAGGGCCTGCCCAATGTGATAGGAGTTCGAGCGCTGGGCCTGGCCGGTGCCGTCGAGCTGGCCTCGGTGGCCGGTGCGCCGGGCAAGCGCGCCTACGACATCTTCATGGACTGCTTCCACCACGGCGTGATGGTGCGGCCGGCGGGCGAAAACATCGTGATCTGCCCGCCCTATATCGTGGAGAAGGAGCACATTGACCGCATCGTCAATGTGCTGGCCGACGCGATTCGCAAACACGCCTGAGCCAAGCTCAGGCTATTTGGGCGCGAGTTGCTGCTTCAGCCCCGCGCAGTAGTCGGTAGGCGGCAGTGCGGGCGTGGGCCAGACGCTGTCAAAAGCGTCGGCCTGCTTGCCTCCATCGCTGCCATCACCGGCGCGCAGACTGACGGCCTTGGCCTTGAGGTCTACCGGCAGGTGTTGCGGCACGCCCAACTGGCGATCCACATGGCCGTTACCGGCCAGCAAGAGCACCACCTTGCCAGGCCGGGCGGCCTGCTGGATGGCGGCGGCCATGCTGATGTCCTTGGCAATCTGTATGCGTGCCATGGGCGTGATCTGGCTTTCCGGCAACAACTGGCAATGGCCAATGCGAATCCCCTGCTGCTGCGCCTTCAGGGCCGGGCCCGGCAAGCGCTGGTCCAGCTTGCTGTCGGTCATGCTGGCCGGCATTTGCGCGCGCGGCAAGTTGGCGCCCACTACCGGCACCCCGGCGCGCACGGCGCTCATGACGGCGGGGCCGTAGGCGGCCCAGGGCCAGCCCTTGTCATTCCATTTCAGCGCCTGGCGGACCTGCTCTTGGCTGGCGTCGGCTTGGAGCGCGGCCGTGCTCACCCCGGTGTCGGCCATCTCCAGCGTTACCGCGGCCAGCCAGCCCTGGGCGGCCAGATGGGCGACCACCTGCTGCTCAATGTGCTGGTGCTCGGCGGCATCGTGCTGTTCGCCCAGCAGCAGGGCATCGGCCGGCAGCAGGGTCTGCAGTCGGGCGGCGATGGCAGCCTGGCTGAGCTGGCTGTCGCCGGGTTGTTGCGCAATAGGCGCTGCGGGACGGCCGGCGCAGCCGCCCGCCAGCAGCAGTGAGGCGGCGCAGAGAAGAAATGTGAAAGAGCGTGTCGGCAAGCAAAGAGGCATCGGTGGATACTAAGGCTTTCGGCCCGGCCTATTTTTTCAGGCCACTGCCTGTGCACCACCTTGCGCCCCTGCCCATGTCCTTTAGACCTGCCAACCAACTCGCCCGCCTTTTACAGTCCTCGCCCGTTCGTGTCGTTCTGACCTTGCTGCTCGCCTGGGCCGCAGCGGCCCTGTGTGTCAGACTGAAAACGCCCTTGCCCTGGATGATAGGACCGCTGCTGGCAAGCTCGGTGCTGTCCATGCTGGGCGGCCCCACGGCCAGCTGGACACCGCTGCGCAATGTTGGCCAGTGGGTAATAGGCTGCGCGCTGGGGCTTTATTTCACACCCCAGGTGGTGGCGCTGGTGGCCGGCTTGTGGTGGGCCATTGCCTTGAACATTGTCTGGGCGCTGGTACTGGGCTTGGCGCTGGGGGCCTGGCTTTACCGGATTCATCATGGCGCCGGGCCGCTGCATATTGCCGGTCTGTCGCGCGTCACCACTTATTTTGCGGCGCCCGTGGGCGCGGCTTCGGAAATGACCATGATGGGCGAGCGCCACGGCGCGCAGACCGACCTGGTGGCTTCGGCGCACAGCCTGCGGGTGCTGCTGGTGACCTTGATCGTTCCCTTTGGCTTTCAGTGGGCGGGGCTGCATGGCCTGGACGACAGCCTGCCCGGCGCGCGCGTGGTGCAACTGCCGGGGCTGGCCCTGCTGGCCGTGCTGACCGGCATAGGCTGCTGGGTCATGCTCAAGCTGGAGCGCACCAATCCGTGGTTCATAGGCGCGTTAACCGTGTCGCTGCTGCTGACGGCTTGCGGCGTGACCTTGTCGGCGATTCCGCAGGCCATGAGCAATGTGGCTCAGCTGCTCATTGGCATCAGCCTGGGCGTGCGCTTTACCCCTGGCTTTGTGCACATGGCGCCGCGCTGGCTGGGCTCTGTGGCCCTGGCCACGGTGGGCATGATTGGCTTGTGCGCCGGCTTTGCCTGGCTGCTGGCGCAGTTCACCCAGCTGCATTGGGCCACGCTGTTGCTGGGCACCTCGCCTGGCGGTATCACCGAGATGTCGATCACGGCAAAGGTGCTGCAGCTAGGGGTGCCGGTGGTGACGGCATTTCATGTGACGCGGCTGGCGGCGGTGCTGCTGCTGGTCGAGCCCCTGTTTCGCTGGCTTTACCAGCGCCGCCTTGGCCTGCAGAGCAGTCCGGCGGCAGAGTGATGGGGTGGTGAGCAGGCCTTAGTGCAGGCCGATGGGGGTGGTGGCCAGGCCGCTATAGCCTTCCAGCGTGTCTTCGATTTCTTCCTGTGTTGGGGTGTTTTTCTCCCAGGCGCTCAGGCGCAGCTGGAACATTTCCGCCCATGAGCCGTCTAGGTAAACCTCTTTACCTGAGCGTTTGTCGACAATTTCAAAGCCGTGGCGGGCCAGTTGGGGAATGGCTGGAGCGGGCGCAGATTCTTCGGGTGCGTTGGCATGAATCTGCAGCACGGCAAAAGATTCCGAGTCGTAAAGCATGTGCATGGTGAAGTCCTTTGCCATCAGATAACAACGATGGCGTTAAGTTCAAGAGCCAGGGGCCGCGCCCGCTGAAATTAGCCCTTGTTTGGGCCGGCTCAGGGTTTGTTCACGTCGCTGAGCTGCTGGTCTATGAAGTCGCCGTTGGCCTGGGTGATCTTGCTGCGCACCGGCAGGTAGCCCAGGGCGGGCGCATACCAGACTTCGACTTTCTGGTCGAACTCGCGCCGCGGCTGGCGCGCCAGCTTGAGCGTGTTCAGTTCGCCATAGGGCAGCTTAAGACTTTCTTCGCCTTCCACCAGAAAGGTCCAGCTGTCGGCATCCCGCGGCCCCACGGTGTAGACGGTGATGTTTGTCCCCACCGGAAAACCGGCCGGATTGCCCGCCAGCATGCCGCCCAGCTGCAGCAGCACGCTGACGCGGTCTTGCACACCCTTGACCCAGGGCACATTGGGCGTGTTGGCGCTGAAGCTGATCTGGCCCTTGTCGGCGTCAAAATGCGCTGCCACCTCGCTTCTTGATTTGTCGGAAAAGCGCATCGGCGCCAGGCCGTCGGCGCCTATCTGGCCACTGCTCGCCATGCTGCGCGAACCCAGAAACAGCGCGCTGACACCCATGCGGGCCGCATAGCTGGCGCCCTGGTTTTGCCAGTCCAGCTCGGCCTTGGCGTGGTAGTTCAGCCCCTTGGCGCTGCCCGTCATCGTGTAGGCCAGCAGGGCGCTGCCGGGCAGGGCCATGGCCGTGACGGGCTTCTCCTGGGGCGCGGGCGGCGCGGGGTTTTCTTCCATGGCGGGCGTCGGTATTGCCGTGGGCGGCTGCGGCTCACCGTCCACCTCAGCCGTGCCCGTGGCGGCGTCGGTGACGGCCGGCTCGGGTGCTGGTTCTGCTATTGAATTAGTAGCTGGTGGCGCTGACTGTGCTTGCGCTATGGCCACTTTTTTCTTGAAAACTGGTTTTTTGACAGGGGCCACTGGCGCCTGGGCTGCGACTGGTGGCACTGCCACCGGCTCAATGCGCCGCGTCAGCAGGGCCGGGGCGCGCGGCGACACCGGGCTAGCTTCCGGCCCCCAGTGTTCGCTGGCGGTCTGCAACAGCAGTAGGTGGACCAGCAACACCAGCACGGCCAGGGCGGCCAGCTTGCGCCAGGGCAAGGCTGGCCGCTCGCTGAGCAGTGGGGCGGGGGCGCCTGAAGCGGCTGTCATGAGCTGGGGCGGAACCTTCAAAGGGGCTGGCGGTAAATGGCTGCCCTGATCGTAACGCCTGGGCTTGGTGCTTTCACCTGCAGCACGCCTCGCGGCACAATCGGGCTTACCTTTTCGGAGCGCGGCTGTTCGGCCGTCCGCCTTGCCACTTATTCGGGATACTGATGAAACTTGCCACTTACAAAGATGGTTCACGCGACGGCCAGCTCGTCGTCGTGTCGCGCGACCTGGCGACTGCCCACTATGCGACCGGCATTGCCGGCAAGCTGCAGCAGGTGCTGGACGATTGGAATTTCATGGCGCCGCAGCTGCAGGATTTGTACGACGCGCTAAACCAGGGCAAGGCGCGCCATGCTTTCCCGTTTGAGCCGGCCCAGTGCATGGCGCCGCTGCCGCGCGCCTACCAGTGGGCCGATGGCTCGGCCTACCTCAACCATGTGGAGCTGGTGCGCAAGGCCCGCAATGCCGAGGTGCCCAAGACTTTTTACGGCGACCCGCTGATGTACCAGGGCGGCAGCGATGACTTCTGCGGCCCCTGCGATGAGATCGTGGCGGCCAGCGAGGATTTCGGCATCGACTTCGAGGCGGAAATCGCCGTCATCACCGGCGACGTGCCCATGCGCGCCACGCCGGCGCAGGCGCTGGAGGGCGTACGCCTGTTGATGCTGGTCAACGATGTGTCCTTGCGCAACCTGATCCCGGATGAGCTGGCCAAGGGCTTTGGCTTTTTCCAGAGCAAGCCGGCCACGGCCTTCGGCCCGGTGGCGGTCACGCTAGACGAGGTCGGCGAGGCCTGGGACAAGGGCCGGCTGCACCTGACCGTGCAAAGCACCTGGAACGGCCGCAAGGTCGGCATGTGCGAGGCCGGGCCAGAGATGACTTTTCATTTCGGCCAGCTGATTGCCCACATCTGCAAGACCCGCAATGTGCGCGCCGGCAGCATCGTCGGCTCGGGCACGGTCAGCAACAAGGACTGGAGCCATGGCTACAGCTGCATTGCCGAAAAGCGGGCGATTGAAACCATTGAAAGCGGCAAGCCCAAAACCCGTTTCATGACCTTTGGCGACACCATACACATAGAGGTCAAGGGCAAGAACGGCCAGTCGGTGTTTGGTGCCATCGACCAAAAGGTGGTCGAAGCGGAGGAGTAGCCGCCCTTGCGCGGCGGCCCTTGCTTCAGGGCAGCTGCGTCACGAACAGCCGTATGCCGCGCAAAAACATTTCCACCGAGATGGCCACCAGGATCAGTCCCATCAGGCGTTCAAAGGCCATCATGACACGGTCGCCGGCAATGCGCTGAATCCGCTCGGACAGCACCAGCACCACGGCGCAGACCACCATGGTCACGCTCAGCGCGGCCACCCATTCCATGCGCCGCTCCGGCGCTTGCGATACCAGCAGCATCACCGTGGCCAGGGCCGAGGGGCCGGCCAGCGCCGGAATCGCCAGCGGCACGATCAGCGGTTCGCCCTGCAGGGGCGGCGTGCCATCGGGCTGACTCGACGGAAAAATCATGCGCAGTGCGATAAGAAACATGACCACCGCACCGGCGATCTGCAGCGACAGATCGCTCAGGTTCATCAGGCGCAGAAAACCGTCGCCGACAAACATAAAGGCCAGCAGCAGCAAAAAGGCGATCAGCACCTCGCGCAGAATGACCCACATGCGGCGCTCGGGGGCCACGCCCTTGAGCGCATTGACGAAGATAGGAATGTTGCCCAGCGGATCCGTGATCAGCAGCAGCAACACCGTGGCGGAGGCAAAGGTGTAGGCCATGGCGTCAAGCGGCCGGCTCAGGCCGCATAAAGCGTGTCCAGTGAGCGAAAGCCCTTGATCTCTATCGGGTTGCCGAAGGGGTCGCAAAAAAACATGGTCCATTGCTCGCCGGGCTGGCCTTCAAAGCGCACCTGCGGCGCCAGCACAAATTCTGTGTGCGCTGCCTGCAGGCGCTGCGCCAGCGCCTGCCAGTCGGGCAGTGCCAGCACCAGTCCGAAATGCGGCATGGGCACCAGAATGTCGCCCACATGGCCGGTGCGTTCGGTCTTGAAGGGCGTGCCCAGATGCAGGGAGATCTGGTGGCTGAAGAAGTCAAAGTCGACCCAGGTGGCGGTGCTGCGGCCCTCGGCGCAGCCCAGCACATCGCCATAAAAGCGGCGTGCCAGATCCAGGTCTGTAACGTTAAAGGCGAGGTGAAACAGGCTTTTCATCAGCCAAGCTTAGCAGGCCCGCTGGCCGCCGCGATTGACGATAAAAATCGGTTGACGTGCCCCTGCGCCGTTGCACAATGAAGGCGCATGCGGGGGCGATAGCCCTCTCGTGACCCTAGCAATCCCATACAACTGCTGCCATAGGGCACAACCCGCCAGGAGACTTTTTCATGAGTGAAGCAGACCATTTTTCTTTCCCCGGTTTTGGCAAGCTGGTGCCCGGCTTTGACTTTTTGCAAAACCTGGCCAAGCAGGCGGCCGGCAGCGCGACGCAAAACATACCGCAGCTGCCCAACCTCGGGAACTGGGTGGCGCCCACGCTCAATGTGGAGGAACTGGACAAGCGCATCAACGAGCTCAAGGCGGTTCAGTTCTGGCTCGACCAGAACGCCAGCGCGCTCAAGGCCACCATCCAGGCCCTGGAGGTGCAGAAGATGACCCTGGCCACCCTCAAGGGCATGAACTTCAACATGGGCGATGTCGCCAACGCCTTCAAGTTCAAGGTGGCCGAGAGTGTGGCCGAAGGTGCGCAGCGCGCGGCCGATAAGGCCAAGACTTTTTCCGAGCCGCAAACCCCTAGCGACCCAGCCCCTTCTCCTTCTAGCAAGCCCAAAGCCGACAAGACAGCGACCGCAGCCACCAACATGGTCGATCCGATGCAGTGGTGGGGTGCGCTGACCCAGCAGTTCCAGACCATTGCCACGGAGGCGATGAAGGATGCCGCCAAGAAGACGGCCATGAACGCGACTAAAAACATGGCCAGCGGGCTGGCCAAGGACGCCGTGAAAACCGCCACCGACATGGCCACCGGTCTGGCCAAGGGCATGGCGGAGACGGCCGCCGGTGGCGCCCGTGCGGCCATGAATACGGCGCTGCGCGGCAGCCAGGCCAGGCCGAGCTCGGCGGCGGGGAAAACCACTGCCCGGGCCGCGCCCAAGGCGGCCGCCAAAGCCAAAAGCCCCGCCCGCAAGGCGGCCCGAAAAACCAGCCCCTGAAGTCCTAGTACTCCAACCCAGAAATATCGAAACATGAAAGCGCGCCTTCGAACCCATGCCGTCCTTGCCAATCCTCGCCATGGCTACCGCCATGCCTGCGGTTGGCGCCTGGGCCTGGGCTCGAATCCATCGCTTTCATCGGGTTTCGATCCCGCTGTGCTGAAGTGCTAGCCAGGACTTCAGGATTTTTTGATCTCAATGCCTCATCGCAGTCCATGAAACTTTTTCCCTATGGCCACGCCACCCATCCGCAATGGCAGATGGCGGCCGCCCTGGTGCTGGCGCAGTTGCGCGCCTGCCTCGCCCTGCCGGACTACGCCAGCGCGCCCACGCTGGCGCTGCTCTACATCACCGACCACTACGCGGCCGATGCGCAAGACATCCTCGATCACCTGAGCGCCGAGTTGCCTGAGATCACCGACTGGAGCGGCACGGTGGGCGTGGGCATTGCCTCCAACAACGTCGAGTATTTTGACGAGCCGGCGCTGGCCGTGATGCTGTGCGAATTGCCGCATGACCAGTACCGGGTGTTCTCCGGCGTGTCGCCGCTGCCGCCGGCCCGCAGTGGCCTGTTCACGGCGCATACCGCCTTGATTCATGCCGATGCCGCGACGCCCGATGTGGCCGAGCTGATTGACGAGATGGCCCAGCGTACCGAAAGCGGCTATGTGTTTGGTGGCCTGGCCTCCAGCCGCTCCAGCACGGTGCAGTTTGCGCTCAGCGGCCATGGCAATGTCAAGGGCCAGGGGGCGGCCGGCGGTGTGTTTAGCGGGGGCCTGAGCGGCGTCGCCTTTGCCCGCGATGAAACGGGCGGCATGGCGCTGATGTCGCGTGTCACGCAAGGCTGCCGCCCGGTCTCGATCGATCACGAGATCACCGCCTGCGAAGCCAATGTGGTGACCGGACTGGACGGCCAGCCCGCGCTGGATGTGCTGCTGCAAGACTTGGGGGTTTCGCTGGACCAGCCGCGCGAGGCGCTGGCCAAGGTCCGCATGACGCTGGTCGGCCTGAGCCCATCGGCCGACAGGCTGATGGACGCGCAGATCAGGCACGCCGGCCAGTTTGGCGCCGAGGTGGTGGTGCGCCACCTGATCGGGCTGGATCCGGCGCGCAAGGGCATTGCCATTGCGGAGCTGCCCAGCGTGGGCAGCAAGCTGGCGTTTTGCGAACGCAACGCCGAGGCGGCACGCGCCGACCTGATCCGGGTCTGCGCCGAAATTCGCGAGGAGCTGGAGCCGGAAGAACTCTCGCTGGAACTGGCCAGTGCGCTGCACGCGCCCGAAGCCGAGTCGGCACCGCATCTGGCCAGGCGCATTGCCGGCGCGATTTATGTCAGCTGCTCAGGACGGGGCGGGCCGCATTTCGGTGCGCCCAGCGCCGAGCTGCAAATCGTGCGGCGGGCCCTGGGCGACGTGCCGCTGGTGGGGTTTTTTGCCGGCGGTGAAATTGCCGGCCACCAGCTGTATGGCTATACCGGCGTCTTGACGGTGTTTACTGCACGCGCTTGACGGCGGCCAAACGCCTGCGCAGACCGGTTTGACGGATCGCCCTGGAAGGCAAAGTCCAGTTCCGGCACGCGGCCGCTCACGATGTCTGCCACTGCCTTGCCCGAACCGCAGGCATGCGTCCAGCCCAGCGTGCCGTGGCCGGTGTTCAGAAACAGGTTGCTGATGCGGCTTTGGCCGATCAGCGGCACATTGCTTGGGGTGGCCGGGCGAAGGCCGCTCCAGAATTGCGCGCGGTCCACATCCGCCGCACCGGGAAAGAGTTTCTGCACGCGCCGCACAATGGCCTGGCAGCGGGCCTCGTTGAGCTGGCGGTCGTAGCCGTTGAGCTCGGCCGTGCCGGCAATGCGCAAGCGGTCTTCGCCCTGGCTGGTGTAGCGGCTAAAGACCAGTTTGAATTCGTCGTCGGTCAGTGACACCTCATAGGCGCGCGAAGAATCGATCACCGGCAGTGTGACCGAGTAGCCCTTGGCCGGGTAGATAGGCAGCTTCAGGCCCAGCGGCTCGGCCAGTGCCGGGCTGAAGCTGCCCGCCGCCAGCACGTAGCTGTCGGCCGTCAGCTGCAGGTAGCGGCCCTGCGGGTCGGTGGCCTCAATCTGGCTGATCTGGTCGCCGGTTTTGACCAGGCGCGTGATGTGGTGGCCCATCAGAAAGCGCACGCCACGCGCTTCGCAGAGCTTGGCCAGTTCCAGTGTGAATTTGCGGGCGTCCCCCGATTCGTCCTCGGCGGTGTAGGTGGCGCCTGCCAGTTGGCCGCGAATGGTGGCCAGCGCCGGCTCTATGGCCACCGCCTCGTCGGCCGAAATGACACGGCGCTCGCAGCCCAGTTCGCGCATCTGGCGTGAGGGCTCCAGTGCGCCTTCGAACTCTTGCTGCGAGGTATAGAAGTGCAAAATGCCTTGCGTGCGCTGGTCGTACTGGATGCCGGTGTCCTGGCGCAGCTGCTGCAGCATGTCGCGGCTGTAGGTGCCCAGCTGCACGATTTGACGGATGTTGTGGCGGGTGCGGGCGGGCGTGCATTCGCGCAGGAACTGCAGGCCCCAGGCCCACTGGCGCGTATCGGCCCGCAGGCGAAACAGCAGCGGCGCATCTTCCTTGCCCAGCCACTTGAGGACCTTGAACGGAGCGCTGGGGTTGGCCCAGGGTTCGGCGTGGCTGACCGAGATTTGCCCGCCGTTGGCATGGCTGGTTTCCGCTGCCGGCGAGGTTTGCCGGTCGATCACGGTGACCTCGTGGCCGAGCTGTGAAAGATACCAGGCCGAGCTGACGCCGAGCAGGCCGCTGCCGAGAACAATAACGCGCATTTTGATAACCTTTTAGACAGATTGTCCAAGCGGAACGGGCGCAGTCAGCTATTAAAAAAGTAGCAACCTGAAGCCGGAAACACGCTCACGCGTTCCGCTGGTTGCCGCTTCCCCTGTCCTTGGTACCTGAGAGATTCACGCCGCGGCACTTGCCGCGGGCTTGCTCCTTCGGTGCATCACGTGCTGTGATGGCTCTCCAGACGGCTTTTCATGGCATGCAGTACGGGACCTGAGCGTGTATGGAAGTTTGCGCCTTCGGTGGGATATCAGGCGTTTTGCCTGGCCATCCACTCTCCTGCATGAGCCGCGATTCTGACCGGCCTAGGCCTGTCTTGTCAAAGCTTTTCTAAGGATGATTTCATCGCCGCAAGTTGGCGAAGGCTTCAAACTCCCAGCTTCGCATCGCTAGCAGCAGGGTATAGCCTTCGCGGTCCTTGTCGGCCAGCTTTTGGTCGGTCTGGTGCTGCTGGGCAAAGTCTTGCGCCACGCGCTGCATGCGCTCCATGAACGAAGGTGCCAGGCTGCGGCTGATGGCGCCGTGCACCAGCAGCAGGCCTTCCCCGCCGCCGTCAAAGCCACCGGAAAAATAGTCCAGCAGGGCGTTGTCGCGAAAGTAGTCCATCACCGCGCCATGGGCCCGCCAGCGAAAGGTCTTGGCCAGCTTGAGCCGGTAGCGGTTCAGCGCCTTGAGTTCGATGATGCCTATGCGGTCCAGCTGCGCCAGGTATTTGATGCACTCGGCCTCGCTCAGGCGGTAGCTGCCGGTGATCTGCTCCAGCGTCCATTGCGACAGCACGCAAATGGCGACCAGCAGCAGCTTCTTGTCGGCCACCACGGCTTTTTCCTGGTGCTCGCTCAGTTGCGCCAGCAGCGGCTGCGCGTCGGCCACGCGCCTGGCCAGCTCGGCAAAGTCCAGTTTCAGTGCGCGGCAAATCGCATCGACGCGCGACAGCGGCATGTCGCCCTTGGCCAGCATGCGCTTGACGCTGGACTCGGCCATGCCCAGCGCACGCGCCAGATCGGCATAGGTCATCTGCGCCGCCTTGAGTTCCTTTTTCAGGGCGATCACAAGGTCGGCACTGCTACTCATGCAAACTCCCTAAGTAAAAAATACTGGAAAGTATTGATTGTCGATACTTTGGGGCTTGTCCTGTCGACCTGTACTGATAAGCGGTAGCGTTTTTTGCCGGGCCGCTCAGACTTCATGTGCCCGAGGGGGTACCCGAGAAATCAGGAGAGAATCGCTCTGGGTTTCCCGGCGCTGCGGTGTCAAAGTTGGGACAAGGCATTGCCACCCATCTACTGGAAAAAATGAAAAGAGGAGTCATGCATGAGTGTTGATTTAGCCGGTCAGGACAGCCCCGCAGCTGCGTCGTTGGCGCCGCCGCCTTTGCACGAGCACCCGAACCAGTTTGCCTTGTTGAAGCAGCGCCGCTTTGCGCCTTTTTTCTGGACCCAGTTTTCGGGTGCCGCCAACGACAACCTGTTCAAGTTCGGCTTCACCGTGATGGTGACCTACCAGCTCAGTGTGAGCTGGCTGCCGCCCGCGCTGGCCGGCCTGGTGATTGGCGCGCTGTTCATCCTGCCTTTTTTGCTGTTCTCCGCCACCAGCGGCCAGCTCACCGACAAGTTTGAGAAAACCCGCGTGATCCGTTTTGTCAAAAACCTGGAGGTGGTGATCATGCTGATTGCCGCTTTCGGTTTCATGAGCAAGAACGTCAATGTGCAAGTGCCTGTGCTGCTGGGCTGCACCTTCATGATGGGCTTGCATTCCACGCTGTTTGGCCCGGTCAAGTTTGCCTACCTGCCGCAGGCCCTGAACGAGCGCGAGCTGACGGGCGGCAATGGCATGGTCGAGATGGGCACCTTCGTGGCCATCTTGCTGGGCAATATCGTGGGAGGCCTGATCGTGGCCATACCCCAGGTCGGGCCCGACTATGTGGCCATGGGCTGCGTGCTGCTGGCATTGGCCGGCAGGGTGGTTGCCCAGTTCATTCCGCTGGCCCCTAGCACCGACCCGAACCTCAAGATCAACTGGAACCCCGTCAGCGAAACCTGGCGCAACCTCAAGCTTGCCAACAGCAATGTGGTGGTGTTTCGTTCCATGTTGGGCATCAGCTGGATGTGGTTTTTCGGTGCCGTGTTTCTGAGCCAGTTCCCCAGCTTTGCCAAGGAGGTGATGCACGGCAATGAGCAGGTGGCGTCCTTGCTGCTGGTGGTTTTTTCCATCGGCATTGCCACTGGTTCTTTGCTGTGCGAGGTGCTCAGCAAACGCCATGTCGAGATCGGGCTGGTGCCGCTGGGCGCCATAGGCATGAGTGTTTTTGCGATAGACCTTTATTTCGCATCGCGCGGCCTGCCGCCCTCCGACATCATGGGTGTCGCCAGTTTCATGGCCCGGCATTACCACTGGCGCGTGATGATGGATCTGGCCCTGCTCAGCCTGTTTGCCGGCCTTTACAGCGTGCCCATGTATGCGCTGATCCAGCTGCGCAGCCAGCCTACGCACCGCGCCCGCATCATTGCCGCCAACAACATTCTCAATGCGCTGTTCATGATCGTCAGCGCCATCCTGGCCGGCGCGCTGCTCAAGGCCGAGTTCAGCATTCCGCAGATTTTCCTGTTTGTCGGCCTGGCCAATGCAGTGGTGGCGTTTTACATCTTCATGCTGGTGCCCGAGTACCTGCTGCGCTTTATTGCGCTGATCGCGTCACGCTGCATTTACCGTTTCAGGGTCAAGGGCGATGACAACATTCCGACGCAGGGCGCGGCCGTGCTGATCTGCAACCATGTCAGCTTTATCGACCCGGTGCTGCTGATGGCGGCCAGCCCGCGCCCCATCTACTTTGTGATGGACCACCGCATTTTCAAAATGCCGGTGCTGGGCTGGCTATTCCGGCTGGCCAAGGCGATTCCTATTGCGCCGCGCGCTGAAGACCCGCTGGCTTACGAGGCGGCTTTTGAGGCGGCCGCCAAGGTGCTGCGCGATGGCGATTTGCTGGCGATCTTTCCCGAGGGCGGCATCACCAAAGACGGCACGCTGCAGGAGTTCAGGGGCGGCATCATGAAAATCATGGAGAACGCCGAGCGTGATGGCCTGGATGTGCCTGTCATTCCCATGGCGCTGACCAATTTGTGGGGCTCCTTCTTCAGCCGGGTCGAGAAGGGCGGCGCCATGGTGCGGCCCTTCAGGCGCGGCATGTGGAGCCGCGTGGGCCTGAAAGCCGGGGCACCCATGGCGGCGGCAGAGGTGCAGCCCGAGGCACTGCGCGCCAGGGTGGCGGCGCTCATGGTCGATTGAAAACACCAAATAAACCTGCCACCCTGAGTCAACCTTAAAGAGAGTCCACCATGAGCAAAACCTTGCGACTGACCGAAAAATGGATGCAGCGCGGCCTGTGGCTGGTGGCCATTGTGTTTGCCGGCTTTCTGATTGGCCTGGGCGGCACCCTTGTGGGCGACCTGCCCAAGGTGGAGAAACAGCTTTCACTCGATGACTATATGGACGGCGCGGCCAGCAGCGCCTCGCGCAAGGCCATCACAACCGCCGAGCGCGCCGAGCAGGACGCCCAGACGGCACTGGAGCAGGCTCAGCTCAAGCGCCGGGCCGCGCAAGCCGACTCGGCGGCGGCGCGCGAAACCTTTAACAACTGGCTGGCCACGCGCCGCGCCACGCAGCTGGCCGAGCAGGACCCGGAGCTGCTGGCGCGCACCAGGGCGCTGGATGCCCTGAAAGACCGGGAGCGCGCTGCCGGTGTGGCGGTGGAGGCGCAGCAGCAGGCGGCGCTCGATGCCAGGCAGACGGTGGCGCGCGAGCAAAGAAAACTCAATGAGATGCAGGAGGCGGCACAAAAGCTGCTCAATGCCGAATACCGCCGCGTCGAGTTGCGCGTCTTTCTGTACCGCTTGGCGCTGACCCTGCCGCTATTGGTGCTCGCCGGCTGGATGTTTGCGAAAAAGCGCAAGACGACCTACTGGCCTTTCGTCTGGGGCTTCATCATCTTTGCGGTGTTTGCCTTCTTCGTCGAACTGGTGCCCTACCTGCCAAGCTACGGCGGCTATGTGCGCTATGTCGTCGGCATTGTGCTCACGGTGCTGGTGGGCCGGCAGGCCATCATCTCGCTCAACCGCTACCTGGAAAAACAAAAACTGGCCGAGCAGCTGCCCGATGCCCAGCGCCGCGAGGAGCTGAGTTATGACACCGCGCTGGCGCGCTTGTCCAAGAGTGTGTGCCCGGGCTGCGAGCGGCCTGTGGATCTGAAAAACACCGAGATCGATTTCTGCCCACATTGCGGCATAGGCCTGTTTGACCACTGTTTCAAATGCAGCACCCGCAAGAGTGCCTTTGCCAAGTTCTGCCATGCCTGTGGCACGACGGCCGAAGCGGGCCAACCAGGGGCGCTGGCCGTGCCACAAGCATGAGTGTGTGAGGCGTTGAGAGGCTGTGATGGCCCGGCGACTCATGCCTCATGGCGCTTTTGCCGTCTTGGCCACAAGCTTCTTGCCACGCCGACGCATGAACCAGTAGTGGGCCCTGTCCAGGTAGAGGTAGACCACCGGCGTGGTGAACAGCGTCAACACCTGTGACAGCAGCAGGCCGCCGACCATGGCGAAGCCCAGTGGCCGGCGCAGCTCCGAGCCGGCGCCGTGGCCCAGCATCAGCGGCAGGCCGCTGAGCAGCGCGCACATGGTGGTCATCATGATGGGGCGAAAGCGCAGCAGACAGGCCTGGTAGATCGCGTCGCGCGGCGACATGCCCTGCTCGCGTTCGGCGGTGAGCGCGAAGTCGATCATCATGATGCCGTTCTTCTTGACGATGCCTATCAGCAAGATGATGCCTATCAGCGCGATCACCGTCAGCTCATAGCCCCCGGCCATCAGGATCAAGAGCGCACCGACGCCGGCCGAGGGCAGCGTCGACAGAATCGTCAGCGGGTGGATAAAGCTCTCGTAGAGCAGGCCGAGCACGATGTAGACGGCGACCAGCGCGGCGGCAATCAGATAGGGCTGGCTGCGCAGCGAGTCCTGGAAGGCCTGCGCCGTGCCCTGGAAGGAGCCCGTCAGCGCCTGCGGCAGTCCCATCTCGCCGCGGGCCTTGTCGATGGCCTCCACCGCCTGGCCCAGCGCCACGCCGGGCGCCAGGTTGAAGGACAGGGTCACGGCCGGGAATTGGCCCTGGTGGCTGATCGAGAGGTAGCCGGACTTGTTGCTGTCGAGCTTGACGAAGGCCGACATCGGCACCTGTTGGCCGGTCAGCGGCGACGTCATGTAGAGCTTGCTAAACAGCGAGGGGTCGGCCTGTAGCGCCGGCGTCACCTCCAGCACCACGTGGTAGCTGTTGATCTGGGTGAAGAACTGGGCCACCTGACGCTGGCCTATGGCGTCGTAAATCGTCGCGTCGATGGCGCCGGGCGAGAAACCGAAGCTCGATGCGCGGTCGCGGTCTATGGTCAGGGTGGCGGTGGCGGCCGCATTTTGCAGGTCCGAGGCCACGTCGGTGAGCTCCGGTAGTTGCGCGAATCGCTCCAGCAGCCGGGGCGCCCACAGGTTGAGCTCGTCCAGGTTGGCGTCGGTGATGGTGTACTGGTATTGGGTGCGCGACAGGCGCCCGCCCACGTTGATGTCCTGGCCGGCCTGCATCAGCAGCGAGGCGCCCTCGATGTTCGCCACCTTGGGACGCAGCCGGGCAATGATCTGATCGGCGCTCAAGGTGCGCCCTTCGTCCTTGGGTTTGAGCATGATGAAGAAGTTGCCGGTGTTGAAGATGGACGAGTTGCCGAACATGGACAGGCCGGTGACATCGGGATCCTGGCGCACCACGTCGGCGAACTGCAGCATGCGCCGGTTCATGGCGGCGAAGGACGAGTCTTGGCCGGCCTGCGCCGAGCCGAAGATGAAGCCCGTGTCCTGCTGCGGAAAAAAGCCCTTGGGGATGATGACGAACAGCGCCACCGTCGCCGCCAGCGTGGCAAAAAAGACGCACAGGGTGATGAACTGGTGGCGCAGCACCACGTTCAGGCCGCGCTTGTAGCCATTGAGCAAGGCCTCGAAGCCGCGCTCGAAGAGCTGGTACAGGCGGCCGTGCGCGCGGCCATGTTCGTTCTTCAAGAAGCGCGAGCACAGCATGGGCGTGAGGGTCAGCGAGATCAGCACCGAGACCGCGATGGCCAGGGTGACGGTGATGGCGAACTCGCGGAACAGCCGGCCGACGATGCCGCCCATCAGCAGCAGCGGAATGAACACCGCCACCAGCGAGACCGAGATAGAGACAATGGTGAAGCCGATCTCGCCGGCGCCCCGGTAGGCCGCCTCCATGGGCGCCATGCCGGCTTCGATGTGGCGATAGATGTTCTCCAGCATCACGATGGCGTCGTCCACGACAAAGCCGACCGAGATCGTCAGCGCCATCAACGACAGGTTGTCCAGGCTGAAGCCCACCAGGTACATGATGGCCGTGGTGCCCAGCAGCGCCAGCGGCACGGTCACGCTGGGGATCAGCGTCGCCGCCACGTTGCGCAGGAAGATGAAGATCACCAGCACCACCAGCGCGATGGTCAGCAGCAGCGTGAACTCCACGTCATGCACCGAGGCGCGTATGGTCTGCGTGCGGTCGACCAGGGTGTGGACCTCGACCGTGGGCGGCAGGGCCGCCTGCAGGCGCGGCAGCGCGGCCTTGATCTGGTCGACCGTCTCTATCACGTTGGCGCCCGGCTGCTTGAAGATGACCAGCAGCAGGGCGCGGCCGTTGCGTATGCCGCTGTCGGGCGCCGCGGCGCCGGCGTAGGCCCAGGCCGCCACCTTGTTGTTTTCCGCAGCGTCGACCGCCACGCCGATGTCGCGCACCCGCACCGGCGCGCCGCTCTTGTAGGCCAGCACCACATCGTTCCAGGGCGCGGCGCTGAGCAGCTGGTCGTTGGTGTAGACGGTGAAGCTCTGCGCCGGACCGTCAAGCGTGCCCTTGGGCTGGTTCACCGATACGGTGGCGATGACGCCGCGTATGTCTTCCAGGCTCAGGCCCATGGCGGCCAGCTTGCCGGGGTCTATCTGTATCCGCACGGCGGGCTTTTGCGCGCCGCCGATGTTGACCAGGCCCACGCCCGAGATCTGCGAGATCTGCTGCGCCAGGATGTTGTCGGCATAGTCGTTGACCTGGATCAGCGGCAGCGTGCTGGACTGCACTGCCAGCAGCATGATGGGCGAGTCCGCCGGGTTCACCTTGCGAAAGGTCGGCGGACTCGGCAGGTTGGCCGGCAACTGGCCGCTGGAGGCGTTGATGGCCGCCTGCACGTCGAGCGCGGCGGCATCTATGGGCCGGTTCAGCTCGAATTGCAGGGTGATCTGTGACGAACCGGTGCCGCTGATCGAGGTCATCTGCGACAGGCCGGCAATCAGCGCGAACTGGCGCTCCAATGGCTGCGCCACGTTCGAGGCCATGGTCTCGGGGCTGGCGCCGGGCAGGTTGGCCGAAACCTGTATGGTCGGAAAGTCCACCTGCGGCAGCGGTGCGATGGGCAGCAGGGGAAAGGTCGCCATGCCCACCAGCAGCAGCGCCAGGGCCAGCAGCGTGGTGCCTATGGGGCGTTTGATGAAGCCCGCGGAAAGACTCATTTTCCTGCCCCTGCGCCCGGGGGCGTGGTTTCAGCAACGGCGGCCCCCGGTTTGAGCTTGTACTGCCCGGCCACGACGACGCGCTGGCCGGCGCCCAGGCCTTGCTTGACGACGGCCAGGCCGTCCTGGATCTGCGCCACGGCGATGGCCTGGTTTTGCACCGTTTTGCCATCGGTATCGACCACATAGACATAGGTGCCGTCCTGGCTGCGCTGCACGGCGGCGGCGGGCACGGTCAGGGCCTGCTCGCGCGTGCCCAGCAGCAGGCGCACGTTGACAAACTGGCCCGGCCAGAGGCGGTGCTGCGGGTTGGGAAAGCTGGCCTTGAGCTGCACCGTGCCGGTGGCCGGGTCGATCTGGTTGTTCAGCAGCACCAGACTGCCCGTGCCCAGCAAGTCCTGGCCTTCGCGGGGGTAGGCTTGCACGGCCAGGGGCTGGCGGCTGGCCTGGAGCGCCCGGTTGATGTCCTGAAAGGCGTCCTCGGGCAAGGTGAAGACGACGGCGATCGGATCTATCTGGTTGATCACCACCAGGCCATTGGCGTCGGCCGCATGCACGATGTTGCCCGGATCCACCAGGCGCGCGCCCACGCGCCCGCTGATGGGCGCCAGTATGGTGGTGAAGCTCAGTTGCACCTGGGCAAACCGGATCTGCGCGTCGTCGGTCTGCACACTGGCTTGGAGCTGGGCGACCAACGCTTTTTGCGTGTCCAGCTGCTGCTGCGTCGCCGCGTCTTCGCCGATCAGGCGCACAAAGCGCTGCAAGTCGGTGCGCGCGTTCAAGAGCTGGGCCTGGTCTTTGGCGCGCTGAGCCTGCGCTTGCGCCAGCTGCGCCTGCAGCGTGCGCGGGTCTATGCGCGCCAGCATCTGGCCGGCCTTGACGTCCTGGCCTTCGCTGAAACCGATCTGGTCCAGCTGGCCATCGATGCGCGCCTTGACCGTGACGCTTTGCGCGGCGGCAACCGTGCCTATGCCCGTCAGGTAGATGGGCACCGATTGCGCCAGAACGGGCGCCGTGGTGACCCGCACGGCGGGCGCCGCAACCCGGGCAAGCGGCGCCGGCCGGTTGACATACCAGAGGCCGGCGAGCACGGCAAGAAGGACTATCAAGCCCAGCAGAAGGTTGCGGCGACGGGCAGGCGATGGGCTCATGGCGGTCTTCTTTTGGCGGCGGTCAAGGCGTGCGCGCCAGCGTTGCGCTGTCGGCGCTGCTCCAGCCGCCACCCGTGGCCGCGATGAGCGCGACACTGGCGACCAACTGGCGGCCGCGCAACTGCTCGGCCGTGCGCTGGTTGGTCAGCAACAGGGTTTGCGCATTGACCACCGCGAGGTAACTGGCGCTGCCGGCGCGGTACTGGCTCAGCGCCAGACGTTCGGACAACTGGGCGGCCTGAACCGCCCGCTCCTGCACGGCGGACTCCTGGCCGAGCACGCGCAGGGCGGCCAGGTTGTCTTCCACCTCCTGGAAGCCGGCCAGCACGGTTTGCCGGTATTGGGCCACGGCCAGGTCGTAGGCCGCCACGGCCTGGGCGTCGTGCGCCTTGCGCAGGCCGCCATCGAGCAGCGTGCCCGCCAGCGTGGCGCCCAGCGACCAGACGCTGGCCGGGGCCGTGAACAGCGTGGCCAGGCTGGCGGCACTGCTGCCCAGGCTGGCGCCCAGCGTCAGCGCCGGGTAGTAGGCCGACCGGGCCACGCCGATGTTGGCATTGGCCTGCGCCGCGCGGCGCTCCGCGCCGGCGATGTCGGGCCGGCGCTCCAGCAGCTCGGACGGCAGTCCGGCCGGGATCAGCGGCAGCGTGGCCGGCGGCGCTTCAAGCGATGAAAGCGCGGAAAGCTCAAAGGCGGCCGGCGCCTTGCCGAGCAGCACGGCCAGCGCGTGTTCCAGCTGGCTGCGCTGCACCTGCAGGTCTATGCGCTGCGCGTCGGCGGCTTCCAGCTGCGTCTGGGCCAGCGCCACGTCGGAGCGCAGCGTGACGCCGGCGTTGTACTGCGCCTGCGTCAGCGCCAGCGCCTTGCGGTAGGCGGCCACCGTGCGCTCGTAGAGCGCGATCTGGCGATCCGTGGTGCGCAGCTGGAAGTAGTCCTGCGCCAGCGTGGCCTGCACGCTCAGGCGCGCCGCCGCCAGATCGTCGGCGCTGGCCTGGCTGCCGGCCTTGCCGGCCTCGACCGCGCGCCGCACGCCGCCCCACAGATCAGGCTCCCAGCCGGCCTGCAGCCCCACGCTGACGGTATTGCCCAAATGGTTTGCGTTCGTGTCGGTGCGCGCGCGAACTGCGTTGGCCGTGGCGCCAACCGTTGGAAAAAAGCCCGCCCTGGCCGCGTCGGCAATGGCATGGGCCTGACGAACCTGGGCTTCGGCCTGGGCAATATTCTGGTTGGCCTGGGTGGCCTGCGCGATCAGGCCGTCTAGTGTGCTGTCTGCGTAAAGCGACCACCAGGGCTGCTGGCTGTCGATGCGCTGGGGCTGCGCCGGCCGCCACGGCCCGTCTTCCTTGTAGGCTTGCGGCGCCTCGACCGTAGGGCGGACATAGTCGGGGCCGGCCGCACAAGCAACGAGCAAGGCAGCGGCGAGCACAGTCGCGGCTAGTCGCGCTGAAGCTACGCACGGTGCATCCATGTGCAAGTCTCCGGTCAAGGGACGTGAGAGCTGGAATGTCTAGGTAAAGCGCAGCGTCAGACGCTGGCCCGGCACGGCCTGTGCCCATTCATTGGAGGGCGGTAAGCGGGGCAAGTTCCGCAGGCCAGGCCAGGCCCCGGGAGTAGAGCCGGAAATTTAAGCAAAATCGGGCGTTGGCCCAGGTACTACGGG
Source organism: Polaromonas sp. OV174 (assembly GCF_900112285.1). Classification (GTDB taxonomy): domain Bacteria; phylum Pseudomonadota; class Gammaproteobacteria; order Burkholderiales; family Burkholderiaceae_C; genus Polaromonas. Next base: position 84,383 of record NZ_FOKZ01000008.1, on the reverse strand, counting down.
CGCAGATAGCTATTTAATTTATAGCAATGGATGGCCTGGCCGCTGCCGGCCAGGATGCACGCTCAGACCGGCCGGCCAAAAAACGGATAGCCCGGGTCGTTGTAGCCCGGGCTGGAGGCATGTCCCGGCACCACCAGCGCATTGACGAAGGCTTCGTCTTCCGCCGTCAGCGTCAGGTCCAGCGCGCCATAGACGTCTTCCAGGTGGGCCAGCGTGCGCGGCCCGACAATGACCGCGCTGATCAGTGGATTGGCCAAGACCCAGGCGGCGGCAAACTGACCGGGGATCTGGCCCCTGGCTTCGCAGCGGGCCTTGATCTTTTGCGCAATCAGCAGCGACTCCTCGCGGAATTCGGTCTCCAGAATGCGCTTGTCGCCGCTGCCGGCACGCGTGCCCTCGGCCGGCGGCTGGCCGGGCGGGTATTTGCCGGTCAGCACACCGCGCGCCAGCGGGCTGTAGGGCACCACGCCCAGGCCGTAATGGCCGCAGGCCGGCAGGATTTCCACCTCCGGGCCCCGGTTCAGCAAGTTGTAATAGGGCTGGCAGACGCTAGGCGGCTGCACACCCAATTCCTTGCACAGGCGCACCACTTCGGCGATGCGCCAGCCGCGGAAATTGGACAGGCCAAAGCTGCGGATCTTGCCGGCGCTGATCAGGTCGCCCAGGGCCCGCACCGCTTCTTCCAGGTTTTCCTCGTGGTAGTCGCGGTGCAGGTAAAGAATGTCCAGGTAGTCGGTTTGCAGCCGTGCCAAAATGGCCTCGGTTTGCTGGATCAGCCAGCGGCGCGAGTAGTGGCTCTGGTTGACCGCTTCGCTGACCGGATTGCCCAGCTTGCTGGCCAGCACCCAGTGCTGGCGCTGGCCCTTGAGCAGCTGGCCCAGGTCTTTTTCCGACTGGCCCTGGTTGTAGACGTCGGCGGTGTCAATGAAGTTGATGCCGTGCGCACGCGCCGAGGCCACAATGCGTGCCGCCTCTTCAATAGGCGTCTGTCGGCCGAACATCATGGTGCCCAGGCACAGGGCCGATACCTTCAGATTGCTTTTTCCCAGGCGGCGGTATTGCATCGTCTATTCCTTGTTGAAAAGAGAAGAGGGGCCTGCGCCAACCGCCTTCAGGGCGTCAGGCGTTCGACCAGGTATTCCTTGGCGTACCAGTAGGTCTCGGGAGTCTTGAAGGCGGCCATGGTGCCGTCGGCTTCGTCCTGGCGCGAGCGCAGGTCCCAGCGCTCATCCAGGATGCGGCACTGCGTACAGGGCGGCTGGCCGATGCGGCGCTGCACCAGGGCGTAGCGGCTGGTTTTGAAGAGCGCATCCACATCCTGGTAGTCCACCGGCTGCGCGGCAAAGTAGGGCACGATTTTGGCGCCGGGAATGATGAATTCGTAGCGCTCGAAATGGCCGTTGAAGTTGCTAGGCACCTGCACCGTCTGCCCTTTGAGTAGGGCATTGGTATCGGCACGGAAGCGCCCCATCTCGCCGTTGAAGGGCTCGGTCACCCAGGCCAGCGCAAAGATCACGGCAAAGCCGGCCAGCGCGGTGACGGGGCGGGTCCAGCTCTGTTTGAACATGGCGATGGCGCAGACCAGGGCCGAGGCGGCCAGCAAGAGCCAGAACAGCGGCGAGTAAACCCAGCTGTTTTGCGTCGCGCGCACGGCGCCATAGCCTATGAGTCCCATGGCCAGCAGGCCTATCATGCAGACCAGCAGCGTCAGGCTGAACCAGATGCGGCCAATGCGCTCCCAGTACAGCGCCATCACCACCGCCAGCGCCGGCATGGCCGGGATCAGGTAGCGGGTCGAGCGCTGCGTCGGCAGCATGAACACCAGTGCCAGCGCCAGCAGCCACAGCCACATGATTTTTTCGGCGTCGCTGATGCTTTGCGCCGTGCCGCGGCGCTGGCGCCAGGCGCGCCAGGCCGCCACCATGGCGCCTATGGACAGCGGCAGCAGAAACAGCGCATTGGAAAAATAGCCGGTCAGTATGGTCAGCACGCCGCCGCTGCCGCTCAGGGCGGACCTGAAGTAGCCTTTGGAGGAGTTCATCTTGCCGGCGTTCTCGCCGACGACAAACTCGCGCCAGACTTCGCCCGGCTGCGGGTCGACCGCAAACCACAGGCCGAACACCGCCAGCCCGAGCAGGCAGATGGCCAGCACCTTGAGCGCATCTGGCATGACGCCGGGCCGCCAGACCTTCCACGGCGCCTGCTTGGCCCCCACCATCTGATAGCACAGCGCCAGGCCAAAGCCCACCGGCACCACCATGGCAAAGGACTTGTAGAGGCAGCCAATGCCCAGCGCCAGGCCGGCGATCAGCGGAAACTTCCAGCGTGAGGCCATCAGCTTGGCCGGTGACCAGGCCAGCGCAAAAAACACGCCAAACAGCCAGAAGGTCTCGGACGCGCTGGTCAGGAAAGGGCGGCCGTAGCGGTAGGTGGTGAAAAACGACAGATAGACCAGGGCGGCGATCGCGCCCAGGCTCATGGCGCGGCGGTTTTGCTGCTCCGTCGCTGGTGCTTCGCCGCGAACGGTTTTCCAGGTCAGCAGGCCCACCATCAGCGTGATGCCCCAGGTGTAGGCCATGCTGGGCAGGCGCAGGCGCAGCAGTGTCCAGTGCTCGCCCCAGCCGCCGGCCACGATGGCCTGCCAGAACAGCAAGGGCGGCTTGGTGTTGCGCATGAAATCCCAGGCACTGACCAGCGGCAGCCAGTGGCCGGTTTCGGCCGTCATGCGGGCAATGTTGGCGTAGACCAGCTCGTCGCCGTTGCGCGGAATGTGGTCGCCGCCCAGGCCAAACAGATAGCCCAGGGCGACCAGGACGGCCAGGCCTATCCAGAGCAGGTGGGCGGGCAGACGGGCGCTTGGTTTTTCAGGGCTTGTCATGAAGCTTGGAGGGCGTTGTGGCGTTTTCGTTCGCCGCGTCGGTGGCCGGTGTTTTGGCGCGGTGGCGACGGAAGGTCAGGCGGTCATTGGCCAGGAAGTTGGCTACGCTGGCCAGCACAATCGCCACCAGGTTGGCCACGATGTAATGCAGGTACTGGGCCAGCCACTTGGTCAGCAAGGACTGGATGGCGATCGACAAGGCCGCCGCCATCACGTATTTGGCGAACAGGAACAGGGCCGAATGCGGGTGCTTGCGGTCGCGCCAGGTCAGGCGCTGGTTCCAGTAAAAGTTGCTGATGGTCGCCAGCGTGATGGCCAGCGCAATCGAGTAATTCAGCCGGGTGTGAAAGTCGGCGATGCCGCGCAGCAAGAACTCCTGCGACAGGTAGAGCACGGCGATATTGATCACCGTGCCGCTGGCGCCGACCGCGCCAAACTTGATGAAGCGCCAGCGCGCCATGGGCTGCAGCCGCGCTGGCAGGCGGCTGATGACCGCCTCGGCAAAGGTTCGTAAGCGTGACATCAAAAGAGGCCGGTCAGGGCGCGGCCAGGCATTCGCGTGCCTTGGCCAGCACGGCGGCTGGGGCTATGACCTTGAGGCATTGGTTGTCGCCGTCGCAATAGGACGAGCGGTGGTTGTAAGCGGTCAGGCAGGGCGAGCAGGGCCACTGGCTGTAAAAGGAATGGCACTTAGGCGTGAGCGGTGCGTACAGGCTTGGGGTTTCCGGGCCAAACAGCATCAGCGTCCAGATCGGCGTCAGTGCCGCGAACTGGCCCGGGCCGCCGTCGTTGGTGACCAGCAGGCGCGCCACATGAAACAGCGCCAGCAGCTCGGAGATGGAGCGCGTGTAGCCGGTCAGATCTATCACCGCGCTGCCGGCGCTTGCCGGAAAGGCGCGGTTGACGTTGGCCACCAGTTCCTGGGCCAGCGCCTGGTCGTCCTTCAGGCCAATCACGGCCACGGCGCAGCCATCGGCCACCAGGCCTTCGCACAGCGCGGTGTAAGAGGCCAGCGGCCAGGCGCGAATCGGCAAGATGCCGCCACCCGGATAGACCAGCACCAGCGGCTTGCCGGCAATCGCCGGAAAGTCCTGGGCCAGCCGGCCTTGAATGCCGGGAACCAGGGCGGCGCCCAGCCGCACATGCGGCGGCGGTTTGCCGGCACCGACCGCGGCAAGATTGGCCGGCAATTTGGATTTGGGTACGGCGGTCGAGTCAATCGCCCGCGCCAGCGTCAAAAACTGCGCGCTGATGTGGTGATAGGGGTTGTAGGGAACAGGCCGGTTGATGTGCGAGCCGCGGTACAAGCCTTCCTGGGTATGGCGGTGAAAGCCCACGCGCACCGCCGCGCCACTGGCATAGGACAGCAGGCTGCTGATGCGCGAGAACAGCTCGCAGTCAATCGCCACGTCCACCTTGGCGCGGCGCAGCTCGCCTATGGCCTGCCATAGGCTGGAGAGCAGGCCGCCCAGCGATTTGTCGTCCACGGTGTGGACGTTGGCCGGAGCGATCACCTGCATCAGATCCAGGATTTCCCGGTTTTTGCGAAACAGCAGGGCGTGCAGCTCGGCATTCGGGTAGCGGGTTTTCAGGCGCGTGAACATGTCGTGCGCCAGCACCAGGCTGCCCATTTCGGACAGCAGTATCACCACGATGGCGCGCGGCGCCTGGTCTGCCGTGCGCGACAGGGGCTTGAAGCTGCGAATAATCTTGTCCACGCCCGACACCGCCGCGCACAGCGGCACGCCAACCCAGCGGTCAATCCATCGTTGCAGCTGGAGGTTCATGGTTTAAACCCCGCGCTGCCGGTCGGCCTTGAACTGCGTGACGAATTCGCCAAAGCGGCCGGCGTCCAGCGCGTCGCGCACTTCCTGCATCAGGTTGAGGTAGTAATGCAGGTTGTGGATGCTGCTCAGCATGGGGCCCAGCATTTCGCCGCAGCGATCCAGGTGGTGCATATAGGCGCGGCTGAAGTTGCGGCAGGTGTAGCAGCTGCAGCTGCTGTCGACCGGTGCTTCTTCGGTCTTGTAGCGCGCATTGCGTATCTTCAGGTCGCCAAAGCGGGTGAACATGTGGCCGTTGCGCGCATTGCGGGTCGGCATGACGCAGTCGAACATGTCCACGCCCGAGGCCACGCCTTCGATCAGGTCTTCCGGCGTGCCCACGCCCATCAGATAGCGCGGCTTGTTTTCCGGCAGGCGGTGCGGTGTGTGCGCCATGATGCGCTGCATCTCTTCCTTGGGTTCGCCGACGCTGACGCCGCCCACGGCATAGCCGGGAAAGTCCATCTCGACCAGCGCATCCAGCGACTCCTGGCGCAGGTTCTCGAACATGCCGCCCTGCACGATGCCGAACAGCGCGTTGGGGTTTTCCAGCCGGGCAAACTCGTCCTCGCAGCGCTTGGCCCAGCGCCGGCTCAGCTCCATGGAGCTGCGCGCCTCGGCCTCGGTGGTGATGTGGCCCTTGGTGTCGTAAGGCGTGCACTCGTCAAACTGCATGACGATGTCGCTGTTCAGAATGGTCTGAATCTGCATGGAGATTTCAGGCGTCAGGAACAGCTTGTCGCCGTTGACCGGCGATGCGAACTTCACGCCTTCCTCGGAAATCTTGCGCATCTCGCCCAGCGACCAGACCTGAAAGCCGCCGCTGTCTGTGAGTATGGGCTTGTGCCAGCTTTCAAACTTGTGCAGGCCACCGAACTGTTTCATCACATCCAGGCCGGGCCGCATCCAGAGGTGAAAGGTGTTGCCCAGGATGATTTGCGCGCCCATGTCGTGCAGCGACTGCGGCATCACGCCCTTGACGGTGCCATAGGTGCCCACCGGCATGAAGATGGGGGTTTGCACCACGCCGTGGTTCAGCGTCAGCTGGCCGCGACGGGCGTAGGAGCCGAGGTAGGCGCCTGCGCTCTCAGGTGTGGCCGGATCGGTTTTCAGGACTTCAAAAGCTAGCATTTTGTGATTGTCGCAGGTGTGTTTAAAGCTGCGCGGTTGGGGGTTGGGGCGTCTGGCGGGCCAGCAGCATGGCGTCGCCGTAGCTGAAGAAGCGGTAGCGCTGGGCAATCGCGTGTTGGTACAGCGCCATGATGTGGGCATAACCCGAGAAGGCGCTGATCAGCATCATCAGCGTGCTCTTGGGCAGGTGAAAATTGGTCAGCAGCAGGTCCACCACCTGAAACTCAAAGCCAGGCGTGATGAAGATGTTGGTGTCCTTGCAGGCTGGGCCGAAGTGGGCGGCCGACTCCAGCGCCCGCACCGTGGTCGTGCCCACGGCCACGACGCGGCCGCCGCGCGCCTTGCAGGCGGCAATCGCCTCATGCGTGGTGGCAGGCACTTCAAAGCGCTCGAAGTGCATGGTGTGCTCGGCGATGACTTCGGTCTTGACCGGCTGGAAGGTGCCGGCACCCACATGCAGGGTGACGCTGGCGCGCCTCACGCCACGGGCCTCCAGCTGCGCCAGCATGGCCTCGTCAAAGTGCAGCGCGGCCGTGGGCGCCGCTACCGCGCCGGGGTGCTTGGCAAACACCGTCTGATAACGCTGCTCGTCATCCGCCGAATCGCTGTGTGTGATGTAGGGCGGCAGCGGCACATGGCCGTGCTGCGCCATCAGCGCGTAGGGGTCGCTGCTGAGCCGAAAGCGGTAGAGCGGCCCGTGGGCCTCGGGCCAGCGCCCCAGCAGCGTGGCGGTAAAGCCGCCGTCCATCTGCAGCACCGCGCCAGGCAAGGGCTTCTTGCTCACTTTCATATGAGCGGCGACTTCATGGCCGGCATCGGTGCTGGGTGACAGCACGCGCTCAATCAGCAGTTCGAGCTTGCCGCCGCTGGATTTCTGACCGAACAGCCTGGCCTTGACGACCTTGGTGTCGTTGAACACCAGCAGGTCGCCCGGCTGCAGCAGGTCGGGCAAATCGGCAAAGCGGCGATCAGCGGCCGCAGCCGCCCGGCCATCGAGCAGGCGCGAGGCGCTGCGCTGGGCCGCCGGGTGCTGGGCGATTAATTCTTCGGGGAGTGTGAAATCAAAGTCACTGAGGCTGAAAGTCGTCTTCATGAAGGCACAATTGTCCCATGTCGCCACCCGGTGCTTTTGCCAGTCATGCTGCCATGCCCGAGTCCATGGCTGAGGGCAGGGCCGCGCCCATGGCCGGTCCGGCCAAAGCTCCGGCTAAAAGCCCGGCCAAATCGCCGGCGCAAAAGGCGCTGGAGAAACTGGGGCTGCGCCGCGACATCGACCTGGCCCTGCACTTGCCCCTGCGTTACGAGGACGAGACCCGCATCCAGCGGCTGATTGATGTGCGCGACGGCGAGCTGGTGCAGTTTGAAGGCCAGGTGACGCACAGCGAGATCAGCCTGCGGCCGCGCCGCCAGCTGCGCGTCACGGTGGACGACGGCACCGACAGCTGCGTGCTGCGCTTCCTCAACTTCTACCCTTCACACCAGAAAACGCTGAGCGTGGGCGCCCAGGTGCGGGTGCGCGGCGAGATTCGCGGCGGTTTTGTCGGGCGCGAGATGGTGCATCCCAGCTTCAAGCTGGCCGGCGGCGAACTGCCGGGCGCGCTGACGCCGGTCTATTCCACGGTGGCCGGCCTGCCCCAGGCCTATTTGCGCAAGGCGGTGCTGGGCGGTCTGGCCCGGGCCGACCTCAGCGAAACCATTCCAGCGCCATTTTTAAGCCAAATGAGGCTGCAGCCCTTATCCAGTCTGCGAGAGGCGCTACAGTTTTTGCATCACCCCAGGCCAGATGTGGCGCTGGCCGCGCTGGAGGACCGCAGCCATCCGGCCTGGCAGCGGCTCAAGGCCGAGGAGTTGCTGGCGCAGCAACTGTCCCAGTTGCAGGCCAGGCGCATACGCGCCGCCATGCGCGCGCCGGCCCTCAATGGCCAGTCGCGCGCAGGCGGTCAGCCCAGCCTGCAAGCCCAATTGCTGGAGCGCCTGCCCTTTAGCCTGACGGCGGCCCAGCAGCGGGTGGGCGTGGAAATTGAAGCCGACCTGAAAAAAAACCTGCCCATGCACCGCCTGCTGCAGGGCGATGTGGGCGCCGGCAAGACCGTGGTGGCGGCGTTGGCGGCGGCGCGCTGCATGGACGCCGGCTGGCAGTGCGCGCTGATGGCGCCCACCGAAATCCTGGCCGAGCAGCATTTCCGCAAGCTGATAGGCTGGCTGGAGCCCTTGGGCATCAAGACCGCCTGGCTGACCGGCGGCCAGAAAACCAAGGAGCGGCGCGAGATGCTGGCGCTGATCGCCAGCGGCGAGGCCGGCCTGGTGATAGGCACGCATGCGGTGATCCAGGACAAGGTGGTCTTCAAGAATCTGGCGCTGGCCATCATCGACGAGCAGCACCGTTTTGGCGTGGCCCAGCGCCTGGCGCTGCGCAGCAAGATGACAGACGACGGCCAGGAGCCGCATCTCTTGATGATGACCGCCACGCCGATTCCGCGCACCCTGGCCATGAGTTATTACGCCGACCTTGATGTCTCCACCCTGGACGAGTTGCCGCCGGGGCGCACGCCCATAGTCACCAAGGTGGTGAACGACGCGCGGCGCGACGAAGTGATAGGCCGCATCCAGGGGCAGATCGCCGAGGGCCGGCAGATTTACTGGGTCTGCCCGCTGATTGAAGAAAGCGAATCGATAGACCTGGTCAACGCCACCCAGACCCACGCCGACCTGAGCGCGGCGCTGCCCGGCGTGCTGGTCGGCCTGTTGCATTCGCGCATGCCCCCAGCCGAGAAAAAAGCCGTCATGGCCTTGTTCACCGAAGGCCTGATGGGGGTGCTGGTTAGCACTACCGTGATCGAGGTCGGCGTGGATGTGCCCAATGCTTCGCTGATGGTGATAGAGCATGCCGAGCGCTTCGGCCTCTCCCAGCTGCACCAGCTGCGCGGCCGGGTTGGTCGCGGCGCGGCGGCTTCGGCCTGCGTGCTGCTGTATTCCACCGGCGACGCGCCGCGCCTGGGCCAGACGGCGCGAGCCCGGCTCAAGGCCATGGCCGAGACCAATGACGGTTTTGAAATAGCTCGGCGTGATCTGGAGATACGCGGGCCGGGCGAGTTTTTGGGGGCGCGGCAGTCGGGTGCGGCCTTGCTGCGTTTTGCTGATTTGACGACCGATGCCGAACTGCTGGCCTGGGCGCGCGAGGTGGCGCCGGTGATGCTGGATCAGTATGCCGGGTTGGCGCAGCGGCATATATTGCGGTGGCTGGGGGGGAAGGCTGAATACCTGAAGGCTTGAGTTGCGGGCGGCATTGAATTTATCCATATCTTTTGCGCTGCTTGGCAAGATATGGGCTCAAGCAACTTGGGGCCTTGCTCTGGCTAGCTGTTCGCCCACAAGCAGTACCAAGAGCGGCGTAGCGAGCGAAAGATTGCGAAATTCATCCTGATAGCCCATGGTCATCAGCAGCGCGGCAAGGACAAGAAATGCCAAACTGGCGCCTAGCACCATGGGCGTGGCTCCTTTCTTCCAGCTCCATGCCAACACCGCTGAGGCAAAAAAGAGGTACGTCATGCGCGGCAGCGCAATGCCTAAAGAATGAAAGTCCTCGGTCAAGCTCCACGACGATGCGCGTGACCAGAACAAGAGATTTTCCTTGAGGTGCCATTCAGTGGGTTGTCCGGGGAGATGGGCGTAAGCCCATCGCGACCACCACAACATAATTAGGCAACACGACAGCGCCAATAAAACTCTTGGCAGCATTCGCCATCGCATGGTGTGCCAGAGATGGGGCGCAAGAAAAAAAACCATCAAAAAGGCGGTTTCTTTGTTGGCTTGCATGAGTAGCAGCGTTGCCAATGCAAGGACCCAACGCGCTTCAAGTACGCAAGCAATGAGCGCAGCAGCACAAAGTTGCTCGATGAAGTCGTAAAAGTAGCCTCCGTTCAAAAACATCGTCGGCACAATCACTGCATACAGCAGCATGACCGCATCAGCGCAAGCGGCGTTCGCTCCCAGCGTGCGCGCGGCTCGTCTGAGCAGCAGCATGGCGCCGGCAAATGAACCGAACATGAGCATCACCATCAGTACATAGCTGCGCCGGTAGCTTGCATGCTCCCAGTCCAGATCAGCCCGCGCGGTTATGCCCGGTAGCATCACTTCGTATTGCGCCATCAAGGGTTCGACATAGTTTCTGCGAAACTCTGGTGCGATCTGATCGGCTAAAAAGCCTTGTATGGATGCCGGTAGCGCAGTATCTGCGGTGCGAAGCAAGGCCGGCGCAAGCATGCGGTAGGCAAACGGTCTGTGCGCCTGGTTATCCAGGTAGAGCTGCAGGCTGTTGCGCGGAGCGCCATCAAGTAGGCTCCAGTGAGACAGAAATGCTGTCATGACGCAGCCCGATAAAAACAGTGCTGTTAGCCCCCTGCCCAGCCAAGCAAGCTTGCCCAGATACCTATGCAAGTAATCGTCGACAGGTAGATTCATTTTGAATTCGGAAATGGGCTGCTTTGGGAGGGCATGGCAGCATGCCGAGATGCTTCAGGGATGAATGAATGAATGAGGGGGGTCTTCAAAACCCCCACTCTACATTGTCGACCCTTCAAATGCTGCGCCGCAGCGTCTCGGCTGGCTTATCAGCAGTCTTCGCGCATGCTGGATGGAAAGGGTGAGTTGTAGAAAGTCCGGGCGTTGTTGCCTTCAGTTGCCCCTTGAAAAGCTGCACAATCACCCCATGACGCTGACCGAACTCAAATACATCGTGGCCGTGGCTCGCGAAAAGCATTTTGGCAAGGGTGCGGAAGCCTGCCATGTGTCGCAGCCCACGCTCAGCGTCGCCATCAAGAAGCTCGAAGAAGAACTGCAGGTCAAGCTGTTCGAGCGCAATGCCAATGAAATCACGGTGACGCCGCTGGGCGAGGAAATCGTGCGCCAGGCGCAAAGCGTGCTGGAGCAGGCCGACAATATCCGCGAAATCGCCAAGCGCGGCAAAGACCCGCTGGCCGGTGCCTTGCGCCTGGGCGTGATCTACACCATAGGCCCCTACCTGCTGCCCGACCTGGTGCGCCAGACCATTGCGCACACGCCGCAAATGCCGCTGATGCTGCAGGAAAACTTCACCGTCAAGCTGTTGGAAGAGCTGCGCACCGGCGAGATCGATTGCGCCATCCTGGCCGAGCCCTTTCCCGATACCAATCTGGCGATAGCGCCGCTTTACGACGAGCCCTTCATGGCCGCCGTGCCTAGCGGCCACCCGCTGGCGGCCAGCCGCAGCGTCACGGCCGAAACGCTGAAAAAGGAAACCATGCTGCTGCTGGGCACCGGCCATTGCTTTCGTGACCATGTATTGGAGGTGTGCCCCGAGTTCGCGCGTTTCTCCAGCAGTGCCGACGGCATTCGTAAGAGTTTTGAGGGCTCGTCGCTGGAGACCATCAAGCACATGGTGGCGGCCGGCATGGGCATCACCCTGGTGCCGCGCCTGGGCGTGCCCAAGGAAGCCCTGGCCGAGCAGGCCAGCGTGAAAAAAGGCGGCCAGGGCAGTGTGGCGCCGGAAGCCGCTTCTTTCATCAAATACCTGCCCTTCAAGGGCCATGTGCCGAGCCGGCGCGTGGTGCTGGCCTGGCGCCGCAGCTTCACGCGCTACGAGGCGATTGCCGCGCTGCGCAATGCTATTTATGCTTGCGAGCTGCCCGGCGTCACGCGTCTGTCCTGAGCCAGTCGAGCGCTTGGCCCGGCGACTTTGTCAACCGATGTTTCCCGTCCCCTTGTTTTTAAAAGGAAAACCCATGGCCAAAACTTCTGCCAAAAAAGCGCTCCAAGCCTCTCCTGCCATCAACATCGGCATCAGTGAAAAAGACCGTGCAGCGATTGCCAAAGGTCTGAGCCGGCTGTTGGCCGACACCTATACGCTGTACCTGACGACGCACAACTTTCACTGGAATGTGACGGGGCCCATGTTCAACACCCTGCACCAGATGTTCATGACGCAGTACACCGAGCTGTGGGCCGCGGTAGACCCGGTGGCAGAACGCATACGCTCGCTGGGCCATCCCGCACCCGGCTCTTACGCGCAGTTCGGCAAGCTGACCTCGCTGCCGGACGCGCCGGGCACGCCGCCCAAGGCGCTGGAAATGGTGCGCATCCTGGTACAGGGCCACGAGGCCGTGGCGCGCACCGCCCGCGAACTGTTCCCCATCGCCGACAAGGCCAGTGACGAGCCCACGGCCGATCTGCTGACCCAGCGCCTGACGGTGCATGAGCAGACCGCCTGGATGCTGCGCTCCCTGCTCGAGGAATAAGCCCTCTTACTTTTTACCCCAGGTCCCTGATTTTCAAGATGACAGCCAGCCGCCCCAGCAAACTTTCCCTTTACCTGCAATTGATACGTTGGAACCGGCCGGCTGGCTGGCTACTGCTGCTCTGGCCGACCTGGTCCGCCCTCTGGGTGGCGGCGCACGGCTTTCCGGGCTGGCATTTGTTGACGGTGTTCACGCTGGGAACGTTTTTGATGCGCAGCGCCGGCTGTTGCCTCAACGATGTGGCTGACCGCGATTTCGATAGGCATGTGAAGCGCACGGCGCAGCGGCCGGTGACCAGTGGCGCGCTTTCCAGTCAGGAGGCGCTGCTGGTGGGCGCGGTGCTGGCCTTGCTGGCCTTTGGCCTGGTACTCACCACCAATGCCGTCACCATCGCCTGGTCCTTCGCCGCGCTGGCGGTGACGCTGGTCTACCCCTATGCCAAGCGCTATGTGTCCATGCCGCAGGCGGTGCTGGGCGTGGCCTTCAGCTTTGGCATTCCCATGGCCTTTGCCGCCGTGCAGTCGCGCGTGCCGCTGCTGGCCTGGGTCCTGCTGCTGGGTAATCTGTTCTGGGTGATTGCCTACGACACCGAATACGCCATGGTCGATCGCGACGACGACTTGAAAATCGGCATGAAGACCTCGGCCATCACGCTGGGGCGCTTCGATGTCGCCGCCATCATGCTGTTTTATCTGATTTTTCTGTCTATATGGGCTCTGGCCCTTGTGGGTATTGTGCAATCAGCTATTTATTTGGTAGCAATCGGCCTAGCCTTGTTGCAGGCGCTGGGCCATGGCTGGCTGATACGCAAACGCCAGCGCGATGATTGCTTCAAGGCTTTTCGCCTCAATCACTGGCTGGGCTTCACGCTGTTTGCCGGCGTGGCTCTGTCTTACTGGGGGCGCTGAAGGTCGGCACGGCTGAGTCGAGCGCTGCCGGCCTGCTTAGACAGGCGGCCATAAAAAACCCGCACTTGGCGGGTTTTTTCAAGCCGGGCCGAGGGGCTGGCCCTCAGCGCCGTGTCCTGGCTCGTCTCAGACGGCTTTCTTGGCGGCTGGTTTGGCCTTGGCCTTGTGTTTGGCTTTGTGCTTGGTCTTGGCTTTGGCCTTGACTGGTGCGGCTTTTTCAGCGGCAGCCGGTGCAGCGGCGGGAGCGGCAGCAGGTGCTGCGGCTGGAGCGCTGGTCTGGGCGGCGGCCGGTGCGGAGATCAGGGCCAAAGGCATGGCGAGTACGGCGGCACTGGCGAGGATGGACAGAATTTTCTTCATAGTGAGCTCCGAAGGTTAGGACAGTACTTACGCACATGCTGCCGGGCCGTGGGCCGGGAGACTTGGTGACCAGCGGCATGTTCGTGAAGAGTTAACGCCCCGGTGCTGCGGCCGGTTGACGGATCTGGCCGACATCTTGCAATTTATCTGGCGTGGGTTCGGTGGGGCCGCCGCAAGCCGCTGGTTTGCTATTTAATGTGTAGCAGCTAGCGGCCGTTGCATAAGCGCTGGAGCCGGTTTTGATGCCCAAACCTTTCAGTTTGAACCAAATTCATCACCCAGCTCGCGGGCGCGTTGCCGGGCCGCCTGCATGGCGCGCATGAATTGCTCTTTGACGCCGTCTTGCTCCATGGCGCTGAGCGCGGCGTAAGTGGTGCCGCCCTTGGAGGTGACGCGGGCGCGCAGGGTTTCGGGCGGCTCGTCGGAGTCTTGCGCCAGCGCCGACGCGCCGACAAAGGTGGCGACGGCCAACTGCTGCGCCTGGGCGCGGCTCAAGCCCATGTCGCTGCCGGCCTGGATCATGGCCTCGATGAAATAAAACACATAGGCCGGACCCGAACCCGACAGTGCGGTCACGGCGTCCAGTTGCTCCTCTTGCTCCAGCCACAAAAATTCGCCGGTGGTCTGTATCACCTGTTCTACCGCCAGTCGGTCGGCGGCGCTGGCGGCCGGGCGGGCGAAGAGGGCGCTCATGCCCTTGCCGATCAGCGCCGGCGTGTTGGGCATGGCGCGCACCACGCGCTCGCTGCCCAGCCAGGCGGCAATGCTGTCCGAGCGTATGCCGGCGGCCACGCTGAGGTGCAGGGCGGTGGCGGTGTGGGGGCTGACTTGCGCTGCCGCCTCTTTAAAAGTCTGGGGCTTGACGGCCCAGACCACCAGCGTCGCACGCGCCAGCGAAGCCTCGGGGCTGGCGCTGACCGTCACTTCAAATTGCTGCCTCAGCCTGGCGGCCTGCTCGGTAAAAGGCTCTACCACCTGGATCTGGCTGGCGGCCAAACCGCGCTGGCGCAGGCCGCCAATGATGGCGCTGGCCATGTTGCCGCCGCCTATGAAGGCGATATGTTGGTTGCTGCTGGAGGTTTGCATGCTCATGGCTTGGGTGCTCGCTAAAAATGGCGGCTTGAAACGCAGCCACCCGATGGCGGATTGTCGTCCAAGCGCGGGTGGGTAGTCGTTGGTCGCTAAACCGCCACGGTCTGCCGCACGGCATGCTCCCATTGCGCCATCAGGGCGGCGGCGCGCTCGCTGCTGAGGGTTGGCAAAAAGGTGCGCTCGGCGCGCCACAGGACCGACAGCTCGTCGGTGTTGCGGTAGACGCCGCAGGACAGGCCCGCCAGGTAGGCCGCACCCAGGGCGGTGGTTTCTGTGACGGCCGGGCGCAGCACCGGAATGCCCAGCAGGTCGGCCTGGAACTGCATCAGCAAGTCGTTGACGCAGGCACCGCCGTCGACGCGCAGCTCGGCCACCGGCGCCGCGCCGGCGCCTACCGCATCGCGGCTCATGGCCTGCAGCAGGGCCGCGCTTTGGTAGGCAATGCTTTCCAGGGCGGCGCGCGCAATATGGGCCACGGTGGTGCCGCGCGTCAGTCCGGTGATGGTGCCGCGGGCGTCGGCGTTCCAGTAGGGCGCGCCCAGGCCGGTAAAGGCCGGCACCATCATCACGCCGCCCGAATCGGGCACGCTTTGCGCCAGGGCCTGTACCTCGGTGCTGCTTTTGATGGCGTGCAGGCCGTCGCGCAACCACTGCACCACGGCGCCGCCGACAAACACGCTGCCTTCAATGGCAAATTCGGTCTGCGCCGTGGTCTGTGCCGCGCTGGTGGTGAGCAGGCCGTTGCGCGAGGTCTGGAACTGGCTGCCGGTGTGCATTAGCGTGAAGCAGCCGGTGCCATAGGTGTTTTTCGCCATGCCGGCCTTGAAACAGGCCTGGCCGAAGAGGGCGCTTTGCTGGTCGCCGGCAACGCCGCCTATGGCGATGGCATGGCCCAGCCACTCGGGGCGAACTTCGCCATAGTGCGCGCTGGAGGGCAAGACTTTTGGCATCAGCGCGGCCGGGATGTCCAGCAGCTCCATCAGCTCGCTGTCCCACTGGTTGCTGTGCACATTGAAGAGCAGGGTGCGCGAGGCATTGCTGACGTCGGTCGCGTGGACGGCGCCACCCGTGAGCTGCCACATCAGCCAGCTGTCTATGGTGCCAAAGGCCAGTTCACCGCGCTCGGCCTGGGCGCGCGCGCCTGGTACATGGTCTAGCAGCCATTTGAGCTTGGTGCCGGAAAAATAGGCATCAATCAGCAGCCCGGTCTTGGACTGGATCAGCGCTTCCTTGCCCTGCTCGCGCAGTTGTGCGCAGTGGGCTTCGGCGCGCCTGTCCTGCCAGACGATGGCGTGGTGAATCGGCAGGCCGGTTTTGCGGTTCCAGACCACCGTGGTTTCGCGCTGGTTGGTGATGCCCAGTGCGCGTATGTCTTGGGGCTTGATGCCTTGCTGGCCGGCTTTTTCCAGTGCTTGTCGGGCGGTGGCCAGCTGGCCGCGCCAGATTTCCATGGGATCGTGCTCGACCCAGCCCGGCTTGGGGTAGATCTGGGGCAGCTCCTGCTGGGCCGAGGCCACGATGCGGCCCAGTTGGTCAAACACAATGCTGCGGGAGCTGGAGGTGCCTTGGTCGAGGGCGAGCAGATAGGTCATGGGGTGTGGGGGATGAGGTTGGGGCGCGGGCGGATCAGGCTATCTCGCAACTGACGTTGGCTTCTTCCAGCAAGCCGGGAAAGGGCTGGGGCGGCGCCTGGTCGGTGAACAGCCGGTCTATCTGCGACAAGCGGGCCAACTCGACCATGGCCGGACGGTTGAATTTGCTGCTGTCGGCGGCCAGCCAGACTTCTCTGGCGTGCTCGATGATGGTCTGCGCCACCTTGACCTCGCGGTAGTCAAAGTCGCGCAGCGTGCCGTCGGCTTCTATGCCGGAAATGCCTATGACCGCAATGTCGACCCGGAACTGGCGCATGAAATCCACCGCCGCCTCGCCCACAATGCCGCGGTCGCGCGCGCGCACCACGCCGCCGGCAACGATGACTTCGCAGTCGGTGTTGCCGCACAGGATGGCTGCCACGTTCAGGTTGTTGGTGATGACGCGCAAGCCCTGGTGCTGCAGCAAGGCCTTGGCCACGGCCTCGGTGGTGGTGCCTATATTGAGGATGAGGGAGCAGTTGTTGGGCACGCGCTGGGCCACGGCCCGGGCAATGCGTGCCTTGCCCTCGGCATTGAGGCTTTCGCGCTGCTGATGCGCCAGGTTTTCCACCGTCGAGCTGGGCACCCGCACGCCACCATGAAAACGCGTCAGCAAGCCGGCGTCGGCCAGGCGCTGCACGTCGCGCCGCACGGTTTGCAGGGTGACCGCCAGCTGCTCGGCGAGCTGTTCGACCGAGGCCGAGCCCTGGCCGCGCACGAGGTCAAGAAGCTTGAGTTGCCTGGGATTGGAGCTCACGGGGATGAGATGAAAAAGGGTGATGAACTCTACACCGAAACAAAAGGAATCTGTTGGTCGTCAAAATTAGACAAAACGATCATAAACGAAGAAAATAGAACGAATACGAAACTTTTGGCTATCCAGAAACCCCTATGAGCACAGAATCCTTGCCCGCAGCGACGCAACGTCAAGCCCTGATGGAGCGGCTTGCCGCGCAGCGGCAATACGATCTTGCCGTCATTGGCGGCGGCGCTACCGGCTTGGGGGTGGCGCTGGACGCCGCCGCACGCGGCTTTTCCGTGGTGCTGGTCGAATCGCATGACTTTGCCAAGGGCACTTCGTCGCGCGCCACCAAGCTGGTGCATGGCGGCGTGCGCTATCTGGCCCAGGGCAATATCTCCCTGGTGCGCGAGGCCTTGCGCGAGCGCAGCACGCTGCTGGCCAATGCGCCGCACCTGGCGCAGCCGCTGCCCTTTGTGATGCCTTCCTACAAGTTCTGGGAAGCGCCTTTTTATGGCGTGGGGCTCAAGATGTATGACGCCCTGGCCGGTCAGGCCGGGCTGGGGAGCACGGAATTTTTGAACCGGCAGGAAACCCAGGGCTGCTTGCCCACCGTTCAATCGCAAGGCCTCAAGGGCGGCGTCAAGTACTGGGATGGCCAGTTTGACGATGCGAGGCTGGCGCTGGCGCTGGCCCGCAGCGCAGCACGTCAGGGCGCGCTGCTGGTGAATTACTGTGCGGCGACCGGCCTGATCCACGAAGACGGCAAGCTGGTGGGTTTTCATGCGCGAGACCAGGAAACGGGCAGGCAGTTTGAGCTGAGGGCGCGTTGCGTGGTGAATGCGACCGGCGTCTGGGTGGATCAATTGCGCCTGCAGGACGGCCAGGCCATAGGACGCACGGCCAAGCCCATGGTGGCGCCCAGCCAGGGCGTGCATATCGTGGTGGACCGCGAGTTTTTGCCGACCGACCATGCCATGCTGATCCCCAAGACGGCGGATGGCCGGGTGTTGTTTGCCGTGCCCTGGCTGGGCAAGATCATTCTCGGCACCACCGACACGCCGCGCCACGACCTGGCCCGGGAGCCGCTGCCCTTCAAGGAGGAGGTCGATTTCATTCTGCGTGAGTCGGCCCGTTACCTGAGTCGTGCGCCCGGCCGGGCCGATATCAAAAGCATCTGGGTCGGGCTGCGGCCACTGGTCAAGCCGCCCGAGGACGATGCCGGCAACACCCAGGCGCTGTCGCGCGAACACACCGTGCTGGTGAGCCAAAGTGGCCTGGTCACGGTGACGGGTGGCAAATGGACCACTTATAGAGCCATGGCCGAAGACGTGCTGGACAAATGCTTTGCCGCCGACCTGCTGCCGACACGCGGCGGGGCCGTGACCTCGCAGCTGAAGTTGGTGGGAGCCCAGGAATCGACCCACAAGATCAGCGATACGCCCGGGCTGCATCTATATGGCAGCGAGGCGGCGGCGGTGCAGGGCCTGCCGGGCGCGGAGCGCATGCTGGGCGGCGGCTTGAGCGAGGCCATGGTGCGCTTCGCCGCCCGCTACGAGTACGCGCGTTGTGTCGAGGACGTGCTGGCGCGCCGCTCCCGTCTGTTGTTCCTGGATGCGGCGCTGGCCCGCTCCATGGCGACCGAGGTGGCTGTGCTGTTGCAGCAGGAAACTGGCGTGGATCCGCAACTGGAGGCATTTTTGGCCTTGTGCGAGCAATACCTTGCCTGGCCGGCCTGAGCTTGAAAGTCAAGCCGCAATACTCATTTTGATAGCTAACAGCGGCCGTCCTTATTGGGCTAGAGCCGTATTTCGTGCTGGTGTTTGATCCACCGTGCCGCTACGGCCTTGTTGCAGTGTGAATCTGTTTGCAGATTGTTTCGAATTCTTCTGGGCTTATTTGCACGAAGGCCTGTTGACAGTGGTATTTGATTCCGACATAATTGTGGGCTTCGCTCTAAAAGGCGGAGAATTCTGACTTAATAGCCCAATTGGAAGCATTGCAAGTGGTTTGCGGTGTGGACGACGGGCCCAAGACTGATTGGCTGGTGGTTTGCGATAAGCGGGCTGCCTATGGCTGGTGCAAGTTGGGACTAAATTTAAATGATTCAAACGCAATCCAAACTCGATGTTGCTGACAACACGGGTGCTAAATCCGTGATGTGCATCAAGGTGCTGGGCGGATCCAAGCGCCGGTACGCCAGCGTTGGTGATGTCATCAAGGTGAGCATCAAAGAAGCCGCTCCACGTGGCCGCGTCAAAAAAGGCGAGGTTTACAGTGCTGTGGTCGTTCGCACCGCCAAGGGCATCCGCCGTGGCGATGGCTCGCTCGTCAAATTCGACGGCAACGCAGCAGTGCTGCTTAACGCCAAGCTGGAGCCAATCGGCACCCGCATCTTCGGACCAGTGACGCGCGAGCTGCGCACTGAAAAGTTCATGAAGATCGTGTCTTTGGCTCCTGAAGTTCTGTAAGGGCAGAGGCAATGAACAAGATTCGCAAAGGCGACGAGATCATCGTGATCACGGGTCGCGACAAGGGTAAGCGCGGAACGATCTCGTTGCGCGTCGATGACAGCCATGTGCTGGTTGACGGAATCAACCTGGTGAAGAAACACACCAAGCCAAATCCGCTCAAGGGCACCACCGGTGGCATCGTTGAAAAGAGCATGCCGATTCACCAGTCCAACGTAGCAATTTTCAATGCTGCTTCGGGCAAGGCGGATCGCGTTGGGATCAAGTTGTTGGCTGACGGCAAAAAAGTGCGCGTCTTCAAGTCCAGCGGCGAAGAAATTAAGGCTGCATAAAAATGGCACGCTTGCAAGATCAATACCGCGAAAAAATCGCACCTGCCCTGATTGAAAAATTCGGCTACACGACGCCTATGCAGGTGCCACGCATCACCAAGATCACGCTCAATATGGGTGTGAGCGAGGCGGTTGCAGACAAGAAGGTCATGGACAACGCCGTTGGCGACATGGCCAAGATTGCTGGCCAGAAGCCTGTTGTGACCAAGGCCAAGAAAGCTATCGCTGGTTTCAAAATCCGCGAAGACTTGCCAATCGGTTGCATGGTGACCCTGCGCGGCGTCCAGATGTATGAATTCCTCGATCGTTTCGTGACCGTGGCTTTGCCCCGCGTTCGTGACTTCCGTGGTATTTCTGGTCGCGCCTTTGACGGCCGTGGCAACTACAACATCGGCGTTAAAGAACAAATTATTTTCCCTGAAATTGAGTACGACAAGGTTGATGCCTTGCGTGGTCTCAATATCAGCATTACTACAACGGCAAAGACCGATGAAGAGTGCAAAGCGCTCCTCACCGCCTTCCGTTTTCCGTTCAAGAACTGAGGCGGGATATGGCAAAACAAGCATTACTGCAACGTGAACTGAAGCGCGACAAGCTCGCCGCCAAGTTCGCCAAGAAATACGCTGAACTCAAGGCAACCGCCAACGATTTCAAACGCACCGATGATGAGCGCGCTCTGGCTCGCCTTGAGTTGCAAAAGTTGCCCCGCAACGCAAACCCGACACGTCAGCGCAACCGCTGCGCGATCACGGGTCGTCCGCGTGGCACGTTCCGTCAATTCGGCTTGGCTCGCGCCAAGATTCGTGAGTTGGCTTTTGCTGGTGATATCCCTGGTATCACCAAGGCAAGCTGGTAAGCAATAGGAGAACCGCAAATGAGTATGAGTGATCCTATCGCCGACATGTTGACTCGCATCCGCAATGCGCAAATGGTTGAAAAAGCCGTTGTGCAGGTGCCGTCTTCGAAAGTCAAAGTTGCTATTGCACAGGTTTTGAAGGATGAGGGCTATATCGATGGCTTCTCCGTCAAGGCTAACGATGGCAAGCCCCAACTGGAAATCGCCCTGAAGTACTACGCAGGTCGCCCCGTGATTGAGCGCATTGAGCGCGTCAGCCGCCCGGGCCTGCGTGTTTACAAAGGTCATGGTGCCATTCCCCAGGTCATGAATGGCCTTGGTGTGGCAATTGTTACGACGCCCCAGGGTGTCATGACTGATCGCAAGGCGCGCGCTACCGGTACCGGTGGTGAAGTGCTGTGCTACGTGGCCTAACGGCGGCATTGAGGAGTAACTGAAATGTCTCGTGTAGCAAAAATGCCGGTCGCCATACCTCAGGGTGTGGATGTGGCCATTAAAGACGACCAAATTAATGTCAAGGGTGCTCTGGGCACCTTGGCACAGGCGCAGAACGCACTTGTCACCATCAAGAACGATGACGGCAAGCTGACCTTTGCACCTGCCAACGACTCGCGTGAAGCCAATGCCATGAGCGGCACCATGCGTCAGCTCGTGAACAACATGGTGACGGGTGTTACCAAGGGCTTCGAAAAGAAGCTCAGCCTGATCGGTGTGGGTTACAAGGCTCAGGCGCAAGGCGCCAAGCTGAACCTCACGGTCGGTTATTCGCACCCCGTGATCATGGACATGCCCGCAGGCATTACCGTCGCAACCCCCACGCCCACTGAAGTGGTGATCAAGGGTTCTGACCGCCAGCGCGTTGGCCAGATCGCTGCTGAAGTTCGTGCTGTTCGTCCTCCCGAGCCTTACAAGGGCAAGGGCATCCGTTATGCGGATGAGAAGATCACGATCAAAGAAACCAAGAAGAAATAAGGAGCTGCAACATGTTGACCAAAAAAGAGCAGCGCCTTCGTCGTTCACGCCAGACCCGCATCCGCATTGCCAATCAAGGCGTGGCGCGTTTGTCCGTGAATCGCACCAATCTGCATATTTACGCCAGTGTTATTTCTGGCGACGGCTCCAAAGTTCTGGCTGCTGCATCCACTGCTGAAGTGGAAGTGCGCAAGGAAATCGGCGGCGCTGGCAAGGGTGGAAATGTTGCTGCTGCGCAAGCCATTGGCAAGCGTATTGCTGAAAAGGCAAAAGCAGCAGGTGTAGAAAAAGTGGCGTTTGATCGCGCCGGTTTTGCGTACCATGGCCGCGTTAAAGCGCTGGCTGATGCGGCTCGCGAAGCTGGTTTGCAGTTCTAAGCAGACTGGAATTAAGTATGGCTAAGTTTCAAGCTAAATCGCAAAACGACGCTCCAGACGATGGTCTGAAGGAAAAGATGATCGCGATCAACCGCGTGACCAAAGTGGTGAAAGGCGGCCGTATTCTCGGTTTCGCCGCACTCACGGTGGTTGGTGACGGTGATGGTCGCGTTGGCATGGGCAAGGGCAAGTCGAAAGAAGTGCCTGCAGCTGTGCAAAAGGCAATGGAAGAAGCGCGTCGCAACATGACCAAAGTGTCATTGAAGAACGGCACGCTTCACCACAATGTATTCGGTCACCACGGTGCAGCCAACGTCATGATGGCGCCAGCTCCCAAGGGTACCGGCATCATTGCTGGCGGTCCGATGCGTGCAGTTTTCGAAGTGATGGGCATTACCGATATCGTGGCTAAGAGCCATGGTTCGAGCAACCCTTACAACATGGTGCGTGCCACCATGGATGCACTGAAAAACTCCACCACGGCCTCCGATATCGCGGCCAAGCGCGGCAAATCAGTCGAAGAAATCTTCGGCTAAGGCGGACAGTGAAATGACCAAAGAAACCAAAGTAAAAGTCCAACTGGTTCGCAGCCCGATTGGCACCCAGGAATCACACCGCGCTACTGTGCGTGGTTTGGGCCTGCGTGGCGTCAATAGCGTCAGCGAATTGCAGGACACGCCCGCAGTGCGCGGCATGATCAACAAGATCAGTTATCTGGTCAAGATTATCTGAGCGGGAGATTCAAATGGAATTGAACACTATCAAGCCAGGCCAGGGCGCCAAACATGCCAAGCGGCGTGTTGGCCGTGGCATCGGCTCTGGCTTGGGTAAAACGGCCGGTCGTGGCCACAAGGGTCAAAAATCGCGTTCGGGTGGCTACCACAAGGTAGGCTTCGAAGGCGGTCAGATGCCTATGCAGCGCCGCTTGCCAAAGCGTGGCTTCAAGTCGCATCTGCTGAAATTCAATGCCGAGGTAACTCTGACGGCTTTGGAGCAGCTCGGTCTGGCTGAAGTTGATTTGTTGACGTTGAAGACTTCTGGCCTGGTCGGTCAGATCGCCAAAAACGTCAAGGTCATCAACACCGGAACGCTGACCAAGGCAGTCAAACTGAATGGCATTTCTGCTACGGCAGCTGCCAAGGTCATTATTGAAGCCGCTGGCGGCTCCATTGCTTAATACTTGACGGGACCAATCAGTGGCAACCAACTCGGCTCAAATTGCAAAAACCGGCAAGTACGGTGACTTGCGCAACAGGCTTGTGTTCTTGCTACTGGCGCTGGTTGTCTACCGCGTTGGTGCGCACATTCCTGTTCCCGGTATTGATCCAGGACAGCTCAAGGAGCTGTTCAAGGGTCAGCAGGGCGGCATATTGAACTTGTTCAATATGTTCTCAGGTGGCGCATTGTCGAGATTTACGGTGTTTGCCTTGGGCATCATGCCTTACATCTCGGCCTCCATCATCATGCAGCTGCTCACCTATGTGGTTCCCACATTCGAGCAGATGAAAAAAGAGGGTGAAAGCGGTCGGCGCAAGATTACACAGTACACACGCTATGGAACACTGGCACTTGCCTTGTTCCAATCCATGGGTATTGCTGTTGCGCTGGAGAGCTCGCCAGGTCTGGTTTTGGTACCCGGCTTCGGGTTCAGAATGACGGCTGTGTTCAGTTTGACGGCTGGAACAATGTTTTTGATGTGGCTGGGTGAGCAGATTACCGAGCGTGGTTTGGGCAATGGCATTTCGATCCTGATTTTTGCAGGCATCGCTGCAGGCTTGCCAAGCGCTTTGGGTGGTTTGCTGGAGCTGGTACGTACTGGCGCCATGAGCATTCTCATTGCGATCGTGATCGTTGCCGTTGTTGTGTTGGTGACCTATTTTGTGGTGTTTGTTGAACGCGGTCAGCGCAAGATTCTTGTGAATTACGCCCGTCGACAGGTGGGTAACAAGGTATATGGTGGTCAGTCTTCGCACTTGCCGCTGAAGCTGAATATGGCAGGCGTGATTCCTCCCATCTTCGCCTCGTCCATTATTTTGTTGCCTGCTACGGTGGTTGGATGGTTCAGCTCGGGTGAAAGCATGCGCTGGTTGAAGGATATCGCCAGCACCTTGACGCCCGGTCAGCCCATCTACGTGATGCTCTATGCCAGCGCGATCGTGTTTTTCTGCTTCTTCTACACCGCGTTGGTGTTTAACAGCCGGGAAACAGCCGACAACCTGAAAAAGAGTGGAGCTTTCATCCCAGGAATTCGTCCTGGTGATCAGACAGCTCGTTACATTGACAAGATTCTGGTTCGCTTGACGCTGGCTGGAGCGGTCTACATCACCTTCGTGTGTTTGCTGCCTGAGTTTTTGATTTTGAAATACAACGTGCCGTTTTACTTCGGTGGAACGTCGTTGATGATTATTGTTGTGGTCACTATGGACTTCATGGCCCAGGTTCAGAATTACATGATGTCGCAGCAGTATGAATCGTTGCTGAAAAAGGCCAACTTCAAGACGTGATGTTTTGATTGACCTGACGATTTAAGGCGAGCACATGGTGTGTTCCGTTCCGGGTAAGCACAGATTGAAAGTTTAGGAGAATAAAATGAGAGTTTCAGCTTCGGTTAAGAAAATTTGCCGCAACTGCAAAATCATCCGTCGCAAGGGCGTTGTACGCGTGATCTGTACCGATCCACGTCACAAACAGCGCCAAGGCTGATTTTTAAGAGATTTAGAGGACGCACATGGCTCGTATCGCTGGTATCAATATTCCGCCGCAGAAGCACGCCGAAATCGGTTTGACTGCAATCTTTGGCATTGGTCGCACTCGCGCTCGCAAAATCTGCGAAGCTTGTGAGATTGACTACGCAAAGAAAATCAAAGATCTGACTGACGGTGATCTGGAGAAAATCCGTGATCAAATCGCTCTGTTCACCATTGAAGGCGATTTGCGTCGTGAAACCACGATGAACATCAAGCGCTTGATGGACATCGGCTGCTATCGCGGTTTCCGTCATCGTCGTGGCTTGCCCATGCGTGGTCAACGCACCCGGACCAATGCTCGTACCCGTAAGGGTCCGCGTAAAGCCGCTGCGTCGTTGAAGAAATAATTGAGAGGTCGTCATGGCAAAATCAGCAAACAATAGCGCCGCACAACGCGTTCGCAAAAAGGTTCGTAAGAACGTGGCCGATGGCATTGCCCACGTCCACGCATCTTTCAACAACACCATCATCACGATTACGGATCGTCAAGGCAATGCCTTGTCGTGGGCGTCTTCGGGTGGTCAGGGTTTCAAAGGTTCGCGTAAGTCGACACCTTTTGCCGCCCAGGTTGCTTCGGAAGTGGCCGGTCGCGCTGCCATTGAGCAGGGTATCAAAAACCTTGATGTAGAAATCAAGGGACCCGGCCCAGGCCGTGAGTCATCTGTACGAGCACTAGGTGCGTTGGGCATTCGAATCAATTCGATCGCCGACGTGACCCCAGTCCCGCACAATGGCTGCCGTCCTCAAAAACGCCGTCGCATTTAATTGTATTGTTGCGCCTGGTCGTTTGCTTTGCAGGCGGCCAGGCGTCAGCATTTTTATCAAGCCCACCGCCATCAGGTTACTACCTGCGGCTCCTGCAGTAAATGCAGCAGATGACACAAGGATATTCAAGTGGCACGTTACCTCGGCCCCAAGGCCAAACTTTCCCGCCGTGAAGGCACCGATCTTTTCCTGAAAAGCGCTCGCCGCTCGATCAGCGACAAAGCCAAATTTGACTCCAAGCCTGGTCAGCACGGCCGTACCTCCGGTACCCGCACGTCCGACTACGGTCTGCAGCTGCGTGAAAAGCAGAAGGTCAAGCGCATGTATGGCGTTCTCGAAAAGCAGTTCCGCCGCTATTTCGAAGAAGCTGACCGTCGCAAAGGCAACACCGGCGCCAATTTACTGTCCGTGCTGGAGTCCCGCCTGGACAATGTGGTTTACCGTATGGGCTTTGGCTCCACGCGTGCAGAAGCTCGCCAGTTGGTGTCGCATAAAGCCATGACGGTGAATGGCCAGTCGGTCAACATTCCGTCTTACATGGTTAAGGCCGGTGACGTCATTGCCGTGCGCGAAAAGTCGAAAAAGCAGACCCGTATTACCGAAGCTCTCGAGCTGGCCAAACAAGTGGGCTTGCCTGCCTGGGTGGACGTGAATTCTGATAAGGGCGAAGGCGTCTTCAAGAAGGTGCCTGATCGTGACGAATTTGCCGCTGACATCAACGAATCGTTGATCGTCGAGTTGTATTCACGTTAATTTTTCCCGTTCCTGCGATACGGTCAACGTATCGCCAGGGTGTGCTTCGCCAGCCTTATCGGTGTAACGAGCCGAGGGTATTGAGAGGAAGACTGCATGCAGACTAATTTGTTAAAACCAAAAACTATCAATGTTGAGCAGCTTGGCGCCAATCGTGCCAAGGTGACTCTGGAACCTTTTGAGCGTGGCTATGGCCATACGCTGGGTAACGCGCTGCGCCGTGTACTGCTGTCATCGATGGTGGGTCACGCTGCAACCGAAGTGACCATCGCTGGCGTTCTGCACGAATATTCTTCCATTGATGGCGTTCAAGAGGATGTCGTCAATATCTTGTTGAACCTCAAGGGCGTGGTCTTCAAGTTGCATAACCGCGACGAAGTCACCTTGAGCTTGCGCAAGGATGGTGAAGGTCCTGTGACCGCTGCCGATATCCAGACGCCGCATGACGTAGAAATCATCAACCCTGATCACGTCATCATGAATCTGTCGCACGGCGGCAAGATCGACATGCAGATCAAGGTGGAGAATGGCCGCGGCTATGTACCTGGCAACCTGCGTCGCTATGGCGATGAGTCGCCAAAGTCGATTGGCCGCATTGTTCTGGATGCGTCTTTCTCGCCGGTCAAGCGCGTTAGCTACATCGTTGAAAGCGCCCGTGTTGAGCAACGTACGGACCTGGACAAGCTGGTACTCGAGATCGAAACCAATGGTGCGGTGTCAGCTGAAGATGCTGTCCGCGCATCGGCTAAAATTCTGGTTGAACAGCTTGTTGTGTTTGCACAGCTTGAAGGCGGTGTCGGTGCCATCATCGATAAACCGCATGCCGTTTCCCAGCAGTTTGACCCGATTTTGCTGCGCCCGGTCGATGAGTTGGAGCTCACCGTGCGCTCGGCCAACTGCCTGAAAGCAGAAAACATTTATTACATTGGTGATCTGATCCAACGTACCGAAAATGAACTGCTGAAGACGCCTAATTTGGGCCGGAAATCTCTTAATGAGATCAAGGAAGTCTTGGCTTCACGCGGGCTGACACTTGGAATGCGTCTTGAAAGCTGGCCTCCTGCAGGCCTCGACAAGCGTTAATTTGTAAATTGACCATCTTATGGATGGCGCACGGGCAGTACCTGATACGGCTGCCCGAATATTAAAAAGGAAATTACCATGCGACACGGACACGGACTACGTAAACTTAACCGCACTAGCGAGCACCGCCTTGCCATGCTGCGCAACATGATGAATTCATTGCTTAAGCATGAAGCCATCAAGACCACGCTGCCCAAGGCCAAGGAATTGCGCCGTGTGGTTGAGCCGATGATCACGCTCAGCAAAACGCCTACTTTGGCCAATAAACGCCTGGCATTTGACCGTTTGCGCGATCGCGACATGGTGGTTAAGCTGTTTGCTGAATTGGGTCCTCGTTACCAGGCTCGTCCTGGTGGCTACACCCGTATTTTGAAAATGGGTTTCCGCGTTGGCGACAATGCACCTATGGCATTGGTTGAGTTGGTTGATCGCCCTGAAGTTTCTGAAGAAACTTCGGCCAATGTGGCTGAATAATAGAGTATAATAAATACATATCGCGCGGTGGAGCAGCCTGGTAGCTCGTTGGGCTCATAACCCAAAGGTCGTAAGTTCAAATCTTGCCCGCGCAACCAATAATCCAACCTTCTAGGTTGGTAGAAAAAACGCCCACTTCACGTGGGCGTTTTGCTTTCAGGGGTGAACTCGCCAATTCAAGGTCTGTTTTCCGCTCTTGAAAATAAAACAATCAATCGGTCGTGAGTTCTGAGTGTCGAGGATGGATTTCGATATCCAGACCGCTCGAGTCGCCTTCGACTCACGCCATTTTGATCAAAAATTGTTTTAAATCAATGATTTAAAACGTCTTTCCGAAGGCATCCCTCGTGCCTCTCTGTCTATTGTCTGCATATCCATGAATATTACGGTCAACGAAGAACTTCTTGCTTACATTGATCCGCTGACTCCCGAAGAGCGCGCTGCTCTTGAGCGAAGTCTCTTGGCCGAGGGATGTCGCGATGCCTTGGTGTTGTGGGGTGAAGTTTTGGTCGACGGGCATAACCGTTATGAGATTTGCAGCAGGCACGGCATTCCGTTCAATGTTGTACAGAGTAGCCAGTTCAGCTCCATGGACGACGTGCATTTGTGGATGATTGAGCAGCACCTGGGGCGGCGTAGCGTGTCTGATTTTCAGCGCGGTGTGCTGGCCTTGCGCAAAAAAGATATTCTGGCTTCGCGCGCAAAGCTGCAAGTCAGTGAGACTACGTCGGCGCCAGAGGTGGTAGAGCCCGAGTCCAAGGTCTCCCGCGGCTCCATCGCCAAGCAAGCGCGAATCAGCAGCAATACCATCAGCCAGATCGAAAAAATTCAGCAGTCGGCAGCGCCTGAACTCGTGGCGGCGGTAAAGTCTGGCACGATTTCAATCAATGCGGCGGCCACTGTCGCGTCTTTGCCAGTTGAGGCGCAGGTCGCCGCTGTGGCTGGCGGCAGAAAGGAATTGCAGCAGGCTGCTCGGCAGGTGCGTGAAGCCAAAGCGGTTGAAAGAACTGAACCAGAATCACCCGATGGGATGGTGGCCAGGCTCAGGCAAACCATCACGCAGCTCAGTGCGGAGAATGCCGCACTCAAGGCGAAGTTGACTGCATTGGGCGCTTGATCTTTCTGGGCTGTTCGATTCCTGGGTCAGGCTTTCTGAATACCTGCATCAAGACGGCTTGCTAGCATCGCATTTGTTGATTGATCGATAAGGTGAGCCCTCACGAGCGTGCGCGCTGCCCAGATTTTCGTCATGGTTTCAATGCGAGATTGATACCATATTTTCTGAAATCTTTTCACCGTTTCTGGCTTGGGAAAAGCGTCGACTTCGGGAAATTGATTTCGTTGATCTCAACTTAATATGGTGCATTCTTGGCCCAGTTCCGAGTCATTCGTGCGATGGCTCAGGGCGCCCCGGCTATGCGCCTATCGACAACGAGATCATCATGCGAATCAATCAGCCCGTTACCCAGCGGGAGTACGAGTTTCCCGTCAGCGATCTGCTGGTTTCCACTACCAATACCAAGGGTGTCATTACCCACTGCAATCACGCTTTTGTTGAGGCCAGCGGTTTCAGCTACCAAGAGTTGGTGGGGCAGCCGCACAATCTGATCCGCCACCCGGGTATGCCGGCCGAAGCATTCCGGGACATGTGGCAGACGATAGGCCGTGGTACACCCTGGACCGGTCTGGTCAAAAATCGCCGGAAAAATGGCGACTATTACTGGGTCGAGGCTAATGTCACCCCCATCATGGAGGCGGGCAAGCCGCGGGGCTATCTTTCGGTTCGCATCAAGCCAAGCCGCACGCAAATTGAACAAGCCGAGGCGCTGTATCGCCGCCTGGATGAGGAGCAGAAGGCTGGGCGCCAAAGTTTTGAGCTGAAGGCCGGGCAAGTGCGCCCGCTAGGTCTTGGGGCCTGGATTTACAAGTTGAAGGCGATGCCGCTAACACCTCGATTGGCGCTGGCGTTGCTGGCAACCATTGCGCTGGCAGCCTTGCCTCCGGCACTGGGCATGGTGGGCCCGGCCAGTCTGCTGACCCAGCTCGCCTTGCTGCTGGCTGGCAGCGCAGCCGTTGTATTGTGGTTTCATCAGCGCTTCTCGGTTGCCTTCTTGGAAGCCAACCAGTTTGCGCGTGATCTGGCAGGCTGCAACCTTGCAACTGTCGTGTCGCTTGATTACGCCGAGCCCATGAATTCGCTGATGCGCCGGTTGTTGCAGATACAAATCAATCTGCGCGCCGTGGTGGGTGATGTACGCAGTGAAATCAGTGGTTTCACTCAAACGGCTACCGAGATTGCACAGGGTAGTCAGGATCTTTCCGCTCGCACCGAATCGCAGGCCAGCAGTCTGGAAGAGACGGCCGCATCCATGGAGCAGCTGTCCAGCACGGTGCGTCAGACAGCCGACACCGCGACTCAAGTTTCACGGGAGAGCGAGAGTAGTACACGCGTGGCTACGCGTGGCGGCGAAGCGGTGCAGGAGGTTGGGGTGGCCATGGGGGCAATCAGGCAGTCTTCGCATAAGGTCAGCGAGATCATTGCCGTCATCGAAAGCATCGCCTTTCAAACTAATATTCTCGCGCTCAATGCCGCCGTGGAGGCTGCTCGCGCCGGTGAGCAGGGGCGCGGCTTTGCCGTAGTGGCTGCCGAGGTGCGTGCGCTGGCACAGCGCAGCGGTCATGCGGCCAAGGAAATTCGCGAACTTATCAGCGCCTCGGTGGCTCAGGTGTCGGCCGGTTCCGCGCAAATGGAAAGCGCTGCCAGCACGATCAGGGATGTGATGTCTGCCGTACAGCGCGTTAGTGGATTGGTGCATCAGATCAGCAATGCCACCCATGAGCAGTCGGCCGGAATTTCTCAGGTCAATGAAGCCATCACACAGCTGGACAATGCGACCCAGCAAAATGCGGCTTTGGTAGAGCAGTCCGCCGAATCGGCCGCCACCCTGACCGACAGGTCGCGAACTGTTGCGCGCTCGGTCCAGGTGTTTCGCATGCCCTGAGGCATTGCGGGCTTGGGCCCGATTGGCCTTGTGTTTTGAGCGTCGGGTGTCCGCGCATGCCAGGCGCCCTCCGGCATGGCTCGCCCTGACTGCAGAAAGGGTGCGAAGTCAATCCCGAATATAGCGGGCTGATTTCTGCTTTGTTTGGGGAATGAGTCTCGCCGCCTTTCTTTACAGTTCCCCCTGAAAAGCTTGATGTTGACGTGATGTTTGTTGGATTGAAGCTGCGCAGGGTAAGGCGCAGGCTGACCGTGCGTTTGATGGCTTGCACACGGGGTAAAGGCCGGCTATCTTTGTGCCACTCAACCATGCCCAGGCGTGCCCATGATGATTCGTCTGCGGAACCGCGCGAAGCGCAAGCGGTGATCAACACGGACTATCTGATGCTCACAATCTAACTTTGAAGCTTGATGTTCGAAAATAAATTTCTGGTGCGGGTGCCGCTGCTTGATCCAATGCAGCAAGTCATTGGCTACAAGCTTGCGTGGCAAAAAAAAGAAAATAGCCGCGACAGCTCCAGTTCAACGGATTTGCCGCAACTCCTGGCGCTTGTTGCTGAGCATTTCAGCAACTGCAAATCGGGATGCCTATTTCTGAATGCAGGATTGGCAGCCGTGTCCGCAGAAATGTTGCAAAACATGTCGCCTCAGCACACGGTGTTGATGTTGCGGCAGGAGGATTGTTTAAATGCCGGCAATGTGGCTTCGGCCATGCTGTTGCACTCGCTGGGCTTTGGCTTGGTACTGTGCGATGTGGAGTTCTCCTTTCTGACCTCCAACGAGGCGCTGCTTCCTCTCTTGACGCATGTCGAGGTCAGCGTCGGGCATCCGAATCTGGCAGCCATAAGCAACCTCACCACGCATGTTCAGCCCCCTATATCTTTGGTGATGAACCAGATTTCGGATTGGCGGGAGTGGGATGCTTGTGCCGCCCTTGGCTTGAGTGGTTTTTTTGGGAACCTCTGTTTTACGCCGCGTGCACTGAGGTCATCGGGGGAATTGACTCCGCAGACGGTGTTGATTTTGCAGCTGATGCAAATGGTTCAGGAAAATGCTGATGTCCGTCATCTGGAGAAAGTGCTCAAGCGTGATGCAACGCTTTCATATAGGTTGTTTCGCTACATCAATTCCGCGAGCTTCGGCATAGAGGTTGAGATCCAGTCACTACGACATGCGGTAGCGATGCTGGGTTACACCCCATTGTTTCGCTGGCTCTCGCTATTGCTGGCAACCACCAATGCGGAGGGATTCTCGCCCGCATTGCTGCAGGCGGCGATTGTTCGTGGACGCTTCACCGAGCTGCTTGGTCAGAATTTTCTTTCCAAGGGGGAGTCGGAAAACCTGTTTGTCGTGGGCATGTTCTCTCTCTTGGATCAGTTGCTGGGCGTGCCGATTCAGAGCGTGCTGAAACAGATACTGTTGCCCGAAGCAATTGCGCAAGCCTTGCTGACACGGGATGGCATGTATGGGCCATTCCTGGCTCTGGCCGAGGCGTGCGAGCGAGAGCATGGCTGTGCGTCGGATTTTGCCGATGCCTTGTTCATGACTGCCGCGAGCGTGAACCAGATGCACCTATCGGCCCTTGCGTGGGCACAGAACCTCAAGATCTAAGGGCCAGGTTTTCGCTGCGGCATGAGGACAAGTCCAGCGATTCCTTTCAAGGTGTAGCGGCATACCCGGGATGGCCTGGATGCTGATGAGGGAAAGTGAAGGCTCTTTGGATGGTTTTTCGGTGCATGACACCACGCCATAGCTGGGTACATTGAGGCGTGTGCATGCCTTGATGCACGCACCTCGTGGTGACCTAACCCCTTAACCTGTAGCAATGAAGTTTTCGCGATGTGCCTGGGCTGGCTCGGCCTCTCCAGGCGCCCCGCCAGTGCATGCGATGAAAATCCAAAAAAGCTGTCTCAACGCTCACTTTGCACAAGCGAGACATAGAAGCGTATGAACACAAACTCCCCCATCGCTATGACCTCCCCGGTGGGACCTGATTTTCTGCTCACCGACGATGACTTCTCCAAAATACGCTCATTCATTCATCAGCGTGCAGGCATCGCATTGGGTGTGCAAAAGCGGCAGATGGTGTATAGCCGTCTGTCGCGGCGCCTGCGAGAGCTCAGGCTCAAGGAGTTTTCCGCCTACCTGAGACTGCTGGAGTCCGACCCTCACAGCGACGAGTGGCAGTCGTTTACCAACGCACTGACCACCAATTTGACGGCTTTTTTCCGTGAGGAGCATCACTTCCCGGTACTGGCGGCGCATGTCAAAACATGTCCTCAGCCGATCACCGTGTGGTGTTCTGCGGCATCTACCGGGGAGGAGCCCTACTCGATTGCCATGACCTTGATTGAGGCCTTGGGGGGACGGGCCGGCTCAGCCACCGTGATCGCTACGGATATTGATACTCAAGTGCTGGCCAAGGGCGTGGCAGGCGTGTTTACGGCAGAACAGGTGAGCAAGTTGTCGCCCGAACGGCTGAGGCGATTTTTCCTGAAAGGCTCAGGCGCGCATGCCGGCAAGGTAAGGATACGTCCGGAAGTCGCCGCGATGGTGAAGTTCGAGCGACTCAATCTGCTGGATCCAAAGTGGGCATTGAGCGACACCTTTGACGCCATCTTCTGTCGAAATGTGATGATTTATTTCGACAAGCCTACGCAAGGAAAAATCTTGCAGCGCTTTGCTCCGCTGATGAAGCCGCACGGCTTGCTATTTGCCGGGCATTCTGAAAATTTCGCTTTTGCCAACCAGACCTTTAGGCTGCGTGGGCAGACGGTTTATGAGTTGACCGCTGGCCGCTCCAAGGTGGTGACATGATTTCGGTCGATATGGAGCAGGTTGCCTCGCGTCATTACTTTGACCGCGAGTTTGGCGTATCGGCGGTGAAACTGTTGCCCGGAGAGTATTACGTCACTTCGGAAGATATGGTGTTGACCACCGTGTTGGGTTCATGCGTGTCGGCTTGCGTGCGTGATCGCACTGCCGGTATTGGCGGCATGAATCATTTCATGCTGCCTGACGATGCGGACCCGACCTCCCGGGATGCCGCGGCGGCCATGCGTTACGGTGCGTACGCCATGGAGGTGCTGCTCAATGAATTGTTCAAAGGCGGCGCCAGGCGCGAACGACTCGAAGCCAAGGTCTTTGGTGGCGGCGCTGTTCTGGCCAACATGACGATGCTCAATATCGGTGAGCGAAACGCCGATTTTGTGCTGCGCTATCTGGAGATGGAGCAGGTCCGCGTTGCGGCGCAAGATCTGCGCGGCAAATTTCCGCGTCGCATCAACTATTTTCCTGGCACTGGCCTGGTGACGGTGCGCAAGCTGCGTCAACAGGGCGACGCCTTGCTGGTGCAGCACGAAGAGCAGGAGTTGGCGCAGGTTCTGTTGAACCAACGCGGCCGTAACAGGGTGGAGCTGTTCGATACGGGCGTACTTCGCAACGGTAATAAAAAGAGGGCGTTGAGCGTATGACGGTAAAAAAAATCAAGGTGCTGTGTGTTGATGACTCGGCGTTGATACGCAGTCTGATGAGCGAGATCATCAACAGTCAGCCCGACATGGTGGTGGTGGCGACCGCTTCGGATCCGTTGGTGGCACGCGATCTGGTCAAGCAGCACAACCCTGACGTGATGACGCTGGACGTCGAGATGCCACGCATGGACGGCTTGGAGTTTCTGGAAAAACTCATGCGCTTGCGTCCCATGCCGGTGGTGATGGTCTCTTCGCTGACCGAGCGGGGATCGGAAGCTGCGCTGCGGGCTCTGGAGCTTGGTGCCATTGACTTTGTGACCAAGCCGCGCCTTGGCATACGTGATGGCCTGCTGTCATATACCGATCTGATTGCCGGAAAGATACGGATTGCTGCTGCGGCCAGGTTGCTGCCCGCCAAGCGTGTCACGACGGGAGTGGCGCCCGCCGCAATGGCCGAAGCCCCGCTGCTGCGCAGCCCTTTGCTGAGTACCGAAAAGCTCATCATCATAGGCGCCTCCACCGGCGGCACTGAAGCGATCAGAGAGCTGTTGCAACCGCTGCCGCCGGACAGTCCGGGCATCTTGATTGCCCAGCACATGCCGGCAGGCTTTACCCATTCTTTTGCGCAGCGTCTCAACGGCCTGTGCCGTATTGCCGTTTCGGAGGCAGTGCATGGTGAGCGGATATTGCCGGGCCATGCCTATATTGCGCCGGGCGGCTTTCACCTGTCGCTGACGCGCAGCGGCGCCAATTACGTGGCGCAAGTGGATCAGGAGCCGCCGGTCAACCGGCACCGTCCCTCGATTGATGTGTTGTTTGATTCCGCCGCCAGACATGCCGGAAAAAATGCCATTGGCGTGATCCTCACCGGTATGGGGCGTGATGGTGCCGATGGCCTGCTGCGCATGCGCCAGGCGGGAGCGCATACGCTGGCCCAGGATGAGGCCAGTTGCGTGGTGTTTGGCATGCCGCGTGAAGCGATTGCCATAGGGGGTGCTAGCGAGGTGGCGCCGTTACAAGAAATGAGTCAGCGTGTGATGGCGCATCTGAGGTCGTTTGGCGAGCGTGCCAACCGGGTGTAGGGCCAGGGTGGATGGTTTGAGTTGTTAGTCAAATTTTGGAGTGAACGTGGTAGATAAAAATATCAAAATTCTGGTCGTGGACGATTTCCCGACCATGCGTCGGATTGTTCGCAATCTGCTCAAGGAGCTCGAGTTCGTCAATGTCGATGAGGCTGAAGACGGCGCTGCCGGGCTGGAAAAGCTCAAGGGCGGTAACTACGGCTTTGTGGTGTCCGACTGGAATATGCCGAATATGGATGGTCTGGCCATGCTGCAGGCGATTCGTGCCGACCCTTCGATGTCCAAACTGCCGGTCTTGATGGTGACGGCAGAGGCTAAAAAGGAAAACATCATTGCGGCGGCTCAGGCCGGTGCAAATGGCTACGTCGTCAAGCCATTCACGGCGGTCACCCTGGAAGAGAAAATCACAAAAATTTTCGAAAAAATCGGAAAAGAAGGTGCTTGATATGACGCAGGAAGCACTTTCCAGTCCGTCTCCCGGGGACTCTGCGGAGCAGTTGGTTCATCGCATAGGACAACTGACCCGCCAGATGCGCGAGGGCATGCGTGAGCTGGGTCTGGACAAGAGTATTGCCAGGGCCGCTGAAGCCATTCCGGATGCGCGTGACCGGCTGAGCTATGTGGCTCAAATGACCGAGCGGGCAGCCGAAAGAGCGCTCAATGCGATTGACGTCGCCCAGCCCATTCAAGAGCGCTTGTCCAAGCAGGCCAATGGCCTGACGCAACGTTGGGATGTCTGGTTTGCCAGCCCACTGGAGCTCGATGACGCACGTGAACTGGTGCTGGACACCCGCAGCTATCTGGCGGAGGTTCCGCAGCAGGTCAGCGCGACCAATTCCCAGCTGATGGAAATCATGATGGCGCAGGATTTCCAGGATTTGACCGGCCAGGTCATCAAGAAAATGATGGACGTGATCAAGGACATGGAGACGCAGCTGCTGCAGCTTCTCATCGACAACGCGCCTCTTGAAAAACGCCAGGAGAGCGGCCACGGCCTGCTCAACGGCCCGCAGATCAAGGCGGGCAATCCTGAGGCCGTTGGTGATCAGGGGCAGGTCGACGACTTGCTGGCCAGCCTTGGTTTTTAAGCTGAAACGCGCTCCTGATTGCGCAAGAAGCAGGTCTATCGCCGGTTTGTTTGCCCGATCAATTCAAGGCGCCTGCTTCAATAATCTTTGAAGTCGGGCGTTTTTTTTCGTCTGATGCTCCGGAGCATTGATGGCGGAAGAAAGTGATCTCGAAAAAACCGAACCGGCCTCACCCAGGCGGCTGGAAAAGGCGCGTGAGGAAGGCCAGGTCGCGCGCTCCCGCGAGCTGGTCACTTTTGTCATGCTGACCACCGGCATTAGCGCCCTGTGGCTGATGGGCGAGATGATGGCCAACCATTTCGGCAGCGCCCTGCGCAATGGCTTGCAGTTCGAGCGCGCTTCCGCCTTTGACCCCTCGCACATGATGGTGCAGGCGGGAACCGCCGTGCTGCATGCGCTGCAGGCACTGATGCCTATGCTGGCCATGATGCTGGTGGCCGCGCTGGTGGCGCCCATGGCGCTCGGCGGCTGGCTGTTCTCAAGCAAATCCCTGGCGCCAAATTTTTCAAAACTGAATCCGGTGGCCGGCATTGGGCGCATGTTCTCCGCTGAATCACTGGCCGAGCTGGTCAAGACCATCGTCAAGTCTTTGCTGATCGGTGGGGTGGCCTGGTGGGTGATCTC
This sequence comes from Polaromonas sp. OV174, assembly GCF_900112285.1. Taxonomy (GTDB): domain Bacteria; phylum Pseudomonadota; class Gammaproteobacteria; order Burkholderiales; family Burkholderiaceae_C; genus Polaromonas. Next base: position 47,451 of record NZ_FOKZ01000008.1, on the reverse strand, counting down.
GGACAATCTGGCCGCCATCATGGCCTTGCTGAGCGAGCCGGTGCGCGCTGCGCTGCCACATACCTTGAAGCTGGTGGCCACCAGCTGCGCATTGATCACGGGGGCCTTGCTGCTGGTCGTGGCTATTGACGTGCCCTATCAGCTCTGGAACCATATTCGCAAGCTGCGCATGTCGCGTGAGGACTTGCGGCAGGAGCAAAAGGAAAGCGACGGCGACCCGCAGGTCAAGGCCCAGATTCGTCGCCAGCAACAGCAGATGGCCAAGCGCCGGATGATGGCCGAGGTTCCCAAGGCGGACATCATCGTCACCAACCCCACCCACTTTGCCGTGGCGCTCAAATACCACGACAAGGACATGCGTGCGCCGCGAGTGGTCGCCAAAGGCACCGATTTGGTGGCCTTGCGCATTCGTGCCATGGCCGAAGAGAACAAGGTGCCTATTCTTGAAGCGCCACCGCTGACCCGGGCGCTGTACCGCCACACCCAATTGGGCCAGGAGATTCCTGTCGCCTTGTATGCCGCCGTGGCCGAAGTGCTGGCCTGGGCTTATCAGCTCAATCGCCAACACAGCGAGGGCGGCGTGGCGCCCCGCGCGCCCACGGACTTGCCGGTCCCTGAATCACTAGACCCCTTAGGAAATGCCGCATGAGCGTGGTGAATAAATTGTTGCAACTGCCCAAGCAGATGTTCGCGGGCAACCACGGCAAGGGGCTGGTCGGTCCGATTCTGATCATTCTGATTCTCAGCATGATGGTGTTGCCGCTGCCGCCATTTTTGCTGGACCTGCTGTTCACCTTCAATATCGCCTTGTCCATCATGGTGCTGCTGGTCAGCATGTACACCATGAAGGCGTTGGATTTTGCCGCCTTCCCCGCCGTGCTGCTGTTCACCACGCTGCTGCGGCTATCGCTCAACGTCGCTTCGACCCGCGTGGTGCTGATGGAAGGCCACACCGGCCCGGATGCAGCCGGTAAAGTGATTGAGGCTTTCGGCCACTTTCTGGTGGGCGGCAACTTCGCCGTCGGCGTCATGGTGTTCATCATTTTGGTGGTGATCAACTTCATGGTGATTACCAAGGGCGCCGGCCGGATTGCCGAAGTTGGTGCGCGCTTCACGCTGGACGCCATGCCAGGCAAGCAGATGGCGATCGATGCCGATCTGAATGCCGGCTTGATTGGTGAAGACGTGGCACGCAAACGTCGTGCCGAAGTGGCGCAAGAGGCTGACTTCTACGGCTCCATGGACGGCGCCAGCAAGTTTGTGCGCGGCGATGCGGTGGCCGGCCTGCTGATTTTGGTGATCAACATCATTGGCGGTTTGATCGTCGGCATGGCCCAGCACGGGCTGTCATTTTCGGAGGCAGGTACGACCTACACTCTGCTGGCCATTGGCGATGGTCTGGTGGCTCAAATTCCTGCCCTGGTGATCTCCACGGCGGCGGGTGTGATCGTGTCGCGCGTCACCACCGACGAGGATGTGGGCGGACAGCTCACCGGTCAGCTGTTTGCCAATCCACAGGTGCTGTTTCTGACCGCAGGCGTTATCGGCCTGATGGGCCTGATTCCGGGCATGCCGAATCTGGCTTTCCTGATCATTGCGGGCGGCCTGATCTGGCTCGGACGGCGTGTGATGAAAGGTGGCGCCAGCGCTGCCGGCGCCGCGCTTGCACCACCACCGCCCCCGCCCGCTGCGGCGGAACTGCAGGAGGCTACCTGGGACGATGTGGCGCTGGTGGATCCGCTGGGACTTGAGGTCGGCTATCGCCTGATCTCGCTGGTGGATGGGGCGCAGAACGGCGAGCTCCTGGGGCGCATCAAAAGCATTCGGAAAAAGTTCGCCCAGGACATCGGCTTTCTGGTGCCCGTGGTCCATATCCGGGACAACCTCGAGATCAAGCCGAACGCCTATGTCGTCAAACTCAAAGGGGTGGAGATCGGTCATGGCGAGGCCTTTCCCGGTCAATGGATGGCCATCAATCCGGGTCAGGTCAGTGCGACGCTGCCGGGTACGCCGACCAAGGATCCAGCCTTCGGCTTGCCGGCCATCTGGATCGACGGCAGCTTGCGCGACCAGGCGCAGATCTACGGCTACACGGTGGTTGACGCCAGCACCGTGGTGGCCACACACCTCAATCACCTGATTCATGCCCATGCGGCCGAGTTGCTGGGACGCCAGGAAGTGCAGCAGTTGCTCGATCGCATCGGCAAAGAGTCGCCCATGCTGGTGCAGGACCTGGTGCCCAAAGCCTTGTCGCTCACGACGCTGCAGAGGGTGCTGCAAAACCTGCTGGATGAGAGCGTGCCGATTCGAGACATGCGCACCATTCTTGATGTGCTGGCCGAGAATGCGCCGACGGTGAGCGACACCACGGAGTTGAGTTCCTTGATCCGCCTGGCACTGGCGCGCGCCATTGTCCAGCAAATTTTCCCGGGCAATGAAGAGCTGAAGGTGATGGGGCTCGACAGTTCGCTGGACCGCGTGCTGCTGCAGGCGCTGAGCAACAGCCAGGGTCTGGAGCCAGGGCTGGCCGACAACCTGCTGAGGGAAACCCAGGCGGCGATCACACGGCAGGAGAAGTTGGGCTTGCTCCCGGTCCTGGTGGTGCAGCATCCGCTGCGCGTCCTGTTGGCCCGCTTTCTGCGCCGCAGCCTGCCGCAGCTCAAGGTGCTTTCTCACGCTGAAATACCCGACACCAGAACCATCAAGGTCACCGCCACGATTGGAGCAAGAGTGTGAATGCCAGAACGGAATTGAGTATGGAAACTTGCAAAATTGTCGCGCCCTCCAGTCGCCAGGCACTGCGCCTGGTGCGCGAGAAGCTGGGCCCCGATGCCATCGTCTTATCCAACCGGGTGACGGCAGAAGGCATAGAAATCGTGGCAACGCTGGAGGAAACCATTGCCGCCATCAGCGCCACGGCGACGTCAGTCATTGTTCCCCGCACGCTTGCCGTGGCCGCCCCGGCAAACAGCAAAACCGCGGCGCCAGCGCCTGGCGATGGCGACAGCGTGTTGCGGGAAATCCATTCGATGCGCGGCATGATTGAAGAGCAGCTGGCCGGCATCGCCTGGAACGAGGCGCAAAGGCGCGACCCGCTGCGCGGTCAGTTGCTGCGCACCTTGCTGGGTGCTGGCTTCAGCGCACGCCTGGCCAAAGACCTGTTGGCCAATCTGCCCACGGGCCAAAACTATGCCAGTGGCATGCACTATGTCAAATCCGCCATGGCGCGCCAGATGCCCATGCTGGAGGATGAAGACAGCCTGATGGATGAGGGCGGCGTCTACGCTTTGATGGGGCCAACAGGGGTGGGCAAGACCACCACCACGGCCAAGCTGGCGGCGCGCTGCGTGATGCGTTTTGGCGCCGACAAGCTGGCCCTGGTCACCACCGACAGCTACCGGATTGGTGCTTACGAGCAGCTGCGTATTTACGGCCAGATTCTGGGCGTGGTCGTGCATGCCGTCAAAGACGCCGTCGATCTCGAACTGGTGCTGTCAGACCTGAAAGACAAGCACATGGTGCTGATTGACACGGTAGGCATGAGCCAGCGCGACCGGGCCGTTTCCGAGCAGATTTCCATGCTGTGCGGCGCCACTCGTCCGGTCAAGCGCTTGCTGCTGCTCAATGCCTCCAGCCATGGCGACACGCTCAATGAAGTGGTGCAGGCCTATCGCCATGGCGGGCAGGCCGGCAGCGGCGACCTGACGGGGTGCATCTTTACCAAGGTCGACGAGGCCACGCATCCGGGGGCGCTGATTGACACCGTGATCCGCCATCAGCTGCCCATTCACTATATTTCCAGCGGCCAGAAGGTTCCCGAGCACCTGATGCTGGGCGACCGCGACATGCTGATCGACAGTGTGTTTCAGGCCAAAAGTCAAAGCGCCCTGTTTGTGCCTGGCGAGGCCGATCTTGACGAGCGGCCAGCGGCACTTCGCAATGAGGCGCAAGTGGCGGCGGCGCAAGCCGTCAGTGAACGCCTGCGTTCGCAGTGTCAGCAACTGATACGAACGCTGGCTCACGATGTCCAGGAGTTGACCGCCAATGCGACGGCGCTGGCCGAGGGCCAGATCGGCTTTGAGGAGACACGCGTGCTGTGGCGCCAGCTCGCCGATGCGCAGCTTGGGGAGCAAGCGCTGGCGCAAACCCTGCTGGCACAGGCCGGCGCCCAAAGCCGTGTCAATTGCAGCGACTACATCTTGATGAGCGGTGGCGAAGTCAGCCCGTCATCGGGCAAGAAGGGCGGCGCTCGCGTGCCGGTCAGCATGCTGCTGTCGGATAACACCGGCTTGCCCTTTGCCGCGCTGCCGGGCAAGGGCGTGCTCGACCTGGGGCAAGCGCAGGCCTTGGAAAAACCGGTGGTTCATCTGTTCGCCGCTATCCCGGCATTCCGGCAGATCCATGAGTGGCGCTCCAGCGGCCTTCAGTGGGTGGCTTGTGCGCCAGCCAACCTTCGGGTTATGAGTATGGCAAGCGCCAGCCCGGAAACGCTGGGGAAACTGGCCGAAGGGCTGTCATTCTCTGCCCCGCGGCCTGTCATGTTTAGAAAAAAATCGGCCTTGCTGTCGGTGGCCGAAGCGTGGGTGAGCTTGCGTCCCGACCCTAAGCATGAGGGTTCTCAAGAGGCAGCCCATGCCTCCATGCTGCGCTGCGTGGTCAGGCGTATTGTTGACGCGCAAAGCGGCAAGCTTCTGGCGCACAGCTATGTGCTGGCCAGTGCTGACATTCAGGCCAGCGCGCAGCAGATCGCGCAGTGGCCGGCTTGGCAGCGTGCGGCCGAGGCTTGCTTCAAGCTGATCAGTCAAGGGTTGCTGCAGCTGGGGGACAGCGGCGCAGCCAGTCCGCTTGCCCTGCGCAATCGCGTGCTGATTGCCGCGCAGGCTTGCACCACGGTGCTGCGCTTGCAAAACGCGCCAGGGGATTGGGCTGAAACGGCGCGCAATGTCTTGGCGCAGCTGGCCGGTCGATCGCTTCGTTCCGGCCGCGCGGTGCCGGGGGCTGCGCTGTTTGAGGGCCTGGGCAAACTCTTCGTGCTGCTGGATGCCTTGGAGAGCGATGGCTCTACCGTGTCGCCGCAGTCCGACATGGCTGCGGTGCAGGGTTGAGGGCATCGCCGTGAGCAAAGTGGTGACCGATCAGGCCGATGGCCTGCGACGTTTGATGGCCAGCAGCCTGGGGCGGCTGGTGGTGGTGCTTGGCCACGAGCCGGCCGCGGGCGCCGCGAGCGTCGCGCAGAATCTGGCGGCCGCCCTGGTGCAACAAGGCCAGGATGTGCTGCTGCTCAATGAGCACGACGGGCCGCAGCCAGGCGCCCTCCAGCGCGATGGACGGCTGGTGCTGGTCGATGCCAGGCTTGACCAGGATGGCGCGCTGTCGCCATTTGCCGCGCAGGCGGACAACGTCATGGTGGTGTTGCAGCCGCATGCCGCATCCATCACCCAGGCCTATGCCTGCATCAAAAGGCTGCATTACGCCCACGCCTTGCAGCGCGTGCGCGTGCTGGTCAACCAGGTGGCCGACGAGGCTGAGGCCAAACGCATTTTGGAGAATCTGGCGCGCACCGGCAGCCGCTACCTGGCCGTGGCGCTGGAGCCCGCCGGCTGGGTCAGAGCCGACCCGCTGCTGCTGCAGGCGCAGCGGCTTGATTTGACCGTCGTCGAAGCCTTTCAGAGCAGTCCCGCCGCCAGGGATTTTCGGCGTATCGCTGCCGATTTGCTGCAGTGGCCCTACCTCCCGGCGGGCCGGCGAACGCCGGCTACGTCTGCCGGGGCGAAGGCCTCAGGAGACGCCCGTGCGGTGTGCGAGATGCACTGATATGTGGCGGCCAAAGACTGAATCCCCCTCTCGTTAAGAAAGCAGGAGTCATCCTTCATGTATACCTCCCAGGGAAAAATCGACAAGTCAGGCTCATCCGATTTGCTGGCCCAGTACGCGCCATTGGTGCGGCGCCTGGCCTTGCAACTGATTGCCAAACTGCCGGCCAGCGTTGATGTGGATGACCTGATCCAGGCCGGCATGCTGGGTTTGCTGGATGCGGCCAGTCGGTATCAGGATGATCAGGGCGCCAAGTTTGAAACCTACGCCAGCCAGCGCATTCGCGGCGCCATGCTCGATGAGCTGCGTGCCAACGATTGGGTCTCGCGTGGTTTGCGCCGATCTTCGCGTAGCGTGGCCACGGCGGTTCATGCCCAGGAGCAAAAACTCGGGCGCGCCCCCACGGAAGGCGAGATTGCGCAAGAGTTGGCGCTGCCACTGCCGGCCTATCAACAGCTGCTGCAGGAGATCCACGGCTGCCAGCTGGTTTATTACGAAGACTTTGAACGCAACGACCAGGAAAACAGCTTTATCGACCAGCAATGCCAGGGCGAGCTGCGCGATCAGGTCGGCGACCCGCTGGCCCGCTTGCTGGAAAGCGGTTTGCGCCAGCGGCTGATTGCGGCGATTGAGGCGGTGCCCGAGCGTGAACGCCTGCTGCTCAGCCTGTACTACGAAGAGGAACTCAATCTGCGCGAAATCGGCGCCGTGATGGAGGTCAGCCAGTCGCGCGTCTGCCAGTTGCATAGCCAGGTCATCAGTCGCCTGCGCGGGCTGCTTGCCGAGCCGCTCTAGTTGCAAGGCCGGTGGTGAAAGCGCCCAGGCGCAGCAGCTTGAAAGCTGAAAATTTGATGAAAAGTGAGTTTTGCGCAATAGGGGTGGGCGCAGGCAGCTACTAATTTCATAGTAAGCTGCGGCCGGCGGCCCGCCCGCGTCCAGGGCCTTGAGCCTATCGGTCTAGGCGCTCAGGTAGCGCGTGCGCAGCGCCGGGTCGCTTTCCAGTTGGCCTGAAGTGCCAGACCAGGCGACCTGACCTTTTTCAATGATGTAGTGGTAGTCGGACAGCGCCAGGATGGGGCGGATGTTCTTGTCAATCACCAAAATCGCCATGCCCTGCGTGCGCAGCAGCGCCAGCGCGCTCCAGATTTCCTGGCGCACCAGCGGTGACAGGCCTTCGGTGGCTTCGTCCAGAATCAGCAACTCGGGATTGGTCATCAGGGCGCGGCCAATCGCCAGCATTTGCTGCTCGCCGCCAGAGAGCTGGTTGCCGAAGTTGCTGGCGCGTTCCTGCAGCCGGGGGAACAACTTGTAGACGCTTTGCAGCGTCCAGGGGCTGCTTTTTTCCGGGCGGGGAATCGCCGTGGCAATGAGGTTTTCGCGCACGCTCAGATTTGGGAAAATCTGCCGGCCCTCTGGCGTCAGACCTATGCCGGCCTTGGCAATGCGGTGCGGCGGCTGGCCATGAATCGGCTGGCCCTTCCAGAGCACTTCGCCTTTCCACGACGGCAGCAAGCCCATGATGCTCTTGATGGTGGTCGACTTGCCCATGCCGTTGCGGCCCAGCAAGCTGACGCACTGGCCGCGCTGCACCTGCAAGGCCATGCCAAACAGCACCTGGCTGGCGCCGTAGCCGTTGTCCAGGCCGCTGAGGGTTAGTAATTGGTCGCTCATGCCGGAATCTCCTCCTCGCCCAGGTAGGCTTCGCGCACCAGAGCGCTTTCGCGTACCGCCTGCGGGCTGCCGCAAAACGCCACCTTGCCTGCCACCAGCACGCTGACGCGTTGGGCCAGGGCAAAGACGGCTTGCATGTCATGCTCTATCAGCAAAATGCCGTAGCGCGAGCGCAGGTCCAGCAGGATTTGCGTCATCTGCTCGGACTCGCTGGGCCCCAGGCCGGCCATGGGCTCGTCCAGCAGCAGCAGCTTGGGCTGCATCGCCAGCGCCATGGCCAACTCGATCTGTCGCTGCTGCCCATAAGCCAGCACGCCGGCCAGACGATCGCGCTGTGTGTGCAGGCCCAGCAGGCTCATCACCTCATCGGCCTTGGCGACCAGCGCCTTGTTGCTAGTGACGGGCTGCCAGAAATGCAGGTTGTGTCCCTGGGCCGCCTGTACCGCCAGCAACACGTTTTCCAGCACGGTAAAGCTCGCAATGATGGAGTTGATCTGGTAGGAGCGGCCAATGCCGGCGCGTGCGCGCCGTGCCACGGCCCAGCGGGTGATGTCCTGGCTGCCCAGCGTGATCTTGCCTTGATCGCAGGGGACTTCGCCCACGATCTGGTTCACCAGCGTGGTTTTTCCGGCGCCGTTGGGGCCAATCACCGCGTGAATCTCGCCCAGATGGATATCCAGGTCCACATGGTCGGTGACGAGCAAGCCGCCATAACGCTTGACCAGGCCCCTAACCGATAGCAACGCACTCATCAATGACCTCCCGATGCAGGGACGGACTCGCCCTTGTCAGACAACAAGCCCCACAGACCGCGCTTGAGGAAGACCACCATCAACACGATGGCCGGGCCAAGAATCAGCGGCCAGTGCTCGGTGTAGAGCTTGAGGAATTCCTCCACCAGCAGCAAAGCCGAAACGCCGACGATGGGCCCGAACACCGTGCCCAGGCCGCCCAGCAGCACCATCACGATCAATTCACCAGACACCATCCAGGCCATGTAGGCGGGCGAGACGAAGCCCGTCAGGTTGACCAGAAAGTAGCCCGCCAAGGCGCACAGCTCGGCGGAAATAACGTAAACCAGCAGCCGGTAGGGCAGGCTGGACGTGCCCACGGCATTGACGCGGCGTTCGCTGGCCTGGCTGGCGCGCAATACCAGGCCAAAGCGCGAAGCCACCAGACGCGAGATGAGGAAAGCCGTGGCGATGACGCAAGCGGCCAGGGACAAGTAGAGCGCGTAGGTGTTGCCGGTCAGGAAGCCGAAATCACTGGCGCGCTCCAGCCGCAAGCCATCGTCGCCGCCAAAGCCCTTGAGACCGACAAAGACAAAGTAAAAAAGCTGGGCAATGGCGAGCGTGATCATGATGAAGGCTATGCCCTGGGTGCGCAAGGCGACCCAGCCCAGCGGCAGCGCCACCACGGCGGTCACGCCCAGCGCCACCAGCAGATGCAGCCAGCCTGCATGAAAGCCTAGAGCCGACAGTATGCCGACCGAATAAGCCCCCAGCCCGATATACATGGCGTGGCCCAGGCTGACCATGCCGCCAAAGCCCAGCGCCAGGTTCAGGCCTAGCGCCGCCAGAGAAAACACCAAAATGCGCCCGAACAGCGTCAGGGCATAGACGTCTTTGGTGATCCATGCATAGACAGGGACCAGCAAGAATGCCGCCATCACCAGGATGGCCAGCAAGGGTCGAATTTTTTTCATGAATTGATTCTGAAGATGCTTGATGCGCCGTTAGCGATTGCGCACAGGGAACAGGCCGTTGGGTTTGAAGGCCAGCACCACGATCATCAGCAGGTAAACCCCGATCGAGGCCAGCGCCGGTCCGGCTGTGTTGGCGATGCTGGGCTCAAACAGTTTGTTCAGCAAGGTTGGCATCAGGGCCCGGCCCAGCGTGTCAACCACGCCCACGACCAAGGCACCCAGAAAGGCTCCGCGTATAGAGCCTATGCCGCCGATAACGATCACCACCAGCGTGAGAATCAGGATGGGTTCGCCCATGCCCGGCTGTATCGACAGGATGGGGCCGACCATGGCGCCTGCCAGTCCGGCCAGACCCGCACCCAGCGCAAACACAAAGCGGTTGAGCCAGCCAATATTGACGCCCAGCGCCGACACCATGCCGCGGTTGCTGGCGCCAGCCCGGATCAGCATGCCGATGCGCGTGCGTTCAATCAGCAGGTAGAGCCCCAGGCCCACCAGCAGACCGACGCCTATGATGGCAAAGCGGTAAGCTGGGTAGTTAAGCCCCAGCAGTTGAATCGAGTCGGCCAGCAGTGGCGGCGCATCCATGAACAGGGGGGCGTTGCCCCACAGCACGCGTACCAGTTCGTTGCAAAACAGCACGATGCCGAAGGTGGCCAGCACCTGGTCCAGATGGTCGCGCCGGTGCAGTATGGACAAGCCCAGCGCGTCGGCGACAGCCCCCAGCACAAAGGGCCCGACAAAGCCCGCCGCGATGGCCAGCCAGAACGAACCGGTATGGCCGTAAATGACAGCGGCAAAGTAGGCGCCGAACATGTAGAGTGAGCCATGCGCCAGGTTGATGAAGTTCATGATGCCAAAGACCAGCGTCAGGCCGGCCGCCATCAGGAACAGCAAAATTCCAAACTGCACGCCGTTCAGGGATTGCAGAATGATCAAGTCCAAACTCATGCGGTCTCCAGATGGCCGTTGTCTTTTTCGTGCAGGCCCATCAGGCGAAAAATCGCCCGAGTAAGCACACTGGCCGGGTTGTTTAGTTGCAAGATGATGTCGTAGTGGTTGGTGCCCGGCATGGCCAGGTAGTCCCCGGCAAAGCCGCGCTGACGCCAGGCCTGCAGGTAGTCATCGGACTGGCGTTTGAACTCGGCCGTTTCAGTTTCGCCATAGGACACCAGCAAGGGGCAGCCTAGGCCTGGCAAATGCGCCATCGGGCTGTTGCGCAGTGCGTCGGCTGGCGACAGGTGCATCCATTCGTTGATGTGCGTATGCACCAGCGGCTCCAATTCAAACAGGCCGCTCAAGGGGGCTGCGCTTTGCACGACATCTTCCGGCACGCCGTAGGCTGCGTGCCAGCCACCGGCCAGCAGCATGCCGACCAGATGGCCGCCGGCCGAGCTGCCGCAGACATGGATGCGGCGCGCATCGCCATGGTGCCGGGCAATATGTCGATAGACCCAGGCCAGTGCGCGGCGCGTCTGGTCCACGATGCGGTCCAGCGTGACGGCAGGCGCCAGCGAGTAGTTGATGCTCACCACCGTGGCGCCGGCCGCCGTCATGGCCGGTGCCATGAAGCTGGAATCGCTCTTGGAAAGAAGCCGCCAATAGCCGCCATGGATGAAGAAAAACACCGGCGCGTCTGGCTGGGCCGCCGGGAAAATATCCAGCGTTTCGTCGGGGTGGTCGCCGAAGGAAACGTCGAGTACGCAGGGCAGCGCGGCCCTTGCCGCCGCGCTTTGTTCGGCATACTCGCGAAGAATCGGCATGATGTCAGCCACCGTACCGCGTGCGTTGTATTGCACATCCAGTTCAGCCTGTTCGAAGTCACGGTACAGCGGCATAAATCACCAACTTATTTCATCTGGCATTGACTGGCCAAGTCATTGCGGTGCTTGATATGGATGGGGCTCTTGGTGGCAAAGGCCGCGCCATTGGCATCTTTCACCACGTCAACGCGGTAGAAGTTGGAGATAGGGAACTGATTGGTGCCAAATTTGAAGGCGCCGCGCACCGATTTGAAATCGGCTGCCTTGAGCGCTGTGCGCAAGGCTTCCTTGTCGCTCACATTGCCCTTGGTTTTTGTCATGGCCGAGTCGAGCAAGTTGGCCGCGTCATAAGACTGCGCCGCGTACATGGAGGGTGAGCGCTTGTACTTGCTTTGAAACGCGGCCACAAACTGTTTGTTCTGCGGGTTGTCCAGGTCAGGCGAGTAAGGTGCCGAGGTGATCGCGCCTACGGCGAGTTCTTTCAGCGCGGGCAGGGTGGAGCCGTCAATGGTAGAGACTGAGACCAGCGGGATTTTCCCGAGCAAACCGGCCTGGCGGTACTGCTTGACGAAGTTCACGCCCATGCCACCTGGAAAAAACACATACACGGCATCCGGGTTGGCGGCCTGGAGTTGTGCGATTTCAACCGAGTAGTCGGGCTGGTTTACCTGGGTGTAGACCTCGCCGATGACGGCATTTTTGTAGTCGCGTTTGAAACCGTTGACGGCATCGCGGCCGGCCTGGTAGTTGGGGGCCATGACGTAGGCGCGCTTGTGGCCCAGGTCCATCATCAACTGGCCACCGGCTTCGTGCAACTCGTCGTTGTCCCAGGAGCTGGAGAAAAAGTTGGGTGAGCAACCGGCGCCAGCCAGCGGCGTCGGGCCGGCGTTCGAACCGAGCAGCAGCACGCCTGCGCTGGTGATGGGTTTGTGAATCGCCATCATCACGTTGGAGAAGGTGACGCCGGTGATCACATCAACCTTCTCTTTTTCCACCAGCTTTTGTGCCACTTGCACACCAACGTCTGGCTTGAGCTGGTCGTCTTCCTTGATCACGGTGACGGGAACGCCGCCAAGTTTGCCGCCTTTTTGTTCAATGGCCAGCATGAAAGCGTCATATTGATCCTGACCCAGCGCAGCGCCTGGCCCTGACAAAGTGCCGATGAAGCCAATCTTGACTTGCGCCGTTGCGCAGGTGCTGGCCAGCAAGATGGCCGAAGCGATCAGGGTGGGATGGATGCGAAATTTCATGCTGTCTCTCCTTGTGTTAATTTTCAAAACGGGACTCAATCTGTGCTTCAACTGCAGGCCCTGGCTCCCGATGGAAGCTGGTTTCGGCATTGCCCACGAGGACACGTAAAACGCATGGCACCATCAAGCAAGAGTCGGGCCTGGTTTGCGGATGGCGTTCTCAATTAACTTTATTAATAAATAGTTTATAAGTAAATTATTTATTTTTCCTCAGTGTCTCCCCTAGTCTTGCCGCGTTATGGAAATAGACACTGACCGATCGTCGGTCAGTCCAGGCCAAAGAAGTGGCGTGCGTTGTTTGCCAGAATGTCTTGGCGCTGTTCGTCAGACAGAAACGCGGCTTCAGAGACAAGTTGGCCAATCTGTGGCTCGCCCAGCGGGAAGGGGTAGTCCGAGCCCAGCATCACGCGTTGTGCGCCCATCACTTCGGTCAACAAATGCAGCGCACGAGGCTCGAACACTGCACTGTCCACGCTGAAGCGATCCACATAGGACGATGGCAGGCGAGGGCAGTCTTCGCGCACGATATCGCGGTGCTTCCAGGCGTTGTCCACCCGTCCCAGCAGAAAGGCAAAAGAGCCTCCACCGTGGGCAAAACACAGTTTCAATGTTTCTGGAATGCGCTCGAAGGCACCAGAAAGAATCAAGGAAAGAATGCCGAGCTGGGTTTCTGCGGGCATGGCGACCAGCCAGGGCAGCATCCACTTTTTCATGCGCTCGCCACCCATCATGTCCCAGGGGTGGGCCAGCACAGGAATGTCGTTGTGGGCGCAATGAATCAGGAAGTCCACCATCTGGTGATCGTCCATGTCGCGATCGCCCAGGTGGTTGCCGATTTGCACGCCCACATGGCCGCTGGCCTTGGCGCGACTGGCTTCGGCGCAGGCCAGCTCTAAGTCTTGAAGGGGCACTTGGGCCAACACCTTGAGACGCGACGGTTTGGCGCTGGCGAACTGAAGCGCATGGTCGTTCATGCGCTGCGCCCAGTCCGCGGCGATCGCAGGAGCTGCGCTGTAGCCGAACATGATGGGGGTAGCGCAGCTGATCTGGATGTCCACGCCCTGCGCATCCATGTCCTCAAGGCGGGCTTGGGCATCCCACAGCACACGACTTACCGGCCGAAAGGGTTTGTCGCCGGCCATGATGTGGCCATGTTCACCGTCACTGGCTATGCGCAGCCAGGGGCCGGTTTGCGCATTCAGCGTGGCTGCCTCGGCACGGCTCAGCTTCGGAAAGTGGTGCGAATGGATGTCGATTTTTTGAGGATTTGTCATGGCAAAGAGGAACACTTAACTTTCAGAACTGCAGCCGCAGGCCTTGCAGGGATATGCCGGCTTCTTTAGAGCCCATGGGCTGCGTGGAGCTGCTCATGCCAGGTTCGGAAATCACGGCCAGAGTGCACCTGGCCGCACTGGGGGCAGCTGCGTTCGCTTTCGCTGGTGGCGTAAAAGCGTTCATAGACCGGGGGCAGGTCGGTGACTATGCTCTCCAGTTGCTTTTCATAACGCTGCACCACGGTGCCGCACTTCGCGCAACTCCACTGGAAGGCATCGAGTTCTCCCTGCGGGCGCTGGCGTTCTATGACCAGGCACAGGCTGCCTTCTTCGGGGCGTTGCGGCGAGTGCAAGGTGTGCGGCGCCATCAGGAACATGTCGCCCTCTTTCAGGTCGACGCGGTCGTATTGACCGCGGTCCCAGATGAGTAAAAAGGCATTGCCCTTGAACTGGTAGAAGAACTCTTCGATCGGATCGTCATGAAAGTCGCTGCGTTGGTTGGGGCCGCCCACCACGGTGACCATGAAGTCGCCGTCTTTCCAGATCTGCTGGTTGCCCACCGGCGGCTTGAGCAGATGAGCGTTGTCATCCAGCCAGCGCTGGAAGTTGAGGGGGCGTCCGTATTTGAAATTCAGTCCCATTTTTGTCTCCTGTAATTAGCGCGCGGCGCGCGACGCCAGTACTTTTGGATTGGTCGCGCCCCATGGGACGGACATATCAACCATGATGTCTTTGATGACCGTCTGCAACTCGAGCTGCGTAATCTCCTGGTCGCCCTGCCGGCCGAAGAGCACGACTTCGTCATTGGCTTTGACGTCCGGGAAATCGGTCACATCGACCATGAAGGTGTTCATGGTGATCGAGCCGACGATAGGCGCGCGATGCCCGTTGATCAGCACGTAGCCTTTGTTGCCGAATGCGCGACGATAACCGTCGGAATAGCCCGCGGGGATGTTGGCCAGCCGCGAGTCGCGCTTGAGCACGAACGTGTGGCTGTAGCTCACGCCACTGCCGCTCGGATACTCGTTGACGCTAGCCACGCGGGTCATGAAGCGCATGGCCTTCTTGAAGTCGCCCTTGGTCGAGAAGCCATAGAGGATGCGCCCCGGCCGAACCATGTCGAAGTGCGCCTCCGGGATGTCCAAGGTCAGGAAGGAATTGGCAGCATGCAGCGTGATGCGTTTGCGATCGAGACCGGCCTGCTCGATCAGCCAGTGGGCATCGCGATCGAACTCCGCGATACCGGCGCGCACCTGATCGGCCTCGCCCATCGCGAAATGGGTCATGATGCCGACCGGACGTAGCCCCGGCATCGCGAGGATCTCGAGCGTCTGCTGCTTGACCTTCTCGTCATCAACCTCGAGTCCGTTGCGTGCCATCTCGCCGGAGTTGAGCGCCAGGTGAAAGGCCACCGTCAGGTGGCGCCTGCGCGCCTGCTCGGCGAGTTGGCGCGCAACGTCCAGGTTGCCGAGCAGTTCCTCGACGCCGTAGCGCATGCCGTTGACCATTTCGCCCAACGGTGCTGCGCGTAGCCGCACCAACTGACCCTTGAAGCCGCTTTGGCGAACCAGCCGCGCTTCCTCGTTGCTCGTCACGCCCACGCAGGGAATCTTCATCCGTATGACAGAGGGCATCAGTAGCGAAATGCCGTGGCCGTACGCGTCGGCCTTCATGACGACGCAGATGCGGGTGCGTTCGTTCAGGCGATCCCTCACCTTCTGCAGGTTCTGCTCGAACGCGGAGGCATCGATCTCCAGCCATGCGTTCGAGTTTCGCGTGACATCGAGGCCGGGCGTGCGCACCAACTCGGACGCCAAGCGCGGGGCGGCGCCGGCCTGCGAACCCACGGCGAGCGCAAGAACGGACAAAGTAAAGTTTCGGCGGCTCGATTTCATGGATTCCTTGCTGGCATTGGCTTGTAGGCCACCGCCTTGATTTCAATCAGCAGATGCGGGTGCGGCAGCTGGTGCACTGCCACCGTGGTGCGGGTCGGGCCGTCGTAGTCGAAGAACTCTGCCCACACAGCGTTGTAGCCGCCGAAGTCGTTCATGTTGACGAGGAAGACCTGGGTCTCGACCAGGTCGCCAAGGTCGGCGCCGACGCTTTTCAGGATGTCGCCGATGTTCTCGATCACAGCGCGCGTCTGCACCCGGATGTCGAGCGCTGTCACGCCCATCTCATCCACGGACACGCCAGCAAATGAGTTGTCGGGCCGGCGCGAGCTGGTGCCTGAGATGTACAAAAAATCGCCCGCGCGTTTGACATGCGGGAAGCGCCCGCGTGGCTTGGCTTTGCCAGCCACGACCATGGCTTCGGTCACTGGTAGTGATGTCATGATTCTTATCTTCCTAAACTGCAAGGTTCAGTCGCCGCGAAAGCCCGATGCTTCGATCACCGGCTTCCACCGCTTACGATCCGACGCCACCAGCGCTGCGAATTCCGGCGCCTTCAGTCCCGTCGTTTCGAGACCGGCCTGTGCGAGCTTTTGCTTCACGTCGGGCTGCCGAACCGTGTTCACCAAGGCCTCGCTGATGCGTTGCACGATAGTCGCCGGGGTCTTGGCATGCATGTAGGCGCCGAACCAGGCTTCACCTTCGACGCCGGGGAAGCCTTGTTCCTTGAAGGTCGGCACCTCGGGCATGAGCGGCGAACGCGTCGCGCCCGAGGTTGCGAGCATGCGGATCCTGCCGGCCTTGTAGAGCTCCAGCGGAAACTGATCGATCGCGAGAGGGATCTGGCCGCCTATCAGGTCGTTCACCAGCGGCGAGCCCCCTTGGTACGGCACATGCGTCATCTCAACCTTGATCGCCTGTCCGAACATCACACCGAGGAAGTGCAATTGACTGCCGGCGGCCGAGGTGCCGAACGTAGCCTGCGTCGGATCCGCTTTGATCAGCGTGACGAATTCGTTCAAGGTCTTGTACGGGCTGCTTCCAGCGGTGGCGATCACGAGAGGAAACTTCACCAACTGCGCAACGGGTACGAAGTCCGCTTCGGGGTTGTAGTTAAGCTTGCGGAAGGTCAGCGGCGCGATGACGATCGGCGCCGACGGCGTGATCAGCACCGTGTTGCCGTCGGCCGGTGCGTTCTTCAGCACTTCGGCGGCAATGCGGCCTCCGGCGCCCGGCTTGTTCTCGACGATCACCGTGACGCCGAGCGAGGCCGACAACTTGTCGGCGACGACGCGGGCGATGAGGTCGCCGGCGCCGCCGGCCGGAAATCCCACCAGCAGCTTGACCGGGCCGCTGATGCGGTCGCTGGTTTGCGCCGATGCGGTGCCGAGCACCGACACGGCTGCACAGGCCACCACGAAGATCCGTCTGGTTGCATTGAAGAGCATGTTTTCATTCCTGGGTTGATGGGCGACTGAAGGGCTTGCAGCGTTCGGGCGCCTCATGTCACCGCCTTGCGCTGCTGGAATTCGGGCTCCATCCACACCTTGGTGTCCATGATGTCCTTCAGCGTGGCGATCGCATTCCAGACGTCGTCGAAACTCAGGTACAGCACCGCGAAGCCGAAGCGCAGGATATTCGGCGCACGGAAATCGCCGATCACGCCGCGCGCAATGAGCGCCTGCATGATCGCGTAGCCCTCGGGATGCGTGAGCGACACCTGGCTGCCGCGCGTTGCGGCGTCCCGTGGCGTGGCCAGGCCGAAGCCGGTGAGTTCCTGATCCGCCAGGCGGATGAACAAGTCGGTCATGACCTCGCTCTTGCTGCGCAGCACCGCCATATCGACGCCGTCGAAGGCTTCGAGCGCCGCCTCCAGCGAAATCAGCCCCAGCTGGGACGCTGTGCCCACCAGCATGCGATCCATACCCGGAGCGGGCTCGTAGCCATGGACGAACTCGAACGGCCGCGCATGGCCATGCCAACCGGTCAGCGGCTGGTGCAGCGCCGCATGGTGGCGTTTGGCGACATAAACAAACGCCGGTGCGCCCGGCCCGCCATTGAGGTACTTGTAGCCGCAACCGACCGCGAAGTCGGCCTGGGCGCCGTTCAGGTCGCAGGGCATGGCGCCAGCGGTGTGGCACAGGTCCCAGACCACCAGCGCGCCAACAGCGTGCGCCCGGCGCGTGATCTCGGCCATGTCGTAGACGCGCCCGGTCTTGTAGTTGACATGCGTCAGAGAGACGATGGCCACCCGCTCATCAATCGCGTCGAGCACCGCGTCGGGCTCGAGCGCGACGAAGTCGGCATTCATCAATTCGGCGACGCCGCTGGCGACATAGACATCGGTCGGGAAGTTGCCGATCTCGCCGACGATCCGCGTGCGGCCAGGACGCATGCGTAGCGCCGCCACCAGAACCTTGAACAGGTTGACCGAGGTCGAGTCGGCGGCGATGACTTCGTCGACCGCGGCACCGATCAGCGGCGCAATGCGCCCGCCCACGCGCTGCGGCGCCGGATACCAGTCGGCGTCGTTCCATGAACGGATCAGGCCCACGCCCCACTCCTGCTCGATCGCCCGCGACATGCGCGGTGGCACCGACTTGGGCAGTGCACCGAGCGAATTGCCGTCCAGGTAGATCACGCCCTCCGGAAGTTGAAAGAGATCGCGGCAGTGCGCGAGCGGATCCGCGGCGTCGAGTTTGGCGACATCCTGTCGTGTGATGGTCTTTGTGTGTGCATTCATCGTTTGTCTCCTAATATCTTTAAATGGATTCGCTAGCCCTGATTCAGGGCAGGTCTTTGGTAGCGTAGGCCAGCACGCTGATCGCGTCTTGCGGAATGCCAGGCATCGTCTCGCACCAGCTCGCATAGGCCGCACGCATGCGGGCTAGCCGCTGGGGGTCGCGCAGTGCGTGGTTGGCGCGTTCACGCTCGTCCTGCGCGAGGTTGAACAGGTAGTCATTGCCTTCGATACTGAGGTACTTCCAGTCCCCTTCGCGCAGCGCCTTCTGGTTGCGGTACTTCATACGCCAGTAGAGGGTACGCAGCGTCGGCGGGTCGAGCGCCTCTAAATGCGCGCACAGCGACTCCCCGTCGAGCGGGTACTCCGGATGCGGCGCGACACCGGCCCATTCGAGGAAGGTTGCGACCCAATCCATCGTGATGCAGACCTGGCGGCTGACGTGCCCGGCAGCGATGCGCCCTGGCCAGCGTGCGATCAGCGGCACGCGGATGCCGCCTTCTAGCAGGTCCATCTTCTTGCCGATCAGCGGCCAGGTATCGGAGAAGCGCTCGGCACCGTTGTCGCTGGTGAAGACAACGACGGTGTTCTCGTCCAGCCCTTGCGCGCGCAGCGTAGCGAGGATGCGCCCGATGCCTTCGTCCATGTGGTGGATCATCGACTGGTAGGTCTTCACCGAGCCGCCGTCCGTGTGAGCCAGCTGGTTGCCGATGCGGTGGGCTTCGGCCTCGTCGTCCCGCGTTTCCCACGGCCAGTGCGGCGCCGTGTAGTGCACGCTGAGAAAAAACGGCTGTTGCCGCTGAGCGCAGGCTTCGATGCAGCGCACCGCGCGCTCGGAGATCAGGTCGGTCAGGTAACCGACCTCGTGTGTTTCCACCTCGCCGTCGTACAGGTCGTGGATGCCGTTGGTGTCTTTGTGGGTGAAATAGTCCAGCCCCCCGCCCATCACTCCGAAGAAATCCTGGTAGCCGCTCTTGAGCGGTCCAAAGTGGGGAGCAAAGCCGAGGTGCCACTTGCCGACCAAGGCCGTGTGGTAGCCGACGTCGCGCAGCAGCGACGGCAGCGTGGGGTGCTCTGGCGCGAGGCCGATTTCTGCGCTGCCACGGTACTTGCTGGTCAGCGGCTCCTCGGCCGCGCCGCGCAGCCGGTACTGGTAGCGGCCTGTCATCAGCGCAAAACGCGTCGGCGAGCAAACGGGCGAGTTGGCGTAGGCATCGCTGAAACGCACGCCTTCGGCCGCCATGCGGTCCAGGTGGGGCGACACCGGGGCACGGCCGCCGTAGCAGCTGAGGTCGGCATGGCCCAGATCGTCGGCCATGATAAAGACGAAATTAGGTCTGTCGGTAGCGCGCTTCATTGTTTCGCCTTGAAGTTGATTGAGGGGGCAATTGCGCGCTGTCGTCGTGTGGACATGATTTGCCGGTCGGCTGCTCGCACCCGTCGCTTGGAAATCCACGCAACCGAGCGAGGTCGGCACCGCTTCCGATCTGACTGGACTTGTGTCGTCATGTCGTGCTCCGGTTGGGTGTTTCTCATGGGTTGCGGCTGGCTGGAATTCGGCTCATCGTGACCGTCTCGCCAATGTCGAATTGCATCAAATCCTCACCGAGCAGCAGTGGCCCGTCGTAGGTCTTGCGTGTCTGCTGCACGATGGCGTCTTCGGGCGGCGCCGGTGTGGCCGCGTCGCCGTAGCGCGCGATGTGGCTGTATACCGCCAGCTTGGGCTTGGCCCGCGCAAATACGGTGCCCGCCTCTTCGGGCGAGGTGTGGTGGCCAAAGATGCGCTGGAACGAGGGCGAGCGCTTCAGCAGGTCGGGGGCTATGACCGCAACCTCGTGGATCAGCAGATCAGCGCCGGTTGCCTGTCGCACCACTTCGCTGGACAGACGCGTGTCGTCCGACATGACCACACTGCGGCCACGGTACTCGACCTTGTAGCCGACCGACGGTTTGATGTCGTCGCCCTGATCAACGACAAAGGAGCTGACCTTGACGCCGTCGCGTTCGTAGACCACCGCCGGGGCTTCGAACTCCTTGGCATCGACCGCAATGCCGGCGGGCGGATTGCGCTCGTCAACCAGGCGAATCTTGATGTCGTCGGCATAGGCAGACTGCAGTCCGTCCATCAACGCCTTGGTGCCCTTCGGGCCATAAATCAGAAATGGACTGGTGCGTCGGCCGTAAGGGGGCTGCAACCAGCCGGTCAGCCACAGGTCGGGCACGCCGATGGTGTGGTCGGAGTGAAAGTGCGTCAGGAAGTGGGCGTTGATGCTGCCCATCGGAATGCCGGCCTGCCACAGGCGGATGCTGACGCCGCGACCCATGTCGAACACCATCTTTTGCGAGCCAGCCTCGACCAGCGTGCTTTGGCTGAAGCGGTCGGGCCGTGGGTTGGGCACGCCCGTTCCGAGCAAGGTCACTTTGAAGTCGCCTGCCCAGGCCATTGCCGCAGGCAGCATCAGCAGCGTACAGCCCAGCCTCATCAAGCGCTTTTTCATGTGAAGAACTCCACCCGGCCCAGGCCGCTGATGTCACAGCGCACGTGCAGGTCGGGGCGCAAGGCTTCGGCCGCAGTGGCCGCACCCGCCATGATGAGCGAGCCGGCAGGCAGGCTGCGTTCGCAGGCGGCCAGCAGGCGCGAGGCCTGAACCAGGCTGCGCAAGGGGTGGCCCAAAATAGCGGCGGTGGAGCCTGACAACACACTGCGTCCGTCAAATGCCACATTCACGCCCGCATTGCCCAGCTTGTCAAACTGGCGCGACCAGGGCCCGACCACCAGACCGGCGGAAGAGCAGTTGTCGGCCACCACGTCTTCCAGCGTGAACTTGAAGTCTTGATAGCGTGAGTCGATGATTTCCAGCGCCGGAGCGACGGCTTCGATGTAATCGGCCGCTTCCAGCGCGCTGATCGGGCCGCTGATGTCGCGACGGGTCAGAAAGCAGACCTCGGGCTCCACGCGTGGGTGGATGTAGCGCGCCAGATTCACCGTGCTGCCTTCTTCTTCCAGCATGCTGTCGGTGAGCCAGCCCCAGATCAGGTCGTGCACGCCCATTTGCACCATCTTGGCGCGGCTGGTGAAGCCCAGCTTGATGCCGCGCACCTTGTCGCCGCGAGCAGCCCGGTGCTGGATGGAGGCGCGCTGAATACGGTAGGCGTCGGCCAGGTCGAAGCTGCCGGGCGCGAATTGTTCGACGGCTTGCGCCTGGTGCGCGGCCTGGTCGAGCCGGGCTGCGGCTTGTTCAATCATGTTGCTCATGCGCTGGCTCCGGTGCTGACGTTGGCGCGGGCCTTGAGCATGTCGAGCGCCACATCCACAATCATGTCTTCCTGTCCGCCCACCATGCGGCGACGGCCGAGTTCTATCAGGATGTCAAAAGCGGGAATGCCGTATTTCTCCGAGGCTGCTTCGCTGTGGCGCAAAAAGCTGGAGTACACGCCGGCGTAGCCCAGCGCCAGCGTTTCGCGGTCTACCCGCACGGGCCGCTCCTGAATCGGGCGCACGATGTCTTCGGCGGCATCGATCAGCTTTTTTACATCGCAGCCATGGTTCAGTCCCATGCGATCAACGGCGGCGATGAACACCTCCAGCGGGGCATTGCCTGCGCCCGCTCCCATGCCGGTCAGGCTGGCGTCGATGCGGTCGCAGCCATGCTCCAGCGCCACCAGGCTGTTGGCCACGCCCAGGCTCAGGTTGTGATGGGCGTGCATGCCGGTTTCGGTCTCGGGCTTGAGTACCTCCTTGAAGGCCTTGAAGCGGTCGGCAATGTCGTACATATTCATCGCGCCGCCGGAGTCCACGACGTAGACGCATTGCGCGCCGTAGCTCTCCATCAGCTTGGCCTGTTGGGCCAGACCTTGCGGCGTGTTCATGTGGCTCATCATCAAAAAGCCGGTGGCGTTCATGCCCAGCTTGCGCGCGTATTCGATGTGCTGGCGTGAGATGTCGGCTTCGGTGCAGTGGGTGGCCACGCGCACAACGCGTGCGCCGGCGTCATAGGCCGCCTGCAGGTCATGGATGGTGCCAATGCCGGGCAGCAGCAAGGTGGCCACCTGGGCGTGCTTGAGCACCCCGGCAACGGCTGCTATCCACTCCAAATCGGTGTGGGCACCAAAGCCGTAGTTGAAGCTGGAGCCCTGCAGGCCGTCGCCGTGCGCCACTTCTATGCTGTCCACCTTGGCTTCATCCAGCGCACGGGCAATCGCCACTGCTTGTTCGATGGAGTACTGATGGCGGATGGCGTGCATGCCGTCGCGCAGAGTCACATCTGAAACGTAAATTTTCTTGGTCTTGTTGAACATCTCGAACCTCTTTACACGGTTGCCGTGTCGGCCGCCAGTAGGCGGGCGGCTTGTTGCTCCGCCGCAGCCAGGGCGGCGCTGGTCATGATGTCGAGGTTGCCGGCATAAGACGGCAGGTAGTGCGCCGCACCTTCGACCTCCAGGAAGATGGAGACCTTCAGGCCAGGCATGCGGCCCAGGCCAGGCACGTTGAGCGGGTGCTGTGCGTCAAAGCGTTCGAACTGCACCTCTTGCTTGAGGCGGTAGCCAGGTACATAGGCGGCCACGTCTTGAACCATGCGCTTGACCGAGTCGGCAATCGCTTTCTGGTCAGCATCCACATCGGCCAGGCAGTACACGGTGTCCCGCATCATCAGTGGCGGTTCGGCCGGGTTGAGCACGATGATGGCCTTGCCGCGCTGGGCGCCGCCCACTTCTGCGATGGCGCGCGAGGTCGTTTCGGTGAACTCGTCGATGTTGGCGCGCGTGCCGGGGCCGGCCGACTTGCTGGCAATGGACGCCACGATTTCTGCGTAATGCACCTTGGCAATCCGGGAGACGGCATAGACCATGGGAATGGTGGCCTGACCACCGCAGGTGACCATGTTGATGTTGGGCGCATCCAGATGCGCTTGCAGATTCACGACGGGGATCACATAAGGGCCTATCGCCGCTGGCGTCAGGTCAACCACCTTGATGCCATGCGGCTGAAGCATGCTGTTGTGGTGGGCGTGGGCGCCGGCGCTGGTGGCGTCAAAAACGATGCCGATATCGCCAAAGCCGTCCATTTTCATCAGGCCTTCAACGCCTTCGGACGTAGTTGCAACGCCCATGCGGGCAGCGCGCGCCAGCCCCTCGGAGCTTGGGTCTATGCCAACCATGGCCGCCATGCGCAAACGACGGGCATTGCGCAACACCTTGATCATCAGGTCGGTGCCAATGTTGCCGGAGCCTATGATGGCAACCGCAATTTTTTTGTCTTGTGAGGTCATGAAAGTTTCCGAAAAAAATCGTTCAGTGGCGACAGGTATGGCTTCAGGCGGTCTTGGAAAAAACGGCACTCACCGAGCCCAGGCCTTCGATCTGCGCGGTGAATACGTCACCGGGCTGCACCGCCACCATGGGGCCTAGCGCGCCGGTCATCAGTACGTCGCCAGCCCGTAGCGGCGAACCGATGCGGGCCATCATGTTGGCCAGCCAGACGGCGGCATTGAGCGGGTTGCCCAGGCAGGCCGAGCCTATGCCCAGCGACACCTGGTCGCCGCGCCGCTCCATCACCATGCCGCAGCCTATCAAGTCAAATTTCGACAGACTGACCGGACGTGAGCCCAGCACAAAGAGGCCTGATGATGCATTGTCGGCAACGGTGTCGGCCAGGCGGATGTCCCAGTTGGCAATACGGCTGCCAACCACCTCGATGGCGGGCAGCGCGTAGGCCGTGGCGCTGATGATGTCGGCCACGGTGTGTTGTTCGAACGTCAAATCACGCCCCAGCACCAGGGCGATCTCGGCCTCGACCTTGGGCTGCAGCAGGCGGGCCGGTGCAATCTCTTCGCCATGTCCGACGGCCATGCTGGTCAGCAGCATGCCAAAGTCGGGCGAGTCCACGCCCAGCTGCTTTTGCACCGCCAGCGAGGTCAGGCCTATCTTGCGGCCCACCAGACGATCACCGGCCTTGAGCTTGCGCTGGATGTTGATGCGCTGCACCGCATAGGCGGCGGCCACCACATCGGCGCTGCTGCTTGAGGCCGCAGCCTGCGCGAGCTGTTCGCGCAGCGGTGCGCAGGGTGTAGCGCTGTGTTCTGCCTGCCACAGCACCTCGGCAATGTGTTCAATGGAAAGTGTCATGTCTTATTCCGTATCAGCGGCCAGCGCTGGCTGAGGTTGGTAAAAGGCGAATTCGATTTCGACCGTGGCGCCCAGCGGCAAGGCCTGTACGCCGAGCGAGGTACGTGCCGGTGGGGCTATGTCCGCGAACATGGCATCCCAGGCGGCATTGATCTGTCCGAAGGCGGCGAAATCGGTGGTGTAAATGCGCGCCAGGGTCATGTTTTGCAGGCTCAGACCATAGTCGGGCAAAGCCAGCTTCAGGTTGTCGAAAATGCGCTGGGTCTCTGCGGCGGGGCCACCTGCCACCAGCTGCCCCGTGGCCGGGTCCAGTCCGACCATGCCCGAGATGCTGAAGTGCGGACCGCTCTGCACGCAAGGCGTGTAGCGAAATTTCGGCGCCGGTATGGCCGCCGAGTGCAGCAGTTTTTTCATGACAGGCGAATGCAGATATTGCTGATTTCGGAATAGAAATCGAGCGAGTGCCGACCGCCTTCGCGTCCCAGACCCGACAGCTTGGCGCCGCCGAAAGGCGTGCGCAGGTCGCGCAAAAACCAGGTGTTGACCCAGGTGATGCCGACGTGGAACTGACGTGAGACGTTGTGGGCCCGTTTCAGATTGGTGGTCCAGACGCAGGCCGCCAGGCCATATGGGCTGTCGTTGACCCGGCCAATGACTTCTTCCTCGGTGTCAAAGGGCGCAATGTGGCAGACCGGGCCAAACACTTCTTCGCGCACGCAGCGTGCGCTGTCGGGTAGGCCGGTCCAGATGGTGGGCTGCACAAAAGCGCCGTTGTCGCGCTCGTCACCAAACTGCGGCACGCCGCCGCCGGTGACAACGGTCGCGCCTTCTTCGACCGCCAGCTTGAAGTAGGACAGCACCTTGTCGCGGTGGCCGTGCGAGATCAGCGAGCCCATGTCCACACCAACCTCGTCGGGGTAGCCGATCTTGAGCGTTTCGGTTTTCTCTTTAAGTGCGGCGACGAAACGGTCAAAGATGGAGCGCTCCACATACACCCGTTCCGAGCACAGGCAGACCTGGCCCGAATTGGTGAATGAAGAGCGTGCCACGCCGGCCACGGCAGCATCGAAATCGGCATCGGCAAAGACCACAGCGGCGTTTTTGCCGCCCAGCTCGAAAGACACTTCCCGCACGCCTTCGGCCGCCGCCTTCATGATGGTGGCGCCGGTGCGCGACTCTCCGGTGAAGGTGATGGCGTCTATGCCCGGGTGGCGCGTCAGAAATTCACCGGCCGAATTGGGCCCGAAGCCGTGCAGCAGATTGAAAACGCCGTGTGGCACACCGGCTTCGTGCATGACTTCGGCCAGCAAGGTGGCCGATGATGGCGTTTCTTCCGAAGGTTTGACCACCACGGTGTTGCCGCAGGCCAGCGCAGGCGCCACCTTCCAGGTCAGCAGCAGCAGCGGCAGGTTCCATGGCGAGATGATGCCGACCACGCCGTGTGGCTTGCGCACCGTGTAATTCATGATGTCCTGGCCGTCGGCCGTGCGCATGTCGAAAGTCTCGCCGCCGGCCAGCTTGACCAGATCGGCAAAGGTGCGGAAATTGGCCACGCCCCGGTAGACATCCAGGCTGCGCGCCTGGGCCACCGGCCGGCCGGTGTCGGCCACTTCGGCGGCAACAAAATCCTCGAAGCGGCGCTCGATGCCGTCGGCCACTTTTTGCAGCACGGCGGCGCGCTCGGCCGGCGCCATCTTGCCCCACGGGCCATTCAATGCCGCCCGTGCCGCCTGTACGGCACGGTCTACCAGGGCTGCGTCGGCCTCATGCACCTCGGCCAGCAGGACGCCGTTGATGGGGCTGATGTTGGGGAACTGCCTGGCTGTCGTGACGAACTCGCCCGCAACGTAATTGCGAATCTGTGCGAGCGAGGGCGGCAGTGGAATTCTGTGCTTCAAGTCGGTCTCCTGAAAACCCGGTGACTGTGCGAATGCGGGGTGTTCTGGTGAGCGACTTTAGGTGGGAATGGGGCGTTTGGATAATGAAAGAATCGCGGCCATGTATAGCTTGAAGGAATACATGAGCCAAAAGTCTTGCGGGCTCAGGAAGCCGCTGAGCCCACGGCTGCACCAACTTCCTGCAGCGCAGCTAGAAGGCGTTGTGTGGCAGCCGTAGGCGGCCGGTCTGCAAACAGGCTGTAGCCGACCTTGCCAAAAGGGCTGGCCACGCCTAGCGGCAATATGCTCAATAAGCCGGATCGCACGAATTGCTCGGCCACCGCATAAGGCATCAGGGCGATCGTCGATGACTCCAGCAGCAGCCCCAGATTGGTCAGGATGGAAACCGACTCGACGATGCGCTTGGGCACGACCATGTGGGCGGCCGCAAAAAACAACTGCGCCGAACGCATGGCCGCCGATTCTGGCGTGGGAATGATCCACACCATGTCCTGCAGCTGTTGCACGTCAATGGAGGTGTCCAGGGCCAGTGGGTGGTGGCGCGCCACCACGGCGCACAGCGTCTCGTCATAGAGCGGAACATGGGTGAGCGCCCGGTTTGGGCTTTCGCCTGGCAGCAGTCCCACCACCACATCCACCTCGCCGCGTACCAGCTCGGGAAACAAGACGTCGTTGGAGCCGACGCGCACCGTCACCACCACGTTGGGCGCGGTTTCGCGCAAGCGCACCACGGCCTTGGGCAGCAGACTGGCCGAGGCCGAAATCAGGGTGCCGACCACGACCTGGCCGGAGACGCCGGTATTCCAGGCGTTCGCGTTGTCGGCAAGAAAGCGCAACTCTGCCAGCAGCGAACGGGCGTGGCGCTGCAGTAGTTCGCCAAACTCTGTGAGTCGCACCCCGCGTTTGCTGCGCGTGAACAGCGCCTGATCGAAATGCCCCTCCAGCTCATGGATGGACTTGCTGACCGCCGGCTGCGTCATGTGCAGCTCACGCGAGGCGGCGAGTATGGAGCCGGTGTTCACCACCTGTTCAAAGATGGCGAGTTGCTGCAACTTGAGCCGTCTGGCCAGCGATAGTTTTGAATGTTCCATGGGCTGAACTATATTCAGCGCTTCACGGCGGGGCGCAGGCCGCTCGTGGAAACAGCGTCTTCACGCATCAGCCGAGCGGCAGCACCAGGTCGGTGGTGCCCGGGCAGACCCCGCGCGGGTACTCGCGCGAGGTGTCTATGCAGCCGCCCGATAGATAAACCCCTTTGGGCTCGCGCAGGCGCAGCATCAGCGCCAGAATTTCCGCGGCCTGAACCGGGTCGGCCATGGACGCCTTGACGCGCTCCTCGACGATGCTTTCGTTGATCTGCAATTCACCCGTGTCATCGGTGTAAGTCGCATGGCGCCAGTGAAACAGCTCAAGGCACTTGCTGGCCAGCGTATAGGGCTGGTCGCGTTTCCAGAAATTGGTAAACAGGCCGCCGCCCAGATAAAAGACCCAGGACCCTTCGTAGCCGGTGACATCGGACGAGTGGGCGTCGGGGTTGCGAAACCAGAGTCGGTCGCCCGGCACGTAATACTTGGGTGGCAGCGGTGCTTCCATGGAGCCGTATTCGCGCAGAAACACGTCGTGGAACTGGCCCGACATGATGGCGCGGCTCTCCCACTGCTGCTGCAGGTTTTGCAGCAAGCTTGGGTTGCTGTGCTCAAGCTCCTGTGCAATGGCCAGCAAAATCACATACTCGGTGGCGCGATAGCAGGAAAAGGAATACAGCTTGCCCGAGGCCTCGGGTTGAGTGGCTTTTTGCAGCGCGGGAATCAGCGCATGGCCGGGCCGCACAGTGAAGCCCCGGCCCTCGGCATAGACCCAGCAGTCTTCGGGGCGCTCGGCCTCTGTGGTGTGAAAGGCCAGAGCCGTCTTGCGTGCGGCCACCACCATGTTGCGGCGTATGCGTACGGCAGAGGCCAGCTCGACATGGCTGGGGAATTCAAAGCCGACTGGGCTGAGCAACATGGCCAGCAGGATTTCGCGTTCCAGGTCGTCGGCGCGCAGCGAAGTGTCCAGTCCCAGCCTTTGCGTCAGGCCGGTCGTGTCCAGGCCGGGCGCCCATTGCTCGGCCAGCTCGGCGCGCAGCTTAAAGCCTTGTTCGAATTTCGCCTGCGTTGCGCTTGTTGCCGTGCTTTCCACATGGCTTTGCAGGCCGAGCCGTTGCAGTTGCGCGCTGAAACTGCGGTTGGCCGCGGCCAGGGCGTCGGCGGTTTTGCAGTGGAGAAGAATGCCGCGAGAAGGGGCGTATGAGGTGAGGGCGGCGGTCATGGTGCTGCAAAGTATCTGGGCTCGCAGCGGCTTCGACAAGCCGGGAAAACACCCAAGCCGGGCTGGTCCGGCTTAGGCCTGCCCCGGCAATTGCTATGCGCTTTGACAAGGACATGGCCAGGACCTACGATGGCTGAGCCTAAAGCCGCTTCGCCGGGTTGCCGGAACAACATCCATGAATGGAGGATGCATGCTTATGCAACGCACCATTGAAACCATTTTTCCCGCGCAGCGGGTCATCGACGATGGCGATATGCTGCTGTGGCGAGCCTTGCCCCTGAACGGGCGCGCATCGCTAGGCCCTTTTGTCTTCATTGACCATTACCGGCACCGTAGCCGGCGCGGCATAGGCGACTCCCCGCACCCGCATGCCGGCATCGAAGTCATCAGCTACCTGCTGGAGGGCGGGGTGGCGCACCGCGACAGCCTGGGTTTCAAGGACCAGCTGGGGCCAGGCGATGCGCAATGGATACGCGCCGGACGCGGCATGCTTCACGCGGAGCAACCCAGCGGCGGTCGCCATGGCCTGCAACTCTGGACCAGCTTGCCGCCGGAACACAAGCTGGACGAACCGGCCTATGCCTCGTTTCGCGCCGCCGACATCCCCGAGATTGAGCATGCCGGCGCGCGGATTCGGGTCATCGCGGGCAGCCTGGAAGGCGTCGTGGGACCGATGAAAACCACCAGCCCCACCGTCTTCGCCCACATCCGCCTGGACCCCGGCGCGAGCGTCACGCTGCCGG
This sequence comes from Polaromonas sp. OV174, assembly GCF_900112285.1. Lineage (GTDB taxonomy): Bacteria > Pseudomonadota > Gammaproteobacteria > Burkholderiales > Burkholderiaceae_C > Polaromonas. The sequence continues at coordinate 18,268 of NZ_FOKZ01000008.1, read as the reverse complement.
TCGATGCGGCGCCCGAGCTCGGCCTGTATGTGCTTGACGGCAGCCTTGCCGGCGAGAACGGCGCGGCGCTTGGCCCCGGCGCGTTGGCGGTGCTGACATCGGGTTCGCAAATCAGCTTGAGGGCCGCGCCGGATCAAGGGGCTGACGTCGCCTTGCTGGGCGGTACCCCGGTCGAAGGCGCCATTTTGTTTGCCGGGCCCTTTGTCATGGACACCCCCGAACGCCTCGCGCAAGCCAAGCGGGATTTCGCCAGCGGCGCCATGGGGCGGCTCGAAGGGGTGCCGTTTTAAGGTGGCAGCCCGCACGCGCCTAGCTCGACCAAGGAGGCTGGGCGATGCTTGTGACGAGAAAAATGAAACCAGGGAGGCGACATGCTGAACGACCTGATACGCGGACAGAGCGATGTATTGATCCTGTTGGCGCGTCTGCTGCTGATGGCGCTGTTTTTGGCGACCGGCTGGAAAAAGCTGACGAACTTTTCAGCCACTGCGGCCTACATGGCGTCCACCGGTGCTCCGCTGCCCAGCTTGTCGACGGCGGTGGCGATTGCCGTGGAGTTTTTCGCCGGTATCGCCCTGGTCCTTGGCGTGCTGACTCGTCCGCTGGCCTTGCTGTATGTCGTCTTCACCTTTGCGACGGCGCTGCTGGGCCACCGTTTCTGGACGCTGTCGGGCGCGGAGCGTGAGGCGAACAAGATCAACTTTCTCAAAAATCTCAGCATCATGGGCGGCTTGCTGCTGCTCGCTATCACCGGGCCGGGAAAGTACGCACTCTGGCCTTAGGACAGACCAATGGCGCAGCTTGGGTGCGCCTCAGGCGTAAGTCACCCAGCTGGCGTGCTCGGGCGCATCCAGGTGCGGCAGCGTGTTGTAAGTGAGCAGCATGTGGCGTTTGGGCGTGAAGGCAAACTCGGTGACCGAGCTGTTGCGTATGCGCAAGTTGAGTTCTATGGTTGTTTCCGGGCTGGTGCCCAGCACATGGCCGACGGCGGTGGCGATGGGCCCGCCGCTGGACACCAGCAGCACACGGCCGTCGCAGTGGGTGCGAATGTGATCCAGCGCGCTGGTGACCCCCGCTACAAAGTCGACGTAGCTGGGCATGCCCCTGGGGCTGATCACGCCGGCCATCCACTGCGCCAGAGCATCTTTCAGCAAGCGAAAGTGCTGGCGGTAGCGTTCCGGGTTGTCGGGCTTTTCCAGCGGATAGGGGTGAATGGCGCTTATCAGGGCTGCGCTGTCGTACTCATTCAGCCCCGGCCATGCCAGGGCCTGTAGGCTCATGTCCTGGCCCATGCCTTCGCGAATGCCGTCAAGGGTCTGGACTTGCCGCTTCAGGGTGCCGGTCAGAGCGCCATCGAATTTCAGGCCCCTGTCTTTGAAGTATTCCCCTAGACGCAGGCTCTGCCGCTGCCCCATGGCGCTCAGCATGTCGTAGTTGTCGGCACCAAAGGAGGCCTGGCCGTGGCGAACGAGAAAAAGGGTTCCCATGCGCCTAATTATGGGCAAGCCGCTGCAGTTGCGCAGTCACCTTCCGGACTGCTGGGGCTGATGGGAGCGAGATGCTGGCTTTTCAGCAGTGTGAAGTTTCCGCTGGAAACTCCACGCTGAGCCGCCCTAAAAAGAAGGTCAGGGACTTCTATTTGGCAAGTGAACTGACGCTCACCCGGCCATCAAACCACCATTTCTTTCTCGACATCGACCACCTTGCGGCGAGCCAGTGCGAGATTGGATTTGTTTTTGTCCAATACCAGGTAAACAAACAATCCTTCCTTGCGAGCCATGGGACGGATGATGTGATATTGCTTGCCCAGGGTGATCAGAATGTCTTCAATCACATCGTTCAGACCCAGTTCACGCATGGTCTTGAGCTTGGCCCGGACCACTTCAGTATTGCCCGCCGCCGCCACTTCAAGGTCCATCCCCGAGCCGATTTGACCCAGAATCATGCCGCTGCTTGAATCAACCAGCGCTGCGCATGTGGCACCGTCGCAGGTCATCAATTCTTCCATCGATTGCTTGATATTAGCCATCAGAAACCTTCTATTTGAAGTACCGCCCATGGTAAGAAAGCAGCAGCCCCCGGGCGGGAACGTGGGTGGCGGCTGGTAAGAAGCTCATTTATCCACCGGCAAGGTGTTGATCACGGGGCAGGGCCAGGGCGTGCTTGAGTCCGGCGAGTTTTTCACCCCAGCGGACCCAGTCGATGTTGCCTTTGGTGGCGACGCAGACCAGGACCAGAGCCGGTTCCCGGCTGCAGGGAAACAGGGCAATGACGCGGTTGGCAAAAGAGTGGGCCGAGGAGTTGAAGTTGCCGAAATCCCTGAAGTGCGACGACAGGCGCTTGTGCACCCGCCAAAACTCAATCGAGGCTTCGCCGATTTGTTCCATGTCCGGCATGCTGCCGGCGTGGTGCCAGGCCATTCCGGTGTCCGCATCCACCAAGGCGCAACCTTCGACGCCCGGGAACGCGGCCAATTGATAAATGAAGGCTTCGACGGTGGTCATCGTCAGGCTTGCTGCAGTGTTTTGGCCGCCAGCTTGGCGAAGTACAAGGCCTGGCCGATGATCACGTCCTTGCCGGTGATGACGCTCACGATCAGGCCTACTTTGTGATGGCGGGCCTGCAACATGATGAGGTGGCCGTTGGCCGCGCCTATGGTGACGTTGTCGCAGTTGCCGAGCTGGCTTTCTTCTCCGGCAACCGCGCTGAGCGCCGCCAGTGAGCTGGCCATGGCCGACAGGCGCGCCACCTGGGCGGTGTTTTCAACGCGGGCGGCCACTTCAAAGCCATCTTCGGTTGAAATAACGACCGCCTTGATGCCCTTGACGTCTGCCATCAGTTTTTCTATGACGGCTTCGGCTGCGATTTTGATGTGGTTTTCGATGTGCATGAACGGTCTCGGTTTCAACTGGCGAATTCGAGCTGAACCAGCAACAGGTCCAGTAACTGAAGCACCTGCGCCTTGTCCCTGACGTCCGCGGCAAGCACGGGGCAGAGCACTCCTTTGGCCTCCATGCGTTGGGCGAAGGCATCCAGGTCGGGGAGTGGGTGGGATTCGGTTTTGCCGACGCTGACCACGCAGGCCGCTTGTGCGATCAGCTCGGAAAAGCCGTCCAGATAGAGGTCCAGATCGGCCAGGGGGTCGGGGCGGCTGTTGTCTATCAGAATGACCAGGCCCAGCGCGCCACGTGACAGGATTTTCCACATGAAGTCAAAGCGTTGCTGCCCGGGTGTGCCATACAGGCGTAATTTTTCGCCGTTGTCCAGTGTCAGTTCGCCGTAATCCAGGCCCACGGTCGTCATGGCCTTGTTGACCGACGTGTCCGTGTTGTGAACATCGGTACTCACAGGCTTGACTTCGCTAATGGCTGCGATCGCCGTGGTTTTGCCGGCTCCCATGGTGCCGGTGAAAAGAATCTTGTGCTCGCTCATGTTGGCCCTGGGGATTGCAGTCCAAGCCGGCTGCGAATGCGTGCCAGCAGGCCCAGGGCCGGGCGCGGGCGTTCCGCATGGTTTTGACTATTAGATGGTGGGGAAGCCAGTGGCCGGTTCAGGCTGGCTTGGGCAACGGCCTGCAAAAGACCGGCGCGCAGCAAGGCTTGGAAAAAATCGGCGCAGTCCTGCCGCGCTTGCGACGAGCGATGCTGCAGCGCGCTTAGCGACAAGGGCTGGCCGGTCATGAGGGTGGCCAGCTTGATGCGCGCCGGTGTCGCCAGCAAGGCGGCCGGTGGCCATCGCAGCAGGCGGTACTCGGCATCGTTGCTATGGGAGGTGCTTGACGGCGCTGGCGACGGGGCGCCAGCCTGAAGAATCAGCTTGCCTAGCTTGTTCAGCATGAGCTCAAGCTCATTGGCGTGCAGCGGCATCTTCAAAAAATGTTCATGTGGCTGCTGCGTGTGATCCAGCCTCAATACCGGGATGCCTTCGCCGTGATTCGTGGCCGGGGCTGTTTGCTGGGCCGGGTCGTCGCCGACGACCTTGAGGTCGGCCGGCCCAGACTGGCAGGACCACTGCTGATGGGTGCGGTGGTCCAGCAGCCGCACCAGGGATTTCATTAGCAAGGCGTCGCGGGCTGACAGCTGCTCAATGCTGTAGCTCAGCATCATGCGGCCGTCCGCGGCGACCGTGCCAGGCATTAAAAGCCGCCCGGTGAAGACGCCCTGGACCCTGAAGTCAATGGCTCAATCCAGACGCAGTGGCCCGAGGGTTGCGTTCGAAGCGGTAAGGTCCACATGACAGTGCTCCTCGTGCTGGTTAGGCATTGACCAATGCAAATTGGCAACACTTGTAAAAACAAGTGACACAACCACTATAGCGCGCAGTTTTGTGCTTTTGAAGGTATTTTTTTGGCCTGGCTAGATGTGTTGCTGTTAGGCAGACAAGAGGCTAAGGAAATGACTGCACCCGACCCAGGCTTGGGGTGGGTGCGCTGTTGCAGCGCGCGCGCCGGCGCTTAAGCCGGCGCCTGGTCGGCCAGCACTTGCGCGAACAGGGCGCTGTCCACATTGCCGCCGGTGAGTGCAATGCCCACCACCTTGCCCTGCCAGCGGCTGCGCTGCTGCATGGCGGCGGTCAGCGCCGCAGCGCCCGCGCCTTCGGCCACGTTGTGGGTGTCGGCAAACAGCACGCGCATGGCCTGGGCGACTTCGGCATCGCTGACGGCCACCACATCGTCGGCCTCGCGCAGCACCACCGCCAGCGCTTCCTCGTCGGCAAGGCGGCAGGCCATGCCATCGGCCAGCCGGGTCGTGACCGGTGCGGCGACCACTGCGCCCGAGCGGAACGAATCCAGGTAGGTCGTGGCATGGCTAGACACCACGCCCACCAGCTTGCAGCGTGCGCCGGTGTAGGCCCGGGCGGCAGCGGCGGCGCAAAAGCCCGAGCCCTGGCCGATCGGCACAAACACCACCTCGGGTGCTTGGCCGGGGGCAAAGCTTTCGAAGAATTCCACCCAGTAAGTCATCACGCCCTTGATCAGACCGGTGTGCAAGGACGGCACCATGTGCAGGCCGCTTTGTTGCGCCAGCCCGGCCGCATGCTCGCGAGCCGCCTGAAAGTCATCGCCGTGCTCGATCAGGGTTGCGCCCAGGGCGCGCATGGCGGCATTTTTCTCCACCGAATTGCCGCGCGGCACGACGATGGTGGCGGCCAGGCCGTGCTTGCGCGCCGCCAGCCCGACCGACTGGCCGTGGTTGCCGCGGGTGGCGCTGATGACCCCGCGCACGGCAGGCTGCTCTTGCGCCAGGTCGGAAAAATAGGTCAGGCCGCCACGCACCTTGAACGCGCCCGTGGGCGTGTGGTTTTCGTGTTTGACCCAGACCTGCATGCCCAGCCGTTCGCGCAGCAGTGGCCAGGCGTATTGCGGCGTGGGCGGCATGGCGGCATAGACTGTGCGCTGCGCGGCTTGAACTTGTGCCCGGCTGAACATCATGTTTTCTCCTCCATGGCGATGCGCACGGCCAGTGCGCCCATCACACTGCCCATCACATAGCGCTGCGCGCGCAGCCAGCCTGCGCTGCGCGACAAAAAGGCCGTGATGCTGCCGGCGCCCAGAATCAGCAGCGTATTGACAACGCCGCTCACCGTGATCTGCACCGCGCCCAGCTGCAGGCTTTGCAGCAGCAACTGGCCGCGCTCCGGGTGCAGAAACTGCGGGAAAAACGACAGGTAAAACATCGCTACTTTGGGGTTCAGCAAATTGGTCATGAAGCCCATAAGAAACAGCTTGCGCGGCGGGTCGTGGGGCAAGGCCTGCGCGGCAAAGGGGGCCAGTCCGCCCGGCTTGACGGCCTGCCAAGCCAGCCAGAGCAGGTAGGCCGCTCCGGCGAGCTTGATGGTGTCGAAGGCCAGCGGCACGGCCAGCAGCAGCGCCGTCAGTCCGAACGAGGCGGCCAGCAGGTGCACCACAAAGCCCAGCAACACGCCAACCAGCGAAATGAGTCCGGCGCTGCGGCCCTGGCACAACGTGCGCGAGATGCAGTAAATCATGTTGGGCCCGGGCGTGAGCACCAGCACCAGCGCGGCGAGTGCAAACCAGGCCATTTCTTGCAGAGCTAACATTTAAATCCCCTTTGATTCCAGCGTGACCAGGCCGCGCGGCGTCTGCAGCGTGGCCATCAGATTGGGTGGGCCGGGCGCCACATCGACGCCCGTCAGCCCAATGGCCTGATAGGCGGCGCGCAGCGCATCGGGCCGTGGATGCCGGGCCTGCAGCGATTGCAGAGTGACGCCTGAGTCGGCCATGGCTTGTGCGGGATAAATCTCGCCCCACTGGATCAGCGTTGGCAGCGCCCCGAAAAACAGCCGCTGGCCGTCCTCGCGCACGGTGATCTTCCAGTTCAGCAAGCCTTGCGGCGTCATGCGCGAGGCCGCCAGCAACTCGCCCCGGTCCAGCCCCAGGCGGGCTAGGGCGCGCGCCCCGGCCTCGGCCCGGCTGGTGCTGGCGACAAAATGCGCCAGCTGTGGGCCGCTGCGGCTCAAGTGCAGCTGGATGGCCTGGTCATCCATATCAAACCAGCGTTTTGCGCCCGCCGGACGGGCGCAAGGTGCTCCTGAATGGATAGCAATTATTTCAAGGTATGCCTGCGGGAAGGCGGCAGAACTGACGCCAAAGAGGCGGTTGTGCGTGCCCATGAGCGCATGCTCGCCGCCCGGCCCGGGTGTGATGCCCAGCGTGGCCTCACACCACTGCACGCCTTCGGCCAGGCTGCCGGCCAGCACCACCAGGTGGTCGACCTGCGAGGCCAGGGGCGGGGCTGCGGTGCCGGTGTTTTCCATGGCTTAAAGCATGACCTGGCCGTCGATGCAGGTAACGGACTCGCCGCCCACCCAGACCTGGCCAGCGGCATCGCGTGTCAGCTGCACCTGGCCCGCCCGTCCCAGGCAGACGCCTTGCGAGGCCTCATAGCGCTCGGGGAGGTAGCCTTCGTCTATCAGCCACTGGGCCAGACTGGCATTGAGGCTGCCGGTCACGGGGTCTTCGTTGATGCCTATGGTGGCGGCAAAGGCTCGCACTTCCAGATCCGGTGCGACGCCTGCCGCCGCTGTGGCCGGCCCAAAGGCGCGCGCCTCGCGGTTGGCGCGGGCAATCAGCGGGGGCGCTTCCTGGCGCGGATAAATCGCAGCGACACCGACTTTGGCCTCCAGCTTGTCCAGCGCCTGGTGGTTGGGGTTGAGCTGCAGCACGGTTTCCGGGCTGTCCAGCAGCAGTCCTAGCCAGAGCGGGCCGTTGTCCAGCAACTGCGCGGCCAGGATTTGCGGCGCTTTCAGGCCCAGCGCCGCCGCGACCTGGGCCAGCAGCATGGGGCTGGGGGCAGAGCGCTTGAGCGGCGGGGCGGCAAACGCCAGGCGCTGCCCTTCGGTGTCCAGCGGCTCGCGGCGAATTTTCACTAGGCCGACCTTGCACTCCTGAATGATGAAGTCTTTGTTGCGTGGCTGGCCGCCGGCTTGCAACCAGCTGTGGCAGCTGCCCAGCGTGGGGTGGCCGGCAAAGGGCAGTTCGCCGCCCGGCGTGAAGATGCGCACGCGGTAGTCGGCCGTCGGGTCTGTGGGCGGCAGCAAGAAAGTGGTTTCCGACAAATTCGTCCAGCCGGCAAAGCGCTGCATGGCCGCGTCATCCAGCCCGCTGCCGTCCAGCACCACGGCCAAAGGATTGCCCAGATAGGGGGTTGCCGTGAATACGTCAATTTGCTTGAACAGGCGTTGCTTCATCGTTTGCATTTCATGGTTGTTTGTCTTGCTGCACTAGGGGGCTAGAAGCTGAAGACGGGTTTTAAATTTTGGGGCTAGGGCGCTCGAGCAACAGCAGGCGCAGCGCCAGGCCCAGCATGACCAGGGCCAGCAGTGCGCGCTGGCATTTGGCGGCACCGGGGCGCGCCTGCAGGCTGCGGCCGAGCTGGCCGCTGCAGGCGCCGAGCAAGGTGTTAAAGACCAGTGCGGCCGCCGACAGCGTGAGGCCCAGCAGCAGCAGTTGCAAGGTCACATGGCCGCGCGCCTGATCGACGAATTGCGGCAAAAACACCATGAAAAAGAGCAAGGCCTTGGGATTGACCAGGTTGTTGAGCAAAGCCATGCGGGCTATGCGTACGAAGCTCAGCGGCTGCGCTGGCCGGCCCTTGCGCGGAATGGCCGGGCGCATGGCTTGCCAGGCCAGCCACAGCAGATAGAGCGCGCCGGCATAGCGCAACACATCGAAGGACGGCGGCCAGGCGGCGACCAGCGCCGTCACGCCGCCTGCTGCCAATAGCGTGTGCACCAGGTCCGCCGCCGAAATGCCCACGGCGGCGGCAAAGCCGCCGCGCACCCCGTGCGCCAGGCCATGCGAGAGCACGAAGGCCATATTCGGCCCGGGCGAAAGAAACAGCGCCAGTACCGCGAACAGAAAGAGTGACAGCGTGGTGGCAGTGATCATGGCGGGCCGGTTTTGTCACAAAGGCTTTAGCCCGGGTTGGCAAGTGCTTCGCGCACGGTCATGGCCAGGGCCGCGATCGCCGTGTCGATTTCCTCGACGCTGGCCGTCACAAAAGACAGGCGCAGAGTGCGCGGATCGCCCTGACCGGCATAAAAGGGCGCGCCCGGCACAAAGGCCACATTGCGCTCGACCGCCTGGGGCAGCAGCGCCACGGTGTCTATGCCCTCGGGCAGGCGCACCCACAAAAACATGCCGCCGGCCGGTGCATTGAATTGCACGTCCAGGCCCTGCATCTCGCGCTTCAGTGCCGCCACCATGGCATCGCGCTGGCGCTTGTAGAGCGCGCGTATGGTGGGCACATGGCGCTCCAGGAAGTTGTCCTTCATGACGGCCGACACCATGCGCTGCGTGAAGATGGGCGTGTGCAGGTCCACCGCCTGCTTGGCCTGCAAGAGCTTGGGATAGATCGCTTTCGGGGCGACCAGAAAGCCCAGCCGCAGTCCCGGTGCCAATATCTTGGAAAAGGAACCCAGATAAATACAGCCCTCGGGGTTGCGTGCGCTCAGCGGCAGCGGCGGCGCTTCGTCGAACCACAGATCGCCATAAGGGTTGTCCTCGACGATGGGCAGACCGGCCTTTGCGGCGGCGCTGGAGACGGCGGCGCGGCGCGCCTCGCTCATGGTGCGGCCGGTCGGGTTCTGGAAGTTGGGCAGCAGGTAGATGAAGCGGGAGTCCTTGGCCTTGGCGACCAGGTCTTCGACGATCACGCCCTCGTCATCGCTGGCCACGCTCACCGGCGTCGGTTCCATAGGCGAGAAGGCTTGCAGCGCGCCGAGGTAGGTCGGCGTCTCCACCAGCACGCGGCTGCCCGGATCGATTAACACCTTGGCGATCAGGTCCAGGCCTTGCTGCGAACCGGTGGTGATCAGCACCTGCGCCGGGTCGACGTTCCACGGCAGCATGTCGGCTACGGCCTGGCGCAGCGGGCCGTAGCCTTCGCTGGCGGCGTACTGCAGCGCAGCCGCGCCGTCCTTGTGCAGCACTTCGGCGCAGGCGTCGGCGAAGGCCTGGATGGGGAAGGTCTTGGGCGAGGGCAGGCCGCCGGCCAGGCTGATGATGCCGGGGCGCTCGGTGACCTTGAGGATTTCGCGCAGCACCGAGGGATTCATCTTTTCGGCGCGGGCCGCCAGTTTCCAGGGGGTGGGGGCGATGTTGGACATGTTTTTTCCGTTCAATGGACGAATAAGGGATAGAAAAACGCCACCAGCGCCGGCGCGGTGACGGTATTGAGGATTTTCAGGTATTGCGGGGCAGGCTGCGCAGGCGATTGCCGAAATTTAGCCGCTAGGCCAGCGCCCAAGATGCGTTTGGCCATGCTCATGTCGCTACTCTTGGCGCTGCCGCATTGACGGGCATCTTTTTGCCGATAAACACCGTGGTAATCACGGCCAGGCCAAAGCCCACGGTCACGGCGTCCAGGCGTTCGCCTAGCAGCGGCACGGCAAACAGCATGGACAGGAAAGGCTGGACCAGCTGCACCTGGCTGACCCGCACCGTGCCGCCCAGCGCCAGGCCGCGGTACCAGGCAAAAAAGCCCAGCCACATGGAAAACACCGCCACATAGCCAAAGCCCCACCAGGCGCTGGCCTGCAGCGGCGCCGTCGGCCAGCTGAAAAACGTCAGCGGCAGCGACAGCGGCAAGGAGATCAGCAGCGCCCAGCAAATCACATGTTCGGCCTGCATGCGCTGCGACAGCCGGGCGCCGTAGCCGTAACCGACGGCCGCGCACAGGCAGGCCGCAATCAGCAGCAGATCGGCGGCATGAATCGACAGGCCGCCCGCGCCGTTGCCCGAGCGCAGCATGGCAAACGCCACCACCAGCGAGCTGCCCAAAATGGCGCAGCCCCAGAAGCCGGCCGAGGGACGCTGGCGGTGCAGCAGCGCACCCACGGCGGCGGTGGCCAGCGGCAGCACACCGACAATCACGCTGGCATGCACGGCCTCCACATAACGCATGGCGATGGAGGTCAGCAGCGGAAAGCCAAATACCACGCCGCCCGCCGTGACGGCCAGCGGCCACCAGTCCTGGCGCTGCGGCAGCGGCGCGCGCGTGACCAGCAAGAACACGGCCGACAGCATGGCCGCCACCACGGCCCGGCCCATGGCGATGAAGATGCCGGACATTTGCGGCGCATCGGCGCTGCCGACGGCCAGGCGCGTCATGGGCAGCGTGAGCGAAAAAATCACGATGGCCAGCAGGCCCAGCCACAGGCCCTTGCTGATTTGCGCGCTGTGTTGAGAGGTGTTCATATAAAGAGCATCCAGATCGCGGTGACGACCAGCACACCGGCCATCACGCGGTTGAAGCCCAGCAGGCGGCGGCCGCTGCCTTCAGGTCCGGCCAGCCAGTCGCGCAGCAGCGAGCCGACCAGTGCGTAGGTGAGGTTGCTGGCCAAGGCATAGGCCAGCATGACCGGCAGCACCACGGCAAAGCGCAGGCCGGGATTGTCGCGTCCGGCGATCCAGCCGCTGACGATGGCCAGCGCCAGCATCCAGGCCTTGATGTTGACAAACTGCAGCGCCGCGCCCTGCCAGAAACCGACATTCAGGCGCGAGGCATCGGCCTGGCCGAGCTGGCGCGAGCGTGCCATTTTTGCGGCCAGCCACAAGAGGTAGCTCACGCCAACAATCTTGACGGCCCAACTCAGCAGCGGCACGGCCAGCACCAGCGCGCCCAGGCCCAGGCTGCACACCCCCAGCAGCACGCCCCAGCCTACCGGCACGGCGCAGACAAAAGGCAGGGCGCGCCTGAAGCCGTGGTTGGCCGCCAGCGCCGTTGACAGCGTGGTGTTGGGCCCAGGCGTGAAGCTCATCGCCGTGGCCAGTATCAGTAGCGCAGTAAATTCTTGCCAGTTCATGGCTCATCACTTTATAGTTGAAGGCAACACACTACCAGTACACTTTGAGCTACAAATCTTCAAACTGTATGGTTTGCTTTGTCAGCACACCCATGCCATCCAGTGCTCAAGAACCTGTTCCAAGGCCACGCCATGTTGATGAAAGCCGCCTCGCAATCCCTCACCGAACAGCTTAGCGCACGCTTTGCCGAGCGCATACGCAGCCGCTTGCTGGGTCCGGGCGCACGCCTGCCCTCGGTGCGGCTGTGTGCCGAGCAGCAGGGCGTGAGCGTCTCCACGGTGGTGTCGGCCTATGACCAGCTGCAGGCCCAGGGCTTGGTGGTGGCGCGCAAGAATCGCGGCTTTTTTGTCCGGGATTCATCACCAAATATGCCGTTAGCCCGCACCGGTAAAGCGCTACCAGCTACTAAAAATATAGTAAATGGGCCGGCCGATGCCACCGCCCTGATTCGCGGCATGTTTCACCACCTCAGCGACAAGCCTCAGCCCGGCACCGGTGTCTTTCCGCCAGACTGGCTGGACACCAGCTTCATGCCGGCGGCGGTACGCAAGGTCACCAGCGCCAGTGCGCTGCGCAGCCTTTCACTGCAATACGGTGAGCCCATGGGCGACAGCGGCCTGCGTCGCACGCTGTCGCAAAAACTGGGCACGCTCAATCTGCACGCCGAGCCCGAGCAAATCATCACCACCGTGGGCGCCACCCATGCGCTGGACATCATCAGCCGCACCCTGCTGCGCGCTGGCGACTGTGTGATGGTGGAAGAACCCGGCTGGGCCGTGGAGTTTGCCCGGTTGGATGCCATGGGCATGCGCATACTGCCGGTGCCGCGCCGCGCCGATGGCCCCGATCTGGCGGTGATGGCGCAATATTGCGCTCTGCATCAGCCCAAACTGTTTGTCAGCGTCAGCGTGTTTCACAACCCGACCGGCTACAGCCTCACGCCGGGCAGCGCCCACCGCCTGCTGCAGCTGGCCAACCAGTACAACTTTCATATTGCCGAGGACGACACCTACAGTCACCTGGCGCCCGAGCATGCGACGCGGCTGTGTGTGCTCGACGGCCTGCAGCGCACCATATATGTCAGCGGTTTCGCCAAAATTCTGGCGCCGGGCTGGCGCATCGGCTATCTGGCCGCGCCGCCCGATCTGGTGGAGCGCCTGCTCGATACCAAACTGCTGGCCACCCTGACCACGCCGGCGCTGCTGGAAAAAGCCCTGGCCTGGTGCATAGACCAGGGCCAGCTGCGCCGCCATGCCGAACGCATACGCGGCCGGCTGGATGCGGCGCGCGCCCGCAGCGTCAAGCTGGCGCTGGCGCACGGCTGCCGTTTCGCGGCCGAGCCGGCCGGGCTGTTTGGCTGGGTGGACACCGGCGTGGACACCGATGCGCTGGCGCAGCGCATGCTGGACGAAGGCTATCTGCTCGCCCCCGGCGCGCTGTTTCACGCGGTGCGCACGCCCAGCACGCTGATGCGCATCAACTTCGCCACCACGCAGGAGGCCGCATTCTGGAAGGTGTTTGCGCGCTTGCGCGATGGCATGAAGTAGCTTGGCCCTTGAGGCAAGGTTTTGGCACTTAGTCCAATAAAGACGAGCGAAATAAGCTATTGATTTCGTAGCGAATCGCGTGGCTTGGCGGGCCCGGAAAACGGCTATTTCGCCAGCATCCAGTCCACCATCTTGGTCACCGCCTCGGCTTCCAGACCGTTGAAGCCGTGGTAAGCAAAAGCTTCGCAGGGGTCGCCGCGGTTCTGGCCGCCGCTGAAGCTGATCAGCTGTTTGCGGGAGGCGGCGCTCAGCTTGTCCATCAGGCCGGACAGCTCGCTAAAGGGGCACAGCTTGCAGCCGTCCTGCTCATGATGCACCACCAATACCGGAATCTTGAGCTGGCCCAGCGGCATGGCGGGCACTGGCCGGCCGCGTGGGTCGCTGAGTATGGTGGAGGTGAGCACCAGCCCGTCCGGGCCTTGAGCGCCAACCAGTTCGGTCGCCACGTAGGCGGCGGACTGCGTGCCCCGGCTGGTGCCGACCAGCCAGACCGGCTGCTGGCCTTGAGTGCGCGCCCAGGCCATCACGGCCCGGATGTCCGCCAGGTGTTCGGGCGTCTGCCGAAAGCCCGACAGAGCGGGCGGGGCCTGGCGGTCAGACGGCGCATCGACCACGATCACCCGCATCCCCCGGTCAGCAAACAACTGGCGCGAACGCACCAGGAAGTTGCCCTTGCCCTGGCCAAGCGTACCGTCGGCGGCGATCTGCAGCAGTCCATTGCCCCCGGCAAAGAGAATGGCGGTCGCCTGGGGGTTGGGCGGGCTCAGCACCAGCAGGCGCTGGCTCACGCCTGGCCGTGTCGGGAGATCCTCTACCTTGACTTGGGTTTGCGCCTGGGCGGCGCCGCAGCAGGCCAGCACAAGCAACGCGATCCAGGCGGTCAGTTTTTGCATCTGATCAACTCCTTATTTGCTATCTATTTGGTAGCTATTTGCGCATGTATTCATTGGGCTAGAGGCTTAAAAGATCATCAAATTCAGCAGCGATCGCCTTGCCCGCTCAAAGCATCTCATCCGGCGCAAACGGCGCGATCAGCTTGAGCATCAGCTTGAGGCCCAGGCTGGCGTCCGGTTCAATGCTGGAATCCTGCAGGCCCGAGCCCTGCGGTGCGCGCCACAGCAATTGGCCGTCGGCCAGTTCCACATGCCAGGCGCCGTTGCTCAATGCCGGCTCTATCATGCGTGTGGCTTCGGCGGCCAGGGCGCGCTTGCGTATGACGATGGCCACTTCGCTGTTTTGCAGCTGGGAGCGCAAGTCCAGGTTCATGGAGCCGACCACCAACAGGCGCTGGTCCACCACCACCACCTTGGCGTGCAGGCTGGCGCGCGAACCGCCGCTTGAGCCGCCCGTCGAGCCGGCGGCCAGGCCGAAGTTGCTGATGGAGCCTTGCTGTTCGGCGCGCATTTCGTACAGTTCTATGCCCATGGCCAGCAGTGCCTCACGGTAGCGTGCGTAACCGACATGCGCGGCGGGGGCGTCGTTGGAGGCCAGCGAATTGGTCAGCACGCGCACGCGCACGCCGCGTTGCCGCAACTCGGCAAACTGGCGCATCATGCGCGCGCCGGGAACGAAGTAGGGCGAGACGATGAGGACCTCGGTTTTCGCCTGCGTCATGAGCTGCAGCAGGCCATCCACCGCGGTGTCCTGTGTGTCGTCCACGCTGTCCGCGTCGGCGGCAATCTTCGATGGCTTGTCCACCAGCAGCGCTGCCGGTGCCCAGGTCCAGGTCAGCAGGCGCAGGTCGGTGGTGTCGGGCAGGGCCGGCAGGGTGCTGGTGATGCCGCTGGGCGAGGTGCTGGTGCGGGCCGTGGTCGTGGGATTGATGCCGTTTGCCGGCGTGGGCGAACCCGCCTGGGCCGGGTTTGCCAGGGGTTTGAGGGCTTCGATTTCTTGAGCCGTCATCAGCGACTGCACCGGATAGGCCAGCGGATTGTTCCAATACTGGTCAAAGCTGCTGGAGAGCTCGCGGGCGATGCGGCCGCTGGCCAGCACATCGATGTCTATGAAGTTGGTGCCGGTGCCCTGGCCGAAATAGGTTTCGCCCAGGTTGCGCCCGCCGGTCATGGCGACCGCGTTGTCGGCCACAAAAATCTTGTTGTGCATGCGCCGCTGCAGGCGTGCCGCATCCTTGAGGTTGCTCAGAATCCGCAGCATCATGGAGCCTCGCCCGCCCGGCAGCGGGTTGAACAGGCGCACTTCAAAGTTGGGTTCAAAGGCCAGCTTCAGCACCTGGGCGTTTTTGCCCGAGGTGTTGAAGTCGTCCAGCAGTATGCGTATGCGTACCCCGCGTCCGGCGGCTTCGCGCAGCGCGTCGAACAGGCGCTCGGTGGTGTCGTCGGCAAAGATCGCGTAGTACTGCAGATCCAGTGTTTTCTGCGCGGCCTTGATCAAGGTCATGCGGCTGGTAAAGGCCAGCTCGCCACTGCCCACCAGGGCAAAGCCGGAGTCGTTGCGGGTGCCGGCCGTTGCGGCTCTGGCTGCGACCAGCTGGCCCAGCCGGGTTTGCGCCGGATTGGCCAGTGCAGAGGACACCGGCCGGGCGACCTCGCTGGGCAAGGAGGCGCAGCCGGCGAGCCAGGCGCTGAGCAGCAGACAGGGCCAGCGCCAGGCGCCTGGGGGCCGAGAAGCCGTGGGGGCAACAAGAGGGGTGGCGCGCAGCGTGGGTGGGCTTGGCATGATGCAAACCACTTTAGCCTAAGCCCGTGGTTTTGGCTGCCAGCCAACCGCTGCTTGTGCCAACTCTTTGTGTAGGCGCCCAGCGCTACCGTGGCCAGTGGGCGCCTGGGCGAGTCTTCAGGAGGACAGGGTTTCCCAGCGCTGCAGGGCTTCCATCAGCTCTTCCTCTATCTTGCTGTTGCGCGCATTGAGTTCGGCTGCGCGCTTGGCGTTGCTGGTGTACAGCGTGCCGTCATAGAGCTCCTGCTCAATCGCCTTTTGCTGCGATTCGAGTTGCTGGATCAGCGCCGGCAAGCCGTCGAGCTCGCGCTGCTCTTTGTAGCTTAGCTTCTTTTTTGATAGCTGTTCACGCCCGTCCTTGCTGGGCTCAGGGCTGTTTTTGTTTGAGGTTTTGGGGCTGGAGGCGGCGGCGGGTGCTTTGCCGCTGCCGGTGATTTGCGCCGCGCGTTTGGACTGGATGATCCAGTCGCTGACGCCGCCTTCGTATTCGCGCCAGAAACCGGGGTTCTCCGGCGTGCCTTCGTAGGCAATGGTGCTGGTCACCACGTTGTCGAGGAAGCGCCTGTCATGGCTGACCAGGAAGACCGTGCCTTCGTAGTTTTGCAGCAGGTCTTCCAGCAATTCCAGCGTGTCGATATCCAGGTCGTTGGTCGGCTCGTCCAGCACCAGCACATTGGCCGGCCGCGCAAACAGGCGTGCCAGCAGCAGGCGGTTGCGTTCGCCGCCGGAGAGGGTGCGCACCGGCGAGTTGGCACGCGCCGGGGAGAACAGGAAGTCGGACAGATAGCTCTTGACGTGTTTTTTCTGGCCGTTGATCTCGACCCACTCACTGCCCGGGCTGATGAAGTCTTCCAGGGTGGCGTCCAGATCCAGTGCGTCACGCATCTGGTCAAAGTAAGCCACCTGCAGGTTGGCGCCCTGGCGCACCTTGCCGGGTGGCTGGGTGACGTCGGGCTGGATTTCACCCAGGATGAGCTTGAGCAGCGTGCTCTTGCCGGCGCCATTGGGGCCCAGCAGGCCGACCTTGTCGCCGCGCAGCAAGGTGGCGCTGAATTTGTTGACGATGATCTTCTCGGCGCCCGGATGGCCAAAGCTCTTGGAGACGTCGGTGAGTTCGGCCACGATCTTGCCGCTCTTGTCACCGCTGGAGACGTCCAGATTGACTCGGCCCACGGCATCGCGCCGCGCCGCGCGGCCTTCGCGCAAGGCTTCGAGCCGGCCTATGCGCGCCACGCTGCGGGTGCGCCGCGCTTCCACGCCCTTGCGAATCCAGATCTCTTCCTGTGCCAGCAGCTTGTCGGCCTTGGCGTTGATGACGGCTTCTTGTGCCATCTGCTCTTCTTTTTGCAGCAGGTACTGGGCAAAGTTGCCGGGATAGCTGCTCAGCTTGCCACGGTCCAGCTCGACGATGACGGTGGCGACGTTGTCCAGAAAGGCCCGGTCGTGGGTGATGGTGATGATGCTGCCGTTGAAATTGACCAGCAGCTCTTCCAGCCAGGCGATGGAATCGAGATCCAGGTGGTTGGTCGGCTCGTCAAGCAGCAAGACATCGGGCTTGGCAACCAGCGCCTGCGCCAGTGCCACGCGTTTTTTGGTGCCGCCCGAGAGCGAGCCGACGATGGCGTCCTTGTCCAGGTGCAGGCGGTGCAGGGTTTCTTCGACGCGCTGCTCCCAGGTCCAGCCGTCCAGGGCTTCGATTTCGGATTGCAGGGCGTCCAGGTCGGTGTGTTCGTCGGCCGCCAGGTATTGCTCCACCACGTGCTTGGTACGCGCCAGTCCGGCACTGGCAGCAATGAAGACCGTAGCATGCGGATCCAGGCTGGGCTCTTGCGGCACATAGGCGATGCGCAGGTTCTGCTGCAGCTGCAAAGTGCCGTCGTCGGGCTTTTCCAGGCCGGCGAGGATTTTCAGCAGGGACGACTTGCCCGTGCCGTTGCGACCGATCAGGCCGATGCGCTGGTTGGTTTCTAGCGAAAAATCTGCGTGGTCCAGCAGTGCGACGTGCCCAAAAGCGAGTTGGGCGTCCAGAAGGGTAATGAGTGCCATATATAGAGGGATTATCCGGCTGTCGGCATGGCAGGGGGTTTTGTTGGGGGATTCGGCGAGCCCGGAAGTCTTGCCGGGCGCGGTAAGCGCAAGCCTAGCCGGGGTCATGGGGTGGTCTTTGCAGCGGCGTGGTTAAGGCTACTTGCCGTGCCAGCTAGTAGCTGTCGTGGAAAGACGATTTTGTTTTCAGGACGTCTTTTTCTTGCCTCGAAACGGTGCTATGATTCGTGGCTCTGCTGATGACGCAGTTGCCAGCAAGAAGCTGGCGGCAAGCTTCTCCCGGTAGAGAAAAAGTCAAAAATTATTTGACTCGGCTTAAAAATCCGGTATATAATTTGAGGCTCAGCTGATTACAGCTACTGACTGAAACGAAGCGGCAACTGCTGCGAAGTGGCAAGTCAAGATCATTAAAAATTTACAGCCGATAAGTATGGGCGTTTGAAGGCGATTGCCAGGCGAAGTCAGCGAAAGCTGATCAGCCAGGTCTTCTGACCTTAAACGCTCATAGAGATAGAAAATGTGAAATCGTCAAGATTTCTCATCAATTCCGTTTTTATGAGTTTTCTTCTCGCAGCGATGCGGGGAGTTGAAAATTATTGCAGTGATTAAACTATAGAGTTTGATCCTGGCTCAGATTGAACGCTGGCGGCATGCCTTACACATGCAAGTC
>NZ_FOKZ01000026.1 GCF_900112285.1 Polaromonas sp. OV174 | reverse complement strand
TTCGACTCTTCACCTTTCTGAGTCGATGTGGGACGCTCCTGCACGCGCGCTCGCTGCGGGCCCTCGGCACCCGACACGTCAAGGAACGACTCAATGTGTCGGCTTCAATCCAATGTGTCCCATCGATGTCATCGACCGCTTCATTGGCAGCGCCGACATCTTCAACTCAAGCGCTGTTGCCCGAATCCCCATAGCTTCATAGCGCTTCTCGCGCCGCCGAGGTGCATTCCGCGGTTTCCTCCTTAGAGGCTTGTCCAACACCTGCCCTCAGGCCGTTGTCGTGTCTGGCGCTGTCGTGTCGCTCGGGCAGGTATCGGACAACCCTTAACCAAAGCCGCCTTTCGGATCTCCCAAAACAGACACTTCTGCTGGCTTAGTTTGGCAATGCTGTGTGTGCGTCTGCAATTGGTCGATTGAATGCCGTTACATGCGCACAGTAAGATGAGAGGCTTATCAATTCCTTTTTCTACTGTAAAAAATGAACCGCATCGAACTCATCGAAAAACTGATATCCAAGAACGAGCTGACCAAGGCCGCTGCAGGACGAATCCTGGACACCCTCATTGAATCCATTCAGGTTGCGGTCAAAAAGGGAGATTCGGTGACCTTGGTGGGCTTTGGCACCTTCAAGTCCGTCAAGCGGGCAGCCCGCACCGGCAAGAACCCGAGTACCGGTGCTTCACTCAAAATTCCAGCGACCACCGTGCCCAAGTTCACGCCAGGTGCCAAGTTCAAGGCCGCGGTGGACCCAAAAGCTGCTGCTCGCAAAGCTGCGAAGGCTGCTGCCAAGTAAGTGCTCCACGCGCTCTGCACATGCGAGAACGCTTAAGTCGTGAGGGTGTCTGGCCGTCGTGAGCTCCACGGTCGAGGAACTCAACCCTACCTCCACGACATCTGAACCCAGCTAGACCTCTAGGGATTCGGGTTGTTTACCTGAGGTTCACCATCTGAATGGACACGGAAATGTGTTTACGACTTTAACTTGGTCTGTTGTAGATTTGGTACGCCGCAAACCCGCATGGATGTTAGATGGCTGTTTACGACTTTAATTGCTCGGAATAGCTTGTATTCCGCGCAATTAAAGTCGTAAACAGGTTAATAAAGTCGTAAACACGGCTCTAGCATCCATGCGGGTTTGCGGGGCGTTGGATTTTTGAGACGGTTTTTAAAGTCGTAAACACATTCCAACTACGCCCTGCGAACGGCTCCTGTGCAGGGTGGATTCAACTGGTCGATGCCACACTCCTTCCGCCTAGGGCGGGTCATAGTGTGTTGCATCGACCAGTTGAATCCGTCTTGCATTGCCGAAGTGCATCCCGCTCCATTGCAGACTTTCAATCTGAATGTCGGGTTCGGAGAACGTTGACCGCCGGCCCCAGACTGGCTGCGGACATACAACTATTTAAACGGCCAACTCCAAACCAGACATTGACTTCGGCATCTTGATCGCCGGAAACATGGCGATGAATTCACGGGGACCAGAGCCTGCAACCGGCCAGAGGTGCCTACATCCATGAAACTCCACAACGATTCACCGCCCGATCCTCAGCGAACGGACTTGGAGCGGCAAGTCGAATCGCTTCGACGTGACATCCGGCAATTGCAGCTTGAACACGATCTTTTGAAGAAGGCGAACGAACTGTTAAAAAAAGCCTGGGCGTCGACCTGCCACTCCTGAGTAACCGGGAGAAGACGTTGCTGGTTGACGCCCTGAGACAAATGTATGCGCTGCCGGAGCTCCTGGCCGAACTTGACCTGGCGCGCAGCTCCTACTTCTATCATCGAGCACACCAGATAATTCAGCCTGCGAGGGCTTCTTCGGGCGGCTCAAAACGGAGCTGTTCTATCCTCGGAACTGGCAGGCTACAACCATTGAGCAATTCATCGAGGTCGTTGACGCGTACATCCATTGGTACAACGAAAAGCGCATCAAGATCTCCCTTGGCTCACTCAGTCCTCTCGAATACCGAGCAAGCCTCGGACTTACGGCATAAACCAGTCCAAGATTTTGTCCGCACCCCCAAGTGATCACTTTCGGTCGGCGACAACACCCTGCTATTGCGATAATTTTTTCTTATAGAAACCAGTTTGGTTTTCAAACTACCGGGATCATTTCTCTTAACTTTGCAGGGCCACCTGTGTATGCTCGATGTGCTTTTCCAGCAGATCCACAGCGAGCGTGATGTCCTTGGCGATGCACGCCTTGAGGATAAGATTGTGTTCGGCCTGCGGCGTCTTGCGTCCCACTTTGTATGACTGCATCGCACGTAGATGGCGGCCAATTCCCCGTACACTTTCTTCGATCATTTTCAGCAACTTGGCTCGACCGCAGGGACGGTACAACGTCATGTGAAACTTGAGATTCAGATCTGCCCACTCCTGGGGTGACTCGCTTCCGTCATATCGAGCCAAGATATTCTTTGCAGCCAAGTGGTCTGAAGGTTGCATGAGCGGGATTGCCAGCCTAAGTGCTCGGGTTTCGAGTCCGATCCTGATATCAAGCGCTTCAATGAGATCCTGCACCGATTGGGACGCGACGATGGAGCCCTGGTGGGGGCGGTGCTCGATCAGCCCTTCGGCCTGGAGTCGCTTGAGCGCTTCCCTGACGGGAATGCGGCTGACACCGAAGCGCTCGGCCAGGGCCTGCTGCTTGAGTTGCACGCCGATGCCAAGCTCCCCGTTGAGAATCAGATCCCGCAAGGCGTCGGTGATCGAATCTGCGGAGAGAATGGGTTCGCCGGCGGGTGCTAGGCTGCTCATGGATGGGCCTTTGGGTCGTTGGCGTGCATGTGGATATTTTATGGGAATCCAAAGTCGGATCCGCTTTGTGAAACGGGCGTTGCGGCTCGGGTTCGTCGACGGCTCATACGCCTGGCAAGGCCAGGTGCGTTGAGTTCTTGACCTCTTCCATGACGGCGTAGGTGCGTGTTTCGCGCACCCCTGGCAACTGCCACAGGACGGTGCCCGCGAAGTGGCGGTAATCGTTCATGTCCGCACTGCGTGTCTTGATCAGGTAATCGAATCCGCCGGCCACCATGTGGCACTCCATGATCTCTGGGCGTACCTGAACCGCTGCCTTGAACTGCTCAAAGACATTGGGCGTCGTCCTGTCGAGTAAGACTTCGACGAAAACCAGCATGCCTGCGCCTAGCTTGACGGGATTCAAGCGCGCTTCATAGCCCAGGATGAAGCCGTCCCGCGACAGGCGCTGCACGCGCGCGAGAACGGCGGTAGGCGACAGCCCGATGGTATCGGCCAGCTTCAGGTTGGTGATGCGGCCATCTGCCTGCAGCGCCGACAGGATGCGCAAGTCCAGCCTGTCTAGGTCCAGGGATGCGGTCGATTCATCTAGTGATTTGTTCTGCATGTTGATTGAATTTAGAACAAAAATTCGGAAAAGTATCCGGCATTATGCGAGATATCTCCAGCCAATGCAGAAATTTCCATGAACATGCGCACGCAGAACCATACCGTCACGTCTTTCCGCGGCCTTGCCGGCGGTTTGCCAGAGTCTTCCGAACTTCGCAGCCGCATTACGCGCGCCTACCGGCGGCCAGAGCCAGAGGCCGTGTCGGACCTGCTGGCGCAGACGCCCATGGACGCGGACGCCGGCCAGCGCGTGCAGGCGCTTGCGCTGCAGATCGCCCAGCGCCTGCGCGATCGCAAGAACTCCACCGGTCGGGCGGGCCTCGTGCAAGGCCTGCTGCAGGAATATGCGTTGTCCTCGCAAGAGGGAGTGGCGCTGATGTGTCTGGCGGAGGCACTGCTTCGCATTCCAGACGCTGCGACGCGCGATGCGCTGATCCGTGACAAGATCGCGCGCGGCCAGTGGCAGGCGCATGCGGGCCGCAGTCCCTCGCTGTTTGTCAACGCTGCCACCTGGGGCTTGCTGCTGACCGGCAAGCTGGTATCCACCCACAGCGAAACTTCACTGGCGACGCTGCTCACGCGCCTGATCGCCAAGGGCGGCGAACCCATGATCCGCAAAGGCGTGGACCTGGCCATGCGCATGATGGGTGAGCAGTTCGTCACCGGCGAAACCATTGAGGCCGCACTGGACAATGCCCGCGACATGGAGGCCCAGGGCTTTGGCTATTCCTACGACATGCTGGGCGAAGCGGCCATGACGGCCGAAGATGCGGACCGCTACCGCCAGTCCTATGAGCAGGCCATCCATGCCATCGGTAAAGCGTCCCAGGGGCGCGGCGTCTACGCGGGCCCGGGAATCTCGATCAAGCTGTCGGCCTTGCACCCGCGCTACAGCCGCGCGCAGCACAGCCGCGTCATGGACGAGCTGTACCCGGTGGTGCGCAGCCTGGTGATGCTGGCCCAGCGCTACGACATCGGGCTGAACATCGACGCGGAAGAAGCGGACAGGTTGGAGCTGTCCCTGGATCTGCTGGAAAAGCTGTGTTTCGAGCCGGCGCTGGCCGGCTGGAATGGCATCGGTTTCGTGATCCAGGCATATCAGAAGCGATGCCCTTACGTGATCGACCATGTCATCGACCTGGCCCAGCGCAGCCGCCACCGCCTGATGGTGCGGCTGGTCAAAGGCGCTTACTGGGATAGCGAGATCAAGCGCGCTCAGGTCGATGGCCAGGACGGCTGTCCGGTCTATACGCGCAAGGTCTATACCGACTTGTCTTACCTGGCCTGCGCCCGCAAGCTGCTCGCGGCGCCGGCGCAGATCTATCCACAGTTCGCCACCCACAACGCCCACACCATGGCGGCGATCTACATCCTCGCCGACCCTGCCTCTTACCAGAGCGGACAGTACGAATTCCAGTGCCTGCACGGCATGGGCGAGCCGCTGTATGAGCAGGTTGTCGGCCGCACCGAGGCGGGCAAGCTCGGGCGCCCCTGCCGTATTTATGCGCCTGTCGGCACACACGAAACGCTGCTCGCCTACCTGGTACGGCGCCTGTTGGAAAACGGCGCCAATACCTCCTTCGTCAACCGCATTGCCGACCCCAATATTTCCATCGCCTCGCTGGTGGAGGACCCGGTAGCCGCCGTAGCGCGCATGGCCCAGCAAGAGGGCCAGCTGGGCCTGCCCCATCCGGTGATTGCCCAGCCGGCGGCGCTTTATGGCTCAGCCCGGCGCAATTCGCAAGGCCTGGATCTGTCGAACGAACACCAACTGCGCGAACTGGAGGCTAGCCTGGTGCAAGGCGCGGATTTCCACTGGACGGCCGAGTCGCTGCTGGCACAACCGCCCGTAGCCGCGACGGCGGACTGGCAACTGGTGCGCAATCCGGCCCATCACCAGGATGTGGTGGGTGAAGTACGGGCAGCCGATGAAGCCGAGATCGAAGCCGCATTGCGCTCGGCCGCGGCGTTCGCGCCGGTCTGGGCCGACACCTCTGCAGAGGAACGCGCGAGTGCCCTGGAGCGCTCAGCCGATTTGCTGCAAGCGCGTCTGCCCCAGTTGCTGGGCTTGCTGGCCCGTGAAGCCGGCAAGACCTATGCCAACGGCGTGGCCGAAGTGCGCGAGGCCATCGACTTTTTGCGCTTTTATGCCAGCCACGCGCGCGCCGACTTTGATAGCCGCACACACCTGCCGCTAGGGCCGGTGGCCTGCATCAGCCCGTGGAATTTTCCGCTGGCGATTTTCATCGGCCAGATTGGCGCCGCCCTAGCCGCGGGCAACACCGTGCTGGCCAAGCCAGCAGAACAGACGCCCCTGGTCGCGGCCGAAGCGGTGCGCCTGCTGCACCAAGGCGGCGTGCCCGCGGCCGCGCTGCAACTGCTGCCCGGGCGCGGCGCCACCGTGGGCGCACGCCTGGTCGCCGATGCCCGCGTGCAGGCCGTGATGTTCACCGGCTCGACGGAAGTGGCACGCCTGCTGCAACGTACGCTGGCGCAGCGGCTGGGCGCGAACGGCGCTCCGGTGCCGCTGATTGCCGAGACGGGTGGCCAGAACGCGATGGTGGTGGACTCGTCGGCGCTGGTGGAGCAGGTGGT
This sequence comes from Polaromonas sp. OV174, assembly GCF_900112285.1. Lineage (GTDB taxonomy): Bacteria > Pseudomonadota > Gammaproteobacteria > Burkholderiales > Burkholderiaceae_C > Polaromonas. The sequence continues at coordinate 44,769 of NZ_FOKZ01000026.1, read as the reverse complement.
GACCGACGTGCTGGCTTCGGCTTTTGACAGCGCGGGCCAGCGCTGCTCGGCACTGCGCGTGTTGTGCGTGCAGGAGGATGTGGCGGACCGCCTGCTGCACATGCTGCGCGGTGCCATGGCGGAGTTGACCATGGGCAACCCGGCGTGGCTGTGCACGGACGTGGGCCCGGTGATCGACGCCGCTGCGCGCGACCGGATCGAGGCGCACGTAGCCGCGATGCAGGGGCGTGGCCGGCGCGTTCAGCGCCTGGGCCGCTGCGCGCACGACGTGCCCGACAACGGCACCTACGTCGTACCCACGCTGATCGAGCTGAACAGCATCAGTGAATTGCAGCGGGAAGTCTTCGGACCAGTGCTGCACGTGGTGCGCTACGCACGCCAGGATCTTGCCGCCCTGATGGCGCAGATCAACGCCACCGGCTACGGCCTGACCATGGGCTTGCACACCCGCATCGACGAGACCATAGACCAGGTGGTCGCAAGTGCCCGCGTGGGCAATGTCTACGTCAACCGCAACATGGTGGGGGCAGTGGTCGGAGTCCAGCCTTTCGGCGGCGAAGGCCTGTCGGGCACGGGGCCGAAGGCGGGCGGGCCGTTGTACATGTACCGCCTGCTTGCGCGCAGCCCCCATGATGTGCTCGCGCGTGCGGCTGAAAGTGGCCTGCCAGGATCGGTGGAGGAGGAGGGGGCAGTGCCCGTGGCGAGCGCCTTGGACTCGCTCGTGTCGTGGATGATCCTGCACCGGGACCGTCGGACTGCAGCCCAGTGCCAGCGCTTGGCCCGGATGGCCGGGGAGCGCCGCGCGCGGCTGCTGGTCGGCCCCACCGGGGAGCGCAACGTCTATTCGCTGCATCCCCGTGAGGCCGCCCTGTGCCTGGCGGAATCGGAAGATTCGCTGCTTTTCCAACTGGCAGGCGCACTGGCCGTGGGCTGCCGCGTGATCTGGTTGTCGTGTCCCGAGAGGCAGGCACTGCGCGCCAGCCTGCCCTTGGATGTCCAGGAGGCGATTGCGCTGGCGACCAATTGGCTGGCGCCCGGCGTCGAGTTCGATATAGCCCTGCACCAGGGCAGCCGCGCCGACCTTCTGGCCACTGCGGCCCTGCTGGCCCAACGCGAAGGGCCTATCGTGAACCTGCGCTGCTTTGCCATAGATGGCGAAGAAGCGCCGCTCGAGGCTTTGGTGATAGAGCGCGCTGTCAGCACGAATACTGCGGCAGCCGGTGGTAACGCGAGTCTGATGACAATTGCCTGAGGGGTCTTGGTGAATTATTCATTAACTTTGTCAAACTTCGAACAATCATTCGGTTGGACTCGCCCCAAAATGCAGTCTATTGACACCAGTCCCAAGGAAATAATGCCATGAGTTCTCCATTGACAGCGAAGTCTCACCCCCGCCTGGCCTTCATCGGTGGCGGGCAAATGGCATCGGCCATGATTGCCGGTTTGGTTCGGGCCGGGCAGGATAGTTCCTCCATCTTGGTTGTCGAGCCCATGTTGGCGCAACGCGAGCATCTGGAACAGACGCTTCAAGTCACCACCGCAGCCTGTGCCGACGAGCGTCTGTCAGCCGCCGACGTGGTGGTCTGGGCCGTCAAGCCGCAGGTTCTGCACCAGGCACTGGATACGGTGCAGGCACATCTGGGGGCGGCATTGCATGTCAGCATCGCCGCCGGATTACCCTTGAAAACGCTGAGCCAGTGGCTGCAAAGCCAGCGGGTGGTGCGTGCCATGCCGAACACGGCGGCGCTGGTGGGCGCTGGCGTCACGGGCATGGCGGCGGCCGAGGGCGTGTCCGAGGCGGACCGCCGATTAGCGGCGGCGGTGCTAGCTGCCACCGGCCATTGCTTCTGGGTTGACAGCGATGAACGCATCGATGCGGTCACCGCCGTGAGCGGCAGCGGCCCGGCCTATGTGTTTCACTTTCTGGAAGCTTTCCAGGCCGCAGCAGAGGCCGTCGGTTTCGATCCCGAAATGGCGCGTGAACTGGTTCTCAGGACAGCGGTCGGGGCGATCGAACAGGCCAAACGGGGCGAGCCTTTTAGCACGCTGCGTTCGCGCGTGACATCCAGGCACGGCACGACGGAAGCCGCCTTGAATCTGCTCAATGCGCAGGGGACACCGCAGGCGGTCCACGATGCCGTGCTCGCGGCCTATGACCGTGCTGGCGCACTGGCGCTAGAGCTTTCGGCGCCGATCGCATAGCCCCAGAAGTCTGGGACAGAAAAATCTTTGGTTTAAATTGGATCCATAATTGGACATTATTTTGCTGGCATAAGCCTCGCACCAACCGCCACATGACAAAACCTATTCCATTCGGGATGGACCGCTTGCGCGTCCAGGCCATACCCGCAGCGCTGCTGCACCGCCGGGCCGCCGCCGCCGCCCCTTCCTACTCTGGCATTGCCTACCCTTTCGTGCGAGGCTGACCGTGACACTACATCTTGCGGGTGAAAATCCCCAATTCCCGGAAACTGTCTGGCGTCTGTCGTCGCCGCCGCTGGTGCCTTGCCTGTCGCTGCAAGGCCGCGTCGAAGCCGATGTGGCCATCATCGGCGGTGGCTTCACTGGCCAGATGGCGGCCATCACCTTGCGCGAAGCTGGGCGCAGCGTGGTGCTGGTGGATGCGGCCGAGCCTGGCTGGGGCGCCTCGGGGCGCAACAATGGACAGGTGATTCCGGGCTTCAAGTGGAACCCTGACGAGATCATCGCCCGCTATGGCCCGGATGCCGAGTCGCTCGTCGCCTGGGGCGGCGGCGCACCCGGCCTGGTTTTCGAGACCATTTCCCGCTATGGGATGGATTGCAGTGCTGTGCAAAAAGGCTGGATCCAGCCTGCGTATACGGACATCGGCGCCCAGCAGATTGCGCGGCGTTGCGCGCAGTGGGATCGCCGCGGCGCTGCAGTGGAAATGCTCGATGCGGCCCAACTGCCGCAGATGCTTGGCACGCCGATTTTTCAGGCGGGTTGGATCGACCACCGCGGCGGCAGCATCAATCCACTGGCCTATGCACGGGGACTGGCAAAAGTGGCGACTGGATTGGGCGCCCGCGTGCATGCCCACACCACAGCCTTATCCCTGCACAAGGACGGAGCCCAATGGACCGTGGAATGCACGGGCGGGGCGCGCATCGCGGCCAGGCAGGTGATTGTGGCCACGGCTGCCTATGCCAATGATATGGTCCCCGGCCTGGCCAAGTCCATGGTCCCGGTGCGCACTGCCCAGGTGGCGACGGCCCCGCTGAACGCGCAGATGCTCAAGACCATCTTGCCCCAGCGCCAGTGCGCATCTGATACGCGCCGTCTGCTCACCTCGTTCCGGATCTCGCCAGACAATCGCCTGGTCATGGGCGGCTCGGGTGCAACCGCCACGCTGGACCATTCGTCCATTGTTCCGCGGCTTCACGCCGCCGCCGCTGAGATGTGGGGCCATCTGGGTTCACTGCAATGGGAGTATGCGTGGAGCGGTTTCTTTGCCGTCACCAACGACCACATGCCGCACATCCACGAGACCGCCGACGGCGTGATCTGCGCGCTGGGCTGCAATGGTCGCGGTATCGGTCTCTCCACAGCAATGGGCAAGCTTCTGGCTGAGCGACTGATGGGCGCAGATGTGCGTGCCATGCCGCTCAAACCCATTCCCATGGAGCCCTTTGCCTTTCACGCTTTTCGGGCGCTGGGTGTGGCCGTGGCGACCCGCTACCACGGCCTGCGCGATCGGATCGACAAATCACGGTCGAGTTGAGGAGGACGGTGCCTGCTGTCTCTTTCATCGGCATTTCCCCAGGGACAGCGGCCGTCATAAAGTGCTTTTCCCTGTGCTTTTGTAGATGACAAAGTTGAAGAGGTTCTTTGTAGTGGAAGATACTGAAATTTCTATGAAATACGAAATAAGTAACTTATTTCTTGCCAATAAAATCACAGCCAATACTTTTGCAAGCCATCCCGTGAATGCCCTCAAGATCTCTCACCGGCCGTCTCTGGCAGGCATTGCCGACGTAAAGCTGCGTCAGGTAATAGTTTTTATGCGGGGCGCGGCACTGGCCTTGGTCGTTCGGGTGGAAAAGGTCACTGGGATGGCGGCAGCTGTGAAAGGCACAAGAAATCAAGCCCCTTGGTTGTTGATTTGTGCATTTTATGGGATCCAATTTGGGATTTTTAAATAAATACGCATTTCTTTGCAGGAAATGGCGCGTGAAATCCTTTGAATCCTTGGGCGCTGGGTTTTAACTTGGAATGGATAAATTTGATCCTGCAGCAAACCGTGCATGGGGTGGATGGGATTGCAGAACAGCCAGACATAGCGTGGATTGGCTGAAGAAACTTTCAATGACAAAAGGAGAAAATATGAGCACTAGATATCTGATCTCTGGCGGGCGGCTGCTGAACCCCCATCAAGATAGCTTGGGTCCGGTGGTGGACATTCTGGTGGTGGATGGTTTGATTCAGGAAGTTTCCGAATCGACCATCGAATGCCCGGATGCCGAAAAAATCGACGCCACAGGCTTGACGGTTATGCCAGGCCTGATTGATGCGCACGTTCATATTTTCATGAACGAGATGAACATCGCGGCGCTGGCCGGTGTGCCGCAAACTTATGCAGCAGCCAAATCCACCAAGGTGATCCGGGAAATGCTCCACCGCGGATTCACGACAGTGCGCGATGTGGCGGGCGGCGATTACGGCATGCGTGATGCGGAGCAAGCCGGCTATATCGAATCGCCGCGTTTGTTCGTGGGTGGAAAAGCTATCAGCCAAACCGGCGGGCACGGTGATTTTCGCGGCCGGGCCGAATCGGATTTTGGCTGCGCCTGCTGTACCGGTCTTGCGCTGTTCAGCACTTTGGCCGATGGCGTGCCCGAAGTCATCAAGGCCACGCGCGAGCAACTGCGCCTGGGTGCGGACCACATCAAGATCATGTTGAGCGGCGGTGTTGCCTCGCCGAATGATCCACTGGACAGCATCCAGTACCGGAATGACGAAATACTGGCTTGCGTGGAAGAGGCGGAGCGCTGGGGTTCGTATGTGTGTGCGCACGCCTATTCCGACGTGGCGATCCGCCGCGCGGTACTCAACGGCATTCGAACCATTGAGCACGGGAATTTTGTGAGCGAAGAAACCGCGGCCATGATGGCTGAGCGCGGAACCTTTGTGGTACCTACACCGATTGTTCATGAGGCCAACCACCGGCTCGGTGCTGCCTCTGGAAAGTCGCCGTCCAGCATGGAGAAAAACGAGCGCGTGCGTGTGGCTGGTCTGAATGCGTTGAAAGTTTACAAAGCCGCAGGTGTGCAGATTGGATTTGGTACCGACCTGTCCATGCACACGCAGAGTTTCCAAACAGAGGCATTGCGTTTGACCGCAAGTGTCTTGACCAACGCGGATGTAATTCGCTCGGCCACCGTGGTGAACGCCAAAATCCTGCGCCAAGAAAAAAAGCTCGGAGAGATTGTTCCAGGCGCGCATGCCGATCTCTTGATCGTGGACGGCGATCCATATTCAGATATTTCAGTGTTAGTGGATTCTGATTCAAAGATCATCGCCGGGATGAAGGCGGGCGCATTTTTCAAGCGCTTGCCCAGTCTGAATGTTCAGTAAGTCGACTTATTTAAAACCACACAGGAGACATCAATGATCAAAGCAGTTTTGGCAGCGCTGGCACTTGCCATCAGCGGACATGCCGTAGCGCAAAGCTATCCCACCAAGCCCATACGGGTGATTGTTCCGTTTGCGCCAGGAAGCGCCACGGATTTGCTGGGACGCGTGGTGGCCCAAGGTTTGTCGGAAAAATTGGGGCAGCCCGTGATTGTTGAGCCCAAGCCAGGTGCTGGAACCTCGCTCGGGGCGCAGGCGGTGGAAAAAAGCCCGGCCGACGGCTATACCATTTTGCTGGGAACGAACGCGACTTTTTCGCTCAACAGCATCCTCTACCAGAAGCTACCCTATGACCCCAATTCTTTCAGCTATATCGCGGCCACAGGAGCGATGCCTAGCTATCTGTTGGTGTCTTCGACTTCGAAGTACAAGACTTTCGCAGATTTCGTCAAGGCGGCCAAAGAAAAACCCGGCTCTGTGACCTACGCGTCGTCGGGCGTGGGCTCGACGGGCGACATGGCCGGCAAGCTGCTGGCGCATGCAGCGGGCGTGGAGTTGCTGCACGTGCCATTCAAGGATGGCCCTATGGCATTGACGGCCACCATGAGCGGCGATGTCGAAGGTATTTTCTATACCTCGATTGCTTCCATGGGTCTGATCAATTCCGGGAAAATCCGTCCGCTGGCTGTCACCACCGAAAAGCGCACGGTGGAGTTACCGCGTGTGCCGACGATTGCCGAATCGGGTTATCCGAATTTCAACCTGTCTGGCTGGACGGTATTGGCAGTGTCCAACAAAACGCCGCAAGCCATTGTCCAAAAGCTCACCGACGCAATGAAGAGCCTCTATGCCAATCCTTCCTACCAGAAAAAAATTGAAGCCCTGGGACTGGTGCCGCAGAAGATGACGGGCAAGGAGTTGGAAGACTTCATTGCCAAGGAACGTGCCAGCATGCAGGAAGTGGCAAAGTCCGCCAATATCAAGCCTGAGTGAGCCATGAAAAATAATAAGAACATGGAGACAAGTGCAGGGGGGATGGGGCGGCGGGGAATGTTGCTTTCCATGGCTTCGTTTGCCGCCCTCTGGGGTCACGGGGCCAGTGCGCAGTCGGTCGATGTGCAGCACCTGCAAATCGCGTCGGCAACGGAGCCCAGCGCGTTCGATCCGCATTTCCAATACTTCGGTCCCAACCGGCAGGCCCATATGCCGGTGTTCGAGCCGCTGGCAATGTATGGCCCTCAGCTGGATCTCCAGCCTGCGCTGGCAAAAGCCTGGCGCGCGACGGCAGAAAATGTCTGGGAAATCGAGTTGCGACCCCAGGTGCTGTTTCACGATGGCACGCCATTTACTGCGCAGGATGTGATCTTCTCGCTGGAAAGGGCCACGGCCATGCCGAACAGCCCGTCTTCGATGGGGGTCTACAGCCAGTCAATAGCGACCATCACGGCGGTGGACGATCTCACGCTGCGCGTGGAGACCAAAGGCCCATCGCCGCTGCTGATCTACGATCTGGCCAATATCCCCATTCTGTCCAAGCGCGTGTCGGGCATGGCAACGACCGAAAGTTTCAATGCTGGCGTTGGCGTGGTGGGAACCGGTCCTTTCCGCTTCGTGGCCTGGACCAAGGGTAAAAGCATTCGCTATGAAGCGTTTGACCGTCACTGGGCTGGCCGCTCTTCCTGGCGCAGCGTCGAAGTTGTTTTGAAAGCGGATGGTAAAGACCGGGTCAACGCTTTGCTCACGGGGAATGCGCAGCTTATCGACCAGGTTCCACCTTCGAGCATCGCGGGATTGCGTGCGGCGCCAGGCGTTTCCTTGTCGGAGACTGCCAGCAATTTCCTGCTTTTTCTGCACATGGACCAGGCTCGGCCGGTGACCCCTTACATCACGGACAAGCAAGGCGGAACCATCGGAAACCCATTGCGGGATGTGCGTGTGCGCAAAGCCATGTCTATGGCCATCGATCGTGCATCCATCGTGAAAAGCATATTGCAAGACTCGGCAACAGCTGCGGCGCAATTGCTGCCTGCGTCCTTTGAAGGAACTTTGCCAGACTTGCAAGCCACGCCTTATGACCCGGCAGGGGCCTTGGAGTTGCTGAAAGCGGCCGGCTATCCGGACGGTTTCCGCCTGGTGATGCACGGGACCAAGGGGCGCTACGTCAACGATGAAGCAGTGCTCCAGGCGATTGCATCGGGTCTGAAGAAGGTAGGTATTGATGCGGTGCCGGTCTCCCTGTCTTCCAACGAGTTCTTTGCGCGCGCTTCAAGCGGCAGCAATGGCGAGCCGGAGTTCAGTGTCATCCAGGTGGGCTGGGCTTCGGTCGAACCTTCCGGCGCATTGAAGGGGCTGTTGGCGACGTCGGACAAGAAGTCGGGTTTTGGCTCATCGAACCGTGGCCGCTACAGCAACCAGGCGGTGGATGCGCTGCTGCAAAAAGCGATTCGCACCGTGAATGCCGGCGCCCGTGCGCGGTTGCTGCAGCAGGCGACGCAGACCGCGATAGTTGACGATCAAGGGATTATTCCTTTGTATTACCCCAATAACACTTGGGCGACCAAAGCCAAAGTGAAGTTTGTTCCACGGGTCGATAGCAGCACATTTCCCATGGACGCTTCGTTGGTCTGAATGTCATTCAATTTCGTATCAAAATTTTTCTATTCTATGGATCCATTTTTGGATTCCTAACTGAAATTGAACTATTTTTTGTTTCTTTTGTTGTTCGTAAATAAGCTCTGAGGATATAAAGATGAAACGCTCTGTACTTTGCCTGGCTGTTTTGTGTGCTTTGGTGGGTGAGGCATCAGCCCAGTCGAATGTCAATTTGTTCGGTATCGTTGATGCGGGTGTCCGCTATGTCAAGAATGGCACCAATTCAATGGTGCAGGTGGCCTCTGGGGGTCTTGCAGCTAGTCGCTTCGGCATCAAAGGTTCTGAAGATTTAGGGGGGGGATTGGCGGCAAGCTTCTGGCTTGAAAACCAGTTCAACTCCGATACAGGCGAGGTGAGCGGAAAGTTCTGGGGGCGTCGCTCCACGGTCAGCTTGACGGGCGGCTTTGGTGAAGTCCGCTTGGGTCGTGATTTCACACCCGCGTACCGCGTGGCGACGCTGCTGGCGGATCCATTTGGAAACTCCGGCATGCCTGCCATCGACTCCATTTTCTCGACGGCTAAGATCAATGGCGCGGCCTATAGCACCCACTATCGTCTCGACAATTCAGCCACCTATTTTCTGCCGAACAACCTAGGTGGTGTCTATGGACAAGTGTCGTGGGCCGCTCCTGAAGGCGTGGATGGTAGTGGCCACGCTGGTGGCCTAGTGGGTTACAAGTCTGGCCCGCTCGATGTGGGCGGGGCTTACGGTCAGACCAAGGTGGCACAGGGTTCGGTAAAAACCTCTGCACTGGCGGGCAACTATGACTTTGGCGTGTTCAAGCTCTATGCGGGCTGGTCTCAGCTGAAGTACACGAGCGCATCCGAAAACCGCTACAACGTCGGCGGCCTGATTCCGATGGGCCAAGGGACGCTGAAAGTGAACTTTGCCCATTCGATCGGCAAGGGGGGTGAGTATGAAGTCGATGGCCTGACTAATAAGGCCAACAAGCTGGCGGTTGGTTATGCGTATGACCTTTCCAAGCGTACCTCGTTGTATACCAACGTGGCGTATATCAAGAATAAGGGTGGAGCAACCTTTGTCGTAGGGCCTGGCCCACAGATGGATGGCACGGTATCCAAAGGGATGGATTTTGGTATCAAGCATGCCTTCTAAAGTCCTCATTTGATTTTCTAGAAGATTTTAGGATTCTTGTACCAATGCCGTGATTCAAGGATTTGGGGCAAGAATTTAATATTTCATTTTTTTAAACGATTGAGTATTTGACATGACGGCAAAAGTTGGAAGAGTTGATCATCCGGTGGTGGCAGTAAATAACCTGGAACCTACCCGTGAGCAATACAAGAAATTGGGGTTTATCGTCCCGCCCCTTGGTCGCCACCGTGAATGGGGGACGGCAAACGTGTGCATCATGTTTTCCGACGACTACTTGGAAATTCGCGGCGTAGGCGATCCCACCAAATTCTTGGCGGGTTTGGATAAGTTTCTGGTGCATGGTGAGGGCCTGTGTGGCGTTGCGTTCAACTCCAAGAATGCAGACGAAAGCTATGCCGAGGCTATTGCCACGGGTGTCGGGATCGAGCCACCCAAGCATCTGAACCGCAAACTGGCCTTGGAAGACAAGACACTGGACTTGCATTTCAAGACGGTGATGCTGGCCCACGATCTTTATCCAGGTCTGACCCATGCCAATCTTTGCGAACACCTGACGCCGAACGAGTTGCGCCAGCCAGGTTGGCTCGACCACCCGAATGGCGTGATTTCCTTTGGCCGGCTCGTGGGGGTGGTGCGTGATTTCGACGCGGCACAGGCCGCCTACACGCGTCTGCTGGGCGGGGAAAACGTCAAGCGCGAAGAAAATCGCATTTTTCTGGACTTTGGTGAAGGCGCCGATGTGGAGCTCATTTCGCCAGAGGAAGTCGAGCGTCGGGGCGATGCGCAGCCTGCACGCGGCGACGCTTACATGGCCGCGGCCACGCTCCTCGTCAAAGACATCCAGATCACCGAAAAGACGTTTCAGGACAACGCCATCCGTTTTCGCAAGGTCGATGGCCAGCTGGCCGTCAATCCCGAAGATGCCTGCGGCGCGCACCTGTATTTCCAGCAGGCCTGATTTCCAACCACTACGAGTTATTACCCCATGCCCGTCATCAAAATCGAACTCTCTTCTGGCCGCAGCCAAGAACAAAAGCAAAAGGTGGCCGATGATGTCACCCAGTCCCTGATCAAACACTGCGCTTGCACACCCGAATCTGTGCATGTAGTGTTTGTGGATGTCCAGCCATCCGATTGGGCCATAGGGGGTAAGTTTTTGGGCCAACCCCGAAAACCGTAAAGAGTTGGCCCAGCTTGTTTGAACAACAAACCCCGATTTATAAGTGGAGTCTAGGCGGTCTGGGAAAGATGCAGGGTTAAGCAACCGAATCCCTGGATGTCTAGCTGGGTTCAGGCGTCGTTGGGTGTTCTGTGCTGGCACTAACTGAGCGACGACATCCGGCGGCTCAAGACCTCGGGGGTGGAGTCCGACTCAGTTCAGGTCGTCAGCGTATTGCACTTGCCCATACTGAATCCGCTTACGCTCGACGTACTTTATTCATTGCGATCAGCGCAACTAAAGTCGTAAAGACGGCTCTAGCATCCATGCTGATTAGCGGGAAGGTGAATTTTTCACGGGCTTTTTAAAGTCGTAAACACACCTGTAAATGAGTGATGCAGGGCAGTCGTTAAGTCGCGATTGCGGCCGGTGGCCCCGACTCCTCTAACGACAGAGCCCGAGACCCGTACTGGATATGGACTTCGACAGATGCTTGCAAGCAATTTGAGCGCATTACTTCTCGTGTTGAATATGAAATGACGACACGTGCGGCGGTTGGCAGATCGTTCAGGTAGTCGAATCAACTGTGATAGCCGAGCGGGCGAACCAGCCTTCAAAGGCAGCCAGCGTTTGCTGAGATAGCTCTTGGGTAAATAGGCGGGTAAGCCGCTGTTTGGGTCTGGAGCACGCAGCGAAATGGATTCATCCCCACGGCGCAGGCCAGTCTACCCGTTGTGGATGGAGCAAAGTCTGCAGCGCAACCAGGTCGTCCGGGGTGTCCAGGTCGGTGATGTAAGAACGCTGCTTGGTGACCAGGGGCTTGACAAGGTCGGAATGGCTGGCCAGCCAGTCGCGAATGCCCATCAATGGCGGTGTGGCGGCCACCTGCTCAACGGCAGACCAAGACAATAACAGCGGGTGCCCGCGCACCCCGTCAACCATAGGCATCTGTGCCTGGATGTTGGCTGGGCGAGACCGCCAGGTGTCCAGTAGTAATCGGACTTCTTCCACGGTGAGCAAGGGTAGGTCGGCCAGCATCACCAACAAGTCATGGCCGTCACTCCGGTCCACATGGCTCCGTATTGCGAGGCGTTGCGATTCGACCAGCAAGGTGTCGGGCCGGTCATGTATCAGGGCCTGAGCGTCGCAGCGCTTCACCAAAGGCAAAAGGGTATTTTGGTAGGGGCCAATCACGACATTGATGTCTTGGATTCCTGCATCGCGTAGCGTTCTGACCAACCGTTCCAGCAGGCTTGTGCCGTCGATTTGCAGCGCAGCCTTGGGACGACCGCCAAGTCGGCGGCCAAGGCCTGCTGCCAGGATGGTGGCCGCCGTTGGCGCCGACGATGCCGGGGAACTTGCTTCGCCGGGCCGACTGCGGATGGCATCGTCTTCCTGGCCCATACCTAGAAAGCGCAGCTGGAAGCCGTCAAGGCCTGATGGTCGCTGGAGGCGTGCAGTGACTTGCCTGCCGCAACGGCCGTGGGTGAAGGCCTGCAGATACCGTTCTTCGCCGCCACCACCTCGGCCATGATAGACAAGGCGATCTCGGCGGGTGTCTTGCTGCCGATGTACAGGCCTGCCGGTCCGTGCAGAGCCTGCAATGTTGCTTCCGGCAGGTCGAAATGTGTGTGCAGTCGCTCGCGGCGATGCGCGCTGTTACGGCGTGAACCGATTGCGCCGACATAGAAGGCCTCGGACTGCAGCGCATCAATCAGGGCCAAGTCGTCCAGTTTTGGGTCGTGCGTCAGGGCCACGACAGCGGTTCGCGCGTCGGGCCGCAGCCGCAGGATCAGGTCGTCGGGCATCTCATGGCTGAGCACCACGCCGTCCATCTGCCAATTGGCGCGGTGTTCCTCGCGCGGGTCGCAGACGATGACCTCGAAACCCAGGCTTAGCGCCATCTGGCACATGAAGCGCGAAAGGTCTCCAGCACCGATCATGATGAGGCGTGCCTGGGGCCCTAGGTAGGTGGTGAGGTGGCGGTCGTCCAGCCGGGGCACACCGTCGCGCTGGCCTTCGTGCAGAGCCACCCGGCCCGTGCGCAGGTCCAGTGTCCGCTCGGTGCTACGCCGCTGTTGACAGGCCAGTAGCAATTCGTCCAGCCGGCTGTGACTTGATACTGGCTCCAGCACCAGTTCTACCGTACCGCCACAGGGCAGACCGAAGCGGTGCGCCTCATCGGCCGAGATGCCATAACGCAGTACGGCGGGCGTGAGCGTAGCGCAGGCCGCCTGCACGCCGCCTTCCCGGATGCGCTGGATCAGGTCATCCTCAATGCAGCCGCCCGACACTGAGCCGACCGTCTCGCCCCTGCCATTGATGGCCATGAGCGAGCCGGGCGGCCGGGGCGAGGAACCCCAGGTTCGCGCAACGGTGACGAGCACCACGGGCAGGCCTGAGGCCTGCCAGCCCAGCGCAGTGCGCAGGACCAGAGTGTCGAGATCTTCCATGGTGCCGGTGTCCTTCTGGGTTCAGTCCAAGTTTAACGGCAGCTGACGCAGCAGCTTGCCGACGTGCTCATGTGCTTACGCTCGCCAGGCCGCTCATCGCGCCAATCCACCGCGTGCATCGATCAGGGTGAGATCGACAGACTCCCAACCGCGACGCGCGCCTGGCAGGTACTTGACTGAATAGCCGCCCAAGTCGTATTCGCCAAAGTTGCGCAGCGCCGAAAGGACTTTTGCGCGTGTGGGTTGATCGCCGGCGCGCCGCAGGGCTTCCGCCGCTATCTTCGCTCCCAGGTAGCCCTCTAGAGAGGCGAAGGACAAGGGGACGTCCGGCGAAAAGGTTTTCATTGCCGCTTGGTACTCGGTGACCACGGCTTGATAGGGGATAAATGGGTAAGGTGTTGCTTGGCTCAGGACGATGCCGCGCGCCTTCTGCAAGCCTACCGCTTTGACAAGTTCCCCATGCAGCAGGACCGACAAGCCATAAATCGGGATATGCGCTCCCGTGTCGTTACGCACTGCGTTGATAAAGTCGAATGCTGGCTTGCCGGATGCGATGAGCAAAATCGCCTTGGGATCAACGGCTCGGACTTGAGTTACAGCCGCTTGCACAGAGGCTGCATTGGCAGCGTCCACGACAGGGCGCGCCAGCACCTTGATGCCGCGCTGCTCCGCTCGTTGGGCAGCCAGGTCAGCGACCGAAGGGGCGAATGAACTCGTCATATTGACGATGCTGATGCGGTCCTTGTCCCAGCGTTTGAGCTCCTTGAGCAATGCCTCGATCTCGTCTGCGTAGCCGCTTCTCAGCGGGAAGACATTTTCCGCGCTCACGACGCGACGATCGCCCTGAAGTGGCGCGATAAGGGCGATGCTGTCGCGGGCGAAAGTCTGCTGGTCCGCCAATGCTTGAAGGCCTGGTGTGTTCAGGTAGCCGAGCAGGCCCAGCACGGATGGATCGGCAACCAGGGTGCCGGTCAGCTCTGCCATTCTGGAGGCCTGAAGGCCGTCGTCGAGCAATTTCAACTTCAGTTGTCGTCCTCTGATTCCGCCCTTGGCATTGACTTGCCCGAAATAAGCGTGGATGCCGGTGATGAGTGCCTCGGCATTTGCCTTGGAGGCTGGATTGGTGACCGAGGCGATCTGACCAAAAACGGCATCGGTAGCGTCCCCAGCGTTGCAAGGCGGGGCAATCGCACAGCTTAATAGCGCGGCCAGACAGCAGACTCGAACCTGGGCCGATGCCGTGGGCGCCGTTTCAGCTGTTTCGCTTGCTTCACCCCCGGTGTGAGCCGGGGAGCGAAGCAGCGCGAGGAGGCTCTTCAAGTTGAGTTTGAGCATTCCGAAGCTTGGTTCAGGCGACGCGCGATTCCGTTGGCTGACATCTTGTCAGCGCCTCGTCACGCGTCATCACGGCGGCGTACTTCTGCCCCATGTCGAAGATGCTGGCATCGTGCGGTGCGATGGCCCGATCGCCCACACAGTCGCTGAGGACGACCGGTCGGAAACCCCAGGACATTGCATCCACCACGCTGGCACGCACACAACCGCTTGTCACCGCACCCGCCACCACCAAGGTTTGCACCCCCCGCTGGGTCAGCCATTGTGCGAGTGGTGTGCCGAAGAAGGCGGAGGGCACCGTCTTGCGCACCACCAGTTCACCAGCGGCCGGCGCCAGTTCGGGCACGATGGCGCTGCGGTGTTCCTGCTCCTTCAGCGTCAACATGGCAGGTACCTTCAGAGAGAAGATGTTGTGGTCGGCTCCGTCGTCCGCATAGACGATACGGCTGTGGGCAATGGCCCAGCCGCGTTCGCGTGCGGCCTGCAACAGCGGTACCGTATTGGAGATGGCCGCGGGAATATTGCCGCCGCCAAAAATTGCAGGATCGGCAAAGCCATTGACGAAATCGACGATCAGCAGGCCGTAGGGCGCTTGCAGCGGAAGCTCAGCGCCAAAGCCCTGTTTCGCGTAGGTGGGGAGGTCGACGTGCATATTTGAAGCGCCTTTCATTGGTCCAAAACCTTACCTTCGCGCACGACGTCTTCGCCGTCGAGGCGAACCGTGCACTTGCGCAGGGGAATATCGATGTGGCAAGTGGTGGTGCGGCTACCACCGGCCTCGTTGTTAGGCCCAAGCGAGAACAGGAAGTTGCCTTCGAAGGCGCGAGCGTCCATGCCAATCGTGGCCTCGCGGTCATACAGCCCCAGCGTGGACCAGCGCGCGCGTGATTGCAGACCCCAGCCAATGTGGGAGATGGCAAAAGACTCCGGATCGTTGAAAGCGGCCATGTAGTCGTTCAGCAACTCGGCATCAATGCCGCCTTCTATCTTGGTGGCGTAGCCGTTCTCCACGGTCAGGACAATGCGCTCACTGCAATACCGCTTTTGCGGAAGCAGGATGTCACCCTTGTCGATCACGATGGAGCCATTGCTTCCGCCCTCATCGGGGAAGGTCAGGGCAAAACCACTCGGCCAGTGGTCCCATCGGCCAGGTTCATCCACGAATCCATACTCGCTGATCACGGGGAATTCACCCAGCTTGCAGCGCAGGTCTGTACCCGCGGCAGAGGTGATGTGCATTTCCCTGGATTTGTCGATGCGGGCGGCAGCCGTTTTCACACGGGTCCGGTCCGCCTCGGTGGGCACCAGGCGTACCAGTACTTCGGGCGGCTCTACGGCCAGCAGGATCTTGGTGCCGGTCGACAGAATGGCGTGCTGCTCGGGGGAGAACAACAGCGTCATCAAATCGAGCACCAGGTCGCTGGCGGTTAGCGCAGCGATGGCGGCCGGGTTGCCCGTGAGAGGCGTGGTGCCGAGATAGGCGAGACTGTCGCGGCTATGGGCTTTCTCGCCATTGACGGGCGGCAAGTCCAGCCGGTTGACAATCGCGCCCATCTCCTGAGTGGCGATCAAGGCGCATTCCAGGGTCTGTGGATGCGTCGCGGCCCCGGTCAGAATGGTCACGGTCTGGCCGGGTTCTAGCTTGGAGAGGGTCAAGACCTGCTTCCAGGCGGTGACCAATTGGTAGTTGCTGACGGGCATGTGTACTCCTTGGAGTGGGAGAGAGTAAAGGGGCGTTCAGGCCGCGTTGGCCGGCGTCAGGGCGTGCCCAAGGAAGTTGCCGAAAGCCGCATAAAAGCCTTCTTCATCGTCCCAGGGAATCATGTGGCCGGCGTTCGGCACGTGGGCGAGCTGAAGCCCGGGCAACAGCTGCTCAAGTTCCTTTTGGTCCTCGGCTTGAATCACGCCGCCGCGACCCGCCACCATCAGCAGCGTAGGTACCTTGACATGCGGTACATCGGCATGGATGTCGTCCTGGTGGAAGCCGTCAAATGTCGTGACGATGGCGCGTTCGTCGCAAGTCTGAAGCCATTCGGCGCGCAAGCGAAGCTGCTCTTCTGTCCAGGTCGGGCAAAACTGGCGCATCTGCTCTATCGTGATGCCGCCTTGTGCGAGGCGGATCGAATCGATGTACCAAGGCAGTTGCGAAGGGTAACGACGGCGACCCGGACCGGAGACCGGTGGGTCGATGAGGACAAGCTTATCCAGCCCTTGCGGATGCTTGTGGGCCAAGCGGATGCCTATGCGTGCGCCCATGGAGTGCCCGACGAGCTGGTAGGAGCCCAAGCCGAGGGCTTCGGTAAATGCCGCCACATCGGCCGCGCAGGCGTCGAGGCCGTAGTTCAGCGAAGCGGAGGCTTCCGAAAGACCGCGCCCACGCACGTCAAGCACGTAGGTGTCAAAGTGCCGGCCAAAGCGTTCGGCGACAAAGCCCCAGGTCACGGCCGGGCTGGTGATGCCCGGCACGATGACCACCGTCGGCCCCTGGCCACCATAACGCAAGTAGTGCTGACGAATGCCGTTGGCGCGCACGTTGGCGCCATAGAGGAAGTGGGAGGTATTAGGCATTGGGGCGCTGTTCTCAGTAAGCGCCGGAGAGCAGGGCACCTGCGCCGGGGACGATAGGCTCGAGCTTGAGCGCCTTTAGCATCGCGTAAGTGGTGGCGACGGCGGCGGTGATGACCGGCTTGCCCGTCATCGCCTCGACCTGGGCGATCACCGGGAGCGAGGGCATCTGCACGCAGGCGGACAGCACGATGACGTCAACGTCGTCGGTCTTGAGTTTTTGCACGATGGCCGGCAGGCGTGAGGGATCGTGGCGACCCACTTCGAGGTTGTCGGGAATTTGCAGCGCGGTCCAGTCCGAGACCTCGAAGCCTTCGTTCCGGATGTAGTCCACGACGAGTTCGGTTAGGGGCAGCATGTAGGGCGCCACCAGGGCGACACGCTTGGCCCCGAGAACTTTCAGGCCGTCGATCAGCGCGCCGGCGCTGGTGATGACAGGCGCCTTGCCATCGTTCTTTTCCGTATGCGCCGTCAGTCGCTCTTGCGAGCGGCGGTGATAGCCATGGCCCATGGCCATGATGGCCACTAGGCAGGCATAGCCCAAAACATCGACGCGTGCATCGCTGAGCTCGAGGGCGCAGCGGTCGGATTCACCGTCCATGGCGGCCAGCTCGTCCTTTTGCACGGTCTTCATGCGCATGCGGCTGGAATGGAAGGTAAAACGCTCGGGCCGGATCTGCTCGCGCAGACGTAGCATGGCCGGGATCTCCGTTTCCATGGTGGTGTTCGAGCTGGGCACGATCTGACCAATGCGGTAGTTGCGATTCATTTGAGTTACTCCTTGGGGGTGTCGGTTTTAGTTGGAGGTGAGCTTGAAAATCCGCTCTGCATTGCCGTGGCAGACCAATGCGCGCGTGGCGTCGTCGAGGTCGGACTTTTCGATAAAGTCGGCCGCGATCGCCGTGGATTCGTAGGGATAGTCAACAGAGAACATCACCGCTTCGGCGCCCATCTCGGCGATGGCGCCCTTCAGTGCGGCTTCGGAGCAAACGCCTGAGGTGGTGATGAGGATGTTGCTGCCGATGTATTCCGACGGCTTGCGCTGGAGCTTCACGCCGAACGGGTAGGCGGAAAAGCGGCTGTCGAAGCGCCAGCGCTGGAAGGGCAGGCCTTCGCCCATGTGGCCGATGATCAGCTTTAGCTTGGGGAAGCGATCGAAGACGCCGGAGAAAAGGAGTCGCAGGGCGTGAGAGCCGGTTTCGACTCCCCAGCCCCATGCCGCGCCCTGGATCACGGGAAAGCCCGCGAGTGTCTGCGGCACTTGCGGGAAGTCGATCGGGTGCAGATACAGTGGTACGTCGAGTGCCTCCAGGCGCTCCCAGACAACATCGTAGGCAGGGTCATCGTAGTAACGGCCTTGGCTATGACCGTTGACCAATGCGCCCTTGAACCCCAGCTGGACTACCGCGCGTTCCAGCTCCTTGGCGGCTTGTTGAGGGTCCTGCATGGGCAAGGCGGCAAAGCCTGCAAAACGGGTCGGATGTTTGGCAATGCGGGACGCCAGATAGTCGTTGTTCTCCGTTGCACCCCGGATGGCTGTTGCTGTGTCCGCCTCACCCTGGACGCCCGGTCCGGTCTGGGAAAGGATGGTCAGTGCAATGCCGGCCTTGTCCATTTCTTCCAAGCGCAGCGTGTCGATGTCCGTCAAGCGCCGCCCCAGATCGGCGGCGGTGGCCGGATCGATGAACTGCAGAAACGCTTTTGAATAGCGTTCAAAGCCGGGTGCCATGAAGTGTTCTTCAAAGGCAATTTTTTTGATTCTGTTCATGAAGGCTCCTGGAAATTACGAAGATGTTATGTATGAACTACGCATGTTTTTTTCTGTGAATTTGATAGTTCATTGATATTTATCAAGAGAAAATAGGTCGACCTAGAATTTTGTTACAGATACAATCGTCAGCGTACTAACATATTGGAGGGCTTGCGGTGATTTCCAAACCTGAACGGGATATCGATCCAGCCAAGGAGGCGCTTTTCGCGCGACCGGGCTTTTTGATCCGCCGACTCCACCAGATCCACGTCGCCATGTTTATGGAGGAGTTCAAGTCGACGAACATCACACCGGTGCAGTACGGTTTGATGAGTGCCGTGGCGGCGCTGCCTGGTCTGGACCAGACGGCGCTGGGGCAGGAGGTGGGACTTGATCGCACCACCACCGCCGATGTCGTCAAGCGGCTCGAGGAGCGTGGGCTGCTGGAGCGCCGACCCAATCCCTCTGACCGCCGTACGCGTCATGTGCAGCTGACAGCCCAGGGTCAAGCCCGTGTTGCCGAATTGCATGGCGATATGACGCGCGCCCAGGAGCGTCTGCTCGAACCGTTGCGACCGGCGGAGAAAGCCATCCTCCTGGACCTCTTGCGCCGCCTCGTCGAAGCCAACAACCAGTACAGCCGCACCATCCTGCGCGGCATCTGATGGGCTGGGCAGGCTAGACATCACAAGGGGTAGACCAGGTCGTTGGCAATGATCGTGGTGTCGTAGATGGCCTGGCGCTCCTTGAGCAGCAGGCCACCTTCCTTGCGTACCAGGTGGTCATAAAAGGTGCCGGCCATGTGAATGGTGCTGGGGCCTTCGACCAGGGTTTGCAGCAGCACAAAGTTGGCCTGCGCCTCGATGCTGCCGTCTTGTGCTTCGTCGGTCACCCGCGTGTTGCTGACCAGGTGGAGGTTGTAGCGAGGGGCGAACATCTGGGTGCGCGAGATCGCGATGGCTCTATCGATCATCATGTTCCGACCGTGTGCGTAGACCAGGCCAACCGGCATGTTGAGCTCGGCGTTCTCACGCGCCGTGATGCGGTAAATCCCGTTCTCGGTGAAAAAATCAGGCCACTGTTCGACCAGGCCGGCGTCCAGAACAGCGCAGTACTCGGCGTTGAAGGCTTCTACCTCACGCGCTAGCGCGGCGGAGCGCTCTAGCGAAATCTTGCGCGGACGAAAAAGAATGGATGCTTGCTCGATCATGGTCAGAATCCCATCACTTGGCGGTAGTACTGGTACATCCCGCGTATGCATGCCTCGGAAATGAGTGTTTCGGAAGTGCCGACACGGTCGGCGTCCAGCTTGATGACGTTGGTGTTGCTGCTGGAGCGGCGCACGCCTTCCTGCACAAACTTCATGGCCTCGTTGTCCTCAAGGCCGAGGAAACCGGCCGGCCCCATCAGATTACCCTGGCGCAGGCGGTGCTGCGTCATCTCCTCGGTGTCGTCTTCATAGCCGAACATGGTCCACTGCATCAGCATGCTGTTGGGGCCGTTGGGAACAATCTGGCGAACGCCCAGCGTGTTCATTTCGCGCTGGACCACCAGATTCGGCCAAACGGTTTGCATGGTCACCGACCACTCGGAATCGAACTCCTTCACGAACTCGAGAAAGCGGTCGTCGCGCAGGTGCATGCCTTCGTGGAAGGAGCGCATCTCTTTTTTGTTCTCGCTGCTGACAACGGCATATTTGTCTTCGGATTTGGCCGAAGCCATGGTGCCGTGGCGGCAGTGTTTGCTGTCGGCAATCATGGCCGACTTGTTGCCCGCAACCAGCAGGCCAAAAACCACCAAAAAGGAGTGCAGCAGCGTCGCGTGATACGGGTCCTTCAGGTTCTCGTGGTACATCTTCCAGTTGCATGGCAACTCATTTTTGTAGTAGCCAAGAATCTTCAGCTTCCGGCCGTTGAAGACGACGTCGAAGTCCTTCAGCATCTCCGGGCCGAGGTATTCCTCGATAGGCTCGACGTCCGCCGAGTAGGATGCGAAAACCACGCCGCGATGGCTGGTGACGAACAATTTTTTGAGGCCGTGCTCTTCGTTCTTGAAGTCCTTGGGCATGCCGCCGGTCTTGTTGACGCCGCGTTTGAACGGTACGCCCTGCAGGTTGCCCTTCAGGTCGTAAGACCATTGGTGGTAGGGGCAGACAAATTCTTTGACATTGCCCTGACCGTGACGGCAGAACTCTGCGCCTCGATGTGCGCATCGGTTCTCGAACACGTTGATAGATCCGTCCTCTGCGCGCGAGACGACGACCGGGGTGTCTCCGACATAGGAGCGTTTGTAATCGCCGGAATCGGGGATCTCTGCCTCCAAAGCGACGTAGTTCCAGGTGCGACCCCGGAAGATGAGCTCCATCTCTTTGCCATACACCGCTTCATTGGTGTAGACCCAGTCTGGAATGAAATGCATCGCGTCTTCTGGCCAAACGCAGGCCGAGAGGTCTGCGTCCTTGGATCGGACGGTGCGGTTGAGGACGGCGTGGGTGCTGTGCATACCTGGCTCCGGTTCAGGAAACGGTGAGAGTGGGTGTTCGTGCCAAGGCGGCGCGGACAAGGGGGCGAAGCGGCGCCGTGGCGTCGCAAAGAGAAATCGGATCGCAAGGCGTCTTGCTGTCTATCAGTGGCTTGAGCTGACGTAGGTCGCCGCCGGCGTTGAGGGCGATGGCGTGCAGGATCTGGTCTGCTTCATTGGTGCCCAGCAGCATGAATTTCGGCGCCGTGTCGGGGTTGCTGAACTCTCCGCGGCGGTGATACCGCAGGCCGGCCACAGGCATGCCCAGGATCTGGAGGTTGTTGCCAAACTGGTCGCTCCAGAACCAGGGTGCGTTCAGGGGGGCGGTAGGCACGCCAGCGATCGCGGCAGCAGCCAGCCTAGCCTGCTCGTTGGCGTTTTGCCAGGACTCCAGGCGTATCTCAGATCCGATGAAGGGGTGGGTCTGACTGCTGCAATCGCCTGCCGCATAGACGTCCGGGGCGCTGGTCATGCATTGCGCGTCGACACAGATGCCGCCGTTGCCCGAATGAATGGAAAGACCCGCGCGACTTGCCATCGCCACCTCGGGCTCCAGCCCAATGGCTACGACCATCATGTCCGCGGATAAGGTCTCGCCGCCAGCTAGGCCAATGCTGACACCGTCGGCGCGAACATCAAAGGATTCGCAGCGGGCGTTGAGTTGCAGGTCCACGCCAGCGTCTGTGATGGATTGGCGCAGCCAGGCTGACATGTCTGGCGGCACGGCTCGACCGAGCACGCGGTCGGCGCCCTCAAGCACGGTGGCTGACAAGCCCATGGAGCGGGCGGTTGAGGCCACTTCCAGCCCCAGGAATCCTCCGCCTACGATCAGTACCGAACGGCATTGGCGCATCTCTTCGCGCAGGCGTAGGGCGTCTGCGATGGTGCGCAGGTAATGAATGTGGGCCGTGCCAGGCGTCAGGCCGGCGATGGTCCTGGCCTTGCCGCCGGTGGCGATCAGACACTGCTGCCAGGTGATCGTCTTCCCGCTTTTCAGCAGAGCGGTGTGCCCCTGAACGTCCAGGGAGGCAACCTCCGCCTCAAGCAGGGTCTCGATAGATTTTTCTTTGTGGAATCCTGTCGGATGGACCAGGATGTCTGCAACCGCGCCCGAACCCGAAAGCATGGTTTTGGACAAGGGTGGGCGTTCATAGGGTAGCGGCTGCTCTGATCCCACAACAAGAATTCGATCCTGGTAGCCGAAGTCTCGAAGCGCTGCTGCAGCCGTCGCGCCGGCCTGGCCGGCGCCGATGATCAGAACGCCAGTGTGATCGGTATCCATCACGCGTCCACCAGGATGTCAGCGCCCTCGACCTTCACCGGATACACGCGGATCGGCTGGGTGGCGGGGGCGCACATGGCGACGCCCGTCTTCAGATCGAAGCGTGCCTGGTGCAGCGGGCATTCAACACAACCATCTTCTACATAGCCCTCGGAGAGCAGCGCGTATTGATGGGTGCAGATGTTGTCGGTGACGTGGAAGCCGCCGCCACTGTTAAACAGCGCGAGCTTCAGATCGCCGATTACAACGGCGACCACTTCGTCTTCGCCGACCTGATCGGCGGTTGCAATCTTGGTCCAAGTCATGGTGAGTCTTTGTGTTGAAGGAGTTTGAATTATCATCACTATACTGACGATCGTCAACAGATTGTGCTTCCATTAAGTATTAGGGTTTTCTCGGGGGCTGATTCAGTCAGGAGTTAAAAAATTCTCATTGAATCATCAATTTGCGCTCTGTAGTGGTGCAAATTTTGATTTTTAGATTCCTGAGTTGGTGCATTCGGAAATCAGGTGAGTCCCTGTGTAAAAACCCTGTTGACATGACTCAATACACTCAGTATGCTGACGGTAAATAGCCCAAAACTACAGATAAAACGGCCTTGGGCAAGCCGTCAATCCATACTTTTTCTGGAGTTCACATGCAGCGACGTGCCTTCCTCGATAAAACCGCCATGGTTGGCGTTCTGGGCGCTATCGCAGCCCCGGCCATGGCGCAATCCACGCCCAGCATCAAGTGGCGCATGTCCACCAGCTGGCCTAAAAGCCTGGACACAATGTACGGTTCGGCCGAACATCTGTGCAAACGGGTCTCCGAGTTGACTGACGGCAAGTTTCAGATTCAGTGCTTTGCTGGCGGCGAGGTCGTTCCCCCGGCACAAAACATGGAAGCTGTGAGTAACGGGACCATCGAGGTGAACCACGTACTGGCATCGGCTTTTGTGGGCAAGAACACGGCTGTGGCTTTCGACACCGGCTTGCCTTTCGGCTTGAACGCTCGCCAGCACAACGCCTGGATGCAGTTCGGCGGTGGCATGCCGCTGGTGCGGGAGATGTACAAGAAGATGGGCATCACCAACTTTGTGTGCGGCAACGTTGGCGTCCAAATGGGTGGCTGGTACCGCAAACAAATTAAGACTTTGGCGGACCTCAAGGGACTGAAGATGCGCATCGGCGGGATAGGCGGCATGGTGCTGTCAAAGCTTGGCGCCGTCCCGCAGCAGATTCCAGCGGCCGATATCTACCCTTCGCTCGAAAAGGGCACCATCGATGCAGCCGAATGGATCGGCCCCTATGACGATGCCAAGCTTGGCCTGAACAAGGTTGCTCCCTTTTACTACTCGCCCGGCTGGTGGGAAGGCAGCGCTTCGATCACCGCGATGGTCAATAGCAAGGCCTGGGACGCGTTGCCGCCTTCGTACAAAGCCGCCTTCGAATGTGCCTGCAACGAACAGACCATGAAGATGATTGCTGACTACGACAACCGCAATCCCGAGGCGATCAAAAAGCTGGTCGGCCAAGGTGCCAAGCTGTCCTACTTCCCCAAGCCCGTGATGGACGCCGCCTTCAAGGCTTCCAACGAACTGATGAACGAACTTTCGGAAGCCAACCCTGACTTCAAGGCAATGTTGCCGAGCTGGCTCAAGTACCGCCGTGATCAGGCCAGTTGGTTCCGCGTTGCAGAGGCCGAGCTGGACAACTACACGTTCGCAAACGTCACCAAGTAAAAAAACGGCCAAGTGCCGCAAGGGGCGCCCATTCGCAGGCGCCCCTTGAATGATTGATCGCCCCACATGAAAACGATAACCCCCAATGACCGCGCGCTGCCTGGCTGGGTGCGCGGCATAGACCATTTGACCGACTTTGCCGGTGTCATCGCAAAGTGGGCTTTACTGCTGGCTTGCGTGATCAGCGGTGGCAACGCGCTGGTCCGCTACGGTATTGGCATCAGCTCCAACGGATGGCTTGAGATCCAGTGGTATCTCTTTGGCGCGGGCGTGATGCTTGGCGCCGCGCAAGTGCTCCGACTCAACGAACATGTTCGAGTCGACCTTTTCTATGGACGCTGGTCGGCGCGCCGCCAGGTTTATATGGACATTTTTGGTCTGATCGTCTTCTTGTTGCCGATCATGGCCCTTCTCACCTACCTGTCCTGGCCGCTGTTTGTTGACATGCTCAGTTCGGGTGAGTCCTCACCCAATGCCGGAGGATTGATTCGCTGGCCCGCGATGGCACTGCTGCCCTTGGGGTTCGGTCTTTTGGTGCTTCAGGCGGTCAGCGAGATCGCGAAACGGGTTCTGTGGTTACAGAACCGCTATGAGATGAACCTTCACTACGAAAAGCCCCTGCAATGAGCCTCGAAGTATTTCCACCGATGATGTTCGCGGCCCTGGTGGCCATTTTGCTGCTTGGCTTCCCAGTGGCGTTTTCGCTGGCCGCGCTTGGCGTTGCCAGCGGCGGTGTTGCCATCTACATGGGATGGTTTCCGGCCGGATTCATTTCGGCCCTTCCTCTGAACGTCTTCGGCATCTTGTCGAACGACCTTTTGCTGGCGATTCCCTTTTTCACCCTGATGGGATGCGTTCTTGAACGCTGCGGCCTGGCCGAGGACATGCTCGATTCGATGGGCCAACTCTTCGGTCCTGTGCGCGGTGGTCTGGGCTATTCAGTCATTATTGTGGGCTTCATTCTGGGCGCGATCACGGGTACCGTGGCCGGCCAGGTGATTGCCATGGCGATGATTTCGCTGCCGGTGATGATGCGCTATGGCTACAACATGCGTTACGCCACCGGCGTGTTGGCGGCATCTGGAACGATCACGCAGATTGTTCCTCCCTCACTGTGTCTGATTGTGTTGGCCGACCAGCTCGGCCGCTCTGTGGGCGACATGTACAAGGGCGCGTGGGGACCTGCCATCATCCAGGTTTTCCTCTTCGTTCTTTACACATTTCTTCTTGGCCGCTTCCGGCCGCAGGATGTGCCGGGCATACCAAAAGAGGCGCGCACGCTCAATGGCTGGGCGCTATGGTCCAAATGCCTGCGCGGCATCATCCCTTCAGCCTTCCTTATCTTCGCCGTGCTGGGGTCTATGGGCGGCCTGCCGGGTATTGACGAAGCCATCGCCACGCCAACCGAGGCCGGCGCCATGGGAGCGCTTGGTGCGTTCCTGCTGGCGGCGGTGCATGGCCGCCTGTCCTGGCCGCTGCTGCAAAGTGCCATGACCTCGACCATGCGCATGACAGCGATGGTGGTGTTCATCCTGATTGGATCACGCGCCTTTTCCCTGGTGTTTCAAGGTGTCAGCGGCGGTGTATGGATAGAACACATGCTGGCCGATTTGCCTGGCGGCCAGGTGGGCTTCCTGATCGCGGTCAACGTGTTCATTTTCTTCCTGGCATTTTTTCTCGACTTTTTCGAGATTGCCTTCATCATCCTGCCCTTGTTGGGCCCGGTCGCGCAAAAGCTCGGCATAGACCTGGTCTGGTTTGGCGTGCTTATCTGCGTGAACATGCAAACCAGCTTCATGCATCCACCGTTCGGATTTTCCCTTTTCTACCTACGTGGCATTTCCGACACGCTGCACAAGGAAGGAAAGCTGCCGCACAAGGTGCAATCAAGGGACATCTACCTCGGAGCCATTCCGTGGGTCTTCATGCAGCTGATACTCGTTGCCGTAGTAATCTTCGTGCCGCAGACGGTCACCTTTTTCCTCGACAAGGAGGTGGTGGTGGACACCGACAAGGTGCAGCTCAACTTCCAAAATAGTCCCGAGCGCTCGGAAGACACACCCACTGAACGTGAGGATCCGTCCAAGATGTTCGGCGGCGGCGCCGCCAGCGATCCCAAATAGCTCACCGGAGACAAAAAAATGCAACACAGTCAAACCGATCCTGCCAAGCCGGCGAGCCAGGGTGTGGGCGCGCGAGTGGAGCGCAAGGAAGACGGTCGGCATCTGAACGGTCGTGGTCAGTTCGTGGCCGATATGCACATGCCGGAGCTGAGTGAGGTCGCCTTCCTGCGTAGCCCGTTCGCTCATGCCCGCATCATCAGCACCACGCTGGCGCCCGAAACCGCCAGCCGCGTCGTGCTGCGCGAGTCCATGGGCGATGTCCTCGACATCGTCGCCGAATCAGCGCTTCCGACCTACCAGTCGTCAGCCCAGCCCCCGCTGGCCTCGGGCAAAGTGCGTTTCGTGGGCGAGCCGGTCGCTCTGGCTTTTGCACCTACCCGCGCAGAGGCCGAAGACATTGCCGAGACCATAGAACTCGAATTCGAGGATCTGCCGGTCTATGCCGACGCAACCACGGCGAAAGCGGCCACCGCGGACTTCATCCATGAGGACTGGACACATCACAACTTCCTGACGCTGAAGGCCGACACGAAGTTCGACGAACTTGCCAGCCAGGCAAAACTGGTCGTCAGGCGCTCCATCGACCTAGCGCGCCATTGCATGGTGCCTATGGAAGGCAAGGCCGTGCTGGCGTACTGGGATCATCAGGCCGACATGCTGGTGGTCTACACCGCCACCCAGGTGCCGCACATGATACGCACCATCCTGGCCAAGTGCCTTGGCATGGACCAGGGGCAGGTTCGCGTCGTCGCGCCAGATGTGGGCGGCGCGTTTGGCTATAAATGCGTGCTGCAACAAGAGGAATTGTGCGTCGCCTGGCTTGCCAAGACCCATCGTAAACCCTTTCGCTACCTGGAAGATCGCCGCGAACATCTGATCGCTGGTGCCAATACGCGGGAGCATCACTACGACATGA
This sequence comes from Polaromonas sp. OV174, assembly GCF_900112285.1. Classification (GTDB taxonomy): domain Bacteria; phylum Pseudomonadota; class Gammaproteobacteria; order Burkholderiales; family Burkholderiaceae_C; genus Polaromonas. Next base: position 17,582 of record NZ_FOKZ01000026.1, on the reverse strand, counting down.
CGGCCTATGCCGACGAGCGCGGCAAGATACTGGCGCTAGACGCGCACATCGTCATCGACGGCGGCGCATATTCTGTCTGGCCTTTCACCATTGGCCTGGAACCAGGGCAGGCGATAGGCAACCTTCCTGGTCCCTATGCCTTCCGCGGTTATCGCTGCGTGACGGAATGCGTGGCAACCAACAAACCCGGCTTCGTGCCCTACCGCGGCGTGGCGCGCACAGGCGTTTGTTTCGCCATGGAGCTGACGATAGACGCGGTGGCCCGCGCGGTCGGCCGTGAGCCCTGGGAAGTACGGCTGGAAAATCTGGTGCCGGCAGAGCTCATGCCCTACGTCAATGTCACCAACAAACATCTGGACAGCGGTGACTATCCCGCCAGCCTTTTGAAGGCTCGCGAGATGATCGACTTCGAAGCGGTGCGTGAGCGGCAGCGCCAGGTGGAGCCGGACGGCCGGCTTATCGGCATGGGCTTTGCCACCTACACCGAGCAGTCGGCCCATGGCACCTCCGTTTTTGCCGCTTGGGGCACGCCGGTCATCCCGGGTTTCGACTCCGCCACCGTGCGCGTTACGCCCGACGGTGGGCTGGAGATGCGCGTTGGCGTGCATTCGCACGGCCAGGGCATGGAAACCAGCTTCGCGCAGATCGCTCACGAAATCCTGGGGATCGATATCTCTCGCATGCGCTTGGTCCACGGGGATACGGCACAGACACCTTACTCCACGGGAACCTACGCTTCACGCTCGCTGGTGATGTCGGGAGGCGCGGTGTCGCGTGCCTGTAAAGTTCTGGCCCCGCGTATCAAGCGAATCGGCGCTCATTTGTTGGGCGCCAAACCAGAGGATGTGGCGCTGGTGAATGGCCGGGTTGTCGGCCCCGCTGGCAGCGTAGCCATCTCCGAAATCGCCGAGGCCTGGTATCTGCGCCCTGACAGGCTGCCTGCCGACGTTGATCAGGGTGGCCTGGAGACCACCACCGGATTCAAGCCGAAGGTAGACACCGGTGCCTTCACTTACGCCAGCCATGCGGTCACGGTTGCCGTAGATCCCGAAACGGGGCACGTTGAAATTCTCGATTACGTCATCGTCGAAGACTGCGGCACCATGATCAACCCCTTGATCGTCGAAGGTCAGACCTATGGCGGGGTCGCGCAGGGCATAGGCACCGCCCTGTACGAGGAGACGCCGTATGACGCCAACGGCCAGCCGCTGGCATCGACCTTGGCGGATTACATGTTGCCGGGCGCCACGGAAGTTCCGCGCATGCGCATTCATCATTTTGAGACCCCCTCACCGCACACCGAGTTCGGCGCCAAGGGAATGGGTGAAGGCGGTGCGATTGCGCCGCCGGCCGCCATTTTCAACGCGGTAAACGACGCGCTGCAAGGGCTGGGCGCGGAAGTTGCTCATACCCCGCTGACGCCCCGGCGTCTGCTCGAGGCCATTGCCAGGGCAGAGGCGGCTCAGGTTCTCAAGGCCGCTTAAGGAATAAATATGAAAGCTGCTTTATTTGAGTATGTCCGTCCTTCGACGCTGAAGGACGGACTCCAGCGTCTGGCCGAGGGGCAAGGCACGGTCAAGGTCATGGGGGGGAGCCAGTCACTGGGCCCCATGCTCAACCTCCGGCTCGCCAGACCCAAGGTGGTCGTGGATTGCACGGCACTGCCCGAGATGCGTGATGTCACGATGGCCGACGGGGTGATCCGTATCGGGGGTGCCGTGACCCATGCCGAGATCGAAGATGGCGTGTTTCCGCTGCTGCGTGGAAGCCTTCTTCAGACCGTGGCGGCAGGCATTGCCTACCGCGCGATCCGCAACCGCGGCACCGTGGCCGGCAGTCTGGCGCATGCCGATCCGGCTGCGGACTGGGTGCTGACCATGACGGCGCTGGCAGCGCAATTGGAGCTGGTGTCGTCTGGAAACAAGCGCATGGTGCATATGGAGCGCTTCATGCTTGGTGCCTACACCACCGATGTCGCCGAAGGTGAACTGATCAGCGCCATCCATGTGCCCGAGCTGGGGGACAACGCCCGCTGGGGCTATGCGAAGTTCTGCCGCAAGACGGGCGAATTCGCCGAAGCCAGCTGCTGCGCTGTTTTTGATCCGCGTCGCGGATTCGCTCGCGTGGTAGTCGGCGCGCTGGACGGGGCGCCCCAGGCACTGCCGGCTATCGCCGCTGCGGTCGCCGAGTCGGGTGCCATGCCGACGCGTGCCGACATCGGCAAGGCCCTGGAGGCCGCTGCGCCGGGTAAAGACGCCATAGACCGGAAACTGATGACGGCCGCGGTTCTGCGCTGTCTGGAACAAGTGTTGGGCAAGGAGAAAACGTTATGACGGTCATCGCCATCAAGATCAACAATAAAACGGTCAGCCGCGACGTGCCGTCGCGCATGCACCTGGCGGACTTCGTTCGCGACGAAGGCCGTCAGACCGGAACCCACCTGGGCTGCGAGCATGGCGTATGCGGCGCCTGCACCGTCCTGGTCGATGGTCAGCCGGTTCGCTCCTGCATCACGTTTGCAGTGGCCTGCGACGGCAAGAAAGTCACCACGGTCGAAGGTTACGACGACGATGCGATCATGGCGCTGCTGCGGCCCGCCTTCTCGCGTCACCATGGCTTGCAGTGTGGCTTTTGCACACCCGGCATGTTGGCGACCGCGCGTGACATCGTGCTGCGCTTTCCTAATGCCGACGAAGACCTGATTCGCGTGGAGCTTTCCGGCAACCTTTGCCGTTGCACGGGCTACATGGGCATCGTGAATGCCGTCATGGATGTCCTGGCGCAATGCCGCGATGACGCTGTTCCCGCGGTGTCGAAACTTCGGGCCGCAAGCAACCAGATCTTCAAGGATGTCACGGTTTTGGCAGGGGGGGCGGCCGGCTTTCAAACCTTCAAGGCAACGGATATCGGCAAGGTGGCCGTAGTCGCAGAAAAACAGGCAGCAGCCGACGAGAACGCCACGGCGATCAAGGGCGGCACCAGCATACAAGGCAGCTTCAAGGTTCCCTATCCCGCCGACGCCGTCTGGAAGTTCATGGCAGACCTGCCTGCCGTGGCCGGCTGCCTGCCCGGGGCGGAACTGACGGAGCACGTGGGTGATCGCGTCAAAGGCCGCGTGGCCATCAAGTTCGGCCCGATGTCGGCCAGTTTCAACGGTGCCGCACGTCTGGATCGCAACGAGCAGGCGCGTTCCGCCGTTCTCAAGGGCGCTGGCCAGGACTCCATCAGCAAGTCCCGCGCAAATGGCGATGTGTCCTACCGCATGGTCGAGATCGACGCGAACACCACCAAGGTTGAGGTCGATCTTCTCTATTCGCTGCAGGGCCCCTTGGCGCAGTTCTCGCGCTCTGGTCTGGTTAAGGACTTTGTCGGCCGCCTGATTCAGGAGTTCGGCAAGAACGTCACGCTTCGCATGAATCCGAATCGCTCGTCAGACCTGCCTTTGCCACCGGCACAGCTCAATGCTTTCAGCCTTGGCATGAGCGTGATGTGGTCCCGTATCAAGCGGTTTTTTGGCCGAGGTAACTGAAGCAAACGAGGTCGTTCCTGTTCCGGCTTGGTGAGATCGTCTGGGGTCAAGCCTGGCTTCTTTTCTTATTTTTTGCTGGAGAATTGCTATGAACCGCTTTCTTTCTCGCCTGCTCAGCAGTCTTATCGTCGGCTGTCTTGGTCTCACTCTCTCAATGGGCGTGCTGGCCCAGGGCACCGAGAAGCTCAAAGTTCGTATGGACTGGACACCTTGGGGCGTTCAGGCCGCCATGCACCTCGCCCAGCAGAAGGGATGGTTCGCCGCTTCTGGCCTTGATGTCACGCTTGAAGACGGCAACGGATCCGTGACGACGGTCCAGATCGTTGGCGGCGGCGACCAGTTTGATGTGGGGCATGCGGCCCTGGCGTCCATGATGATTGCGCGTGATAAGGGTCTGCCGGTCAAGGCCGTCGCCGTTTTCGCGCGTTTGAGCGACATCGGCTTGCTGGTCCCGAAAGACGCCGGCATCAAGGGACCGAAAGATCTCAAGGGCAAGAAGGTTGCCTACACCGCGGGCTCCCTCGAAGCGCCTTTCATCGATGCATTCCTTGCGTCGGGTGGACTGAAGCGTAGCGACCTGGAGTTGGTTAACGTCGACGCGGCAGGCAAGGCCGCCACTTATTCCGCCGGACGAGCGGACGCTGCGTTTTCAACCATTCCCTTCTTTCTGCCTGTGGTGTCGCAAACGCGTGCCTCCGATGCGATCCGATTTGCAGACTACAACTTGAACATGCCAAGCTTCGGACTTTTTGCAACGGAGTCAAAGCTGGCGGCCAAACGCGAATCTATCGCCAAGTTTGCCAGCATTGTTGCCGCCTCCTGGCAATACATCTACAACGGCCACGAGTCCGAGGCCGTCGACGCCATCGTCGCGCAGCGGCCGCAAGCCAAGCTGAACAAGGAGATTCTGCGGGCACAGATCGATGCGCTCAAGGGCTTCTTCCAGCTTCCCGTTCCTGCCGGCCAAATGCTGGGCGCGCCTGTTGCAGCGGACTTTAGCGTCGCGCTCAAGACACTGACAAACGTCGGGTTGATCAAATCGATCAAGGACAGCAACGAATTCTTTGCACCTGGCCTGGTGCGTGCTGCGGCAGGGGTGCCGAAGTGAGCGCATCGACGATCACCTCAGTCGACGTCCGCAAGGTTTACGGGGGCGACACGCCTCTGACGGCCCTGGACGGAATTTCACTCGATATCCGGCCTGGCGAATTCGTCAGCATTCTTGGCCCCAGCGGCTGCGGAAAGAGTACCTTTCTGCGCTGCATTGCGGGCCTTGAAGAAATTTCATCCGGTAGCCTCAAGGCTGACAGCCGGGAGATTTCCGGCCCACCGGATCACGTCGGCATGGTTTTCCAGCGCGACGCCCTGCTCGAATGGAGAACCATAGAGCGCAACATCATGCTTCCCATCGAGTTCGCGGGGAAGCCGGTCGCGAACTACCAGCAGCCCATGCGCGATCTGCTGAAGCTGGTGGGCCTGACAGACTTCGGTTCCAAATACCCCCGGGAACTGTCCGGCGGCATGCGGCAGCGCGCTGCGATCTGCCGGGCCTTGATTGATCAACCCAGCTTGCTGCTGATGGACGAGCCTTTTGGGGCGCTTGACGCGCTGACGCGTGACCAGATGAATGCGGAGCTGCAGCGCATATGGCTTGAGACACGCAATACCGTGGTGTTCGTGACGCATGGCATCGCGGAAGCCGTCTACCTGGCAGACCGCGTCGTTGTGTTTTCGCCTAGACCGGGTCGAATTGCGGACATCATTGAAATCGACCTTCCGAGGCCTCGAAAGCTGGCGGTGCGCGAGACGCCCGAGTTCGGCAAATATACCAACCGCATACGCGCGCTGTTTCATGAGATGGGACTCATCAACGAAGAGCCAGGCCAAGTCAACGAGGCGGTCGCAGCATGAACACGAAAAAAACACACGCAGCTCAGCAGTGGATACTGGGCTCACTCTCGCTGATCGGCTTTCTGGTTGTGTGGGAGGTCCTGGTACGTGTTCTGCATGTGCGCCCAGTCACGCTCCCGCCGCCCAGCGCTGTCATCAACGAGCTATTCGGCGAGTGGAGCTTCTACCTTGATCATGCCGCCTATACCCTGCTCACGACGCTTGTCGGATTCGTCCTGGCCGCCGTCATTGGGGTGTTGCTGGCGACGATGCTGGTGGGCTCAAAACTGTTTGAGCACACGGTTTACCCCTTGATCATTGGCCTCAATAGCGTTCCTAAGGTGGCAATTGCGCCGCTGTTCGTGATCTGGCTTGGGACGGGCTCAGAACCCAAGATTGCCATCGCGTTTCTTATCGCTGTTTTTGCCGTCATCGTTGATGCGATGCACGGTCTGCGATCGGTGCCTAACGATGTGCTCGATCTTGGGCGTGTGCTCAAAGGCTCCAAGATGGATTTCTTTTTCAAGGTTCGCTTGCCAGGGGCACTTCCGTCCATTCTTGCCGGCATGAAGGTGGCCATCTCTCTGGCCTTGGTGGGTGCCATCGTCGGCGAATTCGTGGCTTCCCAACGCGGCCTTGGCTACGTCATTCTGAGCGCCCAAGGCACGTTTGATACGCCCCGTGTTTTTGCAGCGGTGGCCGTCCTGGCTTTCATGGGCCTGGGTCTTTATGGCGCGCTGGCCTGGGCTGAGCGTTACTTGACGCCCTGGCGCCGATGAGTTTTTTGCGGGACTCAGCCTAAGGCAATGCTGAACTCGTCCCGCCAGAGTGCGCACTGTGATTGATGTGAACCCTATTGCAAGCTCGTCAATCGATCTGTTTGATGGTCAACAGGAGCCGTTTTTCGGGCCTGAGGGGCCGTTTGTCGCCTTTATGGGTGCATCTGTGCCGTCAAGCGTTGTCGGCTGCGTAGAGCTTGACCAGGTCCAGCGCCGTGAACGCGCGCGTGGCGATCTTGGCCAAGCCCCGATAGCGCGCCTTGCCAAAGCCCCACAGTCGCTTGACCACTCCGAATGCGTGCTCACCCCGTTATTTCGGCGGCGCAGACCAAGACCACATCAAAGCACAGCACCAGCTCCTTCTTTGAGACCCTCTCAGTGCGGATGGGCATGTCCATGCCGATGATGGATGTCCGGGTAATGCGGATGCTTGTGCGTCAACACCTCATGCCGGTGGGTATGCGTGTGTGGCTCCGCAGCATTCCAGGCAAAGGCATGCTCGTGCTGGTGATGCTCGTCATGCACATGCCTGTGGCTGTGCTCCAGCGGTTCATGGGTGTGTTCATGCTCATGGCGCTCGCGAACATGGAACCAGACACCCAGGGTCATCAGCGCGGCGGCCATCCAGAACAGCGGACCGGGCAGGTCCGGCCATAGCACCAAAGAAATGGCCACACCAAACAGCGGCGCCACCGAGAAATAAGCCCCGGTCCTGGCCGTGCCCAGCGTCCGCAGTGCCACCACGAACAGCGTCAAACTCAGTCCATAGCCAAAAAATCCCACGACCAGGCTGGCGCCCAGAGTTGTCATCGATGGCAAGGCCGCGCCGCCCGTCAGCGCAAGGGCGGTATTGCTGACCCCGGCCAGCAATCCCTTCAGCCCGGCGACCAGCATGGCATCGTTGGTCGAGACCTTGCGGGTCAGGTTGTTGTCCACCGCCCAACACAGGCATGCCCCCACGATGAGCAATGCGCCTGGCGAAAAGGTTGCGCCGCCAGGCTCCCAGGACAGCAGGAGGCCGCCCAGGACAATGACCACCATGCCCAGCACGATTTGGCGATCCGCATTTTCCTTGAACACCCACCAGGCGATGACCGCAGTCAGCACGCCCTCAACGTTCAGCAGTAGCGACGCCGACGCGCCGCTGGTCTGGGTCAGCCCGAGCATCAGCAGCGCTGGGCCGAGTACGCCGCCAAACACGATGGCGCCCAGCAGCCAGGGAAGTTCGGCCCGGGGAATGCGCAGAGCCTCGGGGGCATGCTCGCCGCCTTTTTGTCTCAGCCGGCGCAGCGCCAGCAATAGGCACAGGCCGAGCCCGCTGCCCAGGTAGAGCAGCCCGGCCAGCAGCAAAGGGGTGACATTGCCAACCAGCAGCTTGGCCAGCGGCGTACTGGCGCCAAACAACAGGGCGGCAGCCAGGGCGGGAGCGGCGGAACGAATGGACATGGTGAAAGTAAAGCACAGCTGCAAATTCTTGCGCCGGGCGTGTACAAAAAATAACCAAATCACCTCTTGTATCTATCATCACATAGTGAGATATTTGCTACATGACTTCATGGCTGATCCTGACTGCAACCCTCCCGACCCATCCCAGCGCGCTGCGCGTGAGGGTCTGGCGAGCCCTCAAGGCAACTGGTGCCGGAACGCTGCGGGATGGGGTGTACCTGCTGCCATCCACAGCGCCTACGGCCCAGTCGCTGTGGGACATCGAGCGGCTGATCCAGGAGAGTGGCGCCGCGGCACACATGCTGGTCGTCGCCGCACGCGACGAAGTGCAGGAGAAGACGTTTCGAGGGCTGTTCGACCGCTCTGAGCTCTATGCCGAGCTGCTTCAGTCCATCAAGGAAGCCCGTGGCACCCTCAAAAGCGCCAGCGAGGCCGAACTCCACAAGACACTGCGAGGGCTGGAACAACAGCTTCATGCCGTCCTGGCCAGTGATTTCTTTCCGGGAAAGCCCGCCGAAAAGGCCAGCGCCGCGCTGACGGCGTTGCGGCACGAGATCGAACGGCATTTGTCCCCCGGCGAGCCCATACCGCGCGCCGAGGCGATCGAACGCCAAGCCGTTGCAGACTTCCAGGGCCGGACCTGGGCGACGCGCAAACGCCCCTGGGTAGACCGCCTGGCGAGCGCCTGGCTGATTCAGCGCTTTGTCGACAAATCACCGCAATTTATTTGGCTGGATGACCCGAAAAAATGCCCGAAGACGGCGCTGGGCTTCGATTTCGACCATGCCCGCTTCACCCACGTGGGCGACAAGGTGACATTCGAGGTCGTGGCGCAAACGTTTGGTCTGGACGCCGACGAAGGCCTTCAGCGCTTGGGCGAGTTGGTGCACTACATCGACGTGGGCGGCATCCCCGTTGATGAGGCGGCCGGCGTAGAAACTTTAGTGCGCGGCCTGCAAGCCCAGCACAAGGAGGACGATGCTTTGCTGGCCGCCTCACTTTCCCTTTTTGACACCTTGTATGCCGCGATGAAGGTACGCCCATGATCACGAACACTGTCACAGGGGCGCCCGAGCGCCTGAGCTTCGGCGAAGCCTTTGCCTACTGGCTCAAGCTGGGCTTCATCAGCTTTGGCGGACCCGCCGGGCAGATTGCCATCATGCATGAGGAGTTGGTGGAGCGCCGCCGCTGGATTTCCGAGAGCCGCTTCCTGCATGCCTTGAACTACTGCATGCTGCTGCCAGGCCCGGAAGCCCAGCAATTGGCCACCTATATCGGATGGCTGATGCACCGCACCTGGGGCGGCATCGTCGCGGGCGTGCTGTTCGTGCTGCCCTCGCTGTTCATCCTGATTGGCCTGTCGTGGGTCTACATGGCCTATGGCAACGTGCCGGCCATCGCCGGGGTTTTCTACGGCATCAAGCCGGCCGTCACGGCCTTGGTCATGCATGCGGCCTATCGGATCGGTTCCCGGACCTTGAAGAATGCCTGGTTGTGGGGCATCGCGGTGGCTGCCTTCATCGCCATTTTTGCGCTGCAACTGCCGTTCCCGGTCATCGTGCTGGCCGCCGGCATCATCGGCTACCTGGGGGGCCGTTATGCGCCCGACAAGTTCTCCTCGGGCGGCGCTCATGGCAAGGCGGCCAAGTCGCTAGGCCCAGCGCTCATAGACGACGACACCCCGACACCTGAGCACGCCTTGTTTAGCTGGCGGCGTTTCAGCCGGGTTCTGGTGACCTGTATTGCCCTGTGGTCGGCGGCCATGGGGACTTTGATGGCGCTATACGGCTGGGATGCGGTGTTGACGCAAATGGGCTGGTTCTTCACCAAGGCCGCACTGATGACCTTCGGCGGCGCTTATGCCGTGCTGCCCTACGTGTTCCAGGGCGCGGTCGAGCATTACCAATGGCTAAGCGCTCCGCAGATGATTGATGGCCTGGCGCTCGGCGAAACCACGCCCGGGCCGCTCATCATGGTGGTGTCCTTCGTCGGCTTTGTCGGCGGCTGGACCAAGGCGATCTTTGGCGTGGATTCACTGTTCCTGTCGGGCGCTGTGGCGGCGTCGGTGGTGACCTTCTTCACTTTTCTGCCATCCTTCTTTTTCATACTGCTGGGCGCGCCCTTTATCGAGTCCACGCATGGCAATCTCAAATTCACGGCGCCGCTGACCGGCATCACGGCCGCCGTGGTCGGCGTCATCGTGAACCTGGCCGTCTTCTTCGCCTACCACGTGCTCTGGCCGCAAGGCCTCTCGGGGCATTTTGAGTGGGCGTCTGCATTTATAGGCGCGGCGGCGGCCGTGGTGCTATTCCGTTTCAAGGTGGGTGTCATTCCGGTCGTGCTGGTTGCTGGCTTGGCCGGGCTGGCGCTGACGTTTCTGCGGCCTGTTTTCTCTTGAGGAGATTGCTATGGAAAATCGCATCCAGGATCTGCCCTTTGACCCTGCCGCCTTGCGCGGCTTGTCCGAAAAACTGCTGCGCAGTCACCATCAGAACAACTATGGCGGCGCCGTCAAACGCCTCAACGCCATTCGCGCGCAGTGGGGCGCGCTGTCCCCGGCGAGCACGCCCGGCTTCCTGCTCAATGGCTTGAAGCGTGAGGAACTAATCGCCAGCAACTCCATGCTGCTTCATGAGCTGTATTTCGGCAGCCTAGGCGGTGACGGACACACGATGCAGCCAGCCATGGCACTGGCGCTGCAGGCCAGCTTCGGCAGCCTGGACCGCTGGCGCGAGGAGTTCGTCGCCATGGGCAAGGCGCTCGGTGGTGGTTCCGGCTGGGTGTTGCTGGTGTTCCAGCCGCGTGACGGAACACTGGTGAACCAATGGGCGGCAGACCACACGCATGCGCTGGCTGGCGGCCTTCCCATCCTTGCGCTGGACATGTACGAACATTCCTACCACATGGACTTTGGCGCAGCGGCGGGCAATTACGTCGATGCCTTCATGGAGAACATCCATTGGGAGGCCGTCTATGAACGCTATCAACTCGCCGTGCACGGGGCCAGCGAGCCCTATGGGGCGACGCAGGATGAAGTCGCCGGTGCGCTGCTGCTGGATGTGCGCCGCGCAGGCGTTTTCGAGGAGGCAGCAACGCAACTTGCCGGTGCCCGCTGGCACGACCCCGCCACCGTCGACAGCTGGGCCAGCACCTTGCCGGCCGACCGCGACATCGTCGTCTACTGTGTCTATGGGCATGAGGTTGGACGCGCAACGGCACTGCGGCTGAGGGCTGCGGGACTGCGCGCGCGCTATCTGCGCGGCGGCTTAGCCGGGTGGCAAGCGGCTGGCCGTGCCCTTGAATCGAAAGGAGGTACATCATGAAATGGGTCACACGCGAACGTCCCAAGATTGACCGCATTGCCTGCCCGTGGCTGGTCGTGCGTTTCATCGACAAGGCTCCGGAGTTTCTGTATGTCCCGGCCGACAAGGTGCTGGAGACGGCCAAACAGACGGGGGCAACTCCCTACGACATTCCGGGCGTTGAAATGACGCACGTTGGGGAGCTGTGCAGCTTCGACGCCTTTCTTTTGAAGTACGACCTGCGGGAACCAGCATTGCAGCAATTGGCCCTGATTGTTCGCGGCGCGGACACATCGCGGCTCGAGCTGACGCCGCAGTCGGCGGGTCTATACGCCTTGTCGCTCGGCCTGTCGCAAAACTTCAGTGATGACCACGAGATGCTGGCGCACGGCATGGTGATGTATGACGCGCTCTACGCTTGGTGCAAAAACTGCCAAGGGGAGACGCACCATTGGCCGCCCAAGATGTGAGCTAAAGCCAGGCGGGGTAGAGCATGCAATGCCCGCTGTTTTTTTGCGGCCGAACCGAAATTGACTGGTGCGTACGCCTTAGCGAGTGCGGCTGGTTTTTCGTTTTTTTCCGCTCTCATCATCGGCGGCGTTTTTCGCGATGGGTTTGCTATCCACATGATCAAGCCAGAGCAAGGTATCTACATAGGAGACGAAGCGGTTCAGATAATCCGGCGAGATGTCACGCATCACTGAAAATGCGCGCAGCAACAATTGGTGCGAATTAAGTGGCCCTGCATTCTCCGGACCTTGCTCATTGGCTTGCGCCAGCTGTTTTTCAACACTGAGCTTGGACCACGTATCCCTGAAATAACGTATGGATTTGAGTTCAAGTCGGGAGCCTATGCCTGCATCGCTTGCAGCCACATTTGTCCGCACACTATTTGGCATGTGTTGCGACAGATCGCGGGTCAACTGAGCCAAGGTGGTCTGCTGGGGGGCGCTTTCCACTCGCGCTACGCACTGCCGCAACTCTCCAAAGTTTCCGGACTCCAACAAGCGCCTCAAATCGCTTGATGCATCCGGGCGCTGCTCAATCAGGCGCAGGGCGGCGTCATGGAGCGCCTTGTTCGTCTGCTCAAAGCGCTTTTGGTAGGCCGCCAAGGCATGGTTCAGCTTGTCTTCAAGAATGCGTTTGACTGCGCCTTCGCGATCTCGCGTGCGTCTGGCCAATGCTTCAAGAAAATGCAGGCGAACGGGGTCGAACTGGTCGGCGCCGCCATCGCGCAATGATGCGATGGCTGTTACGGGGTCAGGCTCGTGGCTCATTGCCCGACGTTTGCATTGGTGGATTTGGGCACGGGTGCCATTTCAACGCGCCTGTTTTTCGAGCGTCCCTTGGCATCGGCGTTGGATGCCACCGGCTGTTCTGCACCAAAGGCAGCGGCGAAGACCGACGAGGCGGGCATGCCTTCTTCGATCAAGGTGCGTGTCACGGTTAAGGCCCGCTGCGCTGAAAGCTCCCAGTTGTCTGCAAAGCTGTCCTTGCCACCCACTATATTTTTGTCGTCGGTAAAACCACTCACCATCAACAATTCTTCGCGCGCACTGAGGTAGGCGCGCAGCGGTGTTACCAGGCTCTTCAGGAGTTGCCGACCTTCGGGCTGCAACGCAGCGGAATTGGTGGCAAACAGGACGCTGCCGCTGATGCCAATGCGTCCATTGCTCAAAGTGACCCGTCCAGACGCTAGCGGTATGGCCAGGGCCACTTCCAGGGCCATGCGACGTTTCTCTTCGATTTGGCGCTTATTGATCTCGGTTTCGAGCTTGGTCGCGAGCTCCAGTTGCACGCCCAGCACGCCGACCAAGATCAGAACAAATGCGCCCAGCACGCCTGACATCAGGTCGCCAAATACAGCCCATATCGGCGCGCTTTGCTCAACTGTGCAGTCCATGTCCTCCATCAGTTCACCTTTTCACCCAGCGATGCTTGTTGACCGCTGAGCTGGCGCATATCTTCAAAAACTTCTTTTTGCGACATGATGCTCAGATCAATGATTTCGCGGGCTTGCGCCACGTAATAGGCGAGCTGATCGTCGCTTCGCGCCATGGACTTGTCCATTGAGGCTTCAATGCGCTGCAGGTTGGCAATGAGTTTCTCATTCGACTCGTTGAAGAGTTGCACCGCGAAATTGAATGATTCGCTGAGACTCGATACCTCGACCGCACTGCTGATGACATGCGCAGCCGAGTCTGACAAGCGCGCCGATTCGGCGTCTAGCTTTTCGGCAAACTGATTACCGACGCGGCTCAGCAGTTCCTCCGAGGAGGCGACCAGCGCATCAATCGTCGAGCGCTGTTCGGTAGACGCATGGTTGATGGTGTTCAGCAGGGCGCTGAGCGTTTCAAGAATGTGGCTGCGCTCTTCCAGCATGGCGTTGTCACGCGCCATGCTGCTCGATAGTTCCTGACGCAATTGAGCTATCACTTCCGCAGCGGCGCGTGGCGCTTGGGCAGCTGTGTCCAGTAAGTGCGTGATCTCGGTCAGCGTATGGCTGGAATGGGTTTGAGTTTGCTCAATGACCTGCTGCACGGTTTTTTCCAGTGTGGTGCAGATCTGTTGCTGCTGGGCCAGGGTTTGCGCGCCGGCCTGTTGCCATTCGCTCTGGAGCGTGGCCGCCATGGATTCCAGCGAATGCGTCCAGGTTGCCAACTTTTGTTGACTATCCGTGTCCTGATTTGCCTGCAAAGTCGCGTAGGTCTCGCTGACCGAGCTCACCAGCGAAGCAGAACGTTGCTCGAAGTTTTCGCTGAAGGCCTGCAGGGTCTGGTCGACACGGCCCAGCAGTTCGACGCTGCCCTTCTCCTGCGTCTGCGCCTGCTCGGTCATCTGGCGCGCGGTCTGCTCCAGCGCAGTGCAGATTTGCTGCTGCTGGGCTAGCGTTTGCACGCCGGCCTGTTGCCATTCGCGCTGGAGCGTGGCCGCCATGGATTCCAGCGATTGCGTCCAGGTTGCCAACCTTTGTTGACTATCCGTGGCCTGATTCGCCTGCAAAGTCGCATAGGCCTCGCTGACCGTGGTCACCAGCGACGCGGAACGTTGCTCGAAGGTTGCGCTGAAACCCTGCAGGGACTGGTCGACACGGCCCAGCAGTTCGGCGCTGCCCTTTTCCTGCGTCTGTGCCTGCTCGGTCATCTGGCGCGCGGTCTGGTCCAGCGCAGTGCAGATCTGTTGCTGCTGGGCTAGCGTTTGCACGCCGGCCTGTTGCCATTCGCGCTGGAGCGTGGCCCCAATGGATTCCAGCGATTGCGTCCAGGTTGCCAGCTGCTGTTGATTACCCGTGGCCTGCTCCGCCTGCAAGGACGCGTAAGACTCTCCGATAGAGCTCACCAGCGAAGCAGAGCGTTGCTCGAAAGTTTCGCCAAAGGCGTGCAGAGCCTGGCCCACACGACTGAGCAGCTTGTCGTTGCTGCCTTCTTGCTGGGACAGCGCGGCACTCCATGACTGTGCCATGCCGATCGCGCTGGCGCCTATCCGGGTTGAGAGCTCGTCCAGTTGTGTCTGCGTGGTGCTGATCATGCGTTCGTGCATCAGCGTGGCTTCCCGCGCCATGCCCGTCATCGTGGCTTCAGCCAGCGGCTTGATGGTCTCGCCGGCCACGCGCGCGCTGCTTGTCAGGCTGTCTTTGAGCGACTTGTCCACGGAGCCAGCCAGCTCGGTATAGACGCCCTTGATGTGACCATGAAAGCTTTCCTGATTGGTCAGCAATCGCTCATTGAGTTGCTTGCTCTGGTGCTCCATCATCGTCATCATGGTCTGCAACTTGTCAACCACGCTGGGCAAGGCCTGGGCTTGAAGCTGCAGGGCTTTGAAGGTTTCCTGACGCTGGTGGGTGAGGGAGAAACCACGCAATACCGTCGCAATCTTGCGATCCAGCAGTTGTCCCGCTTGCAGGCGCTCACGGCGCACCAGCGCCGAGATCAAACCCAGCATGGCGGACGAAGCCACGCCTGCCAAGGATGTGCCAAATGCCAGCCCCAAGCCCTTGATCGGTGCCGCCATGGAGGAACGGATCGTTTGCAGATCGGTGGTGCCCTCCAGCGCAAAGACTGCACCATTGAGCGTCACCACCATGCCCAGGAAGGTACCCAACATCCCCAGCATCACCAGCAGCCCCACCAAATAGGGCGTCAGTGCGGGGCCGGGCAGACCTATGCGCTCGCCTTCAACACGCAAGCGCACGACGTCTTGCAGTGAGGAATGCAGTTTGCCCAGCCAAGCATCCAGGCCCCCGCGCTCGTCGCTTGGCGCTCCTCTTAGCCCTTCAGGGGGACTGGTTTCGTCAGGGGGTGACCCGGCGCCGAAACCAGGCGACAGGTTGCCGGGGATATCCGCCAGCGCATGGGTCAAGGTGGTGGTTGCCCGGCGGAACTTTAGTAATTCCAGCGCACCGACCCCATACACCACACCAATCAGCAATGTCATTACCAGCGCCAGCGAATTGGTACCGAAAAAGCCAACGCCTACCCACGCTATCGCTATTGCGCCTAGAAAAAAGGCTGCTGCGAAAAAAATTCTATTCATGAATATCAATTAACCTCGTTGCTAAACGCTTCAATAAGTCCCATTGTGGGTTGCAGCCTGACGTCCAGTTCCGCGAGCAAAATTTCGACTAATTCATCACGAAAATCAGCCAGCCAGGCTCTGGGCTCCATCCAGGTCGCAGGGTCATCGGTTTTCCCGCTACCAACAAGCTGCTGCTGGTGAACCTTGCGCAATTGCTCGAAGCGCTTTTCGAGCAACAGAGGCACTGCCCCGAACAGGCGGCGCTCGCGATCACCCAGAATCCCGTCAAGCGCTGTGTCCAGTGCGGCAAGCTGCTTGAGCGCGGGGCTGGCTGTCATCAGCGTATCCCGCACCATGACGCGCAAGGGCGCGACCCTTGCATCCATATCCCTTTGCAGCGCCAGGTAGAACCTATGAAACGGCAAATAGGAAGCCGCAATTTCCGGCGGTGTGTCAGACGTGGGAGTGGGAAAGTTTATTCGAGCCGTACCAAGCGCGGGCGAACAGCTGCGTTTGATCAAATCCACCAAAGCAGTACGTACCCGCGTCAATTCTTCGTTAACGACGAGATAGGCCGCCGATTTTGCCCCGGCTTGAGCCTTTGAGGGCTTAACAGTAGCTTGCGCCGCTTTGGAGCCAAGCGCGGTGTAGAGCGTATTGGCGTCAGTAAAACTCACCCATTGGCCGAGTCTCTGTGGAAAAGTTTGCTTTGATTCGGCTCCATCCGCAATGGCCAGATCAGCGAGAAACCGAATGAGCCTTGAACTGTTGAAGTTAATACGCGACAAGGCTTGAGGCCCACTCTGCTTCTTATCTTTCATTCAAATGGCATTGACTGGCTGAGTTATGGGGGATTGGAGCAGGCCGCTGACTGCTATTGCGAGCAATTAAATTCGCCAACAGGAGGGACATATCTTCATTGAGATGCTGCATTCCACCCTGCCGGGCATTTCATCGGATGAAATGCGGAGCCAGTACAGGCAGGTTTTCTCGGTCTGCCGTGTTGCTGCAGACTCGAATTTTATCAGGGGCGCGAAAATCATTAGCCGCCCCTCAATCCAGGAGGATCACGGCTACAGGCGCGATGGCGCCTGATCAGCCTACGGGAGCGGGTGAAGTCCAGTCGCGAGACCTGGTCTAAATGATCGCCAGCAGCTCCGGCACAGCCGTGAACAAATCGGCCTCCAGGCCGTAGTCGGCCACGCCGAAGATGGGCGCTTCGGCATCCTTGTTGATGGCCACGATGACCTTGGAGTCCTTCATGCCGGCCAGGTGCTGGATGGCCCCCGAGATGCCCACGGCCACATAGAGCTGGGGCGCGACGATCTTGCCGGTCTGGCCCACTTGCCAGTCGTTGGGCGCGTAGCCCGCATCGACCGCGGCGCGGCTGGCGCCCAGGGCGGCGCCCAGCTTGTCGGCCAGCGGCGTCAGCACTTCCATGAACTTCTCGGCGCTGCCCAGGGCACGGCCACCGGAGACGATGATCTTGGCCGCCGTCAGTTCGGGGCGGTCGCTCTTGGCGATCTCGGCGCCCAGGAAGGTGGACTTGCCGCTGTCGGCCACGCCGGCCAGGGTTTCAACGGCGGCCGAGCCGCCGCTGGCCGCTGCCGCGTCAAAGCCGGTGGTGCGCACGGTGATGACCTTGGTGGCATCCAGGCTTTGCACGATGGCAATGGCGTTGCCGGCATAGATGGGGCGCTCGAAGGTGTCGGGGCTATCCACCTTGGTGATGTCCGAGATCTGGCCCACATCCAGCGTGGCGGCCACGCGCGGCGCGATGTTTTTGCCGGAGGCGGTGGCCGGGAACAGGATGTGCGAGTAGTTGCTGGCCCCATCGCCACATAAGGCCAGCACCTGGGCGGCCATGTTTTCGGCCAGGCCATGTTCAAAGTGCGCGCCATCGACGTGGATGACTTTGGCCACGCCGGCGATTTGCGCGGCGGCCTGGGCCGCGGCTGCGGCATTCAGGCCGGCCACCAGCACATGCACCTCACCACCGCACTGAGCGGCGGCGGTCACGGTGTTCAGGGTGGCGGGCTTGATGGCCTTGTTGTCGTGTTCGGCAATTACCAGTGCAGTCATTTAGATCACCTTCGCTTCGTTTTTGAGTTTGTCGACCAG
>NZ_FOKZ01000013.1 GCF_900112285.1 Polaromonas sp. OV174 | reverse complement strand
CCTCAGCGGCCCCGGCTCCAGCTACTACGACCTCGGCTGACTTCTCGCTCCGGCAAAGCCGTCGGGCTTTCACCCACGAGGCGAGATCTCCCCAGGTAAGAACGCACACCTTCATCGCACAACCGCCGCATCTACGCCACCTCGCCTTGGTCACAAGAGCTTTGCGGTTTTTGGCCCGCTCGCCCTGCTTGGCAACGCCTTCTATGCGGTTCTTGTTCATCGGCTCACGATTTACGCTCCACGCTTCCTTCCCACGTTCGGTCGCCCTCACGCAGTTGCGCTTCACTTCATTCACTGTGACCAGCTCCTGGCGGGACTTGCACCCGCAGGTGTGCGCCCATGCTGGGCGCACCAAAAAAAGCCCCGCCGCAGCGGGGCTTTGGCGCATCACAAGGGCCGTCGCCGCGCGAAGCGCACCACGGTCACGCCGGCCTTGGCCTGGCGCGTCGAGGGCATCACCAGCACGCAGTCGTCGTAAGGCGTGGTGACCGGCTGCTCGTCGTTCCAGCCGATCACGCTGCCGGCGCGGGCAATGACTTCCAGCCCCTGGTAGGGTTCGACAAAACGGAAGTTCTGGCTGCTGGCCACCACCGGCCCCGTCACTTCCAGCGCCCATTGCTGCTGCGCATCGGCCTGCAACCAGCCTGGCAGCAAACGAGCAATAGCGGAGGCATCGAGCGCTTGCGCGGTCAGCAAGAAGCGCGCACAGATATCTTGCGCCACCGTACGGCTGACCTCGTCGCCATGAAAGCCGCACTCCACCAGCACCGAACGCGTGCCGTTGTCGCTGCCGTCTTCGCACAAATCGCCAAAGCGGCCGTGGTCGCGCATGCGCACGCCGTCCTTGTGGCCGGCGTCGATCACGATGTGCTCGGGGTTGCCCAGCAAGCGGGCCAATTCGAGGTTGCGCGCCTGCATGCCGGTGAGCAGCAGCGGCGCCGCCCGCTCGTGCATGCTGTGGATGTCCAGCAGCCAGTCGGCCTGCGCCACGAAAGGCGCCAGCGCCCTGGCGCGCTTGCGCTCCAGCGTGTCGCCGCTTTGCAGGCGTTCTGCCGACCACTGGCGATTCAGGTCTTCGTCGACAAAGCGCGAGGCGTCGTGATCCTTCGCGTCAAAGCGGTCGAAGGCGGCGAGATTGCAAAAGGCCAGCGTCAACTTGCCCTGCTGCGGCCGCACGCCGGCCTCCAGCAAGCCCTTCAGCGCCCAGGCGCCGCACAGCTCGTTGCCATGGACCAGCGCGCTGATCATGACGTGGCGGCCGGGCCGGCCGGAATCGAACTGCCAGACGCCTTCGGTGCCGGTGTTGCCGGCACGCCAGGCGGCGATGTCGGGGACTGCCAGCGTAAAGTTCAAGGTCTCGTTCATGAATGGCTCTTTCTGCGACGGTGCTGCCGCCTTATTCGCGGATCTTGGCGAAAGTCACGATCTTCTGGTACTTGGCGCTTTCATCGGCCAGGAACTTGGCCATGTCCACGTTCAGCGGCGCGATGGAGGAGCCGGAGTCTTCCAGCTTCTTGCGCACATCAGGCGTTTGCAGCGACTCGGCCAGCGCCTTGCGCAGGCGGGCGGCGATAGGCTCGGGCAGCTTGGCCGGCGCCATCAGGGCAAACCAGCTGTTGATGTCTATGCCCTTGAGCGCCGAATTTTCTGCCAATGCAGGAATGTCGGGCGTGACGGCCGAGCGTTTTTTCTCGGTCGTTCCCAGGGCCACCAGCTTGCCGCTGCGGATATGCGGCAGGCCGCTGGAGAGCACGAACACGCCGAACTCGATGTTGCTGCCCAGCAGGTCATTGGCCAGCGGCGCAACACCGCGGTAGGGAATGTGCGTCATGAAGACACCACTTTGCTCCTTGATCATTTCACCCGCCAGGTGCAGCGCCGTGCCCACGCCCGAGCTGCCATAGCTAAAGCGTCCGGGATTGGCCTTGACCTGGCTGAGGAACTGCTCGACGTTTTTCACGCCGCTCTTTTGCGAGGCCACCAGCACCATGGGCTGCGAGGCAATCAGGCCGATGGGCGTGAAGTCTTTCAGCGTGTACTTGACCGCGGGCGACACCAGCCGGCTGATGGCGATTTCATTGTTGGCGCCCACCAGCAAGGTGTAGCCGTCCGGCGCGGCATTGGCGACTTTTTGCGCGCCAATGACACCACCGGCGCCGCCTATATTCTCTATCACCACCGGCACGCCCAGGCGCTTGGCCATCTCGGCTGCCAGCACGCGGCCGCTCAGATCGGTGCTGCCGCCTGGCGGATAACCGACGACGATGGTGATGGGCTTGCTGGGGTAGTTGTCCGGCTGGGCTGCGGCCGGCATGGCCAGCAGGGCGCTCATGGCACCGATCAGCAGTGCGGGCGCGGCATGGCGCATGGAAAAAGAAAAGGACATCGCGGTTCCTGAAGGGATTGATATCTCTGCATTATCACGATGGTGTTTTTCACCCCATGTGCCGTTTTGGCACAACTTATGGCTCATTCAGCACATGCTCAGCGCGGCGCCAGCGCCTGCCACATGCGCTCGGCCAGCGCATTCATGCGGTGCTTGGCGCGGTAGGCCCGCACCTCATAGCGCACCTCAAGCTGCGCATCGCCGAGCAGCACCAGCTGGCCGGCCTTGCAGGCCCCCGCCACCATGGACCAGGGCAGCCAGGCCACGCCCAGGCCCTTGAGCGCGTATTCGTGGACGGTGTCGGCCGAGTCGCACTCGATCACCCGCTGCAGGCGCGGCGCATGCGGGTTGTTGGCCAGATGGTCTTGCACCAGGCGGCCCAGCGCCATGCTTCCGTCATAGGCCAGATAGGGCGTGGCGGTCTTGCCAGCCAGGCTGTGCAAGCCCCGGCCCTGGGCGTTGGCGCGGCTCACCGGCACCAGCTTGTCCAGCGCCAGCGTCAGGTGGGCGTACTGCTTGGCGTTCAGTCGCAGCGCCAGCAGCGGATGGTGGTAGGTGATCATGAACTCGGCCTCGCCGCGCTCCAGCATCTGCGCCGTTTCGGTCTGCGAGCGCGTGACTATGCGCAGTTCGCCTTGCGCCAGCAGCGGCTTGAGGCGCGGCATCAGCTCGGCTAGCAGCGTGCGCGCCAGGGTACGGCCGGTGGCCAAGGTGACGGTGCTGGCCTGGCGGCCGGCGGCCTCTTGCAAGGCCTCGCGCGCATGGCCCAGATTGCCCAGGATCTGCTCGGCGTTGTCCAGCAGGCTGACGCCCGCGGCTGTCAAGGTCAGGGGCACGCTGCCGCGCTCTATCAGCGGCGCGCCGGCCCACAGCTCCAGCGCCTTGATGCGCCGTCCGAAGGCCGGATGTGTGACGTGGCGCAACTCGGCGGCGCGGCTAAAGCTGCGGCTTTGCGCCAGCGCCACAAAATCCTCCAGCCACTTGAGCTGCATCGCCATTCGCCGCCGAAGGCTCGCGGCTAGGGCCGGGCCGCCTGGAGCAGCTCGCGCGTCTTCAGGGCTTCGCGCCGCGCAGCGTCGGCAAAGTCGTCGCCCGACGAGGCGTAAAGAACGGCGCGCGAGGAGTTGACGATGATGGGCGAGCCAGGCTTCCAGCCGGCGCGCACCGTGGCCAGCGCATCGCCGCCCTGAGCACCGACGCCGGGAATCAGCAGCGGCAGCGTAGGCGCCACCAGGCGTACACGCTCGATTTCAGCCGGATAAGTGGCGCCCACCACCAGGCCGAGCTGGCCATTGAGGTTCCACGGCCCCTGCGCCAGGCTGGCGATATGTTCGTAAAGCAGCGGCTGGCCGTCAATCGAAGCCAGGCGCTGGTTTTGCAAGTCATCGCCACCGGGGTTGGAGGTGCGGCAGAGCAGGAAGGCGCCCTTGCCGTGGTACTTGAGGTAGGGCACGACGGAGTCAAAACCCATGAAGGGCGACAGCGTCACCGCGTCGGCGCCGTAGCGCTCGAAGGCTTCCTTGGCGTACTGCTCGGCGGTGCTGCCGATATCGCCGCGCTTGGCATCCAGAATGATGGGCACTTGCGGCGCGGTGCGGCGCATGTGCTCCATCAGGCGCTCCAGCTGCTCTTCGGTGCGATGGGCGGCAAAGTAGGCGATTTGCGGCTTGAAGGCGCTCACCAGGTCGGCCACGCTGTCAACGATGGCGGCGCAAAAGTCGTAAATCCTGCTGGCATCGCCCTGCAGCTTGCCGGGGAATTTGGCGGGTTCAGGATCCAGGCCCACGCACAGCATGGAGTTGTTCTGGCGTTCTGCGGCGTTCAGCATGTCGAGAAATGTCATGCCCGTATTGTAAGAACGCCAGGCAAGCCGGCCGACAAACCGGGACAATGCGGGCTCGCCGACCTTGCCACCCCTTCTTGCCAAAGCGCTCCTTGCAACTCAATCCCCGCCAACTCCTGCTACTTGCCTTTCTGACCCTGGTATGGGGCCTCAACTGGCCCATCATGAAGCTGGGCGTCACCGGCTACCCGCCCCTGACCTTTAGAGCCCTGTGCCTCTGGCTAGCCCTGCCGGTCATCATGCTGGTCATGCGGGTACAGGGCGTGCCGTTTCGGCTGCCGCGCGAAGACTGGCGCGAAGTCTTCTGGCTGGCCATGAGCAATATGCTGGTCTGGAACGTGCTGATCATCCTGGCCGTCAAAAACCTCAGCAGCGGCCGTGCCGCCATACTGGGCTACACCATGCCGATTTTTTCAGCGCTGCTGGGGGCCTGCTTTTTTGGCGCCCGCCTGAAGAGGCGCCACTGGCTGGGCGTTGCCGCGGCGGCATTGGGCGTGTCGCTGCTGCTGTGGTACGAGCTGAGCCAGCTGTCGGGCCGGCCGGTGGCGCTGCTGGGGGCCTTGCTGGCCGCCGCCACCTGGGCCTTTGGCACGCACCGGCTGCGCAACACCACGCTGCACATCGCCTCCTTGACCCTGGCCTTCTGGATGACGCTGATCGCGGCGGTGCTGCTCAGCGTGCTCTGCGCGGTCATGGAATCTCCGCAATGGCAAGCGCCGTCGCCGACCACCTGGATCGCCGTGGCTTATAACGCCGTGCTGGTGTTTGGCCTGGCCCAAGCCATGTGGCTGATGCTGGCGCGCTCGTTGCCGCCGATTGCCTCCACCCTCAGCGTGATGATGGTTCCCATCCTTGGCGTTTTCTCCGGCGCGCTGGGTCTAGGCGAGGTCTTGTACTGGCAAGACTGGGCAGCGGTGGCGCTGGTGGCCGTGGCCATAGGCTCGGTGCTGGCACCCGGCCCCGCGCCCGCCAAGGCCTGAACGGCAGGCTGAGACTCAGGCCTTGGCCTGCAAGCTCATGGCCAGGCACAAATCGTCCCAGGCCTTGGCCTTGTCGGCCGGGCTGCGCAGCAGATAGGCCGCGTCGTAGGTGACTATGGCGCTTACGCCCTGCAGCTGGTGCACCTGGCCCCTGAGCTTGCCAAAGGGCTCGCTGGAGGCCAGCAAGGCCTGCGTCGCCAGCCGCCCCATCACCAGCACCACATCTGGCCTGGCACTCAGCAGCAGCGCCGACAGCGCGGCCAAAAAGTCCTCCGCCACGGCGCCGGCGGCCTGCCGCGCCAGCGGCGCCAGCAGTACCGCGCCGACCTGGTTCAGGCGGGCGGCGCGCAGCATGTTGTCGAGCAGCTTGCCGCTATCGCCCTGCAGCAGCGGCCCCGAGAGCGCTGCGGCCGGGGTTTCGGCCAGCACCAGCCAGCGCGCGCCGCCGGACTGGGCGGAGTCGGCGTACAGCGCCTGGGCCTGGCCCAAGCGCCAGGCGCTGGCGCCACGCGCATCCGGCTGGGGCCTGGCGGCCGGCGCAACAGCTGGCGCCACACTGGCCGGCGCCGGCTGGCGAACCGGCGGCGTGACGACGGCCGCTATCTGGGGTGATTTTTCAGCATGAAATTGGCCTGTAGTCGGCGCTACGTCTTCGGTATCAGCTATTACTTCAATAGCATATTCAGGCACGGCGGGCTGCCAGACGCGCACACCCATTTCGCGCAACATGGCGCGTTGGCGCTTGTCCAGGTTCAGGCTCATGGCTTTAGGCTCATAGGGGGTCTCACAATGCCAGGCTCATGACGATGGCGTCTTCGCCGCGCGGCTGCGACGGCGTGGCCGGATAGTAGTTGCGGCGCGTGCCGACATGGCGAAAACCATAGCGTTCGTAGACCGCCCGGGCGCGCGCATTGCTCAGCCGCACTTCCAGCCACAGCCACTGCGCGCCCTGGCCGCGTGACCAGACTGCCAGGGCGTCGAGCATCACGCAGGCCCAGCCCTGGCGCTGGTAGGCCGGCGCAACGGTGATGTTGAGCAGATGGACCTCATCCACACCCTTCATGGCGACAAAGTAGCCGAGCAACTG
This sequence comes from Polaromonas sp. OV174, assembly GCF_900112285.1. Taxonomy (GTDB): domain Bacteria; phylum Pseudomonadota; class Gammaproteobacteria; order Burkholderiales; family Burkholderiaceae_C; genus Polaromonas. The sequence continues at coordinate 141,604 of NZ_FOKZ01000013.1, read as the reverse complement.
GGCCTCGGGCGGCTCGCCCGCGGTCAGCAGCTGCAGCTGGTAGCCGGCCTTGAGCGAGTCGCTGAAATTGAGCTCGCTCCAGGGATGCTCGTAAGCGCTTTGCTCGACCCGCAGCACCGCAGGCAGCCAGGCCGGCGTCATGGCTTCGAACTGGGCGTACTGCGGTTGGACCAGGGCGTTCATGCTTGCGGGTGCCGGTTTCAGCTCGGTTGGGCGATGGCCGCGGCGGCGGCATCGGCCTTGATGCGGGCGCGCTCTTCGGTGGTCTGGGCCACCTTGTCGCGCACATACAGCGGCAGGGCCTGCGCCGCGGCTACGCAATGGCCGGCGGCGGCCAGCGCCGGCGCCAGCCGCAGCAGCGCCGTGGCCGTTGGCAAAGCCTCGGCCTGGGCCAAGCCGGCCAGGCTGGCCGGCAGACGGGCGGCGTAGACGCCAAAGACATTGCCGGCGAGCAGATCGGGGGGCGATGTCAGCACCAGGTTTTCGGGTCGAATCAGCTCGCAGTCTTGCAATGGCATGCAGACACCGCTACGGAATTCATAGTGCTGCACATACATTTCATCCATCCGGGCATCCAGCAGCGCGGTGACCCGCAGCGGCGCGTCGGCCGGCGCCAGGCTGGCTCCACCGGCCCGCTGAAAGCGCGCTTCTTCCGCCACCGCCATCAGCGTGTCTATGGGCAGCACCGGCATGCCGGCGCCGTCTCTGGCGCCAAAGGCCAGGCCTTGGGCCACGGCGCAGGCGGTACGCAGGCCGGTGAAGGAGCCGGGGCCGCGGCCAAAGGCAATCGCATCGAGCTCGCCCAGCGCCAGGCCGGCTTCGGCCAGCAAGGCCAGGATGGCCGGAATCAGCGTGGTGGAAGCCTGCGCGCCGCCAGGCCCGCTGTGCTGCCAGACGCTCAGGCCATCGGTCAGCGCCACCGACAGGCGGTCGGTGCTGGTGTCAAAGGCGAGGAATTTCACAGGTTTTGGCATTAAATATGGCTATAGCCCAATCTACACGGGCGCAAGCAGCTATCAAAATCATAGTTTTCAAACAAGAGCAGCGCGCCAGATCGGCCGCCGCTCAGGCGCGCGCATGCAGCGATTATCCGGCCTGCCAGCCGGGCCGGCATGGGACAGATAATTGTCCGCATGCTTTTTCGCCCCACTCACACCCCAGCAGCCCGACCACCCCGCCGACTGATGGCGCGCCTGGCCGCCGGCCTGCTCACAGGCCTGGCCGCGCTGGCCAGCCTTCAGGCCGCCGCCCAGAGCCTGCCCGCCGAGGTGGAGGCGCTGCTGGCCCGCGCCAAGGTGCCGCGCGAGGCGCTGGGCGTCATGGTGGTGGACGCCGCGCCCGCGCTGAACGGCAAGGCGACGCCGCTGCTGAGCTGGCGCGCCGGCAGCGCCATGAACCCGGCCTCGGTCATGAAGCTGGTCACCACCTATGCCGGGCTGGAGCTGCTGGGGCCGGCCTACACCTGGAACACGGCGGTGTATGTCGACGGCTCCATCGCCGACGGCGTGCTTGCCGGCAACCTCATCATCCAGGGCAAGGGCGACCCCAAGCTGGTGCAAGAGCGGCTGTGGCTGCTACTGCGCCGGGTGCAAGGCCTGGGCATCAAGAGCATCAGCGGCGACATCCTGCTGGACCGCAGCGCCTTTGCCGCCAGCGCGCAAAATCCGGGTGACTTCGACGGCGAGTCGCTACGCCCCTACAACGTGGTGCCCGATGCGCTGCTGATCAACTACAAGTCGGTGGTGATGACCTTCACGCCCAACGCCGGCAACGGCCAGGCCAGCGTCAACTTTGAGCCGCCTTTGGCCGGCGTGCAGCTGCAGACCAGCGTGCCGCTGGCAACGAACGCCAACGGCGCGTCGGCGCTGGGCGATTGCGGCGACTACCGGGCCCAGCTCAAGGCCGACTTTACCGACCCCCAGCGCATCGCCTTCAAGGGCGGCTACGCCCCGGCCTGCGGCGAAAAAACCTGGGCCATCGCCTACCCCGACCCGGCCAGCTACGCCGAGCGCGCCGTCGCCGGGCTGTGGCAGGAAATGGGCGGCAAGCTGGGCGGCCGCGTGCGTGACGGCCAGGCCGCGGCCAGGCAGAAACCGGCCTTCGAAACGGCGTCGCCGCCGCTGGCCGAGGTGATTCGCGACATCAACAAATACAGCAACAACGTGATGGCGCAGCAACTCTTCCTCACCTTCAGCCAGCAGCGCTACGGCGTGGCCAGCAACGAGGCTTCGCGCGAGCTGCTGCGCAGCTGGTGGCAGCTGCGCTTTGGCGAGCAGGATGTGCCGGTGCTGGACAACGGCTCCGGCCTGTCGCGGCAGGAGCGCATCACGCCGCAAGGCCTGGCGCGCATGCTGCAAACCGCCTATGTGTCGGGCAACATGCCCGAGCTGATGGCCTCGCTGCCCATCACCGGCGTGGACGGCACGCTCAAGCGCAATAAATCCCGCATCTCGCAAGGCTGGGCGCATCTGAAAACCGGCACCCTGCGCGACAGCACCGCGCTGGCCGGCTATGTGCACACGCCCAGCGGCCGCCGCCTGGTGGTGGTGGCCATGGTCAATCATCCGAATGCACCGGCGGCCAGGCCGGCGCTGGAGGCGCTGGTGGACTGGGCGGTGCAGGAAGGCAGCCGGTGAGCGCGACCGAGCTGATCGGCTTCATGGCCGCCCTGCTGACCACCCTGAGCTTTGCACCGCAGGCCTGGCTCACCTTTCGCAGCCGCGATGTCAGCGGCATCTCGCTGGGCATGTACAGCGTGTTCACCGTCGGCGTGGCCTTGTGGTTGACCTATGGCCTGCTGCTGGGCGCCTGGCCGCTGGTGATTGCCAATGCCGTCACGTTGCTGCTGGCACTGGCGATTCTGACCATGAAGCTGCTGTACGGGCGCTCGCCCGGCGGCCGCTAAACCCGGGTGCGCCACATGGCTCTTGCGCATACGCACGAAATGGCGGCCAATGATGGGATGAATCAGACCAGCCCTTTTTGCCTGGTGCTCACCAGCGCGGCCAGCGAAGAACAGGCCGACACCCTGGCCCGCTTGATTGTCGAGGCGCGGCTGGGCGCCTGCGTACAGATCCAGCCCATCAAAAGCATTTACCGCTGGCAGGGCGCGGTCTGCGCCGAGCCGGAATGGCAGTTGGCCATCAAGACAAGGCAAGCGCGCTTTGCGGCCCTGGAACGCTTCATACGCCAGCACCACAGCTATGAAACACCGGAGATCGTGCAGCTTGCCATCAGCGCCGGCTCAGCCGACTACCTGCGCTGGCTGGACCAGGGCACGCGGGACGAGCCAGCGCCTTGATCAACGATACTCTGCAGCCCCCCACCCTTTGCGATGCGACCCCGACCATGAGCACCACCCCCGCCTGCCCCCAATGCGCGATGGAAAACACCTACCCGGATGCGGACAACTATGTGTGCGCCGACTGCGGCCATGAATGGCCCATGCTGGCCCTTGCCGACACCGACGACAGCACCGACGCGGTGATCAAGGACGCCAACGGCAACGCGCTGGCCGATGGCGATGCCGTGGTGCTGATCAAGGACCTGAAGGTCAAGGGTTCATCCACCGTTTTGAAGATGGGCACCAAGGTCAAAAGCATACGTCTGGTGGGCGGCGACCACGAGGTCGATTGCAAGATGGACGGCGGCAGCTTCATGCTCAAGGCCTGCTACCTGAAGAAGGTCTGAAAGCCCGCAACGATGGCTATGGCTTCTTTGGCGTCTTCGCCTGCTTGGCCCTGCTGCCCAACACCAGGGCAATGCCGCCGAGAATCGCCGCACAGGCCGTCGCCAGGCGCGGTGTAACCGCTTCCGCCAGGAACAGCACGCCGCCCAAGGCGGCGATCAGCGGCACCGACAATTGCACCGTGGCGGCGCGCAGGGCGGAAAGCTGGCCCAGCGCCGCATACCAGATGACATAGCCGATGCCGGAGGTGAGCGCGCCGGAGGCAATGGCCAGGGCAATCCCGGCCGCATCCGCGTGAGCCTTGCCAACGAAAAGCAGGCTCAGCACCAAGGCCAGCGGCGCCGCCCGCGCGAAGTTGCTGGCGGTGGCGGCCAGCGGGTCGGCCACGCCGCGACCGCGCAGCGAATACACGCCCCATGCGATGCCAGCGATGGCCATCAACAAGGCGCCCAGTAGCGGCGGCGCGGCGACACCCGGCAAAACCAGGTAGACCAGGCCCGCCACCGCCAGTGCCAGGCCTGACCAGGCAACCAGCCCGAAGCGCTCGCCCGAGCGCAGGCCCACGCCGAACATCGTCAGTTGCACCGCGCCGAACAGAATCAATGCGCCCGTTCCCGCCGACAAGCTGAGATAGGCGAAAGAGAAGAAAGCGACATAGGCAAACAGCATGGCCGCAGACAACCAGTCGGCCCGGCCGGGCGCCACCCCTTGCGGCCGCAGCCGCACCATGAGCGCCAGCGTGAGCGCGCCGGAAACCAGCCGTATGCTGGCAAAGCTGGTCGGGTCTATGGCCCCCTGCTGCAAGGCTAGCCGGCACAACAGCGAGTTGGCCGCGAAGGCCAGCATCGCCATCGCGGTGAGGAAGGCGGTCCGCAGCACGGGCAGGCCGGCGTGCGCCTCAGACATGGGTCGCCACCACAACCGCGGCCCAGCCCAGCAGCGCAACACCAAGCGGCGCGCTGAGACGCCGGCCCCAGCGCACGTTTTTTTCAATCGCCATGACAGCCGCCAGCAGCAGCATCCAGCCCAGGCTGCCGGTGCCCAGCGCGAACATCAACAGCATCAAGGCCCAGCAGCAGCCGACGCAGAACAGGCCATGCTGCGCACCCAGCGCGAAGGCGTGCTGCGCCTGGCGCTCGCCACGCCAGTGCGCCATCACGAAGCTCAAGGGCGTGCGGCACTTTTCCAGGCAGCGGTACTTGAGCTTGCTGAACTGAAAGGCGCCGGCCAGGGCCAGGGTAGCAGCGCCTATGAGCCAGCCATGCCAAGCCAGCGCGGGGACGCTGGCGAGCAGGGACAGCAGCGCGCCGTGCAGTGCATGCGCCAGCAAGCCGAAGCCGCCCCACACCGCCATATAGCCCAGGCCCAGCAGGGTAAGAAGGCGCCCGTGATCAGGGCGCTGAGCCGTCAGGCGATCAAAGGCGTTGAACAAGGGCAAGGTGGTCGGTAGCATCATGGCGGCCGTCATCAGTATCCAGGCGCCGGCGTAGAGCACCATGGGCACGACCACGTCGCCAGCGGGAACGGCACGGCACAGAAATGCCGCCGGCCCGGACGTGGTCCAGTCCTCATGCTCGAGGTAGCGTCCGTAGGGGCTGCGCGCCCATGCCCACAAGCTCAGCCAGGCGAGCGCAATCAATGCGCTCAGTATGGGCAGGAAGACGCGGCGGTGACGGGAGGCGCCGGCCAAGCCTGGGCTCGCCGGCGCAACGCCCTCGGTGGCGCTCATGGCAGCACCCGCTCACGCGTCGAAGACGAAGGTGCTCTGCAGGGCGTTGTGGTTCTTGATATCCAGGTCTATGCCGAGGGCGGCGTTTTTGGATCGATAAGTCGGCGCCTTGCCGACAAACACCGGTGCGCCCGGCACGGTCGAGAACACGGTATCGGACAGGACCGTCAGCCCACCCATCGCGCCCCTATAGGGCTCGAGTTCGGCGAAATAGTTCGTGCCGATTTCGAGCAAGCCCTTGCCCTCCTCGACGGTGAAACGAATGGGCGCTCGCTCCACCGAGACGACCTCGCCGATCAGCTTGGCGAGATCGGCGACCGGTCCGCCGGCCTGCCCGGTGTAGACCTTGAGCAGCGCCTCTTCCTGCGCCTTGGAGGCCTGCTCGTCGATGTAGATCGCGGCCCTCCAGTTGCCTTGCAGGATGTTGCCGGGGACATGGGCCACGGCGGCGATGGTGTTGCCGCCTACATCGACGCCGTCGACCATTCCCTTGTCTATGCGCCATGCGACTATGGTGTCGCAGGTGCCGTTGTCAGGGTCCTCGCCTATCCAGCAAGGACACAAGACGTTGCAGTTGCAAACCTCGAGCAGACGACCTTCAAGGTGATAGCTCATACCGACCTCCATTGAAACCACGCGAACACGGGCTTGTCGTCGTGACTTGGGCGGCAAGGGGGAAATAATTCTCCGCCGCATGATGAAGCAAGTCAAGTTCAATGGCGGACCAGCCGGCCGGTACAGTCGCCAGCGCTAGCGGCGCCGCTCCAGCCACTCGAACAACCCCATGCCGGCGAGCATGGCGGCCACAAACACCAGCGCCTTGATCTCGCCCATGCCCAGCGCGACCAGCCCAGGGCCGGGGCAAAAACCGGCGATGCCCCAGCCTATGCCGAACAAGGTGCTGCCAATCACCAGCCGGCGGTCGATGTGGCGCGCCGTGGGCCACTTGATGTCGGCGCCCAGCCAAGAAAGCTGGCGTTTGCGCGCCCCAAAAAAAGCCACTAAGCCCACGCCAATGGCGCCGGCCATGACCAGCGCCAGCGACGGATCCCAGCGACCGAACAGATCCAGGAAGCCGAGCACCTTGGCCGGGTTGGCCATGCCGGAAACGATGAGGCCAAGACCAAAAATTAGGCCGGCCAACAGCGAAGTGATGACAACCATGAGAGCGCCTTAAAACGAGAACAGATGACGCAGCGCGAACACGGTGGCGAAGCCCGCCGCCATGAACACAACGGTGGCGACCAGCGAGCGCGGCGACAGGCGCGACAGCCCGCACACCCCATGGCCGCTGGTGCAGCCCCCGCCGTAGCGGGTGCCCACGCCGACCAGCAGGCCGGCGGCGATCAGCGCGGGGTATTGCGCATCAATCTGCGGCTGGGGCGGCCACCGAAACAGCGCATAAACCAGCGGCGCGCCTATCAGGCCAAGCACAAAGGCAGCCCGCCATGCGATATCGCCCTTGGCCGGCCTGAGCAGCCCGCCCAGCACACCGCTGATGCCGGCAATGCGGCCGTTGAGCAGCAGCAACAAAGCGGCCGCCAGCCCAATCAGGGCGCCACCGGCCAGCGCCGACCAGGGCGTAAAGGCATTCCAGTCTGGGGTCATCAGTTTTCCTTGGAGCAATAGAGGCGGTGCAGCACCGCCAGGATTTCCAGCAGCGCCGGATCGGCGATGCTGTAGAAGATGTTTTTGCCTTGGCGCCGCGTGTTCACCACCGCTTCGCTGCGCAACACGCCCAGCTGCTGCGACAGCGTGGGTTGGTGAATGTCCAGCTGCGCCTCCAGCTCGCTGACACACATTTCGCCCAGGGACAACTGACACAGCAGCAGCAGCCGCTCCTCATTGGCCAGCAGCTTGAGCGTGGCGACGGCCTGCCCTGCGGCATGACGCAAGGCCTGGGGATCTATCGCAGGGGAAGAAGACATGGTTGAAGGCTCACAAGCTCAATTTGACATCAATATATAAATAAACATAATATATGTCAATACATTGATGGGCCGCCAGAGACTCGCATGCCAGCCAAAACACCACCCAAGCCTTCTTCGACCCCACGACCTGGACGGTGTCCTACGTGGTCTGGGACCATGCGAGCAAACAGGCGGCGGTGATAGATCCGGTGCTTGACTACGACTTCAAGTCCGGCCATACCGACACGCGCTCGGTCGATCGGCTGACGGCCTATTTGCGGGACAGCGGCTTGCAGCTAGCCTGGATTCTTGAAACCCACGCCCATGCCGACCACCTGTCGGGCGCGCACTATTTGCGGCAGCAGCTGGGCGGGCGCATCGCCATAGGCGAGCACATCCGCGAGGTGCAGGCGAGCTTCAAGAAAATCTACAACCTGGAACGCGGTTTTCTGCCCGACGGCAGTCAGTTCGACCATTTATTCAGGGACGGTGAAAGCTTCATGATTGGCCAGACCGAAGCCAGGGCGCTGCTGGTGCCTGGTCACACCCCGGCCGACATGGCCTATCTGGTGGATGGAGCGGCCTTTGTCGGCGACACCCTGTTCATGCCCGACGTGGGCACCGCCAGGGCCGACTTTCCCGGCGGTGATGCGCACCACTTGTACCGCTCCATCCAAAGACTGCTGACGCTGCCGCCAGACACCACGCTCTACGTCTGCCACGACTACCCGCCGGCGTCGCGTCAGCCCCGATGGCAGAGCACGGTGGCCGAACAACGGGCTCACAACATCCATGTGCATGAGGGCATCAGCGAAGAAGCCTTCGTGGCCATGCGCACCGCACGCGATGTCACACTGGACATGCCAACGCTGATTCTGCCGTCGATTCAGATCAATGTGCGCGCCGGACAGCTGCCGCCGCCCGACGACAACGGCGTGGCCTATCTGCGCATTCCGCTGAACACGCTGGCGCGGCACTAGTACCGGCTTGAGGCCTGGAGAACCCGGCGGCTGGTGACAGGCATCAAGAAGATAACGCGGTCTGCAACACGACGTGCGGCCGGATGCGGCATCAGCTGCGCACGGCTTTCCACAGCATATAGGCCGCCAGCACGAACAGCACGTAGGCAAACACCGTCTTGAGCTGCTTCACATCGAGCGCATGGGCCGCCTTGGCGCCCAGCGGGGCGGTGAGTATGCTGGCCAGTGCCACGGCGGCAAAGGCGGGCAGATAGACAAAGCCGACCGATCCCGCCGGCAGGCCGCTCATGGACCAGCCGTTGTAGACATTGCTCAAGGTGCCGGCCAGGGCGATGGGAAAGCCCAAGGCGGCCGATGTCGCCACCGCATTGTGGATGGGCACGTTGCACCAGGTCATGAAGGGCACGGATATAAAGCCGCCGCCAGCGCCCACCATGCCCGAGAGCGTGCCTATGCCGGCCCCCGCCGCGCTCATGCCCATTTGCCCTGGCAGCTGACGGCCAGCCGCCTGCTTCTTTTTACTCAACATCTTCCAGGCCGAAAAGATCACGAAGATGCCGAAGAAACCCGCCAGCACCGCCGTGTTCAGACGTGCGGCAATCATGGGGCCAATCCAGGAGCCGACCAGGATGCCGGGCACCAGCAACAAGGCGATGCGCCAGATGACCGCGCCGCGCTTGTGGTGCGCACGGACGCTGGAAATCGAGGTGAACAAAATGGTGGCGAGCGAGGTCGCGATGGCGATATGCACCACATGGTCTGGCGGAAAGCCGCGCGCGCTAAAGATCAGCGTGAACAAGGGCACCAGAATCATGCCGCCGCCAATACCGAGCAAGCCAGCGGCAAAGCCCGTGGCCAGGCCAAGCAGTACCAAAATAACAATAAAGGAAATGTCCATACCCATCTTTCACTACGCTGCAGTCAAGCCAAAAGGCGGACGCGGCCTGAGCCGCGCCCGCCTGCTGGCGCATCTTCTTAGCTCTTAAAAACCCACGGCCTGGCCGTCGCGGCGCGAATCGGAAGCGGCGATATAGCCGTGCTCCGTCTTGTAGATGAGCTGGGCCGAGCCGAACTCCAGGCTGTCTGACGGCGCCACCTCGATCCGGTGCCCCATCGCGCGCAGCGTCGCCACCACGTCTTGCGGCATGTGCGCCTCGACGTTCACCACCGGTCCTTTTTCCACGCGAAAACGCGGCGCGTCGCTCATGGCCTGCGGGTTTTGTCCGAAGGCGGCCAGCCGCGCCATCATCTGCACATGGCCTTGCGCCTGCATGGAGCCGCCCATCACGCCGAAAGCCATCACCGGCGCGCCCTGGCGCGTGACAAAACCGGGAATGATGGTATGCATGGGCTGCTTGCGCGGCCCGACGCAGTTGGCGTGGCCAGGCGTGAGGTTAAAGCCCTCGCCGCGGTTGTGCAGGGCGATGCCGGTGCCCGGCACCACCACACCCGAGCCGAAGCCGCGGTAGTTGGACTGGATGAAGGACACCATGGAGCCCGCCGCGTCGGCCGCAGCCAGGTAGACGGTGCCGCCGGTCTTGGGCATGCCAGCGCCTGGCGTGCTGGCGCGCTTCATGTCGATCAGCGCCGCGCGCTCGTCCAGGTAGGCCGGATCGAGGAAAGCAGCGGGCGAATGCTGCATGCTGACCGGGTCCGCCACATGGGCGTGCAGGTCGGCGAAGGCGAGCTTCATGGCCTCGACGCTGACATGGCAGAAATCGGCGCTGTCGCGGCCCATGCCTTCCAGGTCGAAGCGGTCGAGAATGCCCAGGCCGATCAGCGCGGCGATCCCCTGGCCATTGGGTGGAATTTCGTGCAGCGTGTAGCCGCGAAAGTTCTGCGCCAGCGGTGTCACCCAGTCGTAGCGGTGCTGCGCCAGATCGTCGGCACTGATGGCGCCACCGGTCTTCTTGGCGAAGGCGACGATGCGCTCGGCCAGCTCACCCTGGTAAAAGCTCTCGCCATCGCTCTCGGCAATGCGCTGCAGCGTGGCGGCCTGCTCCGGAAAGCGCCAGCGCTCGCCCGCCTGCGGGGCCCGGCCATCGCGCAAAAATGCCTGGGCAAAGCCCGGCTGCTCGGCCAGCACCGGCACCTGCGCCGCCCACTGCCGCGCGATCTGCGGCGAGACCAGGAAACCGTGCTCCGCGTACTCGATGGCCGGCTCAAACAGGCGTGCAAACGGCAGCTTGCCAAAGCGCGCCGACAGCGCCTTCCAGCCCGCCACCTGGCCGGGCACGGTGACGGTATCCCAGCCCACCGAAGGCATGCGCTCGCGCCCGGCGAAATGCTCAGGCGTCCAACTGGAAGGCGCGCGTCCGCTGGAGTTGAGTCCGTACAACTGCCCTTCGTGCCAGACCAGGGCGAACATGTCCCCGCCTATGCCGTTCATCACCGGCTCCACCACCGTCAGCGCGATGGCACTGGCGATGGCGCTGTCGATGGCGTTGCCGCCCTGGTACAGCATGCGCAGGCCGGCCTGCGCGGCCAGCGGCTGGCTGGTGCTGACCGCGTTGGCGGCCAGCAAAGGCATTTTTTGGGACGGATAGGGAAAGGTCCAGTCAAAGGGCAACATAAGGGCTCAATTCAGAAGATAAGAAAGGGTGGGCGTAAGGACTGGCGAGCCGCCGTTTACTGCATGCTCAGGCCGGACTGCTTCACCAGCTTTTCGGTGCGCGGAATCTCGGCGCTGACCATGGCATTGAACTCCGCCACGCTGCCGCCGCGCGGCTCGGCGCCGGTGGTCGCCAGGCGTTCGCGAAAGCTCGTTTCCTTGAGCAGCTTGTTGATGGAGACGTTGAGCTTGCTGACGATCTCTGGCGGCGTGCCCTTGGGCGCAACGATGCCGTACCAGGGCGCGATATCAAAGCCGGGGTAGCCCTGCTCGGCGATGGTGGGGATGTCAGGCGCCATAGCCGAGCGCTTGCTGTTGGACATGCCGAGCGCGCGCAGTTTCCCTGACTTCACATGGGGCAGTCCGGTCATGATGGTGTCGAAGTACATGGAAACCTGGCCCGACAGCAGCGCGGGAATCGCCTCGCTGGCACCCTTGTAGGGCACGTGAACAATATCGATACCGGCCAGGGCCTTGAGCATCTCGCCCGCCATGTGCGAGGTGGTGCCGGCGCCGAAGGAGGCATAGGTCAGCTTGCCGGGATTGGCCTTGGCATAGGCCACCATCTCGGGCAGGGTCTTGAAGGGCAGCGAAGGGCTGGACAGCAGGATGTTGGGCGTGATCGCCACCACGGCAACCTTCTCGAAGGCATCCGGGTCATAGCTCAGCTTCTTGTAGAGAAAGCGATTGGTCACCATGGATGCAGGGCCGGACATCAACAAGCTATAGCCGTCGCCGGGCGCGCGCGCCACCGCTTCGCTGCCTATCATGGCAGCCGCGCCGGGGCGATTCTCCACGATGAAGGTCTGGCCATATTCCTTGCTGAGGCCGAAGCCGATCTGGCGGGAAATCAGGTCGGTGGCGGAGCCCGCCTGGAAGGGCACGACGATGCGCACCGGCTGGGTCGGCCAGTTATGTGCGTTCTGCGCCAGCGACAAGGACGAGGCCGTCAGTGCGGCGATGGCAAGGCAAGCACGAATAACAGTAAATCGCATGATGCAACCTTTATCAATAACAGCGATGTCACCCGTCCCGCAGGAATCAAGTGCTCATCCTCTTTCCGTCATACGCCAAAATGGTGGCGCGTCCCCGGCACGGCGCCCTGCTTGAGGGCGACGGGCCGCTTGCTGATGGGTGAATCCATTCACCCTGTTCTTGTCAATCCAGTTCCATGCACAGGTATTTCATCTCGAGGTACTCGTCGATGCCGTGGCGCGAGCCTTCGCGGCCCAGGCCGGACTGCTTGATGCCGCCGAAGGGCGCGACTTCATTCGAGATCATGCCGGTATTGATGCCGACCATGCCATATTCAAGGGCTTCCGCCACGCGCCACACGCGGGACAGGTTGCGCGAGAAGAAATAGGCCGCCAGGCCGAACTCGGTGTCGTTGGCCATGGCCACCACTTCCTCGTCGCTGCCGAAGCGAAACAGCGGCGCCAGCGGGCCAAAGGTTTCCTCGCGCGCGACGCGCATGGACGCCGTCGCCCCGACCAGCACGGTGGGCTCGAAAAAGGTGCCGCCCAGGGCGTGGCGCTTGCCGCCTGTGAGCACGCTGGCACCCTTCGCGATGGCGTCGGCGATATGCGACTCGACCTTGGCCACCGCCTCCTCGTCGATCAGCGGACCTTGCGTGATACCGCTGTCCACCCCATGGCCAGGACGCAGTGCTGCGACCGCGCTGACCAGCCGGCGCGCGACCTCGTCATAGACCTTGTCGTGCACATAGATGCGGTTGGCACAGACGCAGGTCTGGCCGCTGTTGCGAAACTTGGAGGCCAGAATGCCTTCCACCGCGCGGTCCAGGTCGGCGTCCTCGAAGACAATCAGCGGCGCGTTGCCGCCCAGCTCCAAAGACAGCTTTTTCACGGTGCCGGCGCACTGCGCCATCAGCAGGCGGCCGATTTCCGTCGAACCGGTGAAGCTGAGCTTGCGCACCATGGGGCTGGCGCACAGCACGCCGCCTATCTGCACCGGGTCGCCGGTCACCACCTGCAGCACGCCGCGCGGCACGCCGGCCTGTTCGGCCAGCACGGCCAGCGCCAGCGCGGTCAGCGGCGTCTGTTCGGCCGCCTTGATGATCATGGTGCAGCCGGCGGCCAATGCCGGGCCGACCTTGCGCGTGATCATGGCAGCCGGGAAATTCCACGGCGTGATGGCCGCGCAGACGCCCACCGGCTGGCGCAGCACCAGCAGCTTCTGGTTGGCGCGCGGGCTGGCCAGCACTTCGCCGTCAACGCGCTTGGCTTCCTCGCCAAACCACTCGAGAAAGGAGGCGGCATAAGCCACTTCGCCGCGCGCTTCGGCCAGCGGCTTGCCTTGCTCGGCCGTCATCAGCTGCGCCAGGTCTTCCTGGTGCTCCAGCATCAGGTCGGCCCAGCGCCGCAGCACCACGGCGCGTGCCTTGCCGGTCAGGGCGCTCCAGGCCGGCAGCGCGCGGGCGGCGGCGGCCACGGCCTGCTGCGTTTCCAAAGTGCCGGCCTTGGGCACCGTGCCGACCAGCTCATGGGTCGCTGGGTTGTGCACGGCCAGCACCTCGCCGCTGGCGGCCGCGCACCATTCGCCGTCAATCAGGCAGGCGCTGCGCAGCAGCCCGGGGTGTTGCAGATTCATGCTCATCTCCTTATTCCGCCAATGCCTGCGTCAGCACCAGCAGCGCCGCGTCGAACTGCGCCTGCGGGATGGTGAGCGGATAGAGGAAGCGGATCACATTGCCATAGCTGCCGCAGGTCAGCAGCAGCAGACCGGCGGCCAGGGCACGTTGCTGCACCCGCTTGGCGTGCTCGGCGCTGGGCTGTCCCGTGGCCGGGTCGTAAAACTCGGCGGCCACCATGGAGCCCAGCCCGCGCACATCGGCAATCGCCGGGCAGTGCTGGCGTGCAGCCTGCAGGTGCTGCTTCAGCTGCGTGCCGAGTTCGCTGGCGCGCTCGCACAGGCCTTCTTCGGCAATGGTGTCTATCACCGCATGGGCGGCCGCCACGGCCAGCGGATTGCCGGCATAGGTACCGCCCAGGCCGCCGGGCAGGGCCGCATCCATGATCTCGGCGCGGCCGCAGACGGCGGACAGCGGCATGCCGCCGGCCAGGCTCTTGGCCATGGTGATCAGGTCGGGCTGCACATCGTAGTGCGCCATGGCAAACAGCTTGCCGGTACGGCCGAAGCCGGTCTGGATCTCGTCTGCGATCAGCACGATGCCGTGCTGGTCGCAGACCGCGCGCAGTCCCTGCATGAAGTCGGCAGGAGCGGCCTGGAAGCCGCCTTCGCCCTGCACCGGCTCAATGATGATGGCGGCGACCCGGCGCGGGTCGATGTCGGTCTTGAACAGGGCTTCAAGTGCCTGCAGCGCCTGGGCGGTGCTGACCCCCTGCAGTTCGCTGGGGAAAGGGGCGTGGTAGATGTCCGACGGGAAGGGACCGAAACCCACCTTGTAGGGCACGACCTTGCCGGTCAGCGCCATGCCTAGCATGGTGCGGCCGTGGAAGGCGCCGGAGAAGGCAATCACGCCCGGGCGGCCGGTATGGGCGCGAGCGATCTTGACGGCGTTCTCCACCGCTTCGGCGCCGGTGGTGAACAAGGCGGTCTTGTTGAGTCCATCGATAGGCACCAGCGCGTTGATGCGCTCGGCCAGCGAGACATAGCTCTCGTAGGGCACGACCTGGTAGGCGGTATGGGTAAAGCGCTCCAGCTGCTGACTCACGGCCTGCATCACGCGCGGGTGGCGGTGGCCGGTATTGAGCACGGCGATGCCGGCGGCGAAGTCGGTGTAGGCGCGGCCTTCCACATCCCACAGCGTGGCATTTTCCGCACGCTCGGCGTAGAAATCGCACATCACGCCCACGCCGCGCGGGGTGGCGAGGGCGCGGCGCTGGTTCAATTCGAGGTTCTTCATGGTGTCTGTCCTGGTCATGTGAGAAATAGTCGGCAGCCGCCGACCGGTGGCATGGTGAATCGCCGGCAGGCCGTCACGGCGATGAGCTGGATTTATTTGAACCGTGTTTGGCCCTAGAATAAAGTGCCACTTCAACAAATATGATGGTGCCAATTTGAGATCAATCTGCGGCGACCTGCTGCTCCAGCGCCTCGGTCCCGACGGCGCAGCGGCGCTGGGCAAGCCGCTCAACCGCGGCCTTTACGAATGCCTGCGCAGCGCCATCCAGGACGGCAGCCTGGCCCCGGCCACGCGCCTGCCGCCCTCGCGCGACTTGGCCGCCGAACTGGGCCTGTCGCGCAACACGGTGATGTATGCCTACGAGCAGCTGCTGGCCGAAGGCTATGTGCATGCGCGTACCGGCAGCGGCACCTTTGTGGCCGCCACCGCGCCCGAGAGCTACCTCAACGCCACCGCGGCCGCCGCCGCAGAGCAGCGGCCGTCGGCCATGTCGGGGCTGTCGCCGCGCGGGTTGCTGCTGCTGGCCAATGCCTCGGCCTCGCCCCGGCAATGGGGCGCTTTCATGCCGGGGGTGCCTGACGTCACGCGTTTTCCGCACCGGCGCTACGCCCAGATCGCGGCGCGCCTGTGGCGCCGGCCGCCGCCCGAATGGCTGAGCTACGGCCATGGCGGCGGCCTGCCGGCGCTGCGCGAAGCGGTGGCGAATCATTTGCGGGTGGCGCGCTCGGTGCGCTGCGACGCCGACCAAGTGCTGATCACCGAGGGCATACACCAGGCCATAGACCTGGTGGTCAAGCTGCTTGGCTCGTCGGGCGAGCAGGCCTGGGTGGAGGAGCCCAGCTATTGGGGCATACGCGGCATTTTGCAGGTCAGCGACATGCGCGTGGTGCCCATGCCGGTCGACGAGGAAGGGCTGATGCTACCCAATGGCGAGGCCGGCCGGGACGCGCCCGCGCCGCGCTTTGTCTTTGTCACGCCCTCGCACCAGTACCCGCTGGGCGCCGTGATGAGCTTGAAGCGCCGGCGTGCGCTACTGGAATTCGCGCACAGAAACGGCAGCTGGATCGTAGAGGACGACTACGACAGCGAGTTCCGCTTCTCCGGCCAGCCCATCCCCTCGCTGCAGGGCCTGGAGCCGGATGCGCCGGTGATTTATGTCGGCACCTTCAGCAAGACGCTGTATCCCGGCCTGCGCATGGGCTACCTGGTGCTGCCGCGCGCGCTGGCCGGTGCCTTCCAGACCGCCCATTCCGATATCTACCGTTCCGGCCACCTGATGACGCAGGCCACCATCGCCGAATTCATGCAGGCCGGCGACTATGCCGCCCACATACGCCGCATGCGCCTGCTCTACGCCAAGCGGCGCGCCATCCTGGCCGGGCTGGTGGAGCGCTATCTGGGGCCGGCGGCGCTGCACGAGCACGGCAGCAACGCCGGCCTGCACTTGGTGCTGCGCCTGCCCGACGACAGCGACGATGTCGCCATCGCCGAGGCCGCCCGTCAGCGCGGCATCATCGTGCGGCCGCTGTCGCGTTATTTCATAGGGTCCAGCGTGCAGCGCGGCCTGTTGCTAGGCTACGCCTGCGTGCCCGAGGAGGCCATAGCGCCGGCCTTTGAGCTGTTGCTAGGCTGCCTGGATCAAGGTAAGCGGCGCTGAGCCGCGGCCAAGCCCCGCTTCGCCGGGCGCATTGAATGACGCCGCTTAGTGGTTGAG
Organism: Polaromonas sp. OV174; assembly: GCF_900112285.1. Classification (GTDB taxonomy): domain Bacteria; phylum Pseudomonadota; class Gammaproteobacteria; order Burkholderiales; family Burkholderiaceae_C; genus Polaromonas. Next base: position 125,086 of record NZ_FOKZ01000013.1, on the reverse strand, counting down.
GATTTGCCCGAGAAAATTACGGGTGATCTCATGCTGCGGATTCTTGAAAAAATCCTCAGGCGGCGCCTGTTCCAGAATTTCACCTTGAGACATGAAAATCACGCGGTCTGCCACGCTGCGGGCAAAACCCATTTCGTGGGTCACGCACAGCATGGTCATGCCATCTTCAGCCAGGGAAATCATGGTGTCCAGCACTTCCTTGACCATCTCTGGATCCAGCGCCGAGGTGGGTTCGTCGAACAGCATGATCTGCGGTTTCATGCACAGGGCGCGAGCGATGGCCACCCGCTGCTGCTGGCCGCCGGACAACTGGCTGGGATACTTGTTGGCCTGCTCGGGAATGCGCACCCGGCGCAAATAATCCATGGCGATCGCTTCGGCTTGCGCCTGGCCCATATTCAATGACTTCATCGGCGACAGGATGCAGTTCTGCAAAATGGTCAGGTGTGGAAACAGGTTGAACTGCTGGAACACCATGCCGACATGCCGCCTCACCTGCTCCACATGACGAGTGGAGCTGGTGAGGTCGATGCCGTTCACCTTGATGCGCCCGCGCTGTATGGTTTCCAGCCCGTTGATGCATCGGATCAGCGTTGACTTTCCCGAACCCGATGGCCCGCAAATGACAATGCGCTCGCCAGTCTTGACCGACAGGTTGATGTCTTTCAGTACCTTGAAATCGCCATACCATTTCTCGACCTGGCTGAACTCAATAATTTGACTGTCATTACTCATTGCGAAGCACACTCACGAAAAGGCTTTGAAAAAATCTGGGACTGGCTTATTTGGCCGGCTTTTTGACCGTGTCGGGCAGCGGCGAACCTATCCACTTTTCAAACAGCTGATTGAGCTGGCCGTTGGCAACGTTGGTCGCGATGAAGGCATTCATGGCGGCCAGCAGTTCAGGCCTGTCCTTGCGCATCGTGATGCCCATCAGCTGCTCATTGATCTTGTACTTGATCTCGAAGCGGCCGGGTGCTCTTTTCTGCGCCTGGGAGGCAATGGCCGTCGACGTGCCAGCCAGATCAACCTGGCCTGCCATCATGGCCTGCAGGGCGGAGGCGTCGTCGTCAAAGCGTCGGATATTGGTTCCGGCTGGTGCAACTTTCGTCACGCCCAGGTCTGTGGTGCTGGCACGGGGCACACCAATCTTGTAGCGCTTCAAGTCTTCTGCCGAGGAGACGCTGACATTGTTGGGGCCCAGCAGCACCATGCCGGCGGCGGAGTAAGGGTTGGAGAACTGCACCTGCTTCTCGCGCTCTGGCGTGATGGCCAAGGACGCTACCAGCACATCGGTCTTGTCGGTCAGCAGATAGGGAATTCGGTTGGGTCCGGTCACCGGCACCAGCTCGAGCTTGACGCCCAGTTGTTTGGCCAGCAGCTTGGCGACATCGGCATCGTAGCCGTCGGGCTGGTTATTGCTGTCTGTCACGCCATAGGGTGGGAAGTCGACCACGATGCCGACCTTGATGGTGCCGCGTTGCTTGATCGAGGCTAGGTAGTCGCCTTGGGCATGCGCCAGGGATGTCGCCATGAGCGCACTTGCGCCCAGCAATGCCAGGGCCGAGGTATAGAGCTTTGTTTTCAGGGTCTTGAATCGCATGTTGTTTCCTTTGTTTATCGGGCGTCCCGAATCCATGTGTATGCCGGCTGATGGGTACCGGTTCTTTTTATGAAATACCTTGGGCTACCTGACTGATAGCTTCAGGCGTGCTTCCAAGTGATCGGCCCATCTGGACAGCGGCCAACACAAGCAGAAATAGAGGGCGGCCACCAGGCCAAACACCTCCATGGGTGCAAAGGTGGCGTTGTTCACCACCTGGCCGGTACGGGTCAATTCCGCAAAACCGATGATCGCGGTCAGCGAGGTGCCCTTGATGATCTGGACCATGAAGCCGACCGTGGGCGCAACAGCGATCCGGAACGCCTGCGGCAAGATCACATAGCGAAAACGGAGGGCATAGCTCAGGTTCAGCGCTTTGCTGGCCTCGGTCTGGCCATGCGGCACGGCTTCTATGCAACCACGCCAGATTTCGCCAAAAAATGCACTGGTGTTCAGCACCAGGGCAAAGCCGGCCGCGACCCAGGGGCTCACATCCAGCCCCATGACAGGCAAGCCGAAAAAGATCAAAAACAGTTGAAGCAGCAGCGGCGTGCCCTGAAATACCAGGATGAAGCTGCGCGCCAGTGAGCGCAATACCTTGTGGTCGGCAGTGCGGCAAAGCGCCACCACCAGGCCGCCCAGGCCGCCGCCTATCAGTGCGATCAATGACAGCGCCAGTGTCCAGCGGACCGCTTCAACAATCAACCAGACGTCTGAGAAGGAAAAATCACGCATTACTTGGTACTCGGATAGTCAAGAAAGCGCTGGTAGCACAGCTTGAACAGGCCAATAAACAGCATGGACAGCGCGAAATAAATGGTCGTGACGACGATGTAGATTTCGAAACTTCGGAAGGTTTCGGACTGCAGGCTGGCAGCCACCGAGGTCAGGTCATCGGCTGAAATTGCCGAGACGACGCTGGACGTGAGCATCAGCAAAATGAATTGACTCGAGAGCGCCGGAAATATCGTTTTCAAAGCGGGCTTGAGAACGACGTGAATGAAGATCTGATAGGGCTTGAGGTTGAGCGCCAGCCCCGCCTCTATCTGCCCCTTGGGAATCGACTCGATGCCGGCGCGGATGATCTCGGCAGAAAAGGCGCCCAGGTTGACGAACATCGCCACCAGCGCCGCCGTGGTGGGCGACCATTGCACACCGACGCTGGGCAGCGCAAAGAAGAAGAAAAACAGCTGGATCAGAAATGGCGTGTTGCGGATCAGTTCTATATAGGCATTGATCAACCACTTCACCGGCCGCCCGCCATGGATCTTCCCCCAGGCGCAGACCACGGCGATGCAAAGGCCGATCACCATGGCGGCGAAAGACAGCTTGATCGTCTGTAGCGTGCCCTCTAGCAACAAGGGCCAGGCCTGAAACACCGTGTCGAACTCGAAAGCGTAGCTCATGGACATTCAAAGTTTGTGTGGGAAGACGTGATGGCAAGAAAGGCTGGTGGCCGTGCGTGCAAACGCACGGCCCTGGCCCCTCGATCGCTCAATCCAGCAGGGCCGCATCCCAGGCGCGAGCCTGTTGCATCTGTTCGCCCAGGCCCTCGATACCCAGGCGCATGACATCGCCGTCCTTGAGGTAGACGGGAGGCTTCTGCCCCAGTCCGACGCCAGGTGGCGTGCCGGTCGAGATCAGGTCGCCCGGATACAGGGTGGTGAACTGGCTGATGTAGTGAATCAGGTAGGCCACCGTGAAGATCATGGTCTGCGTATTGCCGTTTTGAAAACGCTTTCCATTGACCTCCAGCCACATGCCCAGCTTTTGCGGATCGGCCACGTCGTCCGACGTGACCAGCCAAGGGCCTATGGGGCCAAAGGTATCGCAGCCTTTGCCCTTGTCCCAGGTGCCGCCGCGCTCGATCTGGTACTCGCGCTCCGACACATCGTTGATCACGCAGTAACCCGCCACATGCTGCAGCGCCGTCTCCAGGGGAACGTAACGCGCCTTGGTGCCTATCACTACGCCCAGTTCCACTTCCCAGTCGGTTTTCAACGAGTTCTGGGGGATCACAACGGTGTCGTTGGGACCGGTGGCGCGCGACCACTTGTTAAACAGGATGGGTTCGGCCGGCACTGCAGCGCCGGTTTCTGCCGCATGGTCGCTGTAGTTCAGACCGACACAGATGAACTTGCCCACACCCGCGTAAGGTGTGCCAATTCGTCCGGGTTGCGCCACCACCGGCAGCATGGAGAGATCAATCTTTCGCAAGGCCTCAAGCCCTTGCGGCGAGAGATGCTCGGCCGTCAGGTCGCCAATCACGCCGGACAGATCGCGCACCGCGTTCTGGGCATCGAGAATGCCGGGCTTTTCCTGGCCAACCGGCCCATAGCGTAGTAATTTCATAGGTTTCCTTTTGGTGAGGTCAGGGTCAACTCAGTTGGACCAGCCGCCGTCAATGATCTGTGCCGTACCGGTGGTAAAGGCCGACTCATCGGACGCCAGGTACAAGGCCAGCGCAGCAATTTCCTCTGCCCGCCCAACCCGGCCAATCGGTTGACGCGCGACAAAGTCGGCGCGCACCTGATCGACGGTTTTGTCGTACTTGCCGGCTTGCGAGGCAATGCGCGCCTGTAGCGAAGGCGATTCGACAGTACCCGGGCAAATCGCGTTGCAACGTATGCCCTGCGCCACGAAATCTGCGGCAATGGCTTTGGTCATGCCGATCACGGCCGCCTTGCTGGCACCATAGACAAAACGGTTGGGCACGCCTTTGACGCTGGACGCCGCCGAGGCCATGTTGATGATCGAGCCCTGGCCGCGCGCCAGCATGCCGGGCAAAAATGCCTTGACCATTTCATAGCTGGCCGTCACGTTGAGCGCGAAGGAAAAATCCCAGGCCTGGCGGTCACAGTTAAGGATGTTGCCGTCGTGGACATAACCGGCGCAATTGAACAGCACGTCAATCGCGCCCACTTCTGCCGCCAGCGCGGCAATGTCGTCGCTGCGCGTGACATCGAGCTTGAAAACCCGGCAACCCTGCAGGCTAGCCAACAACTCCTGGTTGATGTCGGTCGCGATGACGGTGGCGCCTTCGCGTGCGAACAACTCCGCTGTGGCACGGCCAATGCCTTGTGCAGCGGCAGTGATCAATGCTGTTTTTCCTGCTAAACGACCAACCATCTCTTCTCCAATACAAAGGTGACGGGACACGGCGACCCAAGCACCGATAGGCAGGTCAAACGCGCTGCGACAAGTACCTGCTCGGTCCGCCTTCTGCGCAGAACCTCAAGCCTGCATCCCTGCAATTTATTTCGTATATAAAAATTGATTTCTTATATTCAAGAGCTCGATTTTCACTTCGTCGAGAGTATGTGTGATTTTTTAGCCCAGATAACTCAGCGTTTTCCCTTGGTTTTTATTTTCATAAATGGAATTTATTTTTATATGTGATTTTTTACAATGGCTTTTGTAACGGCCACGGTTATCATCGCCACACACAACACCACAGCGATGTCAGCACCTTATGAACACGCAGCAACCTTCCGACCTGGCGACAGAGACCGCCAACCAGAGTGAACCGGACACCAATGCCCGCTATAGCGCCCCGGCGCTGGACAAAGGATTGGATATTCTTGAAGCCCTGAGCGCCAGCGCTGACGGCTATACGCTCAATCAGCTGAGTCAGGTGCTGCAGCGCAATGTGAACGAAATTTTTCGCATGGTTGTGACACTGCAGCGTCGGGGCTACATTCAGGCCGACCAGAATGACCGCTACACCCTGACCTTGAAGATGTTTGCCCTGGCGCATCGCCAGCCGCCGGTCAAGTCGCTGGTGGACGCCGCGCTGCCTTTGCTGCAAGAGCTGGCCGAGCGCACACGCCAATCGGCCCACCTGACGATTTATCAGGACGGCCGGGTGATCGTGATCGCGCAGGTCGACAGCCCTGAACGCTGGTCCTTCGGCCTGAAGGTCGGAGTCCTCATGGGCTTAAGTGATACGTCCTCGGGCCATGTGCTGCTGGCCTATCAGGACGAAGTGACGCGCACGCGCATGCTGGGCAAGCACATCAAGGTCGAGGGAGAGCTCGACATCGATCCGGGGCAGTTGTTTTCACTGTTGATGGCGGTGCGCAAAACCGGCTACGCCATGATGCCCAGCATCCAGATCCAGGGCGTCACGAATATCGCCTTTCCGGTATGGGGCCTGGGCCAGCGCGTGATTGCCGCCATCAACATCCCGCATATTGCGCGTATCGACGGCACGCCCACTCCCAGCAAGGAGCAGATCAAGACCGCACTAGCGGATATTTGTGCCCGGCTATCGCTGCGACTGGGCTACGACGCGCAGGCCACGCCCGCGAGTTCCTGAACGCCAGCCCTGCCGGGCTCAGCTCGCCGCCGCCCGCCCCAGCCGGTCGCGCACGCCGTCCCACTCCGCGCTTTCGGGCGGGTGTTCAATCCAGATCAGCTTGGCGCCATGGCTGTCGAAATCGCGCAGCACGGCAAACAGCTGCTGCGCAGCGGCAGCGGCGTCGTCGGGCATGCGCCGGTACAGCACCTTGGCCGAGCTCAGGCGCAGCACGGCACGGGCATAAACCGCGATATGGGCCGCGTCCGCGCCCAGCAGATCGAGCGCCGTCTGGATGGCGCCGGCATCCATCAATCTCACCTTGGCATTGGGCGCGTAATGCGCCTCCAGCGTGCCCGAAGCGCGCGGCGTACCGCTGGCCGCCGGCATGTCTTCCTTGGCCAGCACCGGCTCGCCGCAAGCGGCCTCCAGCTGAGCCCGCGTCAGCACGCCGGGGCGCAGCAGCACCGGCCGGCCACGGGTGCAATCGACAATGCTGGACTCGATGCCGACATCACAAGGCCCGCCATCGAGCACCAGCAAATCATCACCAAACTCCTGCTGCACATGCTGCGCCGTGGTCGGGCTGACCCGGCCGAAACGATTCGCGCTGGGACCGGCCACACCGGTGTTGCAGGCGCGCAGAAAAGCCAGCGCCACCGGATGCGCCGGGCAGCGCAGCCCTATGGAATTCTGGCCGCCGGCCGCGGCAAGCGCCACGCCGTGCTTGCGCGGCAGGATCACGGTCAGCGGCCCGGGCCAGAAGGCCTGCAAGAGGCGCTCGGCAAAGGCCGGCACGCTGCTGGCGTAGTGGCTCACCTGCGCCGCATCGGCCACATGAACAATCAGCGGATGGTCAGAAGGTCTGCCCTTGGCGGCAAAAATGCCGGCCACGGCCTGGTCGCTGGAGGCGTCCGCCCCCAGGCCGTAAACCGTCTCGGTGGGAAAACCGACCAGGCCGCCGGCCTGGATGCGGCGAGCGGCCTCCAAAATGGCTTGCGGGTCGGTGCCGGGCAGAATCATCAAAGCCCCTCGCAGCCGGGCAGGCCCAATATGGCGGCCGCCTGACGCGCCGTGGCCTTGACGCTGGCAACGTCGGCACCGGTGATGTTCAGGTGGCCCATCTTGCGGCCGACGCGCGCCTCGGTTTTGCCATACAGGTGCAGATGCGCGCCCGGCAAGGCCAGCACGGCTTGCCAGTCAGGCGTGCGCGCCTGGCCCTGGGCGTCAAACCAGACATCGCCCAGCAGATTGAGCATGATGGCCGGCGAATGCTGGCGCGGCTGCGGCAGCGGCAGGCCGGCCATGGCATGCACCTGCAGGTCAAACTGCGAGACATCGCAGGCGTCCAGGGTGTAGTGGCCGCTGTTGTGCGGCCGCGGCGCCATCTCGTTGACGACCAGGCCGCCCAAGGCGCTGCCGTCATCGACAAGGAAGAACTCGACGCACAGCACGCCCACGTAGCCAATGTGGTTTGCTATTGATTTGGCAGCATCCAGCGCACGTTCAGCAAGGGCTGGAGGCATATTGCCCTCATAAACCTCGGTCACGGCGAGAATCCCGTCGACATGCAGGTTGAGCTGGGGCGGAAAACTCACGACCTCGCCCTGCCAGCCGCGCGCCACGATCACCGAGCACTCGGCCTGGAGCGGCAGCATTTTTTCCAGCACGCAGGGCACTTGCTTGAGCTCGGCCCAGGCAGCGGCCAGGGCGGCGGCGTCCTTGACGCGCACCTGGCCCTTGCCATCGTAGCCCATGCGCGCGGTTTTCAGAATGCCGGGCAGCAAATCGGCGGGCACGGCCTGCAGCTGCTGCGGCGTTTCAATCACCGCATAGGGCGCGCAGGTGACGCCGGCCACGCCGGCACTGGCCGTGAAATGCGACTTTTCCTGAATCCTGTCCTGCGCAATCGCCACGGCGGCGGCGCCCGGCGCCACCGGCCGCGTGGCGGCCAGGGTCTGCAGCGCGGCGGCCGGCACGTTTTCAAATTCGGTGGTGACCGCGGCGCACAGCGCGGCCAACTGCGCCAGGCCAGCTGCATCGCTGTAGCCGGTCTGCACATGGTGGTGGCTGACCAGGCCGGCCGGGCTGTTGGGATCGGGATCGAGCACCGCCGTGAAGTAGCCCAGGCGCTGGGCCGCTTGCACAAACATGCGGCCCAGCTGGCCGCCGCCCATCACACCCAGGGTGGCGGGCTGGCCGGCGGCGGACAGCGTGCCCGGAAGGATTGGCAAGGCGCTCATAGCGGCGGCAGCGTCATGGCGCGGGCGGCGGCGGTCTGCTCGGCGCGAAAGGCCTGCAACTTGGCCGCCAGCGTTTCGTCGTGCAGGGCCAGCATGGCGACCGCAAACAGCGCCGCATTGGCCGCGCCGGCGTTGCCTATGGCAAAGGTGGCCACCGGCACGCCCTTGGGCATTTGCACAATGCTGTGCAGCGAATCGACGCCCTGCAAATGCTTGCTGGCCACCGGCACGCCCAGCACCGGCACAATGGTTTTGGCGGCCAGCATGCCGGGCAGATGCGCGGCACCGCCGGCGCCGGCAATGATGGCCTGCAGGCCGCGGCCCGAAGCCTGCTCGGCATAGCTGAACAAGTCGTCAGGCATGCGATGGGCCGACACCACGCTGGCTTCATGGGCCACGCCAAACTGCTGCAGAATCTGCACCGCGTGCTGCATGGTGTCCCAGTCGCTGCTGGAGCCCATCACCACGCCCACCAGGGGGGCGGTCGAGTTGTTTGTTGTCGTCATAGGGATGGCCTGAAAGTCTTGAAGTTGAAGGGCGGCGCGCCGCAAAGCCCCAATTTTAAGGGCTGGGGCGGGCAGCGCCGCTTGCATGCTATCGTCTGAGCTGCTGCGGCGGACCGCATCCATGCCCAGGCCTTGCGCCCTAGCCGGCCGGCAGCCGTCACGCCGCTTGAAAAGCCCCTTGTTAAACCTCACTTTTGCAGCATCATGATCGACGTCACCATTGCCAATTTTGAAGAGGAAGTCGTTGCGGCTTCCATGACCACCCCCGTGCTGATTGACTTCTGGGCGCCCTGGTGCGGTCCCTGCAAGTCGCTCGGGCCGATTCTGGAGAAGGTCGAGGCCGCTTACGCCGGCCGCTTCAAGCTGGTGAAAATCGACTCCGACCAGGAGCAGCAGCTTGGCGCGGCCTTCGGCATACGCAGCATCCCGACCTGCATCCTGATGATGAACGGCCAGCCGGTGGACGGCTTCACCGGCGCCCTGCCCGAGGGCCAGATCAAGGAATTCCTGGACAAGCACCTGCCGCCGGCGCTGGAGGAAGAGCCCGAGCCGGAACTGTCCGAGCCGGAGGCAGATAACAGCCCCGAAGCCGCGCTGGAGAAATTGCAACAGGCCGTGGCCATAGACCCGGCCAATGACAACGCCCGCTTTGACTACGTCAAGCTGCTCTTGAGCCTGGGCCACGAAGACGATGCCAAGGTGGCCTTTGCGCCGGTGATTGCCCAGACCTCGGTGACGCGGCGCTTTGACTCCCTCAAGCGCTGGATGGATGCTATTGATTTTGTAGCTATCAACGCACTCGGAGAAAGCGCCGGAGCCGAATTTGATGCAAAAATTGCGGTCAACAAGCGGGATTTCGAGGCCCGCTTCGGCAAGGCGCGCTGGCTGATGGCCCAGCAGCGCTGGACCGAGGCGCTGGACGAGCTGCTGGACATCCTGATGCGCGACAAGAGCTGGTCGGACGAGGCGGCGCGCAAGACCTATATCGCCATCCTGGACGTCATGGAAGCGCCCAAACCCAAGGTGGCCGACGGCCAGATTCCGCCGGAAGATCCGGTGGTGGCGACCTACCGCCGTCGCTTGAGCAGCGTGGTGCTGAGCTAGGCCACCAGCCTGTGCGGCGCGCCGTTTGAAGCAAACGGCCGCCGCTCACTAGCCAGCACACACTGCGCGTTCAGGCTGGCGATGGGAATCGAGGCATCGCGCGGGATGCCGCCCGCAAGCTGCAGCGCCAGATAACGGCCACAGCAGACGCGCAAAAACGAGGCGAAATTCTCCACGCCGCCGCGTTCGGCCACCAGTTCGTCATGCAGCCGGGTGCAGAGCTGGGGCACGCTCAGGCCGTCGCGGCTGGCAATGTCGGCCAGCACGTCCCAGAACAGGTTTTCCAGCCGTATGCTGGTCGCCACGCCGTGCAGGCGTACCGAGCGGATACGGCTGGCGTAGAGCGCCGGGTCGGCGCTGATGAATACCTCGCACATGATGTGTCTCCAGCGGGTTGGCATTTTCCGGTCGGCCTCTGCCGGGCTCCCGGAATCATGCAGCGCGCGCCGCTGGGCGTCAATGCGTGATGCGCGTTCCCAGCAGGGTCAAAAACTGGGCAATCCAGGCCGGGTGTGCGGGCCAGGCCGGCGCCGACACCAGGTTGCCCTCGGTGTGCGCCGCATCAATGGCAATCTCGGCATAGGTGCCGCCGGCGCGCTCCACCTCGGTGCGGCAGGCCGGGTAAGCCGAGCAGGTTCGGCCCTTGAGCACATCGGCGCCGGCCAGCAATTGCGCCGCGTGGCAGATGGCCGCCACCGGTTTTTGCGCATCAAAAAAGTGCTTGACCATGTCCACCACGGCCGGGTAGGTGCGCAGGTATTCGGGGCCGCGACCGCCCGGCAACAGCAGGGCGTCGTAGCTTTCGACCCGGATGTCGGAAAAGCTGGCATTCAGCGCGAAGTTGTGGCCGGGCTTTTCGCTATAGGTCTGCGCGCCTTCAAAGTCGTGAATGGCGGTCTTGATGTGATCACCGGCTTTTTTGTCCGGGCAGACTGCATGTACCGTATGGCCCACGGCAAGCAGCGCCTGGAAGGGCACCATGGTTTCGTAGTCCTCGCAATAGTCTCCGCAAATCATCAGAATCTTTTTGGCGGTCATGTCTGTCTCCTGTCATTGGTGAGTGAAAGGGGACATTCTTGAGCAGCACCGGGCGCTTGTGGTGTTAGCCGGCTGTGACAGGCTTGCGATGCACTGCGACAGGATCTTAATAACTCCTGTTTTTATAGCTGCTTGCGCCTTCAATATTGGGCTTGAGCTCATTTTCACCATTATTTCCAGGCGTAAAAAAAACCGCCGTCTCCCGTGGGAGTGAAGGCGGTTTTCGGACGCTAGCTAGGCTCAGGCGGCGGTCAGGCGCGCCAGCGCTTCCTGGTATTTGGCCGCGGTCTTGGCGATCACCTCGGGCGGCAGATGCGGCGACGGTGGCGTTTTATCCCAGGGCTTGCCGTTGATGCGCACGGCCTCCAGCCAGTCGCGCACGAACTGCTTGTCATAGCTGGGCGGGTTTTGCCCGGCGGCAAAAGCGGCCTCGTAGCCTTCAATCGGCCAGTAGCGCGATGAGTCGGGTGTCAGCACCTCGTCCATCAGCGTCAGCGTGCCGTTTTCATCCAGGCCGAACTCGAACTTGGTGTCGGCAATGATGATGCCCTTGGTCAGCGCAAAAGCGGCTGCGGTCTGGTAAATCTCTATGCTGATCTTTTTGATCTGCTCGGCCAGTTCGGCGCCGACCACCGCCACCACCTGCTCATAGCTGATGTTTTCGTCATGCTCGCCGACCTCGGCCTTGGCCGCGGGCGTGAAGATGGGCTCGGGCAGCTTGCTGGCGTTTTTCAGGCCGGCGGGCAGGGCCACGCCGCAGACGGCCTGGTTTTGCTGATATTCCTGCCAGCCGCTGCCGGCCAGATAGCCGCGCACCACGGCCTCGACCGGAATCGGCTTGAGCCGCTTGACCAGCATGGAGCGGTCTTTCACCTGGGGGATTTCCGCGGCCGTCACCACGCTTTCGGGCGCCTCGCCGGTCAGGTGATTGGGGCAAATATGGCCCAGCTTGCCGAACCAGAACAGCGCCATTTGCGTCAGCAGCGCGCCTTTGCCGGGAATCGGCTCGCCCAGGATCACATCGAAGGCGCTCAGGCGGTCGCTGGCCACCATCAGCAGGCGATCAGTGCCCACGGCGTAGTTGTCGCGCACCTTGCCGCGCGCAAGCAAAGGCAGGGAAGTCAGGGCAGAGGTATGAAGTGCTGAGGTCATGGTCGGTATCAAAGTGAAAAAACCCGCGCGACTTGGGTTCAAGTCCGCAGGTTTTGAATTATCGCCAATCCGGCGACACCGGGGGCACAAAAAGCTTAGTGAACCACTTGGGCCAGCTCGCCCTTGGCGTATTTGGCAGCCACGACCGAGAGGCTCTCGCCCTTGATCTTGCCGGCCTGGCCTTCGCAGCCAAACTCGACATAGCGCTGCTTGCAGATCGCCTTGGCGGCCTCGCGCGCGGGCTTGAGCCATTCACGGGCATCGAACTTGTCGGGATTCTCGGCCAGGAACTTGCGCACCGCGCCTGTCATGGCCAGGCGGATGTCGGTGTCGATATTGATCTTGCGCACGCCGAACTGGATGGCTTTCTGGATTTCCTCGACCGGCACGCCGTAGGTCTCCTTCATCTTGCCACCGTACTGGTTGATGATGGCCAGCAAGTCCTGCGGCACGCTAGAGGAGCCGTGCATGACCAGGTGGGTGTTGGGGATGCGGCGGTGGATTTCCTTGACACGCTCGATCGCCAGGATGTCGCCGGTGGGCTTGCGGGTGAACTTGTAGGCGCCATGGCTGGTGCCGATGGCAATCGCCAGGGCGTCGAGCTGGGTGCGCTTGACAAACTCGGCGGCTTCCTCGGGATCGGTCAGCAACTGGTCGTGGGTCATGACGGCATCGGTGCCGTGGCCGTCTTCCTTGTCGCCCTGCATGGTTTCCAGGCTGCCCAGGCAGCCCAATTCGCCTTCCACCGACACGCCGGTGGCGTGGGCCATCTCGACCACCTTGCGGGTGACCTCGACGTTGTAGTCGAAGCTGGCGATGGTCTTGCCGTCGGCTTCCAGGCTGCCGTCCATCATCACCGAGCTAAAGCCCAGGTCGATCGCGCCCTGGCAGACTGCCGGACTCTGGCCGTGGTCCTGGTGCATCACCAGCGGGATGTGCGGGTAGGCCTCGACGGCCGCCAGGATCAGGTGCTTGATGAAGGCTTCGCCGGCATACTTGCGGGCGCCGGCGCTGGCCTGCAGGATGACGGGCGCACCCACCTCGTCGGCGGCGGCCATCACGGCCTGGACCTGCTCCAGGTTGTTGACGTTGAAAGCTGGAATGCCGTAGCCATTGACGGCCGCATGGTCCAGCAGCTCGCGCATCGAAACGAGTGCCATGTTGAAAATCCCCAGAAAGTTAAAACGCTGTCGAAAACAGTGGGTCAGTGGCGGCGGACCAGGCAGCGTGGGCATTGCCCTGGAGGCCGTAACCGCGCAGTAACCAGAGCCTTGATTGTAACGTTTGACCGCAAGCCGCGGCTTCAGGCGCCAGCGGCAAATGCCAGGCGATAGCAGCAGTTCCATGGCACCGGCGCAAGCGCCTTGGCAAAACTGCCGCCATGCAGCCCCATGACGCGATCAATGATCTGGTGCCCCAGGCCCAGCCGGTCCGGCGCCAAGGCGCTGTGGCTGGCCGCCGACTGGCGCGCGCCATCGTCACACACCTGCAGCCAGGCTTGGCCGGCGGCACTGCCCCACTGCACGCAGACCGAGGTGCCACGGGCCGTGTGCTGCAAGGCGTTGTCTATCAGGTTGCGCAGCGCCAGCTCCAGCAACAGCGGGTGCGCCTGCAGTTGCAGGCCCTCCTCGCCCTGAACACTCAAGACATGCCCGCTTGCCCAGGCGGCCTGCGCGTAGTCGGCCACCACCCGCCGCACCAGCGCCGCCAGATCCAGCCGCTGCATCTGCTGCTGCAAATCGGTCCGGCTGGCGCGTGCCAGGGCCAGCAGCTGGCTGACCACATGGCCGGCACGCAAGGCGTCCGCGCCGATTTGCCGCAGCGCCTCAGCGTGCGCCTGCGCCGGCAAGCCGCCCTTGAGCGCCGCGGCCTGCAAGGCTATCGACGCCAAGGGGGTGCGCAATTCGTGGGCCATTTCACTGGCCAGCTGGCGCTCCCGCGCCAGCGTCGCCTGCTGCTGGCTCAGCAGGCGGTTGATGGCGCCCACCACCGCGTTGAACTCACGGTAAGGATGGCGAGCCTGCAAACGTCCGGCCTGGCCCGCCTCCAGCGCCGTCACATCGCGCGACAAGGCCTGCAAGGGCAGCAGGCCGCGCCAGATCGCCAGCCCCAGCGCCAGCGCCACGGCCGGCAGCAGCCAGAGGCCGGGCTCTATCAGTTGATCGGCCACATCGGCCGCCAGTTCGTCCCGTTCGGCGGCCTTGACCAGCACCATGACCTGGCGGCGGTGGGACGCATCCCATTGCGAAAAGCTGCGCCAGGCGGCCGCCGGCGTACCAAGCTGCAGGTCGGCAAAGCCGCTTTGCGCGGCAAAACGGGGCAGCGGCGCTTCGCCCGAGCGGGCCAGCAATTGCCCGCCAGCATCCCAAACCACCACACTCAGGGAGGGCTGGTAGTCGTGGCTTTTCAAGGCGGGAATCAGCGGGCGGGCGGTTTCGCTGGCCATGTCGACAAACGCTGGCTGGCTCAGGTTGACCAGCAAGGCCGCCGTCCCGGCCAGGTGGCCGTCGGTCAGCTCACCCGCTTCATGAATGCCGGTGCGATAGCCGACCAGCACAAAGCAGCTCCAGACCAGCAGCAGCGCCGCCAGCACCCAGAGCAACAGGCGACGGGTGAGAGAAGCCTGCCGGCCGGGCCAGCGCGTCACGAGCGCTCCTCCTGGGGAATGAAGTAGCCCACGCCGCGCAAGGTCTGGATCAGGCCCTCGCCGAGCTTGCGCCGCAAATGGTGCACATGGACCTCGACCGCATTGCTGCCGACGGCGTCCTCCCAGCTGTAAAGACGCGCCTCCAGCTGCTGGCGCGACAACACCCGGCCGCGTGAGGCCAGCAACAGCAGCAGCAAGGCAAATTCGCGCGGCGTCAGCTCCACTCCCTGGCCGGCGCGCAGCACGCTGCGGGCGCCGGGGTCTATCACCAGCTCACCGTGCACCAGCAAGGGATGGGCGCGGCCGGCAGAGCGCCGCAGCAGCGCCCTCATGCGGGCCTCCAGCTCATCCAGGTCAAAGGGCTTGACCAGGTAGTCGTCGGCCCCCAGATTGAGCCCCGAAATGCGGTCGGCCACCTGGTCGCGCGCCGTCATGATGAGCACCGGCATCAGGGGATCCGGCAGCTCGCCCGTGGCCCGCTGGGGCTGCCTGATGCGCCGCAGCAGGTCGCCGCCGTCACCATCGGCCAAACCCAGGTCCAGCAGCACCAGGTCAAAAGCCTCGCTGCGCAGCGCGCCCCAGGCCGCGGCCAGCGTCGCACAGACATCGGCGGCATAGCCGCGCTGCTGCAAATTGGCCCGCAAGCCCACGGCAATGCCGGCATCGTCTTCCACCACGAGGATTCGCATGTCCCTATTGTCTCGTTACGCGCCAGAAAGCATTGAAGAGATTTGCCGGCCTACTTGCCGGCCTTAAGGGAGAGCTAAGACATTCCGACTACATTACGCCCAGTTACATAAGTGCTTTATGACCTTTCTCGCCTCCCCCGTTCGTCAGACCCGGATTCAGCTCTTGTGCTGGACCTTGTACGGCTTGCTGCTGTTGCTGGCCTGGGACTATTCCGGACTGGACCTGATACTGGCCCAATGGTTTGGCACGGCCCAGGGCTTTCCCCTGGAGAATCACTGGCTGTGGCGCACGGTATTGCATGACGACGTACGCCTGTGGCCCTGGGCAGTGGAACTGGCCTTGCTGGCGGCCATAGTCCTGCCGTTTGGGCCGCTGAAGCAGCTGGCAAGGGCCAGGCGGGTACAGCTGGCGCTGACCACGCTGCTGGCCCTGCTGGTGGTCTCGACCACCAAACTGCACAGCCACACCAGTTGCCCCTGGGACTTGCAGCAATTTGGCGGCACGGCGAGCTATGTATCGCATTGGGCCTGGGGCGTGCGCGATGGCGGCCATGGAGGCTGCTTCCCCGCCGGCCACGCCTCGGCCGGTTTTGCCTTTTTGGGCGGCTTTTTCGCCTTCCGGCATATACAGCCCAGGACCGCCTGGCGCTGCTTCGCCGGCGTGATGCTGGCCGGCTTCACCCTAGGACTGGCACAACAAGTGCGCGGCGCCCATTACATGAGCCACACGCTCTGGACCGCCTGGTTGTGCTGGACCGTGGCAGCCGTGGTGGACCTGGGCGTCAGCTGGCTGATCTCACGCCAGCCCTCGGTGCTACTGGCGCCGGCATTCTCCGAACTGGCGCCATCAAAGTAAGCGGCCTTTAGGCCACCCGGCAGATCTTCAGCATGTTGGTGCCGCCAGGCGCGCCCATGGGCTCACCACAGGTAATGGCATAAACATCGCCGCTTTGCACGATGTCGCGACGCAGCAAATGGCCCTCGGCCTGGTCCAGCGCGGTGTCGCGGTCGGCGCTGGTGTCCATCAGCAACGGCCGCACATTGCGGTATAGCGCCATCTTGCGCTGGGTGGCCAGGCGCGGCGTCAGCGCATAGATGGGCACGCGGATGTCATGACGGCTCATCCACAAGGGCGTGGAGCCGCTGTCGGTGAGCGCCACGATGGCCTTGGCACCCAGGTGATGGGCGGTGAACAGCGCACCCATGGCAATCGACTGGTCGATACGGGCAAAGGTCTTGCCGGAAAAATCGCCTTCCAGCTCCTTGTACTCGGCCTTCTCCGCTTCCACGCAAATCTTGGCCATTTCCTCGACCGTTTCCAGCGGGTACTTGCCGGCGGCGGTTTCGGCGCTGAGCATGACGGCGTCGGTGCCGTCCAGCACGGCATTGGCCACGTCGCTGACCTCGGCGCGCGTCGGTACCGGGTTGACGATCATGCTTTCCATCATCTGGGTGGCGGTGATGACCAGCTTGTCGGCGGCCCTGGCCATTTTGATCATGCGCTTTTGCAGCGCCGGCACCGCCGCATTGCCGACTTCCACCGCCAGGTCGCCGCGCGCCACCATGATGCCGTCGCTGACCCGAAGAATGTCGTCCAGATTGGGAATGGCCTCGAGGCGCTCGATCTTGGCGATCAGGCCGGGCTTGTGTTTGTAGGGTGCAGCGGCCACGTTGCAGAGCTGGCGCGCCATTTCCATGTCGGTGGCGTTTTTCGGAAAGCTGACAGCCACGTAGTCGGCCTGAAAGCTCATGGCGGTCTTGATGTCTTCCATGTCCTTGGCCGTCAGCGCCGGCGCGGTCAGGCCGCCGCCCTGCTTGTTGATGCCCTTGTTGTTGGACAGCTCACCGCCCAGTTTCACCGTGGTGTGCACTTCCTCGCCACGCACCGCATCGACCGTCAGCACGATCAGTCCATCGTTGAGCAGCAGCAAATCGCCGGCCTTGACATCGCGCGGCAGTTCCTTGTAATCCAGCCCCACGCCCTTGATATCGCCCGGCTCGGTGCGGGAAGCGTCTAGGACGAACTTTTCGCCCGGCTCCAGCATCACCTTGCCTTCGGCGAACTTGCCGACGCGGATTTTCGGGCCCTGCAAATCGGCCATGATGGCCACTTCGCGACCGGCGCGCTGGGACGCTTCGCGCACCAGCTGGGCCCTGTCGATATGGTCTTGCGCCGAACCGTGGCTGAAATTGAGCCGCACCACATTGACACCGGCCCGGATCATCTTCTCCAGCAACGCCGGGTCGCTGGAAGCGGGGCCGAGGGTAGCAACGATTTTGGTAGCGCGACGTGGCATAAACAAAGCTCCTGTAATTTAGTTTCTGATTCTCACACGAAAAAGTTACGGCCCGGTTACCGCCATGCCTGCGCACATGGTCCCCAGCGACCCCGCCGCGCACCAGCCATAGAGACGCCATATGGCACATGACTTGATCTTGATCAGAGTCCACGCTCCGTGCCGCCCCTAGGATAGGCGGAACCGCTTGCGGACCCATTCCCTTCCCCACTTTTTTACCCATTGGCCCATGCCCTTTTCGACTGAACCGACTGACTCGACCGACACCGCGGCGCCTTCTCCCTTGCCGGCCGGCGCAGCGCTGCCGCACCGCAAGATCATCCGCTCCTGGCTGCTGCCGCTGGCGCAGCGCAACACCTGGCGCGCCTTGGCGCTGCTGGCGATGGATTACGCCCTGCTGGCGGCGCTGCTCGCCGGCGTGGTTTGGTTTGACTCGGTCTGGCTGATGCTGCTGTGCGGGCTGGCAGCGGGTTTTGTCGTAGGCCGGCTGTTTGTGATTGGCCACGATGGCTGCCACCAAAGCCTGACGCCGCACCGCAAGCTCAACAAATGGCTGGGCCGCATCGCCTTTCTGCCTTCGCTCACCGCCTACAGCCTGTGGGACGTGGGCCACAACGCGGTGCACCACGGCTTCACCAACCTGAAGGGGGTGGACTTCGTCTGGGCGCCGCTGACGCAGGATGAGTTTCAGGCCTTGTCGCCGTTGGGCCGCCTGATGCAGCGCATCTACCGCAGCGGCTGGGGTCCGGGCGTCTATTACATGGTCGAGATCTGGTGGAAGAAGATGATGTTTCCGCGCCATTCCAGCATGGGCAACACCCGGCGCGCCGTCTTCACCTGGGACTGCCTGCTGGTGACGGGCTTTGCCGCTGCCTGGATCGCCGCGCTGGTGGCCGCCGCCCTGCTCACCGAACAATCGGTAGCGCTGCTGCTGGTGCTGGGCTTTGTCGTGCCCATGTTGTTCTGGTTCAACATGATGGGCTTTGTGATTTACGGTCACCACACCCACGTCAAGGTGTCCTGGCACGACGACCGCGCCGCCTGGCAACGCGCCCAGCCGTTTGTATCGACCACGGTGCACCTGACCTTTCCCCTGCAAATCGGCGCCATGATCCATCACATCATGAAGCACACCGCCCACCACGTGGACATGAGCATCCCGCTGTACAAGCTCAAGGCCGCGCAGGCCAAGCTAGAGGAGCTGCTGCCCGGCCGCATCGTGGTTCAGCCTTTTTCTTGGCGCTGGTATTTCGACACCGCGCGCGCCTGCAAGCTGTATGACTTCAGGCGCCACTGCTGGACCGACTTTGCCGGACGGCCCACCAGCGAGCCCCGCGTCCAACTCGCCTGAGCCGGCGCTGCGCTGAGGCGGGCGTTACGCCTGTTCTTACATGGAAAACAGGCCTCTAGCCCAATCAGGACTAGCGCAAGCAGCTATTAAAACAAGAGCGTTTTAGCCTGCAGCCCGCTTCTGCAGGATCTCGAAGGCCGGCAGGATTTTGCCTTCCAGCACCTCCAGGAAAGCGCCGCCGCCGGTAGAGATGTAGCCAACATCCTTTTCGATGCCGTACTTGGCAATGGCCGCCAGCGTGTCGCCGCCGCCGGCGATGGAGAAGGCGCTCGACTCGGCAATGGCGCGGGCAATGCCTTCGGTGCCCTTGGAAAAGGCCTCGAACTCGAACACGCCCACCGGGCCGTTCCAGACAATGGTGCCGGCCGCCTTGAGCTGGGCCGCCAGCTTGGCCGTCGTTTCTGGGCCTATGTCCAGGATCAGGTCATCGTCTTCCACTTCAGTGGCCCGCTTGACGGTGGCCAGCGCATCGGCAGCAAAGGTCTTGGCGGTGACCACGTCGGTGGGAATCGGCACCTCGGCGCCGTGCGCCTTCATGGCCTCGATCACGGCGCTGGCTTCGGCCAGCAGGTCGGGCTCGGCCAGGCTCTTGCCTATCTTCAGGCCCGCGGCGAGCATGAAGGTGTTGGCGATGCCGCCGCCGACGATCAGGCCGTCCACATTGGCCGACAGCGCCTTCAAAATCGTCAGCTTGGTCGAGACCTTGCTGCCCGCCACGATGGCGACCAGCGGGCGGCGCGGATTGGCCAAGGCCTTGGAAATCGCGTCCATTTCGGCCGCCAGCAGCGGGCCGGCGCTGGCGATAGGAGCGTATTGCGCGATGCCGTAGGTCGAGGCTTCGGCGCGGTGCGCCGTACCAAAGGCATCGTGGACAAAAATGTCGCACAGCGCGGCCAGCTTGCGGGCCAGCGCTTCATCGTTCTTTTTCTCGCCCTTGTTCAGGCGGCAGTTTTCCAGCATCACCAGCTGGCCGGGCTGGACCTCCACGCCATCGACCCAGTTGGCGATGACAGGAATCTCACGCCCCATCAGCTCGCCCAGGCGCTTGGCCACAGGCGCCAGCGAATCCGCCGGCTTGAACTCACCTTCCACCGGGCGACCCAGGTGCGAGGTCACCATCACGGCGGCGCCGGCATCCAGCGCCATTTGCAGGCAGGGAATAGAGGCGCGGATGCGGGTGTCTTCGGTGATGTTGCCATGCTCGTCCTGCGGCACATTCAGGTCGGCACGAATGAAAACGCGCTGGCCGGCAGCCTTGCCGCTGGCGCACAAATCGGAAAAACGGATGAAGTTCATGGATGGCTCACAAAAGGGAAAAAGCTTTGGGGCCCAGCGCCCAAAGCCTCAAATTGTAGGTGGCCGCACACAACCCGAGTCCCTAAGAACGTGTTTACGATCTCAAAGCAAGCTGGGGCCGCGGAACCGGCTCCGCCGGGCCGCAGGCGCAGCGGCGGAGCGTGGGGGCCAGTCCTACCAGCCCAGGCCTATGTGCAGCGGCAGGTAAACCAGCATGCCGGTGACTATGGTGCCCAGAATGCTGCGTTTCCAGAAGTAAAAACCCATGGCCAGGGCCGCCGCCGGCAGGCGCGCATCCATCAGAGTGTTCAGCAGCTGGCCGTCACGCATCAGGATTTCGGGCGCCAGCACAGCACCCAGGGCGGCCAGCGGCGCATAACGCAGGCTGCGGCGCAGCCACTCGGGCAAGCGCACCTCCTTGTCCGGGATCAGGAAAAAGCAGCGCGTCAGCAGCGTGACCACCGCCATTCCCAGGATGGCCAGCACGGTTTCCCAATCGCTCATTCGTGCGGTACCTCGTCAATAGTCACTGGCGTGTTGCGCAAGGCCTTGTCGGTCGCCTCGATGATCAGGCCAATCACCATGGCCGCGGCAATCGCCACCAGGATGTTCAGGCGCAGCGGCAGGGCATAAGCCGCCAGCGCGGCGCTGGCCGCCACGCCCAGGGCCAGCCAGGTGGCGCGGTCCACCAGCATGGAACACAGCACGCCCATCAAGGCCAGCACACCGGCAAAACCCAGACCCCATTGCACCGGCAACACATTGGCCAGAAAAATACCGGCGATCGAGGAAATGTGCCAGGCGCTCCAGTTGAGCAGGGAGGCGCCCAGAAAGTAGGGAATCTGCCCGCGTCCCGGTTTGCCGTCCGGGTAACGCTGGGAAAACATGATGTAGGTGACGTCGCCGCTCAGATAGCCCAGCAGGCAGCGCTTGAAACGCGAAAAGTGGCCAAAGTGGGCGCGCCAGACCGCACTGAAAATAATGAAGCGCACATTCACGCAGGCGGCGGTAAACCAGATCACCCACAGCGGCGCGCCAGCGGTCAGCATAGGCATGACCGCCAGTTGGGCACTGCCGGCATAGACCAGCAGCGACATGAGCAGCGACATCCAGACGCCCATGCCGCCCTTGATCATGGCCACGCCGGTCACCAGCCCCCAGGCCGCCACGCCTATGGACATGCCCATCATGTCGCGGGCGCCGGCGCGCAGGTCCGGGTCGCTCAGGCTGGCGCGCCATTGCGCCAGCCGGGGCTGGGTCGCTTGCGGCATCAAGACAGGTTTCAAGGCGCGCTTCCGGCGACCGGACGGCCCAGCACCATGCCAGGCGTCAGCGCGATCCCGCGTAGAAAGTCGGCCACCGGCAGCCGCTTGCCGCCGGTGCGCTGCAGCTCGGTGAGGCGCAGCACGCCCTCGCCACACTGCACCGCGACACCCTCAGCATCCGCAAGCAAAATCGTGCCAGGAGCCTTATCAGACGCGCGCAGACAGCTATCAATATAAGAGCTGAAAAGCTTTACCGCGACACCGTCCAGCGTGCTGGCGGTGCCGGGCGTGGGATTGAAGGCGCGCATGCGGCGCGCTATGACGGCCGCCGGCTGGCGCCAGTCGATCAGCGCCTCGGCCTTGTCTATCTTGTGGGCATAGCTCACACCCTGCTCGGTCTGCTTTGTCGCCAGCAATTCGCCGCGGGCCGCCAACTCGAGGGCCGCCACAATCATCTGTCCGCCCAGCGCCGCCAACTTGTCGTGCAGCGTGCCCGTGGTGTCCTCGGGGGCGATCGCCAGTTTTTCGCGCAACAACATGTCGCCGGTGTCCAGCCCCGCGTCCATCTGCATGATGGTGACGCCGGTCTCCAGGTCACCGGCCTCGATGGCGCGGTGAATCGGCGCGGCGCCGCGCCAGCGCGGCAGCAGGGACGCATGGATATTCAGGCAACCCAGCCTGGGTGCATCAAGCACCCACTGCGGCAGGATCAGACCGTAAGCCGCCACCACCATGACATCGGCCCGCGCCGCTTGAATCGCCGCGCGGGCGGCTGCGGCGTCTTCGGGGTATTTGCCATCGAGACGCAAGCTGCGCGGCTGCGCGACCGGGATGTTCTGGCTTTCGGCCCACTGCTTGACCGCAGAGGCCTGCAACTTCATGCCACGACCGGCGGGGCGGTCCGGCTGCGTCAGCACCAGGGGGATATCAAAGCCGGCGGCGTGCAGTTTTGCAAGCGCCACACGGGCAAATTCAGGGGTACCGGCAAAAATAACGCGCATGGGGCCTGATTCTAGAGAGTCGCCGCCCCGCGCCAGGCCGGCGCGATGAAAAACCCCTCAGGCCGGCGTCAGCGTACGGCGTCGCGCTCTTCGTCTTTTTTCTGCTTGATCAACTTGGTCTTGATGCGGTTGCGCTTCAAGGGGGACAGGTATTCCACGAACACCTTGCCCATCAAATGGTCCATTTCATGCTGGATGCAGACCGCCAGCATGCCTTCGGCCTCATGGACCTGCAGTTTGCCGTCCAGATCCAGCGCCTGCACCTTGACGGCAATCGAGCGCTCCACGCCGTCGTAAATCCCAGGCACCGATAAACAGCCCTCTTCGCCCAAGCGGGTTTCGGCGCTGGCCCAAACGATCTCGGGGTTGATCAACACCAGCGGCTGGTCGTGGTCTTCGCTCACGTCAATCACGATCAGGCGTTCATGCATGTCCACCTGGGTGGCCGCCAGGCCTATGCCAGCGGCCTCATACATGGTCTCGAACATGGCGCTGGCCAGTTGGCGAATACGCGCATCAATAGCGGCCACAGGCTTGGCAACCGTGTGCAGGCGCGGATCAGGATAACGAAGAATGGTGAGTGGATTCATGGGTGACATGGAGAGAAGTCGCTATTTTCGCCACTTTTCTCGGTTTTTAATCGTTTCAATAATCTCAGAATCGCGTAAACGTTGCTTAATCAAGGGCTTAAGTACAGAATCGTTCGTGATTTCTCAAGATACAAATACTACGAAATACGATTTTTTAGTCAAAATGTAAGCGCCTCAGCCCCAAAAGCACTCATATATGCCTTCTATCTTTGGTCGTTTCACGCCTATTTCAATCGCCGCCGCCGTCGCTCTCCTGGGCGGGAGCGTTGGCCTGCATGCACAGAACTTCCCCGTCACTGCCGGGCAAAAGGCCACAGCCGCCCAGGTGGCCGAACTCGGTATTCCGCTGGCCGAGCTGGCCCCCAATGCACCCGACAGCTATAGCGTGAAACGGGGCGACACACTATGGGCCATTTCCGGCCTGTTCCTCAAAAGCCCTTGGCGCTGGCCAGAGCTGTGGGGCATGAACCTGCAAGACATCAGCAACCCGCACCGGATTTACCCCGGCCAACAGCTCTATCTGGACAAGTCCAATGGCCGGGCCATCTTGCGCACGCGCCAGGCCAGCCAGGACGGCCCGCCCACCGACACCATACGGCTCTCGCCCCGTACCCGCTCGCAATCACTGACCGATGCTTCCATTCCCACACTATCGTCCCAGATCATTGAACCCTTTCTGGCCGAAGCCTTGATCGTCGATGAAGCCACGTTTTCGCGGGCGCCACGGATTGTGGCCGCACAGGAGGGCAGGGTGCTGCTCAGCCGTGGCGACCGGGCTTACGCGCGCGGCGAGTACGTGGGCGGCAAGGCCACCGGCAAGCCACTGAGCGACGCCAAAGGCGAGCCGCTGGATTTCCGGGTGTTTCGCAATGCCACGCCACTGAAAGACCCGAGCACGCAGAAAATCCTGGGTTATGAGGCCCAGTATGTGGGCAAGGCCGAGCTGGTGCGCGGAGAATCCATGGTGCAGGTCGAAGGCCAAGCGGCCACCGACATCGTGCCGGCCACCATAGACATCGTGGCCACCAAGGAAGAAATGTGGGTCGGCGACCGCCTGCTGCCCGAGCCACCGCGTGAATTGCGCAGCTACGTACCGCACGCGCCGGCCAGCCCCATCAATGGCCAGATCGTTTCGGTCTACGGCAGCGCCGTGGCCTTTGCGGCAGAAAACCAGGTCGTCGTGATCAACCGCGGCACCCAAGATGGACTGGAACGTGGCCATGTGATGGCCATCGTCAAGGACGGCCAGCGCCTGCAGGACAAGACGGATAGCGCCCGCCCCCAGCTCAAGCTGCCCAACGAACGCAACGGACTGATGATGGTGTTTCGCACCTTTGAGAACCTGTCTTATGCGCTAGTCCTGCAAGTGACCGATGGGGTCAAGGTCGGTGACCGCTTCGTCAATCCGAATTGAGCTTGAGCAGCGGCGGGCCTGGCCTTTGATGTTTGCTCATATCAGGCCCGCGTCCTGCTAAAAGCCATAGCCCCGTGGACTCTCAAGAACTTCAAGCCTGGCTAAGGCTGACCCTGTCTCCCGGCGTGGGCAATGCCACGGCACGCAAGCTGCTGGCGAGTTTCGGCTCGGCACAAGCCATTTTTGAGCAAAGCGCAACAACCCTGCGGCAACTCGGCTCCGAGGCACTGGCCAGCGCCCTGCAAACCGAACCGCCGGCCCTGGCGGCCCTGCTGCAAACCACGCAGAACTGGCTGCAGGCCGGCGAAGACAGGCGCGTCGTCAGCCTGGGCGACGCCGCTTATCCGGCCACCCTGCTCGACATCGAAGACCCACCCTTGATGCTTTATATGCTTGGAACCCTTGCCATTCAAGCGCATACAGCTACCAAAACAGTAGCAATCAATTTAGCCATCGTGGGCAGCCGCAACCCCACGCCGCAGGGTGAAGCGAACGCCAGGCAATTTGCCAAGGCCTTTGGCAGCGCCGGCCTGTGCGTGGTGTCTGGCCTGGCGCTGGGCATAGATGGCGCGGCCCATGATGGCGCCCTGTTGGGCGGCGGCGACACGATTGCCGTGGTCGGCACCGGGCTGGACCGGGTTTATCCCAAAAAACACCTGGCCCTGGCGCACCGGATTGCCAAGCAGGGCATGCTCATCAGCGAGTTTCCGCTCGGAACACCGCCGCTGATGGCCAATTTCCCAAAGCGCAACCGCATCATCTCGGGGCTGTCGCGGGGCACGCTGGTGGTCGAAGCCGCGCTGCAATCGGGTTCGCTCATCACGGCCCGTCTGGCGGCCGAACAGGGCAAAGAGGTCTTTGCCATTCCCGGCTCCATCCACTCGCCGCAGTCGCGCGGCTGCCATGCGCTGATCAAACAGGGCGCCAAGCTGGTGGAGCTGGCGCAAGACGTGCTCGAAGAGCTACGCCTGCCCCTGGGCTCCGTCCAGAGCGCGGACCACACCGATCCGCTGGCGCAGCCGTCCGACGACCATGACCCGCTGCTGGCGGCGCTGGGCTTTGATGCCGTCAGCCTGGACGCCTTGCAGGCCCGATGCGGGCTGGAAACCGCCCGGCTGCAAGCGCGGCTGCTGGAGCTCGAGCTCAGCGGCCAGGTCGCGCGCCTGCCGGGTGGCCTGTTTCAGCGCCTGGCGGCGAGCTGACAGCCCAACGCGGCCTTCCCGGGCTGGCTGACACCGCCGCCCTCATCTGCGTTATATTGATTACATGTTTGAAGTCTTGGTCTACGTTTACGAGAATTACTGGCAAGGTGATGCCTGCCCCGAATTTCAGCGGCTGGGGCGCAAACTCACTGCCGCAGGATTCGAGGCCGAAGAAATCCAGGCGGCGCTGGTGTGGCTGGACGGTCTGAACATCGCCGCACAAGGCACGCAGACAGGCCTGCCGGCCAAAGCCTTGGCGGACGGTAGTCAGCCCGCCAGCGTAGGGCCAGGCATTCAAGCGCAATCGGCCAACAGCCTGCGCATTTACTCAGTGGCAGAACAAGTGCATTTGGGCGCGCAAAGCCTGGGGTTTGTCAGTTTCCTGGAATCCTCTGGCGTGTTGCCGCCGCACATGCGGGAAATTGTCATAGACCGCGCCATGGCAGCGCCAGGCGACCCGGTGACGCTGGACGACCTGAAAATCATTGTCCTCATGGTGTACTGGAGCTTTGGCGAAGAGCCGGATGCGCTGGTGCTGGACGAGCTCTGCGACGACACGGAGTTCCGTCTCGCCCACTGAGCTTTGCCCCCCGAAATTGACCGTTAGCCGAGCAAACGCTCCGGATTGGCATCCAGCTTGGCCAGCGCATCGCGCGTAGCGCGCACCGTGAGCGCCTCTTCTTCGGTCGGCACCAGCAAGCCGGCTTGCAGGTAAGCCGCCAGCCGGCGCGCCTGAATCAGGAAGTTGCGGCCGTCGGCGGCGGCAAACAGGTGCAACTGCTGGCGATCGCTGCACCAGGCGAACTGCACATGGCTGATTTGGCCATTGTGGTCCAGACTGAACCAGGTGCCCAACTGCAACTCTTTGGCCCAGGCCCGCATGGCTGCCGTGGGCTGACTGCCGCCGTCGGCAATCACCTCAATATCCGCCGCATCAATGCCTATCATGGTCACCAGGCTGTCCGTATCCAGCGGCAGGTCGCCGACATCCTCATCGGACAGATAGTCCTCCAGATTGGTCAGCCGCTGGGCCATGGCCTCTACCCGTTCCAAGGAAATGGCATCAGTTTTGGACATGAAAGCGTCTGCCAGCGTGTCGCTGATGACTTTCAAATGGCCATCCTGAACCGGTACGCCCAAGCCAAGCATGGACATGCCCAGGCGCAACAATTGCAGCAACTTGGGCAGATCGGCAATGACACGGGCACGATCGCTGCGGTTGGGTTTGGCACTGGCGGCCCACACCAGGTCGGCAGCAGCCCGTTTGAACATGAGGGTTTCCGCATGCTGGGGGCCATTTTTCATCGCGGCAATGGCCAGCACTTCGGCCCAGATTTTGAACAGGAACTCACGGATATCATCGCGTACCGGCATGTCATTGAGCATGTTGCGCATCTCAATGGTGTACTGGATCACCATGGTCTCTTTTTGCTCTATCTGCTGAGCCACACTCACCACACGCGCAGCACTGCCTTGTTCCGACAAAAATTTCGACAAAAATTTGTCAAATTCGTCGTAGACCAGCTGAAACACGCGGCGCCCAGTTTCAGGGTATTGCTCAATCACCTGAACCACCCGCTTGATTTCCGACTCCAGGATGCCGCCTGCCACGGTGACATCGAAACCGAGCACGCAAGAGCCCATGCGGTCAATCAGGCGGCGCGCCGGGTGCTGCAGGGAGCCAAAAAACTCAGGCTCGGAAATCGCGACACGCAACACCGGCATTTGGAGTCGCGCAAACCAGACGCGGATGACCGCCGGAATGCGGTCTTCCGCCAGAATGCTCTGGAACATCAGGGCGACAATTTCAATGGTCGCTTTTTCCGAGGTACTGGAAGCCGCCTGCTTCAGCGCGCTGGTGCGCTTGCGCAAAGCGCCCATGGCCTGATCCACATGGGTCTGACCGTAGGCCTGGCCCTGCGCATCGGCGAGCACGGTTGGCGACTCCGCACCACTGTCCTCGGCCCGCAGCACACTGACCATGGCCTGCTCAAGCTGGGGAGACACCGGATTGGCACGCGTCTCTTCAAAATCCGACACCTGGCTTGAAAGCAGCCGCTTGAGGTGGCCCATCACACCCTGGGCACGCATGCGCACCCGCGCCAAGGGCGAGGTCGCTGTTTCCATGCGTGTTTCATCATAGACCGGGTGATCCGAGCCCCAGTTTCCCGAGGTCTGAGCCGCCGTTTCCTTGCCTCTGTTGACCGCCATGGCAGCGCTCGAAACACCGCTGCGAATATCGCCGCCGTTGTACGGTGAGCCTGTACCGGAAGCGGCTCCCATGCCGGAAACCTGGGATCGACCGAAGTCACTGAGCGGAGCAGCTTTCGATCCGACTTGTCCACGCAGCGACTCGGGACCCCCGTGGCCGCTCGCAGGCGAATTGGTGGTGACGGCTGAAGGGGTTCGCTTGACCAGGGGCCGCAGATCGATTTCCACCATCACGCCTTGCCGCACCAGGAACTCATTGGTCGCGTGGTAGATATCCAGCATGCTTTCCGCCATGCTTTTCTGGACCAGGTCCTGCACCATCAGCCAGGCAGACTGAGGCAAAGACACATGCGCCCACTGCTCGATCAGATGTTGAGCCAGTACTTCGGGGCGGAAAATGTCCTGCTTGTGGAGTTCGGAAAGACCTTCCAGACTCTGCACACGCAACCGAAGATCATTGAGCTCCCAACTTGCAAAATCCAGCAAGCGCAGCGCCAGGCGCGAGGCAAGAATCCTGTTCTCCACCACCTCATCACCCATCAGCTCCAGTTTGTCCGTATCAGCCAATCTTGCAGGCACGACAGCCGATCTGGATGCCTGGGCATTGCTCCAGGCGCGAATGGTGGACTGAACCCAGGCCGCACCATTCTTTTGATAAGCCAGCAAGGCATCGCGCCGTTCCTGCTGCTCGCGTCCACCGCCAGGCTGGGCAGCCAGGGCCGACAAGTTATCGGCAATGGCTTTCGCCAACTCGGGCAACAGGCGCGCTATACGCTCCGTAAATAACGCACGTGCCTGCTCGACAATAAGACTGTTCTTTTGATTACTTGGAGCCACAAACGCCCTGAATGCTATAACTTACAGCTTACACCGTAGCACCTGCGTTGGGATCATTCGGGTCTTCTTCTTTCTTTGCAGGCCCTTTGATCAGGTCTTCGCGCTTGATGCCCAGCCACATCGCAATCGATGCAGCCACGAATACGGATGAGTAAATCCCAAACAGAATTCCGATGGTGAGGGCCAGCGCAAAATAATGCAAGGTAGGGCCGCCAAACAACAGCATGGACAGCACCATGACCTCGGTGGAGCCGTGGGTAATGATGGTACGGCTGATGGTGGAGGTGATCGCATTATTAATGATCTCCACAGTATTCATCTTGCGGTAACGACGAAAGTTCTCGCGGATCCGGTCAAAAATAACCACCGACTCGTTGACGGAATAGCCCAGTACCGCCAATATCGCCGCCAGCACAGGAAGCGAAAACTCCCACTGAAAGTAAGCAAAGAAGCCAAGAATAATGACCACGTCATGCAAGTTGGCAATGATGGCCGCAACGGCATATTTCCACTCGAACCGGAATGCCAAGTAAATCATGATGCCCAGGACCACCACGGCCAGAGCCTTCAGTCCGTCATGCGTCAGCTCATCGCCGACCTGAGGCCCGACAAACTCGGTACGGCGCAAATTCACATCGGGGCTGGCCGCCTTGAGTGCCGTCATGACGGCCTCGCTCTGCTGGGCCGTGCTCACGCCTTTCTGGGCCGGCAAACGGATCATCACATCGCGCGAAGTGCCGAAATTCTGCACCTGCACATCCTTGAAGCCAAGGTCGGCCACGGTATCCCGGATTTTGCCGACGTCGGCAGCCTGGGTGTAGCTGACCTCCATCAGCGTACCGCCAGTGAATTCCACCGACAGATGCAAGCCTCGGGAGAACAGGAAAAACACCGCCAGCGCAAAGGTCGCAAAGCTGATGACGTTGAAGGCCAGGGCGTGCCGCATAAACGGAATGTCACGCCGGATTTTGAAGAATTCCATCTGGGGTCCTTGGGGCAATTCAGGAAAAAGAGCTGACTTTATTTGGCAACGGCGCCGGACGCGTCGGGACGCCACACGGTGCCGATGGAAATCGTCTTGAGCTTTTTCTGACGGCCGTACCAGAGATTAACCAGGCCACGCGAGAAAAATACCGCCGAGAACATGCTGGTCATAATGCCTATGCAATGCACCACGGCAAAACCGCGCACCGGGCCGGAGCCAAAGGCCAGCAGGGCCAGGCCGACAATCAGCGTCGAAATATTGGAGTCCAGAATCGTTGCCCAGGCCCGCTCGTAGCCGGCATGAATCGCCGCCTGCGGCGAAGCGCCACTGCGCAACTCCTCGCGCACCCGCTCGTTGATCAGCACATTGGAGTCAATCGCCATACCCAGTGCCAGCGCCATGGCCGCCATACCAGGCAGCGTCAAGGTCGCCTGCAGCATGGACAGCACGGCCACCAACAGCAGCAGGTTGACGGCCAGCGCCAGGCCAGAGAACAGGCCAAACAGCATGTAATAGACCGCCATGAACGCGACAATCACGACAAAGCCCCAGGACACACTGTGAAAGCCCTTGGAAATATTGTCGGCTCCCAGCGTCGGGCCAATGGTGCGCTCTTCTATGATTTCCATAGGTGCGGCCAGCGAACCAGCACGCAGCAGCAGGGCCAGGTCGCTGGCCTCATTCACGCTCATGGAGCCTGAAATCTGAAACCGGTTGCCCAGTTCGCTCTGGATCACCGGAGCCGTCAGCACTTCGCCCTTGCCTTTTTCAAACAGCAAGATCGCCATGCGCTTCTTGATGTTTTCACGGCTGGTGTCGCGCATGATGCGGCCACCCTTGGCGTCCACCGTCAGGTCGACCTTGGGTTGCTGGTTCTGCGAGTCAAAGCCTGGCTGTGCATCGGTGAGATTTTCGCCGGTCAGAATCACCTGCTTCTTGACAATCACGGCCTGGCCATTGCGCTCGAAAAAGCGCTCCGCTCCAAAGGGTACCGGACCGGTATTGTTTTCCGCAGCTTTGGCTTCAGCGCTGTCGTCCACCAGACGCATCTCCAGCGTAGCGGTGCGGCCAAGAATATCCTTGGCCTTGGCGGTATCCTGCACGCCGGGCAACTGCACCACGATACGGTCTATGCCCTGCTGTTGAATCACCGGCTCGGCCACGCCCAGCTCGTTGATCCGGTTATGCAGGGTCACCATGTTCTGCTTGAGCGCCTGGTCCTGGATTCGGCGCGCGGCCTCAGGCTTGATGGTGGCGGTCAGGCTGTACTCGGTGCCCACAGCAGCCTCAACCATCTGGAGATCAACGAACTGGTCCTGAATCAGCGCCTTGGTCGATGCCAGGGTCGCCGAGTCGCGCAATTTGATCTCTATCGCCTGTCCGTTGCGCGTGATGCCACCGTGTCGGATATTTTTCTCGCGCAAGGACGTGCGAATGTCACCCGCCAGGGATTCCGCCCGTTTGGTGAGCGCCGCCTGCATGTCCACTTGCAGCATGAAGTGCACGCCACCGCGCAAGTCCAGTCCCAGATACATCGGGAAAGCATGCAGCGAAGTGAGCCAGGCGGGTGAACGCGACAACAGGTTCAGGGCAACCACATAAGCCGGATCGGTCGCGTCGGGCGTCAGCGCCTTCTGAATCGCGTCCTTGGCCTTGAGCTGGGTATCGGTATCGCCAAAACGCACCTTGACCGAACTGCCCTCCAGGGCAATGGCATCGGCCGTAATTCCGGCATCCTTGAGTGCCTGCTCCACCTTGGCGCTAGTGGTGCTATCCACCTTGACGATGGCTTTAGCACTGGAGATTTGTACCGCCGGCGCCTCGCCAAAAAAATTAGGCAAGGTATACAGGATGGCGACTAATAGCACGACCACCATAAGGGCGTACTTCCAGACCGGATAACGATTCATGAGAGGGCTGTTCCTGGTGGACGTATGGACAATGACTTGGGCCGGCTCAAGCGACCCCACAACACCTTGCGGCCTTATTTGGCGCTATTGATGGCGCCCTTGGGCAAGACCTGGACGATAGCGCTACGCTGCAATTGCACTTCAACGCCGGGCGCGAGTTCAAGCGTCAGATATGCGTCACCCAGCTTGGTCACCTTGCCCAGCAGACCACCCGCAGTAGCCACCTCATCGCCTTTGGCCAGCGCTTCGATCATGGCGCGGTGCTCTTTTTGCTTCTTCATTTGCGGCCGGATCATCACGAAATACAGCACCACAAACATCAGCACCAATGGCAGCATGCCGGTCAGGGAAGACATCATGTCGCCACCTGCGGCAGCGGCGGGAGCAGTTTGGGCAAAGGCAGAAGAAATGAACACGGCTAACTCCACAATGATTTAAAGGAATACTGATAAGCGCTCCGGCTCTTAGGTAGCCAGGGCGCAGACTTGATGATTGTATGCGTCGGGCAGCATAGCGGAAGCTGGCGCTCACCCGGCTATTTTCAAGCCGGGCGAGCACCGGCCAACTTGCCGTGCGTCCGCGGACACCATAGCGGCTTGCGCCACGGTGCCCCAGCAAGCCCCTGCAGCTTTCAGGGCTTATGCGGCTTGCTGCCGGGAAAGCGCTGCAGGCTGGCGAAAGGACTGCATCAGCGCCGCCCACTGCGGCCGGGCCGTCTCCAGATGGCGCGCCTTGACATGGCCATAGCCTTTGATCAGCTCGGGAATCCGGGCGATTTCAACGGCGGTGGCATGGTTCTCGGCGCTCAGACCGGCCAGCACCTCCTCCAGGCTGGCTTTGTATTCGGCGATCAGCGCGCGCTCCATCTGGCGCTCCTCGGTGCGGCCAAACACGTCCAGCGGCGTGCCGCGCAAGCCCTTGAGGCGGGTCAGCAGCCTGAAAGCCGTCAGCATCCAGGGGCCAAACTGCTTCTTCTGCAATTCACCCTTGTCGTTTTTGGCGGCGATCAGCGGCGGCGCCAAGTGGTAATTGAGCTTGAAGTCGCCCTCAAACATGGTGTTGACCTTGTTCAAAAAGCCGCTATCCGTGTGCAGCCGCGCCACTTCGTACTCGTCCTTGTAGGCCATGAGCTTGAAGAGATAGCGGGTGACGGCCTCGGTCAGCGCGCTCTTGCCCAGTGGCGCTTCCGCCGCGCGCACCTTCTCCACAAACGCCTGATAAGTCTGCGCATAGGCCGCGTTCTGGTAGGCCGTCAGGAAATCCACCCGCTTGGCCAGCATGTCCGTCAGCGCCGGCCGCTTGACGAACTCGATCACCTGCGCTGCCTTGAACAGCGCCTGCACCGCGATCAGGTCGTGAGCGCAGCGACGACCCCATTCAAACGCCGCCTTGTTGTTCTCAACCTGCACGCCGTTGAGCTCGATGGCGCGTATGAGCGCCGCATGCGACAGCGGCACCCGGCCTTTTTGCCAGGCAAAGCCCAGCATCAGCGGGTTGGTGTAAATCGAATCGCCAATCAGCTGCACCGCCACCTGCTCGGCGTCAAAACTCGCCATGCCCCCGGCGCCCACCGCCGAGCGCACGGCGCTTTCGCAGTTGCCACCCGGAAACTGCCAGCCGGGGTTGGTGACGAACGCTGCCGTTGGCGCCCCATGCGAATTCATCGCCACAAAGGTGCGGCCCGGCTGCATGGTGGCCAGCGTGTAAGGGCTGGCCGTCACGATAGGGTCGCAGCCAATGACCAGATCCGCCTTGGCGGTATCCACCTTGGTGGTGTAAATCGCCTCGGGCCGGTTGGCAATCTGGATATGGCTCCAGGTGGCACCGCCTTTTTGCGCCAGACCGCCGGCATCCTGCGTCACCACGCCCTTGCCCTCAAGATGGGCGGCCATGCCCAGCAACTGGCCTATGGTGATGACGCCGGTTCCGCCCACGCCGCCGACCACGATGCCCCAGGCACTTTCAGCGACCGGCAGCACCGGCTCGGGAATCGGGGGCAAAGCGCCCAGGCCGCCCTTTTTCTCCTTTTTGGGCTTCTTGAGCTGGCCACCCTCGACCGTGACAAAGCTCGGGCAAAAGCCCTTGACGCAGGAGTAGTCCTTGTTGCAGCTGTTCTGGTTGATCTGGCGTTTGCGGCCAAACTCGGTTTCCAGCGGCTCCACCGACAGGCAGTTGGACTGCACCGAACAGTCGCCGCAGCCCTCGCACACCAGCTCATTGATGACCACGCGCTTGGCCGGGTCGACCATGGTGCCGCGCTTGCGGCGACGGCGCTTTTCGGTGGCGCAAGTCTGGTCGTAAATGATGATGCTGGTGCCCTTGAGTTCCCGGAACTCGCGCTGTAGGCGATCGAGCTCGTCGCGGTGATAGACGCTGACGCCTGGCGGCAAGCCCATCACCAGCTCGGGGTGAACGGTGGCGCCCGCCCGGGCCGGCGCTGGCGCGGCGCCGGCCCGGTATTTCTCTGGTTCATCCGTCACCACCACCATTTTGACCACGCCCTCGGCGTGCAGGCTGTTGGCGATCTGCGGCACCGAGTGGCCCTCAGGCCGCTCGCCGACCTGCTGGCCGCCGGTCATGGCGACCGCGTCGTTGTAGAGAATCTTGTAGGTGATGTTGACGCCGGCGGCAATGCTCTGGCGAATCGCCAGCAGGCCGCTATGAAAGTAAGTGCCGTCGCCCAGATTGGCGAAGATGTGCTGGTCATTGGTAAAAGCGGCCTGGCCGACCCAGGGCACGCCCTCGCCGCCCATCTGGGTGAAGGTAGAGGTGCTGCGGTCCATCCAGGTTGCCATGTAGTGGCAACCTATGCCGGCCACGGCGCGCGAGCCTTCGGGCACGCGGGTGCTGGTGTTGTGCGGGCAGCCGCTGCAAAACCAGGGAGCGCGCTCCCCGGTGTCAAGCTCGATGGCCGCCATGGCGCGCTCGCGCGCCTCAATGATCGCCAGCCGCGTGTCCATGCGCGCGATGATGTCGGCGGGCACGCCCAACTTGGTCAGGCGCTTGGCGATGGCCTTGGCGATGATGGCCGGCGTCAGGTCGGCCTTGGCGCGCAGCAGCCAGTTATCGCTGGGGTTGGAGCGGCCCCATTCGCCGCCCGAGGCATCGCCCTCGGGCTCGTCAAACTTGCCCAGCACATTGGGACGCACATCGGCGCGCCAGTTGTAAAGCTCTTCCTTGAGCTGGTATTCGATGACCTGGCGTTTTTCCTCGACCACCAGGATTTCCTGCAGGCCCAGGGCAAAGTCGCGCGTGATGCTGGCTTCCAGCGGCCACACCACATTGACCTTGTGCAGGCGTATGCCCAACTGATGGCAAGTGTCCTCGTCCAGCCCCAGATCGGTCAGCGCCTGGCGCGTGTCGTTGAAGGCCTTGCCGCTGGCAATGATGCCGAAGCGATCTTTCGGGCCTTCAATCACGTTGTAATTAAGCTTGTTGGCCCGGATATAGGCCAGCGCGGCATACCACTTGTAGTCCATCAGGCGCGCTTCCTGCTCCAGCGGCGCATCGGGCCAGCGGATATGCAGGCCGCCCGGCGGCATCTGAAAATCTTCAGGAATGATGATCTTCACGCGATCCGGATCGACCGAGACGGAGCTGGACGACTCCACCACTTCCTGAATCGTTTTCATGCCCGACCAGACGCCCGAAAAGCGGCTCATGGCGAAGGCGTGCAAGCCCATGTCGAGAATTTCCTGCACGCTGGACGGGAAGAACACCGGCAGGCCGCAAGCCTTGAAAATATGGTCGCTCTGGTGCGGAGCGGTGCTGCTCTTGCTGATGTGGTCGTCGCCGGCAATGGCGATCACGCCGCCATGCTTGGCGGTGCCTGCCATGTTGGCATGCTTGAAGACGTCGGAGCAGCGATCCACACCCGGGCCCTTGCCATACCAGATACCGAACACGCCATCGAACTTATTGCTTTGCGGGTACAAATCGAGCTGCTGGCTGCCCCAGACGGCGGTGGCGCCCAGCTCCTCGTTGACGCCTGGCTGAAAGACGATGTTTTGCGCCGCCAGATGTTTCTTGGCCGCCGTCAGCGCCTGGTCATAGCCGCCCAGCGGCGAGCCGCGGTAACCACTGATGAAGCCGGCGGTGTTCAGGCCGGCGATGGCGTCGCGCGTGCGCTGCAGCATGGGCAGACGCACCAGCGCCTGCACACCGCTCATGAAAGCACGGCCGTGGTCAAGGGCATATTTGTCATCCAGCGTGACGGTTTCCAGCGCTTTTCGGATGTGCTCGGGCAAGGGTGCGTTCATGGTTGTCGGTCTCCAGATTGTTGTAATACCCGTCTTGTGGGCGAGTGGCGCAGGGACAGCAAAACCCGCCTAGGGTCGGGCCACCAACTGCAGGCAAAGTGTATGCCTGAGCCTCTGATATGTCTTTGCTTTTTTTGCCCCATTCAAGACCGACAGAGAAAGATTCTTGCTGCAAAATAGGATTTATGGAAACATTAGACAAGTTTGACATTGCCATCCTGAATCACTTGCAGCAAGAGGCGCGCTTGACCAACACCGAGCTGGCCTCACGCGTGGGCCTGTCGGCCGCGCCTTGTTGGCGGCGCGTGCGGGCGCTGGAAGAAGCCGGTTTCATCACCGGCTACCACGCCGAAATCAACCGTCACAAGATCGGCCTGGGCGTGCTGGCCTTTGTGCGACTGGACGCCGCCCAGAACAGCGGCAAACTGCTGAAGGCCCTCGAAGAAGCGATACGGGAGCTCCCCGAAGTCGTGAGCTGCCACTACATCAGCGGCACCGGGACCTTTGAGCTGCAGGCGGTCAGCCGCGACCTCAACAGCTTCAGCCAGTTCGCGCG
This sequence comes from Polaromonas sp. OV174, assembly GCF_900112285.1. GTDB lineage: Bacteria > Pseudomonadota > Gammaproteobacteria > Burkholderiales > Burkholderiaceae_C > Polaromonas. Next base: position 88,633 of record NZ_FOKZ01000013.1, on the reverse strand, counting down.
CGACGTGCTGATCAACCTGCCCAACGTGAAGGATTTGCACACCAGCTTTTCGCTGGGCGAAGTGAAGGTCAGCAGCGCGCTGCCGCTGAACCACCTGAAGCCGGGTGAAGCCGGGTGAAGCCTGAGTATTTAAGGGAAATGAGGCCCTAGCCCAATAGCAACGGGCACAACCAGCTATTTATTTGATAGTAAGTAACAACCCTGATGGCGTGACACTTGCCCGTGTCATGCCATCAGTCTGACTGGGCCAGGGCCTATTTGGGCCACAAGACCCAGAGCCGCAGTGGCTGGTTGACGCGCGCCGCCAGCACACCGGCCTCGGCCCCGGTGCCGGCAAAGTAGTCCGCCCGCACGGCGCCAACAATGGCGCTGCCGGTGTCTTGCGCCAGCACCAGTTTTTGCAGACTGGCGGCGCCGCCTTGCGAGGCCAGCCAGACCGGCGTGCCGTAGGGAATGCTGGCCGGATCGACCGCGATGGAGCGGCCCGGCGTCAGCGCCACGCCCTGCGCGCCCTTGGGGCCAAAGGCGGCGTCAAATTCGCTGAGCGCCTCCTCGCGGAAAAAGATGTAGCGCGGATTGCTCCACAGCAGCTGCTGCACGCGCTCCGGGTTTTGTTGCACCCAGGCCTTGGTGGCATCCGGCCAGGGATTGATTTTGCTCACGCCCTGCGACAGCAGCCACTGGTTCACGCTGCGGTAAGGCTGATCGTTGGAGCCGGCAAAGGCGACGCGCACCGTGCGCTGCGCGCCGTCGGGCTCGCTGATGCTGAGCCGGCCCGAGCCCTGGATGTGCAGCATCAGCGCATCGATGGGGTCGGCCAGCCAGGCGATTTCCCGCCCCTGCAGGGCCGCCCTGGCCTCGGGCAAGGTGTCGATTTCCTGGCGCGAGAACCAGGGCTTGCGGCTGCCCAGCGTGGCCGGTGCGCGATAAAGAGGCACGGCATAACCCGCGCCAGTCTGCCGGCTCGCCTTGAGCACCGGTTCGTAATAGCTGGTCAGCAAGCCTTGCGCCTCACCCTGCAGGCTCTCGACGCGGTAGGGCTGCAGCCTGGCCACCATCCAGGCGCGCTGCTCGTCGACGGTGGCAATACTCAGGCGCCTGACCTCGCTGCACAGCGGCGCAAACACCGGGCCCGGGCGCTCGCAGCTCTTGATCCAGGCGTTCCAGGCCTCAAACAGCGCATCGTCGGCAAAGCCCGGCAACTCGTTCCAGTACACCGCCACCCAGCGGCTTTTTCCCTGCACCTTGGGCGCCGGCAGCGCCCCGCTGTCTGCGGGGCGGCTGGCGGCCACAGGCTCAGGCACCGGCTGGGACGGCGGCAGCGGCGTGCTGGCGCAGGACGCCAGCAGTGCAACCATGGCGATAATTGGCAGCAATCGCACCGAGACCCCATTTGTATTCCAAGGAAATGTCATGACCCTACTTTTACTCGAAGCCCTCGGGGCCTTGCTGCTGATGGTGTTCATTGTGTGGTGGACGATGTTTTCGGGCCGAAAAAATGGCGAGATCAAGGAAGAAGCACCGGATGCGGAATCCGGACCGGACCGTAAATAGTCCTTACCAGCACTTAATCGCTACAAATTTCGTAGCAAATTCGCCAATTCCACCGCCGACTTGACCCCCATTTTGTCAAAAACCCTGGCCCGGTGAACCTCTACCGTGCGCACGCTGATGTCGAGCTGATCGGCCACCAGCTTGTTAGGCAGGCCGCCCACCACCAGCCGCATCACATCGCTCTCGCGCTCGGTCAGGCCATCGAGCTGGGCGCGCAAGCTGATGGTCTGGCTGCGCAGGGCCAGGGCCGCGGCGGAATGCTTGAGCGCCTGCTCTATCCGGTCCACCAGGGCATTGTCGGAAAAAGGTTTTTCAAAAAAATCAAACGCCCCCCGCTTGACGCTGTCCACGGCGGTGGGCACGTCGGCATGGCCGGTCAGGAAAATCACCGGCAGGGTGGGCAGCAAGCCGTAAGCAATCAGTTTTTCAAACATGGCCAGGCCGCTCAGGCCCGCCATGCGCACGTCCAGCAGCACGCAGGACGGCGACTGAACTTCAAAGCCCTGGGATACCCGGGCATCAAAGGCCTCGGCACTGTCAAAGCTCTCGCTGAGCAGACGCCGCGTGCGCAGCAGCCAGGCCAGCGCATCGCGCACGCTGGCATCGTCGTCGACGATATACACCGTGGCATGCTGAATCGGTTCCATAACAAATGTCCTAAAAGTTCTGTGGCGCGGCAGTGGCATCAGGCGCGCCAGCCGCTGGCAAGGTAAAACTGAAAATCGTACCCCGGGGCGGGGCGGCGGCATAAGCGAGAAAACCACCATGCTGCTCGATCACGGTGCGGCACAAGCTCAGGCCCAGGCCCATGCCCTCTTCCTTGGTGGTGAAAAAGGGCGTGAACAGCTGCTCGGCCACTTTTTCCGAAATGCCTTCACCACAGTCAATCACCGCAAATTCGATCCAGCGGCTTGACGCATGGCCGGCCGCCGGACGTATGCGCAGCGTCAGCACCTTGCCGCGCAGACCGGCGCTCGGCAGGTCGTCCACGCCCTGCATCGCCTGCATGCCATTGCGCGAGAGATTGAGCAGCACCTGCTCGACCATGGTGCGGTCACACAGCACCGCCGGGCAGTCGGGAGCCAGCTCTATCACTACCCGCACCCCCAGCTTGCGGGACTGCAGAATCACCAGCGGCATGACGGCATCGAGCAAGGAGCGCGGCGCCACCGCCTCGCGCACCCGTTCACGTCGGCGCACGAAATCATGCACGCTTTTGATGACCTTGCCGGCGCGCTCGGCCTGCTCGGCGATGCGGCCCATGGCCAGTTGCAAATCGTCAAACAGGGGCGGTGCCAGATCTTCGGCCGGCCGGCCAGGGGCCGCCATTTCACCCCGCAGCAGATTGAGCGAGCCGGTGGCATAGCTGGAAATCGCGGCCAGCGGCTGGTTCAGCTCATGGCTGAGCAGGGACGCCATTTCACCGACCATGGCCAGCCTGGCCGTGGCCTGCAGGCGATCCTGGCTGGCCCGCGACAGCTCTTCGATGCGGCGTTGCTCACTGACATCGAGAATGGCGCTGACCCAGCCGGTATGCTTGCCCACGGCGTTGATCAGCGGCGCCTCCATGATGAGCACCGGAAACCGCGTGCCATCGCGCCGCATGAACACCGACTCATGGCCCTCGCGCGGCAGGCTGTTGCCCGCCAGCCGGATTTCCTGGCGCTCCTGGTAGATGCCCGCCAGCTCCGGCGGCCAATAAGGAGACGGAAAGCTCTGGTTGAGCAGCTCGCCGGCCTCCACGCCCACCATCTTGCAAAATGCCGGATTGACATAGGTGATGCGCCCCTTCAGATCGCGCGCACGCAAACCCGTCAGCACCGAATTTTCCATGGCCTTGCGAAAGGCCAGGGCTTCGCCCAGATCGTGCTCCACTTTCAGGCGCCGCCGCATGTCGCGAGCCAGCAGGAACAGCACCGCCAGCAAGGCCAGCGCCATGGCCATGACCAGCGCCGTCAGGAAGTTGGGGAACAGGGCCGGGGTGCCAAGACGGCTTTCCATCCTGAGCACCAGCGTGGCACCGGGCAGATCCAGCAATTGCTGCGCCACATAGACCCGGTTGCCGCGCGAGGGCGCGCCGTGCAGCGCCAGGCGTGTGCCGTCCGCTTCGGTGAAGGACAGGGCGACGCCGCGCGCCAGTTGTGGGCCCACCAACTCGCCCAGGATGTCCTGCAGGGAATAGGTGGCCACCGTGTAGCCGGTCAGCTGGCCCGCCAGCACAATCGGCATGCACATGTCAAAAACCTCCATGCCCAGACCGTCGGGCTGTGGCAGGAAGTAGCTGATGGAATAGGCCGCCCCGTTCAGGCGGCGGGCGGTGGTGCAGGTCAGGTTCACGTCGGACAGCAGGTTATCCCGCCCCAGCCGTTCAAACACCGAAGTGCGAAAGGGGGTATCGACAAAACTCAGCAGCTCCAGCGTCTCGGAACGCCATTCGAGCCGCATGATCTCGCGGTGCCCACGCAACACCTCGGCAGCCGGCTGTTGCCAGCTCTCGGGTCGGCGCTCGCTGAACTGCAACGCCTGAAAAGTATGGAGATTGCGGGCCAGCCCGGAGCGTATGTCGGTCACGGTCTCTGCGGCGTTGCGCTCGAGCCGGCCTTGCACCAGGCTGGACTCATAGCGCCCGGCCAGCCAGACCAGAATGCCCAGCAAGGTCAGCACCAGCACCATCAGCAGCACCCAAAGCGAGCCGCGCCGGCCGGCCCAGTTGATGATGTTGCTCACCCGAGGAAACTTCACCTTCAGTTCCCTCACAGCACGCGATGGCGCAAGGCCGGTAGACGATCGCGCACCTCCTGCAGCCTGGCCGCCACGACTTCACCCATCACCACGCCGGCATCCTCGGCCTGCTGCGCCAGCAGCTGGCCCCAGGGATCGACCAGCATGCTGTGGCCCCAGGTACGGCGTCCGTTTTCATGCCTGCCGCCTTGCGCGGCGGCCAGCACATAAGCCTGGTTCTCAATCGCACGGGCACGCAGCAACAGCTCCCAATGCGCCTGGCCGGTGGTGTAGGTAAAGGCACTGGGCACCAGCAGCAGATCGGCCTGCAAGGCGCGGTAGAGCTCGGGAAACCGCAGGTCGTAGCAGATGCTCATGCCTATGGTGTAGACATGGCCGTCGCGCGAGGCCAGCTCGAACCGGACCGGCTGCGTGCCCGCCTCCAGCACACGGGTTTCGTCATAGTCTTCCTGGCCCTGCGCAAAGCGGAACAAATGAATTTTGTCGTAGCGCGCCACGCATTGGCCAGAGGGCGCATAAGCCAGCGACGCGTTGCGCGCACGCTCAGCGCCTTCGGTAGCCATGGGCAGCGTGCCGCCGACAAGCCACAAGCCCAGCTGGCGCGCCGACTGGCTCAAAAAATCCTGCACCGGCCCCTGGCCCGGGGTTTCCTGGAGCTTGAGCTTGTCCGTGTCCTTCAGGCCCATGATGCAAAAGTACTCGGGCAGCAGCACCAGCTCGGCGCCCTGTGCCGCGGCCTGCGCCAGCAGCAGTCTGGCGGCCGCCAGATTGGCGGGCAGGCTGGTGCCTGAAACCATTTGTATAGCGGCTATTTTCATGCTTAACGCGTCTCCGTGGCAGTGCTGCCGGTCTTGGCCTGGGCCTTGCGATCTATCTTGGTGATTTTGGGGTCGGCCCAGGTTCCGTCAATATGGAATTCCTGCGTCGCCGCTTCCATCAGGGGCCGGCGCAAAAACATCTGCGCCAGAAAACTGCCCAGGCCTATGGCGGGATTGATCACCGTGGCAATCAGCGAGGCCGTACCGGCATTGATCTCGGGTATCACCACCACCTTGATGTTTTGCGTTTCACGGGCAATGTCGGCGCTGCCGTCCATCAGCACCGCGGCATTGACACCGCTCATCTGCAAGTTGTTGGTGCGCGCCACCCCCTGGTTGATGGTGACATCGCCGCGCACGAAATCAAAAGCAAAGCCCTCGGAAAAGACATCGCGAAAATCCAGCGTCAGCCGCCGGGGCAGCGACTGCAGGCTCAGCACCCCCAGCAGTTTGGCAATCCCCGGATCGGCCTTGACGAACTGACCGGACTCGACGTTGACGTTGAACTGACCGCTCAGGGTCGGGTAGTCCAGGCTCAGCGGCGAACCGATCCAGCCCACCTGGCCTTCGAGCTTGCCCTTGCCGCGACGGATCAACTCGCCCATGCCAAAACGCTTGAGCAATTCACCCGAATCGGCGATGTCCAGCCTGAAATTCATCACGGTGCGGCGACGCTCGGCGCTGGCCCGTGCGGCACGTGAGCCGCCCGTCGCGGCCACTGCCTGCGCATTCACCGCTACCCAGTTGCCGGTCGCCGTCAACACGGCTTCGGGCAGGATCACATTGAGCTTGTTCAAGCGCCACTCGCGAGCGCCGCCCTCGGCCGCCACCGAGACCGCCCGGTTAACCGCCTCGATTTCAACCCGCCCCAGCTTCTTGCCGCGCAACTCCAGCGCCTCCACCACGATGTCCAGGGCTGGAATGCTGGCGGGTTGCTCATTCAAAATGGCCTCCACGTCGCTGGCCGTGCCGGGCGCCAGATTCAAGCGCGAGAGCCGCGCGTAGACGCGAGCGGCACCGGTACCGCCAGACTGGCGATATTCGACATAGCCACTGAGTTCGGCGGCATCGATATTGGCGCGCCAGTTCATGCCCTCGCGCGAACCACCCACCACCACATTGTTCAGCCTGTGGCCTTGCACCAGCAACTCCTTGGCGCGCAGGGCAATCACCGAGGGCAGATAAGTCATGAGCGCCGCCGCAGGCGGCCCGGGCACGGCACTGGCGCCAGCTGCCGGGGCCAGAATTTTCTCCCAGGCATCCAGATCCACCCGGGCCAGATTGATGTTGGCCGCCACGACCGTCTCCTGCAAGGGCACGGTTTCATCGGCCTCCAGGCCCACGGCAATAGCGCCCCGGATCACACGCGGCTGCTCGCCACTGAGATCGCGCACATAGTTGACGGACGCCACACGGCCTATGCTCAGCGACAGCTGATCCTGCAGTTTTTGTCCCGCACCCATGGCATCCCGCAGCAAGGCATTCTCCAGGCGCAGCGGCAAGGCGGACTCCGCGGTTTTGCCCAGCGGTGCCGGCAAATTCAGCGCCAGGCCCTGCAGGCTGCTGCTGACCAGGAGCTCGGGAACCCCGCGCCTAAAACCCAGCGAAGCCGTGTAAGCCGTGCTGCCACTGGCATGCTGGGCCAGGCGGGAAACCGCGCCCAACTCAGCGGCCTGGCGCAGGCCTTCCGCCGTGAGCGTGCCCTGCGCCTTGAAAGCCACGCCGTTGTCTGGCTCCGGCGCACCCGCCGCACGGGCCAGCGCGCGCGTGCCGCCGTCAAAACGGAGGTCGCCGCCCAGCAGCTGCGCCTGGGCGCCGGTGACCGAAAAGCCCCGCTCGTTCAGCGTGACCAGCCCCTTGAGTTTGCGCAATTGCGGGGTGTCAGGGCTGAAGCGCACATCGTTGCCGGGCAGGGAAATCGTGCCCTCGACCCGGGATTTTTCAATCGCATGAATCGGCAGGTTCAGGCGAAAACGGTAGTCGCCCGTGCCGCTGGCCACGGCCTTGGCCAGCACCTGATCCGTCATCTCGCCCACCGGCGAGGTGTTGACAAAGCCCACGGCGTCGGCCACCGCCCCTTTGATATCCAGCGCGACCTCGACGGTGGCCTCATGGGTCAGATCGGGAATGCGGGCACTGCCCTTGACCAGTTGCAGACCGGGCAAACCGACCACCTTGCCGGTGGCGCCATTGACCTCCAGCGCCGCCCGATTGAACACCAGCTCACCATCGAGCCCGGTCAGGGCCGGCCAGGGTGCGGAACCCGCCGGTTGCAGGCTTTTCGGCACATAGGCGAACTGGCCGTTTTTCACCTTGACGGAGACCCGAAAGTCGCCCTGCGCCGGATTGCTAAAAGGCAGGTGGTTGACGGCCCCCTTGACCTTGAATTTCACGTCGCTGACCTGGCCCTTGAGCACCGCGTCGCGGACATAGTGGCGCACCTCCGGCGCCAGCACCAGCGGCAAGTAGCGGTGCACCCGGCTGCCATCGCCCCGGCTCAAGCTGCCCTGCAGATCCAGCACGCCGGGAAAGCGATGATCGACCGCAGCGCCGACCGCAGCCGCCGCGTCGTCGGTGCGCCAGCGGACCTGCGCTTCGCCCTGCGCATCGGCATTGGCAAACTGCAGATTGCGCAACTGCATTTCAATTTTCGAGCCTGTGAATTTCCATTGCGCATCCGTCGACAACTGGTCCAGCGGCACCCGCGGCTCTTCAAAGATACCGGGTAGCTCAAGCGCGCCCTGGCGAATTTTTACCTTGGCCTGACCGCCCTCCTGCGTCAGATCGAAATCAATATCCGCACCGCTGATGCCCGGCCGACCGGGTGTGGCCGGCGTTGCGCCGTCGGCCTGCGCCGCCACACTCAGGCCCAGCACCCGGCCCTTGGCCGCAAAACTGCTGGGCGCTTCCAGCGGCCCCTGCCAGCGGGCATCCACGGTTTGCACCACTCCCTCAGGGGCAAAATTGCCGATCAGCGCATGGGTGGCCTGATCCAGTGGCAGGCGGTTGGCAATCTGGGCCAGCGCCGCCAGATCCAGCTTGTCGGCCTTGAGGGTGCTGTGCTGGGGGCTGCCCGCCTGCGCATTGCTGTGCACCAGCGCCAAATTGCCGCCCGGCCACTGCAGGCCATCGCGGCTGCGAAAGCGCAGACCCTCGGTGCTGAAGTCAAAGCCCTTGGCATGCTGCTCACCGCCTATGCGGCCGGCGATGGATTCGAAGCCCAGCGGCTGCAGCTTGGCGCCCAGCTTGGCGTCCACGTCCTGCAGCGCCACATCGGCCACCCCACCGCTGAACTTGCCCTGGCTGACATCGACCCAGGCGCGCAGCGCCCCATGGCCCCGGTTCAGCTCCACGCCCAGCGAGTCCAGGCTGAGGTATTGCTTGATGCGGGACGCGTCGACACGGCCGAACTCGCCATACAGCTGGCCACTCCAGGCGGAAAAGTCGCCCGCCTTGCCCGACAGCAATGACTGCCGGAACATCCCCCTGAGACTGAAGCGCTCGCCCCATTCGGCCGGCGGTGTGGCATCCAGGCGCATCAGGTGGCGGCGCCTGCCGTTGCGCACCACGCCGTCCACCTGCGTCAGGGCCAGTGAGGGCGCCTGGCGCAGCTCGTCGGTCCAGCGCACGGTGCCGCCGCGCAGCACAAATTCGGTCTGTGAAAAAAACCAGTCCGCCAGCGCGCTATGGCCGGCCTCCTGTTCCGGCGAAACCGCCAGACCGCCGACGTAGATTTTTCCATCGGCGGCGCGCCGTATGTCCAGCTCGGGCTGGTCGATATACAGCTGCTCAAAACCCAGGCCCCACAGCGAGGTGGGCGACAGGGCGCCCAGCAGGCGCGGCAGATGCACGGCCGCGCGCCCCTGCGCATCGAGCAGACTCACGTCGCGCAACTCAAAAGAAGGAATCAGGCCGCGCGATTGGGCGCTGATCTGCCCAATGCGAACCGGCACCCCCATGGCTTTGCTGGCCTCTGCCTCCAGGCGCGGACGAAATTCCCCGATTCGCGGCACAATCCAGCCATGCAGCACGACCCAGCTCAAACCAAAGAGCAGCCAGGCCGACACGACCAGCCACAACAGGACACGCATGAGCACAGCGATCCCACGCAGGCGTAGTGACGGCAAGGCTAGCGGGGTGGGGGTCGTTGGCTCCATTGACCTGAGAATTATGACCGTCGGCGCCACTGTTCGCCCGATGCAGAACCACAGAAGTTTGTGAAGTAGTGTGATGACCCTCGCCTCAACCGTCTGCGCCAACTCCCCCGCCCCCCTTGACCCTGCCTCGGCTTATTCCCGCTTTGTCCAGCGCATACGCCGGCGTTATGCCGAACTATTGCCCTTGCAGCCCGAGGGGGCGCCGCTGCGACCCATGATGCAGGACACGCTGGACGCGCTGCTGACGCGCGGCCTGGAAACCGGTGCCGCCCTGCGGGTGCTGCGTCAGCTGGTGCTGGAGCGGCTGGTGGTACTTGATTGTGAAGTTGGAGCCCCCACGCTCGCCACTGCGTGTGCTTCGCTGCCCCCCGAGGGGGCGCTGCGCCTGCGGCCCGGCGAAGCCGGTTCCGCGGCCCCTGCTGGGGGATGCGGGGACGGCCCCGTACTGGCCGCCCCAGCACCCCAGCTTGGCACCGGCGTTGAACTGCATGTCGTTACCCGGGCCATGACCGAGCTGGCTGAGCTGGCGCTGGATGTCGCCATGCAGCACTCCAGCGCCCAACTCGACACTTTGCACGGCGCACCACTGGCCGCCAGCGGCGAACGCGCCCGCATGTGGGTGGTGGGCATGGGCAAGCTGGGTGCGCGCGAGCTCAATGTCTCCAGCGACATCGACCTGATCTACGTCTACGACCAGGACGGCGAAACCGCTGGCCGTGCCGACGGCCGGGGCCAGATCTCCAACCACGAGTACTTCTCGCGCCAGGTCAAAGCCGTCTTCAGCCTGATCGGCGATAGCACCGAACACGGCTTTGTGTTCCGGGTCGATCTGGCCTTGCGGCCCAATGGCAACTCGGGGCCGGCCGCCATTTCGCTCAGCGCACTGGAAGAGTATTTTCAGGCCCAGGGGCGCGAATGGGAGCGCTTTGCCTGGCTGAAAAGCCGGGTCGTGGCGCCGCTGCAATGCATACAGAGCGGCGCAGCGCAAGCCTTGCGCGGCCCGGTGCTGCCTTTTGTGTTCAGGCGCTACCTGGACTACAACGTCTTTGATGCGCTGCGCATCCTGCACCGGCAAATCCGCGAACACGCGGCCAAGCGCTGCGCCGGCCACCCCGAGCGCGCCAACGACGTGAAGATGTCGCGCGGCGGCATACGTGAAATTGAGTTCACCGTGCAAGTGCTGCAGGTGGTGCGCGGCGGCCAGTTTCCCGAGCTGCGCACGCGCCCCACACTGGACGCCCTGCAGCGCCTGGCTCGCGCCGGGCTGATGCCGCAAGACACCGCCGATGCGCTGGCGCGGGCCTATGATTTTTTACGCAAGGTGGAGCACCGCATCCAGTACCTGGACGACCAGCAAACCCATGTGCTGCCGACCCGCGACGACGACCTGCACTGGATTGCCCAGACCATGGGCTATAGCAATTGCTGCCTCTTTCTCGGCGACCTGGATGCCCACCGCGAGCTGGTCGCCGGCGAGTTTGACATCCTGCTGGGCGGCAAGCCCGAGTGCAAGGGTTGCGGCAAGTCAGCCGGCACTGCGCAGCAGCTGGACGACCTGCTCGAGCAGTTGCCCGCCGAATGGCCTGAGCAGTTTCGCACCCGGCTGGCGCTGTGGCGCCAGCATCCGCGCGTGCTCGCCTTGCGCGAGGACTCACGCGCCCGCTTGAGCCGGCTGGTGCAGCGCACCGCACAGTGGCTGATGGAAGGCACGGTCTCCGAAGAGGCCGCGCTCAGGCTCATAGACTGGGTCGAGCCGCTATTGCGCCGGGAAAGCTATCTGGCGCTGCTGCTGGAGCGCCCGGCGGTGCATGAGCGCCTGCTGCGGTTGCTGGGCGCCGCCAAATGGCCGGCTCGCTACCTGCTGCAGCACCCGGGCGTGATCGACGAGCTGACCAGCGACGAATTGCTGCACGAGCGCTTTGACAGCGCGGTCTTCACCCGGGACCTGCAGCAGCGCCTGGTCGCGCTCAGGCGCACCGGGGAGGCTGACGAGGAAAGCTGCCTGAACCTGCTGCGGCGCGCTCACCACGTCGAAGTGTTTCGCACCCTGGCCCGCGACGTGGAAGGCGTGCTGACGGTGGAACAGGTGGCCGACGATCTGAGCGCCCTGGCCGAAGCGATTCTGGCCATCACCGCCGAATGGTGCTGGAGCCACCTGAAAAACCGCCACCGCAGCGACAGCGAAGGGCCACAGTTCGCCATCATTGCCTACGGCAAGCTGGGCGGCAAGGAACTGGGCTACGGCAGCGATCTGGATATCGTGTTTGTCTATGAAGACGAGGACGAGCGCGCGCCCGAGGTCTATGCCGCCTTTGTGCGCAAGCTCATCAACTGGCTGACCGTCAAGACCGGCGAAGGCGACCTGTTCGAGATAGATACCGCCCTGCGCCCCAACGGCAACTCCGGTCTGTTGGTCACGTCCTTTGCAGCCTATGCCGCTTACCAGCAGCAGCGCGGCAGCAACACCGCCTGGACCTGGGAGCACCAGGCCATGACGCGCGCGCGCTTCGTGCTGGGAGACGAGTCGCTGCGCCAGCGCTTTGACCAGGTCAGGCAGGCCGTCATCACGGCGCCGCGCGACCCGCTGGCGCTGCGCCAGGAAATCGTCGCCATGCGCGAGAAGGTGAGCGGCGCGCGCACGGTAAAACGACCCCACGCTGCGCTGCCCCCCGAGGGGGCTCTCCCGCCTAGGGGCGGCCCGTCGGCATTCGGGGACGAAAAATTCGATGTCAAACACAGCCCCGGCGGCATGGTGGACGCCGAATTTGCGGTGCAATTCCTGGTGCTCTCGCAAGCCGCCCAGCATCCGGAACTGGTCGCCAACGTCGGCAATATCGCCCTGCTGCAGCGTGCCGAAAGCGCCGGCCTGCTGCCGCCCGGCGTGGGCCAGCAGGCCGCCAGCGCCTACCGCGAGCTGCGGCGCGTGCAGCACCGCGCCCGCCTCAACGAGGAGCCGACCCAGGTCACGCCGCCAGCCTTGCAGGCCGAGCGCGAAGCAATCCAGCAGCTATGGGGCGCCACCTTCAAGTCAAACGAGTGATTTAATTAAATCACTCGTTTGACTCATGTGCTTTAATCCGGCACATGCCTGCCGCCCGCCCGCCCACTCGCCCCTTGTCCCCCGCAACGCCCGAGGGCGAGCGCCGCCGGCAGCGCTCCGACGGCGCCCACGCCCGCACACAGCTGCTGCACACGGCGCTCAGGCTGTTCGCCGAACAAGGCTTCGCCAAGACCTCCATCCGCGAGATTGCGCAGGCTGCGGGCGCCAATGTCGCCGCCATCAGCTACTACTTTGGTGACAAGGCCGGGCTGTACCGGGCGGTGTTCAGCGAGCCCATAGGCAGCGCGCGCGACGACATCGCGCTGTACGACCAGCCCGGCTTCACGCTGCGCCAGTCGCTGCAAGGCTTTTTTGCCGGCTTTCTCGAACCCATGCGCCAGGGCGAGCTGGTGCAGCTGTGCACGCGGCTGCACTTTCGCGAGATGCTGGAGCCCACCGGCCTCTGGGCCGAGGAAGTCGACCAGGGCATCAAGCCCGCGCACGCGGCGCTGGTGGCCGTGCTGTGCCGTCATCTGGCGCTGGAGCAGGCCGATGACGATGTGCACCGGCTGGCCTTCTCCATCACCGGGCTGGCGGTCCAGCTCTTCATCAGCCGCGATGTGGTGGAGCTGATACGGCCCGAGCTGTTCGGCACGCCGCAGGCCATAGATTGCTGGGCCGCCCGCCTGGTCGACTATGCGCAGGCCATGGTCGCCAGCGAAGCCCTGCGCCGGAACAAGCCCGCCGCCCGCCCCGCCGCGAACTCACCGCCCCAGGAGCGCAAGCCATGAAAAAAATCCCCTCCCGACGCTGGCTGTCCGGCCTGCTGCGCTGCTGGCCTTTGTCTGCCCCTTTGTCTGCCTTGTGGCTGGCCGGCTGCGCCATGCAGCCGCCCGCACCGCCCCTGACGCTGGCGATTCCCGCGCAATGGCAGGCGCCCTTGCCGCCCGGCAGCGACACCACGCTGCCGCACCAGGGCAGCCTGAACCAGCTGTCGCAGTGGTGGCAGCAACAAAACGATGCGCTGCTGGTCAAGCTGATCATGGCGGCCGAAGCCGTCAGCCCCTCCATTGTTTCGGCGCGCTCCAACATCGAGCAGGCACGTGCGGCCAGAGTCGCCTCGGGAGCGGCCTTGCGGCCCAGCCTGGACGCCACGGGCGCACTGACCCGCGGCCTGCCGGCGCCGGTGAACCGGGCGGTACCGCCGCTAGCCACCACCGCCCAGCTGGGTCTGCAGGCAAGCTGGGAAATCGACCTGTTCGGCCAGCACAGCGCCAGCCGCGATGCCGACCAGCAGCGCCTGGTGGGCAGCCAGGCGATGTGGCATGCCGCGCGCGTGTCGGTGGCTGCCGAAGTGGCCAGCCAGTACTACAGCCTGCGCGCCTGCGAGAAACTGCTGGCCGTGACGCGCGCCGATGCCGCTTCGCGAGCCGAGACCGCGCGCCTGACGGCGCTGGGCGTCAAGGCCGGCTTCCAGGCGCCGGCCAACGCCGCCCTGGCGCGCGCCAGTGCCGCCGAAGGCCATGGCAATGCCATCCAGCAAAGCGCGCTGTGCGACCTGGATGTCAAGGCGCTGGTGGCCCTGACCGGCCTGGCCGAAAGCGACTTGCGCCAGCAACTGGCCCAGGCGCTCGACGACTCCGCGCCTGAGGCCATGGCGCCGCTGATCAGCGTGCCGGCCCAGGTGCTGGCGCAACGGCCGGATATTTTCAATGCGGCCCGCGAGGTCGATGCCGCGCATGCCGAGGTCGGCAGCGCGCTGGCCCACCGCTACCCGCGCCTGACCCTGACCGGCGCCATTGCCCGCTCCCAAACGGTATCGCGCGGCGCATCCTTACGCTATGACACCTGGTCCGTCGGGCCCTTGCAACTGACGCTGCCGCTGCTTGACGGCGGCGCCAGCGCGGCCAACGTGGAGGCGGCCCGGGCGCGCTACGACAATGCCGCGGCCCAATACCGCGGCAGCGTGCGGCAAGCCGTCAAAGAGGTTGAAGAAGCGCTGATCCACCTGCAAAGCAGCGCCGACCGCAAGGATGACGCCGAGATTGCCGCCAGCGGCTACGCCAGCGCTTTCAAGGCGACGCAGGCGCGCTACCAGAGCGGCATGGCCAGCCTGGTGGAACTGGAGGAGACCCGGCGCAGCTGGCTGGCGGCGCAAAGCGCCGTTGTCAGCCTGCAGCGCGAACGCCGCAGCGCCTGGGTGGCTCTGTACCGGGCGCTGGGCGGCGGCTGGAGCACCGCCAGCCCGCCACCGCCGCCCCTGGCCGCCGACAGTGCCCGCGCTAGCGCGCCGGCGCCTCTCTGAACACGGAGCTTTCCCATGACCTTCTTGAAACGTAAATCAGTAGCTATTATTTTGATAGCTATCGTCGCCCTGTCAGCGGGCGCTGTGGCTATTTATTCCTCAAAATCGACGGCCCAGGCCAGCGTGCCGGCAGCCAGGCCGGCGCTGACGGTGAGCACGGCGCTGCCCCAGCCCCTGGACCTGCCCATCAAGCTCAGCGCCAATGGCAACATCAGCGCCTGGCAGGAGGCCATCATTGGCTCCGAGGCCAATGGCCTGCGCCTGCTGCAGGTGCTGGTCAACGTCGGCGATCAGGTCAAGGCCGGCCAGGTGCTGGCGGTGTTTGCCGGCGACAGCGTGCAGGCCGAGGTGGCCCAGGCCAGGGCCAGCCTGCTCGAAGCCCGGGCCAATGCCCTGGAAGCGGCCGACAATGCCGCGCGCGCCCGCACCCTGGATAGCTCTGGCGCCCTGAGCGCCCAGCAAATCAACCAGTACAACACCGCCGAGCAGACCGCCCAGGCTCGCGCCGAGGCCGCCAAGGCGGTGCTGGACGCGCAGCTGCTGCGCGGCCATCAAACCCGGGTGCTGGCACCCGACAGCGGCGTGATTTCCGCGCGCAGCGCCACCGTGGGCGCGGTGCTGCCGGCCGGCACCGAGCTGTTTCGCCTGATTCGCGGCGGGCGCCTGGAATGGCGCGCCGAAGTCACCTCGGCCGAAATGGGCCGGCTCCAGCCCGGCACCCCGGTCAGCGTGACCGCCGCCAGCGGCGCCCAACTCAAGGGCAAGGTCCGCATGGTGGCGCCCAGCGTGGACCCGCAAACCCGCACCGGTCTGGTTTATGTCGATTTGCCAGCGGCCGCCACCATGACCTCGCCGGCCAAGGCCGGCATGTTTGCCAAAGGCGAGTTTGAGCTGGGAGCCACCCCCGCGCTGACGGTGCCGCAAACCGCGCTGGTGATACGCGACGGCTTCAACTATGTGTTCCGGCTCAACGCCGACCAGCGCATCAGCCAGCTCAAGGTACAGACCGGCCGGCTCGCCGGCGACCGGGTCGAAATCAGCGCCGGCCTGGACGCCAACGCCCGGATCATCATCAACGGCGCCGGTTTCCTGAATGACGGTGATCTGGTGCGCGTCAGCGATGATTTGGCATCAAACAAGCCTCTAGCGCCCGACAGTACTGCCGCAGAAGCTATCAAATAAGGAGTAATTCACCATGAATGTCTCCACCTGGTCGATCAAGAACCCCATCCCGGCAGTGATGCTGTTCGTGCTGCTGAGCTTTGCCGGCCTGCTGTCCTTCAAGGCCATGAAGGTGCAGAACTTTCCCGACATCGACCTGCCCACCGTGACGGTGGCGGCGGCGCTGCCGGGGGCGGCGCCGGCCCAGCTGGAGACCGAGGTGGCGCGCAAGCTGGAGAACGCCATCGCCACGGTGCAGGGCCTGAAGCACCTGCACACCACCGTGCAGGACGGCGGCGTCACCGTCACCGCAGAATTCCGGCTGGAAAAGCCGGTGCAAGAAGCCGTCGACGACGTGCGCGCCGCCGTGGCCCGGGTGCGGGCCGAGCTGCCCGGCGATTTGCGCGATCCGGTGGTCAGCAAGCTGGACCTGGCCAGCCAGCCGGTGCTGGCCTTCACCATACGTTCGCCGCGCATGGACGACGAAGCGCTGTCCTGGTTCGTCGACAACGAGGTCTCGCGCAAGCTGCTGGCGGTGCGCGGCGTGGGCGCCGTGCACCGGGTGGGCGGCGTCTCGCGCGAAGTGCGCGTAGCCCTGGATCCGGAACGCCTGCAGGCGCTGGGCGCCACTGCCGCCGACATTTCGCAGCAGCTGCGCCAGGTGCAGCTGGAGAGCGCCGGCGGTCGCGCCGACCTAGGCGGCAGCGAGCAACCCATGCGCACCCTGGCCACCGTCAAGTCGGCCGAAGAATTGGGCCGGCTGGAGCTGGCCCTTAGCGACGGCAGGCGCATCCGGCTCAGCGACGTGGCCAAGGTCAGCGACACCACGGCCGAGCCACGCGCCGCCGCCTTGCTCGATGGCCAGCCGGTGGTCGGTTTTGAAGTGGCGCGCAGCCGCGGCGAAAGCGAGATCGCCGTGGGCGCCGCCGTGCAGCAGGCGCTGAGCGAGCTCAAGGTGCAGCACCCGGATATCGTCCTGACCGAGGCCTTCAACTTCGTCGCCCCGGTGCAGGGCGAATACGACGGCTCCATGCACCTGCTCTACGAAGGCGGCATTTTGGCGGTGCTGGTGGTCTGGCTGTTTCTGCGCGACTGGCGCGCCACCTTTGTCTCGGCGGTGGCGCTGCCGCTGTCGGTGATTCCGGCCTTCATAGGCATGCACTACCTGGGCTTTTCCATCAACGTCATCACCTTGCTGGCGCTGTCGCTGGTGATAGGCATTTTGGTCGATGACGCCATCGTCGAGATAGAGAACATCGTGCGCCATCTGCGCATGGGCAAGACGCCTTACGAAGCGGCGATGGAAGCGGCCGATGAAATTGGCCTGGCGGTGGTGGCCACCACCTTCACGCTGATCGCGGTGTTTTTGCCAACCGCCTTCATGAGCGGCATCGCCGGCAAGTTCTTCAAGCAGTTCGGCTGGACCGCCTCGCTGGCGGTGTTTGCCTCGCTGGTGGTGGCCCGGGTGCTGACGCCCATGATGGCGGCCTATTTGCTCAAGCCCATCGTCGGCCAGCATGTGGAGCCGCGCTGGATGAAGCTCTACCTGCGCGCGGCCAGCTGGTGCATGCAGCACCGGGTGACGACCATGATCGCCGCTACCCTCTTCTTCCTCGGCTCGGTGGCCTTGATTCCGCTGCTGCCCAGCGGCTTCATGCCGGCCGACGACAGCTCGCAGACCCAGGTTTACCTGGAGCTGCCGCCTGGCGCCACGCTGGCGCAAACCACGGTCTCGGCCGAGCAGGCGCGCCGCCTGGTCAGCCAGGTCGCGCATGTGAAAAGCATTTACACCACCATAGGCGGCGGCTCGGCCGGCGGCGACCCGTTTGCCCCGCGCGGCGCGGCGGAAACCCGCAAGGCCACGCTGACCGTGCTGCTGGACGAGCGCAGCGAACGCCCGCGCAAGCAAGGCATTGAGCAGCAGATGCGAGTGGCGCTGGAAACCTTGCCCGGCGTGCGCAGCAAGGTCGGGCTGGGCGGCTCGGGCGAAGCCTACGTGCTGGTGCTGACGGCCGAAGACCCGCAGGCGCTGCAAGCCGCCGCGCAGGCGGTGGAAATAGACCTGCGCACCATTCCCGGCCTGGGCAATATCTCCTCCAGCGCCGGTCTGGTCAGGCCGGAAATTGCCATCCGTCCGGATTTCGCGCGCGCCGCCGACCTGGGCGTGAGCAGCGCAGCCATGGGCGAAACGCTGCGCATCGCCACCGTCGGCGACTACGAGGAAGCACTGCCCAAGCTCAACCTGCCGGATCGGCAGATTCCCATCGTCGTCAGGCTGGCCGATGCGGCGCGCCAGGATCTGCGCGTGCTGGAACGCCTGGCCGTGCCCAGCGTCAAGCCGGGCCAGGGCCCGGTGATGCTGGGCCAGGTGGCGACGCTGGAGATGAGCGGCGGGCCGGCCGTCATCGACCGCTATGACCGCGCGCGCAATGTCAAGTTCGAGGTCGAACTGTCGGGGCGGGCGCTGGGCGATGTCACCGAGGCCGTCAAGCAGCTGCCGGCCATCAAAAACCTGCCGTCCGGCGTGAAAGTGGTGGAGGTCGGCGACGCCGAAATCATGGGCGAGCTGTTTGCCAGTTTTGGCCTGGCCATGCTGACCGGCGTGCTGTGCATCTACATCGTGCTGGTGCTGCTGTTCAAGGATTTCCTGCAGCCGGTGACGATTCTTGCCGCCCTGCCCCTGTCCCTGGGCGGCGCCTTTGTCGGTTTGCTGATGGCGCAAAAAAGCTTCTCCATGCCCTCGCTGATCGGCCTCATCATGCTGATGGGCATTGCCACCAAGAACTCCATCCTGCTGGTGGAATACGCCATCGTGGCGCGGCGCGAGCACAAGATGTCGCGCTGGGACGCGCTGCTGGACGCCTGCCACAAGCGCGCCAGGCCCATCATCATGACCACCCTGGCCATGGGCGCCGGCATGCTGCCGATTGCCCTGGGCCTGGGGGCGGCCGACCCGAGCTTTCGCTCGCCGATGTCGATTGCCGTGATTGGCGGACTGATCACCTCCACCGTGCTCAGCCTGCTGGTGGTGCCGGTGGTCTTTACCTACATAGACGATCTGGAGCAGTGGCTAAGGCGCACGGCCAGGCGCTGGCGTGGGCGTGCGCCTGTCGAGCTAGCCGACAAGTAGCCAGGCCGGCAGCGACCCCGCAGACCCGTTTGGCGAGCGGCTTGCTGCGCTTTCAGGGGGCCGACTGGCATATACTCGAGGGCTTATCTTTACATTTCTTCACATGCCAAAACGCGTACTGCTGTCGGGCGCAACCGGCCTGATTGGCGGCGAGTTGATGCTCATTCTGGCCGCCCGCGGCGTCTATAGCACCGCCGTGGTGCGTGCCGCCGATGCCGACCAAGCCCGTTTCCGCCTCCTCGAGCGCCTGCAAAAGAGCGCTTTGTGGAAGCCTGAATTTGCCGAGATGGTCTCTGCCGAGGCCGGCGACGTGGTCGAGCCTGATTTCGGCCTGAGCGACCAAGTGCTGCGGTCTGCCGACGTGATACTGCACTCCGCCGCCAGCACCTCCTTCAAGCCCGGCGCCGGCGTTTACCCCATCAACATCAAGGCAGCCGAGAATTTCGCGGGCATCCTGAAGAAGCTCACACCCTCGCAGCGCGGCTTTTTCGTCGGCACGGCGGCGGTCACCACCGAGCCGCGTGGCGTGATCACCGAAGACATGCCCTTTGCCGGCTATGCCAACGACTACATCCGCTCCAAGCGCGACGCCGAAACCATGTTGCGGGCGGCCGGCAGCCCGTTTGTCAGCCTGCGCCCCGGCATCGTGCTGGCCAGAGGCATTGACGACGCCAAGCTGTCGCGCAACATGCTGTGGGCGATTCCGGTGATGGCCGAACTTGGCGATGTACCGCTGGATCCCCTGGCCAAGCTTGACTTTGCGCCTGTGGATTTCATTGCCGGCGCGTTTGCCGAAATGCTGCTCAAGACCGAGCTCAAGCACGACTGCTACCACGTCTCGACCGGCGAGGACTCCATGAGTTTCCAGGCCCTGGCCGAGCAACTGAAAGACAGCATGCCCGGCATAGGCAAGATGGTGATGCGCGGGCGCGACTATGAGCCCACGCCCCAGTTTGCCCGCCAGCGCTGGATGTACCAGGCGCTGCAGCCCTATCTGCCCTTTCTGACCGCCGATGCGGTTTTCAGCAACGCCCGTCTGCGCGCCGAAATCGGCACGGCAGCCGTCGCGCCTTCACCGGCCAGCTATTTGGGCGAGCTGCTGGGCGGTTTCAGCCTGTCGGATGCGGTCCGGCAGATGTACACACCCTGAGTTGAATAAGTAATGCCCCCAGTCATGCGCCTGGGGCGATGGCGGACAATAGCGTTTTGCATACACATTTACGGTTTAGGTAATGAACTCTGATTTGATCAATCTTTTTGCCGAGACCTTTGGCATCAGCGAAGACAAACTGCTGCCCGAGGCGACCTTGGAAAGCCTGGGGCTCGATTCCCTGGCGGTCATCGAGTTCCTGTTCCAGATCGAAGACAAGTTCGGCATACAGATTCCCGACCAGGCCAATCCGCCCCGTACTCTCGGCGAGATGGTGCAACTGATAGAGCCGCTGCTGCCAGCCGCCGGCAAGCCCGCCCCCTAAACCCCTAGCGCCTTCATCAAGACAGAGCCATGCGTCGCGTTGCCATCACCGGTCTTGGCGTGGTTTCCGCCGTTGGCTGCACCAGCCCGGCCTTCTTTGAAGCACTGCTGGCGGCGCGGTCCGGCATTCGGGCCATAGACATCCCCTTTCCCACCGGCAGCGAAAGCGTGCTGGCGGGTGCCATCGCTTTCGATCCCGATCAGCACTTTGCGCGCGCCCGGCTCTTGACCATGGACCGGGTCAGCCAGTTTGCGCTGGTCGCCGCCCGTGAGGCCATGGCCCAGGCCGGACTCGCCAGCCCCGCTGACGGCACGCTGGCCGGCGAACGCTTTGGCGTGTCCATAGGCACGGGCAGCGGCGGCGCCGGCTCCACCGACCTGGCCTACACCGCCTTGCTGGAGCAAAAGGTCGCGCGCCTGCGCCCCATGACGGTGGTGCTGTCCATGAACAACGCCATTGCCGCCCATGTGTCCATGGAGTTCGGCCTCAAGGGCCCCAGCAGCACCATCTCCAATGCCTGCGCCTCTTCGGCCACCGCCATCGGCGAGGCCTTTCGCCAGATCCGGCACGGCTATGCCGATGCCATGCTGGCGGGCGGCGCGGAAGCGCTGCTGAACCGGGGCACCATCAAGGCCTGGCAGGCCATGCATACCCTGGCCAAACCGCATGCCGATGGCGATCAGGCCTCGTGCCGGCCGTTTTCGGTCGACCGCAGCGGCCTGGTGCTGGCCGAAGGCGCGGCCATGCTGGTGCTGGAAGAGTGGGACAGCGCCAAAAAACGTGGCGCCAACATCCTGGCCGAGTTGGTCGGCTATGCCGCGACCACGGACGCCCATCACCTGACCCAGCCCGAGCCCCAGCAACAGGCGCGGGCCATGGCGCTGGCGCTGGCCGATGCCAGGCTCAATACCACCGACATCGGCTACCTCAATGCCCACGGCACGGCCACCGAGGTCGGCGATGTGGTGGAAACCAATGCCATCAAGCTGGCTTTTGCGGATCACGCGCAGCACTTGCCGGTCAGCTCTAGCAAGGGCGTGCATGGCCATGCCATGGGCGCGGCCGGTGCCATGGAGTTCATTGCCAGCGTCATGGCCCTGCGCTCCGGGCAGTTGCCGCCCACCGCCTTCCTGGAACACCCGGATGCGCGCTGCGACCTCGACTACATCCCCAGGGTGGCGCGCGACGGCGCCGGCTTGCGCGCGGTGATGTCCAATTCCTTTGCCTTCGGCGGCTCCAACGCCGTGCTGATCGCCCAGGCAGCCTGAGCATCCCGCGGTGCAGACCCCAGGCTGGGGTTCAGGGGCTTGAGCGGATTTTCTTCACCAGCGCGGTGGTGGAATAGCCATCGACAAAGGGAATCGCCAGGGCCTGGCCGCCATAGGCTTTCACCACGGCGGTCTCGGCCAGTTTTTCCATGTCGTAGTCGCCGCCCTTGACCAGAATGTCTGGCCTGAGTTCGGCAATCAGTTGCAGCGGCGTGTCTTCGTCAAACCAGGTGACCAGGCTGACGGACTCCATCGCCGCCATCATGACGGCGCGGTCGTCTTGATTGTTGAGCGGCCTGTCAGGCCCTTTGCCCAGCCGGCGGGCCGATGCATCGGTGTTGAGCGCCAGCACCAGGCTGGCGCCCAGCTCGCGCGCCTGCGCCAGGTAGGTGGCATGGCCACGGTGCAGCACGTCAAACACACCGTTGGTAAATACCACCGGCGCCGGCAGCGCCGCGACCCGTGCCCCGGCCTCTTCACGCGAGACGATTTTGTCGAGGAAGGCCGGCCGGCTCACGCGGGTTTCACCTGCGGCTCGGGCAGGGCGGTGCTCGCCACTTCCTTGCCGATTTCCTTGCGATAGCGGTTGAGCTCCTGCACGCTGTTGAAGCGCTGGTTCAGCAGCAGGCCCAGGTTGTGCAGGATGCGCTCGACCACCTTGGTTTCCCAAACGGCGTCAAACCTGATCTGCGTGTCCAGCCAGTGCTCCAGCCACTCGGGATTGGGCAGGCGGCTCTGTATGGTGTCGCGCGGAAACAGGTTTTTGTTGACGTGCAGATTGGTCGGATGCAGGGCCTGCGCCGTGCGCCGCGCGCTGGCCATCAAGACCCCGACCTTGGCAAAAGCGGTCTTGGCCTCATTGCCAAACTTGTTGATGGCGCGCTTCATGTAGCGCAGATAAGCGCCGCCGTGGCGCGCCTCGTCCTGGCTGAGCTGGGTGTAAATCTGCTTGATGACAGGCTCGGTATGCCATTCGCTGGCGCGGCGGTACCAGTGGTTCAGGCGAATCTCGCCGCAAAAATGCAGCATCAGGGTTTCCAGCGCCGGTGCCGGTTCGAACTCGAAGCGCACCTCATGCAGCTCTTCTTCCGTGGGCACCAGCTCGGGCCGAAAGCGCCTGAGGTATTCCATCAGCACCAGAGAGTGCTTTTGCTCTTCAAAAAACCAGATCGACATGAAAGCGGAAAAATCGCTGTCATCCTTGTTGTCACGCAAAAACATCTCCGTTGCCGGCAAGGCGGCCCACTCGGTGATGGCATTCATCTTGATGGTCTGGGCCTGCTCGTCGCTCAGCTTGGAGGCATCAAAACTGGCCCAGGGAATATCCTTGTCCATGTCCCAGCGGACGGATTCAAGTTGTTTAAACAGTTCGGGGTAAAGCATATGGGTTCCTTCTCAAGCGGATCGCCGGGACATCGGCCTCGGATGTGCTGCTGATCCATCCTGAGTACGCCTGCGATTTTAGGCGGTGAATGTGACAAGGGCCGCTCGCAAGGACTTTGCTCAAAACCATCTCCCGGACTCAGGCTTGGCGCAGGGCCACACTATTGAGACAAGGCGGTCAAAATGAACGCTGTCCATCACTTTCACGCGAGTCAGTCATGACCCTTTTCACTTTCAAACCCTGGCGTCTGTCCGCGTTATTGGCCTGCCTGGCCTGCCTGGCCAGCCTGGCCAGCCTGGCATTAGGTAGCAGCGGCGCCTGGTCGGCCACGCCCGACACGCCGGCCACACCGGTGGGCTGCTCCGCCCTGTTGCAGCAAAACCTGCTGCGCCTGCAAGACGAAAAACCGCAGTCGCTGTGCCAGTACAGCGGCAAGGTCGTGGTGGTGGTCAATACCGCCAGCTTTTGCGGCTTCACGCCGCAGTACCAGGGCCTGGAGGCGCTCTATGCCAAGTACAAGGAGCGCGGCCTGGTGGTGCTGGGTTTTCCTTCCAACGATTTTTCGCAGGAAACCGGCAGCAACAAGGAAATTGCCGATTTTTGTGAAAACACCTTTGGCGTGAAATTTCCGATGTTCACCAAGACCCGCGTCACCGGCCCCGAAGCCAGCCCGCTGTTCAAGCAGCTGGCCGACAAAACCGGCACCATGCCGCGCTGGAACTTTTACAAATATGTGATCGCCCGCGATGGCGCCAGCGTCGTCAGCTTCAACTCCCTGACCGACCCGACCAGTCACAAATTCATCAACGAGATTGAAAAGCAGCTGGCCCGCCCCTAGGCTAATTAACAAAAATTTACCGGGTGCGCCAGACGGCGCCGGGGAACCAAGCAGGCTCTTTGGCGTTCTTACCCAGACAGGCGCGGTTTGTTCACATACCCACAATCTGCACAAGCAAAAACAGTTTCAATGCTGCGAGGCCTTTCGGGTCCTTGAGGCCCGAATGCAATCCCCGGGGTGCTCCTCCTCCCTCCCTCCTTCGCGCCGGGACGCTTCGCAGCATTTTTATCTTGCAGGTAAACGCCACTGCGGCCAACAACGCTGGCCGGCCAGGTTGCCTGGTCACTATTGTTTTAATAGCCTGTAGCGCCCGTGCCTATTGGGCTTAAGGCCGATTTTCTTCAAAAAAATCAGTTGGAACTGGTTTCCACGAAGCTGGGCCGCAGCGCCAGCTTTTCCTGCAGCTTGGCCAGGTTGGGATAGCTGTCGCGCCAAGTGATCTCGGGGAAGCGAAAGCTCAGGTAATCCAGCGCGCAACCCACCGCCACATCCGACAGGCTGAAGTGAACGCCGCTGCAAAATGCCTTCTCGCCCAGACCGCTGCTCATGGCTTTGAGTACGGCCTTGATCTTCCCGGTTTGCCGTTCTATCCAGGCATCACAGCGCTGCGCCTCGCTGCGGCCGGCCCAGGTGGCCTCCAGCCGCGCCAGCAGAGCCGCATCGCACAGGCCGTCGGCCAGCGCTTCCCAGGTCTTGACTTCGGCGCGCTCCCGACCTTGCGCCGGGATCAGCTTGCCGACCGGTGACAGGGTGTCCAGGTATTCGACGATCACGCGGGAATCGAATACGGCTTCGCCGCCTTCCATCACCAGGCAGGGCACCTGGCCCAGCGGGTTGGCGACGGAAATGGTGGTGTTGGCCGCCCAGACGTCTTCCAGCAGCAACTGGTAGTCCAGCTTTTTCTCAGCCATCACAACGCGCACTTTGCGTACATAGGGGCTGGTAGCGGATCCGATGAGTTTCATGGTGATGCGAGGGTCAAGGTCGTGATCAGGAAGCAGGCTATTCTATCGACTTGGCTTGGCCGGCCATCGGCCTACAATTGAGCCATGAGCCTCTCCACCATCAATGCCCTGTCGCCGCTAGACGGCCGCTACGCCGGCAAACTCCAGTCTTTGCGTCCCATCATGTCCGAACAGGGCTATATGCACCGACGCGTCCAGGTCGAGATCGCCTGGTTTATTGCCCTCTCGGATGCCAAGTTCGCTGAGTTCAAGCCCCTCAGCCCGGGCGCCCGCACCTATCTGCTGGGCCTGGTGAAAAATTTCTCGCAAGCCGATGCGATCGCCATCAAAGAAATTGAAAAAACCACCAACCACGACGTGAAAGCCGTGGAGTATTGGATCAAGTCCAAATTCGAAGCCCGGCCTGAACTGCAGGCGGCCGGCGAATTCGTGCACTTTGCCTGTACCAGCGAAGACATCAATAACACCAGCCATGCGCTGCAGCTCAAAAGCGGCCGCGAGCAGGTCCTGCTGCCGGCGCTCGACAAGGTCATAGACAAGCTGCGCCAGATGGCGCACGAGCATGCCAACGAGCCCATGCTCAGCCGCACCCACGGCCAGACCGCCAGCCCGACCACCGTCGGCAAGGAAATCGCCAACGTGGTGGTGCGCCTGAGCCTGGCGCGCGAGAAAATCGCCGGCGTCAAGCTGATGGCCAAAATGAATGGCGCCGTCGGCAACTACAACGCTCACCTGTCGGCCTGGCCCGACTTCGACTGGGAAGCCTTCAGCCGTCACGTGATTGAAACGCCGGAGCCGCTGGGCCTGGGCCTGACGTTCCAGCCTTACAGCATCCAGATCGAGCCGCACGACTACATGGCCGAACTCTTTGATGCCGTGACTCGCACCAACACCATACTGATAGACCTGGCGCGCGATATCTGGGGCTATGTCAGCGTGGGTTACTTCAAGCAGCGCCTCAAAGAAGGCGAAATCGGCTCCTCGACCATGCCGCACAAGGTCAACCCGATTGACTTTGAAAACGCCGAGGGCAACCTAGGCCTGGCCAATGCGCTGCTCAAGCACATGAGCGAAAAGCTGCCCATTAGCCGATGGCAGCGCGACCTGACCGACTCGACCGTGCTGCGCAATATGGGCGTGGCCCTGGGTTACGCCGTGCTGGCCTACAACTCGCTAAACACCGGCCTGAACAAGCTCGAACTCAACCGCGAAGCCCTGGCCGAGGATCTGGACAATGCCTGGGAAGTGCTGGCCGAACCGATTCAGACCGTGATGCGCCGCTACGGCGTGCAGGGCGCCTACGAAAAGCTCAAGGAAGTGACGCGCGGCAAGACCGTCAAGGCCCAAGACCTGCACGGCCTGATCCGCTCGCTGGAAATCCCCGAGGCCGAAAAAGTGCGCCTGCTGGCGCTCACGCCGGCCAGCTATGTCGGCATGGCGGCCGAGTTGGCCAAGCGGGTCTGACAAGCCCACCCCCGTCCAGGCTCACTTCGTGTAGCCTGTTCCCCCTCGAGGGGGCGGGGCCTGCGGTCTGGCAAAGCCAGCCCCGCGGCCCCCATTGGTGAATAACTCCCTTGGGTTAGCCTACTGAACTATTCAAGCCAGTATGAGCCGCGGAGCCGGCTTTGCCGGGCCGCAAGGCGGGCAGCCCCCTCGGGGGGGGTAGAGAGCACACGAAGTGAGCGAACGTGGGGGCTAGTCAAGCCGGCATGGCCGCGCCGCAGTGCCAGCACTGCTCGAAACCACCTTCAACCGTTTCCCCGCAGCCGCACAGCCAGCGCCGCTGCGGCATGTTTTGCAGGGCGTGCAGCAAGACCCGGGCGGCGGGCGCCTCCTCGTCCAGCGTCAACCAGACCTCGGGCAGGCACTGGTCGGGCGGCAATTCGCCGGCGATGCCGCTCAGGAAATAGCGTTGCACGCTGGCCGAAAAACCGGCTTGCTGCAAGGCATCGGCCCACAGCGCGGCAATCGCAATATTGGGAGCGCGAGTCAGTCTGAGCATGTGTGGGCTGCGCCTGGTTAACTATTAAATTGATAGCTTCTTGCGCTCATGCCTATTGGGCTAGAGGCCTGTTTCGCTTATACCTCAGGCTTGATCAGGCGCCTGACCCTCCAGCGCCCTGTCGGCATAGCGGCCAAAGCGCCAGGCCGTCGCCTCCAGCGTGATGCGCCGCCAGGTGCTGCGTTTCTCGAAGGGCGTCATCTCCAGCCAGTGCTGCACCTCGGCAAAGGTGCGGCCGCAGCCCTTGCAGAGCTCATCGCCCTGGCTGGTCGAGCAGATGGCGATGCAGGGCGTGTCGGCCGTGGTGTCGTACCAGGCGATCCAGGCCGCCAGCGCCTTGGCCGGAAAGGTTTTGACGTCGGCCAGCTCTTCATGCTGAACCACCATGAGTGCGTAAACCTCGGCCAGCGCGCGCAACTCGGGCGCCAGCGTCAGGCCGTCGGCTGAAGGTTTTTTGCCGCGCCAGTAATTGATGGCGGCTTCGATGTCGGTGATGTGGATGCCGGGCATGGGGAAAAGTAGTCGACAGTGAGGGGCGGCCAGCGCCTTGCGCGAACCGGCGTAGCCGGGCTGCCTATTATCGACGCTAGTGGCCAAGGGCGCGCCCGGCCCCGGCTTAGGGCCCACTCGGCCTGGCGGAAAAGCCCTGCATTTGCCAGGGGAACGGTTTTGTTGTCCAATATCGCACCGAAGGGGAGTAACTCCCTGAATTTGCTGCAGCGCTTTTTCAAGTGGCCGCCGCAAGATCGCTTCAACAAGTCGTCAATACGAGGCTCACGCTTCCGGCTTGTTGGGCATGCAGCCACACTGCATGTCGAGCCAGACCTTCGATTGAAACCTGTTCGGGTTTGATCGAGGCGTTCGCGGCATGAATATCCATATCCAAGCCCCAGTCCCGCCTGGCATCGGCCCGACAGGTTTCACCTATCCGGGAATTCGGTTTTTCGAATTTCCACCTTGAAACTTGATATTGGGAAGTGTGTTCCATGGAATTGTTTTCAACCCCCTGGTGGTCCGCCCTGCTGGCGATCATTTTGATTGACCTGGTGCTCGCCGGCGACAACGCCATCGTGATTGCGCTGGCCGCGCGCAACCTGCCGCCGCATCTGCAGAAAAAAGCCATCGTCTGGGGCGCCGCCGGCGCCATTGTGGTCCGCTCGGTCATGACGGTGGGCGTGGTGTGGCTGCTGAAAATACCCGGCCTGATGCTGGTCGGCGGCCTGGGCCTGCTGTGGGTGGCCTATCAGCTGCTGGCCGATCAGGGCGACAAGGAGCACGCGGGACCGGCCGCCAGTACCTTCTGGGGCGCCATGAAAACCATCGTGATTGCCGACGCACTGATGGGCATTGACAACGTGCTGGGCGTGGCCGGTGCCGCGCACGGCGCGTTTGACCTGGTCATCATCGGCCTGCTGGTGAGCGTGCCGATCGTGGTGTTTGGCAGCACCATGGTGCTCAAGCTGGTGGAGCGCTTCCCCGTCATCATCAAGCTCGGAGCCGCCGTGCTGGCCTTTACCGCCGCCAACATGATTGTGGGTGAGCGTTGGCTCGACCCGATTTATGGCGGCCCTGACAGCCTGCCTTCGGCTCAGACCCTGCACAGCGCCGCCGCCTGGGCCACTTACGCTCTGGCGATTGCCGGCGTGCTGGCAGCGGGCTGGTGGGCCAACCGCCGCAGCAAGGCCGCAGCCAGCGCCACGGCGCAGCAGAGCTGATGCCTGGGGCGGGGGCCTGCTGAGACCCCTGCCTGACTCTGCATGAGGCCAGCCGCAGCCCCCTTTGCCGGTCGGTCTGCGGTGGTATTCTTCGGCCATGAAACTCATCATCAACTGGCTGTTAAGCGCCGCCGCCTTGCTGGCGGTGGCTTATCTTTATTCGGGCGTGGTGGTGAGCAGCTTCACGGCGGCGCTGATTGCGGCGGCCGTGCTGGGCGCACTGAACATGGTGGTGCGCCCGATTCTGGTCTTGCTGACCCTGCCCGTGACAGTGGTCACGCTAGGCCTTTTCCTGTTCATCATCAATGCCTTGATGTTCTGGGCGGCGGCCAGCCTGGTCAGCGGCCTGAGCGTGCGCGGTTTTTCCGCGGCGCTGATAGGCTCGCTGATTTACTCCGTGCTGCAGCTAGCGATCGACTTTGTCCTGCAGCGCCTGTTCCTTGATCAGTAGATCCATCTGACGGGCTCGCGTGTCGATGATGGAACCCTCCACATAATCGGCGCTGCCCGGATTGCTGCGCATCAGCGCCTGCGCCGCCTTGAAGCGGTCCAGCGCCGCCGGGTAGTCTAGCTGCGCGGCTCGACTTTCCGCATCGGCGCGAATCGCCCGCACACTCTGGTTTTGCTTGCCATAGGCCACGGCCAGCAGCTGCCAGGCCAGCGCATCCCTGGGATGGCTGGCGACCCAGCTCTGCAGCCGGCTTGACACCTCGGGCGCCCGCTGCGCCGCCATCAGCGACCTGGCCTGAGTCAGCACCTCGGCCCGCGTGCTGGCCTTGGCCAGATCCAACGATGCCGCTGAGGGCGGCACCACCCCGGCCTGCAAATCGATCTCTACGGCCAGCAATTCCAAGGTCTGGCTGGCGCGCTGCCCCTCGGCCGTGAGCGGCTTGAGCGGCGCCAGAAAACTGCGTGCGGCAGCAAAGTCGCGCAGTTGCGCCGACGCCAGGGCGCCGGCATACAAGGCCCCGGCATCGCGGATATTGGCCGCCGAAGCCGGCGCCTGGAGCGGCGACGGTGTAGCGGCCCGCTGGCGCGCTTCACTCACCATGGCGCGCAAGCCATCCACCCCGGGCGCGGCCAGGACGCGGGCCCGCGCGGCCATCATGGCATGCAGCAGCTGCGCCTTGCCGCGCTCGGCCTGGCTGTCGCCAGACAGCTTGGTGGCCGGCGCCAGTTGCGCCCTGGCCTGCGCTTCGGCAATCCGCTCGGTGGTCAGCGGGTGCGAGCGCAGGTAGGGAAAGGAGCCGTTGTCATTGAGCCGCGCCGCCTGCTGCAGTTTTTCAAACATATTGGCCACGCCGCTGCTGGCATAGCCGGCATCGCCCATGACGCCAAAACCGACACGATCGGCCTCGCGCTCCATGTCGCGCGAGAAATTGAGCTGGCCCTGCGCCGCCAGCGCCTGCCCACCGACGATGGCCGCACCGGCGGCGTTAGGGCTTTTGCTGGCCGCCAGCGCCCCCAGAATCATGGCGGCAATCATCCACGGCGCCTGCCGGCTTTGCTGCGTCATCAGCCGCGAGATATGCCGCTGCGTGACATGGCTCAACTCGTGCGCCAGCACGGCCGCCATCTCGTCGGCACTGCTCACCGCGCCAATCAGGCCCAGATGCACGCCAAAATAGCCGCCGGGCAGGGCAAAGGCATTGATGCTGCGATCGCGGACCAGGAAAACCTCCCAGGCAAAGCGCTCCTCCAGCTCGGCATTCAACTCGCCGCGCGCACGCGCGGCAGCCATCAGCGGCTGCCAGATGCTTTGCAGGTAGTCGCCCAGCACCGGGTCATCCATATAGTCCGGGTCGCGGTAAATGCTGACGGCAATGCGGTCGCCAATGCGGCGCTCGGCCGCCGCCGACAACTCGGAGTTGTCGCCCAGCGACGGCAGGGTAGCCGAGCTGGAGCCAGCCCCGGCGCCCGGCACTTGCGCCAGCGAGAGCTGGGCCGATGCCATGGAAAGCACCAGAGCCAGCGTCAGCCGACGCAGCACAAACTGCGGTTTGAGGGGATGGTTTTCAGAACGAATCGATGGAAACAAAAGCAATCACCTTGGTGGCATGGAGGGGTGCGCAAACAAGCTCTTATGATGACGCATAGTTGTAAAGGTTCTGTATCAGCATGACGACGTCTTCTTCACCCCTCACCCATTTTGACGGCCAGGGCCAAGCCCACATGGTCGACGTGGCGGCCAAGGCCGCCACACATCGCATCGCCGTCGCCCAAGGCCGGATTGTGATGATGCCGGTCACGTTGGCCCTGATTCTGGCCGGCAATGCCAAAAAAGGCGACGT
This sequence comes from Polaromonas sp. OV174, assembly GCF_900112285.1. Classification (GTDB taxonomy): domain Bacteria; phylum Pseudomonadota; class Gammaproteobacteria; order Burkholderiales; family Burkholderiaceae_C; genus Polaromonas. Next base: position 57,788 of record NZ_FOKZ01000013.1, on the reverse strand, counting down.
ATTGGGCGTGGCACGCATTGCCGCCATCATGGCGGCCAAAAAAACCAGCGACCTGATCCCGCTCTGCCATCCGCTGGCCTTGACCCGGGTTGCTATTGAATTCGTAGCCTCTCCCGAAGACAGTGCGGGCGTTGCAAGTCTTATTGATGGTGAAACCGGGCATGTCAGCTGCACCGCCACGGTGGAGACCGTCGGCCCCACCGGCGTCGAGATGGAGGCCCTGACTGCCGTCAACATCGCCCTGCTGACGATTTACGACATGTGCAAGGCGGTGGACCGCGGCATGACCATTACCGAGGTCAAGCTGCTGGAAAAGCACGGCGGCAAATCGGGCAGCTTTGTAAACCCCTGAACCACGCCCCGAGCCGGCCGGACTCACTTCACTGCACGCGCTGCAACGCAGCCGGGAGTTTGGCGTTCCCCTGTGCCCAGCGCGCATGCTCCTCTGGATAGGCGGCACGAAAGCGTGCCAGATACTGCACGGCCTCGTCATCGCGGCCCAGCATCACGGCGCTTTCGATCAGCTTTTGAACCACAAGCGGCTCCGGCGAAAAGTGCAGCAACTCTAGTGCCATGGCATGCATAGCCGCGGCATTTTCGGGCTTGAGCGTGGTGACGCTCAACTCCGCAAAGCGGGCCTGATCTGGAAACAACCAGCTGCCGCGTATTTTGGCCAGCGTGTCGTCGCGGTAAGCGGTGCTGCGCCCTTCCACTGGCAGATAGATCTGGCTGACCCGGTAGTAGCTGACGGCCAAGCATGTCAACGTTACTATCAAAATAGTAGCTGTTAGTGCCTGCAGGTATTGGCCTAGCGGCTTATTTTCCTTAAATTCTTGACCTGAAGGCCACAGCAGCCACAGGCACAAGCCCACCGCCAGCTGAAACGGCCCGTACCACAGCGGATATTCCAGCAGGCTGTGCAGGCCGATGACGGCCAGCACACCCCAGGCCATTTGCCGCGCCGCATCGGTTTCACGCCAGGGCTGGGCCCGCCAGACCAGCCAACCGGCACCGCCGCATAGCGCCACGGCAGCGGGAAGGCCCAGCTCCACCGCCAGTTGCAGCGGCAGGTTGTGGGCGTTGTCCAAAATGGCGCAGAAGCGCGGCCCGTCGTAAAGCGTAATGAAGTGCGCGTAGTCCAGTTCGCCCCAGCCCCAGCCCAGCCACGGCTTTTGGCCAATCAGCGTCAGCACGTTGGACCACAGTATCTTGCGGCTCTGGCAGGTCGGCGCTTCTGTCAGCCGGCCGAACAAGCCACCGATATGCGTGCCGGTCACCAGTTCCAGCAGCCAGGGCAAGCTCAGCACGGCAATCGCATAGGCTACAGCAGCCTGCAGCGCCAACACCAGCAAATACCGCCGGCCCGGCAGCGCCCACCAGGCAGTCAGCAAGGGAATCAGCAGCCACTGCAGCAAACCCGTGCGCGAGCCACTGGCCGCATTGCCCAGCGCCAGCAGCAAGGCCACGACACTAAACCACCGTGGCGGACGATAGGCCGGCACAGCTCGGGCCGACCATCCGGCCAGCGCAATCAGCGCGATCAAGCCCATGCTGGTCAGCGTGGCGAATTGATTGCGCTGGCGCAAATTGGCAAAAGCCTCGCCAACAAGGCTCTGGCTGACCCAGGGGCTCAAGGCCTGCGCCAGTCCAAAGTACTGCAGCAAGGCGATCGCCGCGCTCAAGGTGGCGGCCAACACCCAGGCGCTGGCGATGAGTTTGGCATTGAGCCCGCGCCGCCACTGCCACACGCCCAGCGCGCACAGCGCCGAAAACAGCCACGGCCAGGCGTTGGACGTAGGGCCCGAGGTGTAGGGGTTGAGCCAGGGCACGGCCAGCAGGGCCGCAAGCAGCCCCATCCACAGCTTGCCGGAGTGATGCTGTGGCAAGAGCGAAGCCGGGTTAGCGCTGCTGGCTAAAGACACAGGCGGCCTGACGGGTGATGGCGAAAGAAGTTGGCATGGCAACGCAATTTTCGCATTGGGCAGAGCTACGGAAAAACATCGACATGTACGCAACGGCCTTGTTAAAAGCCGCCTGGCACACCCATGACTCCAAACGGGAACGGGGCAGTCAAGTTTTTAACGACAATCGTGTGGCGTTTGTGCCAATGTCGTCAGTAAAGCGTTCGACCATATTTGAATTCCGTGATCATGTTGTGATCCGTGATGACTTCAAACGGCCGTTCATAGGCGCGTTGTGCCGTGTCGAGAGTGATAAATGGTTGCAACAAAAATCTGTCGATGGTCGTCGACGGAGACGCAAAAAGCGGCTTATCGAACAGGCGCAAACCACGGTACAAATCACGCGACGCAACGGTATCTTTGCGGCCCCGAAAATCAAAATCGGCTGCATACACAAAGTTCCCATAGCGATAGGCGTGCGCAAACACCTTGCTAGCCGTCAAGAAGGCATCGCCCGAGCCGGTGGCATTGAACGAGAGAACCGCCCCCAATGTCATATGCGACTTCATCAACTGCAAGAATTCGGTTGACAACAGCAGGCTAATGCTGGAACGCCAGTGCCATGTGGTGTTCATGATGATGAGGTCGTAGCGCCGTTCAGGCTGGTGGCGCAACCAGCGCCGTGCGTCATCCACCACGACATTCACGCGCGGGTCTTTGAGCGCACGCGCCTGCAGCGGGTAGGCTTGTGCCGCAGATAGATAGCCGGGGTTGATTTCCACCACATCCACCTGCTCGACGCCCGGAAATTCATTGACCAACGCAAGCCAGGTGCCGATCGACAGCCCCACCATCAATACTCGCCTTGGCTGCGGCTGCAACGCCGCCATCAACAGCGGACGTTGCAGGCCATTGGTGTTGCGCTCCGGGCTCAGATTGGTGCGTCCGTCGTACACATTGCCGCCATACACCGCATCGTCACCGTTCTTACCTTCAAAGAGCGTGATGATGCCGTGCCGGTTTTCAATCACCTTTGTAGCTCGCTCACCCGTCTGGTTCAAGTTTTGCACCAGCACATGTGGATCAAGCCCGGCACCGCTCAGCGCGACGACGCCGGCCAGTGCGACTCCAGCGCCCGCCATGGCCATGCGCCGTGGTGTGCCCCGAATTGCCAAGGCAAAAAATATCGCTGCGGCCAGTTGGGCGATCGAAATCACCAAAAAACTTTGCTGCAGACTTAGGTGCTCCAGCAATATGTAGCCAGTTACCAGCGGGCCAAGGGCTGCACCCGTCACGTTCGAGGTGTAAACCAGTGCAAAACGATGGCCCTGCCTTTCAAGCAATTGCCGTGTGCCAAGGTGGTGCGCAATGGGAAACACAAACGCTAGCGCACTTGATGCCACCGCGATGGTCAGAATGTCCAATATCGGGTTCTGCAGACCATTGGCAGTCATCCAGCCAAACAACGCTGGCAGCGCTAGCGACGTCAGCGCCGACAACAGTAGCGCCACGATGCTGTAATACCACAGCCGTGCGTCGCCCGGCGCGCGGCGACAAGCGCGTGCGCCACCGTGCGCACCCAGCGCAATGCCCAGTAAATAGGCCAACAGCACAAAGCCAAAAGCCGCGGGCGTGGACAGCTTCGCAAAGCTGTACAGCCGCACCCATAGAATTTCCAGACTCAGGCTGGCAAAGCCGCACACAAAGGACAGCAAGGCGGGGTAGTTCATGCGCGCGCTCTTACGGCAGGGGCCAGCATGGTCGCAGCCAGCAGCGCGCAAGCCACCACGGCCACGTTGCCTGCAACCGCCGTCCAGACCACTTGCGGCAAGGTCAATACGGGCAACAACACGAACGGCACCAACGCGGCCCCTGCGGCTGCGCCCAGCGTGTTGATGAAATACAGCGTGCCAACCGACACGCCAATATTGCCGCTGCGCTCGTTGAAAGCCATGGTCAGCAGCGGCAGCGTGATCCCCATCAGAACGGTGGGGATCGCCAGAAAGACAAAACAGGCCACGGCGCTGGCCACACCACTGGCACTCCAAGGACCGCTCGCCAGCAGAACTTCTAGCCTCTGCAGCAACCACAGACTGAGGCCACCATAGAGGGCAACTGACAACTCTATCCAGCCATACAGCCGCAGCCGCCGCTGTGGATAGCGATCGGACAACCAGCCGCCCAGCATTCCCCCTATGCCTATGCCCAGCATGAAAACCGACACGATGATGGTGATGGAATCCATGTCCACCCCAATCACTGCGTAGAGTGCTCGTTGCCAGCTCACTTGGTAAATGAGAGCGCTGCAGCCAGAGATGAAAAAGCTCAATAACAGCAGCACGTCTCTCACATGACCTTTATCCCGGGCTTGAACGCCCGGCACCGATGACACAGAGATCGTCATAAAAATGTCTATAAAAATTCGAATCACACGTCGATCAAAATTAGTTCTACGAGATAAAACATGCATTTCGTTTCACCGCCGCATCAAAATCAACCAACTTGGCACTAGCGTTAGCAACATAACGCGGGATCGACTTCAGATCGGGGCGACGCAAAAAACTTTCAGACGGCGTACCACCCGTGAGGTCAATTCCCGTCAGCTCCAGCAGCGTTGAAAACATCGCACGGGTCATGTAAGGCTCTTGCGCATGTGCTTGCAGTTGCGTCCACTGCATCACGTGCTGCGCTCGCATTTCTTCACTGAGCCAGACAAAGGCGGGCACCCGAAAAGTGGCCTCTCCTCGTCGGCTGGCACCTTTCGATGGACAAGCTCCTCCAGCGGGATCAGTGCCATGGTCGGAAAAATAAGCCGCGACTGAGGCGCCGCCGCGCTTTTGAACAGCAGCGAGAATCTCAGCCAATACATGGTCGGTGTACAACAAAGTGTTGTCGTAGCTGTTGTCCACCCGTTCCCGATACTCCATGCTCTCTGGCAGCACCGTGCCTGGTGACTTGAGCGAAGGTTTGAACCGATCATATGCGTCCGGGTATCGAAGCGAATAGTCAAAATGACTGCCCAACAAATGCATAACCACCAAATGCCGTCCAGGCTGGGACATGATGGAGCGCAAGGGAGGCAGCAGTATTTCATCGTAGCTGCTTCGGTTTGCGTAGGAAGAAGGATTCAAAAAGCGCACATCTCCCGCTTCGCGGGCATACACACTGATAGACGTGTCATGCTGACCGAGCGGCGACTGGTTTGACAGCCAGTGCGTTTGGTAGCCGATTTCGGAAAAGGCTTTGATCAGCGAAGGTTCAGCTTTCAAATCCAGACGCCCGTCAGATGACAGCACAGGTTTGCGTGACAACACCCCCGGCACGGCCGTGCGCGTGGCGGTAGACAAGGCCACGACATCGGAAAAGGCGGCAAGCCCAGCCAGCTTTGCTAGGCGCGGTGTCGTTTCGCGTGGATAGCCTAGAAGCCCCCAGCGCGTGGCAGTTGCCGACTCACCAATAATCAGTACGACCACCTCGGGCTCATGTTTCGTGGCCGCTTGGGTGGCCCCGACAGATTGCTGCCCTATGGCCTCCCGTACCGCTTGCAGCCTGCCTTGCTGCCGCTGGTAATGCTCGAACGATACAAGCAGGTTCACCGGAAAAACATCGACCCATTGCAGCCCCCAGCTGGAAAGCCTTTCATCATCCAAGGGTTTCCCCTTGAGGTCGCTTGCACTCGCTCCATGCAGGCTGAGTGAGGTGTAAATCATCAGCAGCACTGGTAGCAAAATGACCAAGCACCACCCGCGTGAGCGGTGCGTCCAGCGGAGTTTCCACCGCCATGCACGCCAGATTCCCACAACATACAAGGGCAGCCAGAGCATGAATGGCAATGCCAGGCTGGGGCTGTAGGTGCTGAAAAAATTAGCACTCTCAGCCCAGTTGGTTTCCGCAGCCAAGCCGACCAAATGAGACGAAATCGCCGTGTCGTATTCAATGCGCGCCCACATTTCCAGCGGCCACAGCAATGCCGCAGGCAACGCCAATAGCAGCGCCAACCATAAGTGGCCCACCAAGGCAAACCACGTCAGCCAGAACATCAGCCCCAACGTGACGGTTTCAAAAAAATGTATGCGCTGCACCTCGGTCCCGCCGTCAACAAGCAGCAAGTTGGGCAGCCATAACAGCAGCAGCAACAACCACGGAAACCAAAAAATCATACGCCTGTTACGACTTGGCATGATCCAGCGGACAAGAGCGAATGCTCATTGAAAAACCCATCACACGCAGTCTAGACAAGAGGAGGGCACACCATTCCATGGCAATCCATTTGCTAATCAAATCGGCTTGCTTCCAGACAAAATATTCATCTATTAATCGTTGCTGGAAAATGTAATAAAAAAGGGAGCTGAGCTCCCTTTTTTATCCTAAGTATTCAGATACTTATGCTTGTATCACTTGCACGAGCCAGGCAGATATTTCTGAATAGCAACAGCAGTAGCTGAAGGCTTGCATTTCCATTCAGAAATTTGCACGCCTTGATCTTTGTCCGCTGCGGAAAGATCAATAGCTGTCACTGTGCCTGCTTTGTTATAGAAAGGAGCCAATGTGAAATAATCCTTCGTTGGGTCAAATGTCACACCCAAGGCAGCCGGATCAGGCGTCACGGTAACGATGCCATTACCATCTGTGGCAACCGAAAGCACCATTTTTGTCGGATTGGCAGTAGAGGATTTGGAAGTATTAGCTTCACAGCCCCATTCATTTGGCTTACCTATGGCATCTTTATTCATCGTTTGGACTGCCTCGCTGATTGTGGTTCGACACTGCGATGCGGCCAGCACCACTTCAGACATGCGGGCTTTCACCGTGTAGTCTTTGTATGCTGGCAAGGCCACCGCCGCCAAAATACCAATGATCGCCACGACGATCATCAACTCGATCAGGGTGAAACCCTTTTGGGCCATTTGCATGGAACGCTTCATGAAAAACTCCTTGTTAAAAAAACTTGCCAGCAACTACAGCAGCTTGCGTGCCAGGTCTTTGCAGCGATATTTGGCCTATCAAGATGTGACTTGACGCACAACTACAGCGGTAAATTTACTTTTTTTGACACTCAACCCAAAAATACCGGACATTTTTGTCACTTGATGCAGACGAACCTGGGCATTTTCAAATCTGTCAGTTCCATCAGCACTTGTTCCATGCGGTCCATCTTCAGGGTTCGCATGCCGCTGCTGACGGCGCTGGAGAACAGTTCGGCGACGCGGGTGTGCTCCCGTGGCGGCAGCCGCTGCGAACTGAAAAACTCGCCTTGCAGATCAAGCGGCGCGACGCTGTCCGGGTGCGTCTATGGTCATAGCTCAAACTCCTGGCCGGCCCGCAGCCACCGGATGTCGTGCGAGGGCGCAGATCCCACGCCATGCTGCTGGTCAAAGCACCGTATCTCCGCCATGATCAGTTCGGTCTCGGCGGGCTTGGTGTGAGTAATGTAGATGGGGTAATTTTTGCCTGACCCAACGCTGCCAAGTTCGTCGGCCAGCGCGTGCGGCGACAAATGTCGGCTGCGTTTGGCCAGCTCTCGCTCCCGATTGCTAAAAGCGGTTTCGATCACCAGCATGGCCACGTCCATCTGGTTGATGCGCTCCCACAAGGCCGGATTGTGCTCGGTATCGCCGGTAAAAACCCAATAGGCCTGGCCGGCACTGACGGCGTAACCGACCGCCGGCACGGTATGCACGGCAGGCAGCACCTCCACCAGCTTGCCGGCCAGCACCAGGGTTTGCCCCACATCCAGTGCATGAAACCGGATAAACGGCGAGGCCGGTGTGGGGATGGCCGAAAAATCCGGCCAGATGACGTTGTTAAAAATATGCGCCTTCAGCGCATCGATCGTGGCCTGCAGGGCATGCACCTGCAGTGGGGTGCGGCGCCGGTTGGCAATCGCGTCCACCATCAGCGGCAGCGCGGCCACATGGTCCAGATGCGAATGGGTCAGCAGGACATGGTCAATGCCGGCCATTTCATCGAGCGTGAGATCACCGACACCGGTGCCGGCATCCACCAGCACATCGTGATCGACTAAAAAAGACGTGCTGCGACAGTCCCTGGCAATGGTTCCCGAACAGCCTAGTACACGAACTTTCATGCGGTTTTCCGGTAGGCCGTGCAAGCCCTTGACGGGCGGTTAGAGTAAGTTTGGTGCCTTGCTCAGAGTTGCACGAACTGCATCTGCGTTCCGGCCAACTCAATTAGATCGCCGTTTTTCAGCAATGCCGGCTCGGTGCCCACCGCCATGCCATTGAGCGTGGGCTGGCTGGTCCCCTCCACATGGGCGATGACAAAGCTCTGCGGCCTCTTGGTGATGGCTGCCACCGCCACGCCGGGCTTGCCAATGGTGGTGACGACCTTGACCAGCGCCACCTCACGACCGGTGGCGCTACCCGACATGACTCTGATGGAGGCCCCGGCTGCGCCTGCAGCCGCAGCGGCCAACGGAGCACCAGCCGAGGCAAGCCTGCTGACGTCGGGCTGCTCGACCTCGTTGGCATACTGAATCTTGTACTTGCCAATTTCAACGACGTCGCCGTCCCGCAACAACTGCTTTTTGACAGCCTTGCCATTGACGTAAGTGCCATTGGTGCTATTGAGGTCTTCAATGTGCACCTCGCCGCCGGACATTCGCAAAACTGCATGCTCGCCACTGACAGCGAGGTTGTCGATGACGATATCGTTATAAGGTCGGCGGCCCAGGGATGTCCGGTCTTTCGTCAACTGGACTTCCTTGATCACGACCTCGTCAATAGAGACGATCATTTTCGGCATGGCCGACTCCTGTGTATTTTTTAATGTTTCAATCAAGGCGCTATTTTCCCAGCATTCTGGACAGCAAACCCCGTTTGGCCGAGTCCTCTGTCGCCTGCGCCAGCAATACGGAAATGTTATCGCGTCCGCCGCTTTCGTTGGCCGCCGCGACCAGCATCAGGGCTTTATGCTCCAGCGGCGTGGGATGCAACAAGATCGCCGCGATGCTCGCGTCGCTGATCATGTCCGAGAGGCCGTCCGAGCACATCAGGTAGAGATCGCCGGCATCGACGCGGTACTCGTTGACTTCCAGCAGCACCGTGTCTTCCACCCCCAAGGCGCGCGTGACCAGGTTTTTGTTTAATGAAACTTGCGCTTGCTGGGGTGTAATCAAGCCAGCATCAAGCTGCTCTTGCAGCAGGGAATGATCCTTGGTGATTTGCTGAAATTCCCGGCCTCGCAGGCGGTAGCAGCGCGAATCCCCGATATGGCCCAGCATCAGCCGGCCATCCTGAAAAACACCGACCACCAAGGTGGTGCCCATGCCCGCATATTGGCGATTGGAATGAGCGGCATTAAAAATCGAGTGGTTGGCATTGTCCACACAGATTTCCATGGCCCGGCGCACTTCCCGGGAACTGGCCTGCCGACCGGCCTGGGCCAGCCAGCGCCCCATTTCCGACTTGATGAAAGCCGCCGCCATGCCGCTGGCCACTTCACCCGCGTTATAGCCACCCATGCCGTCGGCAAGAATGCACAGCCCTGACAGGGCATCAAACTCTACAACATCTTCATTGTTTTCCCGCAACAAACCCAGGTGTGTTTGCGTGCAAATCTCGTAGGTCATGGTGTGGGTGCTCTGTTTTTTATATTTGCTTTAGGGGTAGCTCACCCCGGCAAACCTGGTTTTCTCAAACTCTTCAGCTTGAGCGCCCACGGGATCATGCCAGTATTTGAGGGTTGAACATTAACAGACGAAAAACGGCTAAACAAGCAACTATTGCACGCTTTAGCCAGCTTTCGCTATAAATTGAACACCCCGTTTGCTCGCGGATGCGGCGCCCTCCCAAGCGCCGCCGCAGATCAAGTCGCCTGACCGGGCGACTTGCGCATTTGCATCAGCTTGCCCATCGCCAGCACCAGCAGGGCGCCGGCTGCCGCCGCCACATAGCCCCACACGGGTGATTCAGGCAGATACGCCTTGATGGCCGGGTCGGTATAAGCCATCTGACCGGCAATCCAGCCCAGCAGCATGCCGCCCAGCGTAATCACGATAGGGAAACGCTCCATCAGCTTGAGCACCAGCTGGCTGCCGCCAACAATGATGGGAATACTCACCAGCAGGCCGAAAATCACCAGCGCCAGCTGATGGTCCTGATGAGCGCCCTGGGCCGCGCCGGCGATCGCCAGCACGTTGTCCACGCTCATCACCAGATCGGCAATGATCACGGTCTTGACGGCGCCCCAGAGCTTGTCACTGGAGCTGATATTGTGATCGTCGTCGCCTTCGGGCAACAGCAGCTTCACACCGATCCAGAGCAGCAGCACGGCACCGACTATCTTCAAATAGGGAACGGACAGCAAGGCCAGGGCAAAGGCAATCAGGATCACGCGCAAAATAATGGCGCCGGCAGTCCCATAAATAATGCCTTTGGTACGCTGTTTGTCCGGCAGGTTGCGACAGGCCAGCGCGATAACCACCGCGTTGTCGCCACCCAGCAGGATGTCAATCATGATGATCTGGCCAACCGCAAGCCAAAAGCCTGCGGTCATGAACTCTTCCATGTCAACCTCTTGAAAAATGAAAAAGACCGATTGTCAGCGATGACAACCGGTCTGTCTGTTGTGGCTAACCTCAGTTAGTCAAAAAAACTTAGAGCAATGCCTTGAGCAATTTCGCCATTTCGGACGGATTGCGCGTGACGGTGAAGCCGCAGGCTTCCATGATGGCCAGCTTGGCGTCAGCCGTATCGGCACCACCGGAAATCAGCGCGCCGGCGTGGCCCATGCGTTTGCCGGCAGGCGCCGTAACGCCAGCGATAAAGCCGACGATAGGCTTCTTCATGTTGGCTTTGCACCATTCGGCCGCTTCGGCTTCGTCCGGACCACCAATTTCGCCAATCATGATGACGGCGTCAGTATCAGGATCGTCGTTGAAAGCCTTCATCACATCAATGTGCTTCAGGCCATTGATAGGGTCGCCACCAATACCGACGGCGCTGGACTGGCCCAGGCCGATTTCGGTGAGCTGTGCAACGGCTTCATAGGTCAGCGTGCCGGAGCGGCTGACCACGCCGATGCGGCCCTTGCGGTGAATGTGGCCGGGCATGATGCCGATCTTGATCTCGTCGGGCGTGATCAAGCCAGGGCAGTTGGGGCCCAGCAGCAGGGTGCGCTTGCCGCCGGCGGCTTCCTTGGCCTTCATGCGGTTGCGCACTTCCAGCATGTCCTTGACCGGGATGCCTTCGGTGATGCAGATGGCCAGGTCGAGGTTGGCTTCAACCGCTTCCCAGATCGCGGCGGCCGCGCCTGCGGGCGGCACATAAATCACCGACACCGTGGCACCGGTGGCCTGGGCGGCTTCGGTCACGTTGGCGTAAATCGGGATGCCTTCGAAATCTTCGCCGGCTTTCTTGGGGTTCACGCCAGCCACAAAGGCTTCCTTGCCGTTCGCGTAGTCGCGGCACATGCGGGTATGGAATTGACCGGTCTTGCCGGTAATGCCTTGCGTGATGACTTTGGTGTTTTTGTTGATGTAGATCGACATGCTTGTTCCTAATCGCTTGCGCGGGCTTACTTGACGGCGGCGACGATTTTGGTCGCAGCTTCGGCCATGGTGTCTGCGGCAATGATGGGCAGACCGGAGTCGGCCAGCATCTTCTTGCCCAGGTCCTCGTTGGTGCCCTTCATGCGCACGACCAGTGGAACGTTGAGGTTCACGGCCTTGCAGGCGGCGATCACGCCGTCGGCGATGGTGTCGCACTTCATGATGCCGCCGAAGATGTTGACCAGGATGCCTTTGACATCGGGGTTCTTCAACATGATCTTGAAGGCTTCGGTGACTTTCTCGGCCGTAGCGCCGCCGCCGACGTCCAGGAAGTTGGCCGGCTCGCCGCCGAACAGCTTGATGGTGTCCATGGTGGCCATGGCCAGACCAGCACCGTTCACCAGGCAGCCGATGTTGCCGTCCAGCGAGATGTAGGCCAGGTCAAACTTGCTGGCTTCGACTTCGGCCGGATCTTCTTCGTCCAGATCGCGGAAAGCCACGATTTCAGGATGGCGAAACAGCGCATTGGGGTCGAAGTTGAACTTGGCGTCCAGCGCCATCAGCTGGTTCTTGCTGTCGCGGTTCAGCGGGTTGATTTCCACCAGCGACGCGTCGGTGTCCATATAGCACTTGTAGAGCTTCTGGAAGATGTCCACGGCTTGGGCGGTCGACTCGGCAGGCAGGCCGATGCCGTTGGCGATCTTGGTGGCTTGCTCAGCGCCCAGACCGGTCAGCGGGTCGATGTATTCGGTGATGATCTTCTCTGGCGTGGCATGCGCCACTTCCTCGATGTCCATGCCGCCTTCGCTGGATGCGATGAAGGCCACTTTTTGCGTGGCGCGGTCGGTCACCAGGGAAACGTAGTATTCCTTCTGGATGTCAGCGCCGTCTTCGATGTAGAGGCGGCGAACCTTCTGGCCTTCAGGGCCGGTCTGGTGCGTCTTGAGCTGCATGCCCAGGATTTCGCCAGCGATGCGCTTGACGTCCTCAATGGTCTTGGCAACTTTCACGCCGCCGCCCTTGCCACGGCCGCCGGCGTGGATTTGCGCCTTGACCACCCACACTGGGCCGCCGAGTTTTTGTGCGGCTTCCACCGCTTCTTGTACCGTGAACGCAGGAATACCGCGCGGCACAGGCACACCAAAATTGCGCAAGATTTCCTTGCCTTGGTACTCGTGAATTTTCATGAAAAACCTTCAGGATTCAGTAAAAGAGGGGTGCAACAGGGATTTGGGCAGGTGCTGTTGGGATGTTAGAAACAGGCCACATCGGCTCAAAACCAGCATGTTAGCGGTTAATGCAGACAGCAGGATAGAACTGTATCATGGTGCGGCGCACAATTCTTGTGCAGATCTTACACCCCCAAAAACCCTGAAATCGCCCCCCCCTCACGGAGGTCTTCGGGCACAGAGCTATAGCCAAAGGTTTCTTATGCCAAAAATTTTTATCGATGGAGAAGCCGGCACCACGGGCCTGCAAATCCGTGAACGACTGCAGGCCATGCCGCAGATTGAACTGGTCAGCATTGCGCCCGAGCTGCGCAAGGATGCGGCGGCCAAGCGCGCGCTGATGGCGCAGGTGGACCTGGTGATTTTGTGCCTGCACGACGATGCCGCGCGCGAGTCTGTGGCCATGATTGATTCCCTGCCGGGCAACAAGCCCAAGATCATCGATGCCTCCACCGCCCACCGCACGGCGCCGGGCTGGGTGTTTGGCTTTCCGGAACTGACTCAGGGTCAGCGTGCCGCCGTCATCGCCGCCGACCGCGTGGCCAACCCCGGCTGCTACGCCACCGGCGCGATTGCGCTGATCCGCCCGCTGGTGGACGCCGGCCTGCTGCCGGCCGATTTCCCGCTCAGCCTGCCCGCCATCAGTGGCTACTCAGGCGGCGGCCGCCAGATGATTGAAGCCTATGACGCCGGCACGGCGCCCGCCTTTGAACTCTATGGCCTGGGCCTGGAACACAAACACCTGCCCGAGATCATGAAATACACCGGCCTCACGCGCCGCCCGATGTTCATGCCGGCGGTAGGCAACTTCATTCAGGGCATGCTGGTGCAACTGCCGCTGCACCTGGACCTGCTGCCCGGCCAGCCCAGCGCGGCGCAACTGCAAGAGGTGCTGTCCCGCCATTACGCCGGCAGCGAATGGGTGACGGTGGAGGCCGCGCCCGAGTCCGGCAAGCTGGACGCGCTGGCGCTCAAGGACAGCAACAAGATGGAGCTGCGCGTATTTGGTAACGACAGTTACCACCATGCCGTGCTGGTGGCGCGCCTGGACAACCTGGGCAAGGGCGCATCCGGTGCGGCGGTGCAAAACCTCAAACTAATGCTAGAGATATAGCCCCCACGCTCCCCACTGCGTGTGGTTCGCTGCCCCCCCGAGGGGGCCGCTGCGCCTGCGGCCCCGGCTGGCGAATGCGGGGGCCGCCTCAAATAAGGCCAGCACCCACAAATGCTATTAATTTAGTAGCCTATTGCGCCCGTATCTATTGGGCTAGAGATCGATTTATCTTGAAATCTCGGTCCGGCACGACGATTCAGTCCTCATCCACCTGTGACACCACGCGGCGTATCACCTCGCCGCCAAAACCGCGCGCCACCAGAAAGCGCATTTGCTTGGCGCGGCCGGCGGCGTCAAACGCCGGGCCGTCAAATTTCTTGCGCCAGACCTCGCGGGCGCGCTCCAGTTCGGTCGCCTTGAGGCTGTCCATGGCGCTTGCCACCGCCTCTGCGCCCAGGCCTTTTCCCTGCAACTCGTGGCGCACGCGGGCCGCGCCATAGCGTGAGGCGCGGCGGTTGATGACGGACTCGACCACGCGCGCCTCGTTGATGAAATCCTTGGCCTGCAACTCATCCAGCACCTGGGCCAGCTGACCAGGCGTTTCTTCATGGACGCTGAGCTTGCGCTCCAGCTCGGCCCGTGAATGCTCGCGGGCGGCCAGATAGCGCAAGGCCCGACCCTTGAGCGACAGGCCAAAGCCAGCCCGGCCCGCTGGTTTGACGCTATTCATGGGAAACCGGCTCCGGCTAGGTGCGAGGCAGCTATTGTTTTAATAGCTGACTGCGCTTGTTCCAATTGGGCCAGGGCCTTGTTTCGCATATAAAATCGGCTTAGGCCGCGGTTTTGGCGAGCTTGTCGGCCTTCGCGGGCTTGGCCGCCTTGTCCGAGCCGTCGTCGGCAGCGACTGAGGCGGCGGCTTGCACCAGCGGAATGCCCAGCGATTCACGCACCTTGTTTTCGATCTCGATGGCGAGTTCGGGGTTTTCCTTGAGGAATTCACGCGAATTGTCGCGGCCCTGGCCGATTTTTTCGCCGTTAAAGGCATACCAGGCGCCGGCTTTTTCCACGATGTGGCCGGCCACGCCCAGGTCCAGCACCTCGCCCAGGCGGCTGATGCCCTCGCCGTACAGAATGTCGAACTCCGCCGTCTTGAAGGGCGAGGCGACCTTGTTTTTCACCACCTTGACGCGGGTTTCGTTGCCGATGACCTCGTCGCCCTTCTTGATGGAGCCGATGCGGCGGATATCGAGGCGCACCGAGGCGTAGAACTTCAGCGCATTGCCGCCGGTGGTGGTCTCGGGCGAGCCGAACATCACGCCAATCTTCATGCGGATCTGGTTGATGAAAATGACCATGCAATTGGCCTTCTTGATGGTGGCGGTGAGCTTGCGCAGCGCCTGGCTCATCAGACGTGCCTGCAGGCCGGGCAGAGAGTCGCCCATCTCGCCTTCGAGCTCGGCCTTGGGCGTCAGCGCCGCCACCGAGTCCACCACGATCAGATCGACCGCGCCGGAGCGGGTCAGCGAATCAACGATTTCCAGCGCCTGCTCGCCTGTATCCGGCTGGGAAATCAGCAGCTCCTGCAGATTCACGCCCAGCTTTTGCGCGTACTGGATGTCCAACGCGTGCTCGGCATCGACAAAGGCGCAGGTGCCGCCCAGCTTTTGCATCTCGGCAATCACCTGCAGGGTCAGCGTGGTCTTGCCGGATGATTCCGGGCCGTAGATTTCAACGACGCGGCCGCGCGGCAGGCCGCCCACGCCCAGGGCGATGTCCAGGCCCAGCGAGCCGGTGGAAACCACCTGGATGTCTTCAATCACCTCGCCGGCGCCCAGCTTCATGATGGTGCCTTTGCCGAACTGCTTTTCGATCTGGGCCAGTGCGGCCTGCAAGGCCTTGGCTTTTTCGGTGTTCAGGGCGGCGGATGGGGCGACAGCGGCTTTGTTCGGCAGGTCCATGAGAATCTCCTTGAAAATCAATGATGTAAAACGGTTTGCAGAAGCTCTCAAGATCAATTCACTGCATGGATTTGACTGAAAGCTGGATGTATGACCAGTACTTTATGGGCGTTGTTGAATTAAGTAAACCCTCAATTTGGTCAGTTTTACTGACTAAATTCACCCCATAAGCTAGCATCGCCACATGCTTGCTTCAGATGCCCCCCCCATGCTCAACACCAGCGACCAGAGCTGGCGTATCACCCATCTGGGCCGTTTGTTAGGCCATGCCTTGCGCCGCTTTGACGAGCGCGTGCTGTGGCTGATGGCGCGCAACGCGCTGGTGCCGCTGGCCCTGTCCAATCTGGCGGCGCGCGATCAGGTCGGCGCCGCCCACATCCACATCACACGACATCTGGCCGTGGGCGGCTCGCGCCTGACCGAGCTGGCGGCCAGCGCCGGCATGAGCAAGCAAGCCATGGGCGATCTGGTGGATCAGTGCGAGGCCTGGGGTCTGGTCACCCGTGAGCCCGACCCGCACGACAAGCGCGCCCGGCGCGTGCTGTTCACCGAGTCCGGACTGCTATGGCTGGAGGCCTTTCGCAGCGCCGTGACCCAGGCCGAAGAGGAATTTCGCCAGGCCGTGGGCGCCGATGTGGCAACCGTGGTGGCGCTGGGGCTGGAGGCTTATGCCAACGCCTAGGAACGTGTTTGCAATCTAAGCCGTCAGCAAATCAAGGGGCGCAACAGCCTAGAATTTGCCTCATAAGCAAAACATCGTTCCGCCCAGTCCGGCGACCAACGACTCTCTGGAGACAAGCATGCGTATTCTGATTGCCGAAGACGACCAGGTTCTGGCCGATGGCCTGCTACGCACCTTGCGTGCCTCCGGCGCCGCCGCCGACCATGTGGCCAGCGGCACCGAGGCCGATGCCGCGCTGCTGACCAACACCGAATTTGATTTGCTGATTCTGGATCTGGGCCTGCCGCGCATGCACGGGCTGGAAGTGCTCAAACGCCTGCGCGCGCGCGGCTCTACCTTGCCGGTGCTGATTCTTACCGCCGCCGACAGCGTGGAAGAGCGCGTCAAAGGCCTGGACTACGGCGCCGACGACTACATGGCCAAGCCGTTTTCGCTGCAGGAGCTGGAAGCCCGGGTGCGGGCGCTGACGCGTCGCGGCATGGGCGGCGCCAGCAGCACCATCAAGCATGGCCCGCTGATCTACGACCAGGCCGGCCGCGTCGCCACCATAGACGGTCAGATGCTGGAACTGTCGGCGCGCGAGTTGGGCCTGCTGGAGGTGTTGCTGCAGCGCGCCGGCCGCCTGGTCAGCAAGGATCAGCTGGTCGAGCGCCTGTGCGAATGGGGCGAAGAGGTCAGCAACAACGCCATCGAGGTCTACATCCACCGGCTGCGCAAGAAGATCGAAAAAGGGCCGATACGCATTGCTACCGTGCGCGGCCTCGGCTATTGCCTCGAAAAAATCCCCGGCTAAGCATGACCCCCACGCTTGTCGCTTCGCGTACTGCGCCGCCCCCCGAGGGGGCCGCTGCGCCTGCGGCCCGGCAAAGCCGGTTCCGCGGCCCCTGCTGGCGTGAAGAGAACGCTCGGCGAACCAGCGCCTCCCACTCTTTTTAATCAGTGGCACTTCGACTTTTCCAGCGTGAGCGGCGCAGCCTGTTTGGCGAGATCCTCGACTGGATGCTCACGCCGCTGCTGCTGCTATGGCCCATCAGCCTGGCGCTGACCTGGCTGGTGGCGCAGAACATTGCCGGCAAGCCCTTTGACCGGGCGTTGGAATACAACGTGCAGGCGCTGGCCAAACTGCTGGTGGTCAAGAACAACCAGGTCCAGTTCAACCTGACGGCGCCGGCGCGCGAAATTCTGCGTGCCGATGACACCGACCTGATTTATTACCAGGTGATGGGCACGCGCGGCGAATACCTCAGCGGCGAGCACGACATGCCAGCCCCGCCCGACGAGGAAAAGCCCATGGACGGCGAGGTGCGGCTGCGCGAGGACGTGATTCAGGGCGAAGACGTGCGGGTCGCCTACACCTGGCTCAAGGTGGAGCTAAAAGGCGTGACGCCGGCCGACTCAACGGTGCTGGTGCAGGTGGCCGAAACGCTGGAAAAGCGCAAGACCCTGGCGACCGAAATCGTCAAGGGCACCATGGTGCCGCAGTTCGTCACCTTGCCGCTGGCGGTGCTGCTGGTGTGGCTGGCGCTGGTGCGCGGCATCAAGCCGCTGGCGCAGCTGGAAAAGCGCATACGCGCGCGCAAGTCCGACGACATGAGCCCGCTCGATGACACCGCCGTGCCCGAAGAGGTGGCGCCGCTGGTGGCCTCCATCAATGATTTGCTGAGCCGGCTCAAGGTCTCGCTGTCGACGCAAAAGCGCTTTCTGGCCGATGCCGCGCACCAGCTGAAAACGCCGCTGGCCGGGCTGCGCATGCAGGCCGACCTGGCACAGCGGGAAACCGATGCCGACGAGTTGAAAAAGTCCCTCAAGCACATAGGCCGCGCCAGCATACGCGCCACCCACACCGTCAATCAGCTGCTGGCGCTGGCACGCGCCGAAACCACCGGCCGCAGCCTGGCCAAGCAGCGCGTCGACCTGGTGCACATCGTCTCGGAAGTGATGGCCGACTCGGTGCCGCGGGCGCTGGAAAAAAAGATAGACCTGGGCTACGACGGCCCGGCCGCCGGCGAGCAGGCCACCCAGCTGGAAGGCAATCCGACCCTGCTCAAGGAGCTGGTGCGCAACTTGCTGGACAACGCCATCAACTACACGCCGGAAAAAGGCCATGTCACCGCCAGACTGCTAAGCGACCGCTTCAGCGGCGTGCTGGTGCTGCTGGTGGAAGATTCCGGGCCAGGCATTCCGGCCTCTGAGCGCGAGCTGGTGTTCCAGCCCTTTTACCGCGCGCTAGGCACCAACGTCGACGGCTCCGGCCTGGGGCTGGCGATCGTGCTGGAGATCGTCACGCAACATGACGCCACCATCACACTGGAAGACGCCGACCTGCCGGGTCATCCGCAGTCGCCGGGCACCCGCGTCACGGTGCGCTTTGCCGGCATGCATTCGCCCGAATAATTCAAGCCAAATAGGCCTGCAGCCCTTACAGCACGGGCGCAAGAAGCTATAAAAACAATAGTGATTAGCGCTTGACCGGCGGCCATTGGTCGTGCAGCGTCACCGCCACGCGCTCGCCCCAGAGCTCAATCTGCGCCGGCGTGCCGGCATGCGGCGCACGCGCCACCTCGTCGCGCACATAGCCCAGGGCCACGCAGGCACCGGCCAGCGGACTCCAGCCCACCGATGAGATTTCACCCACCAGTTGCTCGTTCAGCACGATGGACTCGCCGCCCCAGGCAAAGGACTCGGGCGACTCGAACACCAGAGTCACCAGCTTTTTGCGCAAGGGCTGGCCCTTGGCCTTGAGCAGGGCCGCCTTGCCGATGAAGTCGGCCGGCTTGTCGAGCTTGACGGCATAGCTCAGGCCCGCCTCCCAGGGTGTTTCATCCGGCCCCAACTCGGCGCCCCAGGCGCGCCTGCCCTGCTCTATGCGCAAGGCGTCCAGCGCGTAGTAGCCGGCATCAACCAGCCCCAACGGCTGGCCGGCATCCATCAACGCCAGATAGACATGGCGTGCCATTTCAATCGGCACATAGAGCTCGAAACCCGGGCCGCCCACATAGCTCATGCGGGCGGCGCGCACGCGCGCAAAGCCGACGTCGATCTCCTTGGTCCAGGAAAACTTCAAGGCCTCGGGCGACAGGTCGTCGGGACTGACCAGGGCCAGCAGTTCCCGCGCCTTGGGGCCCATCACTGAGAGCACCGAATACAGCGCCGATACATCGGTCAGCAGCGCATGCTCGTCCGCGCCTATATGCCTTGTGATCCAGTCGAAGTCGCGCACCGTCTGCGCCGAACCAGTGATGATCAAAAAGCGATCGAAGGCCTGGCGCATCACCGTCAGGTCGCTTTCAAAACCGCCGCGCTCGTTGAGCATGGCGGTGTAGACCATCTTGCCCACGGGCACATCCATCTCGTTGGCGCACAGGCGCTGCAACACGGCCAAGGCATCGCGGCCCTGCAGCAGGTATTTGGAAAACGAGGTCTGGTCGTACAGAGCCACCGCTTGCCGCGTGGCGCGCTGCTCTTCCATCATCCACGGCAGCCAGCCGGGCTTGGCCAGGGTGTAGTCGGGGCGTATCTGGCCTGCCGGTTTGAAATAGCTGGCACGCTCCCAGCCGTTCTTGCTACCGAATTCCGCGCCCTTGGCCGTCAGCATGTCGTAAAGCGGCGAGGTGCGCAGCGGCCGCGCCGTTTCCAGCTCCTGGCGCGGCCAGCGCATGGCGTAGTGCAGGCCCAGGCTTTCGCCGGTGCGTTCGGCCAGCGCCTGGCGGTTGCCGGTGAAGGGGCCGAAGCGGCGTATATCTACATCCCACAAATCGGTGCTGGGCTCGCCGCCCACAATCCACTCGGCCATCAGCCGACCGGCGCCGCCGCTGTTGGCAATGCCGGCCGAGTTGAAGCCGGCGCAGACAAAGTAGTTGCGCAGCTCCGGCGCCTCGCCCAGGATGAAGTTGCCATCGGGCGTGAAGCTCTCGGGGCCGTTGAGCAGCATCTTGATTTCGGCCGTCTCCAGGCAGGGCGTGCGATGCATGGCGTTGCTCATCAGGATCTCGAATTGATCCCAGTCCTCGCCCAGCAATTCGAACTGGAAGCTGGCAGGAATCGGATCCATTTTCCAGGGCTTGGCCTTGGGCTCAAAGCCGCCCATCACCAGGCCGCCGACCTCTTCCTTGTAGTAGATGTAGCCGTCGGGATCGCGCATCACCGGCAGCATGGGGTGCACGCCCTCAATCTTGCCGGTGACGATGTAAAAGTGCTCGGCCGAATATAGCGGCACGTTGACGCCGGCAAGCTTGCCGAACTGACGCGCCCACTGGCCGGCGCAGTTGACGATGACCTCGCAGCGCACCTCGCCCTGCGCGGTTTGTATGCCCACCGCCTTGCCGTTCTCGATCGTCACACCGGTGACTTCGACGCCTTCGACGATCTTCACGCCAAGGTTGCGTGCGCCCTTGGCCAGCGACATGCACAGGTCGGCCGGATTCGCCTTGCCATCGCCCGGCAGCCAGATCGCGCCCTGCAAATCGTCGGTGCGCATGAGCGGGTATTTTTCGCCCGCCTGTTGCGGCGAAATCTCGTGGCATTCCACGCCAAAGCTGTTGGCCATGACCACCTGCTTTCGCAGCACCTTCATGCGCTCGGGCGTGCGCGCCACATTGACGCTGCCGCATTGTTTCCAGCCGGTCGCCAAACCGGTTTCGGCTTCCAGCGAGGCATAGAGCTCTATGCCGTAGCGGCTCATCTGCGTCATGTTGCGATTGGGCCGCATCTGGCCCACCAGCCCGGCGGCATGCCAGGTGGTGCCGCTGGTGAGCTTGCCCTGCTCCAGCAGCAGCACATTGGTCTTGCCCATTTTGGCCAGGTGGTAGGCCACGGAGCAGCCGGCGATGCCGCCGCCCACGATCACAATTTCTGCATGGCTGGGAAGCGTCATGGTGTGCACCTCATTGGGGAAATAGAACTAGGCCAGCCGTATCGCCATGACACCGCCAACGATGACGCAAGTGCCCAGAAAACGGCGCAATGTAAAAACCTCTTTCAGCAGCCAGGTGCCCAGCAGCACGGCAAACAGCACCGAGGTCTCGCGCAGCGCCGCCACCGTGGCCACGGGCGCGCGCGTCATGGCCCACAAGGCAATGCCATAAGAGC
This sequence comes from Polaromonas sp. OV174, assembly GCF_900112285.1. Taxonomy (GTDB): domain Bacteria; phylum Pseudomonadota; class Gammaproteobacteria; order Burkholderiales; family Burkholderiaceae_C; genus Polaromonas. The sequence goes on along the minus strand of NZ_FOKZ01000013.1, from coordinate 36,365 downwards.
CCAGCGAGGCCAGCGCGCCTACGCTGGCGATGGGCCAGCGATGGCGGCCATAGTCCAGCATGGTGCGGCCCCGGCGTGCCAGCATCAACAAACCAAAGGGCCAGCCATCGAGCAGAAACAGCGTGGCGACATACTGCAGCGCATTGCCCGAGGCCCGCACGCCCAAGGCATCGACCACGGTGTAGATGGCAATGATCACGGCATTGGCCAGCGCAAAACCGACAGCCTTGGGCGCATGCAAGGCCTGCCGGCTCAGGCCCAGCACCAGAACGCCGCAACAAATGCCCAGGATGCCGGCCCAGGCCAGCGGGCTCAAGGTTTCGCCCAGCGTGAAGCTTGCCGACAGCGCCACCAGCAGCGGCGCCACGCCGCGCATCAGCGGATAGGTCAGCCCCAGGTCGCCGTGCTTGTAGGCCTGCGTGGTGGCGATGTAATAACCGATGTGAATCAACACGGAAGCGCCAATGAAGGGCCAGGCCTCCTTGGGCGGCCAGCCCACCAGCGCCACCAGCGGCAGCGCCAGCGCCGAGCCGATCAGGTGAATCAGCGCCATGTCCAGCGCCTTGTCGCTGCTGGATTTGACCAGCGCATTCCAGCTGGCGTGCAGCAGCGCGCCAAACAGCACGACGCACAGCACCGGCCAGCTCATGGCCAGGACTTCAGGCGGCAAGCGCAGATCCTGAGTTGGAAAGCGCGCAGCGCTGGGCCCGCGCCAGATAGTGAGACAGCGGTGGTGTCACCTTGTCGGCATCTTTCGCCAGGTCGTCCCACAGACGCAGCTTCACCGCGCCCTCGGCACCGGCTTGCGCAATGAAAGCGGCCGCCTCTTCGGTGCTGAAAATGCCGCCCTGCAGCAGCAGACTGCGTTTGGAGTCCTCCGACAGGCTGGCGTGATAGGCCGGCCGGGTGGCGCACAGATAACGCTTGGCGTCCACATGCAGCTTGATGGCATCAAGCACCGCGTCGGCAAACAGGCCCCGTAAAAACGGCAGGGCGCGGTACTGGTGCACATCATCGACGCCGCGCAGCGAGGGTGTCTCGCCAAAGTCATGCAGCAAATGGCCCAGGTCATGCAGCAGGGCCGCCGTCACCAGTTCATCGCCGGCACCTTCGGCCTCGCCCAGCGCCGCGGTTTGCAGGGCGTGCTGCAGCTGCGTCACCGGCTCGCCACTGTATTGCTCGCCGCCGCGCTCTTCAAACAGACGCTCTATGTCGGAAAAGGTCAATGCCATGGTCGGCGCCGGGTTAAGGGTTGCTGAAACGTGCAGGCTTGCGCGTTATTGCGCGTAGTTCAGGGCCAGCTCGAAGGCGTCGAAATTGCGAAAGCGCCGGCTCAGGTCCAGCCCTTGCAACTTGCGATTCACGATCAGCGGCACGCGCTGCTCGCTGATGCCGCCGTGCGAACGCAGCGGCACTTCCAGCGCGCTCAGGTCGTGACGAGAAGCCGAGGTGCCAATCACGGTAAAGCGCTCCGACACGACAACGATGTCGCCGATGCGGTCTGCCGGCAGCTCAAAACGCTGGGCCGCCTGCTCGCGCGTCAGCACCACTTCCATGCCCTTGAGCTGGGCCAATCGCTGGCAGGCCGCGGCCACATCTGATCCCTCCGGCAGATACACCGTGGCAAACGAGCCGAGCGCGCCATGGTGAACCACATAGGGATCGGTAATAGGCAGGATCACGCGCGCCTTGGCGGCGCCCAGCCAGCCGTCAAACCAGTCCTGCAGATAAATCACATCGGGTGTGCCGTCCATGGCGACCTTGGCATTCATGCCATGGTCGGCGGTCAGCACGATGACGCAGCCCAGGGCTTCCAGCTGTGCCAGGTAGTCGTCCATCATGCGGTAAAAAGCGTTGGCGCCATCGGTGCCCGGCGCATGCTTGTGCTGCACGTAGTCGGTGGTCGACAGGTACATCACGTCAGGTCGGTATTGCTGCATGAGCTTGACGCCGGCGGCAAAAACAAACTCCGACAGATCGGCGCTGTAGACGCTGGGCAGCGGCTTGCCGACCAGGCCCAGCACGTCATCGATGCCGTTTTCCTCCAAAGAGACCTGGTCGGCCTTTTCGGCGGAAAAGCAGATGCCCTTCATCTTGTGGCCCAGCAGCTTGCGCAGCTTGTCCTTGGCCGTCACCACGGCCAGCGACTTGCCGGCATCGGCCAGCGCCGCCAGCAAGGTGGGCGCGCGCAGCCACTTGGGATCATTCATCATGACCTCGGTGCCGCTGGCGGTATCAAACAGGTAATTGCCGCAAATGCCGTGCACGCTGGGCGGTGCCCCGGTCACTATGGACAGATTGTTGGGATTGGTGAAGCTGGGCACCACGCAATCGGCGGTCAGGCCTGAACCCAGGGCCAGCGTGCGCTTGAGCCAGGGCATGTGGCCCGTGGCCACCGCCTGCGCCAGGTAGTCAGGCTCGCAGCCATCGACGCACACCACCACGGTGGGCTGGGTCGGCAGCTGGTAGCTCCGGCCGTTCACATTCAGTTCAGCGATTTTCACGTTTAGGCCTTTCAGTTCCGGTACTTTCGGCACGCGTGGGAAGCTGCAGACGCGCCTGTCGCCGCAAGTCGTTTTCTATGGTTCTCTCTTTACTTTCCATCGCATGCGCAAACATGACGCGCCCGGCCACGTCCGCGTCGCCAGAGGCAATGGCCTTGACGATTTGCCGGTGTTCGCTGGCCGAAATCGGCATGAGCCAACCATCGGCCAGGTTGAGGCGACGAAACAGCGACAGCTCCTTGATCAGCTTGCGGTAAATATCTGTCAGCTTGCGGTTGCCGGCCATCTCGACCAGCCGGTCATGGAATTTGAGATTCAGCAGGTGGTAGTTGTAGGCGTCCTCGGTCTTGACGGCCTTTTCCATGGTGCTCACCAGATCCTTGATTTCCTTGAGCTGCGCCGGCGTGATATTTTTTGCCAGCTGGCGCCCTACCAGCTCATCCATGGCGGCGCGCAGATCAAAAATCTCGACCGCCTCGTCTATCGGGATGTCGCGCACGAAGACGCCGCGATTTTTCTCATTGCGCACCAGCCCGGCTTCCTCGAGCATGCGAAAGGCCTCGCGCACCGGCCCACGCGAGACACCCATTTTTTCGGCCAGCGTGGCCTCCACCAGCTTGCTGCCTGGCTCGTACTCGCCGACCAGAATGGCGCGCTCTATTTCCTGCTGAACCACCGTGGTGAGAGAGCTGCTTTGCAGCAAGGCGATGGTGGGATGAAAGACGGAACTCATCATTGAATTGAAGCACAAAACAGTCAATTGTCAACAATTTCCAAAAAACAATTGACAAGACAAAAGGGGCGGCGTTAAATAAAGTTGAGCTGGGTTGACAGAGCCTGAATAGCGCTTGAGTCATCGCAGTGTCATGCCATCGACATGATCAGGTCACAACATTGCAGGTTTTCATCAAGGACTTCTTATGCAACTGGCTTCCCATCTCAAATCTTTCGCCAAAGTCGTCGCTACGGCAGGCTTGCTGGCCGCCTGTGCCACGGCATCGGCGCAAAAATCACAGTTGCTGGTTTACACCGCACTGGAAACCGACCAGCTCAAGGCCTACCAGGAAGGCTTCAACAAAGTTCATCCCGAGATCGAACTTAAGTGGGTGCGCGATTCAACCGGCGTGATCACCGCCAAATTGCTGGCCGAAAAGGCCAATCCCCAGGCCGATGTCGTGATGGGCGTCGCTGCCTCCAGCCTGGCGCTGCTGGATCAGAACGGCATGCTGGAGCCCTATGCACCGCTCAATCTTGACGCCATCATGAGCCAGTATCGCGACAAGAAGACCGTGCCGGCCTGGTGGGGCATGGATGTTTATGGCGCCACCGTCTGCTTCAACACGGTGGAAGCCAAGAAGCGCAACATTCCCAAGCCCGAAACCTGGAAAGACCTGCTCAAGCCCGCGTACAAGGGCCAGATCGTGATGCCCAATCCGGCCTCCTCGGGCACCGGCTACTTCGACGTGATCGCCTGGCTGCAACTCTGGGGTGATGACAACGGCAAGGGCGGCGGCTGGAAGTATATGGACGGCCTGCATGACAACATCGCCCAGTACACCCACTCCGGCTCCAAGCCCTGCAACATGGCGGCGTCTGGTGAATTCGTGATGGGCATTTCCTTTGAGTATCGCGGTCACGCCAACAAGGCCAAGGGTGCGCCTATAGATCTGGTTTTTCCGAAGGAAGGCCTGGGCTGGGATCTTGAGTCCTTCGCCATTCACAAAGGCACCAAGAAACTCGCGGCCGCCAAAACACTGGCCGACTGGGCTTCCAGCAAGGACGCCATGATTCTGTACGGAAAGAACTTCGCGCTGACCGCACAACCCGGCGTGGCGCCCAAACTGGAGCATGTGCCGGCCGACTATGAGTCACGCCTGATCAAGATGGACTTCAGCTATGCCGCGGCCAATCGTGAGCGCATCCTGAACGAGTGGAACAAGCGCTACAACAGCAAGAGCGAGAAAAAATAAGGCATAGAAAAAAGGCCGCTGAGTGATGCACTCAGCGGCCTTTTTTTCAGACCCTTCGCCCTCCCTTTGCTTTTTATGAACGACCACGAATGAGCCTGGATTTATTTCTCTCCCTGCGCCACATCCACAAGGAATTTGGCAGCTTCACTGCACTTAAAGACATCAATCTGGATATCCGCAAAGGCGAATTCGTCTGCTTTCTCGGGCCATCAGGTTGCGGCAAGACCACGCTGCTGCGCATCATTGCCGGACTGGAAATTCAGACCTCCGGCGAGATGACCCAGGCCGGCCGCGATATTTCACGCCTGCCACCGGCTTTGCGCGATTACGGCATCGTGTTTCAGAGCTATGCCTTGTTTCCCAACCTGAGCGTGGCCGACAACGTGGCTTACGGGCTGGTCAACCGAAAAACGCCCAAGGCTGAGGCGGAGCGCCGCGTCAAAGAACTGGTCAAGCTGGTCGGCCTGCCCGGCAGCGAAGGCAAATACCCCAGCCAGCTCTCGGGCGGCCAGCAGCAGCGCATTGCACTGGCACGCGCACTGGCCACCTCACCGGGCTTGCTGCTGCTGGATGAACCACTGTCGGCGCTGGATGCCCTGGAGAGGGTGCGCCTACGCCAGGAAATCAGGACTTTGCAGCAAAAACTAGGCGTCACCACCATCATGGTGACGCACGATCAGGAAGAGGCCCTCAGCGTGGCCGACCGCATTGTGGTGATGAACCAGGGCGTGATCGAGCAGATCGGCACACCCATGGAAATTTACCGCGAGCCGGCCTCGCCCTTTGTGGCCGACTTCGTCGGCAAGGTCAATGTGCTGCCCGCCTGTGTCAGCGGCGGTCAACTGACGTTTGGCCCACTGCGCCTGCCCTGCGATGGCGCCGACCGTGACGTCAAGATCTACCTGCGACCCGAGGACGTACTGGCCCGGCCCATTGCCCAAGGCGACGCCCATGTCTTCGATGCCACCATAGAAAAAATTGAATTCCTGGGTTCTTTTTGCCACGTGCATGTGGGCTCACCCGCGCTGGGTCTGCACAAGCTGACGGTCTACCTGTCGCTCAACTTCCTGTCCGAGCAATCGCTGCAGATCGGTTCGACTTTGCCGCTCAAGCTGCTGCCCGAGCGTATCAAGGTGTTCTGATGCAGACGCTGACCGCCCCCACGCCCCGGCTGATCCGGCAGCACGCGCACTGGACCGACCACCTGGCCTACGCCGCGCTGGCACTGATCGCCCTTTTCCTGATCGCCTTTCTGGCCGCACCGCTGCTGACGATTCTTCAGCAAGCCATGGAAGACAAGGCCGGCCAGTTCATCTGGTTTGCCAACTTCATCGACTATGCCAAGACACCAGCCCTGCTGGAAAGCCTTTGGAACAGCATCTGGGTGTCGCTAGCCGTCACGCTGATCGCGGTACCGCTGGCCTTCGGCTTTGCCTATGCGCTGACGCGTTCCTGCATGCGCTACAAGGCGCTGTTTCGCGGCATCACGCTGATTCCGCTACTGGCACCCTCACTGCTGTCCGCGATTTCACTGATCTACTGGTTTGGCAACCAGGGCGTGCTCAAGTCATGGATGCAGGACATCGGTATCCAGCAGATCTACGGCGCCCCCGGCATCGTGATTGCCGAGTGCTTTGCGGTTTTTCCGCATGCCTTGATGATTCTGGTGACCGCACTCAGCCTCTCGGATGCCCGTCTCTACGAAGCGGCCAGCGCCATGGGCACCAGCGCCAGGCGCAAGTTTTTCACCATCACGCTGCCCGGTGCCAAGTACGGTTTGATTTCTGCGGCGCTGGTCACCTTCACGCTGGTCATGACCGACTTCGGCATCCCCAAGGTGATAGGCGGCAACTTCAACATGCTGGCCACCGACGTCTTCAAGCTGGTGATAGGCCAGCAGGACTTTGCCAAGGGCGCGGTGGTTGCCATACTCCTGCTGGCCCCGGCCGTGCTGACCTTCGCGGTCGATCACTATGTCAGCAAACGCCAGACCGCCATGCTGACGGCGCGCGCCGTGCCCTACCACCCAACGCCATCGCGGACTTATGACTGGGTCATGACGCTTTATTGCTGCGCCGTGGCCTTTCTGGTGCTGGCCATGCTGGGCATGGCGGTGTTTGCCTCCTTCACCAGTTTCTGGCCCTACAACCTGACACCCAGCCTGCGCCACTACACCATGGGTCTGGTGGATGCGGAGGTCGGCGTCGGCTTTGTCAACAGCCTGAAGATGGCCGCGGGCACGGCGGTCTTCGGCACGGCGCTGGTATTTTTTGGCGCCTACCTGCAGGAGAAAACCAAGGGCATGAACGGCCTGCGCGGCTTCGTGCGGATGTTGGCCATGCTGCCCATGGCCGTGCCCGGCCTGGTGCTTGGCCTGGGCTACATCTTCTTTTTCAATGCACCGGACAACCCCCTCAATGGCCTGTACCACACGCTGACCCTGCTGACGCTGTGCACCATCGTGCACTTCTACACCACCGGCCATCTGACGGCGGTCACGGCATTGAAGAGTCTGGATGGAGAATTTGAGGCTGTCAGCGCCTCGCTCAAGGTGCCCTTCTTCAAGACTTTCTGGCGCGTCACGCTGCCCATCTGCACACCGGCCCTGATAGATATCGCGCGCTACTTTTTCATCAATGCCATGACCACCATCTCGGCCGTGGTGTTCCTCTATTCGCCGGAAACCAAGGTGGCCTCGATTGCCATTCTGAATCTCGATGAGGCCGGCGAAATCGGCGCCGCGGCGGCCATGGCCGTGCTGATCGGGGTGGCCTCCACCCTGGCCACCCTGCTGTTCATGGCGCTGGCCTGGTGGGTGAACCGACGCACGCAGGCCTGGAGGAAATGATGCCCCCACGGTCGCTCACTGCGTGTAGCTCCCTGCCCCCCGAGGGGGCCGCTGCGCCTGCGGCCCGGCGGAGCCGGTTCCGCGGCCCCGACTGGTCTATTAAGTCCCTTGCTGCTCGGGGTGGCCCTTCGCAGCGTGATCTCCGCGCTCCCACGATTTCCATAAAAATGTAACGACATGGACAGAGACAAAATCCTCCTGACGCCCGGTCCACTGACCACCACGCTGCGCACCAAGCTCACCATGCTGAAAGACTGGGGCTCCTGGGATAGCGACTTCAACGCCGTCACGGCTCGCATACGCCACAACCTGCTGGACATCATTCACGGCCACGATTCGCATGTGGTGGTGCCACTGCAGGGCAGCGGCACCTTCAGTGTGGAAGCGTCGGTGGCCACCTTGGTGCCGCACGACGGCCATGTGCTGGTGCTGGACAACGGCGCCTACTGCAAGCGCGCGGCCAGGCTCACCTCGCTGATGGGTCGGCGTTGCAGCGTGCTGGCCTTTGACGAGGCGACGCAGGTGTCGCCCGCAGCGCTGGCCGACAAGCTCAAGCAGGACCCAAGCATCAGCCATGTGGTGCTGATTCACTGCGAAACCGGCGCCGGCGTGCTCAATCCGCTGCAAGAAATTGCCGACGTCTGCAAAGCGCAGGGCAAGGGCCTGATTGTCGATGCCATGAGCTCATTCGGCGCGCTGGCCATAGACGCTCGCGCGATCCAGTTTGATGCCCTGGTGGCTGCCAGCGGCAAATGCCTGGAAGGCGTGCCCGGCATGGGCTTTGTATTTATCCGCAAGGCCGTGCTGGACGGCTGCGCCGGCCGCAGCCAGTCGCTGGCCATGGACCTGCACGACCAGTACGTCTACATGGAAAAAACCACGCAGTGGCGCTTCACGCCGCCCACCCATGTCGTGGTGGCTCTGGCCGAAGCCATCGCGCAGTTTGAGGAAGAAGGCGGTCAGCCAGCCCGACTGGCGCGTTACCGCAGCAACTACAGCACGCTGATTGAAGGCATGGCCCAACTGGGCTTCAAGCCCTTTCTCGATCCGACGATCCAGGCGCCCATCATCGTGACCTTTCACGCGCCGGCCGACAGCCGCTATGAGTTCAAGAAGTTTTATGCCGCCGCACGCGAGCGCGGCTTCGTGCTCTACCCCGGCAAGCTCACCCAGGTGGAAACTTTCAGGGTCGGTTGTATCGGTGCGATTGGCCCGAACGAGATGGCGCAGGCGGTGCTTGCCGTGGCGCTGACCTTGCAAGACATGGGCATCACGTCCGCCGCACCTACACACTGAGCGGAAAAAATCCGGGCTCTAAGCTTTATTCCGTTTCTAAATCATTCGTGAACGCGAAGGCGAAGCGCAGACAGTACAGACGTACGGCAAGCGAAGCCGACAAAGTGCACGGATGATTTAGAAATGGAATTAGTGGTGGCGACGGAAAGTGTCTGACGGCAACTCACCAAACATCTGCCGGTAGTCATGCGCGAAATGCCCAAAGTGCCAGAAGCCCAGTTGCGTGGCAGCCGCTGTGACGGACGTCGCCGTCTTGAGTTCCTGTCGTGCCGCATTCAGGCGCACGGCACGCAGGTAGGCCAGGGGGCTCAGGCCCAGCACGGTCTGAAAGCAGTTTTGCAGCGTGCGCCGGCTCACACCCAGCCGGCTGCACAGTTGCGTGACGGTGGGCGGCTGATCAAGCTGCGCCTGTACCAGTTCGCGGGCCTGCTGCACCGTCCGCCAGTGCGAGCTGCCCCGCGGCATGGCCATGGGTTTGGGGCCCGGCACAGAAGCCGTCCCGGCCATCACCGGGTCCAGTTTGTCGAGCAGCGTGTCAAACAGTCCGGCGCGTACCGCGCCGGCCGACAGCAAGCTCGGCATGGCCTCAACCGCATCAAACAAGCCGCTCAGAAACTGTTTCAGTTCGGTGAACGCCGCCGCATCCGGGACGTGGATACCGGCATGGACGCCAAAGCCGGCCGCACCGGCCTCGTCCGGCCCCCGCAAAACGTGGCAGCTCGCTTCGTCCAGTTCCAGACCGAGCATCACATGATCGCGCGAGGAGCGAAACTCAAAGCCCGAAGCGCCCGAAAAAACATGCAGCGAGTTGGCATCGCAGGCCTGGCCGCAAAACACGGTTTCCCCATGCAGTTGAAGCGGAATGCCCACGGCCAGCCCCTCACTGCCGATAAAGCCGGTCTGGTACACCGACTTCTGCAGGTTTTCAATGAACAGCCGCACACCACCCAGTTCCAGGCGACGCATTTCTCCGCAAAAAGCGCCGCGCGACAGCTGCAGGTAATGCTGGTTCCAGCCCGAAAGCGCAGCGGCCTGCTCGTCGGCATCCATGAAGCTGGCGCGGGACAGCGCAGGCAGCGAAGTTGCCGCGTGTGCCGGTTTGGGATGTTCAGACATGTTAAACATTCTTGCAGTATCCGTGCCCTTGGGGAAAAATGTTTTGCCACCCGCTGCCGTGTCAAAACGAACCCTATCCACAGCTTGCCGAAATGGGATTTTCAAAGCCGCTTGCGCAGCACTAATATCCCTGACGAGTACGGCTTTCCAATGAAAGAATCATATGTCAGCGCATTACGGATTCAAAGACGCCAGGGTGTCTCAAAGCTGCAGTGACAGGCAAGGCCATGCAGCCCCTGATCGCAGGGAAAACAACACACGGCACCCGCGCCGCAACCCCACCATGGATCAAACCTATGGCTGCTAAAAAATCACGCTCCGCAACAAGCCCGCAGCTGCACCCGGCCGTCAAACAGCTTCAGCAGTCCGGTGCCAGCAAGGTCAAAGTGGCGGTCAGCGACATTGACGGCGTGCTGCGCGGCAAACTCCTGCACAAGGACAAGTTTTTTGGCGCCGCCGAACCCTACCCGGCCGGCGGCTTCGGCTTTTGCGACGTGGTGCTGGGCTGGGACATGATGGACACCTGCTACGACAACAGTTCCGTGACGGGCTGGCAGCATGGTTTCCCCGACGCCCTGGCCAGGCTGGATCTGAATACCGCACGCCATGTTCCCTGGGATGAAGGCGTGCCGTTTTTCCTTGGTGAATTCGTCAACGCCGACGGCACGCCGCATGCTGCCTGCCCGCGCCAGACCCTGAAGCGCGTGCTCAAGCGCGCCGAGAAAATGGGCTTTCAGGTCATGACCGGCATGGAGTTCGAGTGGTTTAACTTTCTGGAAACGCCGCAAAGCTGGGCCGCCAAGAAAGGCGTGGGGGCCGAGCAGTTGACGCCCGGCATGTTTGGCTACTCGCTGCTGCGCATGAACCAGAATCGCGAGTTTTTCAAAGCCATCATGGACGAGATGCTGGCCTTTGGCATCCCCATAGAAGGCCTGCACACCGAGACCGGCCCCGGCGTCTATGAGGTCGCCATTGCTTTCAGCGAAGCGCTGGAGCAGGCCGACCGCGCCATTCTCTTCAAGACCGGCGTCAAGGAGATTGGCGCGCGCTTCGGCATCATGCCCAGCTTCATGGCCAAGCCGAATCAGCAGCTGCCGGGCTGCAGCGGCCACATCCACCAGAGTCTTTCCGACGGCAAGAACAACCTGTTTTACGACGCAAAAAACCCGCGCAAGATGAGCAAGCTGTTTGAAAGCTACCTGGCCGGGCAGGTCGCCTGCATGATGGATTTCGGCCCCATGATCTGGCCCACCATCAACAGCTACAAACGCCTGGTCGATGGCTTCTGGGCCCCGGTCAAGCCGACCTGGGGTATGGACAACCGCACTGCCAGCTTCCGCGTGATTGCCGGCAGCCCCAAGGCAACCCGGCTGGAAACCCGCTGCCCAGGCGCCGACGTCAATCCCTACCTGGCCATGGCCGCCGTGATTGCGGCAGGCCTGGACGGCGTGGAAAAAGGACTCAAGCTCACCGCCCCGCCCATCACCGGCACCAACCAGGGCGCAGAAAACATTGCGCGCGCGCCGCGTACCCTGATAGAGACCACGCGCATCTTTGAGCAATCAGACATTGCGCGCGACTGGCTGGGCGACACCTTTGTCGATCACTTCGCTGCGACCCGCGAATGGGAATGGCGACAATGGCTGGACGCCGTGACCGACTGGGAAATGAAGCGCTATTTTGAAATCATCTGACATGTCCATTCGTCGCCTCACGCCAAGCGATGCCGTGCCATACCGCGCCCTGCGCCTGCGCAGTTTTCATGATCATCCCGAGGCGTTCACATCGAGCTACGAGGAAGCCTCGCTGCAGCCGCTTGCGTATTCGCAAAAGCGGCTGGCGGCCACCTCGTCAGCGCAATTCTGGGGTGCGTTTGTCCATGATCAGAGGACGGCTGCCGAACAGTTGGTCGGCTGCGTCGGACTCGATCGCGAGCAGCGTATCAAGAGCCGGCACAAGGCTGTGGTCATAGGCATGTATGTGGCACCAGAACATGCAAGGCGCGGCTTGGCGCGCGCCCTGCTCGATGCCCTGCTGACCGAGGCCAGAGCCAGCGACCTGGAGCTGCTGGTGCTCACGGTGACACGTGGCAACCGGGAGGCCGAAGCCCTCTATCTGCGCGCAGGCTTTGTGCCTTACGGCATAGAGCCGGGGGCGATCAAAATTGGTCATCAGCGCTTCGACAAACAACATATGTTTCTTCAACTGGTTTCATCATGAGCATCACTACTTTTTCTTTTCCAACCGCCATCAAATTTGGTGCCGGCGCCCGCAAACTGGTGGCGGCACAACTGCTGGAGGCAGGCTGCAAACGCCCGCTCATAGTCACCGACAAGGCGCTGGCCGCGCTGCCGGTGCTGGCCGAGTTCAAGACCCATCTGGCCGGCCTGGATGTCGCGGTGTTTTCGGGCGTCTTCGGCAACCCGACCTGCAGCCAGGTCATGGACGGCGCGACGGCCTACAAGGCCCACAAGGCCGACTGCGTGATCGGTTTTGGCGGCGGTGCGGCGCTCGATGTGGCCAAGGTGGTGGGTGTTGCCGCCACGCATGAGGGCGACATTCTGGAATACGTCTGGGACCATCCGAATGTGCGCCCCATCACCAACGAACTGCCCTATTTCGTGGCCCTGCCCACCACCTCGGGCACCGGTTCGGAAGTTGGCCGCTCCAGCGTGGTAAGCGAAAACGACACGCATTTGAAGCGCGTGGTGTTCAGCCCCAAAATCCTGGCCAGGGTGGTGTTTGCCGACCCCGAACTCACGCTTGGCCTGCCGCCGCATGTCACCGCTGCCACCGGCATGGATGCGCTGACGCACAACATCGAGAGCTACCTCTCGCCGGCCTACCACCCGCTGTGCGACGGCATTGCCCTGGAAGGCACGCGCATCGCGGCACGCGCCCTGCTGACGGCCGTGAAGGAACCCGGCAACCTGCAGGCGCGCAGCGACATGATGATGGCCTCCATGATGGGCGCCATCGCCTTCCAGAAAGACCTGGGCGCCGTGCATTCCTGCGCCCATGCGCTGGGCGCGGTGTGCGACCTGCACCACGGCCTGGCCAACGCGCTGATGATAGACACGGTGCTGGCCTGGAACTACGAAGCGGCACCGGCCAAATTCGACGAGCTGGCCCATGTCTGCGGCGTAGCCGGCGGCGGCAAGGCCCTGGTGCCCTGGCTGAAGCAACTCAAGGAAAGCGTGGGCATCAGCGGCCCGCTATCGGCGCATGGCGTCAAGCCCGAACAGCTGCCGCGCCTGGTCGAGATCGCCACCGCCGACATCTGTCACCAGACCAACCCCCGTCCCTGCAAAGCGGAGGACTTCCAACGCCTATTTGAGGCGGCTTTATAAAATGGCCCCCACGCTTTTCACTTCGTGTAATGCGCTGCCCCCCAAGGGGGCCGCTGCGCCTGCGGCCCGGCAAAGCCGGTTCCGCGGCCCGTGCTGGGGCGGAGCGACCCCCCCCCTTTCAAGAGAGGTTCTCGCATGACCACTGTCAGCCGCCTCAAGATTGGCCTGTCGGCCTGCTTCTCGCACGCCGATCCGACGCGTTCCTTTTTTACCGGCAAGACGCTGCAGTACGTCGAGCAGTCGATCGCGCACTGGATCATGTCCTCCGGCGCCATGGTGGTGATGGTGCCCTGCCCCACCGGCAGCACGCAGCGCGGCGATGTGACCTATGCGCATTACGCCGAGTGGCTGGACGGCCTGGTGCTGCACGGCGGCGCCGATCTCTGGCCCGGCAGCTACGGCGAGGCACCCATCGAGGAAAAGTGGTCGGGTGACCGCGTGCGCGACGACTACGACAAGGCCCTGGTCAGCGCTTTCGAGGCGGTCGGCAAGCCGATTTTCGGTGTCTGCCGCGGCTTGCAGCTGCTGAACGTGGCCTTTGGCGGCACGCTTTACCAGGACATCAACACGCAGGTGCCCAACACCTTTTTGCACCGGGATGCCCTCACCTACGACCAGAATTTCCACAGTGTGAACATCGTTCCCGGCACGCGCCTGTCCGAGCTCTACCCAGGCGTGGAGCGCGTGCGCGTCAACAGCATTCACCACCAGGGCATCAAGGACCTCTCGCCTGAATTCGAAGCCGAGGCCTTCAGCGTGGACGACGGCATCGTCGAAGCGATACGCCGAAAAGACCCGCACAAAAGCTATATGGCCGCGACACAGTGGCACCCCGAATTTCACAAGCCCGGCTCAGGCACTATAGACGATGGCGCCCTGCTCCAGGACTTCCTGACGGCCGTGGCCGCCGCAAAAAACCAAAGCAAAGCATGACCCAGCTCGCCATCCACAACCCCGCCACCGGCGCCCTGATCACCGAAGTTGCCGCCGACGACGCGGCATCGGTCGCCGCCAAAAGCCTGCAGGCGCGCGCCGCGCAGCCGCGCTGGGCCGCCCTGCCGCTGGCCGAACGCCAGGCTTGCATCACGCGCTTTCGCGCCGCCATCGTGGCCGAACTGGAGCCCCTGGCCGCCATCATGACGCGCGAGACCGGCAAGCCGATCCAGATGTCGCGCAACGAACTGAACGGCCTGCTGGGACGCATAGACTTCTTCCTGGCCGAAGTGAGTGCCAGCACGGCCACGCAGACCGTCTTCAACGAAGGCGGCATGACCGAGCAGATAGAGCACACCCCGCTCGGTGTGGTGGCCAATATCTCGGCCTGGAACTACCCCTGGTTTGTCGGCGGCAATGTCTTCATCCCGGCCCTGCTCAGCGGCAATGCCGTGCTCTACAAGCCTTCGGAGTACGCCGCCATGACCGGCCTGGCGATTGCGCGCCTGCTGCATGCCGCCGGTGTGCCCCAGGATGTGTTCGTGCCGCTGATAGGCGGCGGCGCTGTAGGCGCGGCGCTGCTGGAACAAAAAGTCGACGGCCTGTTCTTCACCGGCTCCTACGCCACCGGCGCCAAAATTGCCCAGGCCATGGGCCCGCGCATGGTCAAGCTGCAGTTGGAGCTGGGCGGCAAGGACCCGACCTATGTCTGCGAAGACGCCAATCCGCAGACTGCCGCCGAATCGCTGGCCGACGGTGCCATGTACAACACCGGCCAGAGCTGCTGTTCGGTTGAGCGCATTTACGTGCATGAAAAAATCTACGACGCCTTCGTCGCCGCCTTCGTCGCCACCGTCCAGGGCTTCAAGCTGGGCGACCCCATGGCCAATGACACCTACATAGGCGCCATCACGCGGGCGCCGCAACTCGATGTACTGGATGCCCAGGTCGTCGACGCCCAGGCCAAGGGCGCCACCTTGCTGCTGGGCGGCAAGCGCGGCCCGGGGCCGGGCAACTGGTACGAGCCCACGGTGTTCAGCCACGTCAACCATGACATGGAGTTGATGCGCGAAGAAAGCTTCGGCCCTCTCATAGGCATACAGAAGGTTTCCAGCGACACGGAAGCCGTGAAGCTCATGAACGACACCCGCTACGGCCTGACCGCCGGCGTGTTCACCCCCGACGAAGCCCGCGCCAAGGCGCTGCTGGCGCAGGTCAAGGCCGGCAGCGTCTACTGGAACTGCTGCGACCGCGTCAGCCCGCGCCTGCCCTGGAGCGGCTACGGTGACTCGGGCGTCGGCCTGACCTTATCCACCTACGGCATCCAGACCTTTACCCGGCCCAAAGCCTGGCACCTGAGAAAGCCATGAAGCTGACCCTGTTCGACCTCGATCACACTCTGCTCAACGGTGACAGCGATGTGCTGTGGTGCGACTTCCTGATTGACAAGGGCTTGCTGGAGCGGGCCACTTTTTCGGCCCGCAATGCCGACATAGACAGCCGCTACAAGGCCGGCACGGTCGGGCTGCAGGAGTTTGCCGACTTTTATGTCGGCACGCTGGCCGGACGCACGGCGCTGGAGTGGGAGCCGCTGCGCCAGGAGTTTTTGGCCACGCAAATCGTGCCGCGCATCACGCCGGCGGCCATAGTGCTGGTCGACCAGCACCTGGATGCCGGCGACCTGGTCGTCATGACCACGGCCACCAACCGCTTCCTGACCGAACTGACAGCGATTTTCTTTGGCATAGAGCACCTGATCGCGACCGAGCCCGAAATCCAGGAGCAGCGCTTCACCGGGCGCACCAGCGGCACGCTGAATATGCGCGAAGGCAAGGTGGAGCGCCTGCAGGCCTGGATGAAGGCGCGCGGTCTGCGCCTGAAAGATTACAAGAGCACGGCCTATAGCGATTCCATCAACGACTTGCCACTGCTGGAAGCCGTCAAGCACCCGGTGGCCGTGAACGCCGATGCCAAGCTGGCAGCCATTGCCGCCAAGCGCAGCTGGCCTCTGCTAAAGCTGCACTAAGTCAGTATCAAATAGGGCTTTAGCCCATACAGGGCGGGCGCAAATAGCTACTAAATTAATAGCTATTTGCCGCCCACAGCATCAGCTCAGGTGCTTGCCCACAATCCCGGCCAGCTCGAACATCGTCACCTGCGGCTTGCCGAACACCGGCAGCAGCTTGGCGTCGGCATTGATGGCGCGCTTGTTGGCGGCGTCCTGCAAGCCTTCCG
The DNA here is from genome assembly GCF_900112285.1 of Polaromonas sp. OV174. Taxonomy (GTDB): domain Bacteria; phylum Pseudomonadota; class Gammaproteobacteria; order Burkholderiales; family Burkholderiaceae_C; genus Polaromonas. The sequence goes on along the minus strand of NZ_FOKZ01000013.1, from coordinate 20,113 downwards.
CCTTGATGTAGTCCCAGAGCTTTTTGATCACCTGGGTGCGCGCCACCGGCTCGGCGCCAATCACCGCCGCCAGAGCCGCGCTGGGCTGTAGCCCGGCGCCTGGCTTGGCCACACGGGCGACCTTGGGTTTGGCGGTCTTGGCGGCCGGCGTCTTTTTGGCAGCGGCTTTTTTCGCCGCCGGCGCGGCCTTAGCGGCCACGGTCTTGCCAAACGGGGTTTTCACCGCGCCGGTCTTGGCCGCTGCGCCGGCCGCGGTTTTGCGCGGTGGGAACTTGGACGGCGCAAACTCGAAGTTCACCTTGCCGGCCTCGGCATCCCAGGTCAGCATGGCCTTGAAGGCACGACGCGTGCGCATGGAAACAAACTTGTCGAGCAGATCGGTCTTGCCGGTGCTCAAGAGCTTGACCATCTGCTCACGCTCTATAGGCTGCTGCAGAATCACTTGGCCGGTCTTGAAGTCGCAGCTGGGCGTCGGCTGGGCCTCTGTCGGTACGGACTTTTCGCAGACGTAGTTCTTGCCCAGCTCCAGCACGGCGCTGGCGCACTTGGGGCAGGGGCCCAGCGACTGCTGGCCTGAAAAGTCGACGATCTCGCCGGTTTCGGCGTTCTTGTCGTCGCCAAAGTCAAACTCCAGCTTGTAGTTCTTGGTTTCCTCGTCGAACTTGATGACCATTTCGGCGGTGAAAGGCCAGCCGGCCTTGGAGCGAAAGCCGTCCAGCGGACCGATTTTCTTGTCGCGCAAGAACTGCTCGACCTCGGCGGTTTCAAAGGTGCGGCCGGCTGGCGTTTTGCCAAAGCTGAAGCCGCAGCCTTCGCCGCTGCCGGTTTTGCCGACGCAGGCATAGCGCCGGTAGTTTTCCTTGATCACGCCGCCGCAATTGGGGCAGGGTGCTTGCAGCGTCGCGTAGTCGCCCGGAATGGTGTCCCTGTCATAGCCCTTGGCCTTGTTGACCAGGTTCTCCGTCATGGCGGCAATCTCGGCCATAAAGGTCTCGCGGCTCAGCTTGCCCTGTTCCATTTGCGCCAGCTTGTGCTCCCACTCGCCGGTCAGCTCGGCTCTGGAGAGCTCTTCCACGCCCAGACCGCGCAGCAGGGTCATAAGCTGGAAGGCCTTGGCGGTAGGAATCAGCTCGCGGCCTTCGCGCAACATGTATTTCTCGGCGATCAAGCCTTCAATCGTCGCGGCGCGCGTGGCCGGCGTGCCCAGGCCTTTTTCCTGCATGGCTTCACGCAGCTCATCATCGTCAATGGTCTTGCCGGCGCCTTCCATGGCGCCCAGCAAGGTGGCTTCAGAGTAGCGGGCCGGTGGCCGGGTTTTCAGGCCCTTGGCATCCACCGTTTCGGCCAGCACCAGTTCGCCCGGCTTGACCGGCACCAGCGTCTTGCCATCCTTGCCGTCCTTGTCATCCGTTTCGTCTTGCGCTTCCTTGCCGTAAATGGCCAGCCAGCCTGCCTTGACCAGCACCTTGCCCTCGGTCTTGAAGCTGTGGCCGGCAACGGCGCTGATGCGGGTGGTGACCTGGTACTCGGCGCTAGGAAAAAACACCGCCATGAAGCGGCGCACCACCAGGTCGTAGAGTTTTTGTTCGGCCTCGCTCAGGCCGTGAGGCGCCTGCAGCGTGGGGATGATAGCGAAGTGATCGCTCACCTTGGCGTTGTCAAAGATGCGCTTGCTGGGCTTGATGTAGCCGCCCTTGAGCGCCGTCGCCGCATGGGGCGCCAAGTGTTTCATGCCGCTGTCGGCCAGCATTTCAAAGGTCTGCCTGACCACAGGCACATAGTCTTCGGGCAGGGCGCGCGAATCGGTACGCGGGTAGGTCAGCGCCTTGTGGCGCTCGTACAGGCTTTGCGCAATCGACAGCGTGGTCTTGGCCGAAAAGCCAAACTTGCCGTTGGCCTCGCGCTGCAGCGAGGTCAAATCAAACAGCAGGCCGGCTGCCTGCGTGGTCGGCTTGGACTCCTCGGTGACACTGGCCTTTTGGCCGCGCACCGCATCGGCAATCGCCCGCGCTTCGCGCTCGGTCCAGAGCCGGTCGGCCTTCAGTTCGGCGTCGGGTTCGGCGTTGTCGGCATTGGCCGCCGCCTTTTTCCACTTCGGGTCAAACCACTTGGCCGGGTAGTCGCCGGCCTCGGCCTGGAAACTGGCGTGGATTTCCCAATAATCGCGGCTGACGAACTTGCGGATTTTTTCCTCGCGCTCGACCACCACCGACAGGGTCGGCGTCTGCACCCTGCCCACCGTCGTCAAAAAGAAGCCGCCATCGCGCGAATTGAAGGCCGTCATGGCCCGTGTGCCGTTGATGCCGACCAGCCAGTCGGCCTCGGAGCGGCAGCGCGCCGCGTCGGCCAGCGGCAACATCTGTTCGTCGCTGCGCAAGGAGGCAAAGCCCTCGCGAATTGCCGCCGGCGTCATGGACTGCAGCCAGAGCCGCTTGACCGGGTGTTTGCTTTTGGCGTATTGCTCGATCAGGCGAAAAATCAACTCCCCCTCGCGCCCCGCGTCACAGGCATTGACCAGGGTGCCCACGTCCTTGCGCTTGACCAGCTTGACGATGGCGTTGAGCCGCGTCTTGGTCTTGTCCATGGGCTTCAGGTCGAAGTAGGGCGGAATCACCGGCAGGTTGGCAAAACTCCATTTGCCGCGCTTGACGTCGAACTCCTCGGGCGCCTGAATCTCGACCAGATGGCCGACTGCCGAGGTAACTATCCAGTCTTCGCTTTCAAAGTACTCGTCGTGCTTCTCAAACTTGCCCGCAGTGGGCGTGATGGCACGCACAATGTCTTGTGCCACCGAGGGCTTCTCTGCAATTACCAGCGTTTTCATAAGAACTTCTTCAAATCTTGTACGTCTTCGGGGAACATTTCCCCGCTTTCCGCAAATACCACTTTTCCGTCACGCCCCCGCACCACCACCACCGGCAGGCCTACCGGCTTGGGCAGCACCTTGGCCGCCTCCGGCGTCAGCAAGCCGGCAGGAAAGCTATAGCCCTTGGCCTTCATATAGTTAACGGCCGCTGTGGCCTGTCTGTCAATCGACAAGGCCAGCACTTGCAGCCCCTGGGCCTGCTGCGCCCGCCACAAAGCTTCTATATGGGGCGACTGCACGGCACAAAAAGGGCACCAGCTGGCCCACCAGTACACCACAAGCACCTTGCCCTCGGCTTCAGCAGGCGTCCAGCGCCGGCCATCGAGCAGCGTCAACGCCGGCAGGGGCAGCGCGCTGCCCAGCTTGGGCAAAGGCGCTTCGGCGCCCTTGGCCCAGGCGGACAGGCCCAGACCGGGGGCGGCCAGCGCGGCCACGGACTGAATCACATTACGGCGGTTGATAGACACGGCAACTCCTAGGATGCATCACTACAATACGGCTTCTCGCGCTCATACACGCGCGCAGGCACGCACACGCGCACCTGCATGAATTAACCATACCAAAAAAACACCTCGTGTCAAAAAGTCAAGCCACTGCGCCCTCTTCCAAGCCCGCCCAGTCCGCCGCTTCCCCGGCCGCTGGCAGCGACAGTCGCCGCATTCAGACGCGCCGCTCCGGCGTGCATGGCAAGGGCGTGTTTGCCCTGCAGGACCTGGCCGAGGGTGAAACGCTGATCGAATATGTGGGCGAGGTCATCAGCTGGCCAGAGGCCTTGCGCCGCCACCCGCACGACCCCAGCGACCCCAATCACACGTTTTACTTCCACGTCGACGAAGAGCATGTGATTGACGCCAAGCACGGCGGCAACTCCTCGCGCTGGATCAACCACAGCTGCCAGCCCAACTGCGAAGCCGACGAGACCGGGGGCCGCGTCTTCATCAAGGCGCTGCGCAACATCCCGGCCGGCGAAGAGCTGTTTTATGACTACGGCCTGATCATTGACACGCCCTACACCAAGAAGCTGAAGGCCGAATACCCCTGCTGGTGCGGCGCCAAGAGCTGCCGCGGCACTCTGCTGGCGCCCAAGGACAAGAGCAGCAAGCCGAAAAAAGAAACCAAAAAGTCCACCAAGAAGACCGACAGCAAAGGCGACAAAAAAAGCCTCAAGCCGGTCGAGAAAAAAGCCGAAAAGGCCGAAAAATCCGTCAAGCCCTCAGCACCCAAGTCAGCCAAAGTGGACAAACCCAAGGCGGACAAGAAGGCGCTGAAAAAAGCCGGCAAGAAAAAGAAGCCGCAAGCCTGAGCCCCACTTCAACACCAGCCCCATGAGCGATACCCTGACCGACCCCATACGCTGGCCCGCCGAGGCCCTCTGGGAGGCGCTGGCGCCCGTTCTGCCGGGCTTCACGGTGGAGATACTGCCCGAGATCGATTCGAGCAACAGCGAGCTGATGCGGCGCTTCCGTGGCAGCCCCTCCGATAGCGGCGGCAGCCCCGGCATCGCGCCCCGGCCCGAGCCGTTGCTGCTGGTGGCCGAACAGCAAAGCGCCGGACGCGGCCGGCTGGGCCGCAGCTGGCAAAGCCGGCGCGGCGACAGCCTGACCTTTTCGCTGGGCCTGCCGCTCCAGCCCGCCGACTGGTCCGGCCTGTCGCTGGTGGTAGGCCTCAGCCTGGCCGAAAGCCTGGATCCGGCCGCCGCACGCGCCACCGGCCAGCCCAGCATAGGCCTGAAATGGCCCAATGACCTGTGGCTGAGCCAACCCGATCGCAAGCTGGCCGGCATCTTGGTGGAAACCGCCAGCTGGGAAGGGCAGCGCTATGTGGTGATAGGCGTAGGCATCAATATCCGGCCGCTGCAGCTGGCTACGGCCCCAGCCGCCCCGGCCGCCATGGCGCCGGCCTGTCTGCAGGACTTGCAGCCCGGCATGGATGCGGCCGCCACGCTGCTGCGCGTGCTGCCGCCGCTGGTGCAGGCGCTGCAGGCTTTCGAGCAGTTCGGTTTTGCGCCCTTCCAGAAGCGTTTTGCCGCCCGTGACGTGCTCGCCGGCCGCGAAGTCAAGCTGTCCGACGGCAGCCAGGGCACGGCCCACGGCGTCGCTGAAAACGGCGCCCTGCTGGTGCACACAGCCGCCGGCATGCAAGTCATCACCAGCGCCGAAGTCAGCGTACGGCCGGTCACGGCCACTAGCCCCAAGGACACGCCTTCGTGCTGAGAGTGCTGGTGCTGGCCCTGCTGCTGGCCAACGCCGGCTACTTTGCCTGGTCGCAAGGCCTGCTGGCCAACTACGGCCTGGCCCCCGTCAGCCAGGCCGAACCGCAGCGCCTGGCGCAACAAATCAAGCCGGCGGCCATTCACTTGCTGAACAGCGACGAAGCCAGGCAGCTCGAGCAACCAGCCCGGCCCACCGGCAGCGCACCGGCCAGCCCCAGCGAATGCCTGCAGGCCGGCCTGTTCAGCGAAGACCAGGCCAAGGCCTTGCGCGCCCAGCTGGACAGCAGCCTGCCTGCCGGCAGCTGGGTGCTGCAAGACGAGCTGGAGCCCGAACGCTGGATTGTCTACATGGGCAAATACGCCAGCCCCGAACTGCTGGCCAAAAAACGCAGCGAGTTGCGCCAACGCGAGGTGGCCTTCGAGCCGCTGATCAACCAGACGCTCAACCCCGGCCTGTCACTGGGCCATTTCAGCACCCAGGCCGAGGCCGAGCAAGCCATGGCCAAGGCCGCCACACACGGCGTGCGCACGGCCAGAGTGCTGCTGGAGCGGCCCGCACTGCAGGGCCAGCGGCTCAAGCTGGCCGCTGTCGATGCCGCGCTCAAGAGCCAGCTCGATCTGCTCAAGCCGCAGCTGGCGGGCAAGGCGCTGCACACCTGTCGCTAAATCTCACCAAAAACTATAGTTTTAATAGCGCACTGCGCTGGTGCTTACTGGCCTAGAGCCACTTTTCATTTAAATAGCGGCCCTTACTGGACCTCTTTCCAGAGCCGCAAGGGCACGCAGGTCTGCAAACGCGTCAACGCCTGCTCCATCAGCACCGGATGCAACGCATGGCCGACCCCGGTGGCCACATCCCAGGTGGCGTCGCCGCCCAGCGACATCAGGTGGTCGTAGTCGGCCTGGGTGCGCTGCGCCGGGATCACCGCGTCGTCTTGCCCGTGCAGCAAATGCAGCGTTGTGAGCGCTGGCGCCTTTTCCGGCCAGAACTGGTAGCCGCCGCCAAATCCCAGCACCCGGCCCACCAGGCCGTCATGCGCATCGACCAGCGCCAAGGCCAGACTGGCGCCGGCGCCAAAACCGGCCAGCGCCGAGGCCTGTTCGGCGACGCCAAAACGGGCTTGCTGCGCCCGCAGAAAAACGGCCAGGCATTCGACCCGGCCCGCCATCGCCGCGGCATCGTCCAGGCCGGCAGCGGCGGCGCCGGCCGCATCGGCATGCGCCCCCACCAGCCCTTGCGCCAGCACCACCACGGCAGCCGGAAAGGCGCTGCCCAGCAACTGGCCCAGCGCCAGCATGTCGGCGGCGCTGCCGCCAGCGTCGTGCAACAGCACAAACAGCTGCCGGGGCTCGGGGCTGGTTGGCAGCAGCTCTATGGTTTCAATGTCGGAAGGAGTCATGGGGCACGCGTGCAAGTAGTCTGAAAGCCAGCCAGTTTAGTCACTTGAACCCGACGCCGCCGCAGCGGCCCGGCCACCCCCATGGCCAACAGGTTCTAAAATCGCGCCATCGCCCAAACCGTGGCCCGCCCGCCGGGCCTGATACCGCGCCCCTGTGCGCCACCAACTCAACACACCATGAAAATTGAAAAAAACACCGCCGTCACCCTGCGCTTCAAAGTCTCAGACGCTCAAGGCAAAGTGGTTGAAGAAAGCAAAGACCCCATGGTCTATCTGCATGGCGGCTATGGCAACACCCTGCCCAAGATCGAAGAAGCGCTGGACGGCCAGGAAGCCGGCTACCAGACCACGCTGGCGCTGGCCGCTGCCGACGCCTTTGGCCTGCGCGACGAAAGCCTGGTCTGCACCATTCCACGCAGCCAGTTTCCACCCGGCGTGAAGGTCGGCGGCCAGCTCGAAGGCCGCGGCAGCGATGGCCGGCAGCAGGTTTTCAACGTCACCAAGATCAAGGGCGACACCGTGCTGCTGGACGGCAACCACCCGCTGGCCGGCAAAGACCTGCGCTTTAGCCTGAAGGTCACCGAGGTACGCCTGGCCTCGGAAGACGAAATTGCCCACCAGCACGTGCATGGCGAGCACGGCCATCACCACTGAAGCCGAAGAAGGTGTTTGCGATCTCTACGGGGTCGCGCGCAACGGCCGTCTGAACAGCTGGCGCACCAGCGCCCGCATCCACTGGTGCGCGCCATCGTTGTCGGTGCTGCCGTGCCAGACCAGGCGCACCTCATACTCCGGCGCGCCTGGAATGCCCCAGACCCTGAAATCATGACGCAGGCGCAGGTCGCGCGCATACATCTCGGGAACTATGGACAGCAGGTCCGAGATCAGCGCCAGATCCGGCAAGGCCCCGAAATGCCTGGCCCGCACCACAATGCGGTCTTCCAGCTTCATGCCCGCGAGCATCTGCTCCACGCTGCCATGAAAGGTCGCTGTGGGAGAGGCCACCACAAACGCGGCCTCGGCCAGCTGCTGCCGACTCAGCGTGCTGCCGCTGCGGCCCGAGGCCGGCCGCCACTGCGGCGCGGCCACCGCCACGTAGCGCTCGCGAAACAGCACCTCGCTGCGCAGGCCCCGCTTGCGGGGATTCAGGATGCCGATGGCCATGTCGATTTCGCGCGCCTCCAGCGCCGTCGCCACGTCGGTGGCCGCCACCGAAATATTTGACAAGCACGCTCCGGGCGCCTGGCTGCGCAGCGCGCCCGCCAGCCCGGGCAGGAACAGCATCTCACCCAGATCCGACATAGACAGCCGCCAGTGCATGGCGCTGTTGGCCGGATCGAACTCTTCATGCCCGGTGACCAGCGTCTCCAGCGCCAGCAGCTGTGCCAGCACTGCCGGCGCCAGCTGCTCGCACAAGCGGGTGGGCGTCAGGCCCGAAGGCGAGCGCACAAACAAAGCGTCCCCAAAGAAGTCGCGCAGGCGCGCCAGAGCGTTGCTGGTGGCAGGCTGCGACAGGGCCAGGGCCTTGCCGGCCAGCGTCACCGAACCGGTACGGTGAATGGCCGCCAGCACGCGCAGCAGGTTGAGGTCGAGTTGGCGAAAGTTCATGAATCCATCTCCTTCAGTCGTTCTCAGGGTTGTCCCGAATTATTCATGAGATGGATGTGATGCATCCAAACAATCCATTTGCCGGATGTGAAAGAGCTGCGTAAATTGCCACGTAACGCAAGCTCAGGCCTGCGCGCCAAGGCGGCCGGCATCCATTCTTCACGGTAAGCTCACAATGACACTCCAGCAGCAGCGCCACAGGCTTGAAACCGCCGACTTCGATCTTGACAGCCGGCAGGAGCCGCAACATGGCTGAGCGCTCGTTTGCCAACGAAGTCGAAAAGCTGCGCCTGGGCGACGGCGACGAGTTTCGCGGTGAAGGCATCCTGGCCGTCACCAAGGCCTTACTGCAATCCGGCGTGGCCTATGTGGCCGGTTACCAGGGCGCACCGATCTCGCACCTGATGGATGTGTTGACCGATGCCAACGACATCCTGCAGGAGCTGGGTGTGCGTTTCGAGCACAGTGCCTCGGAGGCCACCGCCACCGCCACCTTGGCCGCCTCCGTCAACTACCCGCTGCGCGGCGCCGTGACCTTCAAGTCCACCGTCGGCACCAACGTGGCCTCGGACGCGCTGGCCAACCTGGCCTCCGGCGGCGTGACCGGCGGCGCCATGTTGATCGTTGGTGAAGACTACGGCGAAGGCTCCAGCATCATGCAGGAGCGCTCCCACGCGTTTGCGATGAAATCCCAGGTCTGGCTGATAGACCCGCGGCCCAACCTCGAAAGTATTGTGCGTGCCGTCGAGATGGGTTTTGAGCTGTCCGAAGCCAGCCGCACGCCGGTGATGCTGGAGCTGCGCATACGCGCCTGCCACGTGCACGGGCGTTTTGCCACCAAGGCCAACAAGCGGCCCAGCTTCACGCTGAAAGACGCGATAGAAAACCCGCAGCGCGACGCCAGCCGCATCGTGTTGCCGCCGGCCAGCTACACGCAGGAACAGGAAAAAATCACCGAGCGCTGGCCCGCCGCCGTGAAGTTCATCCAGCAGCACCAGCTCAACGAGTTTTTTGCCGCCGATGCGAAAGACTTCGGCATCGTCATGCAGGGCGGTTTGTACAACAGTGTCTTGCGTTCGCTGGAGCTGCTGGGCCTGGCCGATGCCTTTGGCGAAACGCAGATACCGCTGTATGTGCTCAACATCACCTACCCGCTGATAGACGACGAGTTCAAGCGATTCTGTGCCGGCAAACGCGGCATCCTGCTGGTGGAAGAAGGCCAGCCCGACTTCATCGAGCAAAACGTCAACTCCATGCTGCGCAAGGCAGACCTACAAACCAAGGTGCACGGCAAAGACGTCTTGCCCATGGCCGGCGAATACACAGGCGGCGTGGTGCTCAAAGGCATCGCGCGTTTTATCGAGATCTATGCGCCCGCGCTCTTGCAGGGCCGCGAGCTGCCGCTGGCAGCACGGCCGGCGTCCAGTGGCCTGGCATTGTTGGACGGCAACCCCAAGGCCTTTGCCATCCAGGCCGCCTCGGATGAAGTGCAGGGCCGGCCACCTTCGTTTTGCACCGGTTGCCCGGAGCGCCCCATCTTCACCGCGATGAAGCTGATAGAGCGCGAGCTGGGCCAGCACCATGTGAGCTGCGACATCGGCTGCCATCTGTTTTCCATCCTGCCGCCTTTCAACATCGGTGCGACCACCATGGGTTACGGCCTGGGCTGGGCCGGCGCCTCGGCCTTCAACACCAGTGAAACGTCCAAACGCACAATTGCCATGATGGGCGACGGCGGCTTCTGGCACAACGGCCTGACCAGCGGTGTCGGCAATGCGGTGTTTAACCAGACCGACAATGTCTTGCTGGTGGTGGACAACGGTTATTCGGCCGCGACCGGCGGACAGGACGTGTTGTCGTCCAAAGCCATCAACCCGATACGCAGCACCAACAACCCGATTGAAAAAGCCGTGCGCGGCGTGGGTGTGAAGTGGGCCAAAACGGTGACCAACACCTACAGCCTGGAACAGATGCGCAATGTGTTGCGCGAGGCCTTGACCACCAAAGAAAAAGGCCCCAAGGTCATCATTGCGCAAAGCGAATGTATGTTGAACCGCCAGCGCCGCGTCAAGCCGCAAATCCGCAAGATGATTGCCGGCGGTGAGCGTGTGGTGCGTGAACGTTTCGGCATAGACCCCGACACCTGCACCGGCGACCACTCGTGTATACGCCTGTCGGGCTGCCCCTCGCTGACCATCAAACCGAATCCCGACCCGCTGCGGCGCGACCCGATTGCCACCGTGATAGATAGCTGCGTGGGCTGCGGCCTGTGTGGTGAAGTGGCACACGCTGCGGTGTTGTGTCCTTCGTTTTACCGCGCGGAAATCATCAACAACCCGACGGCCTGGGACCGCTTCAAGTTGCGGCTGCGCACAAGCGTGATTGGCTGGCTGCAAAACCGCATCGAGCGCCGTCTGGAAGGGATTGCAGCATGAACCAGCAACACTCCATCACTATTGCCATTCTGGCCATGGGCGGCGAAGGCGGCGGTGTATTGGCCGACTGGCTGGTCGACCTGGCCGAACAAAACGGTTATTTCGCGCAGACCACTTCGGTGCCCGGCGTGGCGCAGCGCACCGGTGCCACGGTGTATTACCTGGAAATGTTCCCCGAAGCGGGCGCGCCTGAGGGCCGCCTGCCGACCATGGCCTTGAGCCCGGTGCCGGGCGAAGTCGACATCGTGATTGCGTCGGAACTGATGGAAGCCGGCCGCGCCTTGCAGCGCGGTCTGGTCACCGCGAATCGCACCACCTTCATCGCCTCGACCCACCGTGTGTATTCGATGACCGAACGCACGGCCATGGGCGACGGCCGCGTCAACTCGGACAAACTGCTGGCCGGTGGGCAGGCGGCCGCCCAACGTTTTGTCAGCGCCGACTTTGCCCAACTGGCCGAAAACACCGGCAGCCTGATCAGCCCCACTTTGTACGGCGCCTTGGCCGCCACTGGTCGCCTGCCGTTTACCCGCGCCCAGTTTGAAGACACCATCACACGCGGCGGTGTGGGCGTAAAGTCCAGCCTGAAAGCGTTTGCCGCAGGCTTTGATACCGCGCAACAAGCACCGGCACCTGCGCAAGTCAGCGCACCAGTCGCACCCATGCCACCGGTGGGCTCTCGCCTGGCGGCGCTGGCACAGCGTATTCAACAAGACTTTCCGCCGGCCAACCACGCCACCTTGGCTGCCGGCATCACCCGTGCCGCCGACTACCAGGATGTGGCTTATGCGACCAGCTATTTGGACCGCCTGCAGCCGCTGCTGGCCAGCCTGCCGGCCGACCCCCAACTCGCCGCCGATCTGATGGACGACACCGCACGCCATCTCGCCTTGTGGATGTCGTATGAAGACACCGTGCGTGTGGCCGACCTGAAAACACGGCGTTCACGTTTTAACCGTGTGGGCGGCGAAGTCAAACTGAGCCAGACCCAACACCTGGGCATCAACGAGTTTTTGCATCCCCGCCTTGAGGAAATTGCCGACACCCTGCCCGCTGGCCTGGGCCGCTGGTTGCTGGCCACGCCCTGGGCCCGCGCCTGTGTCGAACCGTTCACGCGCAAGGGCCGCGTGGTGCAAACCAGTTCCATCCGTGGTTATGTGCTGCTTTACGCGATTGCCGCCATGCGCCCGCTGCGCCCACGCTCGCTGCGTTTTCAGGTCGAGCACCAGCGCATCGCCGACTGGCTGGCCAACATCACACGGCTGGCGCCCGCGCAGCCCGCGCTAGCGCTGGAAGTGGCGCGTTCGCAGCGACTGGTCAAAGGTTATGGCGACACCCATGCACGCGGCTGGCGCAGTTACCAACGTGTCATGGCCAAGCTGCCGCAACTGCAAACCATGCCGCAAGGTGCGAAGCAGTTGCAGGCACTGAGCCAGGCCGCGCTGGCCGATGACAGCGGCAAGGCGCTGGAACAAATGCTGGCGGCCACCGTGTGAGCTGTCGTCGTGATTCCCCTTATGGACGATATTGTGTGCAAGCAGGACCATCAAGCGTTAACTAAAAACAGGAGACAAGACCCATGAAAATTACATCTTTCAAACCCGCCCGAACCGCCGCAGCCCTGCTGCTGGCCGCCAGCTTTAGCGCCGGCGCACTGGCGCAGGAAGTCACGCTGCGACTGGTCAGCGCCTTTCCTGAAAACGGCATTTACGTGCAGCGCCTGCTGCCCTGGATTCAAAAGGTCAATGCCGAAGGCAAGGGCGTGCTGCAAATCAATTTTCTGGGCGGCCCCAAGGCCATCCCGACCTTTGAGGCCGGCAATGCGGTGAAGACCGGCGTGGTTGACATAGCGCTGAACACAGGCGCGTTTTACACCAACGTCATGCCCGAAGCCGACTTCCTCAAGCTCACACAAATCCCGGTGGCCGAGCAGCGCAAGAACGGCGCGTTTGATGCGATCAACAAGGTCTGGAACGAAAAAGGCAACACGCAGTACCTGGCGCGCATGGTGGAGAACCAGCCCTTTCACATCTACACCAACAAGAAAATCGACAAGCCGGATCTGACCGGCCAGAAGATTCGTATCTCGCCGGTGTACCGCGACTTCTTCCAGACGCTGAATGCCAGCGTGGTCACCACCCCGCCGGGCGAGGTCTACACCGCGCTGGAGCGTGGCGTGGTCGATGGTTATGGCTGGCCGATTGGCGGCGTTTTCGATTTGAACTGGCATGAAAAAACCAAGTTCCGCGTCGATCCCGGCTTCTACGACGCCGAGGTGTCCCTGACCATGAATTTGCCGGCCTACAAAAAGCTCAACGATGCGCAGCGCAACTACCTGCAAAAACAATTGCTGGCACTGGAAGCCCAAAACACTTTCTGGACCCAGTACGGCAAGGACGAAACCGCGCGCCAGGAAAAAGCCGGCATCCAGACCATCAAGTTTGATGCCGCCACCACCAAGGCTTTTTACGACAAGGCTTATGAAATCGGCTGGGCCGGTGCCGCCAAACAAAGCCCTGAAGTGGCTGCGCGTTTCAAAGCTCTTTTCTCCAAATAAGCCCCTAGGGCTTTTTCAGGAACACGCCAGGTGATAGACCAGATCTCGCTTATTTACGGCCGTTTTTTGGAGCGCCTGGCCCTGCTCGGCTGCGCCATCCTGATGGCCATGATGCTGCTCATCGTGGTGGACGTGGCGCTGCGCAACCTCGCCATCCCCGGCCTGCCCATGGGCCTGGCCTGGAGCACCGAGGTCTCCGAGCTGATGCTTTACCTCATCACCATGTGTGTCGCGCCCTGGCTGCTGCGCCAGGGCCAGCACATCCGAGTCGACATCATGCTGCAAGCCATTCCGCGCCAGCTCGCCTGGTACCTCGAATGGGTGGGCGACATGATCGGTTTTGCCTGCTGCATCGTGATTGCCTGGTTTGGCACGCAGGCCGCCTGGTCCAGCTATCTGTCGGGCGCCGTCAACATCAAGACCCTGGTCACGCCCGAGTGGTGGGCGCTCGCGCCCTTGCCGCTGGTTTTTGTTTTGCTTGGGATTGAAATGATTTTTCGCATGATTCGCCTGCAACGCGCCGAGCGCGGTCCACGCCACGACGCCGTGGGGTCGGCATGAGCGCGTGGGGCATCGCCGCCTGGCTGATGCTGGGCGGCTCCACCGTGCTGCTGTTTATCGGCATGCCGGTGGCACTGACCTTCATCACCATCAACATCATCGGCGCCTGGCTGTATATGGGCGGCGAACCCGGGCTGATGCAGCTGGCACGCAGCAGCGTCAGTTCGGTCACGGCGTTTTCACTGACGCCGATTCCGCTGTTTGTCCTGATGGGCGAAATCCTGTTTCACACCGGCCTGGCGCTCAAAGTCATTGAAGGCGTCGAGCGCCTGATCAAACATGTGCCGGGCCGCCTGGCGGTGGTCGCTGTGGTGGCCGGCACCGTGTTCTCGGCCATCTCGGGCTCGACGATTGCCACCACCGCCATGCTGGGCTCGCTGATGTTGCCCATCATGTTGTCGCGCGGCTACCACCCGACCATTGCCGCCGGCCCCATCATGGCCATTGGTGCGGTGGACATGTTGATCCCGCCTTCGGCGCTGACGGTGTTGCTGGGCTCGCTGTCTGGCATCTCGATTTCCAAGCTGCTGATAGGCGGTGTGATTCCCGGCGTGATTTTGTCCATCGCGTTCGTAGCCTGGATTGTGATTCGTGTCAGCATCACGCCCGCGCTGGCGCCGGCCGACAAAGACGAGGTCGTGCAACACCGCGGCTGGGCACGCTGGCAGCCGTTTTTTGCCTATGTCTTGCCGACGCTGTCGATCTTTGGTGTGGTGGTGGGTGCCTTGGCCGCCGGCTGGGCCACACCGACCGAATGTGCGGCGCTGGGTGCGTTTGCCACCATGCTGCTGGCCATCTGTTACCGCGCGCTGACCAAAGAGGCCGTGCTGAAAGCGCTCAAGGGCACGGCCGGTATCTCTGGCATGATTTTGTTCATCATCCTGGGCGCCACCACCTTTGCGCAAATTTTGTCCTTCTCTGGCGCCAGCAACGGCCTGGTGCAGTTCATCACAGGCCAGGGCCTGTCGACCAATATGATTGTGGTGGGCATGATGTTGATGCTGATTTTCCTCGGCATTTTTGTGGATCAGGTCAGCATGATGATGATCACCCTGCCCATTTTCATGCCCATCGTGCAGGCGCTGGGCATAGACCCGATCTGGTTCGGCGTGATGTTTTTGATTTGTATGCAGCTCGGCCTGTTGCTGCCGCCGCACGGTTTGTTGTTGATGACGATGCGCGGCGTGGCGCCGCCCTCGGTCACCATGGGCCACATCTTCATGGCGGTGGTGCCTTATGTGGTGATGAGCTTGATCCTGCTGGTGGCCGTGTTCTGGATGCCCGGCATCGCCACTTGGCTGCCTCGGCTGCTGGGCTGACGTCGACCCCAAAAAAGGCAGCCTAGGCTGTCTTTTTTTGAGGCAGGTATCGAAGGCGCAGCGATCAAGCTAGCAAGCCCTTCACTGCCGTACTGGCCGGCAGCGCAGCACTGCTGACGGCCGGGCGCTGGCGTTGATGCTGCGGTCGCGTTCCGCGCCCCGGCGCAGCTTAAAAAACCTCCTTATTTCATAGCAGTCTTCGCCCGTCCCACCTGGGCTAGCTTCTCATTTCATGGCCAACCCGGCACAACGGGCAGGCCCCTGCCGGCGCGGCCTGCCGCTGGCTGGACAGCCGTAAAAAGTTGGCATACGATGGCTTCCCATCCCGAGCCAGCAAGTGCATTCAACAAGGGGAGTCCCGCCATGAATGATTTGAACGGTGACCAGCCTGCGATCATGGCCTTGCCCATCGCACGCCACGGCTAGCCACCATCATGAGCCGGGACAGCCTACGCGGTGCCCAGGTCGTCATTCACTTCGACGGCCAGCGCTGCATCCATTCCCGCCACTGCGTGTTAGATCGCCCGGATGTCTTCGTGCCCAATGTGGACGGCGAATGGATTCATCCGGATCAGGCCACGCCCGCCGAAGTGCTGGAACTGGCGCACAACTGCCCGTCCGGCGCGATCAGCTGCGAGGCTGCCGACGGATCGGCCATGGAGTTCGCCCCGCGGGTCAACACGCTTCGCCTGCGTGAGAACGGGCCGCTGGCCCTGCACGCAGCCATCACGCTCAACGGCAAGGACGAGGGCTACCGGCTGACGCTGTGCCGCTGCGGCGCCTCCGAGAACAAACCTTTTTGCGACGGCAGTCACACGGCGGCGGGCTTTATGGCCAGCGGCGAGGCCGACACCTCACCTTCGGAGCCGCTGGCGCAGCGCGATGGACCGCTGCTGGTAGAGCCGACAAAAAATGGCCCCCTGCATCTCAGCGGCAACCTGGAGATCGTGAGCGGCACCGGCCACACCATTGATCGCGTCACCGACTGCTGGCTGTGCCGCTGCGGCCACTCCAACAACAAACCCTTTTGCGATGGCAGCCACCTAACCGCCGGCTTTCGCAGCGAGCCCTGACGAGCTGACAGCCAGATCACCGATCTTTCACATGATTGCCGAAACCATCTTAAAAAATCGAAACCTTGCTACCTATCGACCAGCCAATCAACTTGGTGAACACCGGGAGTTTGCGACATGAACGACGGACACAACACCATGAAAAAAGCCCACACACATGACCTGAAAAGACGCGTGGTTCTGGGCGGGCTGTTGGGCGCTTACGCCGCCTCGCTGATTCCCTGGGCCTTGGCGCAACCGGTCAGCAGCCCCGATCAGGGCGCCTTCCTGGGGCTGTCCGCCATACTCGCCGGCCGTCAGACGCTGGACGGCGCGCAAGCCAAGCGCCTGTATGACGCCCTGGTGGCCGACGATCCGGGCTTCCCCGCCGCCGCGCAGGCGCTGCTCAAGCTGATCAACGACCGCAAGATAGACCCGGCCAATTTGCACCAGCTGCTGACGGACGAGAAGTCCGCGCTGGCGCCCGTGGCGCAGAACATCGCCCGGGCCTGGTTCATGGGCATTGTGGGCAGCGGCGACAAGGCCAGAGCCCTGGCCTACGAAACCGCGCTGAATGCCGAGATCGTGCAGGACCAGCTCAAACCCCCTACCTTCGCCTACGGCGCCTACGGTAGCTGGGCCAAGAAACCAGGCTGAGGAGAACACACATGGCAGACAACACTTCATCCCCAGACTTCGTCATCATTGGCTCCGGCATCATCGGCTCCATCGCCGCGCACAAGCTGGCCAAGGCCGGCGCCTCCGTGCTGATTCTGGAGGCCGGCCCGCGCATCAGCCGCGACGAAATCGTGGCCCGCTTTCGCAACTCGCCGCGCCGCAGCGACTGGATGTCCTCCTACCCCTCGGTGCCCCACGCACCGCACCCGATCTACCAGCCCAAGGACAGCGGCTACCTGGTGCAGGCCGGCCCCTACCCCTACCCGGCCGAGTACATCCGCATGGTGGGCGGCACCACCTGGCACTGGGCCGCGCAAGCCTGGCGCAACGTGCCCAACGACTTCAAGATCAAAAGCCTTTATGGCGTGGGCGTGGACTGGCCCATCAGCTACGACGACCTCGAACCCTACTACCAGGAAACCGAAGAAATCATGGGCGTCTCGGGCGCGCCCAACACCGGCTCGCCGCGCAGCAAACCCTTCCCCATGGAACCCGTGGCCGAGGTCTGGGCCATGCGCCGCCTGCGCGAGCGCCTGGCGCCTACCTACGAGGTCGTCAGCAACACCACGGCGCGCAACAGCCGCGGCTACGACGGCCGGCCCGCCTGCTGCGGCAACAACAGCTGCCAGCCTATCTGCCCGATTGATGCGCAATACCACGGTGGCCTGGCCGCCGACGCTGCCGAAGCGGCCGGCGTCAAGCTGCTGAGCGATGCCAACGTCTACCAGCTCGAACACGACGACAAGGGCCGCGTCACCGCCGCCCTCTACTACGACCCCGACAAAAAATCCCACCGCGTCACCGGCAAGACCTTCATCGTGGCCGCCAACGGCATTGAAAGCCCGCGCCTGCTGCTGCTCTCGACCAGTGCCAAATTCCCCAAGGGCCTGGCCAACAACCACGACCAGGTGGGCCGCAACCTGATGGACCACCCCAGCACCTCCATCACCTTTGATGCCGACGAAGATGTCTGGCTAGGCCGCGGCCCGCAAAGCCCCACCTCCATCAACACCATGCGCGACGGCGCCTTCCGCTCCGAGCACTCGCCCTACCGGCTGGACTTCACCAACATCTCGCGCGTCGACGGCACCAGCAACAACCTGATCAGCGCCGGTGTCTACGGCGTCGAGTTTGAGAAAAAACTGCGCTACTCCGCCGCCCGCGAGATGAGCCTGAAAAACGTGCTGGAAGTGCTGCCCAACCCGGAACACCGCATAGACCTCAGCGACGAAAAAGACAGCATGGGCATCCCCAAGCCGCGCGCGCACTACTCGATTGAGGAGTACACCCGCAAAGGCCACGAACGCTCGCAACAGGATTTCCAGAAAATCGCCGAACTCATGGGCGGCACCAATCTGCGCCCGAGCAAGGAAGGTTCGTTTGCCAACAACCAGCACATCTGCGGCACGCTCAGCATGGGCAAAGACCCCGCCACCTCGGTCTGCGACCAGTGGGGCCGCCCCTACGAGCATGAGAACCTCTTTCTCATGGGCACCGGCCTGCTGCCCACCTCGGCCACCTGCAACTCCACCGAAAACGGCATTGCCGTGGCCTTGCGTACCGTGCAATACATCTTGTCCGAGCAAGGCAAGGCCGGGGTGCAAAAGCCCTCAAACTCCACGCCAGGCTAAGGAAAGGGAAATCATCATGACCTTCCAGTCCCTCTCCCGCCACCTCAGCGCCCTGTCGCTGGGCATGCTGGGCCTGCTCAGCGCCAGCGCCATGGCCGCCGCGCCACCCGAGCTGGTCCAGCGCGGCAAATACCTGGCCACCGCCGGCGACTGCGTGGCCTGCCACACCGCCCCCGGCGGCAAGCCCATGGCCGGCGGCCTGGCGCTGCCCACGCCGATAGGCGACATCATCGGCACCAACATCACGCCATCCAAAACCCACGGCATAGGCAACTACACCGAAGCCCAGTTCCGCGACGCGCTGCGCAAAGGCGTGCGCGCCGACGGCCAGCACCTCTACCCGGCCATGCCCTACACCTCGTATGCGCTGGTGAGCGACGACGACGCCAACGCCATGTACGCCTACTTCATGCAAGAGGTGGCGCCCGTCGATGCCGCGCCGGCCAAAGCCACGGCACTGCCCTTTCCCTTCAACATCCGCCTGTCCATGGCCGCGTGGAACCTGCTCTTCCTCGACAACAAGCCCTTTGCCGCCGACGCCAGCAAATCCGCCGAATGGAACCGCGGCGCCTACCTGACGCGCGGCCTGACCCACTGCAGCACCTGCCACAGCCCGCGCAATGTGATGATGGCCGAAGACATCAAGCGTGAGCTGGGCGGCGGCGCCGTCGGCACCTGGTTTGCGCCCAACATCACGTCTGACGCCAACAGCGGCATCGGCGCCTGGACCGAGCAGGAAATTGCCGACTACATGCGCCTGGGCCATGTCGCCAACAAAGGCCAGGCCGCCGGCCCCATGGCCGAAGCTGTGGACAACAGCCTGCAGCACCTGACGCCCCAAGACCTGCTGGCCATCGCCGTCTACGTGAAAAGCGTGCCCGCCATTCACGACGCGGCCGACACCAAGCCGGCCCACGAATGGGGCGCGCCCAGGAACGACCTGGGCAGCGTGCGCGGCGTGGCTTGGCCCAAAGACCGCGACCAGTTGAGCGGCGCGCAGCTCTACGACGCCCATTGCGCCACCTGCCACCAGGCCAGCGGCCAGGGCAGCTTTGACGGCGGCCTGCCGCCACTGTTTCACAACACCGCCGTGGGCCGCAGCAACACCAACAACCTGGTGATGGTGCTGCTCGACGGCATAGAGCGCCACGGCGAAGGCGCCCACAGCGGCCCCGAAGTGAAGATGCAGGGCTTTCGCAAGGTCATGTCCGACGTGCAAATGGCCACCCTCGCCACCTACCTGACCAAGCAGTACGGCAACCCCGACATCAAGGTCAGCGCCGAGCAGGTGCGCAGCCTGCGCGCCGGCGGCGAGCCCTCGCGCCTGGCCTTGCTGGCGCAAGGCGGCATTGCCTTTGGCGTGCTGATCGTCATCGCCTTGATCATGTGGCTGCTCAGGCGCGGCAAAAAGCGCGCCTGAATAGCAAGAACGCCAGCGCCTGTTCATAGCGCATGTCTGACTCGCCCGGCCTGTTGGCCCGGTGCAAAGTGCATCGGCATAGGGGGCCTCCATTCTTGGAGGCACCCCTGCCACACCACCCGGCATGCGGGTCCGCACCGGGCGGTTCGAGCGCTTGAGGTCAGGACAGTCTTGGCACCCCCAGCCCATTGAAGTACGCAATCGTCAGCACGATCTTGATGACCCCATTGCTGTTGCGCCACCAACGGTGGCAGTTTCCCGCCACCTGCTTGGCAACGTCTTCGCTGGCACCCATCGCCTTAAGCCCCCGGTAAATCGTCCTCGGCCGCTTCCAATGCCACAGCTGGATCGCCCTCAGGCGGTGGCGCAACCAT
>NZ_FOKZ01000017.1 GCF_900112285.1 Polaromonas sp. OV174 | reverse complement strand
AGGCGCTGGTGCATCACTCCGACAGGGGCATCCAGTATTGCTCAAATGACTATCAGGAAATCCATCGGCGTCACGGCATCAAGTGCTCAATGACCGACGGCTACGACTGCTACCAGAACGCGCTGGCCGAGCGGGTTAACGGAATCCTGAAGATGGAGTTCCTGCTGCATCGACCGGCCGACCTGAGCCAGGCCAGCCGCATGGTTCAGCAGGCCGTACAAATCTATAACCAGGAAAGGCCGCACCAATCCCTACAATTGAAAACGCCCGATGAGGCTCATCGGGCGTCTTTAGCTGGCCTCATCGGCTCGGCTATTTGTGCTTCATAGGTGTCAACCTATGGCAGGACGGGTCACAATTTAGTTTGGATAAGGGCTGCGATGGCCAAAATCTTGAGGTCAACAGGATGCGAGCGGCGGACTGCAATTGACACAAATCCAGATTTTCCAATTGCATCAACCACTTAGGCTTCCACTTTCGAACTTTCCAGCTGCCTCGTGGCGTGCTACCACGGGTGCTACTTTCAGACTATTTGTTAATTTGAGCCACTTTCAAACTATTTGTCTCACTTTCGAACTTAATTGTTAATGGCCATGAGCGCGCCGATTGGGATGTGTTTCGCGCCACCGGCGTGGCCCATTTGATGAGTATTTCGGGTCTTCACATCACCATGTTCGCCTGGGCCGCGTCCTGGCTGATTGGCGCCCTGTGGCGGCGCTCGGCCAGGCTGACGCCGCGCCTGTGTCTGGCCTTGCCGGCCAGCCGCGCCGGCGCCTTGGGAGGGCTGCTGCTGGCCGTCCTGTATGCGCTGTTTTCGGGCTGGGGCGTGCCGGCCCAGCGCACCATCTGGATGCTGGCCACGGTGGTCTTGCTGCGGCAAAGCGGCAGGCAGTGGCCCTGGGGCCAGACCTGGCTGCTGGCCATGGCCGTGGTGGTGGCGCTGGATCCCTGGGCGCTGATGCAGGCCGGCTTTTGGCTGTCGTTTGTCGCTGTAGGTGTTTTGTTTGCCGCCGGGCCGGCCCAAGGAAAACAAGCCCCCTCGGGGGGCAGAGAGCCACGTGAAGCGGGCGAACGTGGGGGCGATGTAGCTACTGATTCAGGAGCTGGTGGCGTTCGTCCACAAAGGGCTGAAGGCCGATTTGATTTAAAAAATGGGCTGGCGTCGCGTTTTTTGCCACCCCTGCTGCACGCCGCGCGCGAGCAATGGGTGGTAACGCTGGCGCTCACGCCCTTGTCGCTGCTGCTGTTTAATCAGGTCTCGCTGGTCGGGCTTCTGGCCAATGCCGTAGCCATTCCCTGGGTGACCTTGCTGGTCACGCCGCTGGCCATGCTGGGCGTGCTCTGGGCGCCGCTGTGGGATGTGGCAGCCTGGGCGGTGGGCTTGCTGGCGCTGTTGTTGCAGTGGCTGGCCAGTTGGCCGCTGGCTTCCGTTAGCGTGGCGGCCGCGCCATTGTGGTGCGCGGTTGCCGGTGTGCTGGGCGGTGCCTTGCTGGCCTTGCGCCTGCCCTGGCATTGGCGCGTGCTGGGCCTGCCGCTGCTGTTGCCGGTCTTGCTGTGGCAGCCGGTGCGCCCGGCGCCGGGGCAGTTCGAGCTGCTGGCCGCCGACATAGGCCAGGGCAATGCGGTGCTGGTGCGCACCGCCAGCCACAGCCTGCTGTACGACACCGGACCGCGTTTCTCGCGCGAAAGCGATGCCGGCCACCGCGTGCTGGTGCCCTTGCTGCGGGCGCTGGGCGAGCGGCTGGACCTGCTGGTGCTGAGCCACCGTGACAGCGACCACATAGGCGGTGCGCCCGCCGTGCTGGCGATGCAGCCGCAGGCGCGCCTGCTGAGTTCCATTGAAGACAGTCATCCGCTGCAGGCGCTGCGCCCATCAACGCGCTGTGCGGCGGGCCAGCACTGGGTCTGGGACGGCGTGAGTTTTGACGTGTTGCATCCCGACGCCGCCGACTATAGGGAGGTGAGCAAATCGAATGCCATGAGCTGCGTGCTGCGCATTTCCAACGGCGGCCAGACCGCCTTGCTAGTGGGTGATATTGAGGCGGCGCAGGAGCTTAGGCTTAGCAGCGTCCCGGCCAGCCTGAAGGCTGATTTTCTGCTGGTGCCGCACCATGGCAGCAAGACCTCGTCGAGCGCGCTCTTTCTGGACGCGGTGCAGCCGCCGCTGGCGCTGGCCCAGGCGGGCTACCGCAACCGCTTCGGTCATCCGGTGGCGTCTGTGGTGGCACGCTACGATGAGCGCGGCATTCGGCTGGTGCGCTCGCCGCAGTGCGGGGCCGCCAGCTGGCAGAGTCAGAAACCGGCGGAACTGGACTGCCAGCGGCAAGCCGGCCTGCGTTATTGGCAGCATCTGCCCGAGCCGTAAAAAATGACCGAATGCACCGGCTTGGCGCATTACTTGCTAAGCTCTGTACAGGTGCCTCTCGACGCACCACACGCCAACTTTGCTGGAGATCATGCTCATGAGCCGACCGATGTTTGACGAGATGAATGCAACGGCTTCCAGCGTCCGCGCGCACTACCAGGACTACCAGCGCTGGCTGGCCCGGCAGACGCCAGATGCAATGCAGGCGCGCCGCGCCGAAGCGGAAATGATTTTTCGCCGCGTCGGCATCACCTTTGCCGTGTATGGCGCCAAGGATGAAGACGGCGCCGGCACCGAGCGCCTGATTCCCTTCGATCTGATTCCCCGCATCATTCCGGCCCATGAATGGGCCAGCATGGAAAAAGGCCTGGTGCAGCGCGTCACGGCTTTGAACCGTTTCCTGCACGATGTTTACCATGGGCAGGAGATCATCAAGGCCGGTGTCATACCGGCCGAGCAGGTGTTCCAGAACGATCAGTTTCGCCCGGAGATGATGGGCGTGGTGGTGCCCGGCAACATCTATTCGCACATCAGCGGCATAGACATCGTGCGCGCGCCCAATGCGCAGGGCGAGGGCGAGTACTACGTGCTGGAAGACAATCTGCGCGTGCCCAGCGGCGTGAGCTACATGCTGGAAGACCGCAAGATGATGATGCGGCTGTTCCCCGATCTGTTCAGCGAGAACCGGGTGGCGCCGGTGGAGCATTACCCCGACCTGCTGCTGGAGACGCTGCGAGCCATGGCGCCGCCGGCCACCGCCCAGCCCACCGTGGTGGTGCTGACCCCCGGCATGTACAACTCGGCTTATTTCGAGCACGCGTTTTTAGCGCAGCAAATGGGCGTGGAGCTGGTCGAAGGCCAGGACCTGTTCGTCAAGGACAACTTCGTCTACATGCGCACCACGCGCGGCCCCAAGCGCGTCGATGTGATTTACCGCCGCGTCGACGACGACTTCCTTGATCCGCTGGCCTTTAGGCCCAACTCGACCCTGGGTTGCGCCGGCCTGCTCAATGTCTACCGCAGCGGCAATGTCTCGCTGTGCAACGCCATAGGAACGGGCGTGGCCGACGACAAATCCATCTACCCCTATGTGCCAAAAATGATCGAGTTCTACCTGGGCGAAAAGCCCATCCTCAAGAACGTGCCGACCTATATCTGCCGCAACAAGGAAGACCTGCAATACACCCTGGCCAACCTGAAAGACCTGGTGGTCAAAGAAGTACACGGTGCCGGCGGTTACGGCATGCTGGTGGGGCCGGCAGCCACCAAGGCCGAAATCGAAGACTTTCGCGCCGCGCTGCTGGCCAACCCGGCTGGCTATATTGCCCAGCCCACCTTGAGCTTGTCGACCTGCCCGACCTATGTGGAAAGCGGCATCGCGCCGCGCCACATCGATTTGCGGCCCTTTGTGTTGAGCGGCAAGGACGTGCAGATGGTGCCCGGTGGCCTGACCCGCGTGGCGCTCAAAGACGGCTCACTGGTCGTCAATTCCTCGCAGGGCGGCGGCACCAAGGACACCTGGATTCTGGAGGACGGGGCGGGCATGCCGGCTCAGTCGCAGTCGCAATCACAGGGAGGGATCTGATCATGCTGTCACGCACTGCCGATCACCTGTTCTGGATGTCGCGCTATACGGAGCGCGCCGAAAACACCGCCCGCATGCTGGATGTGAATTACCAGACCTCGCTGCTGCCGAAATCGGCGACGCTGGTGCAGGCCGGCTGGCAGGGCTTGCTCAGCATCAGCGAGCTGAAGTCCTCTTACGCCGCCAAGTACGGTGAGCGCATCCATCCGCGCGAGGTGATGGATTTCATGGTGCGCGACGAGAAAAATTCGTCCAGCATCATCTCCTGCCTGCAGAACGCCCGCGAAAACGCCCGCGCCGTGCGCGGCTCGTTAACCACGGAAGTCTGGGAAACGCAAAACCAGACTTACCTGGAGGTGATTCGCATGCTCAAAAATGGCGATTTCGAGCGTGATCCGGGCGAGTTTTTTGAGTGGGTCAAGTTCCGCTCACACCTGTCGCGCGGCGTGACGGCAGGCACCATGCTGCAGGATGAAGCCTTTCATTTTCTGCGCCTGGGCACCTTTCTGGAGCGCGCCGACAACACCGCCCGGCTGGTCGATGTGAAGTTTCATGCCGTGCAGAATGATTTTCTTGGCACGGTCAGCGAGAAGCATCAGGAATACGATTTTTATCACTGGAGCGCCATCTTGCGCAGCGTGTCGGCTTTCGAGGTCTATCGCAAGGTTTACCGCGACGTCATCAAACCCGAGCGCGTGGCCGAGTTGCTGATTTTGCGCCCCGACATGCCGCGTTCCCTGCTGGCCTGCCTCAACGAGGTGATGGGCAACCTGGCCATGGTAACCAGCGACAGCAACAGCGAAACCCAGCGCCGCGCCGGCAAGCTGCGGGCCGAGTTGCAATATGCCCGCATCGACGAAATCCTGGCGACCGGCCTGCATGCCTACCTGACCCAGTTCCTCGATCGGGTGAACGAGCTGGGTTTTCATATCAGCCGCGAGTTTCTGGTTCCGGTGACCCATTGACACCCCATCCTGACGCGGCGGCCGCAGCGCCGAGCCGCCCCAAGCAAGGCCAGCCCCCTCGGGGGGCAGAGAGTTACGCGAAGCGGAGGAACGTGGGGGCAATGGCCGCAGCGCCGGGCCGCCCCAAGCAAGGCCAGCCCCCTCGGGGGGCAGAGAGTTACGCGAAGCGAACGAACGTGGGGGCACATCTCACATGAAATTGCACGTCAATCACACGACCGAGTACCGCTACACCGCGCCGCTGCGTTACGCCTTGCAGACGCTTTGGCTGGTGCCGCAGTCCGGTCCGGCGCAAACCGTGCACTTCTGGAGTGTGGGCGCACCGCAAAAGCTGTTCGCCCAGCGCGACGCCTTTGGCAACAGCGTCAACGCCTATACCTTTGTGGGCCAGGAATCTGGCGACGTGCGCTGGAGCCTGGTCAACGCCGCAGGCGAGGTGGACACCCTGGGCATCGCGGAGTTCAACGATGACGCCAGCCTGCCGCTGCCCCAGCTGTATTTGCGCGCCACGCAGCTGGCCCAGCCGCATCCGCTGCTGGCCGAATTCGGCCGCCGCTTCGTGCTGCCGGATGGCGCCGACGGAAGCGCTGATTTAAGTGAGCTTTTGGCCTTGAGCCAAGGTGTGGCGGGCGCGGTAAGCTATCAAAAATATAGTACCAACGTCACCACCACGGCGCTGCAAGCCTTTGAAGCCGGCGCCGGCGTGTGCCAGGACCAGGCCCACGTGATGGTCGCCATTTGCCGCAGCCTGGGGATTCCGGCGCGCTATGTGAGCGGCTATTTTTACGCCGCCAATGAGCCCGATCTGGCCAGCCATGCCTGGGTAGATGTCTGCCTGGACGTGGCCAGCCGGCGCTGGGCCAGCATAGACGTGACCCATAGCTGCCTGATCGACGAGCGCCATGTGCGCCTGGCCATGGGCACCGATTACAACGCCTGCCCGCCCATCAAGGGCGTGCGCCAGGGCGGCGGCGAGGAGTCGATGACGGTGAATATCACGATTGAGCCGGTTTGATCGGCTTGGGCCGACATGGGTTTGCAACGCCATCGTGAATTGATGGCAGTTGGATTGGCTTAGTAACGATCTGGGCCTATTGTTGTCCGCTGTTGCTTATCGAGAGGCAGTCCGCAATGCAGCGACTCCTGCCCTTGGCGAGCGACTGTTTTCTGGAAACTCAGTTGCTTTCCGGCAGAAGGCCTACAACGACGTAGAGCGCATGCTCAAGAACGTATGCTGAATCCTTAGGTACAGGCGGAGAGGTCGCGCTTCGCTGCATGGGGGTGCACCCCATACCCGGCGTGCCGCCTCATTGGGCACTCCTGCTAGCCCTTTTCTCAGGCGTTTTACAGGGGGAAAAGGGGAGTCGAATATGATTGCCGGGGACTTTTTTCGAAGAATTAGTTTGTAAAAAAATTTGCGTTGAAGGGTTGGCCATGAGCAAAACAATCGGGATGGCAATTTTCTTAGGAGCATTGGCGCTGGCAGCCGGTGGGAATGCCAGTGCCCAACAGCATGTTTATAAATGCCAAAGCGCAGCTGGTAAGTTCGAGTTCTCTGATGCGCCATGCAATGGTGCCAAGACTAGCGAAAAACTTCAGACTCAGGGAAACTCACTTGACTTTTCAGGTAGCAGGGAGTCCCAGTTGCGCCGGGAAAATGAACAACTCAGAGAGCAACTGCGCGACCAGCAAAAAGGGGCAACCTCTGCGGGGTCAGCGGCCCGACGAACACAGCCCGACCTGCAAGCAGAGCGAGTTGACACTATCGCATGTGAGAGAGCAAAACGTGACTACGAGGTTACGGCTAATTCAAACTACAACAATACTCCTATTGTCGAGGCTAAGCGATCAATGATGTATGGCACTTGTGGTATGCGAGAGCCAGACAGCAAGACGATTAACGTTGACACCCGGGTCAACACCTACGTTCGATAGTTGTTCAGCTTCTTCCTACAAAGGCCTGGAGGCTGTGCATGTTTAGGGCGAGGCGTCGCTAAGGATTTACCCGAGACAAATCTCACAGATCCAGTTCTCAGGATCGACCGCACCAGGGAGCTAATCGATGCTCGAACCTCCGCAGGGCATTTCTCTTAGATAACAGAGGTCGCCTGGTAGTCTGAATCGGTCATCGGCCTGCGGCTGCAGCGATAACGGCAACTGGCTGACCTTCCTCAAATCCGCAATGGTGTGCGGTGATCACGCCTATGGTTTTGCTCTGTTGGACGCGCCAGCGCCCAACAGCGCACATCAGTTACGGCTTCACCTGCTGCGCCACTTCCCGCCCCAGCTCCAGCACCGCCATGGCGTAGTAGCTGCTCCAGTTGTAGCGGGTGATGACGTAGAAGTTTTCAGTGCCGGCGACGTATTGCGGTGCGTCCGGGCCGTTGAGCAGTTCTACCAGTGCCAGCGGGCCTTTGTGTTCCAGGGCTGCGCCTTCGAGCACCGCGCCTTTGGCTGTGAAGCTGTCGACGCTGAAGGTGGGCAGGATGTCGGGCGCCATCAGGGCGTCCATGTCCAGGCGGCTGGTATCAAAACTCACCGGGTAATAGCTGGGCATGCCCGGCTGCCAGCCGTAGGCCTTGAAGTAGTTGGCGACCGAGCCGATCACGTCGGCCGGGCTGTTCCACAAATCAACCTTGCCATCGCCGTCGAAGTCCACCGCGTATTTGACCCAGCTGGAGGGCATGAACTGCGGCATGCCCATGGCGCCGGCGTAGCTGCCCTTGAGCTCGAAGGGGTCGGCGCTCTTGCGGCTTTCCTGGGTCAGAAACTGCTCCAGCTCGCCCTTGAAGTAATCGCTGCGTTCCTGGGCACGCGGGTGGCTGGCCGGAAAGTCGAAGGCCAGGGTGCTGAGCGCGTCCATCACGCGAAAGCTGCCGGTGTCGCGGCCGTAAATGGTTTCCACGCCGATGATGCCGACGACGATGTCTGCCGGCACGCCGTATTCTTTTTCGGCGCGCTCCAGCGTTTCCCGGTTGGCCAGCCAGAAGCGCCGGCCGGCCTCTATGCGTATCGGGTCTATGAAGCGGCTGCGGTAGACGCGCCAGTTTTTCACAAAGGGCTTGGTGGCGGGCTGCATCAGCCGTGCCACGGTGGCGTTATAGCGGGCCTGGCCGATGGCGCTGCGCACCCATTCCGGGTCCAGGTCGCGCCGGCTGGCCATGTCGGCGGCAAACTGCATGGCCTCGGGCCGCGTGGCGTAGAGCGGGCCTTGCGCTGGCGCGGCCTTGGCGCCAGTCGTCTTTTTTAAGGGTTTTGTGGCGTTTGCGCCCGTGTAGCCTGCGATGGCAGCTATTAAAACAATAGCTAGTCGGAAATAGGGGAAGTTTTTGGATCGTGTCATGCGTGGCAGTCGGGTGGGCGGCAGGGCAATTTTAAGCAGGCCAGGGCAGGCGCTTGAATTGCTGTTTCAGGGGTTGGAGCGAATGGGTGGACGATGGCGCGTAGCGCTGGCGTTCCAGCGCCATCAGCCAGTCATGCAGGGCTTGGCCCTGGCTGCCGTGACTGGCCAGCACCTGCTGGGCCAGTTGGCGCGGTGAACTGGCGGCGCAGCTGGGTATGCCGGCCCGGGCCAGCCGCTGGCGCGCGCGGGCCAGCAGGCGCAGCCAGGGGTCGTGCTGGCTGCGCTCCCACAGGGTCCAGGCGGCGCCGGCCAGGCTGCTCAGGACCAGGATGGCCAGCAGGACATAGCTCAGGTCTTGCCAGCTTGGCGATGTGAAGCCGAGATTCTTGAGCAGCTGGAGCTGCTTGCCCTGGGTGTAATTGAGCACCCACTGGTTCCAGCCGTTGTTGATGGCTTCCCAGCCGGCCCGCAGCTGCGCCGACAAGGTCGGGCTGAAATTGCCAAGCGCCTGTGCCACCACGCCTTGCGGCGCGGCCAGGCGCTGGAAGGCGCCGGTGCGGCCGGGGGCCACGGCCGATGTTGGATCCACGCGCAGCCAGCCCTGGCCGGCCTGCCAGACTTCGGCCCAGGCGTGGGCGTCGCTTTGCCGCACGACCCAGAAGTCGTCCAGGCTGTTGCGCTCGCCGCCCTGGTAGCCGGTGACGATGCGGGCGGGAATGTTCATGGCGCGCATCAGGATCACAAAGCTGGAGGCGATGTGCTCGCAAAAGCCTTCCTTGCGGTCAAACCAGAATTCATCAGCCGTGTGCTGGCCATAGACGCCGGGCTCCAGCGTGTAGCTGTAGCCGCCGCTGCGCAGGCGCTCGAGCGCGGCCTGAACCAGCTGTGCGGTGCTGGCGCCGGCATGGCGCGGGTCGCTGCGGATCTGCTCGGCCAGTGCCTGGGTGCGCGGATTGAAGCCGGGCGGCAAGTCGACAAAGGCCTGCAGGCCGGCCACGGGCTGCAGCGGGCCGTGGCGAAAGCTGGAGTAGCTTTGCGCCTGGTAGCGCACCAGGTCGGTGACGGGCCGGTCGAGCTGCCACTGCAGATCGGTCTGCATGGCGCTTTGGTAGCCGGGCAGATCCGGGCTTTGCGTGGCCGCTTCCATCACAAAAAGCCAGGGGCGGCTGGTGGGCGCCAGCGTGACCTGATAGTGCACGGGCGCGCCGGACACGGCCAGATTGGCTGTGACACCGTAACGCGATGCCGTGCCGAAACGCGCCGGTCGCCATTCGCGCCCGTCAAAGTCGGACAGCACCGGGCCGCGAAAATACAAATCGGCTTGCGGCGGCGGCTGGCCTTCAAACTTGATGCGCATGGCCACGCTGTCGTCCAGCGCCAGCTTGGCAATCGTGCCGACCTGCATACTGCCGCTCAGGCCGGTGCGGCCCGTCATGGCATCGCTGGGTACGCCCCACAAGGGCGCTAGGCGCGGAAACAGCAGAAACAGCACCAGC
The DNA here is from genome assembly GCF_900112285.1 of Polaromonas sp. OV174. Taxonomy (GTDB): domain Bacteria; phylum Pseudomonadota; class Gammaproteobacteria; order Burkholderiales; family Burkholderiaceae_C; genus Polaromonas. The sequence continues at coordinate 90,314 of NZ_FOKZ01000017.1, read as the reverse complement.
ATGACGGGCGCGCCCAGCAAGGCCATCCAGCCGGCGGTTTTGGCGGCCTGCGCCAGCGGTGGCCGGCCCACCGGCATATGGGCATTGACCAGGGCGGTCAGCAGGCCCAGCAGCGCCAGCAGCATGGCCACGGCGGTCATGAGTGACTGCGAGTAGAAAAAATTCGTCAGCATGGCGAAGAAGCCAAGAAAGAAAACCACGAAGGCATCGCGCCGCGCGCGCAGCTCAAAGGTCTTGAGCGCCAGCAGCAGCACCACCAGCGTGACGCCGGCATCGCGCCCCAGCAGCGTGCGGTGGCTGGCGTAGGTGGCGGCCAGCGCGACCAGCAGCAGCCCGGCCCGCCACCAGTGGCTGGGCAGGGGCAGCGCCTGGACGGCGAGCTTGCCGCGCCACAGCAGCGCGGCGGCCGTGAGCGCCGTGCACCACCAGGGCAGCTGGCTGACCTGGGGCAGCACGATCAGGGCGATCACCACCAGCAGGAAGAGGGTGTCGCGGGCTTCTCTGGGGAGGGTGGAGAGCTTGGTCGTGGGGTTCATTTTTTCGGGGGATTGTTTTTTTGGTTCCGGGGCCGGGTTTCGGCCCGGCGGCCGACTCACTTTCTCTTGCTTCGCCAAGAGAAAGTAAGCAAAGAGAAGGCGACCCGCAGTCTGGGTCCTTGCGCTTCGCTCCAGGCAACCTGCGCTGCTCGACTCCGGCGGGGGGCCGCAGAACTCGCTGCGCTCAAACAACTGCGGCCCTGATCCCGCCTCCATCTGCGCTGCTCGGCCCAGCCAGGACGGGGTGGGAGCGGATACGAATACCGAATACCAAGAAAAGCCGGGATACACCACATCATTTCTTTGCAGGTTTTTGTAGCGGGTCTCGCTAAAAGTGAGTCGCCTGCCAGGGCGAGACCCGGCCTCCACTCGCCGCCAAACCCCCAAGCCCTCAGCATGTCGCCAACATCTCCAGGCAAGCCCGCTTATGCGCCTCGCCCCGAGCCGGCTTGATCTCGCGCCCGGCCAGGCGCAAGCCGTAGTCCAGGCCCAGCCGGTCCGCCATCAGCACCCAGGCGCATAGGCGCGACAGGCGGGCCTCCTGCTCGGGCAGGCCGGCGGCCTGCGCGTCCAGCCACAAGGCCTGTTGCTGGGTCTGCTGGGTGTCCCGGCTCAGCAGCTCGTTCGATCCGGTAGCCTGCGCGCGGGCGGCTTTTTTCCAGACCACCAGCTTGAGCGGGTCGCCACGGCGGTAAGCGCGAATGCCATCAAATTCGCCGGAGTTTTGTGAACGCGCTGCCGTGGCCGCACCTTGGGCACGCGGCTCACCCGGGGGGAGCGGTGGCGGATTGAGCTCGGGCGCCGGGTAGACCAGGATTTGCGCGGCCGGCCGCCAGACCGTCCAGACCCTGAAGGTGCCCAGCGGAAAGCGGGTCTCGGCGGTCAGCGTCGGCAGGCGCTGCAGGCCGCGGCGCGGGGGCGTGAAGGCCACCTGCACCACACTGCTGCCTTGCGCCGGGACGTCGGTCCAGGCCCAGTGCAGCGCGCTGGCTTTTGGCGCAGTCGCCGCCTGAGGATTCAGCACGCTCAGGCCCAGGCCGTAACGCGTAGCCGCCTTGGTATTCGTGAGTTTGATGTCAAAAATGGCTGTAGCGCCCGCGTACTGGGCGCGGGGCGCTACCAGGTTCATAGCAAGGCCGCGCAGGGTGGCATGGCTGACATGCATGCCGACCAGGGCGCAGCCGGCCAGCAAAAAGGTCAGCAGGTAGCCCAGGTTGAGCTGGTAGTTGATGGAGGCGACCAGCAGCACCAGCAGGGTGGCGCCCAGCATCAGGCCGGGACGCGTCGGCAGGATGTAGACGTTGCGCTGGGTCAGCGTGACGCTGTCGGTGAAGGGGAGGCGGGATTCGAACCAGCTTTGAAAACGTTGTCGGAGCAGGCGCGCAGGATTGGGCATGAAGGCGAAGACGGCCATGTCAAACGCGGGCGTGCGGATCAGGGCAGGGCCACGGCGTCAAGCATGGCGCGCACCTGCTCGGCCGCACCCCGGCCGGCATCGCTGACGGGCACCAGGCGGTGCGCCGCGGTTTGCGGCAGCACGGCGGCGATGTCATCGGGCGCGACGTAGTCCCGCCCGCTCAGAAAGGCCTGCGCCTTGGCGGCCCGCATGATGGCGATGCCGGCGCGCGGGCTCAGGCCCTGCAAAAACCAGCGCCCCGAGCGGGTGGCGGCCATCAGGTCTTGCAGGTAGTTCAGCAGCGGCTCTGCGGCATGAACTTGCTGCACCAGTTGCTGCAACTCCAGCAGGTCGTGCGGCGCCAGCAGGGCCGGCAAGTTGTCCACCATGTCGCGCCGGTCGCCGCCCCTGAGCAGTTCACGCTCGGCGGCGCGGTCCGGGTAGCCCAGCGAGATACGCATGTGAAAGCGGTCCAGCTGGGACTCGGGCAGAGCGTAGGTGCCGAGCTGGTCTTGCGGGTTTTGCGTGGCAATGACAAAAAACGGAATCGGCAGGGGCCGGGTCTCGCCTTCGACGGTGACCTGCTTTTCCTCCATGGCTTCGAGCAGGGCGCTCTGGGTCTTGGGGCTGGCGCGATTGATCTCATCGGCCAGCAGCACCTGCGCAAACACCGGCCCGGGGTGAAACACAAAGCCCTCGCGCTGGCGCTCGTAAATAGATACGCCCGACAAGTCGCTGGGCATCAGGTCGGCGGTGAACTGCACGCGTGAAAACTGCAGGCCAAAGGAGCGCGACAGCGCGTGCGCCAGCGTGGTTTTGCCGACGCCGGGCACGTCTTCAATCAGCAGATGACCGCCGGCCAGCAGGCAGGCGACGCAGTCCTGTACCTGCGTGGATTTGCCCACAATGACCGTGTTAAGCTGATTCAAAAGCGCTTGAAGTTTTTCTTTGACGTGCATGCCTTCAACCATACCGTAATTTTTTCGCCAAACTTTCAAGCCATGAATGCGACTGGTTACTTCACTCACAAAGATTGCTGGAAACATGAGATGGGCCCAGGACATCCGGAGTGTCCCGAGCGGCTAGATGCGATTGAAGACCGCTTGCTGGTCAGCGGCGTGGGCGACGCGCTGGCAAGACGGGAAGCGCCGCTGGCGGCGCTGGGCGACATCGAGCTGGCGCACGACCGCATGCTGGCGGCGGCGCTGCGCGGTCTGAGCGATACCCTGGCCGATGACATCAAGGCGGGTGGACCACCCTACGTCCAGATTGATCCCGATACCTTGCTCAACGTACACACCTGGAATGCCGCTTTGCGCGCTGCCGGTGCGGTACTGGCGGCCACCGACAGCGTGATCGCCGGCGAGATGGAGAACGCCTTTTGCGCCGTGCGTCCGCCTGGCCACCATGCCGAGCACAACAAGGCCATGGGCTTTTGCTTTTTCAACAACATCGCCATTGCCGCCAAGTACGCGCTGGAGCGCCACGGCCTCAAGCGCGTGGCGATTGTTGACTTTGACGTGCACCACGGCAATGGCACCGAAGACATCATTCGCGGCGATGAGCGGATTTTGATGGTGAGCTTTTTCCAGCATCCGCTGTTTCCGTTTAGCGGCGCCGAGGCGCACGACGGCAATATGGTGAATCTGCCGGTGCCGGCCTATACCAAGGGCATGGAGGTGCGCGAGCTGATAGAGATGATGTGGATGCCGCGCCTGGAAGCGTTCCAGCCCGAAATGATTTTCATCAGTGCCGGCTTTGACGCGCACCGCGAGGACGAGCTGGGCCAGATGGGCCTGACCGAGCAGGACTACGCCTGGATCACCATGCGCGTCAAGGACGTGGCCAAGCGCCACGCCAAGGGCCGTATCGTGTCCGCGCTGGAAGGCGGCTACAACCTGAGCGCGCTGGGGCGCAGCGTGGAAGCGCACATCCGCGTGCTGGCAGATTTATAGGAGTTTTTTATGCGTACCACTGGGCCTGCCGCTGCGCCGCCGCCCGTTCTTCATACCTGGGATGCGCGGGGCGTGCACCGCCTGGTGCTGAACCAGCCAGGCAGTTTCAATACCTTGAGCGAAGAGGTTCTGGCCGCGTTGCAGACGGCGCTCGATGCCATCGCCGGTGAGCCTTCGGCCCGCGCCGTCGTGTTGTCGGCCGAGGGCAAGGCCTTTTGCGCCGGCCACAACCTCAAGGAGATGCGCGCACAGGCCGAGCTGGCCTATTACCAGAAACTGTTTGCCCGCTGCACGCGCGTGATGCTCAGCATCCAGAATCTACCGGTGCCGGTGATTGCCAGGGTGCAGGGCCTGGCCACCGCCGCCGGTTGTCAGCTGGTGGCGCAATGCGATCTGGCGGTGGCCGCCAGCCAGGCCAGTTTTGGCGTCAACGGCATCGACGTGGGCCTTTTTTGCGCCACGCCCAGTGTGCCGCTGGTGCGCAACATGCCGGCCAAGCAGGCCATGGAAATGCTGCTGACGGGCGAGTTCATCACGGCTGACGAGGCGCGGCTGCGCGGGCTGGTGAATCGCGTCGTGCCGCTGGAGGCGTTGGATGCCGAGGTCGAGCAGCTCCTGCTGGCCTTGCTGTCCAAGCCGCGCGAAGCGCTGGCCATGGGCAAGGCGCTTTTTTACAAGCAGCGCGAAACCGGCGTGGAGGCGGCTTACCAACTGGCCGGCCAGGCCATGGCCTGCAATATGATGCACGCCGTTGCACAGGAAGGCGTACAAGCCTTCATCGAGAAAAGGAAACCTGAATGGCCGGTACTGGCACCCTGAATTTTCGTCCTCCATCCCCGCTCCCAATTGACAGCCTGGATCAGTGGTTTGCCGGGCTGATGCAGCCCATGGCCCTGATTGAGCTGGCGGCTTTGCTGGGCTGCGTGCTCCTGGCCTGGTTGGTGGCACGTCTGCTGGGCCGTTCGCGCCACCAGCCCGATGATCAGTCGATTCTCTTTGGCCGGCGCATTGTCGATGGCGTGCTGTTTCCGCTGTTGCTGCTGTCGTTTGCCTATGCCGCCCAGGAGCTGGTGGCGCGCATGCTGCCGCTGGCGGTCTTCAAGGTGGCGATTCCCGTGCTGCTGTCGCTGGCCGTGATAAGGCTGGGCGTCAAGGTCTTGCAGGCCGCCTTCAAGGATGCGCCGCTGGTGCGGGCGCTGGAGCGCACCATTTCCTGGGGCGCCTGGGGCGCCATGGTGCTCTGGGTCAGCGGCTTGCTGCCGGTCATTCTGGAGGAGCTGGACGATATCAAGTGGAAGGTCGGCAACTCGGTCATGTCGGTGCGCACCATGCTGGAAGGCGCGCTGACCGCCGGCATCGTGCTGCTGATTGCCTTGTGGATTTCCTCTGCGATAGAGGCGCGCCTGCTGCGCTCGGCCACCGGCAGCGAACTGTCCCTGCGCAAGGCCATCAGCAATGCCACGCGCGTGGTGCTGATGTTTGTCGGTTTGCTGCTGGCGCTGTCTTCTGTGGGCATAGATCTGACGGCGCTGTCGGTGCTGGGTGGTGCGATTGGTGTGGGCGTGGGTTTTGGCTTGCAAAAGCTCGCGGCCAACTATGTCAGCGGTTTTGTCATGCTGGCCGAACGCAGTGTGCGCATCGGCGACAACGTGCGTGTTGATACCTTTGAAGGCCGCATCACCTACATCAATGCCCGCTATACGGTGGTGCGAGCCGCTTCCGGGCGCGAGTCCATCGTTCCCAATGAGATGTTCATCAGCAACCGCATTGAAAATCTGTCGTTCACGGACTCGCGCCTGTTGCAGACCACCATGGTGTCCGTCGGCTATGACAGCGACGTCGAACTGGTCATGCGTTTGCTGACCGAGGCTGCTGTGACGCAGGCGCGCGTGCTGCGCGATCCCGGTGTGTCGGTGGCCTTGACCAATTTTGGCGCCGACGGCCTGGAGTTCACGCTGAATTATTGGCTGGCCGATCCGGAAAACGGCCAGCAAAACCTGCGTTCGGCCGTCAACCTGTCTATCTTGAAGGCTTTGCGTGAAAACGGCATAGATATTCCCTATCCGCAGCGAGTAATTCATACCCAGGTCAGCGTGGAGCCTACGCTCAAGTCCGACTCAATCAAGCCCTTATAATCAACAAAATAGAACGACCGTTCTTTTTTTGTCGACTGCCACGGATAACCCTCTTGCAGTTGGGTCGCCGCCCCGCATCATGAATGCCGCAGCATAGAATGCAAAGCTTACCTTTACGTCAACGTAAACGTCACCGTCCATCAATAAACTCTGGAGTCCTCCAATGAAGGTTTTGGTCCCCGTCAAGCGTGTAGTCGACTACAACGTGAAAGTGCGCGTCAAATCAGACGGCACAGGTGTCGATATTGCCAACGTCAAGATGAGCATGAATCCCTTTGACGAAATCGCCATCGAAGAGGCGACCCGGCTCAAGGAAAAAGGCGTGGCCACGGAGGTTATCGCCGTGTCCTGCGGTGTGCTGCAGTGCCAGGAAACCCTGCGCACCGCCATGGCGATTGGCGCGGACCGCGCCATCCTGGTCGAAACCGACGCCGAACTGCAGCCGCTGGCCGTGGCCAAGCTGCTGAAGGCCCTGGTCGACAAGGAAGCCCCGCAACTGGTGATCCTGGGCAAGCAGGCGATCGATGATGACTGCAACCAGACCGGCCAGATGCTGGCCGCGCTGCTGGGCTGGCCGCAAGCGACCTTCGCCTCCAAGGTGGAAGTCGAAGGCGGCGTCGCCAAGGTCACGCGCGAAGTCGACGGCGGCCTGGAAACCCTCTCGCTCACCCTGCCGGCCATCATCACCACCGACTTGCGCCTGAACGAGCCGCGCTATGTGACCTTGCCCAACATCATGAAGGCCAAGAAAAAGCAGCTGGACAACGTCAAACCCGCAGACCTCGGTGTTGACGTCACGCCCCGCATCAAGACCCTGAAGGTCAGCGAGCCGCCCAAGCGCAGCGCCGGCGTCAAGGTGGCCGACGTCGCCGCCCTGGTCGACAAACTCAAAAACGAAGCGAAGGTGATCTAAATGACTGCACTGGTAATTGCCGAACACGACAACAAGGCCATCAAGCCCGCCACCCTGAACACCGTGACCGCCGCCGCTCAGTGCGGTGGTGAGGTGCATGTGCTGGTGGCCGGCCTGAATGCCGCAGCCGCGGCCCAGGCCGCCGCGCAAATCGCCGGCGTGGCCAAAGTCATCCACGTCGATGGCGCGCACTTTGAACATGGCCTGGCCGAAAACATGGCCGCCCAGGTGCTGGCCATCGCCAGCAGCTACTCGCACATCCTGTTCCCGGCCACCGCCTCCGGCAAAAACATCGCCCCGCGCGTGGCCGCCACGCTGGATGTGGGCCAGATCTCGGACATCACCAAGGTGGATAGCCCCGACACCTTCGAGCGCCCCATCTACGCCGGCAACGCCATTGCCATCGTGCAAAGCCTGGACGCCACCAAGGTCATCACCGTGCGCACCACCGGCTTTGACGCGGCAGCGGCCAGCGGCGGTTCGGCCGCCATTGAAACCCTGGCCGGCGTGGCCGACAGCGGCAAGTCCACCTTTCTGGGCGCCGAGATCGCCAAGAGCGACCGCCCCGAACTGACGGCGGCCAAGATCATCGTCTCCGGTGGCCGCGCCCTGGGCAGCGCCGAGAAGTTCATGGAAGTGCTGACGCCGCTGGCCGACAAGCTGGGCGCCGCCCTGGGCGCCAGCCGCGCCGCCGTCGATGCGGGCTACGCGCCCAACGACTGGCAAGTGGGCCAGACCGGCAAGATCGTCGCGCCCCAGCTCTATGTGGCCGTCGGCATCTCGGGTGCCATCCAGCATCTGGCCGGCATGAAGGACTCCAAGGTCATTGTGGCCATCAACAAGGATGCCGAAGCGCCCATCTTCGGCGTGGCCGACTACGGCCTGGAGGCCGACTTGTTCACGGCCGTGCCCGAACTGGTGGCTGCGCTTTAAGCCAAAGAAAGCCAAGGGCGTCTTGCGGGACGCCTTTTTTTTATCTGTTTTTTGTACCCGGATGACCTGCGCTGGCGGGCATTTGCTGACATAAGTGGAGAGACTGTCATGAGCTACATCGCCCCCGTCAAGGACATGCTGTTTGATATCCAGCATCTGGCCAATATTGAGCAGGTCGCGCAAATCCCCGGTTTTGAAGATGCCGGTTTGGAGACGGCGCAGGCGGTGTTGGAGGAATGCGCCAGGTTTAACGAGGGGGTGCTGGCACCGCTGAACGTCGAAGGCGACACCAACCCCTCAAGCTTTCAATCCGGCGTGGTCACCACCACGCCAGGCTTCAAGCAAGCCTTCAAACAATACGTGGAAGGCGGCTGGCAAGGCCTGCAGCACCCGGTCGATGTTGGCGGCCAGGGCCTGCCCAAAACCATAGGCGCGGCTTGCGGCGAAATGCTCAATTCGGCCAATATGAGTTTTGCCCTGTGTCCGTTGCTCAGCGACGGCGCCATCGAGGCGCTGCTGACGGCCGGCTCCGATGAGTTGAAAGCGGTCTACCTGGAAAAGCTGGTGAGCGGCCAGTGGACAGGCACCATGAATCTGACCGAGCCCCAGGCCGGCTCGGATCTGGCCATGGTGCGGGCCAAAGCCGAGCCGCAGGGCGACGGCAGCTACAAGGTCTTCGGCACCAAGATCTTCATCACCTATGGTGAGCACGACATGGCCGAGAACATCGTGCACCTGGTGCTGGCCCGCGCCAGTGGCGCACCCGAAGGCGTGAAAGGCATCAGCCTGTTTGTGGTGCCCAAATTCATGGTGGGCAAAGACGGCTCGCTAGGCGCGCGCAACGATGTGCATTGCGTCAGCATCGAGCACAAGCTGGGCATCAAGGCCAGCCCCACGGCCGTGCTGCAATACGGCGATCACGGCGGCGCCGTCGGTTACCTGGTCGGCGAGGAAAATCGCGGCCTGGAATACATGTTCATCATGATGAACTCGGCGCGCTACGCCGTCGGCATGCAGGGTATTGCGATTGCCGAGCGGGCCTATCAAAAGGCCGTGAGCTTTGCCAAGGACCGGGTGCAGAGCCGGCCGGTCGACGGCTCCATCAAGGCCAGCGTGCCCATCATTCACCACCCCGACGTCAAGCGCATGCTGATGACCATGCGTGCCTACACCGAAGGCTGCCGCGCCATGGCCTCGGTGGCCGCCGCCGCCTACGACGCATCGCACCACCATCCCGACGCGGAAGTGCGCCAGCAGAACCAGGCTTTCTATGAATTCATGGTGCCGCTGGTCAAGGGCTATAGCACCGAGATGAGCCTGGAGGTCACCTCGCTGGGCGTGCAGGTGCACGGCGGCATGGGCTTTATCGAGGAAACCGGCGCGGCGCAGTATTACCGTGATGCCAAGATTCTGACGATTTACGAAGGCACGACCGCCATCCAGGCTAATGACCTGGTGGGCCGCAAGACCTCGCGCGATGGCGGCCAGACCGCGAAGGCGATCGCCGGGCAAATCGAAGCCACCGAAGCCGAGTTGCTCAAGCAGGGCAGTGCCGACGCGCTGGCCGTGGCCAAGCGCTTGAAAGCCGCGCGCGAAGCGTTTGTTGAAGTGGTCGAGTTCGTCGCCGCCAACACCAAGGCCAAGCCGAATGCGGTGTTTGCCGGCAGCGTGCCCTATTTGATGCTGGCCGGCAATCTGGTGGCCGGCTGGCAGATGGCGCGTTCGTTGCTGGTGGCGCAGGAGCAATTGGTACTCGGCGTTGACGTCGCCTTCATGCAGGCCAAAATCATCACCGCCCGCTTTTACGCCGACCATTTGCTGACCAAGGCGCCCGGTGTGCGCGACAGCATTGTCGAAGGCGCCGACAGCGTGACGGCGCTGGCGCTGGAGTCGTTTTAACAGTGGCCGGGCGCAAGAGGCCAGCCCTCTTGCCTTAATTGCTTTGCTGCTATTTTGATAGCTGCTTGCGCCCGTCTATTAAGGGCTGCAGCTCGTTTTTGCTTAAATTTCGCAAGACTTTGATGAAAGAAGCCATGTCCAGACTTCCCGCGCCCCTGAATAATTTGCCGCTGCCCATCATCGGCTCGCCGCTGTTCATCATCAGCAATCCCCAGTTGGTGATCGCCCAGTGCAAGGCCGGCGTTGTCGGCGCCATGCCGGCGCTCAATGCCAGGCCGGCCGCGCAGCTGGACGACTGGCTGGCCGAGATCACCGAAACCCTGGCCGCCTATAACCAGGCGAATCCGGACGCGCCCGCCGCACCCTTTGCCATCAACCAGATCGTGCACAAGAGCAACGACAGGCTGGAGCACGACCTGCAGGTCTGCGCCAAGTACAAGGTGCCCATCATCATCACCTCGCTGGGCGCGCGCGAAGACGTCAACCAGGCCGTACACGCCTGGGGCGGCGTGGTGTTGCACGACATCATCAACAACAAGTTTGCCCGCAAGGCGATTGAAAAGGGCGCCGACGGCCTGATCGCCGTGGCCGCCGGTGCCGGTGGCCATGCCGGCATCAAAAGCCCGTTTGCGCTGATTCAAGAAATCCGCCAGTGGTTTGATGGCCCGCTGGCGCTGTCGGGCGCGATTGCCACCGGTGGTGCGGTGCTGGCCGCCCGTGCCATGGGGGCCGACTTCGCCTACATCGGCTCGGCCTTCATCGCCACCGAGGAAGCGCGCGCCGCCCAGGCCTACAAGCAGGCCATCGTCGATGGCAGTTCCGATGACGTGGTCTACAGCAATCTGTTTACCGGTGTGCACGGCAACTACCTGGCGCCATCGATACGCGCCGCCGGCATGGACCCGGACAACCTGCCCGAGAGCGATCCGAGCAAGATGAATTTTGGCGGTGACAAGTCCAAGGCCTGGAAAGATATCTGGGGTAGCGGCCAGGGCATTGGCGCCGTCAGCAAGGTGCAGAGCGCCGCCGCTTTTGTGGCCCAGCTCAAGCGTGAGTATGAAGATGCGCGTCTTCAGTTGGCGCTTTGAGTCCCTCATCTCCTTCATCTGCCAACTTGATGCGTTCGCCTGATCAGCGTCTGCCCGGCCTGGACGCGCTCAAGGGCCTGGCCTGCGCGCTGATCATCTGGCACCACCTGGCTTTTTATGGCCCGATGTCGGATGTGCTTTATCCCTTTGTGCCTGAGCTGACCGACTGGCTGTATGAGTATGGCCGCATGGCGGTGCAGGTGTTTCTGGTGGTGGGCGGCTTTCTGGCGGCCAGCTCGCTGGCGCCGCGCGGCGTGGCCAGTTTCGGGCGGGCCGGTGGCCTGATTTTTCGCCGTTATCGCCGGCTGGTACGTCCCTATCTGGTGGCGCTGCTGGCCAGTGTGCTGGTCACGGCGCTGGTGCGGCCCTGGTTTCACGATGACTCGCTGTCGGCAGCGCCCGGGCTTTGGCAAGTGCTGGCCCATGTGCTGATGTTGCAGGACGTGTTTGATCTGGAAGCGCTGTCTGCCGGCGTCTGGTATGTGGCGATTGACCTGCAGCTGTTTGCCCTGAGCGTGCTGATTTTCAGCCTGGCCGGCTGGCTGGGGCGGCGCTGGCGCGGCATGCCGGCTCAGCTTGGGGTCTGGCTGGTCGGCGTGCTTGCCGCGCTGTCACTGCTGGTGTTCAACCTCCAGGAAGGCCTGGACATGACGGGGCTGTACTTTTTTGGGGCTTATGCCCTGGGCATGCTGGCTTTTTGGTCAGGCAGCATGCCGAGGCAGTGGCTTTGGTGGGGCGGCATGGCCTTGCTGGGCAGCGCGGCGCTGCTGCTCGATTTCAGGGAGCGCCTGCTGCTGGCGCTGCTGGTGGCGTTCGGCCTGGTCTGGCTGCGTCAGAGCGCCGGGGCGCGCCAGGGCCTGCGGCTGCGCTGGCTGACACAGCTGGGCCAGATGTCTTACTCGGTCTTTTTGATTCACTTCCCGGTCTGCCTGCTGGTCAATGCCGTGGTCAGCTATTTCTGGCCGACCCAGCTGCTGGCCAACACCCTGGGTTTGTTCGCGGCTTTTTTCCTGTCCTTGCTGGCGGGCCGCATGCTGTACCTGTGGGTTGAGTTGCGCCCGCCGGCACGCCAGCTTCGCGCTTCAGCTGCGCACGATTTTTCGGGTCAGCAGCATGGCCAGGGTCGGAGCCAGGGCAAAAGCGCCTAGCAGCCAGTAGGCCGCGCGCTGCGCGCCGGCCACGCCGCCCGGCTCTGACAGGCCGGCCGCGTTGGCGGTCAGGCCGGCCAGTGCCGCGCCTATGGCCATGGCATAGAGCTGCACCGTGGTGATGGACGAGGAGGCCAGGTTTTCTTCACCCGGGGCGGCCGATTTCAGCACCCGCGTCACCAGGTGCGGCCAGCCCTGGCCCACGCCGAAGCCGGCACCGGCCAGGGCCAGAATCATGAGCAGATCTTGCGCCGGCCCGGGCAGGCCGGTGGCGCCCGGCAGCACCACGGCCAGCGTGGTCAGCGAGAGCGTCATCACCAGCGGGCCGGTGCTCACCATGCGCTTGGCCGCCGCGCCGCTGTGGCTTGAGGTCAGCAGCGAAGCCAGGCTCCAGCCACCGGCCATCGCGGCCGTGGCGTAGCCGGCCATCAAGGGCGTGTAGCCGTGCAGGGTCTGCAGGAAGTAGGGCACATAAATCTCCGTGGTCGTGCCTATCATGAGCAGGCAGATGCAGGCGAAAACCTTGCCCATGGGGCTGTGCAGCGAGTAGGCGCCGGTGGGCAGCAGCGGCACGCCGGCGCGCTGGTCCAGCCTGGCCATCAGCAGGCCCAGGGCCAAGCCAAAGGCCACGCCGCCAAGCTTCCAGGCAGTGGACGGCCACAGGCCGGCCAGCGCAATCACCAGCACCGAGCTGGCCAGCAGCGTGATTTTGAGCGCCGGCACGCGCACCGTGGCCGGGCCGGTTTTTTTCTGTTGCGGCAGTTGCGACATCACCACCAGGGCCTGCAGCAGGGAGATAGGCAGCAGCACCCAGAAAGCCAGCCGCCAGTGACCGCTTTGCGCAAACAGGCCACCGACGGCGGGGCCGAACAAGGTGGCCACACCCCACATGCCGGAGACCAGCGCCACGGCGCGCGGCCACAGCGGCGGCGCGAACACGACGCGGATCAGCGCATAGCTGAGCGCCGCCAGCAGGCCGCCGCCCAGGCCCTGCACGCTGCGGCCGGCCAGCATCCAGCCCATGCTGGGCGCGCTGGCGCAGGCCACGGCGCCCAGCGTGAAGACGGACAGGGCCAGCAGATAGGCCAGGCGCGGGCTGAGCCGGTCCAGCAGCTTGGCCGTCAGCGTGGAGCCGAGTATGGAGGCGACCACGAACAGCGTGATGTTCCAGGCGTAGTACTCCAACCCGCCTATGTCGTTGACGACCGAGGGCAATATGGTGGTGACGATGTGCACATTGATGGCGTGCAGCGCGACGCCGCCGGTCAGGGCCACGGAGCGCAGCATATTGCAGCCCGACAACAGGTCGGCCCAGGAGGGCGGCGAAGGGCTGGTGGTGTTCAAGTGAAATCTCGACTTTCTAAGCTATCGCTTTTATTATGCAAGTAGTTGTTTGGATATTAAGGGTTGCTCATGGAATATGCAAGTAATAACTTGGATAATAAAAATCTGCATTCCAGCAGCGAACGCCTGCTGTTTCGCCTGAAGACCCGAGGCCCGGCTTCAACCGCAGCGCTGGCGCAGGAGCTGCAGCTGAGCGCCGAAGCCGTGCGCCTGCAGGTGCAAAAACTGCTGGCCGAAGGACTGATCACCGGCCAGCAAGAGGCCCAGGCCAGCGCCGGCCGGCCCAAGCAGAACTGGGTGCTGACGGCGGCCGGCAACGCCCGCTTTCCCGACGCGCACGCGCAACTGAGTATTCAGCTCATAGGCTCGATCAAGCAGCTGTTTGGCGAACAGGGGCTGGAGCGGCTGATTGCGCAGCGCGAGAACGACATGCGCGCCGACTACCTGAAAGCCCTGCAAGGCTTGAATAGCCTGCCGCAAAAACTCGAGCAACTGGCGCAGCTGCGCGCCGCCGAAGGCTATATGGCGCGCGTGGAAGAGGACGGCCAGGACTGGCTGCTGATCGAAGACCATTGCCCGATCTGCGCGGCGGCGCAAAGCTGTCAGGGTTTTTGCCGCTCCGAGTTGCAGCTGTTTCAGGAGGTGATGGGCCAGGAGGCGGTGGTCAGGCGTGAAGAGCATTTATTGGCCGGGGCGCGGCGCTGCGTTTACCGCATCAGCCGGCGCCAGGCCTGAGGCGGCCATGAGCGGTGAATTTAAGGAAAAAGTGGCTCTTGGGCAGGTGGGGCGGGCGCAAGCAGCTATCGAATCGATAGTGATTAAGGCCTGAACATGTCCAGCTTCAGGGCCGAGGCCTGACCCAGCCAGGAGGCATGGCGGGTGTGATCGGCCAGGTCATCGCCCGTGACGCCGTGAACCAGGATGTCAAGGCCGCCGCGATGCTGCTCCAGCCAGGGAATCAGGCGCTCAAACTCCGCGCTGTCAAAGCTCAGCTGGCAACTCCAGTGCGGATGTGGCCCGACCTCGCGCTCATGCACCCGTCCCACCGCCACCTTGAACAAGGCGCCCGCCTGCTGGCTCAGCGCGCGGGCTTGCTCCAGGGTTTGCGGCCCGAAATAGAGATGGGCGTGGTAGTGGGCGTAAAGGTTTTCGGGGCGCGGGGTCATGACAATTCCAGCTGAATTCGTAAGTCTCAAGTGTAGGCTTGTGAAGGTGGCGTATTTTGATAAACTGTATATTTATACAGTTATTTTGAGTAGCCCAAGCGCCAACCATTTCTGAGCCTGAGAGCGTCATGACCGAGGTTTTTATCCCCCTGCATGCCATCAAGGGCCGCGGCACGGCCACGCGCATGGCGCACCGCTTCGAGAAAGAGGCCCGCCAGGCCTATGACGACGGCTGGGGCACGCTGCAAGAGGCGGCGGCAGGCGAGCCGCCGCGCCTGCCAACCGAGGTGTTGTTTGAAGATGCGCGCAGCGCCATCACCCGCAATGACTCGCCCGACATCTTTTTTGACTACGGCCTTAACCCTTATCGGGGCTGCGAGCACGGCTGCGTATATTGCTACGCCCGGCCCACGCACAGCTACCTCAATCTCTCGCCCGGCCTGGACTTCGAGACCAAGATCATCGCCAAGTGCAATATTGCCGAGGTGCTGCGCGCCGATCTGGCCAAGCCGCGTTATGTGCCCAAGCTGCTCAACATCGGCTCGGCCACCGACTGCTATCAGCCGGTCGAGCGCGAGCTGCGCCTGACACGCGGCGTGATCGAGGTCTTGCAGCAGGCGCGGCATCCGTTTTCGCTGGTCACCAAGTCCAGCGGCGTGGAGCGCGACCTGGACCTGATTGCGCCCATGGCGGCCGACGGCTTGGCGGCGGTGTACGTCACCATCACCACGCTGGACGGCGAATTGGCGCGCAAGCTGGAGCCGCGCGCGGCGGCGCCGCAGCGTCGCTTGCGCACCATACGGGCTCTGGCAGACGCTGGCGTTCCGGTGGGCGTCAGCGTGGCGCCGCAGATTCCGTTCGTCAACGAGGACATGGAGCAGGTGCTGCAAGCGGCCTGGGAGGCGGGCGCGCGCACGGCGTTTTACACCGTGATCCGCTTGCCCTGGGAAGTCGCGCCGATTTTTCAGGAATGGCTGGCGCTGCATTACCCGCAACGTGCCGCCCGCATCATGGCGCGCATTCAGGAGATGCGTGGCGGCAAGGATTACGAGGCTGACTTTGCCACCCGCATGAAGGGGTATGGTTTGTGGGCCGAGCTGATCCGCCAGCGCTTTGAGAAAACCTGCTTGCGGCTGGGCTTGAATCGCCAGCGCACGGAGCTGGATTTGAGCCGTTTCAGAGCGCCGGGTCGGGGTGGCCAGGGCACGCTTTTTTGAGTCTGTCGTTTGAGGGCTTGGCGCTGGGCCAAGTACCGCACTGAAGACGTGCGATATAGCAAGCTCACTAGCATGACGGGCTTTGTCAATCCAGCCGTGGAGCGTTTCATTCATGCACGGCTTGCATTTCACTGCCGACCCGTGCTCATGCCGGGCAGATGTATTGGTGCCCGCTCGCGCGTTGCATTAAAATGAGCGCTTTGTCGAAAGAACCGTCACGGCCATGTCCGTGCTCGTGAAAGGCTTTCATTCTTGCAACCTAAGGGGGTGAAGATGAGTAGGCCTTTTATTTCGCTGTGTCCAGAGATCACTCGGTCCAACGCACTAACGCTGATGAACTGGTTGGAAGACGAGAGTGTCACCCACCACCTGAGCGATTCGCGCCACGTTTCCCGCTTCATCGAGCAAGTCCTCGATCGGGTCCAGATGCCGATCCTGACCCATCTGTTCAACCAGGGCGGCCGCTTCTTCATGGCCTACGACCGCCATGACGTGCCTGTGGGCTTCGTTCGACTCGTCAAGACGGGCGTTGACTGCGAGATGGTCTTGGTCATCGGCGACCGCGATAACTGGGGCCGTAAGCTCGGCGCCAGCGCCATCCGTGAAGGCATGAAGCTCGCCTTCTTCGACATGCGGGCCGACAAGCTCATCGCCAAGATCCATCCAGACAACGTGCGGTCGCTGAAGGCCTTCGTGCGCTGCGGCTTCCAGCTCGAAAGCGAAACGCCTACGCTGGCGTCATTCGCCCTGTCCTCGGCACGCTATCGCTGGCTCTTGCGTGAAAGCCCTGAGGGTGAGCCCGCCCATATCACCATCACCGAAATCGACAAGGCCCGGCTCCTGGACCTGATCGCCCTCGAACAAGGCCCAGCGGTTGTCGAGTTGGAGCACGAGGTTGAGCGGGCCATCGTCGTCGATCCGCGGCAAGTGGCGCGGGATGTTGTCACGATGAACTCCAGGGCCTTGCTGCAGCTGGACGACGAAGAAGTGGAAGTGGCCTTGGTCTACCCCGAGGACGCGGGCGACAGTGCCGGGAAGCTGTCGGTTTGCTCCGGCATCGGCACGGCGATCCTGGGCTACAAGGAGGGCGATGCCATCGACTGGCGCATTTCGGACCGGACCCGCCGTATTTGGATCGAGAAAGTACTTTACCAGCCAGAAGCCGCGGGCGATTTTCACCTGTAGGTTCGCTACGTTGCGCCACAGCCGCAGATCTTGCATGAGCACCCCGGCGACGACGAGCCGGCACCAGGTGTGTTCGCCCGACGCACACGTAGAGCTGTCATTGAATTCTGAAGGGGGATTGGCCGGCTATACGGTCTTCAACCGCCTGGTAGAGCTTGAGCGCCGCGCCGACCGCTACCTGCGGGCGCCGCATTCCAAATACGACCCGGCTTACCAGCGGCGCGGCCTGGCCACGGCGGTCTATCGGTGGGGGCTGGACGCGGGTCTTTGTTTGATGACCGGGGCACGCCAGTCACCCGGTGCCCATGCGCTCTGGCATGCCCTGGCCAGACGCTACGAACTGGGTTATGTGGACTTGCGCAGCAAGACCCTGCGCTATCTGGGGCCGCAGGTGAGGCCTCAGGTACTCGATGACCTGCACACCCGGATGATCTTGCTGGGGCAGGGCTGGACCATGGATGGGTTTTGCGCCGCCGCTGGCATGCGCTGAGTTCAGCGGGCAGGCTCTCAGATCACTGGCCCAGGGCCGCTTGCCGCGGCGGGTCTTTGGCGACAGAGTCCCGTCAATGTTTCGCCTATGGCATCAATCTGCGATGGCTGGCGCACAGATTGAGCGGAGCGCACCAGCCTTGCCTTGGCGAGGCCTCGCTTCGGAGGGGCGGCAGCTACCAAGGGTTTACCACTATTCGTGTTGATTTTTATTGCCCAGATAATTGGTATACCAACATACGGTATTCAATTTTACCGAGATCAATTCACTTTTTCGCAAGAAGGGTCGCCATGCTTATCAAGCTCAAACATTCCTCCACCCAATCATTGGGCCGCCTGCTTGCCGGTCTGGTCGTGTCCGTGGTGGCATCAGCGGCCATGGCGGCCTGGCCGGAAAAGCCCATCACCATCGTTGTGCCATTCGCTCCCGGCGGCAGTTCCGACATCGTGGCCCGCAATCTGGCCCCCATGCTGGGTGAACGGCTCGGCCAGGCCGTGGTGATTGAAAACGTGGCGGGTGCCGGCGGCATGCTGGGCACGCAACGCGCGGTACGCGCCGCTCCTGACGGCTACACCATTCTTCTTGGCTCCGGTTCGGAAATCCTGATCAACAAGCTGATCAATCCGAAAGTGGCCACTGACGGCATCAAGGATTTGTCGCCCGTCGTTTTCGTCGGCACCGGCCCCATGGTGTTGGTGGGTAAAGCGGGTCTGCCGGCCAATTCCGTTGCCGACGTCCTGGCCCTGGCGCGCGCCAAACCCGGAACCCTCAGCTATGCCTCGGCAGGCAATGGCACGCCCATGCATGTCGCGGGTGAGTTGCTGAAGATGCGCGCTGACGTGTTCATGACCCACATTCCCTACCGCGGCGCAGCCCCGGCATTGATTGACCTGATAGGCGGGCAGATCGACCTGGGCGTGTCCACGCTGAGCGCGGCACAGCCCTACATCAAGTCCGGCAAGATCAAGGCCTTTGCCGTGACCAGCGCCAAGCCATCCGAGCTGGCGCCCGGCATTCCGGCCATGGGGCAGGTCAAAGGGCTGGAAGGCTTTGATCTGGGAGTCTGGTTTGGTCTGTTTCTGCCGAACAAGACGCCACCCGAGATCCTGCAAAAAGTCCAGACCGCCGCGCAGCAGGTGCTGGCCGATCCGCAGGTCAAGAAACGCCTGGCCGAGCAGGGCATCAGCGCATCCGGCGCGTCGGCCGCCGAGCTGAGCAAGTTCATGGCGACGGAAGTCGAGAAATACCGCGCCGTCGTCAAGGCCGCCAAGATCACCGCTGAATAAAGCTGGCTCACCTGAGCCAGTGCAAACCCATACCGAAATTTTTAGGAGTAGAACCCATGGCCGAGATTCGTAAAATCGTCACTTTTTATGAGCAGACGCTGATTGAGGGCGGCAAGGCCGCGCCGACGCCGCTGAGAATGTTTGCCGCCGCCGCTGTGTTGAAGAACCCATGGGCCGGCATGGGCTTTGTCGAGGACCTCAAGCCCGGCATTCATTCGGTGGCGCCCGTGCTGGGCGAATTGTTGACGGATGAAATCCTGCGCATGACGGGCTCGGGCGCGGTCATTGAAGGTTATGGAAAAGCCGCCTTGGTGGGTACCAACGGCGAAATTGAGCATGCCTCGGCCCTGATACACACCTTGCGCTTTGGCAACTTCTACCGCAAGGCCGTGGGCGCCAAAAGCTACCTGAGTTTCACCAATGTGCGCGGCGGCCCGAATTGCGCCATTTCCATTCCCATGATGCACAAGGATGATGAAGGCATGCGCTCGCACTACCTGACGCTGCAATTTGCCATCAACGACGCGCCGGGTCCCGATGAAATCGTGGTGGCCTTGGGCGCATCCATAGGCGGTCGGCCGCATCACCGCATCGGTGATCGTTACCAGGACATCAAGGACTTGGGCGGCAATGCAGTCTGATTCAACACAGCTGGACGTGTCGGCCTCGGCCGGCGTGACGGGCGGCACGGCTTACAGCGTCTATGGCGAAGGGCCGGCGGTGGTGCTGATTCACGGCGTTGGCATGGAGCAGGCCGTCTGGGCACGCCAGGTGTCCAGCCTCGCCAGAACGCACCAGGTCATTGTGTACGACATGCTGGGTCATGGCGCCAGCCAGGACCCCTGCGAGGGCGTCAAGCTGGCTGAATACGCCGTGCAACTCAAGCGCCTGCTGGACCACCTGAAGATAGCGTCCGCCGTCATCGTCGGGCATTCCATGGGCGCCCTGGTGGCGCTGGAATTTTCCCTCAGCTACCCCGAGCGGACTCGGCAGCTGGTGGCCCTGAACGCCGTCTTCATGCGCACGCCAGCGCAGCGCGAGGCGGTGCAGGAGCGAGCCCGCAAGCTGCAACAGGTGGGTGTGGCCGCGACGGTTGACTCGACCATAGAGCGCTGGTTTGGCAATCCCGTGCCGGTCGAACTCCAGGCCGATGCGCAAGTGGTGGCCAGTTTCATGCGGCGAGTCCATCACGAGGGCTATGCGCGCAGCTACCAGCTGTTTGCCACGTCCGATGCGGTGCATGCAGATGGCTTTGCCAAGCTGGCCATGCCGGCTCTCTTCATGACCGGAGAGCTTGACCCCAACTCCACGCCGGCCATGTCCGAGGCGATGGCCGGACTGGCACCGCAGGCGACGCTGGTGGTGCTGGAAGGGGCTCGTCACATGATGAACATCACCTCCGCCGAGCGTGTCAATCAGGAACTGCTGAAATTCATCGGCTAGGCTGCCTGGCCCTCTGGCAGTCATTCACAGGCGGCTTCCTGACAGGGGTTTGGCAATGGCCAGGGTTCCCGGCTGCTACGCAGAGCACGGCCGGGAACCGGCTGAGTTCCAGCAGCACTTTATTTGCCGCCTTGATGCGACTCTCTCTTTGCTAGTAATAGCCCTCTTTGGATCGATCTCGTGAAAATTTTTACCTATCAGGAATTGCTGCCATCGCGTTGCTATATCGACGGCGAATGGCTGGACAGCGCACAGCGCCTTGACGTTACCAATCCGGCGACAGGTGCGCTCGTCAGCAGCGTGCCAATGTTCGGTGCTGAGCAGACCCGCCGTGCCGTGGAGGCGGCGCACCGCGCCGGTCCGGCCTGGCGTGCCATGACGGGCAAGCAGCGTTCCGCATTCTTGCGTCGCTGGTTCGATCTGGTGACGGCCAATGCAGAGGTGCTGGCGCAAATCCTGACCGAGGAAATGGGCAAGCCGCTGGCCGAAGCCCGCGGGGAAATTGCCTATGGGGCCTCCTACATCGAGTGGTTTGCCGAAGAGGCCAAGCGCATTTATGGCGACGTGATTCCGACCGCGCAAGCCGACAAGCGCTTTGTCATGCTCAAGCAAGCCGTTGGCGTGGTCGCGGCTATCACGCCCTGGAATTTCCCCAATGCCATGCTGGCGCGCAAGATCGCGCCCGCTCTGGCTGCCGGCTGCACCGTGGTGGCCAAACCCGCCGAGCAAACGCCCTTGTCGGCCCTGGCCCTGGCCAAGCTGGCCGAGATTGCCGGCATTCCGCCCGGCGTCATCAACATCGTGACCGGCGACCCGCGCGCCATTGGCGGCGAACTGACGGCCAATCCGCTGGTGCGCAAGCTCACTTTCACGGGCTCCACGGAGGTGGGCAAGCTGCTGATTCGCCAATGCGCCGATACCGTCAAACGCCTGAGCATGGAGCTGGGCGGCAATGCGCCCTTCATCGTCTTCGATGACGCCGATCTGGATGCCGCGGTGGAAGGTGCCCTGGCTTCCAAGTTCCGCAACACCGGTCAGACCTGTGTCTGCGCCAATCGCCTGTATGTGCAGGAAGGCGTGTACGAGGCCTTTGCCAGCAAGCTGAGTGTCGCGGTCCAGAAGCTCAAGGTGGGCAAGGGCACGGACGAGGGCGTGACGCAAGGCCCACTCATTGATGTCCGTGCACTGGCCAAGGTCGAGGCACATATCGCCGATGCCCTGTCCAAGGGCGCGTCCATCGTGACCGGCGGCAAGCGTCATGCATTGGGGGGCTCGTTTTTCGAGCCCACGGTGTTGCGCGACGTCACGGCCAGCATGCATGTGGCAACCGAGGAGACCTTTGGCCCCCTGGCGCCGCTGTTCCGGTTTACCGATGAGGCCGATGTCATTGCGCAGGCCAATGCCAGCGATTTTGGCTTGGCGGCCTATTGCTATACTCAAAATACTGCGCGCGTCTGGCGCGTGGCGGAGGCCATTGAGGCCGGCATGGTGGGCCTCAATACGGGTCTCATGTCATCCGAGGCGGCACCCTTTGGGGGCATGAAGCAGTCCGGTTTCGGAAGAGAGGGCTCACGCTACGGCATGGATGACTACCTCGAAATTAAATACTTTTGCCTTGGTGATGTAGATAGGGATTAATGGTGCCTGCCAAAGACGTAGCCTCGCTCAAAGTAAACCGCACCGCAAAAACCTTGCGCGAGCTGTCGCTGGAGAAAATGCGAGAAGCCATTTTGAGCGAGCATTTCAAGCCCGGCGAGCGTCTGGTGGAGCGCCACCTCTGCGAGCAACTCGATGTCAGCCGTTCCATTGTTCGCGAGGTGCTCAGGCATCTGGAAACCGAAGGGCTGGTCGAATCCATTGCGCACCAAGGACCGGTGGTGGCCACGCTGGATGCCGATCAGGCCGCCCAGATTTACGAGATACGCGCGTTGCTGGAAGGCCATGCCGCCCGGCTGTGCGCTGAAAAGGCCAGTGATGAAGTCATCGAGAGGCTGGATGCACTGAATCGAAAAATCCAGACCGCTTTTGAGAACGAAGATTTTCATGAGGTCATGGTACGAACCGCGGCGTTTTATGAAGCCATGTTCACGGGCAGCGGCCTCACGATGGCGTGGAAGGTGGTGCAGTCGCTGAACGCCCGGATCAACCGTCTGCGTGCGATGACCATCAGCGCCAAAGACCGCCGCGTGGAGGCCGCCGTGGAAATGGCCAACATTGTCCAGGCCTTGCGCCAGCGCGACCCGCAAGCGGCGCAGGACGCCTCGCAAGCGCATGTTCGCCGCGTTGCCGAGATCGCCGCCCAAAAGCTCGATCAGCTCGCCAAACCCCCTGTCTGAGCGCTGTTCACGCGCTCTGCCGCCCGATAGACCCGGATGAGCGGAGAGGGCTTGAGGTCTAGGGACGAACTTTGGGCGGCTTTTCAGCCCTTGCCTGCAGTTCGTCCCTTTGTCGTTTCATCCTTGTGCCTTGTTTGCCCGGCTCAAGCCAGGTGTGTGGGGCGCGGACTGGAATCCGCATGCTCCATCAACAGGTGAACCAGCTGCTCCATCAGCTGGGCGCGTAATTCTTTGGAGCTTGGGTCGTCCCAGAGGTTGTGCGTTTCGTCGGGGTCGGCTACCAGGTCATAGAGCTCGCCCCATTCGCCTTCCTGGAACACGCTGAGTCGATGGCTTTGCGTCACAACGGTTCGCATGCGCACCGGCGTTTCAAAACCCAGGTAGGCGCGCTGCTGGTTTTCTTCCACCAGCACGGCAGCACGGCCCGAGTTTTGGGGAACACCGGCAGCGCTGAACAGCGCCTTGCCCTGAACCCCGTTGGGTGGATTGATGTTCGCCCGGCGCAGAATCGAAGGTGCCAAATCTATGGTGCTGACCAGGTCGTTGCGTACCACGTTGCCGCCTTGCGCCGCTGCATCGGGCTCGCGCCAGATAAACGGTACGCGGATCAAGCCCTGATAGTGCAGCGGCCCCTTGAGCATCACGCCATGATCGCCCATGAGATCGCCATGGTCGGAGGTGAATATCACCACCGTGTTGCGGTCCAGGCCGCTGTCTTTCAGCGCTTTCATGACCATGCCTATGCGGTCGTCGATATTGGTGATCATGCCGTAGGTCAGGGCAATCACCTCCTGGATCTCGCGCGGCGTGGCGGCGAACATGCGGGGTGACTCGAGCTGCGCCTTGCCGGAGGCCCGCTCTTGCCACAGCCATGCCACGTGACGCTCTTTATCCACATCAGGCATGGCCGTCGCCGGCACGGGCATGGCGTCGGGGTCATACATGTCCCAATAGCGGCCCGGTGGCGTCCACGGGTGATGCGGGTCGGGGAATGAGCACATGAGCGCAAACGGTTGCGAGGCATTCGTCTGGCTGTGATTGTGCAGCCACTCGCAGGTTTTTTCTGCAATGTAGTGGGTTGGATATTGCTGCTCGGACAGATGGGTTCGCCACGCCTGCGGAGCCGTAAAGCCGGCATCGCGCACGCCATTTTCACGTCCCAGGCGATCAATCA
Organism: Polaromonas sp. OV174; assembly: GCF_900112285.1. GTDB lineage: Bacteria > Pseudomonadota > Gammaproteobacteria > Burkholderiales > Burkholderiaceae_C > Polaromonas. The sequence continues at coordinate 66,670 of NZ_FOKZ01000017.1, read as the reverse complement.
TTTCCGGGTGATGAAGGCTTAGCCAGCGCAGGTAGTCGCCAAAGCATTCATCGGCATGGTGATTGCACAGAATGACGTCCTGAAAGCCGTAGTAGGGCAGTGTCAATTGGTGCGCCGGATCGGACCAGCTAGACCGTAGTTCTTGGCGGTAGGGCGCACTGTCTCCTTTGCCCCTGATGGCTTCTTTGAATTGGCTGGGCGTGCGGGAGCCAGGCTCTATCACCTCCGGCGGCAACACGGCCGCACGGTCCTCCATATTCTGCAAATGGCTTTTCCCTATCAATGCGGTGCGATAGCCGAATTCACCCAGGACATCGGCATAGGTGACCGAGTCCAGCGGGAGCGGGACACCATTGCCGCGTGCGCCGTGCACCGACGGAATCCGGCCGGTCATCATGGAGCCCCGGTTGGGCATGCAAACGGGATTGGCGACATAGCTGCGGTTGAATCGCCAGCCTGTGCTTGCCAGCGCGTCGATGTGCGGGGTGCGCACAACCGGGTTGCCGTAGCACCCCAGATGATCGGCCCGGTGCTGGTCGGTAACAAAAATCAGGAAATTGGGTTGCATGGTGGACTGCCGCTTTTATTCCGCTGTGATTTTTTTATTCTTGATGAGCGTGGCCCAGCGTGCTCGGTCCCGTTCAATCCACTGGCTGGTGGTAGTTGCGTCCTGGTCAAGAAGCTCCACCCCTTGAGCGGTAAACGATTTGCGCAATTCGGGGCTGTTCAAGGCCTCTTTGACCGCAGCATCCAGACGCGAGCGAATGGCCTGCGGCACGCCGGCGGGCACCATGACCGCCCACCACACGGCGGTTTCGTCACCCAAGCCTTTGATGCCGGCCTGCGTAAAAGTCGGCACGTTGGCAAGCTTCACGGCACGCTTGTTTCCGGTGACTGCAAGTATGGTCACTTGATCGCGTCCGGCTTGTTGCAGCGCGACCGGCATGCCCACAAACATCATGTCGATCTGTCCACCGATCAAGTCTGTCATGGCGGGGCCTGCACCCTTGTAGGGCACATGAAGAAGGCTCAGGCCAGTGGCGTTCTCGAACAGTGCGCCGACCAGGTGAGTCGGTGTCCCGTTGCCGGCTGATCCGTAGGTGAGTTGACCCGGCGAAGCCTTTGCTCGCGCGATAAGTGTGGCCATGTCGGAAATGCCGGTGGCTTTATTAACCATGAGCACGTTGGACTGGCCCGCCACCATACGGATCGGTGCGAAGTCGCGTTGGGTCTCATAGCCGGCTTTGTTGGACAGCTGGGGCAGTAGCGTCAACTGCCCGTCACCTGCGAACAGGATGGTGTAGCCGTCCGGCGCGGCCTTGGCAACGCTCTGGGCACCCAACAGTCCGCCACCCCCGGCCTTGTTGTCAACGATGACGCTATTGCCCAAGGTCTTTCCCATCGCGGTGGCAACCACGCGGGCCAGAATATCGGTGGGGCCGCCGGGTGCGAAGCCTACAACCATCTTGACGGGCTTGTCTGGATAGCTCTGGGCGACGGCGGGCTGTACGCCAATGGCTGCCGCGCAAAGCGACATCAATACAAATTTCAACATGCTTGCCTCTTCCTTATCGGGGTGACTGTCACTCATTATTTGTTCACCGTCCGAATGAAACAATGCCGGAGTCGGGAAGATACATAATCTCTCCTTATGAATCTGCGCTACCTTGAATATCTGCGCCTTGTCGTCGAAAAGGGAGGCTATGCGCAGGCGGCACAAGCGGCTGGTGTTTCGCAGCCGGCGGTTTCGCAGGGCCTGCGAGCGCTGGAGGGCGAAGTGGGGTTTGAGCTGTTTGAGCGGCAAGGTCGACGCCAGCTGCCTACGGCGAAAGCGCGGGAGCTTGCAGAGGCCGGCAAAGCCGTCGATGTCGCCATGAAACAGGCGGTGCGTTCGATGCGTGCACCGTCGACAGTCAAATCGAACTCCAAGCGTCTGCGGGTTGGACTGGCGCCTGCAGCAGGCCTGCTCTACGGTGCTGCCATTTTCAAGGCGCAGAAGGCCTGTATGCCTGAGTGCACGCTGCAGATTGTTTCAGGAGGTGCGCTGTCCATGCTCGAGGATCTGGTTGCCAGGCAGCTGGATCTGGTGATCGCACCCCAACCCAGGCGCTTTCATCATCCGGGTCTGTCCCAGGTCGAGATGTACACAAGCCGTCCCGCTATTTACGCGCGGCAGGGACATTCCTTGTCCGCCGTGAAATCATTGGCCGACATTGCCAAGGCCGAGTGGGTGGTCGCCGGCACGGCGGGCACGCCGGGTAATGTGATTGAAGAGGCCTTTCGGGTCCGGCGCTGGGCGCCACCTCGGATCGCCGTGCAATGCACGGACTACGCCATGCTGGTTAGACTGGTCGCGAGTAGTGATTTGCTCGGCGTGGTGTCGCACCCGGCGCTTGTCCCCGATCCGGAAAAAATGGGTATACACCGCCTGGGCGTCTCTGAAGGTCTGCCCCACTACAACGTCTGCATGTTCTGGTTTCAGGATGCGTCGTCTGAACGTAATCGCCCACTGCAGGCCTTTGTTGCATCCATGATCGCCGGCCGGTGATGAGGCGAACTCAAGCTCATTTGAGCTGACCCATCCACTATCGCAAATAGCTCCGGTTCAAACGGGTTTCCAGTTTTTTCTGCAGCGTCTCAAACGAGGCGCTCATGGCCCAGTAGATACCCGCCGCTGCCAGGTAAAGCGGAAAAGGCTGGAAGGTGGTCGCAATGACTTCCTTGGTGGCCAGCATCAGCTCACCCACGGCAATCACCGATACCAGCGAGGTGTCCTTGATCAGGCTGATCAAGCTGTTCGAGAGGCTGGGAACGGCCAGTCTAAGGGCTTGCGGGCCTATGACGTAACGCAGTGTCTGGGGCTGCGTCAAACCCAGGCTTTTGGCCGCATTCCATTGCCCGTGCTCAACGCCGTTGATGGCGCCGCGAATGGTTTCGGACAGGTAGGCGCCGACGTTCAGGCTTAGCCCCAAAATGCCTGCCGTGATGGGCTCGAATTGAATGCCTATGCTGGGTAGGCCAAAGTAGATCACGAACAGCTGCACCAGCAGCGGCGTGCCGCGCATGCAGCTGACATAAAGCGCGGCGAATCGCGACAGAAGCGGAAGCTTGGCCAGCCGCGTCATGGCGACCAGGGTGCCGAGAATCGCCCCAAAAAAAACAGCGGACACGGCCAGCAGCAGTGTCCAGGCGGCGCCCTTGAGCATCAGCGGCAGGGCATCCCGCAGCAACTCGGTCAATCCGGATAGATCCATACAGGTCTCCACAAATAAAAACCCCGGCGACAGGCCGGGGTTGTTTTAGCCAGCCGGAGGGCGGCGCACGGGCTGGCTTGATGTTACTTCCTTCATAGAACGTGTTCCCGATTTATCCGGGGTCGCGTTGGGGTGCAATCGGGATGAGTGGGCCGCCCGGCACCGCCGCATGGGCTGATGCCCATGCAAGGGATTGGGTGGCTCAATCGCCCGATTTCACCCCAACCCGCAGGGCAAGTGCCTTGTCGGGCGGCCTGCTGCGTTACAGCGCTTGCCAATAGCCGTGCTATTGGCCGCGCACTGCGCCTTGCATCCCATCCCGGCAAGGTACTTGCGCGACCCCGGATAAATCGTGAACACGTTCTTACTGGGCGACTGGCGGCTTACTCACGTCACGGTCAAACCATTTGTTGGAGATCTTGGCGAAACTGCCGTCTGCCTGCAGATCGGCCAGAGCCTTGTCGATGGCCGCCTTGAACTTGGGATTGCCTTTGACGAAGGGAATGCCGGATTTTTCAAGTTCGCCCACCGGTGCGCCTGGTTTCAGGGGAAGCTTGGTTTTCTTCACGATGTAGGGAATCAGCAGGCTGTCGTTCAGCGCGGCATCGATACGGCCCAGGGCCAGGTCTTGCAGATATTCGGGCGAGCCTGGGTAGGTTTTGATGTCTATGCCGCCCACCGCTTTGGCGACTTCCGCGAAGTTCGTGCCCTGGCCTAGGCCCAGTTTTTTGCCCTTCAGGTCGGCCAAGGTTTTGAAATCACGTTTTTCGTCCTTGCGGATGATCAGCTGCGGACTGGAGACGGTGTAGGGCTGGGAGAAATCAAAGGTCTCCTTGCGCTTGTCGGTGATGCCGACCTGGTTCATGACCACGTCGTATTTGCCGGCCTGCAAGCCTGCCAGGATGGCGCTCCACTCGCTGGTGGCGAATTCTGCCTTGACGCCCAGTTTTTGCGCCAGCGCATTGGCCAGCTCAACTTCAAAACCGGCGAGCTGACCGTTTTCCTTGTAGTTAAAGGGCGGGTAAGTGCCTTCCAGTGCCACTTTGAGGGTGCCGCGCTGCTTGACGGTATCGAGCAAATCGGCGGCGCTGGCGCCCAGAGCCAAAGAAAGAAGCAGCGTGGAAATCAGCGTTTTACGAATATTCATATTCTTCCACCGCATAAGGCGCGGTTATTTGTGGCGAAAAATGAATAATAAACCTGCGCTTGGCAGGCCGTTGCTGCAGTGCGGAAAACCCTACTCTGTATCAGGCTGAATTGGCCTGCCTGCCCGGACTTTGTCAGGGCTTGGCGCAGTGGGCGTAGATGTCGAGGGTGGGTTTGTACACCTGGGTCTGCACGTTCATCAAGCCCAGCACTGAGTGAAAGTAATTGTCATGGCTGATGGGCGCGTCCAATTGTTGCTTGAGGCAGTTGGTGGTGATTTTGGTGCGCTGCTCGAATTCGGGCGATAGCCAGGTGATCCAGGGCACGCGCTTTTGCACGTCGGGCGCCACGCTGTAAGGCATGCCGTGCAGGTACAAATTGTTTTCACCCAGCGACTCGCCATGGTCGGAGAGGTAGAGCATGGCGGGCGCGTTGGTGGACTCCCGCCCCTTGAGCCACTGAATCGCGGAGCCCAGCAACTGGTCGGTGTAGACGATGCTGTTGTCATAGGCATTGAGCAGCCCTTCCCGCGTGCAGCTTTGCAGGGAGTTGCTGGTGCATTCGGGTAAAAATTTCTTGAACGCCGGTGGCGAGCGTTTGTAGTAGGCGGGTCCATGGCTGCCCATCTGGTGCATCACCACCACCACGCCCTTGGCCCGGCGTTCGGCGCTCAAGGCGGCAATGCGTTCGTCGATGTTGTGCAGCATCACTTCATCAAAACACTCGTCGCCATCGCACAGTCCGGGCACTTTCAGCTGGCTGGTCTGCACATTGGGAACGCGGTCGCACACGCCCTTGCAGCCCGACTGGTTATCTATCCAGAGCACGGCCAAGCCGGCGTGTTGCAGCACATCCAGCAGACCTTGATAGTTGGCGGGGCGGGCGTCATAGCTTTCGCGCCCGAAGTTGGAAAACATACAGGGCAGGGAAGCCGCCGTGCTGGTGCCGCAAGACCAGGCATTGCGCTGGCTGGCGATGTTTTCCTGCGCCAGTCTGGGCGTGGTCGGCCGCTGGTAGCCGTTGGTGGCGAAGTTGCCGCTGCGCCCGGTTTCACCCAGCACCAGAAGTAGCAAAGGCGGTTTGGTCTGAGCCGCGTAGCTGGCGCCCAGCCTGGCGTCCTCACCTAGGGGCAGGGTGATGGACTCGTCGCGCTGAAACGGTTTTGCTGCCACGGCGCCCAAGGCGTAAAAGGAGTTGAGCGGATTGATCAGATAGCGCACATGGGTGTTGTTACGCATCACCGAGGCGATGCTCTGAAAGAAAAGAAACACCACCAGCACCAGCAGGGCGCAGGCGCCTGCCAGCGTCATGACATTGGTCAACACTTGTCGGGGAATGCTGGTGCGTTTGAGTTTTTTTCGCCACAGAAAAATACCGGGCAACAGCGCCAGCACCAGCACCGTCGCGGCCATGCGCCAGTTCAGCAGGTCGCGTGTTTCACGCACGTCGGTCTGCAAGGTGTTGATCATCATGGTCTTGTCTATGACCACGCCGTAAGCCATCATGAAATAAGCGCCAAAGGCCGCCGACAGCAGAAAAATGGTGATGACTGGTTTGAGCGTCCAGCGCCAGGCCAGCAGACTCAGCAAGGCGCAGGTGCTCAGCGCAATGACCAGGCTTAGTGCGACGCTGATGGTGGCGATCTGAGCAGCGCTCAGTCCGGGCAGCCGGGCCAGTTCACGCCACAGCGCCACGTTGCAGGCGGTGGCAATCCAGAGGCTGGACAGGATGATCAGCCAGATTGGCCGCATGCCGTCAGCGCCTTGCTCCTTGCTTCTGAAAAGATTCCAAAAAGTGCGTGGGGACGCAGGCCCGGAGGCCGGCGTCATGGAGGGGGAGGGCTGGTGCAGCGACATAGCGCTGCATTGTATTTGCCGGGTCTTATGCCTGGCTTAGGGTGGCCTGTTTCAGGTTCAGGCCAGCAACTGGCGCGCATGGTGCCGCAGGTGATCTTCCATGAAGCTGGCAATGAAGTAGTAGCCGTGGTCGTAAGCCGCATGTCGGCGCAGCGTCAGGGGCTGGCCGGCGGCGGCGCAGGCCGCCTCGAACAAGTGCGGGTGCAGCTGCTCCGCCAGGAATTTGTCGGCCAGGCCCTGATCTATCAGAATGCCGCCGGGGTAGGGCGCGCTGGATAGCCCGCCCATCAAGGCCGCGGCATCGTGCGCCAGCCAGCTGGTTTCCTCGCTGCCGAGGTAGCCGCGGAAGGCTTTGTGGCCCCAGGCGCACTGGCTGGGGGCGCAGATGGGGGCGAAGGCAGATACCGACTTGAAGAGCTCGGGATGCCGCAGCGCCAAGGTCAAGGCGCCGTGGCCGCCCATGGAGTGGCCAAAAATTCCGATGCGTTTTGCGTCCAGCGGCAGGGCGCTGGCGAGCAAGGGGAGCAGTTCCGCTGTCAGGTAACTCTCCATGCGGTAGTGCTTGGCCCAGGGCGCTTGTGTGGCGTCCAGGTAAAAACCGGCGCCCACGCCAAAATCCCAACTCTCTGTTTCACCCGGCACGCCGGCGCCGCGCGGGCTGGTGTCGGGCGCGATCAGGGCCAGGCCCAGCTCGGCCGCCAGGCGCTGGGCGCCGGCCTTGGTGGGGAAGGTTTCGTCGTTGCAGGTCAGACCGGCCAGGTACAGCAGGGCCGGCACTTTGGCGCCGGCTTGCGCTTGCGGCGGCAGGTAGACCGAGAACTTCATCGGCAGGCCGATGGCACTCGAGGCATGGCGGTAAAAGCGCTGCACGCCGCCAAAGCAGGCATGCTCGCTGAGCAGTTCCAGTTGTGTTGTCATGGGGCTCTTTTTCAGTTCAAGCAAGGGTGCTACGTTTTCACCAGCCAGGGCCGCGGGACTGGCTTCGCCAGACCGCAGGCGCAGCGCCCCCTCGGGGGGCAGCGCAGTACACGAAGTGACAAGCGTGGGGGCTAGAAAAGAACGACACCTCGAATCGACTCGCCGCTTTTCATCAAATCGAAGCCCTTGTTGATGTCTTCCAGCGGCATGGTGTGCGTGATCAGGTCGTCGATGTTGATCTTGCCTTCCATGTACCAGTCGACGATTTTTGGCACGTCGGTGCGGCCGCGCGCGCCGCCGAAGGCCGAGCCTTCCCACTTGCGGCCAGTCACCAGCTGGAAGGGCCGCGTGCTGATCTCGGCGCCGGCCTCGGCCACGCCGATGATGATGCTGCGGCCCCAGCCCTTGTGCGTGCATTCCAGCGCCTGGCGCATCACCTGGGTGTTGCCAATGCATTCAAAACTGTAGTCGGCACCGCCGTCGGTCAGTTGCACGATGGCATCGACCACGTTCTCGGTTTCTTTCGGGTTGATGAAGTGCGTCATGCCGAACTTGCGGGCCATTTCCTGGCGCGCCGGATTGATGTCGACGCCGATGATCTTGTCGGCGCCCACCATCTTGGCGCCCTGGATCACGTTCAGGCCGATGCCGCCCAGGCCGAAGACCACCACGTTGGCGCCGGCTTCGACCTTGGCCGTGAACAGCACCGCGCCTATGCCGGTGGTGACGCCGCAGCCGATGTAGCAGACCTTGTCAAAGGGCGCATCTTCACGGATCTTGGCCAGCGAGATTTCGGGCGCCACCGTGTAGTTGCTGAAGGTGCTGGTACCCATGTAGTGAAAGATGGGCTTGCCGTCCAGGCTGAAGCGGCTGGTGGCGTCGGGCATCAGGCCCTTGCCCTGCGTGCCGCGAATCAGCTGGCACAGATTGGTTTTGCGGCTCAGGCAGAACTTGCACTGGCGGCATTCGGGCGTGTAAAGCGGAATGACATGGTCGCCCTTTTTGAGGGTGGTGACACCGGGGCCGACATCGACGACGATGCCCGCGCCTTCGTGGCCCAGGATGGCCGGGAATATGCCTTCCGGGTCAGCGCCCGAGAGCGTGTAGTAGTCGGTGTGGCAGATGCCCGTGGCCTTGATTTCGACCAGTACTTCGCCGAATTTTGGGCCTTGCAGGTCCACGGTTTCAATGGTCAGGGGCTGGCCTGCTTGCCAGGCGACGGCGGCTTTGGTTTTCATGGGAGTGAGCGCTTGCGCTTGGAGTGAACGAAGAATGAGGTGGGACTATAAGCCAGTCCTGGCGGGCACATGCTGCCTGGGGTCATGAAATCTTGGCAGGGAAATTGCATGTTGCGTGGGCCTGGCTGGCCGCTGGGCGGCTTGGGTAAACCATGAGCTTGCCCCCGAAGTTTGTGACGAAAATGATTCGATCAACTTTATTCCTTGAAAGACACCGTATGAAACTCTCTCTTCTCATGACGGCCGCGCTGTTGAGCGTCGGCTTGGCCAGCACCGCCAGCGCACAAACCCTGAAAAAAATCGCCGACAGCAACAAGATCACCGTGTCTTACCGCGAGTCCTCGGTGCCTTTCAGCTACCTGATAGGTTCGACCAAGGCGGTGGGCTTTTCCGTGGAGCTGACCGACGCCATCATTGACGACGTGCGCAAGAAACTCAAGAAGCCGAATCTTGAAGTGGCGACCATGCCGGTGACCTCGCAAAACCGTATCCCCTTGCTGGTCAACGGCACCTATGACCTGGAGTGCGGCTCCACCACCAACAACACTGCGCGCGGCAAGGACGTGGACTTTGGTATCAACCACTTCTACACCGGCACGCGTTTGCTGACCAAAAAGACTTCTGGCGTCAAAAACTACGCCGACCTGGCCAAGAAAACCGTCGCCACCACCACCGGTACCACCAACGCACAGGTGATCCGCAAATACAGTGCCGATAAAAACCTCGACATGCAAATCATCCTGGGCAAAGACCATGACGATTCGCTGCTGCTGGTGGAAAGCGGCCGCGCCCTGGCTTTTGCCATGGACGACATCCTCTTGTTCGGCCTGATGGCCAACTCCAAGGACCCGGCCTCGCTGCAGGTGGTGGGTGACTCGCTGCAAGTCGAGCCCTACGCCTGCATGTTGCGCAAGGGCGACCCGGAATTCAAGGCGCTGGTCGATGGCACCATCTCGCGCCTGATGAAGTCGGGTGAGTTCACCAAGATGTATACCAAGTGGTTCATGTCACCGATTCCGCCCAAAGGCGTGAACCTGAATCTGCCCATGAGCGAGCAACTCAAGGCCAACTTGAAAGAGCTGAGCGACAAGCCGGCCATGTAAACGCAGCTCGGCGGTGGCTGGGGGCGTTTTTGAAAATTTGAATCAAATCGGCCCCTAGCCCAATAACCACGTCCACCGCCTGCTATTGAAATGGGAGCTGTCTAGTGATCTATCGAGGCGCTCCAGCGACTGTTCCAGGCCTTGTCCAGGCTGCGGCGGTCACGCTTGGTGGGTCGGCCGTGCTCCAGGCTGCTGGCCGGCTCGCTGTTCAACTGGCGTTGCTCGGCGGCCTGCGCCCTGAGCGCCAGGCTGGCTTCGGTTTCTTCGTAGAGCTGCTGTGCCACCGGTGCGGCGCCGCGCTGGCTGCTGATGCCGCGCACCACCAGCGTGCGTAGCAGCGGGCCCTGCCGCAGGCTCACCGTGTCGCCCGCCTTGACCTCGCGGGCAGGCTTGGCCTCCAGGTCGTTGATGCGTACCCGACCCTTGTTGATTTCTTCCACGGCGAGCGAGCGCGTTTTGTAAAAGCGGGCGGCCCACAGCCACTTGTCTATGCGTAATTTATCCATCAGCTGTCATTGTGAACCAGTGGCAAACGCACGGTGGCGTCCAGGCCTGTGACATGGCCCCGATGCAGCCGGTTTTCCAGCGAGATGCTGCCATTGAGCGCCAAGGTGATTTCCCGGCAAATGGCCAGACCCAGGCCTGAGCCGTGGCGCACATTGCCGGCCGAAAAAGGCTGATACAGGCGCGCCGCCAGTTCCGCCGAAATGCCGGGGCCGCCATCGCTGATGGTTAGGGCGGCGTAGTTGGCATCGCAGACGATGCGCACCGACAGCGTAGCGCCGGCCGGCGTGTGTTTGATGGCGTTGTGCAGCAGGTTGCGCGCCAGCTCGCCCAGCATCCATTCATGCGAACGAATCGGGGCGGGGGCGGTTTCAATCTCGAAATCCAGGTCTTTTTCGGCAATCAGCGGCGACAGGTCAAGCGCTACCGAGCGCAGCACCTGCGCCAGATCAATCAGTGGCAGGTCGGCCTGTTGGCGCAGCTGCTCCACCTTGGCCAGCGCCAGCATCTGGTTGGCCAGCAAGGTGGCGCGGTCCACGGTCTGCCGGATGTCGACCAGGGCTTCGCGCGCATCCATGTCGCCGCGCAGCGCCGACTGCACTTGCACCTTCAGCACGGCCAGCGGTGTGCGCAACTGGTGCGCGGCATCGCGCACAAAGCGGTTTTGGTTATCTAGCAGGTGGTTGAGCCGGCCCATCACGGCGTTGGTGGCGTCTACCAGCGGCAGCAATTCACGCGGCGCATCGGGTGCGCTCAGGGCCGTCAGGTCGCCTTCGGGGCGTGTCTGCAACTCGGCGCTGAGGCGCCGCACCGGCCGGGTCGCACGCTGCACCACCACGACCACCACCAGCGCAATCACGGCCAGCAGCATGGCTTGCCGCCACAAGGTATCGACCAGGATTTTGCGTGCCAGAGTTTTGCGCAGCTCCAGCGTTTCCGCCACCTGGATCACCGCGATGGCACGCCCCCCGGGGCTGGCCACCGGCTGCAGCAGCACGGCCACGCGCACGGCGTCGCCATCAAACTCGTCGTCGTAAAAGTCCACCAGCGCCGCGTAAGGCGGTTTGGCCGGGATGCTGCCGCGCCAGAAGGGCAGCTGCGCAAAGCCCGAGACCAAGTCGCCCTTGAGGCTGGACACCCGGTAAAACAGCCGGCTCTGGTTGTCGGCCTCGAAGGCTTCCAGCGCTGCATAGGGCACGGTCACGCGCAGCTCTGACTGATCGTCGTAGCCGCTCACGTCGAGTTCTTCGCCTATCGATTTGGCCGAGGCCAGAAGGGTTCTGTCATAGGCAGTGTTGACGGCGCCCAGCGTCTGGCTATAGAGGCTGATGGTGTTGATGATGACCAGCAGACCCACCGGCAGCAGTATGCCCAGCAATAAATAGCGTCTAAGGGAGATGGCTTGGCTGGGCGTCTGTGGCGGCTCACTGCGGCTCATGCATCTACCTTCAGCAAATAGCCCAGGCCGCGCAAGGTGACCAGGGTGACGCCGGTATGCGAGAGTTTTTTGCGCAGCCGGTAGACCACCACTTCCACCGCCTCGTATTGCACGTCGGTCTCGCCGGGAAACACCAGCTCGAACAGCCGCTCCTTGGATACCGCATGGCCGGGCTTGACGATCAGGGTCTGCAGCAAGGCCAGCTCGCGCGGCGTGAGTTCCAGCACCTGGTCGCGGTGGTAAATCGCGCCGCTCTCTTTTTCATAGCGAAGATCGCCCACTAGCTGCTGGCTAGGTCCGGTTTCCGTGCTTGGTGCGGCGCGTCGGCGGCTGAGGGCGCGCAGCCTGGCCTCCAGTTCGTCGAGGTCAAAGGGTTTGGGCAGGTAGTCGTCGGCCCCCAGGTTCAGGCCCATGATTCGGTCGCCCACGGTGCCGCGCGCCGTCAGGATCAGCACCGGCGTGAGCAGGCCCTGGCGCCGCGCCAGCTCCAGCACCTGCAGGCCGTCCAGGCCGGGCAGGCTGAGGTCGAGCACCACCACATCGGGCTGGGCCGTGCTCCATTGCGCCACGGCCTGCCGGCCATCGGTGCAGCCCACCACCTCCATGCCGCGCCGGCTCAGGGCGCGCTGCAGGGCGGTTTGCATGGAAGCATCGTCTTCGATCAGCAGCAATTTCAGGGTCGGCGTCATGGGCAGGACATTAGCACTTTCCCCAATGCATTTGGACAGCCGTTTGACAGCAAGGCGGTGCATCATCGGTGGGTTATTACACCCATAAGGAGACACTCATGCGTCGCGATACCTTTTTGAAATCCATGGCGGCCCTGGCCGCTGGGGGCGCCTTGCCCCTGTCGGCCTTTGCTGCGGCCAATGTCAAGATGATGATTCCGGCCAATCCCGGCGGCGGCTGGGACACCACCGGCCGTGCCCTGGGCAAGGCCATGATGGATTCCGGTGCGGCTTCTACCGTGACCTATGACAACAAAGGCGGCGCCGCCGGTGCGCTGGGTCTGGCCCAGTTTGTCAACGGCAGCAAGGGCGACGGCAACGCTTTGATGGTGATGGGCGCCGTGATGCTGGGTGGCCTGATCACCGGCAAGCCGCCCGTGAGCTTGAGCCAGGCAACGCCCATCGCGCGCCTGTCCAGCGAGTACAACGTGTTCGTGCTGCCCGCCAACTCGCCCTTCAAGAGCATGGCGGAGGTGATCGCGCAGCTCAAGAAAGACCCCGGCAGCGTGAAATGGGGCGGCGGCTCGCGCGGCTCCACCGAGCACATTGCCGCGGCCATGATCGCGCGTGAAGCCGGCGTTGATCCAGCCAAGATCAACTATGTGGCCTTCCGCGGCGGCGGCGAGGCCACCGCCGCTATTTTGGGCGGCAACGTCACGGTGGGCGGCAGCGGCTACAGCGAGTTTTCCGAATACATCAGCGCCGGCAAGATGAAGGCGCTGGCCGTCACTTCCGATGCTCGTCTGCCCGGCGTGAACATTCCAACCCTCAAGGAGCAGGGCATCAATGTGGTGATCGGCAACTGGCGCGGCGTCTATGGCGCACCCGGCATCTCTGCCGAGCAGCGCAAGACGCTGACCGACATGATTCTCAAGGCCCTCAAGTCCAAGAGCTGGATTGAAGCCTCGCAGAAAAACAACTGGACTCCCGCCGTATTGACCGGCCCGGCCTTTGACAAGTTTGTCGACGACGACTTTGCCAGCCTGCGCGCCACCATGGTCAAGTCCGGCATGGTCTGAGGCCCCGACCCTCGTGCAAGCACGGCGCGCTGCCCTCCACGGGAAGGCAGCGCGCCGTTTTCATGTTTATCGCTAAGTTCCCGGGAGCACCACAATGACAACTCCAGATCCCCTGGCTTATCACCCACCAGCCGCCTCTCCTGTGGCGGTCGTCTGGCCGCAAACCCTGGTCGGCGCCGGCGTGCTGCTGACCGGCCTGGCGCTGGCCTTTGGCGCCATCAGCATTTCTTCCGAGGCCGGTTATGGCGGCGTCGGGCCTAACTTTCTGCCCTGGCTGGTGTCCGTCGTGCTGACGGTTTGCGGCGGATGGATCATCTGGGAAGCGCGTAGCGGCGGCTTTCGCGAGCTTGACGCGCCTTCCGGTGCGACGCGGGCCTACTGGCCGGGCTTTGTCTGGGTCTCGGCGGGCTTGCTGCTCAACGCGGCGCTGATCACCACGATAGGCTTTATTTTCAGCTGCACGCTGTGCTACCTGCTGGCTGTGCAGGGCCTGAGGCGCGCCAGCGGCCAGCCGTCGGGCGCGCTTGGCACCTGGGGCCTTGACCTCATGACCGGGCTGTTGATTTCAGCGCCGGTGTTCTGGATGTTTACGCAATTCCTGGCCATCAACCTGCCGGGCCTGACATCAACCGGGTGGCTCTAAAACTATGTGCCCTCACGCTCGTCACTATGTATATTCGCTGCCTCTCGAGGGGGCGCAAACCTCCTACGAGGCGGTCCGTCAGGAGTCTTAAATGGATATCTTCAACGCATTGATGCATGGCTTCGCGCTCGCGATCACGCCTGCGAATCTTCTGTGGTGCCTGGTGGGTTGCGCCCTGGGCACGGCCGTCGGCGTGCTGCCCGGCATCGGCCCGGCGGTGGCGGTGGCCATGCTGCTGCCGATCACGGCCAAGGTCGACGTCACGGCCTCGATGATTTTTTTCTCGGGTATTTACTACGGCGCCATGTACGGCGGCTCGACCACCTCCATCCTGCTGAACACGCCGGGCGAAACCGCCAGCATGGTCACGGCCATGGAGGGCAACAAGATGGCCAAGAGCGGCCGCGCCGGCGCCGCGCTGGCGACCGCTGCCATAGGTTCCTTTGTGGCGGGCACCATCGCCACGGTCATCGTGACCTTGTTCGCGCCTTTTGTGGCCGAATTTGCCGTCAAGCTGGGCCCGCCCGAGTATTTCCTGCTGATGCTGCTGGCCTTCACCACGGTCAGCGCGGTGCTGGGCAAAAGCACGCTGCGCGGCATGACGGCCTTGTTCGTCGGCCTGGCGGCGGGCTGCGTCGGCCTCGACCAGATTTCGGGCCAGGGTCGCTACACCGGCGGTATTCCGGAATTGCTGGACGGCATTGAAATCGTGCTGGTGGCGGTCGGTCTGTTCGCGGTGGCGGAAGTGCTGTATGCCGTGCTGTATGAGGGCCGGGTGGTGGAGCAGCAGAACAAGCTCAGCCGGGTGCACATGACGGCGCGCGACTGGAAGCGCTCGATTCCCGCCTGGCTGCGCGGCACCGCCATCGGCGCGCCTTTTGGCTGCATTCCGGCGGGCGGCACCGAGATACCGACCTTCCTGAGCTATGCAGTGGAAAAAAAGCTGACCAAGGACCCAAAGGACAAGGCGGAGTTTGGCACCAGCGGCGCCATTGAAGGCGTGGCCGGACCTGAGGCGGCCAACAATGCCACGGTGACGGCGGCGCTGATTCCCCTGCTCACGCTGGGCATCCCGACGTCCAACACCACGGCCATCCTGCTGGGCGCTTTCCAGAACTACGGCATCCAGCCCGGACCGCAGCTGTTCACCACCTCTGCCGCCCTGGTGTGGGCGCTGATTGCCTCGCTCTATATCGGTAATGTGATGCTGCTGGTGCTGAACCTGCCCATGGTCGGCCTCTGGGTCAAGCTGCTGAAGATCCCCAAGCCACAGCTGTATGCGGGCATCCTGATCTTCGCGACGGTGGGTGCTTATGGCATGCGCCAGAGTGCGTTTGATTTGTTCCTGCTCTATGCCATTGGCCTGCTCGGTGTGCTGATGCGCCGCTTCGACTTTCCGACCGCCCCTGTGGTGGTGGGCATGATCCTGGGCCCGCTGGCGGAAGCGCAACTGCGCAATGCCATGTCTATAGGCGAGGGCAGCGCCATGGTGTTCTTCCAGCGCCCCATGTCGATCACGCTGGTGGTGATTGTGGTGGCCGTGTTGGTGTTGCCGCGGCTGGCCAAGCGCTGGTCTGCCCGCAAAGCCATTGCCTGATATTTGCAATCAACAAGATAGGACAACATGTTGAACATCAAACGACGCAACGTATTGGGTGGCTTGGGCGTGGCAAGCTTGGGCGGCGCCATCGCTTCGCCGCTGTGGGCACAAACAGCCGCAAAAAACAGCAAGGTGAGCCGGCTGGCGCCCAGGCTGCGCATGGTGATTCCGGCCAATGCCGGCGGTGGCTGGGACCAGACCGGCCGTGCCTTGGGCGCGGCGCTAATTGGTGCGGGTGCGACCGATGAGATCGACTATGAAAACAAGGGCGGCAAGGGCGGCACCCTTGGACTGGCTTATTACGCCGAAAAGTACAGCAACGATCCCAACACCTTGTTGATGGGTGGCATGGTCATGGTGGGGGCGGTTGCGCTGCAAAAGCCTGTCGTTGACATGAAGCACATTCAGCCGGTGGCGCGTCTGACCAGCGACTATCTGGTTGTGGTGGTGGCCGCCGACTCGCCGATTAAAAGCATCAAGGAGCTGGCGGAGCGCATGCGGGCCAATCCCAAGGAGACGCCCATCGCCGGCGGTTCGGCCGGAGGTGTCGACCATGTGTTTGCCGGTGTATTCACGCGCGGCGCGCGCAGCAAGCCCGACGAATTGGTCTACCTGCCTTTTGCCGGCGGCGCCGAGGTGGTGAAGGCCGTGCTCAGCGGCAAGGCGGTGGCCGGCATTTCTGGCTACAGCGAGTTCAGCGAGGATCTGGCCAGCGGCAAATTGCGCGCCATCGGCGTGTCGTCAAAACGTTCGGTTTTCGGCATTCCTGCGATTCGCGAACAGGGTGTGGACGTGGACATGGCCAACTGGCGCGGCGTGTTCACCGGCCAGGGCGTGACGGCTGCGCGCCAGGCCGAGATGGTGGAAGTCGTGAAGGCCGCCACCGCCCACGCTTCCTGGTTGAAGGCGCTGAAGCAAAACCGCTGGGAGTCATCCTGGCTGTCTGGCCCCAGCTTCAACAGCTTTATTGACTTTGACATGACAACCTCCCAGGTGATGGTGCATCTGCTCAAACTGAAAGCCTGAGTCAGGACTCGTTTTTGGTAGCGTTACCATAGCGGGGATGAGCGATCCGCATTCGAAACCACAAGCCGCCTTGGCCGCCGCGCCGCGCCGCCGTCCTCAAAGCGTGACCGTGAGTGACGTGGCGCGCCTCGCCGGTGTCTCAGCAATGACGGTGTCGCGTGCTGTCAACACGCCGGATCAGGTGCCTGCTGCGACCTTGATGAAGGTGCAGGAGGCGGTTGCCAAGACCGGTTATGTTCCCAATCTGCTGGCCGGCGGTCTGCGCTCGAACAAGAGCCGCCTGGTGGCCGCGCTGGTGCCTACACTGGCCGGCCCGGTGTTCATGGAAACCATTCAGGCCTTGACGGCCGCTCTGGCAGAGCAGGGTTATCAGTTGATGCTGGGCCAAAGCGGTTACGAGAATTCGCGTGAAGACGATTTGCTCGGCGCCATCATAGGCCGCCGCCCCGACGGTATTGTGCTGACGGGCATCATGCATTCCCCTGAAGGCCGGCGGCGTTTGCTGGCCGCAGGCATCCCTGTCGTTGAAACCTGGGACCTCACGCCCACGCCTATCGATATGCTGGTCGGCTTTTCGCACACCGAGGTCGGCCGCAGCGTCTGCGACTACCTGCATGCGCGTGGGCGCCGGCGCCTGGCCGTCATCGGCGGGGACGACGAGCGCTCGCACCGTCGCAATCAGGCTTTCGTTGAGGCCGCAGCCCGGCTGGGCATAGCTCCGCCACCGATTCACTTGGTGCCTGCGCCTACCTCGCTGGGTAGCGGACGCAGCGGCTTGCGCGCGCTGCTGGCGGAACACCCGGACATCGATGCGATTTTTTGCAGCTCCGATCTACTGGCGCTGGGCGTGTTGATCGAGGCGCAGGCGCAAGGCATTGAGGTGCCGGGGCAGCTGGCCGTCATGGGGTTTGGTGATTTGCCATTGGCCCGTGACCTGCACCCTGCGCTGACGACGGTTCGTATTGACGGCACCCGCATTGGGCGTCAGGCCGCGCGCTACATCGTGGATTGCGCCCAAGGCCGCCCACCCGAGTCGCGCGTGATGGACTTGGGTTTTTCCATCATCGAGCGCGCCAGTGTCTGAATACCTTGGCTCGCTAGGTATTTTCCCCAGGTAATTTCCCGTTGACAGCAGAATTGGTAACGTTAACATTCTATTTCGTTAACGTTACCAGCATTGATCTTGATAGTGGCGTTTTTCACGCCCGTTTCAACCACCCTAGGAGATGCCTCAATGAAAAAACTGCTGTGCACCATCACCACGGCCTTGGCCCTGACCGCACCGGCTTTCGCCTGGCCCGACAAACCCGTCACCATGGTGGTGCCGTTTCCTCCCGGGGGCTCTACCGACATGATTGCCCGTACCCTGGCGCTCCAGTTGGGGACTAAGTTCGGCCAGACTTTCATCGTCGATAACAAGGCCGGGGCCACCGGCACCATTGGCGCTACGCAAGTCAAGCGTGCCCCAGCCGATGGCTACACCCTGTTGGTGTCTTCGCTGGGCCCTTTTGTCATTGCGCCTCACCTGATGAAGGGCGTGCAGTACGACCCGTCCAAGGATTTTGATTTGATTACCGTCGCCGTGCAGGCGCCCAACGTGCTGGTGGTGCCCGCGGCGTCACCCTTGAAGAGCGTTGCCGATGTGCTGGCGAAGATGAAGAAGGAGCCCGGCAAGATGAGCTTTGCCTCTTCCGGCAATGGCTCCTCGGACCATCTGACGGCAGAACTTTTCTGGCAGCAGACAAAAACCACGGCCCTGCATATTCCCTACAAAGGCGGCGCACCGGCCATCGCTGATCTGCTGGGAGGACAGGTGGACGCTTCCTTCCAGAACATCAACGCGATTCTCACGCAGGTCAATGGTGGCAAATTGCGCGCGCTGGCTGTCACCGGAGACAAGCGTTCCACGCTGATGCCTCAGGTGCCTACGCTGGCCGAAGCGGGTGTCAAGAATGTGGATGTGTATTCGTGGCAAGCCATTGCGGCGCCCAAGGGACTGCCCGCCGACGTGCGCAGCAAGCTGCATTCAGCCATCGTGGCCGCGCTCAACGATCCGCAGGTCAAGCCCAAGCTCATAGACCTGGGCTTCGAGATTGTCGCCAATACGCCTGAGCAGTTCGCCAGCTTTCAGGTCGCGGAGTTCGCCCGCTGGAAGCAGGTCATAGAGGCCGGCAACATCAAAGCAGACTAAACCAGCCGATAGAGTAAAGAGCAACCATGTCAACCCCTTTGGTCACAGGCCTTCAAGTTATCCCTGTCGCCGGTCGCGACAGCATGCTGCTGAACCTCAGCGGTGCGCATGGGCCATTTTTCACGCGCAACATCGTCATCATCACGGACAGCTCTGGCCACACCGGCGTCGGGGAGGTGCCCGGTGGCGAGAAGATCCGCCAAACCATAGAAGATGCGCGCTCGCTGGTACTGGGGCAGCCGATTGGCAACTACCTTGCCATCCTGCAGCAAGCACGTGAGCGCTTTGCCGATCGCGATGTCGGGGGCCGAGGCCTGCAGACTTTCGATCTACGCATCGCCATCCATGCGGTGACGGCGCTGGAGTCGGCGCTGCTCGATCTGCTGGGCCAGCACCTTGAAGTGCCGGTGGCGGCCTTGCTCGGTGAAGGCCAGCAACGGGACAAGGTTGAAATGCTGGGCTATCTGTTTTTCATTGGCGACCGCAGCAAGACCGATCTGGCCTATGTGACGGATCCCGAGGCAGCCGATGCCTGGTCAAGGCTGCGCCATGAAGTGGCGCTCACGCCGGAGTCCATGGTGCGCCTGGCTGAGGCCGCTTACGAGCGCTATGGCTTTAACGACTTCAAGCTCAAAGGCGGCGTGCTGCGCGGCGAGGACGAAGTGGCGGCCGTGACCGCCATTCATGAACGCTTCCCCAAGGCCAGGGTCACGCTGGATCCCAATGGCGGCTGGCTGCTCAAAGATGCGATTCGCCTGATGCGGGATGCGCGCGACGTGGTGGCCTATGCCGAAGATCCCTGCGGCGCGGAGGATGGCTTTTCGGGCCGCGAGGTCATGGCGGAATTCCGCCGCGCCACCGGCTTGCCCACGGCCACCAACATGATTGCCACCGATTGGCGCCAGATGTCGCACGCCCTGTCGCTGCAGTCCGTCGATATTCCCCTGGCCGACCCGCATTTCTGGACCATGGCGGGGTCGGTGCGTGTGGCCCAGGTGTGCCGGGACTGGGGTCTGACCTGGGGTTCACACTCGAATAATCACTTCGATGTTTCTCTGGCCATGTTCACGCATGTGGGGGCAGCCGCGCCTGGTCGCGTCACGGCGATTGACACGCACTGGATCTGGCAGGACGGACAGCGCCTCACCAAGGAGCCGCTGCAGATCAAGGGCGGCTTTGTCGAGGTGCCCAAAAAGCCCGGTCTGGGCATTGAGCTGGACATGGCCGAGGTCGAAAAAGCCCACCAGCTCTACAAGCAGCACGGCCTGGGTTCACGA
Organism: Polaromonas sp. OV174; assembly: GCF_900112285.1. Taxonomy (GTDB): domain Bacteria; phylum Pseudomonadota; class Gammaproteobacteria; order Burkholderiales; family Burkholderiaceae_C; genus Polaromonas. The sequence goes on along the minus strand of NZ_FOKZ01000017.1, from coordinate 46,729 downwards.
GACGACGCCATGGCGATGCAGTACCTGATCCCCGGCTGGAAGTTCGATCCCAAAGGCCCTTGCCTGGTGCGTTAGAGCGCGTCGTTCCTGGTGGCCGGTCTGAATGGCACCGGCACCGCCTGTGAGCTATTGCGCTGCCCCAAGCGCCTGTGCTGCGGCGCGTGAGGCGGCCAGTGACTCTGGGTCGGCCGCGGTCGTGGTCGGCCAAGCGCCCAGGTGCTGGATGCTCAGGTCGGCCAGCGCGGCCAGCCACACCGGGCTGTCGTTCAGGCATTCGATGTAATTGAATTGCTGGCCGCCCGCCTGCAAAAAGGCGTGGCGCGCTTCCATGGCAATTTCTTCCAGCGTCTCCAGGCAATCGCCGGTAAAGCCGGGGCAGACCACGTCCACGTTTTTGACGCCGGCTTGTGCCAGTGCCACCAGCGTCGGCTCGGTGTAGGGTTGCAGCCACTTGGCCTTGCCAAAGCGCGACTGGAAAGTCACTTGGTAGCGGTCTTTGGCCAGCCCGAGTTTCTCCGCCAGCAGGCGTGCGGTCTTCTGGCACTCGCAGTGGTAGGGGTCGCCCAACTTCAGCGTGCGTTCGGGCACTCCGTGAAAGCTCATGACCAACTGCGCGGCCTGGCCATTTTTCTGCCAATGCCGGCGAATCCTGTCGGCCAGTGCGTTGATGTAGCCCGGCTCATCGTGGTAATGATTGATGAAGCGGAATTCGGGAATCCGGCGTATCCGTGCGGCCCAGCCGTAGACGGCGTCAAACACGCTGGCGGTGGTGGTGCCGCTGTATTGGGGATAGGCCGGCAGGATGAGGATGCGCGTCACACCATCGGCCTTGAGTTGATCCAGCTGCGAAGCGATGGACGGGTTGCCGTAGCGCATGGCCATGCGGACCTCCACCTTGTGGCCGCGCACCGCCAGGTAGCCGCTCAGCATGGTGGCCTGTTTTTGCGTCCAGACCTTGAGCGGCGAGCCCTCGGGGGTCCAGATGCTGGCGTATTTGGCGGCGGATTTTTTGGGTCGTATGCGCAAGATGATGCCGTGCAATATCAGCCACCAGATCGGCTTGGGAATTTCGACCACGCGTGGGTCGCTGAGGAATTCGGCCAGGTAGCGGCGCAGCGCTGGGGCGCTGGCTTCATCGGGGGTCCCGAGATTGCAAAGCAAGATGGCGGTGGTGGCTTGCGCAGGCGCGCCGTGGGTGAATAAAGGCTCGGAGGCAAAAGACATGGGTTATTCTCGCCTACCTATGCTTGATCTGACCATTATCAAAGCCATCACACTGGATCTTGACGATACCTTGTGGCCGATTTGGCCCGCCATAGAGCGGGCCGAGAAGGCGCTGGAGCACTGGCTGAGCCGACAGGCGCCCATGACTGCCGCGTTGTTCGCCAATCAATCGGCCAGGCATGAAATTCGTGCGCAAGTACTGCGTTCGCGGCCCGAGCTCAAGCACGACCTGAGCGCCATTCGCCGCGAGGCGATTCGCGTTGCCCTCTACCGCTCCGGTGAGGACCCCTTGCTGGCCGAGGCGGGCTTCGATGTTTTTTATGCCGAACGGAATCGGGTGACCTTGTTTGACGATGCGTTGCAGTCGCTGGCATTTTTGGCCAGCCGTTTTCCCTTGATCGCCTTGTCCAACGGCAGTGCGGACATACGGCGCATAGGCATTGAATCGTATTTTCGGGCCAGCATCAGCGCCCCGCAGTTTGGCGTGGCCAAGCCCGACCCGCGTATTTTCCTTGCCGCCGCCAGCGCTGCCGAGGTGTTGCCGTCCGAGGTGCTGCATGTGGGCGACGATGCCATGCTGGACGTACTGGGCGCTCTCAACTGCGGCATGCAGACGGTCTGGGTCAACCGCTCCGAACACCTGTGGGCTCATCCCGATGAACCGCATGAAACTGTGAGCACGCTGGTAGAGTTGTGCGAGTTGTTCCCCGCCTGAGTGCGGCCTACTTTTTCTGAAGGCTTTCCATGACACTCAAAATCTATGGCACGGCGGCTTCGCGTGCGGCACGGCCTCTGTGGGTGGCGCAGGAGCTGGGCCTGGCCTACGAGCATATTCCCCTGCCTTACCTGGGCGGGGCCACGCGCACGCCGGAATTTTTGCTACTCAATCCCAATGGCCGCATTCCCGTGATTGACGACGAGGGCGTGCTGGTCTGGGAATCCATGGCTTGTACGCTGTACCTGGCCGAGCGCTTCAAAAGCAGCAATATGCCCTCGCTGGCGGCAGAAAATCATGCCGAGCAGGCCGAAATCCTGCGCTGGAGTTTTTGGGCCATGACCGAGTGTGAAAAAGACGCCCTGGCGTTTTTGATGCACCGCGTGCTGATGCCGGTTGAGCGTCGCAAGAGCCAGCTGGCCGACGAGGCCCAGCGGCGTTTGGCTGGCCCCTTGAGCGTGCTGGAGCAGCATTTGCAAAGCCGCAGCTATCTGGCCGGTGAGCGCTTTACCGTGGCCGATATCTGCGTGGCGTCGGTGCTGGCCTGGGTGGAAGGTGCGAGCGAACTGATGACGCAGTGCCCACGGGTCGCCGAATGGTTGCAGCGTTGCCTGGCCAGGCCAGCCTTCCTGGAAGTCAGAAATATGGCGAAAAGTGCCTGAAGCGCTTTATTGACGGGCGCAGCGCGCTATCTATTTGATAGTTTTCGGCCGTCAGTCGGTTTGGTGCAGGCCCCGGGCGGCTTGCAGCCCAGAGCGGATCGCGCCCTCCAGTGTGGCGGGATATGGCCCGTCTATGTAGTCACCGCAGGCCAGCAGGCCAGGCGCGATGTGAGCCAGCGGGCGCTGCAAGCCCGGGCTGCAGGCAAAGGTGGCGCGCTTTTCCACAATCGTCTGCACCGGCTGCAAGTCAGTCAGCCCGAGTTGCCCTTTGGCCTGCGCCAGCACTTGTTGCGTCAGCGTGGCGCTGTCGCCCGTGCTGGCACTGATGACAAAGGCCAACAAACCGGCGGGGCCGCCCAGCAGGCCGCGGTCAAAGATAAACTGGGCCGGCTCGGCGGCGTTGGCCCGCAGCGCCAGCATGGGCTGGTGCAGGCGAGCCTGTGGCGCATGAAGATAAACCGTGCTCAAGGCCTCGTGCCGCAAGCCGCTTGCCTGCATCAGCCAGGCGTCGGCGGCCACGCCGCTGCCTGCCACCAGGCGCGCCGCCTCCTTGGGCGCACAAGCCAGCACCACGGCATCAAAGGCAAGATCGGCATCGCTATCGGTGCTGAGCCGCCAGCCGGCGTTGGTGGGCGCCATGGCTTGCACGCGTACGCCCAGTTGCGGCGCGCTGCCTTGTGCGCTCAGCCAGGCCAGCGCGGCATCGGGCAGCAGGGCGCTCAGGTCGGCGCGTGGCAGCAGCAGGTTGGAGCCGCCGCTTTGCGCAAACAGGGCATCGTGCATGACGCGCAAAAACACCTGGCCGCTGGCCCGCTCGGGCGGGGTGTTGAGCGCCGACACACAGAGCGGTTCGATCAGCGCGGCCATGGCCGTGGCCGTTAGTCCTTGGCACAGATCAGTCACCGACTGAGCCGCATCGCACTGAAAGCGCCTGAGCTGCCAGCCCAGTGCTACCTTGAGCAGCGACAGCCGATCGGCCCAGGACCAGCCGCGTGCGCCCAGGATGCCGGCAAAGGCATCCAGCGGCGCCGGCCACTGCGGCAGCTTGAGGCCGCTGCCGTCGGGAAACTGCATGGTCAGCGGCAGGCGCAGCAAGCTAGCTTCCACATCAACGCCCAAGTCGCGCATCAAGCGCAGGCTTTCCGCGTAGGCGCCAATCAGGATGTGCTGGCCGTTGTCCAGCGCCACCGGTTGACCGGCCACTGTGGCCATGACGCGTCTGGCCCGGCCGCCGGCGGTGCGGGCGCTTTCAAACAAGGTAGCCTGGTGACCGAGTCGCGTGGCTTCGACGGCGGCGGCGCAGCCGGCCCAACCGGCACCTATGACGGCGACTCTCACGTTGCAAGCCGTGGAGTGGCCGCACACGCCATCAGCTGGCCTTGGCCTAAGCGCGGTGCTGGCAAGCCGGCGCCGCGGAACTGGCTTGGCCAGGCCGCAGGCGCAGCGAACCACACGAAGTGGGGCGCGTGGGGGCTCACTAAATCGTTCCGAAAGCCTGGGTTTTCCAGGCCAGCCAGAACTTGCGCAGTGGCGTGAGGCTGACGCGCTGGTGCAGCACCTGGTAGTTGTCGGCGGCAATTTCGCGCAGCAAGGTGCGGTAGATGCTGGCCATCATGAGGCCTGGCTTTTGCGCCCGGCGATCGGCTTCGGGCAGCAGGGCCAGCGCCTCGTCGTAAAGCGCCAGCGCGCGCTCGGTCTGGAACTGCATCAGTGCGGTGAAGCGATCCGAATACTGGCGCTTCAGGATTTCATGCGCCTTCACGTCAAACTGCTGCAGCTCATTGACAGGCAGGTAGATGCGCCCGCGCATGGCGTCTTCGCCGACGTCACGAATGATGTTGGTGAGCTGAAAGGCCAGGCCCAGCTTGTGGGCGTAGGCCGTGGTGGCCTCGTCGGTCTGGCCGAAAATGCGCGCCGCCACTTCGCCGACGATGCCCGCCACCAGGTGGCAGTAGCGCGTGAGGCCGGGGAAGTCGAGGTAGCGGTTTTGTTCCAGGTCCATCTGGCAGCCTTCGATGACGGCCTGCAGGTGACGTGCCTCGATGCCGTAGGTCGCCGCCAAGGGCATCAGCGCCCGCATCACCGGATGCGTGGGCTGGCCGGCATAGGACTTGAGCACCTCGCCTTGCCACCAGGCCAGCTTGGTGCGGGCGACGCCGGTGTCGCTTATTTCATCGACGACATCGTCAATTTCGCGGCAAAAGGCATAAAAAGCGGTGATGGCGGCGCGCCGCTCTTTGGGTAAAAACAGGAAGGCGTAATAAAAACTGCTGCCTGAAGCGGCAGCTTTTTCCTGAACGTAGGTTTCCGGGGTGTTCGTGGGACGCATGCGCCGATTGTCCCATGGGACTTGGGGGCGGCCGCCAGCACATCAACACATTGATGCGCTGCACCATCGGGCCGCCGCGCTGCAGCTGAAGCCCTTATCCCGGCACAAAGTCGGAGGGATATTTCCAGAAGTCCTTCAACAGGTAGCTGGGCGGCAATTGCAGGCTTTGACCCTTGGGCGGGATGGGCTGCATAAACCATTTGTCATAGATGGGGTAGATGTCGCGCGACATGATCAGCCGGCGCATTTCCCGGTCAACCAAGCGTTTGAGTGGCAGGTCGTCCTTGGCGAACATGATCGCCAGGGCATCGGTGGTCAGAAACTTTCCGACAACTTTCAAGGCCTTGGGGTCTGGCCGATTCGCGGCCAGGCTGTAGAGCTGGATGTCGTCCATGGCAAAGGCATCCGCCTTGCCGCTTTCGACCATTTCGACGGCGGCGGTATGGGTCGGTGCCGGCAGGATGGTCATGCCGTGCAGCAGCTCCCGGTTCTTTTGTTCAAGAATCTGCAATCCGGTGGCGCCTACCGTAGACACCACGCGCTTGCCTTTGAGATCCTCCAACGAGTCGATGTTGCTCGTTGCCTTCACCAGGTAGCGAATACCCGTGATGAAGTGGGGGATGGTGAAGCTCACTTTTTCCCGGCGCTCGGCATTGTTGATGGTCGAGCTGCACTGTAAGTCTGCGCGACCCTCGACGATGCTGGGAATCCGTTGCGCCGCGCTCACGGGCAGATACGACACCTGCATATTGGGCAGCTTCAGCTCCTTGCGCAGCACGTCGGCAAGTTGCAGGCACAAGTCAATCGCGTAACCCACAGGTTCCTTGCCGGACGCCATGTAGGAAAAAGGGATGGAGGATTCACGAAAGGCGATGACCAGTGGCCCACCGGCCCGCAGCTTGTCGAGCACCCGGCTGGGGGCTTCATTCCCCCGCGCCGCTGGCTGGGAATGCGCAGGAAAGTACAAGCAAGCTGCGAGAAGAAAGATGGATGGGCCACGTAGGAACAACTGAAGTCTCCAGTAATAAATGATTTAAAAGTCTAGGGTGCACTCGATCGGCGCCTTGCTAGCATTCGACAATATTGACGGCCAGCCCGCCGCGCGAGGTTTCCTTGTATTTTGTCTTCATGTCGGCGCCGGTCTGCATCATGGTCTTGATGACCTTGTCCAGCGAGACCACATGGGTTCCGTTGCCTCGCAAGGCCATGCGTGCGGCGTTGATGGCTTTGATGGCGCCCATGGCGTTGCGCTCTATGCAGGGAATCTGCACCAGACCGCTGATCGGGTCGCAGGTCATGCCCAGGTTGTGCTCCATACCGATTTCGGCCGCGTTTTCCACCTGCGCGGGGCTGCCGCCCATGACGGCCGCCAGCGCCCCCGCGGCCATCGAGCAGGCGACGCCGACTTCGCCCTGACAGCCGACTTCGGCGCCCGACAGCGAGCCGTTCTTCTTGTAAATGATGCCTATGGCCGCCGCCGTCAGCAAAAAGTCGATGATGTGGTCCTCGCTGGCGCCAGCCACAAAGCGCTGCTGGTAATGCAGCACGGCGGGGATGACACCGGCCGCGCCGTTGGTCGGGGCCGTGACCACGCGGCCGCCTACGGCGTTTTCTTCGTTGACGGCAATGGCGTACAGATTGACCCAGTCCATGGCGGCCAGCGGATCGAGCGGCGCATTCTTGTCGGGGTTCTGCAGTTGTTGGTACAGACCGGCCGCGCGGCGCTGGACCTGCATGCGGCCCGGCAAGTGGCCGCTGCTGGCACAGCCGCGCTGCACCGCACCGGCCATGGTCTGCCAGATGGCCAGCAACTGGCGGCGCAGCTCGGGCAGCGTGCGCCACTGCTTTTCGTTCTCCAGCATCAGCGCCGCAATGGACATCTGGTGACGGCTGCATTGCGCCAGCAGGTCGGCGCCGGTGTCGAAGGGGTAGGGCAGCTCGACGGCAGTCGGCAAGGCCAGGCTGGTTTCGTTCAGCACGCGCTGGCCGTCGGCGTCGACCACAAAACCGCCGCCGACGGAGAAATACTCAGCGCTGGCCAACTCCGCGCCGGCCGCGTCCAGTGCCACGAAGCGCATGCCATTGGGGTGAAAGGGCAGGCTTTTGCGCAGGAAGAGCATGTGCTCTTTCTCCCGGAAAGCGATGGGTTGGATGTCTAGCAGGCGCAATTGCTGGGTTTCGCGGATGCTGGCCAGGGCCGGTTCGATCGCGTTCGGGTCAATCTGGTCCGGCTGATGGCCGGCCAGGCCCAGCATGATGGCCCGGTCGGTGCCGTGACCGCGGCCGGTGGCGCTCAGTGAGCCGTACAGCTCGGTGACAAGGGTGGCGGTGGCTGGCAACAGGCCCGCCGCTCGCAGTTTGCAGGCAAACTGCCGGGCCGCAATCATGGGGCCTACGGTGTGCGAGCTGGAGGGGCCGATACCGATCTTGAACAGATCAAAAGCGCTGACGGACATGGCGAAACCTATTAAAAAGGCCTGACCACTGGGCAGTGATCAGGCCGGAACAGTGGGTAATAGGTGAAGCTTAGCGCGTCTTGTTGACGGCGAGGTTCCACAAGGCCACCAACTGCTCATATTCGGCAGAGGCCGCTTCCTGGTTGAGCGGGAAAACCTTGATGGACTTCAGGTCGGGCAGCGAGGTCAGCTTGGACACGGCGATGTCTGTGCGCGTGGGGCGGCGGAAGTTCTTCACCAGTTGCGCCTCTTGCGCCTCTTTGCTCATCAGGCCGTTGTACAGCGCCTTGGCGGCGTCCATGTTCTTGGCGCCCTTGACGATGAACATGCCCTCGGGCGCCAGGTAGCTGCCTTCGCTCGGGTAGACCAGCTTGATTTCCTTCTGGCCGCCGGCCACATATTCTTGCGCGGCGTATTCGATGGTCAGGCCGACCGGGTATTCGCCCGCGGCCACGCCCTTGTAGGTGGTGCCCGAGGATGACGTGACGACGGCGTTGGCGGCGATTTTTTCCAGCCCGTCCTTGCCGAACTGCTTGAGCAGGCCGTAGACCAGCATGTAGGCGGTAGCGCTCTTGCTCGGATCGGTGATGGCGAACTTGCCTTTCCACTCGGGCTTCATCAGGTCGGACCAGGTCTTGGGCGCGGCCAGGCCCTTGAGCTGGCGTTCATTGACCATCAGCACCATCACGTGCAGATTGGTGCCCACCCACAGGTTGCCCGGGCCGCGGAATTCAGCCGGAATGGCGGCCAGCTCGGGCGCCTGGTAGGGTTCCAGCAAATCCTTGTACGCGCCCAGCGTGCCAAAGCCGCCGCTCCACAGCACGTCGCCGCGCGGGCTTTTGGACTCGGCCTGGATGCGCTTCATCAGCGAGCCCGTGCCGCCCGTGACCTGCTGCACGTTGAGCGAGGGCGACTTCTTTTTGACCACGTTGAGCGCGGTCTCTATGGTTTCGGTGTTGTTCGAGGAGTACAGCACCACGGTTTGAGCCTGCGCCAGGCTGGCCACCAGGCCGGCGGCGGCCAGCGTGCATTGCAAAAAGGACTTGATGTTCATTGAGAGCCTCTTGGGTTGAAAAAAATTACTTGCTGGAGAAAAGATTGATGCGAAAGACCTTGATAGACACCACGATGGGCAGCAGGATCACGCTGACCAGGGCCGCACCATAGGCCGATGCGAGGCCCAGGCGTCCGCCATCGACCTGGCGGAAGATGGCAATGGGCATGGTTTCCAGCCCGCCGGTATAGACCACCACCGAAGCCGACAGCTCGGAGATGGTGGTGACCCACATCAGGATGGCGGCCGATATCAGCGAAGCCTTCATGGCCGGCAAAATCACCTTGAAAAAAGTCATCAGCGGTGACACGCCCAGGCTGATGGAGGCCTCTTCGATGGAGTCGGGAATGTTGAACAGCGTGGACGAGGCATTGCGCACCGCAAAGGGCAGGCGGCGCACCGTGTAGCACAGCACCATGATGCCCGAGCTGCCGGCCAGCACCAGCCAGCCGGTGTTGAAGGTCTGCACCAGGGCAATACCCAGCACCGTGCCGGAAATGGTTAGCGGCAGCACCACGATGTAGTCCAGTGCCTGGGTGAAGATATTCTTCTTCTTGATGGTCAGATAGCTCACCAGCACGGCAAAGGCCACGCCGGTCAGCGTCGCCATGGAGGCGAACTTCAGCGAGTTCAGTATGGGCTCGGGCGCGCCGTGCAGGGCGCGTTGCAGGCTGGACAGAGACCACTGGCCCCAGCGCATGACGGGGCCGCTGGTTTCGGTGAACGCCGCCACGAACACGATGATCAGCGGCAACATCGACAGCAGGATCACCAGGCCCACCGCGGTGGTGTAGAGCAAGGCGGCGCCTGAGCGCACGCGGATAGGCGCCGGTGCGCGGCCTTGCGTCATGGTGTAGATCTTGCGCTCGACCACGCGTTTTTGCAGGAAGAGCACCACGGCGACGATGCCTATGGAGACCACCGACATGGCGCTTTGCAGCATGGGGCTGCCGCCCATTTCGCTGACAAAGGTGTTGTAAGTCATGACCGAGAGCAGCGGCACCCGGCTGCCCAGCAGCATGGAGAGCGCGAAATTGCCCACCACCAGGGTGAAGACCACCAGCGCGTTCACCAGCACCGCCGGCAGTATGACCGGCACCAGCACGCGGAACTTGGTCACCAGTGGCGAGGTGCCCAGACTCAGGCCGGCTTCTTCCAGCTGACTGTCAACTCCGCGCAGCGCGGCCAGCACACCCAGGTAGATATAGGTGTAGTAGACCAGCGTCATGGAAAATACCATACCGGTCCAGCCGTAAAACGTCGGCAGCTCAACCCCCAAGTCGGCCATGACGTTGGTGATCAGCCCATTGTTGCCCAGCAGCAGCAGCCAGGACTGGCCCACGATGATCTCGGGGATGACGATGGTCATGATGGGCAGGACGGCGACCAGGTTTTTCAGCGGAAACTCGTAGCGCGCCACCATGTAGGCAAAGGGCACGCCCACGGCCACGGTGCAGGCGGTAACCGCCACGCCCAGCACCAGCGTGTTGCGAAAGGCCTGCACATACTGGCTGTCATTGAGCAGGCTGATGAAGCCGGCCAGCGAGAAGGCGCCAGAGTCGTCTTGCACGCTGTTGATGAACAGCATGCCCAGGGGATAAAACACAAAAAAGAGAAGCAGGACCAGGCTGAGCAGCGTCAGAAAGCCCCAGGGCCACCAGTTGATTTTCATGGCGCTCTTTCTTAGACGGAAACGATGCGGCTGTCGGCCGGCACCAGTACTTGCACGGCGTCACCGGCCTGAAAGTCGGCCACGGTATTGCCAGCATGCAGTTCCACCCGGATTTCGGACTGGTCGTGCAGCTTGATGCGGTAAGCGGTCTTGAAACCCAGGTACTGGCGGCGCAGCACATGGCCGGAAATGGTGTTGGGCACATGCGGCGCCGGCGCCATCAGCGACAGGTCTTCCGGGCGTGCGATCAACATGCCTTGTTCGCCCAGGGTGTCGCTGCCTTGCACGCCGTCAAAGGGGCGGCCACCGAGGTGAAAGCGCACATGGCGGGAGCCGCCGCCGCCCTCGGCCCGCAGCCGCTCGGCCGGCACCGCAATCACATTGGCCGAGCCGATGAAGTCGGCCACATAGGCATTGACCGGCGTGCCATAGAGTTCTTCCGGCGTGCCCAGCTGAGCAATATTGCCGCGGTCCATGATGGCGATGCGGTCCGACATGGCCAGCGCTTCTTCCTGGTCGTGGGTGACAAACACGGTGGTGATGCCGGCCTCGCGCACCAGGTCCAGAATCACGTCGCGCATCTGCAGGCGCATCTTGGCGTCCAGGTTGGACAGCGGCTCGTCCATCAACAGCACGCGCGGGCGAATCACCAGCGCCCTGGCCAGGGCCACGCGCTGGCGCTGGCCGCCGCTCATCTGCGCCGGGTAGCGCTCGGCCAGCGCCAGCAGGCTGACCTTGTCCAGCGCCTCGTTGACCCGGCGCTTGATCTCGTCCTTGCTCACCTGGCGGGCGCGCAGGCCGTAGGCGACGTTGTCAAAGGCCGACTTGTCGGGAAACAGGGCGTAGTCCTGGAACACCATGCCGATGTCGCGGTGATGGGTGGACACCCGCGTCACATCGTCCTTGTCGAACAGGATGCGCCCGCCATCGGGGTTGTTGAAGCCGGCAATGCAGCGCAGCAAGGTGGTCTTGCCGCAGCCGCTGGGGCCCAGCAGCGTATAGAAAGCGCCGTCCGGAATATGCAGGGAAAGGTTTTGCAAAACCGTTTGACCGGCAAACTGCTTCACGATGTTGTCTATGGTGATGGACGCCATGTTGATCTCTAGGGATAAATATGGCGCTGATGATAGGAGTCACCCCATTCCTGCACCAGCCGTTTTTTATAGGGCTTGTGGTTAGTTTTTCTAAGAGCTTGCTGGTCTAAGATGAGCCGCAATTTATGGAGCAGGCCGCTTCTATCCAAAGAGGCGGTTTTAATAACAACGATTCAACCGAGACCCGCAAGACGCATGAGAGGACAACACTGCCAGACTGACAGAGCAAGCTGCCGCAGCGTTTGGAGCCTGGCACGCATGGGGGCTGGCGTCTGATATGGTGCGGCGCCTTCCGCCCCTGAAAGCCCTGCGCGTTTTTGAAGCCGCGGCGCGTCATGCCAATTTCACGGCCGCCGCCGAAGAACTGAGCATTACCCATAGTGCGATCAGCCAGCAGATACGGCTGCTTGAGGACTACATAGGCCAGCCGCTGTTCACGCGCGAGGCCCGCGGTGTCACCTTGATGCCGCACGCCCGCGACTACTTCACCGAAGTGCAGGCCAGCCTGGATCGCATCGCCAGCGCCACCACGAGCCTGAAGTCACCGAATCAGCGCCGCTGCCTGCGCGTGTGCACCACACCTTCATTGGCGATGAAGTGGCTGATCCCCAGGCTGGCGGGTTTTCAGACCCAGGTGCCGGACGTCGATGTGCAGCTGTCCACCGTGAGCCGGCAGTTTTTCGAGCATGCCGAGGCCGGCAGCGATGTGCTGATTCGCCGCATGCCGCTGCAGCGCCCCGATTACAGCTGCGTGCGCTGCCTGGATGACTACCTGGTGCCGGTGGCCTCGCCACGTTTTATTGAGCGCCACCGCATTTATGCCGTGGCCGATTGCCTGGCCCACCCCTTGCTGCAGGCGGCCAGCGGCATGGACAACTGGCCGCGCTGGTTCGAGCTGGCCGGCGTGCAAGTGCCGTCGCAGTTGCCGGGCCCGGTTTTTGACCATCAGTTTTTGTGCCTGCAGGCCGCCATGAACGACCTGGGCCTGGCCCTGGCGCCCTGGTGCTTGCTGGAAGAAGACATACGGGCCGACCGTTTGCGCCCACTGTTTGCCCGGCCGCGCTTACCGGGCCCGGGGATTTACGCGCTTTACCGCAACGAAAGCCCGGTATCCGGCCTGGCGCGGCAATTCATCGACTGGCTGGGCCGGCAAGGCCACGCAGCAACAGGAACTGAGACATGACACAAGCATTAGACATTCATGGCAGCGGCATTGCGCCTACCGACCTGCAACTGCGCGGTGTGGCGCCTGGCTTGCGCCTGGCCGATTTCCGCCTGATCGCCTTTGACATGGACTCGACCCTGATCAACATCGAGACCCTGGACGAGGTGGCCGAGGCCGCCGGCTGCAAGGCCGAGATGGTCGCCATCACAGAGGCCGCCATGCGTGGCGACATCAGCGACTACAAGGCCAGCCTGCGCCAGCGCGTGGCCTTGCTGCGTGGTGTGCCGCTGTCGGCTTTGCAGGATGTGTATGAGCAAAAGCTGCGCCTGAACCCCGGCGTTGAGACGCTGATTGCCGCCTGCAAGCGTGCCGGCCTGCGCTGCATTTTGCTGAGCGGCGGCTTTACGTTTTTCACCGACCGCCTGCAGCAGCGCCTGGGGCTGGGCGACACGCGCTCCAACGTGCTGGAGATTGAAGGCGGCCGCCTGACCGGGCGTATGCTGCCCCAGCCCTGGGGCGATATTTGCGATGGCGAGCAAAAGAAAATCAAGCTGCTGGAATGCTGCGATGCCCTGGGCATCACGCCGGCCCAGGCGATTGCCGTGGGCGACGGGGCCAACGACCTGCCTATGCTGCAGGCGGCCGGCCTGTCGGTGGCCTATCACGCCAAGCCAGTGGTGCGGCAGCAAGCCATGGTGGCCATCAACGAGGGCGGGCTGGACCGGCTGCTGGAAGTCTTGCGCTAAGTCGATCGGCGGGGCTGGGCGCCTACATCCACAGGGCGCGCCAGCCCATCACGGCCACATCCCAGGGGCCGAGCTTGGGGCGTTTCTTCAGGGTGTTAAAGCCCTGCGCCTCTATCTTGTCCAGGATGCGCAGGCCGCCTTGCACCACCAGGCGCAACTCCCAGCCGCCGCGGCCCGGCACCTTTTTCACCAGTTTTGAGCCTTTTAGCATGCTAGCCCTTGCTGCATGTGCGCTATCAGCTATCAAATTAATAGTGTTGGGATGGCTATCCAGCGCCAACAGCTGGGCCTCGGTGACGCCGTGCCGGCCCCAGGCATCGGCAGGCAGGTAGATGCGGCCGCGCGGAATGTCCACGCTCAGGTCTTGCCAGAAATTGATCAGCTGCAGCGCGCTGCAGATGCAGTCACTTTCTTGCAGCGATTCAGCGTCCTGCACGCCATACAGATGCAGCAGCAGCCGGCCCACGGGGTTGGCCGAGCGCCGGCAGTAGTCCAGCAGCTCCGCTTCGCTGGCATAGCGCTGCTTGACCACATCCTGCTCGAAGGCGCTGAGCAGGTCGGCCAGCAAATTCACGGGCAGAGCGTGCTGCCTGATCATCGGGGCGAGTCGCCCGAACACGCCGGCCCAGCGCGGCGAGGGCGCTTGGCCGCTGGCCGTCGCCATCAGGTCGGCGCGGTAGGCGGCGAGCTCGTCCAGCCGCGTCTGGGGCGGCGCATCGCCTTCATCGGCAATGTCGTCGGCGGTGCGGGCGAACCAGTAAATGGCGCTAATTGCCGGGCGCAGGCGCGGCGGGCAGAGCAGGGAGGCCACCGGAAAATTTTCGTAATGACTGACGCCTTGTGCGAGCGGGGAGGGGCCTTGATTCATGGCGTGGATTGTCGCTTGACAAGGTTTTCCATTTCCCATAGATTACTAACCCATTAGTCAGTAACCGATATTTTCCTGCTGCCTCGCGTTGCCTTGCCCGCGTTCATTCGAACTTTTTCCAATCTGATCATGAAAAAAACCGTTTTGTCTCTGGCGAGCATCGCCATGTTGCTGGCCGCCTGTTCCCGTTCGGCGCCGCCGGAAGAACCGATCCGGGCCGTGAAAGTGATCACCATTGGCAGCCAGGCGTTTTCCTCCAGTCACGAATACGCCGGTGAAGTGCGGGCCCGGGTCGAGTCCCGGCTGGGTTTTCGGATAGGCGGCAAGATCGTCAAGCGCCAGGCCGAGCTGGGCCAGCAGGTCAAGGCCGGGCAGGTGCTGGCTCAGCTTGATCCGCAGGATTACCGGCTGGCCTTTGAGGCCGCCCGTGCCCAGGTTGCTGTTGCTGTCACCAGCCGTGACTTGGCCGCTGCTGATTTCAAGCGCTACCAAGCACTGAAAAACCAGAACTTCATCAGCGGCGCCGAGCTGGAACGCCGCGAGGCGGCCTTGAAATCCGCTCAATCACAGCTGGCGCAAGCGCGCTCACAGCTGGCGGTGCAGGGCAATCAGGCGGATTACACGGTGCTGAAAGCCGATGTCTCTGGCGTTGTGACGGCCGTGGATGCCGAGCCAGGTCAGGTGGTGGCCGCCGGTGCGCCTGTGCTCAGGATTGCGGCCGACGGGGTGCGCGACGTGGTGTTTTCGGTGCCGGAAGACAAGGTGGCAGGCTTGGCGGTTGGCGCGCCGGTCAAGATTCGGGTCTGGGCCCAAGGCGCTGAGCTGAGCGGCAAGGTGCGCGAGGTGGCCGCCAGCAGCGACCCGGTGACGCGAACTTACGCGGTCAAGGTGTCGGTCGATGCGGCCGAGCCGCCGGCGCTGGGCGCCACGGTCTATGTGATTGCCGAAGGTGCGGCGGCGGGGCAGCCGGTCATCAAGCTGCCAACCACGGCCTTGCGCCAGGAGGGGCAAGCCACGGCGGTGTGGCTGCTCGACAAGTCCAGCATGACGCTGAAGTCGCAGCCCATCCAGATTGCCACGGCGGACGGTAATGAGGTGGTGGTGGCCTCTGGCCTGCAGCCGGGCATGCAGGTCGTCAGCGCCGGCGTGCATGTGCTGTCGCCGGGGCAAAAAGTCAGTGTTTATCAGTCAAATACGTCTGTAGCCCAATCTGGACAAGCGCAGACAGCTCCTGATGTTGTAGCAAATAAGGCTTCGGCGGCGTCGGCTCCCGCCTCGTCCTCCCCTGCGAAGTGAGCGCGGCATGACGCAGACAACGAACGATCAGGCCTCTAGCCCCCACCCGTCGCCTTCGGCGCGTTTCAACCTGTCGCGCTGGGCGCTGGAGCATCCGGCCTTGACCCGCTACCTGCTGGTGGTGCTGGTCGTGCTGGGCTTTGCGGCCTATTTTCAGCTCGGGCAGGACGAAGACCCGCCCTTCACCTTTCGCGCCATGGTGGTGCGTACCTATTGGCCGGGCGCCACCGCGCAACAAGTGGCCGAGCAGGTAACCGACAAGCTGGAGCGCACGCTGCAGGAGGTGCCTTACGCCGACAAGATACGCAGCTATTCCAAGCCGGGCGAGTCGCAGATCATTTTCCAGATCAAGGATTCGTCCCCGCCCGGCGAGGTGCCCAATGTCTGGTATTCGGTGCGCAAGAAAATTGGCGACATGCGCGGCACGCTGCCGGGTGGCGTGCAGGGGCCGTTTTTCAATGACGACTTCGGCGATGTTTACGGTGTGATTTACGCGCTGGAGTCGGACGGTTTCGATTACGCCGAAGTCAAAGTCTTTGCCGATGCGATACGCCAGCAATTGCTGCGCGTGCCGGACGTGTCAAAGGTCGAGTTGTTTGGCGTGCAGGACGAGAAAATCTTTATCGAGCTGTCGCAAAAACGCCTGGCCCAGTTGGGGCTGGACCTGAATCAGGTGCTGGCCCAACTGGGCCAGCAAAACGCGATCGAGTCGGCCGGGGCGGTGCAGACGCCGCTGGATGTGGTGCAAGTGCGGGTGGCTGGCCAGTTCGAGGCGCTGGAGCAGTTGCGCGCCATGCCGATTCGCGGCAGTTCGGGCAAGCAACTGCGGCTGGGTGACATTGCCGAGATCAAACGCGGCTATGTCGATCCGCCCTCGGTCAAGGTGCACCATCAGGGCAAGGAAGTGATCGCGCTGGGTATCGCCATGACCAAGGGTGGCGACATCATCGCCATGGGCAAGGCGCTGCAGCAGCTGACGGATGGCCTGGAGAAAACGCTGCCGGCCGGCATCAAGCTGGTCTCCATGCAAAACCAGCCCAAGGCGGTGGCCAGTTCGGTGAACGAGTTTGTCGGGGTGCTGATAGAGGCCGTGCTGATCGTGCTGGCGGTCAGTTTTATCAGCCTGGGTCTGCACAAGCGCGCGCATGCAGGCCCTGGGCAGTTGCCGCTATGGAAGCGTTACTACGTCGACATGCGGCCAGGCCTGGTGGTGGGCATCACGATTCCGCTGGTGCTGAGTCTGACTTTTCTGGCGATGTGGTATCTCAATATTGGCCTGCACAAGATTTCTCTGGGCTCGCTGATCATCGCCCTGGGCCTGCTGGTCGATGACGCCATCATTGCGGTGGAGATGATGGTGCGCAAAATGGAGGAGGGCTATGACAAGGTGCGCGCCGCCACCTTTGCCTATGAAATCACCGCCATGCCCATGCTGACCGGCACGCTGATCACCGCCGCCGGCTTTTTGCCGATTGGCCTGGCCAAATCCACCACCGGCGAATACACCTATGCGATTTTTGCCGTGACGGTGGTCGCGCTGGTGCTCAGCTGGATCGTTTCGGTCTACTTTGTGCCCTACCTCGGAACCTTGCTGCTCAAGGTTCCGCCGCATGTGATGGAAGTGCAAGCCGGTCTTGACCAGCCGCACGAGATGTTCAACAGCCCGTTTTACAACCGCTTTCGCCGCACCGTGAACTGGTGTGTCGAACACCGCTGGCTGACGATTGGCGCCACGGTGCTGATTTTTGCCCTTGGCATCGTCGGCATGGGCAAGGTGCAGCAGCAGTTTTTCCCGGATTCCAGCCGTCCGGAAATCATGGTCGATATCTGGTTTCCCGAAGGCACCTCCTTTGCCGCCAACGAGGCGACCGCCAAACGCGTCGAGCAACGCCTGATGCAGGAGGCTGGCGTGGCGTCCGTCAGCACCTGGCTGGGCTCGGGCGTGCCGCGTTTTTACCTGCCGCTGGACCAGGTGTTTCCGCAGACCAATGTGTCGCAGATGATTGTGCTGCCCAAGGACCTGGCGGTGCGCGAATCCCTGCGCATCAAGCTGCCGGCCTTGCTGGCCACCGAGTTTCCCGAGGTCAGGGGCCGGGTCAAGCTTTTGCCCAACGGGCCGCCCGTGCCTTATCCGGTGCAGTTCCGGGTGGTGGGCCTAGACCCGCTGGTGTTGCGCGAGCGCGCCGACGAGGTCAAGGCGGTGATGCGGCAAAGCGCCAACACGCGGGGCGTGAACGACAACTGGAACGAGTCGGTTAAGGTACTGCGTTTGGCGGTCGACCAATCCAAGGCGCGTGCGCTGGGTGTAAGCAGCCAGTCGATTGCGCAGGCCTCGCGCACGCTTTTGGCGGGCACGCCGGTGGGGCAGTACCGCGAGGGCGACAAGCTGATCGATATCGTGCTGCGCCAGCCGCTCGATGAGCGCAATACCATCACCGATATCGGCAATGCCTATTTGCCCACCGCGTCTGGCCAATCGATTCCCTTGACCCAGATCGCCAAGCCGGTATTTGCCTGGGAGCCCGGTGTGATGTGGCGCGAGAACCGTGACTACGCCATCACGGTGCAGAGCGACATCGTCGAGGGCTTGCAGGGCGCCACCGTGACGCAGCAGTTGCTGCCGCAACTCAAGGCGCTCGAAAAGAAATGGCATGACAGCGGCATGACGGACTATCGCATCCAGGTGGCGGGCGCGGTGGAGGAAAGCAGCAAGGGCTCGGCGTCCATCGCCGCCGGCATCCCCATCATGCTGTTTCTGACTTTCACACTGCTGATGCTGCAGCTGCACAGCTTCAGCCGTGCCATGCTGGTGTTTCTGACCGGGCCGCTTGGCATTGCCGGTGTGGCGGCTGCGCTGCTGTTGCTGGGTCGACCCTTTGGCTTTGTGGCCCTGCTGGGCGTGATTGCGCTGATGGGCATGATTCAGCGCAATTCCGTGATCCTGATTGACCAGATCGAGCAAGACCGGGCCAGGGGCGTGCCGGCCTGGGATGCGATTGTCGAGTCCGCCGTGCGCCGCCTGAGGCCGATTGTGTTGACCGCGGCGGCGGCGGTGCTGGCGATGATTCCGCTGTCGCGCAGCGTGTTCTGGGGCCCCATGGCCGTGGCCATCATGGGCGGCCTGATTGTGGCGACGGTGCTCACCTTGCTGGCCTTGCCAGCCATGTATGCGGCCTGGTTTCGCATCAAGCGCGTAACGCCGGGGTGACAGAAATCTCGTCCTGCTGTAGCCAGGCCGGAAAAAATCGCGGTCGATACAGGTTAAAATAGAGAGTTGACCGATTTCAAACGGGATTCTGATTGCTTCGGATTCCCGTTTTTATTTCAGGCGCGCGGGTGGCGAAATTGGTAGACGCACCAGGTTTAGGTCCTGACGCCAGCAATGGTGTGGGGGTTCGAGTCCCCCCCCGCGCACCAACTCTGAGGCTTGAGGGCGGCAAGTGCCGCCCTCAACGCCATCAGGTGTGGCTGAATCACCGCAGCATGTCAGGTGCAAGCCCTGTCTTGAATACTTTTGATTTTTAGGAAACCATCATGGCCGTGACTGTTGAAACCCTTGAAAAGCTCGAGCGCAAAATGACGTTGACGCTGCCCGTCAATACCATTCAGTCGGAAGTTGATTCCCGCCTGAAGAAGTTGGCTCGCACGGTGAAAATGGACGGTTTCCGTCCCGGTAAAGTGCCCATGAACGTGGTGGCTCAGCGTTATGGCTACTCGGTGCACTACGAAGTCATGAACGACAAGGTCGGCGAGGCGTTTGCCGTGGCCGCCAACGAGGCCAAACTGCGCGTTGCCGGCCAGCCCCGCATCAGCGAAAAAGAAGGTTCGCCAGAAGGCGAGCTGCTTTTTGATGCCGTGTTTGAAGTCTATCCAGAAGTCAAGATCGCCGATCTGACGAACGCCGAAGTCGAAAAAGTCAGCGCTGAAGTCAGCGATGCCGCCATCGACAAAACGCTGGATATCCTGCGCAAGCAGCGCCGTACCTTTGCTCAGCGCGCAGCCGATGCGCCAGCGCAAGACGGTGACCGCGTCACCATCGACTTCGAAGGCAAGATCGACGGCGAAACCTTTGCCGGCGGCAAGGCCGAGGCGTTCCAGTTCCTGGTTGGCGAAGGCCAGATGCTGAAGGAATTTGAAGATGCCGTGCGCGGCATGAAGAGCGGTGAGAGCAAGACCTTCCCGCTGAGCTTTCCCGCCGATTACCACGGCAAGGACGTGGCCGGCAAACAGGCCGACTTCCTGGTGACGGTGAACAAAATCGAAGCCGCCCACCTGCCAGAAGTCAATGAAGCACTGGCCAAGTCCCTGGGCATTGCGGATGCGACGGTCGAAGGCCTGCGTTCCGACATCAAGAAAAACTTGGAGCGTGAAGTCAAGTTCCGTCTGTTGGCCCGCAACAAGAATGCCGTGATGGACGCTCTGGTGGCCAATGCCGAGCTCGATTTGCCCAATTCAAGCGTGCAGGCCGAACTGGACCGCATGATTGAAGGCGCTCGCGCCGACTTGAAGCAGCGCGGCATCAAGGACGCCGACAAGGCTCCGATTCCCGACGATATCTTCCGCCCGCAAGCTGAAAAACGCGTTCGTCTGGGCCTGGTGGTGGCCGAACTGGTGCGCGCCAACGAACTGCAAGCTAAGCCAGAGCAACTCAAGGCACACATCGAAGAGCTGGCCGCCAGCTACGAAAAACCGCAAGACGTGGTGCGCTGGTACCTGAGCGACAACCGTCGCATGGCCGAAGTGGAAGCCGTGGTTATTGAAAACAATGTGACCGACTTCGTCCTGAGCAAGGCCAAGGTTACCGAAAAGACCATCTCCTTCGATGAGTTGATGGGTCAGAACTGAACGACTAGCTTCTCCTGAAGCTTGGGGCTTGTGCTTTGCAGTACAGGCCCCAATTTATTTTGGGTACAGTACAAACATCTCTGGAGAAAACATGATGGTTCGAAATAGTATTTATGGGGGCGCCTACGGCAACCCGCAAGCGGCTAGCCAGGAAACGCAAGGCCTGGGCATGGTGCCCATGGTGATCGAGCAATCCGGCCGGGGCGAGCGTTCGTACGATATTTATTCGCGTTTGCTGAAAGAGCGCGTCATTTTCCTGGTCGGACCGGTCAATGACCAGACCGCCAATCTGGTGGTGGCGCAGTTGCTGTTCCTGGAAAGCGAAAATCCTGACAAGGATATTTCTTTCTATATCAACTCGCCCGGTGGCTCGGTCACGGCTGGCATGGCGATTTACGACACCATGCAGTTCATCAAGCCGGATGTCTCTACCCTCTGTGTGGGTATGGCGGCTAGCATGGGAGCTTTTTTGCTGTCGGCAGGCACCAAGGGCAAGCGCTTTACGCTGCCCAATTCGCGCGTGATGATTCACCAGCCTTCCGGCGGTGCGCAAGGTCAGGCGACAGACATAGAAATTCACGCCCGTGACATTTTGAAAACACGTGATCAGCTCAATCGCATCCTGGCCGCCAACACCGGCCAGACGGTCGAGAAAATTGAGCGCGATACCGAGCGTGACTATTTCATGTTTGCCGATGAGGCCAAGGAATACGGCTTGGTGGATCAGGTCATTTCCAAGCGTCCTTGATCAAAACATCGTAGCTCGAAGTTGCACGGCAACAGCGGCGTTTTCTGCAGCAGAAACGCCGTTTTTTTATTGGTTATCATTAGCCAACAGTTCCTCCAGTCACGTTAAAGGCATCCCTCCCATGGCCGAGAAAAAAGGCTCCTCCAGCGAAAAAACCTTGTACTGCACGTTTTGCGGTAAAAGTCAGCATGAGGTTAAAAAACTGATCGCGGGCCCATCGGTTTTTATCTGTGACGAGTGCATAGATCTCTGCAACGAAATCATTCGCGACGAACTGCCCGCGGGCATTGACGTCAGCGAGACGCGCAGTGATTTGCCGACACCGTCAGAGATCAAGTTGACGCTGGACGGCTACGTGATTGGTCAGGAACCGGCCAAGCGTACGCTGGCCGTTGCCGTGTACAACCATTACAAGCGTTTGCGTCACAAGGAAATCGCCAAAAAAGACGAGGTAGAACTGACCAAGAGCAATATCTTGCTGATTGGCCCCACGGGGTCTGGTAAAACCCTGCTGGCACAGACCTTGGCTCGCACGCTTAACGTGCCTTTCGTGATGGCCGATGCGACCACTTTGACCGAGGCCGGTTATGTGGGTGAGGACGTCGAAAACATCATCCAGAAATTGCTGCAAAGTTGTAATTACGAAGTCGAACGCGCTCAGCAGGGGATTGTCTACATTGATGAAATCGACAAGATTTCTCGTAAATCCGACAACCCATCCATCACCCGCGACGTCTCGGGAGAAGGCGTGCAGCAGGCGCTGCTCAAGTTGATGGAAGGCACGATGGCATCGGTGCCGCCGCAGGGTGGCCGCAAGCATCCGAACCAGGATTTCCTGCAGGTCGATACCACCAATATCCTGTTCATTTGCGGTGGTGCTTTTTCAGGGCTGGAAAAAGTCATTGAAAATCGTACCGAGGCTTCGGGCATTGGCTTTGGCGCTGCCGTCAAAAGCAAAAAAGCACGTAGCTTGACCGAGGCGTTCAAGGATGTCGAGCCCGAAGATCTGATCAAGTTTGGCCTGATTCCCGAGTTGGTTGGCCGCATGCCGGTGATCGCTACGCTGGCCGAACTGAGCGAAGATGCGTTGGTGCAAATTCTGACGGAACCGAAAAATGCTGTGGTCAAGCAGTTCAGCAAGCTGCTTGCCATGGAAGGTGTTGATCTGGAGATTCGGCCTTCCGCTTTGAAGGCCATTGCCCGCAAGGCTCTGGCCCGTAAAACAGGTGCGCGCGGCCTGCGTTCCATCCTGGAACAGTCGTTGATTGACACTATGTTCGACCTGCCCAATGCCAGCAATGTCGACAAAGTGGTGGTGGATGAATCCACGATTGAAGAAAACAAAGCACCGCTGCTTGTCTACCGCGAAACCGCAAAGAAAGCCTGAACGTCAGCAGGGGGCGCTCAGGGGTGCTTGAAAAGCAGCTCCTGCGCCCCATGTCTGAGTTAATTATGCTCCGCCTGACCATGAAAACGGTCAGGGCGTCTTACGTTTAAGGTTTATATGTCCGGACAAACTACACTGCCTCCCACCCCCATCGAGTTGCCACTCTTGCCTTTGCGGGATGTGGTGGTCTTTCCGCATATGGTGATCCCTCTGTTTGTGGGTCGGCCCAAGAGCATCAAGGCGCTGGAGTCGGCTATGGAAGCGGAGCGCCGCATCATGCTGGTGGCGCAAAAAGCTGCAGCCAAGGATGAGCCTTCGGTTGAGGATATGTTTGAGGTTGGCTGTGTCGCCACTATCCTTCAACTACTCAAGCTGCCAGATGGCACGGTCAAGGTTTTGGTTGAAGGTCAGCAGCGCGCCCGAGTCAATAAAATTGAAGATGGTGAGCAGCACTTTTCCGCCAATGTCACGCCGGTTGAGCCGGCAGCGGTAATTGCTGGTGATAAGGGTAGCGAAATCGAGGCCTTGCGCCGTGCCGTGATGCAGCAGTTTGATCACTATGTCAAACTGAATAAAAAAATCCCGCCGGAAATCCTGACCTCCATCTCCAGTATTGACGATGCAGGCCGCTTGGCCGATACGATCGCCGCCCATTTGCCGCTCAAGCTCGATGCCAAACAGGTGATTCTGGATCTCGACAACGTCAAAGTTCGGCTCGAAAACCTTTACGAGCAGCTGGAACGTGAGGTTGACATTCTCAATGTTGATAAAAAAATCCGCGGCCGCGTCAAGCGCCAGATGGAAAAAAACCAGCGTGATTTCTACCTGAACGAGCAGGTGAAAGCGATCCAGAAAGAGCTGGGCGAGGGTGAAGAAGGCGCGGACATCGAAGAGATCGAGAAGAAGATCAAGAGCGCCAAGATGCCGCAAGAGGCTCGTAAAAAGGCTGAGAGCGAACTTAAAAAACTCAAGCTGATGTCACCAATGTCGGCCGAAGCCACGGTGGTGCGCAGCTATATAGATGTGCTGACGGGTTTGCCGTGGAGCAAGAAAACCAAGATCAAACATGATCTTGTCAATGCCGAAAACGTGTTGAATGAAGACCACTTTGGTTTGGAAAAAGTCAAAGACCGCATCGTGGAATATCTCGCGGTGCAGCAACGCGTGGACAAGCTCAAGGCCCCGATCCTTTGCTTGGTAGGCCCTCCGGGCGTGGGTAAGACTTCATTGGGGCAATCGATAGCCAAGGCGACGGGCCGCAAATACGTGCGTATGGCTTTAGGGGGCATGCGGGACGAGGCGGAAATTCGCGGCCATCGCCGCACCTACATCGGCGCCTTGCCGGGCAAGGTGCTGCAAAGTCTGACCAAAGCAGGCACGCGCAATCCGCTGTTCTTGCTGGATGAGATCGATAAGCTGGGAACGGACTTCCGCGGAGACCCTTCCAGTGCACTGCTTGAGGTGCTGGATCCGGAACAAAACCATACCTTTGGCGATCATTACGTCGAAGTCGATTTCGATTTGAGTGACGTGATGTTTGTGGCGACGTCGAATTCGATGAATATTCCGCCAGCCTTGCTGGACCGCATGGAGGTTATCCGGCTTTCAGGGTATACCGAGGACGAGAAAACCAGCATTGCCATGCGTTACCTGCTGCCCAAGCAGGTCAAGAACAACGGCGTGAAGGATGAAGAGCTCGAGGTGCAGGAGCAGGCTGTGCGCGACATCGTGCGCTACTACACCCGTGAAGCGGGGGTGCGCTCCTTGGAGCGAGAGCTCTCGAAAATTTGCCGCAAGGTTGTCAAAGGCATTCAGCTCAAAAAAATGACGCCTAGAGTGGTGGTCACGCCCGACAACCTCAATGATTTCCTGGGTGTTCGTAAGTTCGATTACGGCCGTGCCGAACAGAAAAACCAGGTGGGCCAGGTGGTTGGTCTGGCATGGACCGAAGTTGGCGGCGATTTACTGACGATCGAGGCTGCCGTCATGCCTGGCAAAGGCGTGATTACCCGTACGGGGTCTCTGGGCGATGTCATGAAGGAGTCGGTTGAGGCCGCTCGTACAGTGGTTCGCAGCCGCGCCAAACTTCTGGGCATCAAGGATGAGATGTTTGAGAAACGTGACATCCACATCCACGTGCCGGATGGCGCAACACCGAAAGACGGGCCGAGCGCAGGGGCGGCTATGACGACGGCGTTTGTCTCGGCCTTGACGGGTATTCCAGTGCGTGGGGATGTCGCCATGACGGGTGAAATTACCCTGCGCGGTGAGGTGACGGGGATTGGCGGCTTGAAGGAGAAATTGCTGGCTGCCTTGCGTGGCGGAATCAAGACAGTGTTGATCCCAGAGGACAATGCCAAAGACCTGCAGGAGATCCCGGACAACGTTAAGAGTGGGCTGGAGATCGTGCCAGTGAAATGGATAGACCAAGTTTTGCAGGTCGCATTGGAGCGTCAACCTGTTCCACTGACGGATGAAGAAGCCGCCGTGGCCGCTAGTGCTGCTGTTCCTGTGACTGTCGCTGGGACGATCACACATTAATAAGCAAAAGTTTTTGAGGCTTCTTAAAAAGTCAAAAAAACCGCGCTATAATTAGAATCTGTAAACGCGGGAGTAGCTCAGTTGGTAGAGCGCAACCTTGCCAAGGTTGAGGTCGAGAGTTCGAGACTCTTCTCCCGCTCCAATTCAAAGGGCAGCACTTCAAAATGCTGCCCTTTTTTATTAGAGTAATCGATGCGGCCATAATAAGTCGGTATCGATGTGAATGGAATAAGGCGCGGTAACAAAGCGGTTATGTACCGGATTGCAAATCCGGCTAGCCCGGTTCGACTCCGGGCCGCGCCTCCAGTTTGTTTTTTTGAGAGCCCATCGAACTAAGGATGGAAGAAATCGGTAGTGCCGTTATATTTCCAAGAAGAATGCAGAAATTTGCAATCTTCCAAGAAATTGGAAATAAAAGCAGTATAATTCAATTTGAAATCGCGGGAGTAGCTCAGTTGGTAGAGCGCAACCTTGCCAAGGTTGAGGTCGAGAGTTCGAGACTCTTCTCCCGCTCCAATTTAAAGGGCAGCACTTCAAAATGCTGCCCTTTTTTATTAGAGTAATCGATGCGGCTATAAGTCGACATCGCTGCAAACAGAACATGGCGCGGTAACAAAGCGGTTATGTACCGGATTGCAAATCCGGCTAGCCCGGTTCGACTCCGGGCCGCGCCTCCATCTGCTTATTGTCATTCGCCCCAGAAATGGGGCTTTTTTGTTTGACAATACGCTGTATTGCATTTTGGCCTGAGTGGTGAAATAGGTAGACACAGCGGACTTAAAATCCGCCGCTTCGTGAATAGCGGGCGTACCGGTTCGATTCCGGTCTCAGGCACCACCGTCGTCAAGCGCTGCGCCGGGCGTTTCCCGTTCAAACTGGGTAAGATAAATTCCATGTCCCGCTACAACACTCCCTTTGAAATTCATGTCCATGGCGAAGTCTCTCTGCGCGCGGACGTTACCTTTGAGCAATTGCAGGAGGCTTTGAAGCCGCTGTGGAAGTATGCGGGTGCAAAATCTCTGGCTGCAGGCGCTGCAAGTGCTTACGAAGAGGAGCCAGGCATCAAATTTGATGTCCACAAGCATTTGCTCAAGATGTGCTGGACGGTGTCGGGTGACGAGGATTTCCGTCAAACGGTAGATGAAATGTGCATGGGCTTGAATGAGTTGGCCGAGCTGGGTGCACCCATTGAAGTAACGTTTTACGATTCGGATTTCGATGATGAGGAAGAGGGCTCAGGCGGCGATGAGGCCCGTGATGACTTTGTCGTGTATTTTGTTGGCCCCACGCCGGCCGCCATCATGCAGGTTCAGCGGGATTTGCTGGTGCAGGACATGATAGGCCTGATGGAGCGGCATTTTGATGCTGCCGAACTGGGCGAGGTCGTTGTGGCTGTCGATAAATTGTTTGAGCGCCGCTTTGATGCACTGGTCAATTCCATGCAACTCGGCAAGCCACCGCGTGGCCAGGGTGGATCATCGGGCGGGTCTGGACATGGCGGCGGGCGCAAACCCCGACATTTGCACTAGTGTGCTTTGGGCTGGCTTTTCGGTGAAGCGGAAATGTCCTGCTCATCGGTAAAGCCGAGGCCGCGAAGATAGACATTCATGGCGCATTGACCAACAGCCAGAAGGTCAAAGACGCCCGGGTCGAGCAGCCAGCTTTGAATCAGACCAACAATCAGCGCATGTAGTCCCCGCGCCGCGACTGCGGCGGTCACCGGTAGCGAAACATGCATCTGACGGGCGCCCGCATGCATGCGCTGCTCAATCCGATTTACAAAACCATTGCACACCGCCAAGTGGCGAAGGCGCACAGCCTGCAGCTCCTCTACGTATTCCACTTTGTGCGTTGCGACTTCAAAGACGCGACGCGTTTGCGCATCGGTAACGATCTGCCTGAGCGCATCGATGGTGGTGAGCCGTATCCGGTGCAGCGGGTTGATGTCATCGGTGCTGTCGTCGTCCTTATGGTCCAGCGCCTCCTCCATCGGCAGTGTGACGCGTTCCATCATGGCATTGAAAAGGGCTGCCTTGTCTTTGAAATGCCAGTAAACAGCGCCGCGTGTGGCCCCAGCCCGTTTGGCAATATCTTGCAGACTGGTGCGAGACACCCCTTGCTCCTGAAACAAGCACTCGGCCGCATCCAGCAGCCGGTTACGGGTTGCCAGCGCTTCTTCTTTGGTTCGACGAGCCAATGGAGTCTCCTATTTTTGATTTTGAGCTAATTTTTATACATTCACAAATGTATGTAAACTATAGCATCAGCAAAAACCCTTGCTTTTCGGTTTTCGTTGTCGGTAAAGAGGCTTGTTTCTCATGACCGATAGCGCGTTACCATTCGTCATTCCCCCAAAAAATCGAGGACCAGCATGCCTATGTCTAGCGTTGCCCATACTTTTTTGCCGCCCAAATTCATGCGCCGTCAGTCGCTTGTGGGCGTTGCCGTACTTTCTCTCTTTTTGGCTGGGTGCGGCAAGGGTGGCGGAGCTCCTGCCGGTGCAGCGCCACCACCCGTGCAGGTGGGTGTGGTCGCGGTGACGCAGGGCGATGTCGGTCTGGTGACTGAGTTGCCGGGCCGCCTGGAGGCATCGCGCATTGCACAGGTCAGGGCACGAGCTGCTGGCATTTTGCAGAAGCGTCTGTTTCGCGAGGGCAGTGATGTGAAGGCGGGGCAGCCCTTGTTCAGCATTGATGCTGCGCCTTACGCAGCCGCTGTTGCCAGCGCCAAAGCGGGTCAGGCACGGGCCGAGGCTAATCTGGCGCAGGCCACCGCTCTGGCCGAACGCTACAAGCCGCTGGTCGAGGCCAATGCGGTCAGCAAGCAGGAATATGCCAATGCCGTAGCGGCACAGAAGCAAGCGGAAGCCGATGTGGCAGTGGGTAAAGCCAGTGTCCAGACGGCGAATATCAATTTGAGTTATGCCGCAGTAACCGCGCCTATCTCGGGTCGCATCGGTCGGTCGTTGGTGACTGAAGGTGCCCTGGTGGGGCAGGGTGAGGCGACGCAACTTGCCGTGATTCAGCAGATTAACCCGATGTACGTCAACTTCACGCAATCCGCATCGGACGTGATGAAGCTGCGCGCCGCGATGGCGGGCGGCCAGTTCAAACGTGCCACCGGTGGAGATTCTGCGAGCGTGCGCATTGTGCTGGAAGACGGAACAGAATACTCGCGCCCTGGTCGCTTGCTGTTTTCAGATCTGACTGTCGACGCGACAACAGGCCAGATCACCTTGCGGGCGGAAGTACCCAATCCCGACGGGCAGTTGTTGCCAGGTCTTTATGTGCGTGTGCGTCTGGAGCAGGCGCAAGCGACCAATGCTATGACCTTGCCGCAGCAGGCCGTCACGCGTACGGCGCAGGGTGA
This sequence comes from Polaromonas sp. OV174, assembly GCF_900112285.1. Classification (GTDB taxonomy): domain Bacteria; phylum Pseudomonadota; class Gammaproteobacteria; order Burkholderiales; family Burkholderiaceae_C; genus Polaromonas. The sequence goes on along the minus strand of NZ_FOKZ01000017.1, from coordinate 18,558 downwards.
CACCGTCATGGTGGTCGATGCCGATGGCAAGGTGTCTTCGCGAAACATCAAGATCGGTAGCTCCAAAGGCACGCAGTGGGTCGTTCTGGACGGCCTGAAGGCAGGCGAGCAGGTCATGGTCGATGGCTTCCAGAAGCTGCAGATGATTCCACCGGGAACCCCCGTGAAGGCCGTGCCTTGGACGCCGGCAGGCGCTGCTGCGCCAGCGGCATCCGCAAGTTCTGCCGCTCCCGCTGCTTCAGCGGCTGCGAAGTAAGGAGCGCACTTCATGGCCAAATTTTTTATTGATCGGCCGATCTTTGCGTGGGTACTGGCGCTGTTCATCATTGTTCTTGGCAGCGTGGCTGTCACGCAGCTGCCCATTGCCCAATATCCACCAGTAGCGCCGCCCACCATCGTGGTGTCCGCCGCGTATCCAGGCGCCTCTGCCAAAACGTTGGAAGACAGCGTTTTGAGTGTGATTGAGCGCGAAATGAACGGCTCTCCGGGTCTGATTTACATGGAGTCGGTGGCGCAGGCCAACGGCACCGGCAACATCACGCTGAGCTTCCAGCCCGGTACCAATGCCGAGCTGGCGCAGGTGGACGTGCAAAACCGTCTCTCCCGTGCTTCGCCCCGCCTGCCCCAGGCGGTGACGCAGCAGGGTGTGCGAGTGGACAAGTCCAACTCGAACTTCTTGCTGTTCACCATGCTGTCCTCGGACGACCCGGCGATTGATCCGGTGGCGCTGGGTGACTACGCCGCGCGTAACGTGGTTCCGGAACTGCAGCGTCTGCCCGGCATTGGCCAGGCCCAGTTGTTTGGTACCGAGCGTGCCATGCGGATATGGATTGACCCTGCCAAGCTCTCCGGGTTTTCTCTGGCCGTTTCCGATGTGAACAACGCCATTCGAAGCCAGAATGCGCAAATTGCCTCCGGCTCGATTGGTGACTTACCCAATGTGGCCGGGCAAGGCATTTCTGCCACGGTGATTGTCAATGGTCAGCTCTCCAGTGTTGAGCAGTTTGAGAACATCATCTTGCGCGCCAATACGGATGGTTCCACGGTGCGCCTCAAAGATGTCGCCCGGGTGGAACTGGGCGCACAAGCTTATGCGACCTCGGCCCGCCTCAATGGCAAGCCCGCCATCGGTATCGGCCTGCAGCTCGCCCCCGGCGGCAACGCTCTGGCCGCAGCCAAGGCCGTGCGTGCCAAGATGGAGGAGGTCAAGCCCTTTTTCCCCAAGGGCATGAGCTATTCCATTCCTTACGACAGTTCGCGTTTTGTCAGTATTTCCATCAAACAGGTGGCGGAGACGCTGGTTGAGGCTGTGGTGCTGGTGTTCCTGGTGATGTTTCTGTTTTTGCAGAACTGGCGCTATACCGTCATCCCGACTATCGTGGTGCCTATCGCCTTGTTGGGGACTTTCGCCACGCTGCTGGCGCTCGGTTTCTCCATCAACGTGTTGACTATGTTCGGCATGGTTCTGGTGATTGGTATCGTGGTGGACGATGCCATCGTGGTGGTCGAGAACGTCGAACGCATCATGAGCGAAGAAGGCTTGTCGCCGCTCGAGGCGACGCGCAAGGCCATGGGCCAGATTTCCGGCGCCATCATTGGCGTGACCGTGGTGCTGATTTCGGTGTTTGTGCCCCTGGCTTTCTTTGCCGGCTCGGTCGGCAATATTTATCGCCAGTTTTCCGCCGTCATGGTGGCCTCGATTGGCTTTTCGGCCTTCCTGGCGCTTTCGCTGACGCCGGCGCTGTGCGCCACGCTGCTCAAGCCGGTGGAAGCGGGTCACCACCACGCGAAAACCGGCTTTTTTGGCTGGTTTAACCGCGGCTTTTCGCGCTCTGCAAAGAGCTACGAAGGCCTGGTCGCACGCTTGCTCAAACGCGCCGGGCGCTACATGGTGATCTATGTCGCCATCATCGGTGTGGTGGCGCTGGTTTACACCCGCTTGCCTACCTCCTTCCTGCCCGGCGAAGATCAGGGCACATTGCTGGTGAATGTCCAGCTGCCTCCGGGCGCTACGCTGGAGCGCACCACCCAGGTCATGCAGCAGGTTGAGGGTTTCATGCTCAAGCAGCCTGAAGTCGAGAGCATGGTCGGCGTGCTGGGCTTTAGCTTTTCCGGGCAGGGGCAAAACGCCGGCCTGGCTTTCGTGACGCTGAAAGACTGGTCTGAGCGCAAGGAGCCGAGCCAGAAGGCTGATGCCCTGGCGGGGCGAGCCTTTGGCGCGCTGTCTGGCGTACGCGATGCGTTTATCTACCCCTTGAGCCCGCCACCGATTCCCGAGCTGGGCAATGCCAGCGGCTTTACCTTCCGCTTGCAGGATAAAACCGGCGCTGGCGGTGAAGCCTTGCTGGCGGCTCGCAATCAGTTGCTGGGTCTGGCGGCAAAGAGCAAGGTGCTGACACAGGTGCGCCCCGATGGCCTGGAAGATGCGCCCCAGCTGCAGATCGAGATTGACCGGGACAAGGCCAATGCGCTTGGCGTGAGTTTTGACGCCATCAATTCGGCGCTGTCGACCAGTCTCGGCTCCAGCTATGTCAATGATTTTCCAAATCAGGGCCGCTTGCAGCGTGTCGTGGTGCAGGCCGATGCGCCCGCCCGCATGCAGCCGGACGACCTGCTGCAGCTCAATGCAAGCAACGTGAAAGGGCAGGCCGTGCCATTCTCGACCTTTGCCACGACGCGCTGGGTCAAGGGACCGATGCAGACGGTTCGCTACAACGGCTATCCCGCCATGCGCATCAGCGGTGGTGCGGCAGCGGGTTACAGCACCGGTGCGGCCATGGCCGAAATGGAAAAACTCGCGGCCCAGCTGCCCAAAGGCTTTGGCTATGAGTGGACCGGGCAGTCGCGCGAAGAAAAACTGGCGGGTTCGCAGGCCATGATTCTGTATGGCTTCGCTATCCTGGCGGTCTTTTTGTGCCTGGCAGCGCTTTATGAAAGCTGGTCGATTCCGTTGTCGGTGATTCTGGTGGTGCCTCTGGGTGTGCTGGGCGTCCTGTTGGCCACCTTGATGCGCAGCTATTCCAACGACGTGTACTTCCAGGTCGGCTTGATCACCATCATCGGCTTGTCGGCGAAGAATGCTATTTTGATCATCGAATTCGCCAAGGACCTGCAGGCCCAGGGCAAGAGCGTGATCGAGGCGGCACTGATGGCCGCGCATCTGCGATTCAGGCCCATCATCATGACCTCGTTTGCCTTCATGCTGGGCGTGCTGCCGCTGGCAATCGCCAGCGGTGCCAGCTCGGCCAGCCAGCGTGCCATTGGCACCGGCGTGATTGGCGGCATGATCACCGGCACGGTCTTGGCTGTGATATTTGTGCCTATCTTCTTTGTGGTCGTGCGCACTCTTTTCAAAGGCAGCGCACGCCAGCAAAAAATCTACTCCGCCCATGCCCAGGCGGCTGGCATTGAGGCCGAGACAGGAAATGAAAGTAAGTCCCATGAGTAAAAACAAACTTTCCCCATGGCTGGCCGTGAGCGCTGCGGCGCTGCTGGCCGGCTGCTCCATGATTCCAAGCTACGAGCGTCCGGCAGCGCCGGTTGCCGGCAGTTTCCCGACCTACGGCAGCGCGGCTCAGGCGGCAGATGCAACGCCCGCTGCCAGCGTGGCGTGGCAGGACTTCTTTTCAGACGCCAAACTCAAGCGGCTGATAGAGCAGTCACTGCAGAACAACCGCGACCTTCGGGTGGCGGTGCTGAACATCGAAAAGGCCCGTGCCCAGTACCAGATCCGCCGGGCCGATCAGTACCCCAGCGTCAGCGCTGTCATGAACGGATCGCGTGCGCCTGACACCAAAAGCCTGTACACCGCAGGCTTGGCCGTCACGGCCTATGAACTGGACTTTTTCGGCCGCGTCAGCAGCCTGAAAGAGGCCGCGCTGAACCAGTACCTGGCCACGGAAGAGGGCCGCAAGACGGCGCAAATCAGCCTGATTTCGGCGGTCGCCAATACCTATCTGAGCATTCTGGCCGACGAGGAGCTGCTGGAGCTCACGCGCCAGACCCTGGTGACGCGCGAAGAGTCTATGAAGCTGAGCAAGCTGCGTCTGGACAACGGCGTGACCTCGGAGCTGGACTATCGCCAGGCCGAGTCGCTGACCGAGGCGGCCCGCGTCGCCTATGCCCAGCAACAGCGCCAGCGCGCGCTTGACGAAAATGCCCTAGTCCTGCTGGTGGGCCAGCCTGTGGGTGCTGAATTGCCGACGGCGTCCAGCCAGTTCGTGCCGCTGGCCCAGGCGCAACCCATGCGTGATGTGCCGGCCGGGCTACCGTCCGATCTGCTGGTCAACCGTCCCGACATTCGCCAGGCCGAGCAGCTTTTGCTGGCGTCCAATGCCAATATCGGCGCGGCCCGTGCGGCCTTTTTCCCGCGAATTTCGCTGACGGTGGGGGCGGGCAGCGCCAGCAGCCATCTGTCCGACCTGTTCAAAAGTGGCTCCTGGGGCTGGACCCTGGCGCCGCAGCTGGCATTGCCCATTTTTGATGCCGGGCGCAATCAGGCGGGTCTGGATTCCTCCAAGGCTGATCGCGACATAGCAATTGCCCAGTACGAAAAAGCCATACAGACCGGTTTTCGTGAAGTGGCCGATGCGCTGGCGACCCGCGCCACGCTGGTTGACCAACTGGCTTCCCAGGAACGCCAGGCGAGTGCGGAGGCGGCCCGTTTCAAACTGTCCGACCTGCGCTACAAGAATGGCGTGGCCAGCTACCTCGATTTGCTCGATGCCCAGCGCTCGCTGTTCGGCGCCCAGCAGGCCGTGGTGCAAACCCGGCTGGCCCAGTTGCAAAGCCAGGTCACGCTGTACAAGGTGCTGGGCGGCGGCTGGAAAGAGTCCGTGGCGCTCGCAGAAAATCAGCAGACGCAAACCCCGCTCAAGCCTTGATGGCAGCTTCCCCGGTGCTTTGGCGCCGGGGAGCTTGGCCAGCCAAGCGACACCTCACAAGGCTGCTTTAGGCAGCCTTTTTTGTTTTTGATAACAATGATTTATGCCTCTAGCCTAATAGCTACGGTCGAAACAAGCTATTGAATTGATAGCTTTTCAACGCTGGACGACAAACCCAGCCATTGCCCGGCTGCCGCCTGCAGTGCGGCGGGCTGACCGGTCGTGATGAGTCTGAGCTGCGCGTGAGTGGCCGAAGCTCCGGGTGCGTCTTCGCTGCCAACAAGACGCCGAGTCTGGCGCGCCACGGCCTCGCCGCTGTCCACGATGCGAACCTCCGGCCCCAGCAAGGCGCGCAAGTGGCTGCTGGCAAAGGGGTAATGCGTGCAGCCCAGCACCAGCGTGTCTATCTGCCCGTTTTCACTGCCAAACAGGCCCATGGCCGCCGTGTATTGGGCGCAGAGTGCTATTGTTTTTGAAAAGTCACCGGTTTGAGCGCTGCCTTCTATGGCATCGGCCAGACCATCACAGGCTTGCAGCGCCACCTGGGTCAGGCCGGCTTGCGTGTCCAGCAGCGAGCGAAACCTGGCGCTTGCCAGCGTGCCGCGCGTGGCCATCACTCCTATATGGCCGGTCTGGCTGAGCGCCACGGCGGGTTTCAGTGCCGGTTCCACGCCGATGATGGGCAGGCCTGGGTGCTCGGCGCGCAGGCTTTCTATCGCCGCTGCCGTGGCGGTATTGCAGGCCACCACCAGCGCCTTTACGCCTTGCGCTATCAGGTAGTGGGCGATGGCGTGCGAGCGTGCCAGTACATGGGCGTCACCACGCTCGCCGTAGGGCGCGTGGCCGCTGTCGGCGATGTAGATGAAGTCTTGGTGCGGCAGCTCGGCACGCAGCGCTTTCAAAACGCTGAGACCGCCGATGCCGCTGTCAAACACGCCTATGTGGCCCCCACGGTCGCTCACTGCGTGTAGCTCCCGAGGCCTTGCAGGCCGCGGCTCGCGAGACGCTTCGCCGCTGTCGCCTGTCCAAAGCTGCTCAAGCAGCTTTGGAGCCGCAGGCTCCAGCCCCTCGGGGGCCGCTGCGCCTGCGGGCTGGCGGAGCCAGATCTGCGGCCCCGGCTTGAAGGGATCGGCTTCTCGCTGCTGCTCAACCCGCTGCGACCGCAATGCCCTTGAACTCGCCCGTGGCGATCTTCTTTTGCCACTCGGCCGGGCCGGTGTTGTGCACGCTGGTGCCCTGGGCGTCCACCGCCACGGTCACCGGCATGTCAACCACGTCGAACTCGTAAATAGCTTCCATGCCCAGGTCGGCGAAGCCCAGCACCTTGGCGGTCTTGATGGCCTTGGACACCAGGTAGGCGGCGCCGCCCACGGCCATGAGGTAGGCGCTCCGGTGTTTCTTGATGGCTTCAATCGCGACCGGGCCGCGCTCGGACTTGCCAATCATCGAGATCAGGCCGGTCTCGGCCAGCATCATCTCGGTGAAACCGTCCATGCGCGTGGCGGTGGTCGGGCCAGCCGGGCCGACCGCTTCGCCCTTGACCGGATCGACCGGGCCGACGTAGTAAATCACGCGGTTGGTGAAATCGACCGGCAGCTTTTCGCCCCTGGCCAGCATGTCGGCGATGCGCTTGTGCGCGGCGTCGCGGCCGGTCAGCATCTTGCCGTTGAGCAACAGGGTCTGGCCGGGTTTCCAGCTGGCGACTTCTTCCTTGGTCAAGGTGTTGAGGTCGACCTTTTTGCTCTTGACGTAATCCGGTGTCCAGTTGACGTCGGGCCAGGTATCCAGCGATGGCGGGGTCAGGTAGACCGGGCCGCTGCCGTCCATAACGAAGTGGGCGTGGCGGGTGGCGGCGCAGTTGGGGATCATGGCGACCGGCTTGCTGGCCGCGTGCGTCGGGTACATCTTGATCTTGACGTCGAGCACGGTAGTCAGGCCGCCCAGGCCTTGCGCGCCTATGCCCAGCGCGTTGACTTTTTCAAACAGTTCCAGGCGTAGTGCCTCGACCTTGCTCAGTTCGGCGCCGGAGGCGGCCTTGGCCTGCAGCTCGTACATGTCCAGGTCGTCCATCAGGCTTTCCTTGGCCATCAGCACGGATTTTTCGGCGGTGCCGCCAATGCCTATGCCCAGCATGCCGGGCGGGCACCAGCCGGCGCCCATGGTGGGCACGGTCTTCAGCACCCAGTCGACGATGGAGTCGCCGGGGTTGAGCATCACCATCTTGCTCTTGTTCTCGCTGCCGCCGCCCTTGGCCGCGACGGTGATGTCCAGCTTGTTGCCCGGTACGATTTCCGTGAAGATCACGGCCGGTGTGTTGTCCTTGGTGTTCTTGCGGTCGAACTGCGGGTCGGCCACGACCGAGGCGCGCAGCGTGTTGTCGGGGTGGTTGTAGCCCTGGCGTACGCCTTCGTTGATGGCGTCGTCCAGGCTGCCGCTGAAGCCTTCCCAGCGCACGTCCATGCCGACTTTCAGAAATACGTTGACGATGCCGGTGTCCTGGCAGATCGGACGCTGGCCGGTGGCGCTCATCTTGCTGTTGGTCAGGATTTGCGCGATGGCGTCCTTGGCGGCCGGGCTTTGTTCACGCTCGTAGGCACGCGCCAGGTGGGCGATGTAGTCGGCCGGATGGTAGTAGCTGATGAATTGCAGGGCGGCGGCAACGGATTCGATGAGGTCGGCTTGGCGGATAGATGTTGTCGTGGTGGTCATGACGGAGCCTGGCTTGGTGTGGGGGAGTGCGGAAAAGTAAAACCCTGGATTATCCCCCTGTGCGGCAGCCGCAAGCCGTGCCGTCCGGGAAAGGCCATTTGCTATCTTGAAAATTGCTGCGCGTGCAGTTGAGATGACGCCAGAGGCATAAAAGTATAAAACCCAGTGGCACGAGCAGGCGCTGGCCACGGTGCTGAGCAACGCTTGTGCCTGAGCGGGGTGGATCAGGCCACTGCCCATGCGTCGAGACGATGCCGGGCATCGCGCCGGTCTGAGGGCCGGTGTTGGGCAGTCCTTAACAGAGGTAGACTGGCTTTTAAGTCCCCGCCCCATCAAGATCCATCTCGTGGACGGCGCAATGCAAATAGAAGAAACACCCGGTTTCAACGCCCGCCTGTGGCGGCGCTTCGTGACGATAGCACGGCCCTACTGGCTCTCGGATGAACGCTGGCGTGCCCAGGGCATGCTGGCCCTGCTGGTTGTACTACTGCTGGGTCAGACGGCCTTCAATGTGCTATTCAACCAGGAGACGGGCGAATTTACCTCGGCCTTGGCCGCAAGAGACGACGAGCGCTTCTGGGCCTCGATCTGGCGCTACACGGCCATCCTCGTGGCAGCTGTGCCCATCTATGCCTTGTACTTTTATGTGCGCGACACGCTCGGGCTGCGCTGGCGTCGCTGGCTGACGGACAGCTTTCTGGCACGCTATTTCCATCAGCGCGCCTACTACGGGCTCAATACCACCGGCATCGACAATCCTGATCAGCGCATTGCCGAAGACATCAACAGCTTCACCCAGCAGTCGCTGTATTTCTCCATGATCGCATTGGGTTCGGTGATCCAACTGGTCGCCTTTTCCAGCGTGCTGTGGAGCATCTCGCAGGGCTTGGTTTACTTTTTGATCGGCTATGCCGTGTTCAGCACCGTATTCACGGGCGCGGTGTTTGGCAAGCGTCTGATTGGCTTGAATTTTCGCCAGTTGCAACGCGAGGCAGACTTTCGCTTCAGCTTGGTGCGGGTGCGCGAACACGCCGAGCCCATCGCTTTCTACGGTGGTGAGGCACGCGAAATGTCCACGCTGCAGCGCATTTTTGCGGCCGTCTACGCCAACTACCAGAAAGTGCTGCGCTGGCAGTTCAAGCTCAACCTCTTCCAGTACGCCCATAGCTTTCTGACTATCGTGCTGCCCACCGTCATCATTGCGAAAGATGTTCTTTCCGGGACGCTGGAGGTCGGCCGAGCGATCCAGGCCGCAGGCGCCTTCGCGGCCATCCTGAGCGCATTGACTGTGATCGTTGAGCACTTCGAGAGCCTGAGTCGCTTTTCCGCCGGTGTGGACAGGCTGCATGCGTTCTCCGAAGCATTGGGAGGCAAGCCTGGCCAGTCCGCCAGCGCTTCTGACGATAACGCGCAGATTCGCACGGTGCCCGGCTTTGAATTGGCCCTGCATAAGGTGAGCATTTTCACCCCCAACCAAGAGCAGTTACTGGTTCAAGAGGCCACGCTCGCTGTCAACCCTGGTGAAGGATTGCTGATCGTCGGGCCGAGCGGCGCGGGCAAGAGCTCGCTGTTGCGGGTGATTGCCGGACTCTGGAACGTGGGCTCGGGTCAAGTGACTCGCCCATCGGGGGCGGATATGCTGTTTCTGCCCCAGCAACCCTACCTGCCCCTGGGGGATTTGCGCTGCCAGCTCACCTACCCCCAAACGGAACGCAATATCTCGGACGAGGAACTGCTGCTGTGGCTGGAGCGGGTGAACCTGCCGAAGCTGGCGCAGCGCATGGGCGGACTTGGCGCCGAACTGGACTGGGCCAGGGTGTTGTCGGTCGGTGAGCAGCAGCGCTTGGCCTTCGCCCGGGCCTTGCTCGCCAAGCCGCGCTACCTGTTGCTCGACGAGGCCACCAGCGCGTTGGATGAGGCCAACGAGGAGTTGCTGTACGCCCAATTGGCAGGCCTGTCGATCACCCCGATCAGTGTCAGCCACCGTCACGCCATTCTCAGATATCACAGCCTGGTGTTTCAGTTGACCGGTGGCAGCCACTGGACGCTTCACGCGGCCGCAGACTACCGCTGGGTACCCAAATAATTGACGAACAAGTTCTAAGTAATGCCATGCCACACCTTCCTAATTCCTTTGCGCACGGACCGACGCAGTTCAGGCGCCAGAATACTCAGGTCGCCATATGGCTGTGCCCAATCCCCGCTCCACGCCGCATCCAACATTGAGAATTGTTATCATTTAAAAAATTCCAGCCCTCCGTACCACTATGCACATCAACACTCGCTCCGAACGTGACACCTTTGGCCCCATTGACGTGCCGGCCGACAAGCTCTGGGGCGCGCAGACGCAGCGCTCCTTGCAGAATTTCGATATTTCGGGCGAGCGCCAGCCGCGCGAGATCATCCGGGCGCTGGCCCAGGTCAAGCGCTCCTCGGCGCTGGTCAATCGGGCGCTGGGCCTGCAGGATGCGAAAAAAACTGCGGCCATCGTGGCTGCGGCCGATGAAGTCATTGCCGGCCAGCACGCGGACGAGTTTCCGCTGGTGGTCTGGCAGACCGGCTCGGGCACCCAGACCAATATGAACGTCAACGAGGTGCTGGCCAACCGCGCCAGCGAACTGCTGGGCGGCGAGCGCGGCGAGAGCCGGCTGGTGCACCCGAATGACGACGTGAACCGCAGCCAGTCGTCCAATGACGTGTTTCCCACCGCCATGCATGTGGCGGCGGTGGACGCGATCACGCACAAGCTGCTGCCGGCGATGGAGGGTTTGCGGGCGACGCTGGCGCAAAAGGCCAGCGATTTTGATGACATCGTGAAGATAGGCCGCACCCACTTGCAGGACGCCACGCCGCTGACCCTGGGTCAGGAATTTTCCGGCTACGTGGCGCAGCTGGAGCAGGGCGAAAAACATGTGTGCGCCGCGCTACCCCACCTCTACGAGCTGGCTTTGGGCGGCACGGCGGTGGGCACCGGGCTGAATGCTCCCAAGGGCTATGCCAGCCAGGTGGCGGCCGAATTGGCGCACCTGACCGGTCTGCCCTTTGTCAGCGCACCCAACAAGTTCGAGGCCATGGCCTCCTGCGATGCGTTGGTGCATGCGCATGGCGCACTTAAGACGCTGGCCGCCAGCCTGATGAAGATCGCCAACGACGTGCGCTGGCTGGCCAGCGGGCCACGCAGCGGCATCGGCGAGTTGTCGATTCCCGAAAACGAGCCGGGCTCGTCCATCATGCCGGGCAAGGTGAACCCGACACAGAGTGAAGCGCTCACCATGCTCTGCTGCCAGGTGTTTGGCAACGACGTGGCCATCAACTTTGGCGGCGCTTCTGGCAACTTCGAGCTCAACGTGTTCCGCCCCATGGTGGCCCACAACTTCCTGCAAAGCGTGCGCCTGCTGGCCGACGGCATGCGCAGTTTCAACGACCACTGTGCGGTGGGCATAGAGCCCAACCGCGATCGCATCGCCGAGCTGGTGGACCGCTCGCTGATGCTGGTCACGGCGCTGAACCCGCACATCGGTTACGACAAGGCCGCCTTCATCGCCAAGAAGGCGCACAAGGAGGGCAGCAGCCTGCGCGAAGCGGCGATCGCCTCCGGCCATGTGACGGCCGAGCAGTTCGACCAGTGGGTGGTGCCAGCGAACATGACGGGGCGCTGAGGTTGGCGCCCCATTTGCTATCTAATTAATAGCTGTTTGCGCAATGTGGATAAGGGATAAAGGCCTTTTTTATACATAAAAGGCTGAGCACGGCCCGACATCGGACTGACGGGGCTGACGTAAAAACAGCCAGCTATCAAAAAAATAGCTGACTGCGCATAGTGGACGGGCGCTAGCGCCCGATTTGGCTTAAATTTTGGCGGCGGCCATTGCCTGGGCGATCCAGCCATCGAAGGTGGCCTGGTGCGCCTTGATCCAGCCGTCGGTGTGGCGCACGATGTCTTTCTGGCTGTTCTCGCCGTCCTGCATATGCCGGTTTTGCGTGCTGATGTCGCCAATCGGCAGCGCCATGACTTCAAACAGTTTGCCGGCGGCCGGGTTTTGTTCGACGAAAGTCTTGTTGGCCACGATGTACTCGTTGTTCAGCGGAAAGCCATAGTTCTTGCCGTTGGACAGCTGGGTATCTGTGCCGGTCTGCACGCCGGGCATGGCGGAGAAGGGCACTTGCAGCCACACCACGTCCTGGCCCGGGCGCAGCACGTTGCCGAGCCAATAAGGCGTCCACGCGTAGTAGAGGACGGGCTTGCCCTGCTTGAAGCGGCTGACCGTGTCGGCAATCAACGCTGCGTAGTTGCCTTGAACGTAGGTCACGGTATCGCGCAGTTTGAAGGTGGTGAGCTGGTGCTCGATCACGGCTTCACCGCCCCAGCCGGCGCTGGCGCCGACCAGGTCGGCCTTGCCGTCGCCGTTGGTGTCGAACAGCTTGGCCAGCGCCGGATCGGTCAGTTGGCTGATGTCGGTGATTTTGTATTCGTCGGCGGTCTTTTTGTCGATCAGGTAACCCTGCACCGCGCCAGCCGAGTAAACGCCCTTGCGCGACATCTTGGCGTCGCCACCGGCGCTTTTGTAGTACTCGGCGTGGTGAGGATTCCAGTGGTTGGCGATGAAGGTCGCGTCGCCGTTGGCCACGGCAAGGTGCGCGGCCGGGTATTCGACTTCCTTGATGGGCAACACGTCGTAGCCGAGCCTTTCCAGCGCGCGGCTGACCAGCAGGGTCTGGAAGGTTTCCTCGGCGAGGGCGCTTTGCAGTGGCTGCACCTTGATGCCCTTGCCGGGCAGGTCTTGTGCCTGCGCCGCGCCGGCCAGGACTAGCGCGAGGGCGCTGGTGGCGAGCAGGCTACGTGCGAAAAATCGGATTTTGCTCATGGGGTGATGGCTCCTGTTGTTATGAGGACATGCTGGGGCTCACTGGCCCGAGGTCGACAGTTGTGGGGACGGCGCGGCGGCCGTGTCGGCAGCTTGGTTGCCGCGCTGCAGCAGGCGCTGTAGCAGACGCAGCAGCAGCCCGGCCGGACCGGTGTGCCACCAGTGGCGCACGCCGCGGCGCGGCTGGCCCAGCGACTGGGTGATGCGGTCCAGCGTGATGGCGAGCAGCACGATGCCCAGGCCGCCCACGGTGGCCAGGCCCATGTCCAGGCGGCCGATACCGCGCAGCACCATCTGGCCCAGGCCGCCGACGGCGATCATGGAGGCGATCACCACCATGGACAACGACAGCATCAGCGTCTGGTTGATGCCGGCCATGATGGACGGCATGGCCAGCGGTAGCTGCACCTTGGTGAGCATCTGCCAGGGCGAGGCGCCATAGGCGCGCGCCGCCTCGATCAGGTCGGGGCGCACCTGGCGTATGCCCAGGTTGGTCAGGCGCACCAGCGGCGGCAGCGCGAAGATGGTGGTGACTATCACGCCGGGCACGTTGCCGATGCCGAACAGCATCACCACCGGCACCAGGTAGACGAAAGCCGGCGTGGTCTGCATGGCGTCGAGCAGCGGGCGCAGGAGGCGCTGGGCGCGATCGCTGCTGGCCAGCAAAATGCCCAGCGGCAGACCGATGGCCAAACAGAACACCAACGAGGTCAGTACCAGCGAGAGCGTGACCATGGCCTCGGGCCAGATGCCCAGCATGGCCACCAGCAGCAGCGCCAGCACGGTGCCCACGGCCAGCACGCGGCCGGTGAATTGCCAGGCCAGCAGGCCGATGAGCGCGATCATGGCCAGCGCGGGCACGCTTTGCAGCAGGCCCTCGACACTGCCGAGCGTGCTGTCGATGGGGCCGCGAATGGTCTGGAAGAAGGGGCGGAAATTCTCCACCACCCAGCCCAAACCCTGGTTGATCCAGGATTCGATGGGCAGCGAGCCGTCCCACAGCTGCTGCAACTGAAAGCCGTTGACTGCGGCCGAAGGGTCGAGCGTGCTGGCGGCGTCCAGAGCGCTGGCTTGGGCCTCTATCCAGTCGCTGCCCACGCTGGCATTGGCCCAGGGGTCGATGTCTGCGCTGGGCGTGGGCGCCAGGTTGTCCCACGGCGTTGGCTGGGTCGTGACAGCTTGTGCGCTGTTGGCCCAGGGGTTGGTCTCGACCAGGGGCGGCAGCGTTGCCGTGGCATCGGTGCCGGCGGCGAGTTCGGGATTGATCTGCGTATCGTTCATGTGCATCAACCTTGAAAAATCAGTGCGCCGCAGCGGCGGCGGAGCTTGCGGGAGCTGCAGACGTCGTGGACGTGGGCTCTAGCGGCGGTGTGTCGCGGTCGAGAAAGCGCAGCAGTGTGGTCTTGCTGATGGCGCCGCAAAAGCGCCCGCCCTCGGTCAGCACCGGCACGGCGTGCGGTGCATGCGCCACCTGGCCGAACAGCTCGGCCACGGGGGCGTCCACCGCGATCGGCTGAACCCCGCTCAGGTAGGCGTGCTGCAGGCCGAGCGGGCCGACATGGCCGCGCAGCGCCTCGCGCAGCGAGTCGGCCGAGACCATGCCCAGGTATTGCTGCTTGGGGCTGACCACGTAGGCGTATTCGCGGTCCTGCTCTTCGAGCAGTTGCAGGGCCGCGCGCGCGCCGCGCTGGCTGTGTTCGGACACCACGGTGAGCGCCTTGCGCGCGATGTCGCCAGCCTTGAACACCGCCGCCGCGTCCACGCCGCGCACAAAGCTGCGCACATAGTCGTTGGCCGGGTTGCGCAGGATCTCGTCGGGCGTGCCGACCTGCACCACGTGACCGTCTTTCATGATGGCGATGCGGTCGCCGATGCGCATGGCTTCGTCGAGGTCGTGCGAGATGAAAACAATGGTGCGGCGCTTGACCTGTTGCAGGCGCAGCAGTTCCGACTGCATCTCGGTGCGGATGATGGGGTCCAGTGCGGAGAATGCCTCGTCCATCAGCAAGATGGATGGATCGGACGCCAGCGCGCGCGCCAGGCCGACACGCTGCTGCATGCCGCCCGACAACTCGTCCGGATAACTGGCGCCCCAGCCGGCCAGGCCGACTTGCTCCAGCGCCTGCTCGGCCAGCGCATGGCGCTCGGCGCGGCTGACGCCGGCCAGTTCCAGCCCGAAGGCCGTGTTGTCCAGCACGGTGTTGTGCGGCATCAGCGCGAAGGACTGGAACACCATGCTGATGTCTTTGCGGCGCAGGGCGCGCAACTGGCTGTCGCGGAGGGCGCTGATATCGTGGCCGTCGACCAGGATGCGGCCTGCCGTGGGTTCAATCAGCAGGTTGAGCATGCGCACCAGGGTGGATTTGCCCGAGCCCGACAGGCCCATGATGACAAAAATTTCACCGGCGGCTATGGTGAAGCTGGCGTCGAACACGCCTATGGAGTGGCCGGTACGGGCCAGGATGTCCTGTTTGCTCAGGCCCTGGCGAACCAGCTCCATGGCGTGTTCAGGCGCGTCTCCGAAAACCTTGAAGACGTGGTCGATGCGAATTTCTTTTGCCATGCGCTTGGGCTCCTTGTTAATAAGAGTGGACAAAGCGCCGCCATGAATGACGACTGCTGCGAACCGCAGCCGCGCCATCGGCCTTGTGCTCGGGCCAGACGCAGACGGTCCGGCCAAGCCGCAAGGCCGCCGGAAGGCACTGAAGACGACAAAATGACGAAGCCAGAGCCTGTCCAACGTTCAATCCGGATCAGCGCGCCACATCAAGGTGAAGGGGGCTGGTCCGGTGAACGCGACGCGGCATCGGGAGGCCGGTAAACCGGCCCGTTGTCGGGCCTGGGCCCAACGAAGAGGTCTTGCACCGCGACGGGATTCTGGGTGATCCGCGAGTAGTGCAAAACCGGCCAACAACATTACTTGTTGGTCGCTTGAAGCGATTGATTATAACTTTTGAGTCTGATTAAGTCAAGGCTGGCGGGATCGCGCCAGACCGGGCTTGCGCCTTAGTGATCTCGGGCCGCTATGCCGGACATGATTTTGTCGGTATAGGCAATGGCCAGTGCCGAAAGCAGGAAGGCGATATGAATCACCGTTTGTGCGATCAGCACCTTGTCTGAATAATTGTCCGCATTGATGAAGGTTTTCAGCAGGTGAATCGAGCTGATGCCGATAATGGCGGTCGCCAGCTTGACCTTGAGCACCGAAGCGTTCACATGGCTCAGCCATTCGGGCTGGTCGCGATGGCCTTCCAGGTCCATGCGGCTGACAAAGGTTTCGTAGCCGCCCACGATGACCATGATCAAGAGGTTGGAGATCATGACCACGTCTATCAGTGCCAGCACGACCAGCATGATGACGGTTTCATTCAGCGCGGCGACCGGGGTGGAGGTCTTGTAGCCTATGCTGTTGATCAAGGCCTGCAGCGCGGTCTGGCTGCCGAAGGCGGCTTCGATCAGATGCGCCAGCTCCACCAGAAAATGCACCACATAAACCGCCTGCGCCGCAATCAGCCCAAGGTAAAGCGGCAGCTGTAGCCAGCGGCTGGCAAAAATCAGCCTGGGCAGTGGGCGAAGTGGGAGGTTTTGGGTAGGGGTAGGTTCTGACATGATGAGTCGGATGTGAAAGTCGGCTGATTGTAGGGGGCTGTTTGGGGCATTCCTGCCCTCGGAACTTGTATAGTTCAAGCCAGTCAGTGGCCTGTAAGTGCCAGGCCCGAAAGTTCCACGCATTCAATGATCCACAGGAGACACCACCCATGAGCGCCCCCAACTCTGCCATCGAATCCGTGCTGGTTGAAAACCGCGTATTCGCGCCCAGCCCGGCCACCGTGAAGGCGGCCCGCATTTCCGGCATGGGCGCTTACGATGCCATGTGTGCCGAAGCGGACAAGGATTTTGAAGGCTTCTGGGCCAAGCTGGCACGCGAAAACCTGAGCTGGAAAAAGCCATTCAACCAGGTGCTGGATGAGTCGAATGCGCCGTTTTACCAATGGTTTGCCGATGGCGAACTGAACGCCTCCTACAACTGCCTGGACCGCCACCTGGGCACGCCGACTGAAAACAAGAAGGCCATCATTTTCGAGAGCGATGATGGCCAGGTGACCAATGTCACCTACAAGGAGCTGCACGCCAAAGTCAGCCAGTTTGCCAGTGCTCTGAAGGCCATGGGTATCCAGAAGGGCGATCGGGTCGTCATCTACATGCCGATGACGGTGGAGGGCGTGGTTGCCATGCAGGCCTGCGCCCGCATAGGCGCGACGCACTCGGTGGTGTTTGGCGGCTTCTCAGCCAAGAGCCTGCAAGAGCGCATCCAGGATGCCGGCGCGGTTGCCGTCATCACGGCCAACTACCAGCTGCGCGGCGGCAAGGAACTGCCGCTCAAGGCGATTGTGGACGAGGGTATTGCCATGGGCGGCTGCGATTCCGTCAAGAACGTGGTGGTCTATCAGCGTACCCAAACCGCCTGCAACATGGTGGCCGGGCGTGACAGCCTGATGCACGAGGTGACGGCCAAGGCCGATCCCGTGTGCGCGCCGGAATTCGTTGGGGCTGAGCATCCGCTCTTTGTCCTCTACACCTCGGGCTCCACCGGCAAACCCAAGGGCGTGCAGCACAGCACGGGTGGTTATTTGCTGTGGGCCAAGCTGACGATGGACTGGACCTTTGACCTCCAGCCGTCCGATGTGTTCTGGTGTACCGCCGACATCGGCTGGATCACCGGCCACACTTATGTCGCCTATGGGCCGCTGGCGGCCGGCGCCACGCAAATCATCTTCGAGGGCATTCCGACCTTCCCGAATGCCGGCCGCTTCTGGCAGATGATAGAAAAACACAAGGTCAGTATTTTCTACACGGCACCGACAGCCATCCGTTCGCTGATCAAGGCCGCTGAAGCCGATCCCGCCGTGCATCCGGATCGCTCAGATCTGAGTAGCCTGCGCATTCTCGGTTCGGTGGGCGAGCCCATCAATCCGGAAGCCTGGATGTGGTACTACAAAAACATAGGCCGCGAGCGTTGCCCCATTGTGGACACCTTCTGGCAGACCGAAACCGGCGGCCACATGATTACCCCACTGCCAGGCGCAACGCCACTGGTGCCGGGCAGCTGCACCTTGCCGCTACCGGGCATCATGGCCGCCATCGTCGACGAGACCGGCAAGGATGTGCCCAATGGCTCCGGCGGCATGCTGGTCGTCAAACGGCCTTGGCCGGCGATGATTCGCACCATCTGGAACGACCCCGAGCGCTTCAAGAAAAGCTACTTCCCCGAGGAAATGGGCGGCACGATTTACCTGGCCGGCGACGGTGCGGTGCGCAATATCGACAATGGCTATTTCCGCATCACAGGCCGCATCGACGACGTGCTCAACGTGTCAGGTCACCGCATGGGCACCATGGAAATCGAATCGGCGCTGGTGTCTCACCCCATCGTCGCCGAAGCGGCCGTGGTTGGGCGTCCCGATGATCTGACCGGCGAGGCCATCGTGGCCTTTGTGGTGCTCAAGCGCTCGCGCCCTACGGGTGACGAAGCCAAGGCGATTGCCAAGGAACTGCGCGACTGGGTGGGCAAGGAAATCGGGCCGATTGCCAAGCCCAAGGACATCCGCTTTGGTGACAACCTGCCCAAGACGCGCAGCGGAAAAATCATGCGCCGCCTGTTGCGCGGTGTCGCCAAGGGTGAGGCCGTGACGCAAGACACGTCGACACTGGAAAATCCGGCCATACTGGAGCAGCTGTCACAGAATCTGTAAGCGGCCTGTGGATTGCAACCGTGACCCGTCCTGCCATAGGTTGACACCTATGAAGCACAAATAGCCGAGCCGATGAGGCCAGCTAAAGACGCCCGATGAGCCTCATCGGGCGTTTTCAATTGTAGGGATTGGTGCGGCCTTTCCTGGTTATAGATTTGTACGGCCTGCTGAACCATGCGGCTGGCCTGGCTCAGGTCGGCCGGTCGATGCAGCAGGAACTCCATCTTCAGGATTCCGTTAACCCGCTCGGCCAGCGCGTTCTGGTAGCAGTCGTAGCCGTCGGTCATTGAGCACTTGATGCCGTGACGCCGATGGATTTCCTGATAGTCATTTGAGCAATACTGGATG
>NZ_FOKZ01000043.1 GCF_900112285.1 Polaromonas sp. OV174 | reverse complement strand
CCACGGCCCATGTGGTCTCCGATGGCCTGCAGGCCTTTGCTCAAGTCTTGCAGGTAGGCGCCACGCATGAGCGTCATGTGACGGGTGGCGGACGACAGGCAGCCAGGACACCCCAGCTGCGCTGGGTCAACACGATGCTGGGCAACCTCAAGACCGCCCAGGCCGGCACTTACCATTCCTTTGACCATGCCAGATACGCCGCGCGCTACCTGGCTGAGTTTGCCTACCGCTTCAATCGCCGCTTTGACTTGGTGGCCATGCTGCCCAGGCTGCTGCGCGCGGCCGCTACGACAAAGCCCCAGCCTCTGACCATACTGCGCATGTCTGAGGCAAGTCGCTAATCAGGCAATTTCATTGTGAAAGTGCCCACAACACGTGCTCCCTGACCAGCTCGCTGGCATGAGAGGCACGGGTTTGCAGGCTGGCGCGCAGTTCGGCGTCCGCTGCGCTACCCACGCGCAAGGCATTGCCCATGGCCACCGCAATATTGCGCAGCCAGCGCTCGTGACCGATGCGGCGGATCGGGCTGCCTTCGGTGAAGCGCAAAAAGGCTTCTTCGCTCCAGCCGAACAAGGTCACGAGTTGCTGCCCGCTCAGGCCCTGGCGCTCGTCAAAATCCGGCAGGCTGCTGCGCTGGGCGAACTTGTTCCAGGGGCAAATCAGCTGGCAATCGTCGCAGCCATAGATGCGGTTGCCCATCAGGGGCCTGAGTTCCAGCGGAATGGGGCCGGCATGCTCAATCGTGAGGTAGGAAATGCAGCGCCTGGCGTCGAGCTTGTAGGGCGCAACAATCGCCTGGGTCGGGCAGATGTCTATGCAGGCCTGGCAGCTGCCGCAATGCGGCGTCACCGGCTCGCTGGGCGGCAAGGCCAGGTCCACGTAGATTTCGCCCAGGAAAAACATGGAGCCAGCTTCGCGGTTCAACAGCAGCGTGTGCTTGCCGCGCCAGCCCTGGCCGCTGCGCGCCGCCAGCTCGGCCTCCAGCACCGGGGCCGAGTCGGTGAAGGCGCGGTGGCCCAGAGTTTGGACATGCGTGGCAATGCGCTCGCTGAGTTTTTGCAGCCGGCTGCGCATGATCTTGTGATAGTCGCGACCGCGGGCGTAGACCGAGACGATGCCTTCCTCCGGCCGCTGCAGTCGGCTGAACTCAATCGCCTGCCACTGGCCCGGCGCGGCCGGGGTGGCAGCCGGCAAATAATCCATGCGTGCCGTGATCACGCTGACGGTTCCAGGGATCAATTCGGCCGGCCTTGCCCGTTTCAGGCCGTGCGCCGCCATGTAATGCATGTCGCCATGAAAGCCAGCGGCCAGCCAGGCCGATAATCCAGGTTCGGCCGAGGATAAATCAACCCCCGCAATGCCAATTTGCGAAAATCCAAGCTCGCGCGCCCAAGTTTGAATTTGACTTACAAGTTGATGATTGAATTGATGACTGCTGATGACCACCCGCTGATTGTAAAAAACATTGTCTGGCATGACGAGGCCGCCACGGCCGCCTTCGCCCAGGCACTGGCCAGCCAGCCAGCCATTGGTCGCACGCTGATAGAGCTGCAGGGTGACCTGGGCGCCGGCAAGACCACTCTGGTGCGCCACCTGCTCGTCAGCCTGGGGGTGCAGGGCCGCATCAAAAGCCCCACCTATGCCGTGGTCGAGCCCTATACCCTGGACTCATCAGCAGCGCATCCGGAGCTGAACATCTGGCACTTCGATTTTTACCGCTTCAATGATCCACGCGAATGGGAAGAAGCCGGCTTTCGCGATATCTTTGCCAGCCCCGGACTCAAGCTGGTTGAGTGGCCGGAAAAAGCCGGCCCCCATTTGCCGCCACCCGACCTGCTGATCCATATCGAACTGCAGGCCGACGAATCCCGCGCCGTCACCCTGAGCGCCTACACCGCCACGGGCGCGGAGCTACTGACATGAACAAAAAAACCGTTGCCCACCCGAGCCGGCGCCAGGCCTTGCAACTGGGCGGCGTCGTCTTGCTACTCGGCGTGCAACACATCGCGCGCGGCGCCACCATCGTGGCGGTGCGCGTCTGGCCCTCCAAAGACTACACCCGTCTGACCATTGAGTCCGATGGCGAAATCAAGGCCAAACAGTTTTTCATCGCCGAGCCGCCGCGCCTGGCCGTCGACATAGAAGGCCTGGACTTGATTCCGGCGCTGCGTGAGCTGGTGGCCAAGGTGAAATCGGATGATCCGAACATCTCCGGCATTCGCGTCGGCCAGAACGCCCCCGGCGTGGTGCGGCTGGTGATAGATCTGAAGCAGCCCATGCAGCCGCAGGTGTTTACGCTGCGCCCGGTAGCGGCTTACAAATACCGGCTGGTGTTTGACCTCTACCCGGCGCAAACCATAGACCCGCTGGAAGCGCTGATTGCCGAACGCCTGTCAGACAAAGACAAGCCCGAGACAGCCAACGCGGGCAACGATCCGCTGGGCGATTTGATGGCCCAGCATGCCAACAAACCCGCCGACAAGCCCTCTTCCAACCCGTCCCCAAGCACCAGCAAACCGGCCAACAGCAAAGTCGCCGCCGCCGACAAAGATAAAAATCCAGGCGCCGCCCCGGCCAAACCACCGGCAGACGTGGTGGCCACACCCGAAAAGAACAAGACCGACCGGCTCGTCATCGTTGCGCTAGACCCCGGCCATGGCGGCGAAGATCCGGGCGCCATCGGCCCAGGCGGCACGCGCGAAAAAGACGTGGTGCTGCAAATTGCGCACCGCCTGGCGAGCCGCATCAACCAGCAGCCCAATATGCGCGCCTACCTGACGCGCGACGCTGATTTTTTTGTCCCGCTGCATGTTCGTGTGCAAAAAGCCAGGCGCGTGCAGGCCGATCTGTTCATCAGCATTCATGCCGATGCTTTCTTCACTGCCAGGCCACAAGGCGCCAGCGTCTTTGCGCTCAGCGAAAAAGGCGCGTCCAGCAGCGCCGCGCGCTGGATTGCCGACAAGGAAAATTCGGCCGACCTGGTGGGCGGCATCAATGTGAAGGCCAAAGATGCCCAGGTGCAAAAAGCCCTGTTCGACATGAGCACCACGGCGCAAATCAATGACAGCCTGAAGTTGGGCAGCGCCATGCTGGGCGAGATCGGCAATGTCGGCAAGCTGCACAAGCCCCGGGTCGAGCAGGCCAGCTTCGCGGTGCTGAAGGCCCCCGATATTCCCAGCGTGCTGGTGGAAACGGCATTTATCAGCAATCCGGATGAAGAAGCCAGACTGCGCAGTGAGGCCTACCAGGTGCAGCTCGCCGATGCGCTGATGCGGGGCATCGCGCGCTACTTCTCCAAAAATCCGCCGCTGGCGCGCAACCGCGCCCTTTAAGTCTCCCACCAGGGCCGCCGCAGGACGACGGCCGGCAACGGCTTGCGCCTACAGACAGGAATGCTTGGCGGACCTACAGTGAAGTCACAGGCAAGGCCAATACCTCACGATGTGATGACGGTCGGCAAAGCACCTGAATCTTTCTGAAAGGTGATTCTTATGAATACGAAAATTTTGCTGTCAGTAGCCGCAGCATCACTGATTGCCCTCACCGGCTGCAGCACCAACCCCACCAATGCACAAATTGGCACCGCCGCTGGTGCGGTGGTGGGCGGCGTGGTTGGCGATGCGGTGTTTGGCAACACCCTGGGTACAGTGGGTGGCGCCGCCGCCGGCGCACTGATCGGCAACGAAGTCGGCAAAAAACGCTGAGTCCGGCCCCGTTCTGATTTCCCCCTAAAAAAACGCCTCGCTGAAATTCAGCGAGGCGTTTTTTTATTCAAGGCCTGCGCAGCAAGAGCGCAGAAAAACCTCTCAGGCCGCCAGCGTTGCGGGCCGGTACAGCGCCTCAATCTCCTGCGCGTAACGCGCCAGCAAGTTGTTGCGCTTGAGCTTGAGGGTCGGTGTCATCAAGGTGTTTTCAATGGTCCAGGGCTCCAGCGTCAGGTACACGGCACGCGGCATGGCATAGCGCGCGAAGTCCTTGGTCTGCAAGGCAATGCGTGCCAGCGCAGCCTGGCGTGCCGCAGGCAGCTGCAGACTGGCCGCGTCGTCAGGGTTGAGTCCGAGCGAGGCCGCCACTCGTCGCCACTCGGCCGGATTGAGCACCGCCACGCAGGCAATGAAGGGACGGTTTTCCCCGACTACAAACACCTGATCAAACAAGGGATCAACGGCAATCGCCAGCTCCAGGTCGCCGGGCGGCACTTTCTCGCCGGTCGAGGTGACGATGATTTCCTTGATGCGGCCCATGATGCGGATGCGCCCATCTTCGATATCGGCCTGGTCGCCGGTGGACAGCCAGCCGTCTGCCGTCAGCACGCGCGCCGTGTCTTCGGGCCGCTTCCAATAGCCCTTCATCACCGACGGGCCACGCACCTGCAACTCACGGTTCGCGCCTATGCGCACCTCCACGCCAGGCAAAGCGCGGCCGACGCTGCCCGGGTCGTTGTCGTCCACGCCGTTGGCCGCCACCACGGGCGAAGTTTCC
The DNA here is from genome assembly GCF_900112285.1 of Polaromonas sp. OV174. Lineage (GTDB taxonomy): Bacteria > Pseudomonadota > Gammaproteobacteria > Burkholderiales > Burkholderiaceae_C > Polaromonas. Next base: position 17,357 of record NZ_FOKZ01000043.1, on the reverse strand, counting down.
GTCATGCCATAACCCTGCAGCACGGGCACCCCCAGCCCCAGAAAACAGCGTGCGACGGCATGCGACAGCGGCGCGCCGCCGCTCACCGCCACCCGCAACCGTCCGCCAAATTGCGCCTGCAGCTTGCGCGCCACCAAGCCATCCAGCACCGGCCACAGCAGCGCATCCAGCGCGGCCCAGCTACTGCGCTCGCCTTCGGCCAATGGCAAGCCTTGAACCCGACAAAAACGGCGCCAGCCCACGGCCTGCGCCACGTCGAACAAACGGGTCCGAAACACCGAACCCGCCAGAGTTTCCTGCAGTTTGGCGAACACCCGCTCGTATATGCGCGGCACCGAAACCAAAATGGTGGGTCGCACGCTCTTCAGGTCTTCGGCCAGCAAGGACACCGAGCGGGCATACGCCACGCAACTGCCCGCGGCGATGGCCAGGTAGTAACCCGCCGTGCGCTCAAAGGTATGGGACAGCGGTAAAAAAGAGAGGAACACGTCATCGGGTTTGGGCGCCACGCGCGCCATGATGGCCCGCACATTGGCCACCACGTTGCCGTGCGTCAGCATCACGCCCTTGGGCTTGCCGGTGGTACCCGAGGTATAGACGATGGCCGCAAGGTCGTCCTCCAACGGTGGCTGCAGCGGCAGCGTCGCCGCCCCAGGCCGGCCGCCGGAGGCCAGCCAGTCGGCCAGCGAATACAAGGGCACGGCTTCTTTTGCCAGCGCCGGCTCCACCGCTTCGCCATTCACCACCACGCCGCACAGCGCCGGCAGCGCCGTGCCCGCAGCGGCGATGGCGCGCCACTGAGCCACGCTGGACACCATCAACATGGCGGCCTCGCAATCGGCCAGGATGTAGGCAATGCTGCCGGGGTTGTCTATGGCATGCAGCGGCACCGGCACCAAGCCCTGCGACAGTGCCGCCTGATCCAGGCTCACGGCATCCAGACCATTGGGCAACAGTATGGCGATGCGGGCCTGGTGCTGCAGCCGCATGGCCGCCAAGGCCTGAGCCCAATGCGCAATGCGCTCGCTGGCCTGGGCCCAGTTGGTGCTCCGCCATAAGCCACTGGCCGTATCAAACTCCCGGTAGGCCTCGGCCTGCGGACTTTGCGCCAGGCGAAAAGCCAGCAGTTCGGGCAGGGTACGGACGGCGGAAAATTTCATGAACGTGACAAACCTCGGAAACGTTGCTGCACATCAACAACGTGCAAGTCAGGATTGAGGTCAGATGGAGACCCCGGTGTGGCCACACCCTGCTGGGCTGGCAGGGAATTATGACTGACCGGGGCGAAGAAAAGCCCGTAGGCGCGGTTGACAGCCTTACGGCTGTCAAAGGCCATCCTCATGAAGCAGCCCTTGGCCGGTGCGGATGGCAGCGGTCAAGCCAGACCGATTTAGCTGACTCTGAACGCCTTGCGTCATTTCCGCCGCGCCACCGGCAATGAGGTAGCGGGACGCGTTTGGCTTTACTCCTGAGCCGGCAGTGTCCGTAGAAATTCCGCTGTTTTTTGAATATCACTCGCCATATAGCGGTCAGCATCCAAAAATGGGGTGGTTTTTCGGAAGGCTTGAAGCAACGGCCTGGTTTTGTTTCCCAAAGCCAGCGCCGGGGTTTCACGCAGGCGCAAGTCCACGGCTTGAGCCGCATTCATGAATTCGATACCCAGCAAGTAATAAGCACGATCAATGGTGTCGCCTGCGCGCAGCGCTATCAAGGCTGCGTTGCTTGTGACGTCTTCAATATTCCCTGCCGTAGGTGCCGCATCGATGGAAACCGGTTGGCTCAACGCCTTGATTTCGGTATTCAAATACGATGCCGTTTTCTGGATGGTGGTGTAGCCGAAAGTCGCTGGATTTGGCGATAAAAACCGTGGCAGTTTGGTAAACGCAGGATCGGACAGCCTCAAGGTACGCTGGAACGACGAATTGGCAACATGGCTCAGCGCAATGGTGACTGATTGCAGATTCAAGGCCCAAGGCAAGGGGTCAAAACTGGCGGTCGGAAAAATGCTACCGGCAAGATCCTTGCCGAAAAGGTAGTATTTTTTCTCCTGCTCCGTCACTCCTTCGGGTGGGCTGATGTCGAGCACAATCGTAGGGTTGTCGTCAGAGGAGTTCACCTGGATTTCCAACTGCGACTTGAGCAGACCGAGAATGTCGCGAACCGCTCCATGCGTTTGGCTCACGGTGCGATAACTTAGCGGGTCTTGCAAGGCGCGCTGCTCCGACAAACTCCAGAGATAGCTCCCCTCCAAAAGACTGCGGATGTGCGCGGCCGTCTGCTGTTGGCCTACAAATGGGCGGCTTACCTGCACTGCCGGCAGGAATGGCGCCACATTGCCATTGAGGCCTTCAAGCGACAAACTAAAAACACGGTCAGCAGCGTCTAGAAAACGCTCGCTATCGACCACCCTCAGGACGGCCATTCCAGCGGAATAGGCATTCGAGCTGATGAGCGACAAGCTGTCCTTGGCAAACAGTTTTACCGGCACCAAGCCCGCCGACTTCAAGGCCGAACTCGCTGCAATACGGCGTCCCTGGTAGATCACCTCGCCCTCGCCCATCATGGCCAGGCCGATCTGAGGCAGGATGCCAATATCAGCCTCACCGATAGAGCCACGGCTGAACATCACAGGATGAATGCCGTGATTCAGAAAATACTCATACATGCGCGCAACGATTGGCTGCACGCCTGCGCCACCGACTAACAAAGTGTTCAATCGCACCAGCATGGTCGCACGCACCACCTCTTGCGGTACCTCGCTGCCTATGCCTACACTGTGTGTCAGCAGCATGTTTCGATTAAAACGCTCAGATATGGCGCGCACCGCTGGATCAATCGCATCACCCTTGAAAATCGTCTGATCCTTATTCAGCCCAACCCCGCGATTCAGACCATAAATAGGCTTATCTTGCTGTGCCGCGGCCAGCAGCAAACGATGCGATCGCTCAAGCCGACTCAAGGCTTCGCTCGACACCTCTACCCGGGCACCGGCGCGGGCGACTTGGCGGACTTGGTCGATAGACAGATTTCGCCCGGTGAGTACCACTGTCGACGGTGTATTCGGTACCAGCGCCTGGACGCCGGACATGCCCAAGCCCAGCGCAAAGAAAAGTATGGCCTGACGAAGCAGCCACGAGAAGAGACAAAAATTAGAGCGCATAAAACTCCAAAAAACAGGGTAAAAATTTTGGCAAAAAAAGGTATAGGCGTGCTGCTGCACATCAGTACCCATTAGCCATAGGTCTGGTCTATCAATGGCTGCTCATTGAGCAGCCTGAATTCATATGTTCCTGCGCGACTTCCAGCGCTATGTCTTACAGCGTTGCCACTGTGAGAGGTATGCGCCCCAGGAGCAAAGGCAAATCAAGGCCGCGGTTTGCCAACGCCAATTTGCTGCAGGTCTTGGCCGATGATTAATTTTCCGGAAAAATTTTCCTGAGCCTTCAACCAGCGCTCACGCGGCGTATCACCCGGTACGAGATGGGAAAGCACAAGCGTCTTGACGCCCGCCCGCTGCGCCACCGAGCCAACCTCCTCCGGAGTTGTATGCGCATCAAGCAGCTGACGGCTGAGCGCGACCTGTCTTGCATCCCAAGGTTTAGGACCAACGATCTCGCTCACCCAGGCCGGGTCAATCACCTCGTGGACCAGGATATCGGCGCCCTTGGCCAAACGGATCAGATTTTCGCTAACCGCGGTGTCTCCGGAAAAGACGACCGAGCCGTCAGCGGTATCGAAACGATAAGCAAAATTCGGAAACACCTTGCCGTGTGGCACCAGCGTGGCACTGACTTTAACGCGCTCGTCCTGCCAGACGAAAAATGGCTCCATAGGCGGTGCCGTATCGACATTCGGGTCAATCGCAACACCGTCAGGAAGCTTGATGTCATGCGCCTGGAAAAAATCGCGTACATCCGGCACCCCTTCATTGCGCACCCGGATATTCTGATCAGCCGCCAGACCCGCCATCAATGACTCGACAAAATCGCGAGTCCCCGCCGACGGATTCTCCGGATGGATCACCGGATTGCCGACCAGGCCTTTGCTCAAGGGCGGCAGCACGCTTCGGCGACCAGGGCCAAACACCTGCAGTGAGGCCTTGGCACGTTTGCGCGCGCTCGGGTCGTACATCAGCAGACTCGCCGTATCTATGACGTGATCGCTATGCAAATGGGTAAAAAATACGGCACGTTCGGCACCTGGTTTGATGCCGGCCGCGCGTATCTGTCGATACGCCCCGGAACCCAGGTCAACGATATACGCATGACCATCGACCACGACCGCCGATGATATGCCATGCGGAGAATGCTCTCCGTACCAGGTTGGGCCACCGGCGGTTCCCAGCAAGACCAGCCGGCTTCGGTAGCCTTGCGCCGCCTTGCTCAAGGCAGCTGACTGTTGCGAAACCTGATCAGCCGTTTGACTCAGCGCTACGCTTGTTCCGGACTCTTTTCCTGATTTTGCCCCCTCTTGCGTCGTCGCAGCAGCATGCGGAGCTGCGAAAACCGCGCCTGCTAGAAAAGCACCGACCAGCAGTGCGGCATACAAAGGAGAAAATCGCTTTTTTCCGCATGCAGCAACCATCTCATCAGGTGCTGCCAGAGACATTGACTTCATAACTTCTCTCATTAGGGATGTTCAGTTTCAGCTTGTTTCTGCGGGCCTTGGACTTACTAGGCGCTCGGTTTTGGCAAAAATGCGATGGCCACCAAGGCCAGCAGGGACGCACCCATCACATACAAAGCAGGCGCGAACGCGACGCCCATGGCATAGGTGACCCAAGTCAGAATGGCGGGGGCAAAACCGCCAAAAATAGTCACTGCCGTGTTGTATGACAAGGACATGCCGGAGGAGCGTACATGGGTCGGAAAAATTTCCGACAAGGCAGCGGGTGCGGCGCCGACGAACATGGACACCATGGCGCAGAACATCGACTGCACCACGATCAGTGTCAAGGTCGTATGCGATGCCTGCAACCACATCATCAATGGATAAACGCCGACCAGCAGCAGCAAGGCGCCGCAATTGAGCATTCGGCGCCGACCTATCTTGTCCGATAGCGTTCCTGAGAAAACACAGCCAGCGATCAGAAACAGGTTACCAATCAACGCGGCCAGGAAGGCCTGCGAACTGGCAAAGCCCATGGTTTTTTGTGCGTAAATCGGCATGAAAATAATCAGCGAATACGGTGCGACCGCCCACAATATGGACAAGCCGGTACCGACCAGCAATTCTTTCGGGCAATCCCGCAGCACCTGCAGCAGCGGTGATTTTTTTGGTGCACCCTCGCGTTTTTGACGCTCCTGCTCCATCCGGAAATGAGGCGTCTCGTCCAGTGACCGACGCATCCACAAGCCGACCGGTGCGATCGCCAAGCCCAAAATGAATGGAATACGCCAGCCCCATTCGCCAACTTGTTCGACCGTCAGCAATGTAGTCACCACGGTCGCCACCAATGCGGCCAGCAAATTAGAAATACCCATGCTCGCTTGCAGCCAGGACGCGTATTGCCCTTTCTTTTCGACCGGTGCATGCTCAACAAGAAAAGCGGTGGCGCCGCCAACCTCGCCGCCGGCAGAAAAGCCTTGCAGCACGCGGCCGCAAACAATCAGCAATGGTGCGCCTACGCCGATGGCGGCATAGGGGGGCGCAATGGCGATCAACAAGGTGCCCAAGGCCATCAACATGATGGTCATGGTTAGCGCCGCCTTGCGCCCGACACGGTCACCGTAGGCGCCGAGAACCAAGGCACCGAGCGGACGCACGACAAAGCCCAGACCAAAGGCCATGAATGATCCCATCAGCTGTACTGTGGGGTCCTCATTCTGGAAAAAATTCTGCCCGATATACACGGCGAACAAAGCGTAGACGGTGAAGTCATACCATTCCAGCGCATTGCCGGCGGAGGCCGCAATCACCGCCTTACGGCCAACCTGGGTGTCGTGTTTTACTTCTGCTTGCCGGCCAGACTGACGACTGGCGCCCGGACTAAGAACAACGTTTTCCATACTATCTTCTCCTATGTGTCACCTCAGGCGCTGCTTCGCAGGCCTAAGGTGCTTGTCTCCCAATATGCAATTGCGCCTGCTCAGGCCGCCAGCCACTTCGCCTGGGAAGGCTGCGGTGATTGCTCTGCTTGTTGACTCACTATGCAGTCTTGATTCGCTGAATGGCCTTTTTCTCGACTTCGTCCAAGGCCTCTTCGTAACCCGCATCGGCATAACGCAGCACGCCGCTCGCGGTATCGTTGGTCATCGACAGTCGCAGGCGCTGGTCAGCGGCTTCGCTGCCATCGGCCACCACGGTAACGCCAGCACTGGTCATGTAACCGCTATAGCCGCCGCCGCCGGAATGGATGGCCACCAGGTCGGCAGAGGACGAGCAATTAATCATCGCGTTCAACAGTGGCCAGTCAGCGATCGCGTCCGAGCCATCGCGCATGTTCTCGGTCATGATGTTCGGATGCGCCATGGCGCCGGCATCGAGGTGGTCACGGGTAAAGGCGATTGGCCCCGTCAGCTCGCCATCCCTCACCATGCGATTGACCTCCAGTGCCAGTTCCGTGCGCTCACCGTGGCCTAGCCACGCGATACGCGCCGGCAAACCCTCGAAGGGCACATACTGCCGCGCCAGGCGGACCCAGTTGGCGACGATAAAGTTGTCAGCAAAGCGCTTCAGCAGGAAATCGTCGATCTTGCGGATGTCTTCGGCGTCGTTAGTCAGCGCAATCCAGCGGAAGGGCCCGATGGCGCGCGCAAACAGCGGACGCAAAAAGGCTTCGGTAAACACCGGGATCTCAAACGCGCGTTCCACGCCGCCCTGCTTGGCATGGGTGCGGATCAGGTTGCCGTTATCGAACACGACCGCCCCCTTGTCCTTGAAACCAAGCATCGCCGTCACATGGCGCACTATCGATGAACGGCTGGCGTTCATCAGTTGCTCAATATCGGTCTTGCGCAGCTCACGGACCTCATCCAGGCTGTAGCCGGCCGGGATATAGCCATAGACCAGGTCATGCGCCGAGGTCTGATCGGTCACGATGTCGGGAACAATGCCCCGCGCCAGTATTTCCGGATAGACATCGGAAGCATTGCCGAGCAGGCCAACCGAAATCGGCTCGCGTCGCGCCTGGGCGTCGCGGATCATCGCCAGAGCGTCGTCCAGATTGTCTGCACGCTTTTCCAGGAAGCCGTTTTTCAGCCGCTTGCTGATGCTTTCCTCATTGATCTCTACCGTCAGGATGGCGGCATTGGCCATGCGACCAGCCAGGGGCTGGGCGCCGCCCATGCCACCCAGGCCAGCGGTCAAAATGAAACGGCCGCGCAAGTCATTATCAAAATGGCGCTCGGCGATGCGGCTGAAAATCTCGTAGGTGCCCTGAATCACGCCTTGAGAACCGATGTATTGCCAGTCGCCGGCGGTCAGACCGCCCCAGCAGATCAGGTTTTTCTTTTCCAGTTCGTAGAAATTTTCGGCCTTGGCCCATTGCCCGACCATATTGCAGTTGGCCATGATCACGATAGGCGCTTGCGCATGTGTCTGCAGCACGCCGATCGGCTTGCCGGATTGGACGATGAGCGTTTGATCCTCCTCCAGATTCAGCAGCGCCTTGACCATGGCGTCGTGCGCCGGCCAGTCGCGAGCCGCACGGCCCAGCGCCGCATACACCACCAGATTGTCCGGATCCTCGCCAACCGCCAGTACGTTTTCCAGCAGGCGCAGCAGCGCTTCCTGGCGCCAGCCCTTGCAGCGCAGCGTGGTGCCGGACTGCAGATTGAATTCACGCTTATTGCATTGAGTCATAGCGGTTTCCTTATTTCCCCAATGCATAGTCAGTGAAGTTGATGCCCAGCGCTTGCTCCACTGGCGGATAGACCGAAGGATCGGTCACACTGGACGACAGAGGGATGTGCTGCTTATGGACATGGAAAATCAGTATTTCCATGCCTTCATGCAGGCTGCCGGCGCTGACCGGGCAACCATTGACGTCCAGCGTCGTGATCACATCGGGATAGCTGGCGATGCGCTCGCCCTGGCGGTTTTCTACCGCCATGTGTTCATTCATCACATGGATGACGCGGCGGTCAGCGCCCGTGCCGATCTCGACGACACCGATGTCAAACGCCTCGTTGGTGTACTTCAGGGTATTTTTGACGACCTTGCCGCTGCCAATGATTTGGCCATTGGTTTGCTTGCAGATCGCATCCACCACGGCGCTGCCGCCTTTAGGCTCGGCCGCCAGGATCGCTTCGCCCAGCGCCAGGGCGATGCTGATGCCGCCCAGCGCCGCATGCTGTCGCACATAGGAGGCGCGTATCGGGTTGCGGCAGCTGGCGATAAAGCCACCCGACATGTCGGACGCCTTGCGCAAGATAGGTGACACTTTGGCGGTGGCCCCACGCACCAGAACTTCTATATAGGCGTTGTTGGCTCGATTGCCGCCTGCCGCGCTTTGAATCATGGCTTGCGGACTGTTGGCCAGTCCGAGCGATCCCATATCACCGGTAGGATGGGCGCGGATGTCCCCGACCGCATCAATGACCTTGGTGCCAAGCACTGCCGACGGCAACCAGCCGTTCAAAGTGCTCGACATGCCATTTTGACCAATGATCAGGCCGTAGATGGACTCGCCCAGTGCATCCTGCACCAGTTGCGCCGCCCTCACATAGTCAACGCCAAGCATTTCCCAATCGGTCAATCCGCCTGGCGCCCCAATCGCCGCCGCCGTGGCAATCCACGCATCGTCGGGCACTTCGTCCATAGACACCAGCTCCGGGCGACCGATCGTCACCGCGAGCGTTCCGAGCTCGCGCCCATGATCGGCCCAGCCGCCACCGCCACATGCAAACACCGAACCGCCTTTCACGGCAGCCTCTACGTCCTTGAGCGTAAGAATTCGTCCCATATCTCCAGCCTTTTTTACGATTACCTAATCAATTCGTATTGATGTTCTGGCACCGGACGCGTGTCATTTCAGTTGAGATAAACACGAATTTCCGGAGCATCGAACGTCAGTCAAGGCGTCGATATTAGGCAGAATTTTTCATAATGTCGCATTACTTTTCATCTCATCGTCATAACAATAAGTTAAGAAGTTGACGACAAAAAACCCATCAAAACCAAAACAGAAAGAGGAGTCGGCGATCAAGCGCAGGCACGGACCTGCAATGCCACGGCAAAGGGCTTGCGACACCGAAAACAGCCCGCCAACACAGGCCTGAAAAAGCCTAAATCGCCTTATCGCCCCGATATGGGGTGACGAGAGCACCGGAAAATCCGGCGCGCCGCCGTCAAAGATTTTTTCCGGGGTCCAGCGTCTCCAGCAATGCGATGAACTCCTGGGCCAAACGCGACTGCGGCTCCAGCATGACGTGAAAGACATTGATAGGCGCGCTGACCGACGCGTCGACGGGGACCACCACCACGTTCGACCAGATGGGGCCCCTCACCGTGATTTCATCGACCAGCGCCACGCCCACCCCTGCCTGCACCATGGCGCAGGCCACGTGCGCCTGCTGAACTTCGATTTTGGGTGTCGGCTGCATCTCCTCGCCAGCAAACAGCTGGCGTACCAGTTGCTCCAGCGGGATATCGTTGCTGTAGCCTATCAGCGGCTCGTTGATCAGGTCATGCGGGCTGATGCTGGTGCGCGATGCCAGCGGATGAGAATCAGGAAGGACCGCAACAATGCGATTTTCGTAGAGCAGCCGCGCCTCAAGACTCGGATGGATGACGGGCATATAGGCCACGCCAAACTCGATCTGCTGCGTCAGCAGGGCTTGCAGCATCATGGTCGGAATCAGGGTATTCAACACGATGCGCACTTCCGGATAACGCTGACCAAAAGCCGCTATGGCTCGCGGCATCAGCGATAGCCCCAAGCTCGGGCTGCAGGCGATGCGCAGTTTCCCAACGCGGTTTTCCGCCAGGTTTTCGGCCACTTCATTGACCCGTTGCACGCTTTGGTAAAGCGCACCGACCTCCTCAAACAAACGGCGCGCCTCTGGCGTTGGGTACAAGCGCCCCTTGATGCGGGCAAACAGGGACAGCCCCAGACGCTGCTCGGTATAGGAAATCAGCCGGCTCACAGCCGGCTGGGACACATGCAGCAACTTGGCCGCACCACTGATGGAGCCACTGAGCATGATGGCGCGAAAAACTTCAATTTGCCGCAAATTCAGCTTCATTTACTTAACCTCAAGTTAACTGCTTCGCATATTTAAGCATAAGACATTTTGGCTTGCCCGTTATTACACTTCCGTTCCTTACCTCAAAACCACGGGAAAAATGGGCATGTACGACTTCGATCTGACCGTTCGCGGCGATATTGTTGAAACCGATCGCATCGTGCGCGATGGCTGGCTGGCGGTGCGCGCCGGCAAGATCGCCGCGCGCGGCGTAGGCACGCCGCCGGCGGCGGCTGAAGCCGTTGATGCACGCGGGCAATGGATTATTCCGGGCGTGATTGATGGCCAGGTGCACGCCGGCAGCCAGCTCAATCAAGAAGGCTTGGGCTGGGCTTCGCGCGCGGCGGCTGCCGGTGGCGTGACCGTCATGGTGGACATGCCTTATGACGACCCGGAACCCGTGGCCTCGCGTGCGCAACTAGACGCCAAGATCGCCGAAGTCGAACGCGACTGCCATGTCGATGTGGCCCTGTTCGGCACGCTCAATGACAAGCACGGCATGCAAGCTGCAGCCGGCCTGATTGAAGGCGGCGTATGTGCGTTCAAATTTTCGACTTTCGAAGCCACACCGGGTCGCTTTCCGCGCATTGAAGAAGACGATTTGTACGAAGCCTTCCGGCTCATCGCGCCATCCGGCCTGGTGTGCGGCGTGCACAACCAGATGCAGGAGCTGACGCGCAAGAACATCCAGCGCCTGATTGAGGCTGGCGATACCGGCTGGGACGCCTTCATGCGCGCGCACACCCCATTGGTTGAAAACCTCGCGACCGCTCTGATCTATGAAATTGGCGCGGAAACCGGCGCACGGGCGCATGCGGTGCATGTATCCACCGCGCGCGGCTTTGATATTTGCAATATGTACCGACGCGCAGGCCACCAGGCCAGCATAGAAACCTGCGTCCAGTACCTCATGCTGAACCACGAAGAGCACACAAAAAAATTCGGCGCCAAAACCAAGCACTACCCGCCCATACGCCCAAAAGCAGAAGTCGACTTGCTGTGGAGCCACATTGCCAATGACGAATGCACCTTTGTGTCATCCGACCATGTCAGCTGGGGCTTGGAGCGCAAACAAAACCCCAATATCTTCAAGAACTCCTCGGGCGGCCCCGGTCTGGAAACCCTGCTGCCTGCGTTCTGGACCGGCTGTGAAGAACACGGCATTGCCCCAACCATGGTGGTCAAACAGCTGTGCAGCAACCCGGCACGCCACTTTTTGCTGGATGACCGCAAGGGCAGCCTGGCCGTCGGCATGGATGCCGATATCGTCATCCTCAAGCCGGAGCGTTATGCCTTCGATCCGTCCACCAGCCTGTCTGCGGTGCACTGGAGTTCGTTTGAAGGCCGTGAGTTCAGCGTACGCGTTGCGGCCACTTATTGCCGAGGTGCCCTGGCCTTTGACGGTCAAAAAGTCATCAATGCCAAGGGCCACGGCCAGTTTTTGCGTCCGCACCGCGCATAAAGCCGTTACGCATCTATCCCACCATTTACGCCGAGCCTCCAATGCCAACTACTTTTCCTGCTCTTAACGCCGACCGTCTCTGGTCGCGTGTTGAAACCCTGTCCAAACTGACACTGCCCGACCAGCCGTGGACACGGCGTGCCTTCTCTCCACTCTTCGCAGAAGCCCGTGCCTGGCTGCAGGCCGAATTTATCGCTGCCGGGCTTGAGGTGTCGCATGACGCTGGCGGAAACCTGGTCGGCCGACGTGCCGGGCTCGACGCGACGCTCAAGCCCATCATCACCGGCTCGCACTGCGATACCGTTGTGGGCGGCGGTCGCTTTGACGGCATCATCGGCGTGCTGGCCGGCATCGAAGTGGCGCATACCCTGAAAGAGCAAGGCATTACGCTGGCCCATCCCTTCGAGGTCATAGACTTTTTGTCGGAAGAGCCCAGCGATTACGGCATTTCCTGCGTTGGCAGTCGCGCTTTTTCTGGCGTACTGGATGCCGGCATGCTGGCCTCGCGCAATGCCGCCGGCGAAACCCTGGCCGATGGCATGCGCCGCATAGGCGGCAACCCCGATGCCTTGGCACAACCACTGCGCACAGCGGGCAGCACGGCCGCTTTTGTCGAACTGCATATCGAGCAAGGCCCGGTACTCGAGGCCCGCCAGCTGCCCATTGGGGTGGTCACCAATATTGTCGGCATTCGACGCGTGCTGCTCAATATCGAAGGGCAGCCAGATCATGCGGGCACCACGCCCATGGACATCCGCCGCGACGCACTGGTCGGTGCCGCACGCCTGATCGATGCGGCTTACCGACAGGCGTCGGCCATGAGCGGCAAGCCGCACTATGTGGTGGCCACCATTGGCCGCATCGCCATGACGCCCAACGTCCCCAATGCGGTGCCAGGCACTGTGGAATTGATGCTGGAAGTGCGCAGCGATAGCCAGCAAGTGCTGGACAGCTTTCCCGAGACATTGATGGCAGGCGTTGCAGCGGATATGCAGGCCTTGCGCCTGAGCGCCAAGGCCACACACGTCAGCCGCTCAAAGCCTACCGATTGCTCGCCCTTGGTGATGAATGCCGTCGAACGCTCCGCCACCGCGCTGGGTTATTCCTCCATGCGCTTGCCCAGTGGCGCCGGGCATGACGCCGTGTACGTCGCGCCCACCGGCCCGATTGGCATGATTTTCATACCCTGCCTGAACGGACGCAGCCACTGCCCGGAAGAATGGATAGAGCCGCAGCAGCTGCTCGATGGCACGCGCGTGCTGTATCAGACCATTGTGGAGCTGGACAAGGAAATGGCCTGCTCCGGGCAAAGCAGCAACTGATTTTTTCAATCAGCCCATGCGCTGGGTATTCTGGATATTGCAGGCAAGGTGCACAAAGTGACCTTGCCCTGCATCGCCTAAAAGCAGCGCATCAACTGGAGATGGCCGCCTTGCGCTTGGCGCGCCAGGCGCCAAAAAGCACCAGCAGGCCCGGCACAAAGATCATGGCCCAGATGATCTTGTCCAAATGGGTCTTGACGAAGGGCACGTTACCAAAGAGATAGCCGGCGGTGATGATGCCGCCCACCCACAGTACCGCGCCCACCACATTGAACAAAGAGAACTTGCCGCGCGACATCTCCGATATGCCGGCCACAAAGGGCGCAAAGGTGCGCAAAAAAGGCATGAAGCGCGCAGCAATGATGGTGACGCCGCCATAGCGCTCGTAAAACGCATGCGCCTGGTCGAAGGCTTTTTTATTGAAGAAGCGGGAGTCCTCCCACTGAAACACCTTGGGCCCCAGAGAGCGGCCAATGCTGTAGTTGCACTGGTCGCCCAGCACCGCTGCCACCAAGAGCAGGCCCACGGCCAGCGGATAGCTCATCAGGCCCACGCCGCACATGGCGCCCACCACGAACAGCAGCGAATCGCCCGGCAAAAACGGCATGACGACGACGCCGGTTTCGACAAAAATAATCAGGAACAGCAAGGCATAGACCCAGGCGCCATAGCTGCTGACAAAAACCTCCAGGTGTTTGTCGATGTGAAGAATGAAGTCGATGAGAAAGGTAGCTAATTCCATGGCAGCGATTTTGACAGGTCTGCCTTGACCGCCCGGCCATGCCCTTGCCAGGGCTGCGCCTAAAATCGTTTCCTCATGACTGCCCTGCCCCAAGCCCCACGCCGCCCCATCCGCGACCTCCCCGATGAACTGATCAGCCAGATTGCCGCCGGCGAAGTGGTCGAGCGCCCCGCCTCCGTGGTGCGCGAGCTGGTGGACAACGCGCTGGACGCCGGCGCCACACAAGTGACGCTGCGCCTGCTGGCGGGCGGCGTGCGGCTGATCCTGGTGGAAGACGATGGCCTGGGCATTCCGCGCGAAGAGCTGCCGGTGGCTCTCAGGCGCCACGCCACCAGCAAGATCGCCTCGCTGCAAGACCTGGAAGCCGTAGGCACCATGGGCTTTCGGGGCGAGGCGCTGGCCGCCATCAACTCGATTGCCGACATGAGCCTGTTGTCGCGCAGCCAAGACAACGAGCATGCCTGGCAACTCGACGGCCGCAGCGGCGAACTGAAACCGGCGGCGCGCGCGCGCGGCACCAGCGTCGAGGTGCGCGAGCTGTTTTACGCCACGCCGGCGCGCCGCAAATTTCTCAAAACCGACGCCACCGAGCTGGCCCACTGTATAGAAGCGGTGCGCCGCCATGCGCTGGTACGGCCCGATGTCGGCTTTGCCATCTGGCACGAAGGCAAGCTGGTCGAGCAATGGCGCGCCTGCAGCGGCGCATCAGCCCATGACCAACGTCTGGCCGACGTGCTGGGCGCCGACTTTGTCGAGCAGTCCATCGCCGTCAACTACGAAAGCAGCGCCCGCCGCGCCGATGGCCAGCCCGCTGTACGGGTCTGGGGCCGGGCCGGTGTTCCGGATGCGGCCCGCTCGCGCGCCGACCAGCAGTTTTCCTATGTCAATGGCCGCTACGTGCGCGACAAGGTGCTCACGCACGCCGCCCGCAGCGCCTACGAGGACGTGCTGCACGGCCATCGACAGCCGGTGTATGCGCTGTATGTTGAAATCGACCCGGCCCGCGTCGACGTCAACGTGCATCCGACCAAGATAGAAGTGCGCTTTCGCGACAGTCGCGAGGTACACCAGGCGGTGCGTCATGCCACCGAAAACGCCCTGGCCGCACCACGTGTCGGCCAGACGGCCGCAGCCCAGACGGCTGGCACTAGCGATGAAGCCAGCCCGCCCGCAAATGCCGCTCTTAAGGGAAACAAGGCTTTTGCGCAGCAGGGATGGGCGCAACCAGCTATAAATTTCGTAGCAAACAAAGCCCCCGGCGCGTCCGACTTTGAAGCCCTGTGGCCGGTGGCGCCTGCCAGCACCAACACCCCCCCGCCCCTATCTACCGCTGGCAGCGGCTTTGACGGCGGGTTCAGCCCCGTACCGGCAGCCAGCCCGGCCCCCACTTCCACACAAACTCCCGTACAGTCCAGCAGCCAGCCAAGCAGCCAGCTGCCCGCCGGCGACTGGCCGCTAGGCCGCGCACTGGCCCAGTTGCAAGGCGTCTACATCCTGGCCGAAAACGCCCAGGGCCTGGTCATCGTCGACATGCATGCGGCGCATGAGCGCGTAGTCTACGAAAGACTGAAAAGCCAGCTCGACAGCTCACAGATCGCCAGCCAGCCGCTCCTGATTCCCGCCACTTTTGCCGCCAGCCCGCAGGAAGTGGCCACCGCCGAAGCCAGCACCGAGGTCTTGGCCACGCTGGGCCTGGAGATCTCGCCCTTTTCGCCCAAAACCCTGGCGGTGCGAGCCGTCCCCACCAGCCTGACGCAAGGTGATGCGGTGGAGCTGGCTAGATCCGTGCTGGCCGAACTAGCGCAGCACGAGGCCAGCACGGTGATTCAGCGTGCCCGCAACGAATTGCTGGGCACCATGGCCTGCCACGGCGCCGTGCGCGCCAACCGCAAGCTCACGCTGGATGAAATGAACGCCCTGCTGCGGCAAATGGAAGCCACCGAGCGCTCCGACCAGTGCAACCATGGCCGACCGACCTGGCGCCAGCTCAGCTTGAAGGAGCTGGACAGCCTGTTTCTGCGCGGACGCTGAGCGAAAACTGCCCCGTTTTGGGGTAGCAGTAACACCAAATTGGGGCAAGTTCGACCGCAACGCCAAAAAACAGGCCATTTTTCCGAGACAATGCGTTTTCCGCATAGGTTTATGCATCGAATTGGAAATTGATTAAATGAAGCATCTGACAGTGGGCAGCTTTCTAAGCCATGTAGCCGAACGTAATCCAGGCCAGCCCGAATACATCCAAGCCGTCACCGAAGTGATGGAAAGCCTGTGGCCCTACATTGAAAAGCACCCACGTTATGCCAGCCTGAGCCTGCTGGAGCGTCTGGTCGAGCCCGAGCGCGTCATCATCTTCCGCGTCTGCTGGATGGACGACCACGGCGACGTCCAGGTCAACCGCGGTTTCCGCATCCAGCACAGCCTGGCGATTGGCCCTTACAAGGGCGGCCTGCGTTTTCACCCCTCGGTCAACCTGTCGGTGCTGAAATTCCTGGCCTTCGAGCAGACCCTGAAAAACGCCCTGACCACCCTGCCCATGGGCGGCGGCAAGGGCGGCTCCGATTTCGACCCCAAGGGCAAGAGCAACGCTGAAGTCATGCGCTTTTGCCAGGCCTTTGTCAGCGAGTTGTACCGCCACATCGGCTCGGACACCGACGTGCCGGCCGGCGACATCGGCGTGGGCGGCCGTGAAGTTGGCTACATGGCCGGCATGTACAAAAAGCTCACCAACCGCGCCGACTGCGTCTTCACCGGCAAGGGCTTGAGCTTTGGCGGCTCGCTGATCCGTCCCGAAGCCACCGGCTACGGCACGGTTTACTTCGCCCAGGAAATGCTCAAGACGGCCGGCCGTTCACTCGACGGCCTGCGCGTCAGCGTCTCGGGCTCGGGCAACGTGGCCCAGTACAGCGTGGAAAAAGCCATGGCGCTGGGCGCCAAGGTCATCACGGTGTCCGACTCCAGCGGCACGGTTGTCGATGAAGACGGCTTCACGACAGAAAAACTCGCCGTGCTGATGGAGGTCAAAAACCACCTCTACGGTCGTGTGGACGAATACGCCAAGCGCGTAGGCGCCCAGTTCCAGCCCGGCGTGCGCCCCTGGCATGTGCCGGTGGACGTGGCCCTGCCCAGCGCGACCCAGAATGAACTCAATGGCGAAGACGCTGCCACCCTCATCAAGAACGGTGTGATTTGCGTGGCCGAAGGCGCCAACATGCCGTCCACGCTGGACGCGGTTCGCCTGTTCGAGCGCAGCGGCGTGCTCTACGCCCCGGGTAAGGCCAGCAACGCCGGCGGCGTCGCCACCTCAGGCCTGGAAATGAGCCAGAATGCGGCGCGCCTGTCGTGGCCTCGTGAGGAGGTCGATGCGCGCCTGCTGCAGATCATGCAGAGCATCCACGAAGCCTGCGTGCAGCACGGCCGACGCGCCGACGGCAGCATCAGCTATGTCGATGGCGCCAATGTGGCCGGTTTCGTCAAGGTGGCCGACGCCATGCTGGCGCAAGGCGTGGTCTGAGCGCCATCCGGCGACTGACAAGAAAGGGGCTTAGGCCCCTTTTTCTTTGGTGCGCCCAGCATGGGCGCACACCTGCGGGTGCAAGTCCCGCCAGGAGCTGGTCACAGTGAATGAAGTGAAGCGCAACTGCGTG
>NZ_FOKZ01000019.1 GCF_900112285.1 Polaromonas sp. OV174 | reverse complement strand
GACTGGTATTGAAGCGGGCGTGTTGCGAGTGCTTTGTTCACGATCGTTTCAATGTATTCACGCTCGGCGCCAATCAGCGGCAGGCGGGGACGGCGCATGTGCTCGGTGCTCACACCGGCCAAGACGTCGATGAGCTTGAGGTTTTGCACCAGCTTGGTGGACACGTCCAGGTGCAGCATGGGTGTCATCCACTGGTAGAGCTTGAGTGCCTCGGCGAACTTGCCGGCCTTCATCAGGTCATACAGCGCCACGGTTTCACGCGGGAAGGTGCAGCCGACACCGGCGAGCAGGCCGTCACAGCCCAGTGCCAGGCCTTCGTAAGCCAGATCATCCACGCCCAGAAAGAGCTGGTAGCGCTCGCCCAGCAGGTTACGCAAGTCGGTGATGCGGCGGATGTTGTCCGTGCTTTCCTTGATGGCGACAATCCATTCGCAATCGGCCAGCTCAACCATGTGCTCGGGCTTGAGGTCCACGCGGTAAGCGACCGGGTTGTTGTAGACCATGATGGGCTTCTTCGCAGCCTCGGCCATGGTGCGCACATTGAGCATCGCCTCGCGGGCGTCGGCGACATAGATGACCGAGGGCATCACCATGTAACCGTCCACGCCGAGTTCATTGGCGCCACGGATGTAGCGCAGCGCTTCGCGCGTGCTGGTTTCCGAGACGTTGGCCAGTACCGGGACGCGACCCGCACTGGCCTTGATGGCGATGTCGGCAACCTGGAGCTTTTCTTCCAGCGTCAAGGTGCTGGCTTCACCGAGCGAGCCGCAGGTAACCAGACCGTGGACGCCGTTGCGGATCTGAAAGTCGATGTGCTTGGCCGTGCCTTCGGCGTCTATGCTTTCATCGGCATGGAACTTGGTCGTGATGGCGGGAAAAATGCCTTGCCAGCGGGGATTCTTCATAAAGGCGGCTTCTTTATTGAGTGGAGAAAATCTATACGATTGCCTATCTGTTGATATATTAATAACATATCAATAATATTTTCAAGTATTTGTACTGAGTCGCTCATTTGCGTTTTGTGATATTTATGCTGCTCGCGATGCTCGACGTTTAGCCATCGCGGGGGAGCCTGTTTCGCAATCCAGCAGATTGCGTCGCCTTCGAGCCAGATCATCCAGCGCGCCGGAATCAACCTTCGCTGAGCTCACTCTGACTGGCGTGCTGGGGCACTGCCCACATTGCAATTCAGCAAACCTGCGGCTGTGCTTATGACGACGTAAGGCTAGGCGGCTGGGTGTGCGAATCGGTGCACATCTGGTCAAATCTGCTTCGGCATCATCAGAGCGGTCAACCAATCCAGCGAATCTCTGGCTGCTTGCGAGAGACAGGCGCTTGCGTAACCTTTAGATGGCCTACGGTGAGAGGCACAACGGGTACCTTGTTGCAGGCAGGTCGAACGTGTTCTTCCCGGCAGGGGCGCGAGCATGCGGAATTTTGCGTCACGCGAGATGCAGTCCAGCAACCCTTGATCGTGCACCACCGTGAATCTCCAAGGCAGCTGGTTGATTGCACTCGATACCTGAAAAGCAGCGTCGGTCAGCAGGCCAATGGCGGACTCATCCACCGACCTGGTCCGTCTAGTCGCGCATGGAACGGCGTCCGAAAATCGCTGCATTGAAATCCATGGCAAGGTACCTCCAAGGGCATCATGGATGACCAGTATTAGCTGTCAATGCCTGACCTAATTTGATGCCAATCAAAGTCAGCGTCGGATGCGCAGCTCCCCTTTATGCGGCCAGGCGTACAGCGGCCGCCAGTGCGGCAATGACAGCCGCCTTGGGTGAGTCGCGCAGCCACGCCAAACCGACTGGCGGCAGGTTCCACGGCAGCGGCTGCGGCAGCACCACGGCGCCGCTCATGTCTGCTACCGTCTGCGCGATATCGCGCGGTAGTACCGTGATGCCGCGCGGCAACTGCTGCAAGGCAGAGGCGATCGTGCGCGGCGCATCGGCCTCGATCAACGGGATTGGCACCGTCCGGCCGGCCGCGATAAAGATGGCGTTGATCATTTGCCGGATCGGCGTGTCCTGCGGCGGAAATATCCAGTCCATTTCCGCCAGCTGGGGGATATCCAACGCGGCCTGTTTTTTCAACCGGTCGGCGCAGGCCCCCGCCACGACGAGGCTGGCTTGCTGGTGGTAGAGCAACTGCTGTACCAAATCACCATCGGTGCTGTCGTGCGAGAAACGGCAAATGGCGCAGTCCAGCATGCGGCTGCGCACCGCCTGAATCAGGTTGTGGGTAGTGTCTTCGTGGGCCAGCAGCGCGAGCTGGGGGCGCAACGCAAAGAGATGCTGCCAGGTCGCATTGAGCGCTTGCGTTGACACATAAGGGATCACGCCAATGCGCAAGCGCCCCTGGCGACCGGCGCTGACGGCCTGCAGTTCCTGCTGCAGCGCCGCGTTGTCGGCCATGACCAGCCGGGCGCGCGCGAGCACCACGATACCGGCGGGCGTGGGCTCCAGGCCGCGCCGATGGCGAACGAACAGTGGCGTCATGAAGATGTCTTCGATATCGGCCAATGCCCGCGTCACTGTGGGCTGGGTCAGCGAAAGCTGCTCAGCCACGCGAGTGATGGAACGGTGCTTGTCCACCGCCACCAGCAGCGCGTAGTGCCGCATCTTGAGGCGAGTTTCCAGGCGGTGGGTGAGAGGGTCTGGCGAAGAAGGCATGGTCAACTATTACATAGAAGTTAATGCATGCAATCATAGAAAAACTGTTGAATTTGTCTATTTCATGCTTTTAAACTGGCGCTTTCCTTCACGCAATTGACGCAAGACAAGCATGAGCCAATTCACCACCCGACCCGAAATCACCGGCACCCACGGGGTTGTCGCTTCCACCCACTGGCTGGCCTCGCAGACTGCCATGGGCGTTCTTGAACGCGGCGGCAACGCCTTCGACGCCGCCGTCGCGGGGGGCTTTGTGCTGCAGGTGGTGGAGCCGCACCTCAACGGTCCGGGCGGCGAAGTCCCCATCCTGTTGTGGAGCGAGCGCGAGCAGCGCATGCTGTCGGTCTGCGGCCAGGGCCCGGCGCCAGCCGAAGCCTCGGCCGCGGCCTTTCGCGGGCTGGGCCTGGAGCAGGTACCCGGCATCGGGCTGCTGCCGGCCACCGTGCCCGGGGCCTTCGGCGCTTGGCTGACGATGTTGCGCGACCACGGCACCTGGTCGCTGGCCGACGTGCTGGCGCCGGCCATTGGCTATGCCCGCGATGGCTTTCCGCTGATTCCGCGCGCGGTGCAGGCCATCACGGCGGTGCAGGACCTGTTCCGCCAGGAATGGACATCTTCGGCCCAGGTCTGGCTGCCCGACGGGAAGGTGCCGGCGCCAGGTGCGCTGTTCCGTCTGCCGGCGCTCGCAGCCACTTACGAGCGCCTCATCCGCACGGCCGAGGGCCAGGCCCAGACGCGAACCGCCGTGATCGACGCCGCCCTGCAGACCTGGTACAAGGGCTTTGTGGCGCAGGAGATTGACCACTACTACCGCACGGCAAAGATTCGGGACAGTAGCGGGGAGCGGCACAGCGGCTTGCTGCGCTACGAGGACCTCGAACGCTGGACACCGACCGTCGAAGCGCCGCTGACCATGGACTTCGGCCGCTACACGCTGGCCAAGTGCGGCTTCTGGAGCCAGGGGCCAGCCTTTCTGCAGCAGATCGGCATGTTGCGCCACGCCGGGCTGGAACAGCATGCGCCGGACACTGCCGGCTTTGTGCACCGCATCGCCGAGGCCGCCAAGCTGGCCATGGCCGACCGCATGGCCTGGTACGGCGCCGCTCCCGGCGCCTCGCGCGAGGCCCAGATGGCACTGCTGTCAGACGACTACCTGCGGCAGCGCTGGCAGGGTGTCAGCAACCAAGCCGCGCGGGAACTGCAGCCTGGCGCGCCCGGCGGCCATCTGCCGCGCCTGCCGGACCTCGACGTGGCCCGCCGCACCCTGCTGACAGCCGACACCCGCTTTGGCGTCGGCGAGCCGACCTTCGCGGCACTTCCGCCGGTGTCCGAATGGCTGGAGCGCGAAGTGTTCGTCGGCGACACCTGCCATATCGACGTCATAGACAGGGATGGAAATATGGTCGCCGCCACGCCTTCAGGCGGCTGGCTCTCGTCGAGCCCGACCATCCCGGCGCTCGGCTTTTCCATCAACACCCGGCTGCAGATCACCTGGCTGGACGACGGCTTGCCCAACACCGTCACGCCCGGAGTGCGGCCCTGCACCACGCTCTCGCCTTCGCTGGCGCTGCGCGACGGCGAACCCTATATGGTCTTCGGCACGCCCGGCGGCGACCAGCAGGACCAGTGGTCGCCCGCCTTTTTCCTGCGCCATGCGGTGCACGGCATGAATTTGCAGGAAGCCATCGACGCGCCGGCCTGGCACATCAACCACTTTCCCTCATCCTTCTGGCCGCGCGAGACCATTCTCAACCGCCTGACTGTCGAGTCACGCTTTGAACCCGCCGTGATCGAGGCGCTGCGCGCCGCCGGCCACGACGTCAGGGTCGGCGACCCGTGGTCCGAGAGTCGCATGTCCGCCTGTAGCCGCAGCCGCGATCGGGAGGGGCGTTTGGTGCTGCGCGCCGCCGCCAACCCGCGCGGCATGCAGGGCTATGCCGTCGGACGTTGAAGCCGGCCCGCGTCGCTTTCGTCCTTATCCATTTTTTGAAGGAGTACTCGCCATGTTTTTCCGTATCCGACGCTATATGACCCTGACCGCACTGTGCGGTTTTGCCCAACTGGCCAGCGCCGCCTGGCCCGAGAAGCCAATCACGCTGATCGTGCCCTGGGCAGCCGGTGGCTCCACCGACATCCTGGCCCGGGCACTGGCTGAGCAATTGACCAAGTCATTAGGCCAGCCGGTGATCGTCGACAACCGTTCCGGCGCCTCCGGCAACATCGGCTCAAACTTTGTCGCCAAGGCCAAGCCCGACGGCTACACGCTGCTGATCGGCTCCATGAGCACCCATGTCATGAACCCGGCACTGATGCCCAAAATGCCCTTCCGGGGCGTGGAGGACTTCACGCCCATCGCGCAACTGGCCAACGTGGTCAACACGCTGGTGGTCAACGTCGCGGTGCCCGCGAAAAACGTCACGGAGCTGATCGCCTACGCCAAGGCCCACCCGGGCAAGCTGGCCTATGCCTCGGCCGGTGCCGGCTCTCCCAATCACCTGGGCGCGGTGCTGTTCGAAAAGGCCGCAGGCATAGAGATGCAGCACGTGCCCTACAAGGGGGGCGCTCCCGCCGTCGTGGACACTGTCGGCAACCAGACCCAGGTGCTGTTTTCCGCAGGGACCCAGACCCTGCCGCACGTCAAAACTGGCAAGCTGCGCCTGCTGGGTGTGACTGAGGCGAAGCGCTCCGCCTTGCTGCCCGAGGTTCCGACCGTCGGCGAGACCTTGCCGGGCTACGAACTCGGCGTCTGGTACGGTGCTTTCGGCCCCGCCGGCATGCCCAAAGACCTGGTGGCCAAGCTCAACGCCGAGACGAACAAGGCCCTGTCCAACCCCGAGGTCCGCGCCCGCATGGACGCTATCGGCGTGGAAATCGTGAACGGTACACCGCAGGAGTTCGCCACCGTGCTGCGCCGCGATGCGGACCGCTACGGCAAGATCATCCGCGAGCTGGGCATCAAGAATGACTGAGTCGCCTATTCGTGAAACGGCTATGCGCCAGGAATATGCGCTGTGCCTGCCGCCCGCCGCTTGCGTGGCGCTGTTCCAGGAGCTGCCGCGCGCGCCCGACCTCAACGCGGCGCTGTGCATTCTCGAGCAGGTGCGGCAGTCCCTGCTGGGTGACGGCCTGCTGACGATCAACGTCAACGTTACGCCGGACCGCGCCGAGGACGAGGCTGTTGAGTTGCAGCGCCTGTGGTCCTCCAAGCCTGGGGCCTATCCCGTGGGCGGCCGCAAGCACAAACCCATGACGCCCTGGGCACGTCAGTTGCTGCGCCGCGGCGAGATCTTCGTCGGGGAGGGTGATGCGACCCTGGCTGAGGTCTTCGACGACCATGCGCAAATGACGTCGATGGGCCTGCACGCCATCGTCAACGTGCCGCTGCTCGCTGGCGGCCGCTGCGTCGCGACCTTTAACGTGACGGGCTCTCGCTCGCAGTGGCAGCCGCACGAGGTGATGTTGACTCGCTTGCTCGCCGCGCTGGCGACCCCTTGGGTGCTGCAATCGGCCGCCGGGATCCAGCGAGCGAACGCTGCGTTGCCGCTGGCATAGCGAGACGCGACGAATCAGTTCGTCGCGAAGCCTCCGACGTGCTCGACGTCGGATACGTCGGATTGATGCCCAGTGGGGGCAATAGTTTTAATTTCGAGCGAACGTACGCTGATCTCCCGCGTCGCACTCAACGGAATCGCTGTATTGCCCTTGCCGGTGTGCAGCACACCGATGGTGATCATCGCCAACCATTTGCTTTCCGGCATGCGCCGACCGAGAGCTTCTGGGGATGATTGAAAACCCCAGCTTGTACGGCAGGAAGTTCGCTACGCGGCGCGAGGCGATGTATGTGGTGCTGGACTAGATGGCTTTCTAGAATCATCGACAGTTGCACTCGACTCTGGGATATCTCAGTCTGATGTCGTACGAGCAACACTGGGACGAGACACAGCGCAAAACGCTGCGTAATCCGTGGGCTAAGAACTCCACGGAAACAGGGGTAAGGTGACTTGGTGTGCACCTCAGGTTTTCAAAGTATTGCGGTACACCAAAATCGTCAGTTTGAGTATGCAAAAAAACACCTACAGATATTTAATACATATCTTTGTAATATATTAACAATCTGTTTGTTCAAATGGATTTCGATTCAACCGTTATTGTGAGTACGTCGAATGAACAACTTCTCGCTGACAAGATCTTCATCAAAGCTGCCTGTGAACCACACAGCCAGTATTTCAACCATGGGCGCAACAGCGGCCGCGAAACGGATACTTCTATGACTATTGGTGTAGGCGGAAAAACCCCGGCGCAGGCCCTGCAAGCCCTGCATGTCATGACTGCGGGGAGCACCCCCATCTCTTTGGCGCAATACCGTCAGCGCATAGAGACAGCCCAAAAGCGTATGCGCGAGCTGGGCATTGCGGCCATTTACCTGAATGCTGGTACCAACTTGCTTTATTTCACAGGCATGCAGTGGCGGCCTAGCGAGCGCCTGGTCGGGGCGCTGCTTCCGGCTGAAGGCGCACTGGAATTCATTGCACCGTGGTTCGAGGTGGGCACAGTGCAGGAATATATGGTGCTGCCTGGCGCCGTCAACGCTTGGCACGAGCACGAGAGTCCGTTTGCGCTATGCATACAAGTGCTGGCGCGCATGGGCGTGCAAGCCAGCCCAACGCAAGCTGTAACGCTGGGCATGGACGAAAGCGCGGCGTTCTTCGTTGCCGATGGCATTGCACAGTGCGCCCAGGGCCTGCGCGTAATAAACGCCTACGAGGTGACGGCGTATTGCCGCATGCGCAAATCCACCGAGGAAATAGCCTTGATGCAGCGCGCCAAGGACATGACCCTGGCCGTACATCAGGCGACCGCGAGCATGCTGCACGAGGGAATAACGACCACAGAAGTGGAAGCCTTCATTGCCCAGGCGCATCGCCAGGTAGGTGCGACGGGCTCTTTCTTTTGTATCGTGCTGTTTGGCCAGGCTACAGCCTTTCCTCATGGGGTGAAAGACCCGCAAGTGTTGAAGTCGGGCGATATGGTGCTGATCGACACAGGTTGCCGGTTGCATGGCTACCTCTCGGACATCACGCGCACCTACGTGTTTGGTGAGCCGAACGAACGCCAGCGCCAAGTCTGGAACGCGGAGAAATCCGCGCAAGCTGCCGCCTTTGCCGCAGCGCAGCCGGGTATACCGTGCGCAGACGTGGACCGTGCCGCGCGTCACCAGCTGGCGAACGATGGCTTTGGCCCCGGCTACACCTTGCCTGGCTTGCCGCATCGCACCGGTCACGGCATTGGACTGGACATCCATGAGTGGCCCTACCTGGTGCAAGGCGACGCCACACCGCTGGCCGAAGGCATGTGCTTCAGTAACGAACCCATGATTTGCGTTCCTGGTGAGTTCGGAGTGCGATTGGAAGACCACTTCTACATGACGGCGACCGGCCCGCGCTGGTTCACCACGCCCAGCCACAGCGTGGACGATCCGTTCGGCTTAGGCGCCGGAAGCTGTTCCTGAGGTCTGGCGAAGAATCGGCGACTGTGGAAGAACTGCGAGAGGCTCCCTTGCAGTCCTTGTCATTTTCAATTGGCTTGGGGCTGCTTTTAGCTGGCGTAGTCTGGCTGGACTGTCCTGATTGGGATGCTTGGGTTGCAATCGTGATGCGTTTGCCACAGCCTTTCCTGGCTGAATCGAATCGGAATGGGGGCTGTTTGAGCTGTACGACGCACTAAAAGCGTTGGTTACAGAAACCATTGCAAATCAGCAACTTGGACCTTGCTAATTGTTAGTACGGATCGGAAGGCTTGCTGGCTAGCCGCCAATGCTCCTTGCAGTTCCACTCTGGCCCATGAGCGCACAGCTTTTGCAGCAAGGCCTCGAATGTCCGCTGCTCCGCAACTGACAGGCAGGCCATCATGTCATCCTCACGCTGTTTGAGCGCAGGCATGAATCTGTCATGCATACGGCGTCCGTCGGCGGTGATGTGAATGATGAGCCGCCGCTGGTCTTGCGGATCGGACTCCCGGCGCACCAGCCCTTTGCCTTCAAGCGCTGTGATGGCCCGGCTGATGTTGTTCTTGAGGTGACCGGAAAAATCGCAGATGTCTGCGGCGGAGATGCCGTCCCTGAAGTACAGGAAGATGAGCGAAAGAATCTCCGGCCGCGTCAAACCGTGGGTCGCCTCGATGGCGCGAAACGACGGCTCGCGGTACGAGTTAATCATGTACCCCATCTTGTAGGCGAAGGGAATGGCTACCCCGTCGAGGATGTCACTGTGCGGACTGTTCATGGTGCGATTGAGCTGAGCATCCATCAAGTATAGGTAGCTGGCTGGCTGACCGACGCTGGTCGATGGCAGGCCTTTTGAGGGAAAACCCGCATCGCCATATGGTTCTATATGGAACTATATCGACCTATACTGCGCTCTGTTTTTACGCTCGAGATGGATCCAAAAGACAATGCAACGGACATACCTTTACTCCGGTACGGCGGAGCACCCGGTTTTTGCGGACGTGCTGACTGCCGAGGGGGAATCGCGCAAGCCGCCCATCGTCATGATTCATGGCGGCTTTCACAACGGTACGGCGTACTTGGCGACTCCCGACGGCCGTGAGGGCTGGGCTGTGTTCTTTTCCCGGCGGGGGCATGACGTCTATGTGATGGATTGGCCCGGCCACGGCCGGTCGCCGACGACTGCCGCCTTCCTGGAGCTGTCTATGGCCGATGTCGGGCGCTCGCTAGGCGTTCTGTTGCAGGAAATCGGCCCAGCCATCGTGTTCGCTCATTCAGCGGGTGGTCCTATTGCTTGGTGGGTGGCGGAGAACTATCGTGCGCATGTTGCGGCCGTTGTCGGCATCGCACCAGGGGCACCTGCCAACTTGGTGCCGGCACTCCCTGCCGAGCCTACGCAGACTTTGGATGAGGATGCAGCAAGCCACCCCATCTATGCGCCAACCGACAGACCGGCCTTCGTGGACAGGGCATTCATGAAAGAGTTCTGGGCCAACAGTCCGCGCTTTCCTCACGGCGCTTTCGAAGCCTATGCCCGCTCCATCGGACACGAAAGCCCACGCATTCTGAACGAACGCTTCAATATTGGCGGTAGTGGCCTGTACTTGGAACGCCCCGAACAACTCAACAGCCTGCCCATGCTGGTGTTCACCGGTGACGCAGACCCGCGCCATCCGAAGGAAGTGGACGGCGCGTTGGCGCGGTTTCTGGGAGCCGACTTCATCTGGCTTCCCGACCTTGGCATCACGGGCAATGGCCACATGCTGATGATTGAAGACAACCACGAACAGCTTGCAGGCTGCATCAGCTGCTGGCTCGACAAAAAAGGCCTCTGAGCTCGAACAACCAAAGGAGACACCATGAGTACAAGCTTGACGCGCCGCAACGCTCTGCGCATTCTTTCGATGCCTGCCATTGGCGGTATGACGCTGACGTCCTGGGCGCAAGGCAACGCCTACCCATCGCGTCCCATCAAAATCATCGTTCCGTGGGCTGCGGGTGGCGGCGGCGATGCACTGGTACGAGCCATGGGGCCTGTTCTTTCTCAACGCCTTGGGCAGCCAGTCATCATCGACAACCGTCCGGGCGCCATTGGCACGATTGGTAGCCTGGTGGGTGCCAGAAGCCCGGCGGACGGCTACACGCTGATTTACGGGGCGGCCGATTCGCATTCCATCGCGCCGCATATTCTCAAGCCCGCGCCCTATGACGCGAAGAAGGATTTCATGGCGGTGGCGCCGCTGGGCTTCACGCCCTTGACCGT
The DNA here is from genome assembly GCF_900112285.1 of Polaromonas sp. OV174. Lineage (GTDB taxonomy): Bacteria > Pseudomonadota > Gammaproteobacteria > Burkholderiales > Burkholderiaceae_C > Polaromonas. The sequence continues at coordinate 80,016 of NZ_FOKZ01000019.1, read as the reverse complement.
GATGGTGCATGCCTCGCATCCGGCCCAGACGCTGACCGAGTTCCTGCAAATGGCACGGCAGGCCAAAGAGCCGCTGACCTACGGCTCATGGGGCCAAGGCAGCTCCGGGCAAATCATCATGGAAGTCCTCAAGCAGACGAAGAGCGCCGCGCTGCTGCACGTGCCGTACAACGGCACGGCACCGCTAATACAGGCGCAAATCAGCAAGCAAGTCGACTGCGCCATCATTCCCACTCTGGTGGCAGAGCCACATGTGGCCGCTGGTACGATTCGGATGCTGGCCATCACAGCGCCTCAGCGTATGGCTGCACACCCCAATGTGCCCACGTTAAAGGAGTTTGGTGTCGACATCGACATCGGGCCCTGGCTCGGCTTTGTGGCCCCGGCGAAGACACCAGCGGACATTGTGGCGCGCCTGCACGACGCCATCGAAGCTTCGCTGGCCGACGCGAAGGTGGCAGAAACCATGCGCAAGATGTCTATGGTCATGACGCCAATGACAGCAACTGCGTACCAGCAGTTCTACACGCGGGAATACGACCGCTGGGGCAGCTATATACGGTCGGCGAACATCACGCTGAACTGAGTTTGGGTTCGTGGTTTATCTTCCCATAGACAGACAACAATGGCTGCAGGACCTACATGAACATGATCACCAAGCTGGAAATGCCGATACCTAGTGGCAATGAACTCAAGGCTGCGCGCATGGCGGCAGGCTTGAATCAGGCGCAGGCGGCCGAATTGATGGGATACCCCGTACAGATAGGAAGCCGTGGTGGTGTTCAGTCACGTACTTGGCAAGCCCTGGAAAGCACTGCTGACAACAGGAATATGCAGGGGCCTACATTTGCCATGTTCTTGCTTCTTACGGGTCAACATCCAGAATTTGGCTTGGTCAAAAAGCTTGCAACCGAAGCTGATCCTGCTTGAGCTGTGTCCCTAAGCTGGCACTGCTTGACATCCCCGGCGCTACCCTTGTGCCGGCACTTCAAACACCAGACAGGTTGTGGTGGCATGCGCATACAGCTTGCCGTCCGGACCGACGATGCGGCCTTCGGCCGTGGCCAGTTGGCGGCCGCAGTGGATGACGCTGCCTATGGCGCGCAGCGGCCCGCTTGCATGTGAGGCAGCGCGCACGATATTGACGCTTAGCTCGGCCGTGGTGTAAGCCCGGCCCGCCGGCATCATGGTGTGCACGGCGCAGCCCACGGCCGAATCCAGCAGGGTGGCGTACCAGCCGCCATGCACCGTACCCAGTGGGTTGTAGTGCTTGAGTTGCGGCGTGCCCTGAAAAGTGGCTTTGCCGGGCGCTATTTCTATAAGGGCGAAGTCCAGCGTTTCTGCAATGTGCGGGTAGGGCAGTTCACCAGCCAGCATGGCCTGCATGATTTCCATGCCGGTTTTCCCGGCCACCTGAGCGGGACCAGCTAGGCCAGGCTTGCCGCCACCGGCCAGCATGCGGGCGTGAACCGCAGCGCTTTGTTCCAGCCATTGAGTCAAGGTGTCTTGTGGGGTCATGTCATTTAATTAAGTTGCATATACAATTATTGTAGCTACAATTTAATCATGCGTAAAACACCTTCACAGTCATCACTTACCGAACTGAAGGCGCAGGGCTGCACCAATATGAGGCTGCGTCAGCTGATGCGGCGTGTGGCCCAGCACTACGACCTTGAAATGGCCAGGGCGGGGCTCAAAACCACGCAGTATTCACTGCTCAGTCATGTCTACAAGCTGGGCCCCCTGCGGCCCGGCGAGCTGGCACTGAGCATGAAGGTCAGTGCCTCTACCCTGACACGCAACCTGAAGCCATTGATAGACGCCGGTTGGCTGGAGCTGACGGCCGGCACGGACGCACGCAGCCGCACCGTCAGCCTGACCGCTGCGGGCCGTGCCAAGCGCGATGAGGCGCGGCATCGCTGGAAGGTGGCGCAGGACAGCCTGAACGAACGGTTGGGCGTGGAGCGCGTGCTGGCGCTGCACCGGCTGATCAATGAATCCCTGGAGCTTTTATCCCTGGCAGGCGCGGACTCTGGAGCTGATGATGAATAAGGCCTCTGACAACTCATCGTCTGTGGCCCCACCCGGCATCCCCATCTGGCTGGTGCTGCTGGCGGCCGGTGGCACTTTTGCCTTGACCATGGGCGTGCGCCAGTCCATGGGGCTGTTTCTGTCGGCGCTCAATACATCGACAGCGCTGGGCGTTGGCAGCATCAGTCTGGCGTTTGCCTTCGGCCAGCTCTGGTGGGGTCTGACCCAGCCTTTTGCCGGCGCCATTGCCGACCGTGTGGGCGCCGGGCGCGTAATCTTCGTCGGGATACTGCTGGTGGCCCTGGGGACTTTCATCACCCCACTTATGAGCACCACGGCGGGGCTGATTTTTGCGATTGGGGTACTGGCCGCCGGTGGTGCAGGCATGGCGGGAACTTCTGTCCTGATGGCCGCCAGCGCGCGCCTGGTGCCGGCGCAAAAGCGTGGCCTTGCCACGGGCATCGTCAATGCGGGAGGCTCCTTCGGTCAGTTCGCCATGGCCCCGATTGCGATCGGTCTGACCGCCGCCGTCGGTTGGGCCAGCGCCATGCAGTGGCTGGGCGTGATCTTGCTGTTGGCGCTGCCGGCAGTGTGGGTGCTCAAGGGTAATTCCAGGGCGCTGGCCGCGCAGGCCGCAGCGACCTCGGGCCTCAAGCCCTTGAGCGCCCGTGAGGCCATACGCCAGGCCCTGGCAACGCCGAGCTTTGTCTACCTGAGCCTGGGTTTTCTGGTGTGCGGCTTCCATGTGGCGTTTCTGGCCACGCACTTGCCCAGCGTGGTGGCGGCTTGTGGCTTGCCGCCTGAAGTCGGCGGCTGGGCGCTGGCAACCATAGGCCTGTTCAACATCATTGGCAGCCTGGCGATGGGCTGGGCCGTCGGCCGCTGGCGCATGAAATCTTTGCTGGCTCTGCTGTACGCCATACGTGGCGCGGCCGTCCTGATCTTTCTGCTGGCGCCGAAGACGCCGGCCGTGATGCTGATATTTGCCGCCGTCATGGGCGTCACCTTTCTCTCGACGGTGCCGCCAACGGCAGGGCTGGTCGTGAAAATGTTTGGTACTGCCAACATGGCCATGCTGTTCGGCATCGTGATGCTGGCGCACCAGATAGGTGGTTTCTTGGGCGCCTTCCTCGGTGGTTATGTGTTCCAGGCAACCGGCAGCTACGACTGGGTCTGGTACATCGATATTGTGCTGGCCGTGGGTGCCGCGCTGGTGAATCTGCCGATTCGTGAAGCACGGCTGCCGCTTGCATCTAGGGGCGCGGCGTGAGCCGCCTGGTCCGCAGTAACTGCAGGATTTGAACCTCATTAAATCGGCGGCTTCTGTGCTGCCTGTGCCGCCAGCGCAGACTGGCGGCTGAAGCAGCCTTGCCGGGGCCTGCTCAGCGGGCCCATGGCGGGCTCACAAAATCCCAGCCGAATTTCTGGCCTGTTGGGCTTGACTGCTACCAGCTGACAGACGTGCCCTGGCGAGCGGAGCAAGGTCGCGGCAAGCGCACTAGCCTCCATTAAATCCTAGGGTAATCCCTTTAAGTTTTCCAGCGGCTGGCCGATAAGTGGATTGAGGCCTTGCTAAGGCATGGCTTTCAGCTGTGCTCTGCAAATGGCGGGGCGGCTTTGCCTCGTCTATATCGTTCAAAGGGATGCTCAATGGATACGAAAACAAGGACGGCTATCTCCTTGGCAGCTTCGAGCGCCAAGGCGCTGGAGTTTTTGTCCGGTCTGGGCACGCTGGACGAGCGCATGCTGATTCTGGTGGCACTGGAAAAACTCATGTCCAGCGAAGACATGGGGCTGGTCCAAAAATTGGCGGCCTGATGAGGCCCATGGATGCGCCAAAGGCATCCACATACCGCTCATGGCTGGGTTGAGAAGGCCATGTGCAGCTTAAAAAATGATACGTAGGACTTTGACATGAACTGGTTAGCAAACTTGAAGGTCAGCACCAAGCTGATGGGGGGCTTTTTGATCGTGGCCGCCATTGGCGGCATCATTGGAATCCAAGGCATTCTGAAAGCCGGAGAGATCAATGACTTGGCAAGCCAAATGTACGAACGTGAAACGACCGGTTTGCGGCATGTGGCGCAAGCCAATATGCATCTGCTGGGCGCCGGTCGTTCGGTGCGTTCCGCCATACTGGCGTCTACGACAGAGGATCGCAACCACCAGATCGAGGCGGTCCAGCAGCGCCTTCAGGGAATGCACAAGGAACTGGAACTGGCCACTCCCAAGTTCGTGACTCCGCAAGGCAAGGTGTTGCTCGAGGACGCACGTACTGCCGCCCAGGCCTTTGCGGTCGACCTCAATCAGGTGATGCAAATGCTGCGGACGGAGCCACTTGGCGAAGCGCGCAATTCGACCGCGCAGCTATTTGGCGAGGCGCGCGAGGTGGGGAATAAAGCCGACGATTTGATGACCAAGCTGGTCGACGGCAAGATGGCTACGGCATCCAGGTTGAATGATAAAACAGACCTGATCTATGCCAATATCCGGCTGCTGTTGATCAGCCTCACGGCGGGCGGTGTGCTCGCGGGTATTGTCATCGGCATCGTGATTTCCCGCTCTATCACCCGCCCCCTGAGCCAGGCCCTCAAGCTGGCGGAGACGGTGGCCGGCGGCGACCTGAGCAGCCACATCGAAGTCACCAGCCGCGACGAAACCGGCCAGCTGATGCAGGCCTTGAAAGACATGAACACCAGCCTGGCCAAGGTGGTGGGCGAAGTGCGCCAGGGCACGGACACCATAGCCACGGCGTCCAGCCAGATCGCTGCGGGCAACCAGGACCTTTCTTCCCGCACCGAAGAGCAGGCCAGCTCGCTGGAAGAAACCGCTGCCTCGATGGAGGAGCTGACCTCCACGGTCAAACAAAATGCCGACAACGCGCGCCAGGCGAACCAGCTGGCGGTATCCGCTTCCAGCGTCGCCGTCAAGGGCGGTAGCGTGGTGTCCCAGGTGGTGGACACCATGGGCTCCATCAACGCCTCCTCGCGCAAGATCGTCGACATCATCGGTGTCATCGACGGCATTGCCTTCCAGACCAATATCCTGGCCCTGAACGCCGCCGTGGAAGCGGCGCGGGCCGGTGAGCAAGGCCGCGGTTTTGCCGTGGTCGCTGCCGAAGTGCGCAACCTGGCGCAAAGAAGTGCGGCAGCTGCCAAGGAAATCAAGACCCTGATCGATGACTCGGTCAGCAAGGTCGAAGAAGGCTCCAGCCAGGTGGCCGAGGCCGGCAAGACCATGGACGAGATCGTTGACAGCGTCAAACGCGTCACCGACATCATGGCCGAGATCACCGCAGCCAGCCAGGAGCAGACCTCGGGTATAGAGCAGATCAACCAGGCCATCACCCAGATGGACCAGGTGACGCAGCAAAACGCGGCCTTGGTGGAAGAAGCCGCAGCGGCCGCGCAGTCGCTGCAGGAGCAGGCCAGCGGCCTGTCCCAGGTGGTCAGTGTCTTCAAGCTGGATCAGACACGGCCGGGTGATGGCACCGGGCGGGTTGAGCCTGCTTTCCAGTGGATCGACCTGGCACAGCCGCCCGCGCCCAGGTTTGTCTAGACCGTCGAACGAGGCACCCAGTCCCAGCTTCAATGAAGCCGGCTGAGGCTGGCCGGGAGGGTAGGAATTCTTTTAAGTCGAGTCGGGTAAACCCCCGGGAAAAGGGGCTGGAGTTTCTTCGGCGCTCGCCGTTAAGCAGTAGTAGGTATCTGTTTACGGCATGGCCTTTCGGATCCAAGTCATATGGACGCTGGGTCGGGCATGTCATTCCTTCAAGGAGTGCTTATGCACGCGTCAGCAAGCAAACCTCATCCCACGGCAGTCGCCGTGTCGCCCCATGGCCCATCAGGCGCCAGCGCCCTGGAATTCCTGGCCTTCACGCTGGGTCAGGAAGAGTACGGCATCGATATCCAGAAGGTGCAGGAGCTGCGTGGTTACGACGCAGTCACACGTATCGCCAATGCACCGGAACACCTCAAGGGTGTGGTCAATCTGCGCGGCATCATCGTGCCCATCATAGATATGCGTATCAAGTTCAAGCTTGGCACGCCAACCTACGACCCCTTCACGGTAGTGATCATTCTCAACATCGCCAGCCGGGTCATGGGCATGGTGGTGGACAGCGTCTCGGATGTGATCACCTTGAGCCCGGATCAAGTCAAGCCCGCACCCGAGATGGGGACGGTGCTGGACACCGACTACCTGATTGGCCTGGGCACGATCGACGAACGCATGCTGATCCTGATGGATATCGACAAGCTCATGTCCAGTTCAGAACTGGGACTGATTGAAAAAGCCGCTGCGCCGGCCGACTGCATTGCTCATTGATTCGCTGACTATTCACAAGGGGAATTGGCATGAAAAACTGGAAAATCGGTCAACGGCTGGCTGTGGGCTTTGCTGCCATGCTGCTGCTTCAAATGGCGATCACCGGCATTGGCCTGCTGCAGATGAGCAAGCTCGCGGACCGGATCACGTTCATCACGGAGGTGGGTGAAAGCAAGCTGGCGGCGGTGAACAATATTCAGGCTGCCATTTTGATACGCGCCATTGCGGCTCGCAACCTTGCGCTGGTTTCCGACCCTCAGGCACAAAAGCCCGAGGTCGATCTGGTCAAAAAATCCCAGGCTGACATCGACACCGGCTTGGCAACACTGTCAAGCCTGTTGAGGGAGCAGCCCTCCACTACCCCTGAAGAACGCCAGATGCTGGAGCAGCTTATGGCGTTTGAAGCCAGGTATCTGCCGATCGCAAACAAGATAGTGGGGCTTGCGACCTCACAAAAAAATGACCAGGCCATCGTGCTTTTGACGCAGGACTGTATGCCGCTGCTCAAACAGGTCATCGCGCATGTGACGGCTTTCGAGCGCTTGCTCAAGCAGAAGTCTGATGACAGTGTGGCGGTCTCCAAAGTTGACTATCAAAACTCGAAGTGGACACTTCTGTTGATTAGCGCCATTTCGCTGCTGACAGGTATTGCCATCGCATGGCGGCTGACACGTTCTATCAGTCGCCCACTGGTGGATGCGGTGCAGGTGGCCCAGCGCGTGGCTGCTGGCGACCTGAGCAGCCACATCGAAGTCACCAGCCGCGACGAAACCGGCCAGTTGATGCAGGCCTTGAAAGACATGAACACCAGCCTGGCCAAGCTGGTGGGCGAAGTGCGTCAGGGCACAGACACCATAGCCACCGCCTCCGGCCAGATCGCCGCCGGCAACCAGGACCTTTCTTCCCGCACCGAAGAGCAGGCCAGCTCGCTGGAAGAAACCGCCGCCTCCATGGAAGAGCTGACCTCCACGGTCAAACAAAACGCCGACAACGCTAGACAGGCGAATCAGTTGGCTGTTTCCGCCTCCAGCGTCGCCGTGCGCGGCGGCAGCGTGGTGGCCGAAGTTGTGGGAACCATGGGTGCGATCAATGCGTCTTCGCACAAGATTGTTGACATCATCGGGGTGATAGACGGCATTGCCTTTCAGACCAACATCCTGGCGCTGAACGCCGCCGTGGAAGCGGCGCGGGCCGGCGAGCAGGGCAGAGGTTTTGCCGTGGTCGCAGCCGAGGTCAGAAACCTGGCGCAACGATCCGCTGCCGCGGCCAAGGAAATCAAGACCCTGATCGATGACTCGGTCAGCAAGGTCGAAGAAGGCTCCAGCCAGGTGGCCGAGGCCGGCAAGACCATGGACGAGATCGTGGACAGCGTCAAACGCGTGACCGACATCATGGCCGAGATCACCGCAGCCAGCCAGGAGCAGACATCGGGTATAGAGCAGATCAACCAGGCCATCACCCAGATGGACCAGGTGACGCAGCAAAACGCGGCCTTGGTGGAAGAGGCCGCGGCGGCCGCGCAATCGCTGCAGGAGCAGGCCAGCGGCCTGTCTCAGGTAGTGAGTGTGTTCAAGCTCGATGGCGCGCAGGCGCAGCCAATCCATGTGGCCCAGGCCAGACGCGCTATGCCGGCCAAGGCGGCCAAACCCGGCGCGGCCCCGCGGCAGCCGCCGGCGGCCAATCCATCGATTGCCGCGCCCAGGCGCACGCAACTGGCACAGGCCGGCGTGCCGGCTGCGGTCGGAAATTGGGAAACGTTTTAAGGACGGCCGGGAAGCGCTCAGCTGAGAGGATCCTAAAGTTTCTCCAGCTGTTGCCGATATACAGAGGTGGGTATTCGTCAACGGCATTGCCTCTCCGGTCCGGAGTGCGCGATGGCCTGGGGGCGGGCGCCTGCAAGCACCGCCGTGTCAATCCGCTGTCATGCGGCAAATTTTTAAAAGAAGAGAGTCATGAGTTTGAAAAACCTGAAAATCGGGATGCGCTTGGGTCTGGGCTTTCTCGCCATGCTGTTGCTGATGGCCTTTATTGCCGGCATCGGCATCTGGCGTTTGCAGACCGTGGCCGATGCGACCCGCGACATGATGGAACTGCCGCTGGCCAAGGAACGCATGATCAGCGATTGGTCCCGTCTGGTGTATGTCGGCGTCACACGTACCAGCGCCGTCGCCAAGAGCAGCGATCCGTCGCTGGCGGCATTTTTTGCCAAGGACTCCGCGGCCTCATCCTTAGAGGCCAGCGCGTTCACGAAGAAGCTGGAGCCGCTGCTGACTTCCGATGCGGAAAAGGCCGGCATGCAGGCCATGCAGGACAAGCGCAAGCCCTATGTGGCGGCACGCGACGCCATCTACAAGGCCAAGGCCGCAGGCGACAGCGAGGAAGCCGCTCGCCTGATCGAGGTTTACTTGCCTCTAGGCGCCAGCTACCAGTCGGCCTTGCAAGACCTGGTGGACTTGCAGCGCAAGAGCATCGATGGCATGGCCGGCCATGTTGACGAACTGGCGCAGGCCAGCCGCACGCTGATGGGCGTGCTGGGCCTGCTGGCGACGGTGTTTGGCGTGGTATGCGCCTGGCTGCTCACCCGCAGCATCACACAGCCGCTGAGCCAGGCGTTGAAGCTTGCCGAAACGGTGGCCAGCGGCGACCTGAGCAGCACGATTGTTGTGAACTCTCGGGACGAAACCGGTCAGCTGATGCAGGCCCTGAAAGCCATGAACGACAGCCTGGCCAAGCTGGTGGGCGAAGTGCGCCAGGGCACGGACACCATAGCCACCGCCTCGGGCCAGATCGCCGCCGGCAACCAGGATTTATCCTCGCGCACCGAAGAGCAGGCCAGCTCGCTGGAAGAGACCGCCGCCTCGATGGAGGAGCTGACCTCCACGGTCAAACAAAACGCCGACAACGCGCGCCAGGCGAACCAGCTGGCGGTGTCCGCCTCCAGCGTCGCCGTCAAGGGCGGCAGCGTGGTGTCCCAGGTCGTGGACACCATGGGCTCCATCAACGCGTCCTCGCGCAAGATCGTCGACATCATCGGTGTGATCGACGGCATCGCCTTCCAGACCAACATCCTGGCCCTGAACGCCGCCGTGGAAGCGGCGCGGGCCGGCGAGCAGGGCAGAGGCTTTGCCGTGGTCGCCGCCGAAGTGCGCAACCTGGCGCAAAGAAGTGCGGCAGCTGCCAAGGAAATCAAGACCCTGATTGATGACTCGGTCAGCAAGGTCGAAGAAGGCTCCAGCCAGGTGGCTGAGGCCGGCAAGACCATGGACGAGATCGTGGACAGCGTCAAACGCGTCACCGACATCATGGCCGAGATCACCGCAGCCAGCCAGGAGCAGACCTCGGGCATAGAGCAGATCAATCAAGCCATCACGCAGATGGACCAGGTGACGCAGCAAAACGCCGCCCTGGTGGAAGAGGCTGCGGCGGCCGCGCAATCGCTGCAGGAGCAGGCCAGTGGCCTGTCCCAGGTGGTGAGCGTGTTCAAGCTCGATGGTGCGCAGGCGCAGCCAATCCATGTGGCCCAGGCCAGGCGCGCTATGCCGGCCAGGTCTGCCAAACCCGGCGCGGCCCCGCGACAGCCGCCGACGCTCAAGCCGGCGATTGCCGCACCGGCCGCCGCTGGGGACTGGGAAACGTTTTAAGGCTGCTCAGAGATCGGTTGGCGCGGCCCGCCCTAAAAGGCTTCTTCTGTTTGGCAGATAGGCAGATGTAGCTCTCTGTCTGCACCATGGCTTGAAGGCCTACCTTTGCACGCCTCTCAAGCCACGCCGCCTCAAGGCGGCGTGAATGCCGCCCGCGCTGCCAATGCGGCCTGGCGACTGGCGCAGCCTTCGTGGTGGTCATTCACCAGGCCCATGGCCTGCATGAAGGCGTACATGGTGGTGGGGCCGACAAAGGACCAGCCACGTTTTTTCAGGTCCTTGGACAGCAGCGTGGAGGCGGGCGAGGTACTGGCCGTTTGCAGGAATTCCATGTCTATGCGTGCGGGCCGGCTGGCTGCGGTTGGCTCCAGGCGCCAGACGTAGGCGCCCAGCGAGCCGAACTCGCGCCGCAATTCGAGCACGCGCCTGGCATTGTTGATGGTGGACACGATCTTGCCGCGGTGCCTGACGATGGCGGCGTCGTTGACCAGGCGCTGGATGTCGGTGTCGTCAAACTGCGCCACCTGCTCGGCGTCGAAGTTGGCAAAGGCCTGACGAAAGCCTTCGCGCTTGTTCAAAATGGTCAGCCAGCTCAGGCCGGCCTGAAAGCCTTCCAGGCAAATTTTTTCGAATAAGCGGCGCTCGTCCGCCACCGGAAAGCCCCACTCGTTGTCGTGGTAGTGACGGTAAAGCGGCGTGGCCCGACACCAGGCGCAACGAGGCTGGCTGGCGTCGTCGATGAATAAGCCAGCCGGCGTTTTGATGGCTGCTGTTGCAGCGTTTGAGGTGTCGGGTGTGTCGGAAATGTCAGAAGCCATGCCGGATTTTAGGCATGGCTTGTGACCTGGTTTACTTCTCGCCGCCAGAGGCCCGGGAGACGTAGTGGGCTAGTGCGGCAATCTGGGCTTCCGACAAGGTTGCCTTGAAGGACGGCATGGAGCCAATCCCATCGCGCAAGGCCTTGCTGACGCGGGCGGAATTTGGCTTGAGCTCGTCAAGCACCGGTCCAACCGCGCCTTCGGCGCCTGCATCCTTGAGCGTGTGGCAAATGGCGCAGGCCGGCACAGACGTGGCGAAGAGCTTTTTTCCCAGTTCCATCTGGGCCGGGTCGGTGGCCGCCAAGGCCGGCAGGCAGGCCAGCGCCAGCAAGGGGGCGGAAAGGGTGCGCGCCAGGCGCGCGGAAGAGAAGGAGTTCATGGTTCTGATATTGGATGGCATGGATAAATGGATGGCGGCAGGCCTTAGGCGACCGTGACCTTGACGGCGTGATCGGCCCAGCTGGTGTTGTTGTAGCCACTCTGGTTTTCGCCGCGGCTTTCGGGCTGAACGTTGCCGGCTGCATCGGTGGCACGGCTGGCCAGGCTGTAGGTGCCGGCGGGCAGGCGTGCCTGCAGCACAAACTGGCGCCAGGCGTACTTGCCCAGGTCGGGGCCGACCAGGCGAGCGGTTTGCCAGGTCTTGCCGCCGTCGATAGACACCTCAACCCCCTTGACCGCATTCATGCCTCCAAATGCCACGCCGTGGATTTGCGCCAGGCCGGCCTTGAGCAGCCCGCTGTCCGGATGAGGGGAGTTGATCCATGACTTGACGGTCATCTCCTGCACCGAAGGCTGGCTTGGGTCGCCCTTGCCACCGGGTGGCGAGATGCGGTAGCCGTGCGACATGATCTTGGCGTCGCTCTCTTTCGCCGTGAAAGCCAGCTGCTTGATGTACTTGATGTTGTTGACGCCGGTGTAGCCTGGCACGATGAGGCGCAGCGGGCCGCCGTGGGCCAGCGAGATAGGCGCGCCGTTCATTTCCCAGGCCAGCATGGCATCGGCCATGGCCGCGGCCGGCACCGAGCGCTCGACGATGATGCTTTTTGGATCCAGGCCGTCGGGCAGCTTCTCGCCGCCTGTGCCTGTCATGTAACCCATGCCGGCGTTCACGCCGCCCAGGGCTTCAACAACCGCGCGCACCGGCACGCCGCTCCACACTACACAGCCGGCGGCGCCCACGGTCCAGGGCGTGCCACTGGGCTTGCTGGGGAAGAAGCCGCGGCCGTTGCCCGAGCACTGCAGCACCATGGCCACGGTTTCCAGGCCCATGGATTTCAGATCGCGCACCGTCAGCTTGCGTGGGTTCTTCACGCCTTCCAGCGTGATTTCCCAGGCATCGCGATCGGCCACGATGGAGGCATCCGGCGTGGGCAGGTTGTTGCGCAGGTAGAGCTGCTCGGCCGGCGTGATGACGCTGGTGCCGAAAGCGCCGCGCTTGGTTTCTATGGTGGTGCTGCTGTGCACGATGATGCTGGATGCGTCTTTCCATCCGACAAAGGCTGGCAGGGGCTTGACAGCGGCTGCTGCGGTCTGCGCCATGGCGCCTTGCGTCCAGCTGGCCAGGCCGACGGCGGCCAGGGCACTGGCGCTACTGGCCAGCAAATGACGACGGGGCAAAGATTGGGGCGTATTCATCTGGGTTGACTCCATGTGGTTGAGTTGAGGACAGGGGAAAAGGGATTCGCCGGCCTAGCTGGCCGACTTGGTTAAGGTGTTTTGCGCCACGGCCAGGGCCTTTTTCTTCTGTGCCACCAGCACCAGCGGCTTACCGTCGCGCGAGGTCAGCACTTGCCAGTAGACATCGTTCCACCAGCCGCTGTCATCTTTCAGCGTGACCGGCTGGTCAAAGGCAAACACGGTCACCATGCCGCCCTTTTCAAAAAAGGTGGTCAGGTGATAGGCCAGGCGGCCATCAATGTCGCAGGGGCGCATTAGCTGCGGGTAGCCGGGAATGGCTTGCTTTGGTGTCAGTCCCAGGTGGGCGAGAATTTTTTCGCTGTCTATGAAATTTCCGCGCAATGTGCGTTCGTAATATTCATGTTCAATCGCGCTGCGTACCAGCTCGGGCGGGCGCATGGCCAGCACGGTGCCGGCACCGGTGCCACTCAGCAGCAGGGCCGCCAGGCCGCGCTGAAAGCCGCGCCGCGACAGCAGCGGGGTGTTTCTGAACAGCTGCTCGGGTGGCTGGCCGGGGTCAAAGGCCAGCGCCAGCTCGGCGCGCACGCGCAAGTCGAAGGCGCTGTCCTGGAATTCGGGTAGATCTTTCATGTCAGACCTTTCTGAGCACGGCAAGCGATGCTGTGGCGGTTGTGGGCGCAACTGGCTTGCGGGCCGGTGCTGATAAGGCCGTCTTGAGCGCCTCGCGGGCGCGTGCCAGGCGCGACAACACCGTGCCCGGTGCGATGTCCAGTGCCTCGGCCATTTGCGCCGTCGGCATGTCGTCGAAGTAAAACAGCACCAGCACCTCACGGTGTATCGGTGCGATGCGGGTCAAGGCCTTGACCACGTCCAGCTGGTCGTCCAGGCCCTCGGGTGAGGATTTCTCGCAGGCCAGTTCGCTCTCTTCGTCATGGCCAAAAGACTGCGTCCCCGGCACCACATGCCGCAGCGCGTGACGCCGCATGATTCTGAAGAGCCAGGCCCGCGCCAGTTCCGGCTGGCGCAGTTGGCGCCGGTATTTCCAGGCACTGGTGAAGCAGTCCTGCACCACATCCTCGGCAATCGCCCGCGAACCCGTCAATCCCCACGCGCTGCGCAGCAGAAAGCGATAGTGCTCGCGCACCCATTGGTTGTAGCGGGACTCGGCCGTGAGGATCATGCGTATAAGAGCGTGGCTTGCGGGACTTTATTCCATAAGTTTGAAAATATTTTTTAGCGCTTGACTCAGAGCGCCCAATCAGGGCTGATTTTGGCAGCAGCCCGGCTTGATGGCTGAATTAACGGCTGAGTACCAGTTGCGCAATCACGCCGGTGGCGATGGCGATCAGCGCGTAGTCTGCGCCCACTTGCACCCAGGCCTGGCCACGAGGCGGCGGGCTCAGATGATGGCCGCGCCAGTTGTTCACCATGTAGCGCTGGTTGCGGTACTGCATGGGGATGTGGCCGCCGCGATAGAACTGCGGACCACGCGCGCCCATGGGCCTGTCATAGCGCGCATCGCGATGATCGAAGTGGCGCGGGCCGGGGCCGTAGCCAGGCCGGTTCATGGGCGCGCGCTGGTCGTAGTGCTGCGCCTGGCCGCCGCCGGGGCCGCGTTGCTCATAGCCTTGTGCGAAAGACAGGGAGCCAAAGCCCAGGGTGGCGACGGTGATGGCGCAAACAAGTGTGGTCGATTTCATGAAGGTCTCCTGTGTGTAGCTGAGTCTTCATGATCTGCCGGCCGGGTGTAGGCGGCGCAAAGCCCCCGCTGTCCTTTTGTAAAGTGTCGTTGCCAGCTGTGGCCCAGCCAGCCTGGCCTTAATCTGATTTGTGTTGATGGGTGGCGCCGGCCTCGCTGCCTCCCAGCGTGGCGCGGGTCATGGCCAGGGCCAGCAGCGCGCAGCCGGCGATGCCGGCCACCATGGGGCGGGCCGTGCCATCGACAAACAGACCCACCAGCGCCATCACCGCTGCGCCGATCACGAACTGCAGCGTGCCCATCAATGCCGAGGCGGTGCCGGCAATGCTGCCATGCTCTTCCAGCGCCAGCACGGCAGTGGTAGGCACGACCAGACCCAGAAAGCCAAAGCCTATGAAGAGCAGGACCAGCATGACATCGAGCCGCACCACGCCCAGCAGATTGAGCACCAGCAGCAGCGCCATCACCAGCGCATAAGCGGTGACGGCGAACTTCACGATGGGCACCAGGCCAAAGCGCGCGGCCAGCCGGCCGGTGAATTGCGACACGCCTATGAAGGAGGCCGCGTTGGCGGCGAAGGCCAGGCTGTACTGGCGTGGCGTCAGTCCGTAGTGGTCTATCAGAATGAAGGATGAATTGGCCAGGTAGGCAAAAAAGCTGGAGATCCCGAAAGCGCCTATCAGCACCAGCCCCATGAAATGGCGATCACGCAGCAGCACGCCGTAGGCTGACAGGGCGCTGCCCATGCTGCTGTGCACGCGCTGCTCCGGCGGCCGGGTTTCGGGCAGGCCGGTGGCCAGCAGCACCAGTCCAACGGCCGCTGCGATGGTGACGGCCCAGAACACGCTGCGCCAGCCGAAGGATTCGATCAGCACGCTGCCGACCAGCGGCGCCAGAATCGGCGATACGCTGAACACCAGCATCAGCAGCGACATCAGCCGCGCCGCGTCGTGGCCGGTATGCAGGTCGCGCACGATGGCGCGCGGCACCACCATGCCGGCGCAGGCGCCCAGGCCCTGCACAAAGCGCAGCAGCACCAGGGTCTGGATGTCTGGCGCCAGCGCGCAGCCTATGCTGGCGGCGGCAAACAGCAGCAGGCCGAAATAAAGCGGCGCCTTGCGCCCCACCATGTCGGAAACCGGGCCGTAGATGATCTGGCCTATGCCCAGCGAGATGAAAAAAGCCATCAGGCTGGCTTGCACCGCGCCCATGGAAGCGCCCAGGCTCTGGCCAATCGAAGGCAGGGCGGGCAGGTACATGTCGATGGCGAAAGGGCCTATGGCGGACAGCAAGCCCAGGACCAGGGCGGCGTGCAGGAAGTTCTTTTTCATGGAGCAGAATTTTTTGACAAACCCGGCATGGGTGTTGCCGGCGGCCGTTTACCCCAACATGGGATAAGCGCCATCTTTGAGAAGCGTTGGAGGGGGGCTGGGCAGCCTGAAAAATTCGTGTCCAATAGACGCATGGAACACTCTAACGATATTGAAAAACGCCTGACCGATCTGGAAATCAAGGCCAGTTTCAATGAGGACTTGCTGGATCAGCTGAACCTGGTCATCGTGCGTCAACAGCAGCAGCTCGACAGCCTGATTCGCGAGCTCACCCAGCTCAGGCAACAAGCCCCGGAGGCCGAGGCCGGCCGCTTCAGCCGGGCGGTCGACGAGCTGCCGCCACATTACTGATCTGATCAGCACCCCAGGCCGGCAAAGCCAGGGGCGGCTGCGCTGGCGCTAAATTCTAAGGAAAATAGGGCCTGAGCCCTCGTCGTACCTGCGCAAGCAGCTATGAACTTAATAGCATTTTCACCCACTTCGGCGGCCGACATGCCCGGCTTGTAAAGGGCTGAGCCTATACCAAAACCATTGGCCCCGGCGGCCAGATAGGCCGCCATATTGTCTGGCGTGATGCCGCCTACCGGCATCACCACCGTGCTGGACGGCAGCACGGCGCGCAGTGCCTTGACGATGGCCGGGCTGATCATTTCGCTGGGGAAAAGCTTCAGGCCAGTGGCACCGGCTTCCAGGGCGCCGAAGGCTTCGCTGGCGGTCATCACGCCGGGCAGGCAGATCATGCCCAGGCGGGCGGCTTCCTGCACCACGGCCGGGTTGAAGTTGGGCGAGACGATCAGCTGGCCGCCAGCGGCCTGCACCTGGCGAACGTCTTCGGCGCTCAGCACGGTGCCGGCACCAATCAGGGCTTGCGGAAAGGCCTTGGCCATGGCGGCAATGCTTTCCAGCGGCTGCGGCGAGTTCAGCGGAATTTCTATCAGCGACCAGCCGGTGGCGACCAGCGCCTGGCCGACGGGCAGGGCTTCTGCCGGCTGTAGGCCGCGCAAGATCGCGACCAGGGGAATGGTTTTCAGGGCGGCGGAGAATTTTTGCTGGGCATTCATGAGGTGTTTTTTCGTTCAGTGAGTGAGAGATTCAGGCGCGGCTCAGGGTCTGGGCGATGGCGTGCAAGCCTTGCCAGGTGGCGTTGGAGCCGACCCGCTGGACAGATACGCCCAGGTGCGCCAGGGCTTGCTGATAGCGCGCCGACAGGCTGTCATTGGCCATGACGACGACCGACTCGCCGGGCTGCAGCGCTTGCGACTTGAGTTCTTCGCCTATCACCAGCCCGGAGAGATAGCTGGGCAGGGCCTCGGCGGGCAGGCGTTTGAACAGCGCTAGGGTGCGCATGCTGAAGGCGGTGTTGAGCAGACTCTGGCTGCGCAGCGCGTGGACCACGCCCTGGTCAAAGGCGTCGGCATCCGGCGCCGGCTCGCCTTCGGGCAGGCTGCGCGCCAGCAGCGAATGCTGGCGCAGCAA
The DNA here is from genome assembly GCF_900112285.1 of Polaromonas sp. OV174. Lineage (GTDB taxonomy): Bacteria > Pseudomonadota > Gammaproteobacteria > Burkholderiales > Burkholderiaceae_C > Polaromonas. The sequence continues at coordinate 63,056 of NZ_FOKZ01000019.1, read as the reverse complement.
GGCGTAGAACTCGCCGGTCATCCAGCTGGAAAAGTCGGTGATGCGGCGCTGCTCCACGCGCACCCATTTGCTGTGGGTGCCGGGCAGTACCAGCTTGGCGTCGCTTAGCCCCAGCAGTTGCAGGGCGCCAAACACCTGGGTTTCCTCGCCCCGCATCACATCGGGCGCGCCGCCCGTGTCTATGCTCAAGCCGGGCACGATGGCGATGCGGCCGGCTTCCACCCATTGCAGCTGGGCGGCGATGTCGTCAAAGCCGGCCGGGCAGGGGCAGTAGGCCGCTTCGCGCCAGCCTTGCTGGCTGCCGGCCATGCCGGAGATCAGGCAAAGGGATTGCGGCGTCATCCAGTCGCCGAAACATTCATCAAAGACGGCAGGAAACTGGCCAGGCGCGACGCTTAGGATGCCGCGCGCCAGCGAGCGCTCTTGCAGCACCGCACCGTTGGTGTCTATGAGCGCGCCGCGCAGCGAGGAGGTGCCCCAGTCCAGGGCCAGCAGCGGCCTCATGGGCGCTCCTTGGCGATGCGGCGGCCAGGCGTGGTTAGCTCAAATCTTGGGGAAGGCATGAAATATCCTGAAATGCAGTGGCTTGGCGCGTGCGCCCTGACTGGTGTCAATGGCGTCCGGGCGTGAAATAGGGAGGGCGAAAAGTCGGTGAGCGTCTGCTGACGATGCGCCGGGATTCGAGTCGCCAATGGTACTCGCCCCGCTCAGCGCCTTTGGTAACCGCTTGGTACCCGCGCGGCTGGACTATGCGGCTTGGGCGGCTGGCCTTTGTGGCTATCTTCAGAGAGTAGGTTGCTATAAAAATACTAGCTGCTTGCGCCCGTGTTTATTGGGCTGCAGGCATTATTTTTATAAATTTCAGGCGCAGGGGCTCGTTGCCTGGTGCTGGGCCATATCGGCCGACAGCAAAAGATGTCGTCCGGCGCGTGCGGACTGCAGCGTGTCAACCAGCGCGAGGGCGACTTGTTGTGCGGCGATCGGCCGGTAATTGGCGGGCAGCAGTGGGCTCAAGCATTTGAAGGCGCGCGCTGCCCATTGCTCGCCGGCACGTTGGCTTTGCTTGAGCGCCGTGCGGTCACCTGTCAGCAGGGCCGGGCGGGCGATCACCACGGTGGTGTAGCCCAGGCCTGAGATGGCGGCCTCCATCACTCCCTTGACGCGGTTGTAAAACAGTGGGGAGCGGGGATTGGCGCCCATGGCGCTGACCACGCCCAGGCGACTGGCGCCGCCAGCACGGCCGGCGCGGGCCAGGGTGAGCACGGCATCGAGGTCGACCGCTTCAAAGGCCGCACGGCTGCCGGCGACCTTGATGGTCGTTCCCAGCGCAATGAAGACCTCATCGACCGGCGGCGCGACAAAGTCCTTGAAGAACTTTGTCAGGTGAACCACCAGCCTGGGGTCTTGTTGCTCGGGAGCGCGGCGGCCCACGCAGTGAACCGCCGTATAGCGCTTATCGGCCAGTAAACGAGCCAGGACCGCCTGGCCGACGAGGCCCGTTGCCCCGGCCACCAGCGCCACCCGCGCCGCCGCCACCGGAGCGGTTGCCGCCACGGAAGTTGCCGCGGTTGCCGCCAGTGGGTTGGCCGGAAGAGGGGAATCCTGAGGAGGCGTGGCTGGCTGGCTGCTGGTTGTCGAAATCATGGTGTGGCTGGCTGTCACGTTGTTGACGGGGTGCCTGCGCATGGGCGTTACGTGGCTGGCCCGAAGGCTGTCCACCTTGTGAATAGCCAGCGTTCTGGCGTGGCTGGGCTGGGCCCGGGCCGCGGCGTCCGCCAGCACCACCGCCGTTACCACCATTGCCGCCATTACCACCACCGGCAGGAGCGCGGCCGCGGCCAGCGCCACCACCGCCACCGCCAGCATTGGCGCTGCGCTCGCCGCCACGGCCCGACTGGGGTTTGTTTTCGCGGATACGCGTCATCATTTCGCTGCGGGCGGCCTTGGCGGCTGCCTGCATTACGTCGCGGCTAGGTGGTTTGCCCAGGCCGCCCCAGATGGTCTGGCGGCCCATAGCCAGTGGCTCGGCTTTTTCGCCGGGATCGGCTTCAAAACCAGGCACCACGACCTTCTCGATGTTTTGCTTGGTGAAGCGCTCGATGTCCTGCATGAAGCCTTCTTCGTCCAGGCAGACCAGGCTGACGGCTTCGCCGCTGTTGCCGGCGCGGCCGGTGCGGCCGATGCGGTGAACGTAGTCTTCGCTGACGTTGGGGATTTCGTAGTTCACCACGTGCGGCAACTCGTCGATGTCAATGCCGCGGGCGGCAATGTCGGTGGCTACCAGCGCGCGGATGTCGCCGTTCTTGAAGCCTTGCAGGGCCTGGGTGCGGGCGGTCTGGCTCTTGTTGCCGTGCAGCGCCATGGCGGGAATGCCGTTTTTGGTCAGGTGCTCGGCCACATTGTTGGCGCCGAACTTGGTGCGGGTGAACACCAGCACCTGGCTCCAGTTGTGCTCGTTGATGATGTGGGTCAGCAGCGCCTTTTTCTTGGCGCGGCCCACCGGGTGAATGGTTTGCGTGATGCGCTGCACCGTGGTGTTGCGCGGCGTGACCTGGATGGACACCGGATTGCGCAGCAGGCCGTTGGCCAGTTCGCGGATTTCATCGCTGAAGGTGGCGCTGAAAAGCAGTGTCTGCTTTTGCTTGGGCACCAGGGCCAGGACTTTCTTGATGTCGTGGATGAAGCCCATGTCCAGCATGCGGTCGGCTTCGTCCAGGATCAGGATTTGCACCTGGCTCAGGTCCAGCGTGCCTTGGCTCGCATGGTCCAGCAGGCGGCCTGGGGTGGCCACCAGAATGTCCACGCCGCGGCGCAGTTTTTCGATTTGCGCGCCCATGCCGACGCCGCCAAACATCACCATGGAGGTGAGGTCCAGGTATTTGCCGTAGGTGCGTACGCTTTCTTCCACCTGGGCCGCCAGCTCGCGCGTCGGCGTCATGATGAGAGCGCGTACGGCGTTGACGCCGCGGCGGTTGGTCAGACGGGGTTCGGTGGACAGGCGATGCAGCAGCGGTAGGGTGAAAGCCGCGGTCTTGCCGGTGCCGGTCTGGGCGCCGCCCAGCAAATCACCGCCGGTAAGCACGGCCGGAATGGCCTGTGCCTGGATGGGCGTGGGTGAGTCATAGCCCTGTTCGAGCACGGCTTTAAGAATGGCCGGGGCCAAATTCAATTCTTCAAATGTCATGGTGTTGCGCCGCTCGGGCGCTATAGATCGGCCTGTTGGGTGCCTTGTTTGGAGGCAACCCGCCAGTCATAGGCAGATGGGATCAGGAAGTCGGGCTGAAAACACCGGGAGTAGTTACAGCAATGTAGTACTCAAAATGTGCCCAAATGTTGAGGGCAACTGGAGCCAGCAACCCATGTATTGTCGCACGGAACGATAATCTAGGTATTCACGCCAGAAATCCACCTCGATTTGACAGGGTCCGGCGTGTGGTTTAGCCCGCAAGAAAGCTGCAAACAAGGCCTGCCAGCAGGCAGCATGCAGTCTCTTTCCTTGCGCCGTCCTCCCTATTCATTCGCTTATTACTTGTAAAAAATGGCTCAATACGTTTTCACCATGAACAAGGTCGGCAAGATCGTGCCGCCCAAGAGGCAAATTCTCAAAGAGGTTTCCCTCAGCTTTTTCCCCGGCGCCAAGATCGGCGTGCTGGGCACCAATGGTTCCGGCAAGTCCACGCTGCTCAAGATCATGGCCGGCCTGGATACCGAAATCGAAGGCGAAGCCACGCCCATGCCTGGCCTGAACATCGGCTACCTGCCGCAGGAGCCCAAGCTGGACCCCGAGCACACGGTGCGCGAAAGCGTTGAGGCCGGCATGGGCGCGGTATTTGCCGCCAAGACCCAGCTCGAAGCCGTCTACACCGCCTATGGCGAACCCGATGCCGACTTTGATGCGCTGGCCGCCGAGCAGGCTCGCCTGGAAGCCATCATCGCCACCGCCGGTACCGATTCCGAGCACCAGCTTGAGATCGCTGCCGATGCGCTGCGCCTGCCGCCCTGGGATGCCAAGATCGGCCTGCTCTCGGGCGGTGAGAAGCGTCGCGTGGCTTTGTGCAGCCTGCTGCTGTCCAAGCCCGACATGCTGCTGCTGGACGAGCCCACCAACCACTTGGACGCGGAATCGGTCGACTGGCTGGAACAATTCCTGCAGCGCTACTCAGGCACCGTGGTGGCCATTACCCATGACCGCTACTTCCTGGACAACGCCGCCGAATGGATTCTGGAGCTTGACCGCGGCCACGGCATCCCCTGGAAGGGCAATTACAGCACCTGGCTGAGCCAAAAGGGCGAGCGCCTGGCGCAGGAGCAAAAGGGCGAGGAAGCCCGCGCCAAGGCCTTGAAGAAAGAACTCGAATGGTCGCGCCAGAACCCGAAAGCGCGCCAGGCCAAGAGCAAGTCACGCCTGGCACGTTTTGAGGAGCTGTCCGATTTCGAATACCAGAAGCGCGTGGAAACCAACGAGATTTTCATCCCCGTGGCCGAGCGCCTGGGTAATGAGGTCATCGAGTTCAAGAACGTCAGCAAATCGTTTGGCGAGCGCGTGCTGATTGACGATCTGAGCTTCAAGGTGCCGGCTGGCGCCATCGTCGGCATCATCGGCCCCAACGGCGCCGGCAAGTCCACGCTGTTCAAGTTGATTGCCGGCAAGGAGCAGCCAGACAGCGGCGAAGTGGCGATCGGCAAGACCGCCCGCATGGCCTTTGTCGACCAGCACCGCGATGACCTGGCCAACGAAAAAACCGTCTGGGAAGATATCTCCGGCGGCCTGGACCTGCTGACCGTCGGCAAGTTCACCATGCCCAGCCGCGCTTATGCCGGCCGTTTCAACTTCAACGGCGCCGACCAGCAAAAACGCGTTGGCATGCTGTCGGGCGGCGAGCGCGGTCGCTTGCATCTGGCCAAAACGCTGATCGCTGGCGGCAACGTGCTGATGCTCGATGAGCCGTCCAACGATTTGGACGTGGAAACCCTGCGCGCGCTGGAAGATGCGCTGCTGGAGTTTGCCGGCTCGGTGATGGTGATCAGCCACGACCGCTGGTTCCTGGACCGTATCGCCACGCACATTCTGGCGGCCGAGGGCGATAGCCAGTGGACCTTCTTCAACGGCAACTACCAAGAATATGAAGCCGACAAGAAGAAGCGTCTGGGCGAAGAGGGTGCCAAGCCCAAGCGCGTGCGTTTCAAGGCTTTGCATTAATGCCCCCACGCTTCCCCACTGCGTGTGGGTCGCTGCCCCCCGAGGGGGCCGTTGCGCCTGCGGTCTGGCGGAGCCAGTCCCGCGGCCCCTGCTTGGTTGATGAGCCCTCGTGGCCGTTGCGTGTGGCTCCCCGGAGATGCTTATGACCGACGACGAAGTCCTGATTCAAACCCGGCACTGGCTTGAAAAAGCCGTGATCGGGTTGAACTTGTGCCCGTTTGCCAAAGCGGTTTACGTCAAAAACCAGGTTCGCCTGGTGGTGAGCAAGGCGCGCCATGCCGACGACTTGCTGGAAGAGTTGGACCGCGAGCTTGAGCTGCTGGTGGCAACGCCGGCCGAAGAGGTGGACACCACGCTGCTGATTCACCCCACGCTGTTTGACGACTTCCTGGATTTCAATGATTTCCTGGAGATCGCTGAAGGCGTGGTCGATGAGCATGGCCTGGAGGGCGTGGTGCAGCTGGCCAGCTTTCATCCGCAATTCCAGTTTGATGGCACCGAGCCGGACGACATCAGCAACTACACCAACCGCGCGCCGTTTGCCATCTTGCATTTGCTGCGCGAAGACAGTGTGGAGCGCGCGGTGGCGGCCTTTCCCGATGCCGACGCGATTTTCGAGCAGAACATCGCGACCTTGGAAAAGCTCGGACATCAGGGGTGGCAGGACCTGGGCCTGAAGCCCTGACACCGCAGCTGTGGCGCCCAGGGCCTGCGTGCCCCGGGGCGTTTCATGTGGATGCCACCATGTTTTGTGATGCTGGTTTTTTGCCTGAAAGGGGCCGCCAAAGCCATGTCTTCTTCATCCCAAGTCTTGCCGGACGCTTACCAAGCTTGTCTTAACGAGAGCTTCAGACAGTCTCCATTGTTGATGGAACGTTGGTGTGCAAGCTTGGTGGAGCGCTTGTATGAGCGCTCCCTGCAGGTTCCCGATGTCACAGAAAAACGCCGGCTGCAAAATGCCATTGCCGCACTCAAGCAGAACCAGCTCACCCTTGTACAGGGCTTTGCGAGCGAGCTGACCAAGGCCATCGCCGAGGATACGCGGCCCGGTTTGCTCAAGAAGTCTGACGGCGCCACACGCTCCTTCTCGTCCATGAGCTTTGGTGAGCTCGAGCTGATGGGCGATCAGCAGGTCCAGCAGGCGGTAGACAGCGCACGCTTGCAGCAAACCGTCGCCTTGGCTTGCGAAGCCGGTCTGTCTGGTTTTTCGGCGCGCCTGAGTACGGTGCAAGGCTTCAAGGTGGTCAAGTCGGACAGGAATCCGCTGCGACCCGAGATCGTCTCGCAGGCCTTGCTCAGGCTGCTGCAGAGTCTTCCGGTTGGCAGCGATGCGCGCACGCTCTGGCTGATTCATGGCGCGCAGCCCATGGGCGATGAGCTGCAGTCACTGTATGTGTTGCTTGATGACTTGTTGGCCGGGCAAGGCGTGGCGCTGGCTGCCTATGGTGTGCTGGCCTCGCCAGAGAGCCATCGTGAAAAGTCCGGCAGGTCTGCGCCAACGGCCGCCGTGCCGGCTGAAACCGGGCGCGAGTCCGTGCTCACACTTGATCATTTGCGGCATTTGCTGGCGGGCAATTACGACGGTTACTTCAAGGGTCGGTCTTTGGCCGCTGACCATGCATTGGAGCCCAGTGTTTATCCGGACTTTGCCCACACACTGCCGGCGGCGCTGGATGTGCTGGCGGAGCTTGACATCAAGAGGCCGCCCACGACGAGCGCCAAGGCAACCGGCTTGGCTGCTCCGCAGCCACTGGCGCAGTTGCGCGAACATCTGAAAACAGGCGCCAAAAGCCTGGGTCAGTCGCTGGCGGTCGAAGTGGTCAGGCTGATGATCGAACAAATGACGCAGGACAGGCGCTTGCTGCTGGCGGTCAGACAAGTCATTGCCGAGACCGAACCGGCATTTTTGCGGCTGGGGCTGACGGACCCGCGTTTTTTCAGCGACAAGAGCCACCCGGCACGGCGCCTGCTTGATGTCATCACCAGTGCCAGCCTGGCCTACGCCAGCGAAAATGCGGCGGGTTTTTCCGGCTTCATGGAAAACCTGCGTGCGGTCGCCGCCTTGCTCACCGAAGAACACGCTAGCGATGCCCGGCATTTCGCTGCCTTGCTGGAGGACTTTGAGCATAAGCAGGCCAGCTATAACCGGGAAGCCCGCGAGTCCCAAAACCGCGCCGTGCAGGCCTTGCTGCAGGCCGAGCAGCGCAACTTGCTGGCGGAAAAAATTGCCGCTGAAATCAGGGGGCGCGCCGACTTCGTTCCTGGCAATCGCATCATCACGAATTTTCTGACCGGCCCATGGGCGCAGGTCATGGCCAAGGAGCGCCTGCTCGGTGAACATGGTGGTCTGGGGGCCAGCAAGGCCGTGTTCAGCCTGACCTTGGGCGATGTGTTGTGGAGTCTCAATCTGGCCCAGATAGCCAGTCATCGCAAGCGCTTTCTCAAGGTCGTTCCTGACATGCTGGCTTCTTTGCGCGAAGGCTTGCTGTCCATCGACTATCCGCTGGCGGACTCCAGGCCATTTTTTGATGAACTGATGAAAACCCATCAGGCCGCCCTCAGGGGCACGCCGCAGGCGCATGAAGACCTGAGCCGCGGCCATCACCATCTTGAGGAAACATTTGCCGCCGGGGACCTGGCTGGCATGACTCAGCCCTGGCTAGCGCCTTCCGAAGCCCAGCATTCCGGCTTCATGGACGACTGGGTCGCTCAGAGTCAATCCAGCTTTGAGTCAACCCAGCTGCAGTTGCACGAAGACGCCGACCCCATTCCAGCAGCGCCGCCTGCTGCCGATGCGAGCCCGGCCCTGCAACTGGGTGACTGGGTAGAGCTGCTTGTGGACATGCAATGGTTGCGTGCGCAGCTGACCTGGGTCAGTCCCTACAACACCTTGTACATGTTCACCAGCAAGGGCGGGCGTCAGCATTCCATGACTAGCGGCGTGTTGCAGCAGCTGCTGGTAATGCAACTGGTCAAGGTGATCAGTCAGCAAGGTGTGCTTGAGGGGGCGCTGGACGGCGTTGCCCGCACGGCCATGCGCAACAGCTTGGAGGGCAGCGGCTCTTAGTGGCAGGCCAAGGGCCGCGGTGGTTGGTTTCGGTCCAGCTGGATTTATTTTTTCAAGAACTTGAAGATGGCCGGAATAAAAGGACAAGCTGTTGCGTCTATCGCAGTGTCTCTTTTAACTTTTTCAAGGAAAACCCATGAAAATCCGTTTGATTCCAACACTGGCCCTTTCCCTTCTTGCTCTGGCTTCAACTTTTTCCCAGGCTGATATGGCTGTCAAAGGCTCTGCCGGGCTGATGGTCAATAGCACCGGCATGACGGTCTACACCTTTGACAAGGATGTGGCGGGCAGCGGCAAGAGTACTTGCAACGGCCCCTGCCTGACCCTCTGGCCTGCCGTCATGGCCACGGCGGATGCCAAGCCCCAGGGTGACCTGAGCATCGTGACGCGTGACGATGGCGGCAAACAATGGGCCTACAAAGGCAAGCCGCTGTATCTCTACTCGGCAGACGGCAAGCCCGGCGACAAGATGGGCGACAACTTTAAAGACGTGTGGCACGTCATCAAGTTCTAAAACTGCGCTGCTAAACGCTCGGCTTCACACTGACCCATGCGCGCCCAGGACGAAACCGACATCGTTGCCTGCATTCCCAGTCTGCGTCGCTATGCGCGCGGACTGACGGCGGATCGTGATCGCGCCGATGACCTGGTGCAGGACACGCTGGAGCGCTCCTGGAGCCACTTTTCGATGTGGCAAAAGCGTGGCGAGATCCGGGCCTGGATGTTCGGCATCATGCACAACGCCTTTGTGGATCGCCTGCGCTCCCAGCGCTCGCGCCCCGAAGACGGCGCTGGCGACGCGCTGCCGGAGCTGCCCGAGCGGGCCACCCAGGCCGATCGACTTGAAGTGCGTGACCTTGACCGGCTGCTGCAGCGTCTGCCTAACGAGCAGCGCGAGGTGCTGCTTTTGGTCGGAGTTGAGGAGTTCAGTTATCAGGAGGTTGCCAGCACGCTAGGCGTGCCCGTCGGCACAGTGATGTCTCGCCTGTCACGGGCGCGCGAGCGTTTGCGCGCCGAAATGGAGGGACGCGAGATGGTCAGCAAAATTCAGCGCGTCAAATAAGTCATGGACGAAATCAAATCCCTCGCGTCCGCGGCTGCGGCGCCCATCACCGAAGCGGATCTGCATGCTTATGTGGATCAGCAGCTGACTGCGGCACGTCGCCTCGAGATTGAACACTTTCTGGCCAGCCGCCCCGATGAGCGTCAGCGTGTGCTGGCGTGGCAGCGCCAGAATGAATTGCTGAGAGCCTGGCTTGATCCCGTGGTGCGGGAGCCGCTGCCGCTTCGCTTGCCGCTCAAGCCTGAGGCCACGCCATGGCCTTGGGGCAGTTTGGCGGCAGGCATTGTCATTGCCGCAGTGAGCGCGGGCTCGGCCTGGTTTGCCCGTGGTGCCATGGACAGCGGCGAGGCACGCCTTGCCGCTGCCAGCCCAGGCATGTCGGCTGGCGCGCTGGTTTCTTCGGCCAGTTTGCCGGGCTTCGCGCAGCGTGCGGCCATCGCCCACCTGGTTTACAGCCCCGACCTGCGCCGCCCGGTAGAAGTAGGCGCCGACCAGGAGCAGGCCCTGGTGGCCTGGCTAAGCAAACGGCTGGGTACGCCGGTGCATCCCCCGTCCCTGAGTGCCCTGGGTTATGAACTGGTGGGTGGCCGCTTGCTGCCAGGCGGCAAGGGCGCGGTGGCGCAGTTCATGTACAGCACGGCCAGCGGCCAGCGCCTCACCCTGTATGTCACGCGCGAGGCCGCCGGGCAGGAGACTGCCTTCAAGTTTGGCCAGGACGGCGCGGTCAACGTGTTTTACTGGGTGGACAAGAATTTTGGCTATGCGCTGTCGGGCGGCGTAGACCGCAAGGAGCTGGCGCGTGTCGGCCAAGAGGTCTACCGCCAGCTTGAACCCACTTTATAAATCGCCTCAGGCCTGGCTGGGCTGGTTCAGCCAGCGCTTGGCCAGTTGCACCCAGTAAGTGCCGCCCAGCGGAATCAGCTCGTCATTGAAGTCGTAGTTGGGGTTGTGCAGCGTGCAAGGGCCTGCGCCGTGGCCCATCTCGCGGTGAGCACCGTCGCCGTTGGAGATGAAGCAATAGGCGCCGGGCTTGGCCTGCAGCATGTAGGCAAAATCTTCCGCGCCCATGGTGGGTTCCTGCGCCAGCACCTGGTCGGCGCCCACGATGTCGCTCATCACCTGGCGCGCAAAATCAGCTTCGGCGGCGCTGTTGACGGTGGGCGGGTAGTTGCGAACAAATTCGAATTCGCATTGCGCTTCAAAGGCCGCGCAGGTGTGCTCGGCAACCTCTTTCATGCGTTTTTCAATCAGGTCCAGCACCTCTATGCTGAAGGTGCGCACCGTGCCCTGGAGTTCGCAGAAGTCGGGCACCACGTTGGTGGCCTCGCCGGCGTGGATCATGGTCACGGAGATGACGCCGGCATCCACCGGTTTCTTGTTGCGGCTGATGATGGTCTGAAAGGCCTGCACCATCTGGCAGGCCACCGGCACCGGGTCTAAGCCCAAGTGCGGCATCGCGGCATGGCATCCTTTGCCGCGAATGGTGATCTTGAACTCGTTGCTTGAGGCCATGACGGGGCCGGCGCTGACGGCGAATGTACCTACCGACGCACCGGGCCAGTTGTGCATGCCGAAGACGGCTTCCATGGGGAATTTCTCGAACAGGCCATCCTTGATCATTTCGCGCGCGCCGCCGCCGCCTTCTTCGGCCGGCTGAAAGATCAGATAGACCGTGCCGTCGAAGTCGCGGTGCTTGGCCAGGTGTTGGGCGGCGGACAGCAGCATGGCGGTGTGGCCGTCATGGCCGCAGGCGTGCATCTTGCCCGCGTGCGTGCTGGCATGGGCAAACTGATTGAACTCCTGCATGGGCAGGGCGTCCATGTCGGCGCGCAGGCCCACGCCGCGGCCGCACTGGCCGGCGTCGCGTCCCTGCACTATGCCCACCACCCCGGTGGTGCCCATGCCGCGGTGAATCGGAATGCCCCACTCGGTGAGTTTTTGGGCCACCACATCGGCGGTGCGTACTTCCTGGAAGCACAGCTCGGGGTGGGCGTGCAGGTCGCGACGAACGGCGGCGATGGCCGCTGCATCGGTCAACAGCGAGTCAATGAGTTTCATGGCGGTGCTCCTTAAAAACGGGTTAAAGCAAACCCGTCGTTGCCGGGCTTGCTGGGGTCAAATTAGGTCTTTGCAGCTTCTTGCGCACCAGCTGAATGTTGCCGCGCAGCGCGTACAGCTCGTCGGTGTAAGACAGCGGCACGCTGATTTTCTCGGCCCTATGTTCCAGGCGATTGAGCTCTTCAAGCAGTGTATTTTGAGTGGCGTTGTCGCGGCTGCTTTCAATGCGGTTTTCAATCTCCCTGAGCTGGCCGTACCACCTGAAAATGCGTGAACGCACGCGAAAGGCGTAGAGCGGCGGAATGATGCGCGTCAGCGGCAGCATGACGGCCAGGATGATACCCATGACCAGCCACATGCGATCGACCAAGTTGGCGACCCAGAAGGGCAGGTAACGCTGAAGAAAAGGTTTGTCGTCCTTGATGCTGCGCTCGGCCTCGGCCGCAATCGGCAATTCGTTGTTGGACAGGTTGGGGAAATCGCGGGCGCGCCTGAACCAGCCGGCGCCGCCATGAATCTGTTTGCCGGCCTGCACAAACAGCTGCAGCAGGGCCGGGTGGGTGCCCTTGTGATTGATCAGCGCCGTGGTGGGCGCCACCAGGTGCACGTCTTGCGGCGGAATGTTGGCCGCCAGATCAACCACGCCGCGCGGCAGCACGACCGGGCTCAGAAAGGCAAAGCGCCGCGAATAGGCCTCGCTTTGCGGGAAGTTCATCAGCTTGATGCCTGGCGTTTGCAGCAGCATCTGCACCATCAGCGATTCGGGCGCCGAGGCAAACACGATGGCGTCCAGCTTGCCTTCCAGCAAGGCCATGGTGGCGGGGGTCTGCTCGAGCCCTGAAATGCTCAAGCTCGATAGCTCCACCTTGTTGCTGGCCAGCAGCCGCATCATCAGGTTGGGGATGCCGCTGCCGGCGGTGCCGGTGTTGACGCGCAAGCCCTGCAACTGCGTCAGGGCATCCAGGCTGGCCCCCACGCTGGTCCTTGTACCGGCCGATTTCGCTACCGCGCCTTCCCGGTAAAACAACCACACCGGCTCGACAAAGAGGCTGCCCAGCGACTCCAGCTTGTCTTCGTCTGCGGGCTCCACCTCACTGGTGCCGCCCTGCACAAAACCCAGGTCGGCCTGGCCATTGCGCAGCAGCTGCAGATTGTCGGCCGAGCCCTGCGAGGGCAGCAAGGTGACGGTGATGCCTTCCTGGGCCAGGAGTTTGGCGTAGCGTTTGCCGAACTCCTCATAGGCACTTTGCGCCGGCCCGGTGGCCAGCGTGACGCGCTTGGGCGGATTGGGGTCCAGCCACCAGTAAGCCAGCACCAGCAGCGTGATGCCCAGTAGCGCGAACGGTCCGACGGAGATGGCCAGATCGCGCAGCGAGAGCAAGGTGTAGCGTATGGTTTTTGGCATGCCTGAATCTTAGAACGTTCTTGGCATGAGCCAGGCTGAGACTGGCTTTGCGGGCCAGTATTTTGGCCTACAGGCCAATAGGGACGAGCGCAAGCAGCTATTGAATTGATAGTTGCTTGCGCTTGCGCTTGCGGATAGGCTGGCCGCTTATAAAGCCGGCTCTATCGAGAGCACGGTCAGCACGCCGTTGACGTTGTCGGCGGTAAAGCGCACCTTGTCACCGACTTTGACCTGGTCGAGCAGCGCGCGCTCCTTGACCTGAAACACCATGCTCATGGGCGGCATGTCGAGGTTTTTGATCTCGCCGTGCTTGAGCGCGATCTTGCCGGCTTCTTTATCGACCTTGCGGACTTCGGCGTCGGCTTGCGGCAGAGCGCTTTGGGCAAACGCCGCAAGCGTTGCGAAAGTGGCCACGGCCAGCAAGCTGGCCTTCAGGGGGGTGAGGTATTTCATGGCTATGACTTTCAGAGCGCTCAGACGGTTTTCGCGCGGTGATAGCTTTGGTAAACACGGGTGCTGCCATCGGTGTTGATGAGCAGCACGTCATAGGGGTCCTGGCGACCGCCATATTCCGGCCCATCCATGCCGGGAGAGCCTATGGGCATGCCGGGAACGGTCAGGCCTATGCCTGCCGGCCGCTCCTTGATCAGGCGCTGCACGTCGCCGGCCGGCACATGGCCTTCCAGGGCGTAGGCGCGTCCCTTCACTATCAGCTGCGCGGTATGGCAAGAGCCCAGTTTTTGCGGCACGCCCATGCGGGCTCTGGCAGCGGTGTTGCCGGTGTCGTGCACCTTTACGTCAAAGCCGTTGGCCTGCAGATGCTTGACCCAGTCCTGGCAGCAGCCGCAGTTGGGGTCTTTCCAGACTTCGACGCGGGGCTTGGCCTGCGCCATCAGCGTGGGGCTCAGCGTGGCTGCGGCCGCCAGGGTCGTCAGCGTGGAGATGGCTTGAATCAGTTGTCGTCTTTGCATGGTGGTTTTCTTTGTCGGTGGTGTCAGTGGTTATTGGGAGGCGCGTGCTGTGACGCTGATCTTGCCGACCATGCCGGCCTGGAAGTGGCCGGCGATCAGGCAGGCAAAGTCAAACTCGCCGGCGCGGTTAAAGGTCCAGACCAGGTCTTGCTGCTTGCCTGCGGCCACATGCGCCATATAGGGCTCGTCATGCTCCATGGTCGGAAATTTTGCCATCATGGCGGCGTGCGCCTCGAGGTCCTGGCGAGTGCCTATGACCATCTCGTGCCGCAGCTTGCCTTGGTTGCGGATGACGAAGCGCACGGTTTCACCCTGCTTAAAGGCCAGCTTGTCGGGTGTGAAGCGCATGTTGTCGTCCATCGTCAGGGTCACGGTGCGGGTGACCGATTTGGCGTCGCCGGCCACCCCCCATTCCTTTTGTTCCTTTTTGACGGCCGCCGGCTTGGCCCCGTCATGGCCTTCATTTCCATGGGCAAAAAGGCCACTGGCACTTATGGATAGGGCGCAAGCCGCTATTAATTTGAGAGTTTTCTGGTGTTTCATGGAAGTTTTCATGGGCGTGATTAATGATGGCCGGCATGGCCAGCGGGTTTGCGAATCTGTACTTCGGTGCTGACGGGGGCTGATGCCGGCGTGTTGCCGGCGCCGGCTGGCTGGCGTGCCGGATCGGGCAGGGCGCCCGTCCATTCAAAGGCCTGGCTGCCGGGCGGCTGCTGGTACCAGCCCGGGTTCTTGTAGTCGCCGGGCTTTTGATCCTTGCGCACCTTGAGCACGCTGAACATGCCGCCCATCTCCACGCCGCCATAGGGGCCTGTGCCCGTCATCATGGGCGCGGTGTTGTCGGGAATCTGCATTTCCATCTGCCCCATGTCGGCCATGCCGCGCTCGCCCATCACCATGTAGTCGGGCAAGGCTTTTTGCAGTTTTTTGACCAGACCTCTGTGGTCCACCCCAATCATGGTGGGGACGGCGTGGCCCATGGCGTTCATGGTGTGGTGGCTCTTGTGGCAGTGAAAAGCCCAGTCGCCTTCCTCGTCGGCCAGGAATTCAATCTGCCGCATCTGGCCGACAGCGATATCGGTTGTCACTTCGGGCCAGCGCGCGGCCATGGGCCAGGGCCCGCCGTCGCCGCCCGTGACCTTGAACTCATGGCCGTGCAGGTGGATGGGGTGGTTGGTCATGGTCAGATTGCCCACGCGTATGCGCACCTTGTCGCCCTTGCGCACGTTGAGCGTGTCTATGCCCGGAAAGATGCGGCTATTCCATGACCACAGGTTGAAGTCCGTCATGGTCATGATCTTGGGCGTCGCGCTGCCGGGCTCGATGTCGTAGGCATTGAGCAGAAAGACAAAGTCGCGGTCCACGTCCTCAATCAGCGGGTGTTTTGCCTTGGGGTGGGTGACCCAGAAACCCATCATGCCCATGGCCATTTGCGTCATTTCATCGGCATGTGGGTGGTACATAAAGGTGCCGGGGCGGCGTGCCTCGAATTCGTAGACAAAGGTCTTGCCGACGGGAATGGCCGGCTGGTTCAGGCCGGCCACACCGTCCATGCCGTTGGGCAGACGCTGGCCATGCCAGTGCACGCTGGTGTGCTCGGGCAGCCGGTTGGTGACGAAGACGCGCACCCGGTCGCCCTCCACCACCTCTATGGTGGGGCCGGGCGACTGGCCGTTGTAGCCCCACATATGGGCCTTGAAGCCCGGAGCCATCTCGCGCACTACCGGCTCGGCCACCAGGTGAAACTCCTTCACGCCCTGGTTCATGCGCCAGGGCAGGGTCCAGCCGTTCAGGGTGAGTACGGGCTTGTAGGGCCGGCCGTTTTCCGGCGTCAGCGGTGGCGCGCTGTCGGCGCTGGTCATGATGACCGGCTCGGGCAGGACGGCCATGGCCACTTTGCTGACCGATGCGGCGGCCACTGCCGAGACGGCCGCGCCACTGAAAAAATGTCGTCGATTCATGAAGATGTCCTTGCGGGTTGGGGCGGGCGTCAGTGCGCGGCCGCGGCGGCGGCGCCGGCGGGGCGGGCCGTCGATGAAGGGGCTGAGGTGGCTGAGGCGCCTGCCAGCACGGTCTGCAGGTCGGCCTCGGCCAGCCAGAAATCACGACTGGCTTCAATCGCGGCGATGTGGCCCAGCGTCTGGGCCCGGCTATCGCTCAGCAGCTCGAACACGCTGGCCAGCATGCCGTTGTAGCGCAGCAGCATTTCCTCGTTGATGAAATTGTGCAGGGGCAGCACGTCGCGCTGCTCACTCAGGGCCAGGTCGTAGGCCGTGCGGTAGCCGTGGTAAACCTCGCGCGCCTCGCTGCGCACCTTGAGGGCTATCTCGCGCACCCGGGCCGAGTCGCGCAGGGCGTCCCACAAGCCATCGGCGCCGAACTCGCGTGTCGTGGCCTGCTGCCGCTGCCAGGTGGCCACGGCTTGTCGCAAGTCCTGCCGCTCCTGCAGCGCACGCGCTTCGACATCGGGAATGTCTTGCGGCTGCGCCGGCAACTCGGGCAAGCGGGCGGGCAGCTCGAATTGGATTTGCCTGCCCCACAAGCCCATCAGGACGATGAGCTTTTCACGCGCGCTGAAAGCGGCTTGCCGGGCGCGCGCCAGTTGGGCCGCGGCATCGCTCAGCAAGAGCTGCTCGCGCGCCTGTTGCAAGGCGCTCCAGTTGCCAACGCGCGTCAGGCGGCGGGCCAGTTCGTCACCGGCTTGGGCAGCCTCCATGGCATCTTGCCGGAGCGCGGTGGTCTGCTCGGCGGCGACGGCGTTGAGCCAGGCTTTGCGCGTCTCGGCGGCCAGGCGGGTGATGTCCTGGCGCGCCTTGAGCTTGTCCAGGCCCTGGGCCGGCATGGCATCCGAAATGCTGATGCCGGCGCTGGCCAGGGACAGTTGAAACGCCGGGTTGTTCAGCAGCGCTATGCGCACCGCTGCTTCGGCGCTCAGCGGGGTTTTCAGCAACTCATCAATGGCCGCTTGGGTATTGATGCCGGGGCGGCTAATGGCGACGGCGGCGCCGGCCGAGCCCGGGGTTTTGCCGCTGGCGAGTTCCTGCAGTCCGCTCACGCCGCCATCGGGCGCGACCGCGGCGCAGCCGGTGAGCAGCGCCAGCAGCGTCGCGATGGAGACCAGGCGCAGGGATGGGCGGCATGCCCGGCTTGGGTTGGGCGCGCTCATGGCTGGGCCGCGCGGGCCGGCGCGCTGCTGGGCTGGCTGGCCTGGGCGGCTTCCCACTTCAGCAGATCGGCATGGCCGTTTTTGAATTGGCCGACCTCGGCGTTGGCCTTTTTCCAGTCATCGCGGCGCTGCTCCACGCCGTTGGAAAGCTTGGCAAACGCCGAACGATAGGGGACGGCCGGAACCGGCGTGGCGGGGTCGGCGGCCTGCGCGGTGGGCTGCGGGTCGGGCCTGGGGTAGGGCAGGGCTTGCGCGGACGCGGCGCTGGCCCAGGCCGAAAAAAGCAGCCAGGCCAGCCAGGTCGGCCGGTTTGAAATAAAGCGGGTGTTCACAAAAATCTCCTGAAATACAAGCGGGGCCATGCCTTGGCATGGCAGTTATCCGGCGAAATCGGCCGATAAGGCCGTGCCGCAGGCAAGTACAGACCCACTACGGGCCTGGAGATCAGGAAATGGGTGGTTTGTGGCTCAGTGCTGCATCGGCACTGGCAAAGGGAGCTGCCGCAAGGCGCGGCATGGTGGGCGCGCTGAACACCCGGCTAGCGTCGGCTACGGCCGGCGACAGGGCGACCGTGTGACAGGTCTGGCAGACGCTGCAGGATTCGCAGTGCGCGCTGGCTGCATGCGATGCGTCATCGCCGGCGCAGTCATGCGCAAGCGTCATCGCATGCGGCGCTTCGGCTGCACTGGCTTGTTGCATGGCATGCGCATCCATTCCGACTTCATGGGCCGGTGACGCCATGCTGCTCATCGCGTGTTGCGGCGACTGCAGTTGGGTCAAGGCCATCTCCATCGCCATGGCATCACCGACCCAGCCGCGCAGGGGCAGCAGGGCGATCATCAGGGCGATCATCAGGGCGAAGAGCAGAAAACGCATGGGTCAATGATAGGTGATGCGTTTGAAAAGTTCCGCCCGGCCTCAGCTTTTCTCAAGCTGCAACTGCGCCTGCTCAATCCACAGCTGCAGGCCGTCCAGCAAGTCTTTTTGACTGAAGGAGCAGCTTTCCTCGGTAAAGAGCGCGCTGGATTCGAGCCGGTCCAGCAATTGCATCTGCACTTCCTGAAAGCGCGCCGGCAGCGCGGCCGCCAGTGCCGACTGGCTTTGCGCCAGCCGCGACAAGGCGGCCGCGCTCAGGCTGTCGCTGCGCAAGGATTGCAGGGCGTCTTGCAGCGCAAGGAGTTGCGTCTGGGGCGTCATGGCGGTACTCCAAAAAAGGGCGTTCACGGACACTCAGGGATGCTGTGTGGGCAAAGCCAAGAGTGTAGGCAAGAACACGCTGGCCTGGCTGGGTTATCCTGCCAGGCTGACGAGAACAAGAAGCGCAGCGCTGCCTAGGCGTTGCCCACAAGCATGACCCCCACACCCTCCAAAGTTTCCTCTTCCCCATTTGAAAAGCCATTGGCGGGCTGGCGGCTGCGCTGGTACACGATTATTTTTGAAGCCGACACGCGCGCCGGCCGGCTGTTTGACAAGGCCTTGATCGCCGTCATCCTGATCAGCATTGCCGTGGTGATCGCCGATAGTGTGCAGGCCCTGAACCTCTCGCATGGCCGGATGTTTACGGTGCTGGAGTGGTTTTTTACCTTGCTGTTCACGGCCGAATACATTGCGCGTCTGCTTTGCGTGCGCAAGCCGCTGCGCTACGCCACCAGTTTTTTCGGCATCATTGACCTGATTGCCGTGCTGCCGACCTATCTGGCGCTGTTTGTGCCTGAGCTTTACGCGCTGATTGATGTGCGCGTGCTGCGCCTGCTGCGCGTGTTTCGGGTGTTCAAGCTCGCCGCTTATGTGGCTGAGTACCAGTCCCTGGGGCGAGCGCTGGGGGCCAGCCGTCGCAAGATTCAGGTGTTTTTGTCGGTGGTGTTGATGCTGGTGCTGGTGATGGGCACGGTGATGTATGTGGTCGAGGGTCCGGCCAATGGCTTTACCAGCATTCCGACCTCGGTTTACTGGGCCATCAGCACGGTGACGACGGTAGGCTTTGGCGACATCACGCCCAAGACCGATCTGGGGCGGCTGATTGCTTCTTTCATGATGCTGATGGGCTGGGGCATTCTGGCCGTGCCTACCGGCATCGTGACGGCGGAGATGGCGGCGCAGCGCCAGCAGTTAGCTCAATTGCCGCTGGCGCTGACCACGCGCACCTGTCACGACTGCCTGACTGAAGGCCATCTACCCGACGCCTATTTTTGCCTGCACTGCGGTGCCCGCTTGCCGCCATACCAGCATCAGGCCGAAGTGCCCAGCGCCCAGCCCTGACGGGAAGATCAGCCGCCCGCGGTCAAGCGGCGTGGCGTGATTTCGACGGAGTCGGCGGCGGTGCTCATCCACACCGAGCCGTCTTGCACCGTCACCTGCAGCTGCATGCCGCGTTCGGCCAGCTTGGCCAGCGCCTGGCTTTGGGCCGCTTCGATCTGCCACACCACCAGGTTGGAGGCGCGCGTCAGCTTGGTTTCAATACCTTTCCACCACACCGGCGTGCTGCTGGAAAAGCTGTACACCGTAAGCCGTTCGGTGCGGCCGGCAGCGCGCATCAGGCGCTTGTCATCGGGCTGGCCGACGTCTATCCAGTGTTGGATGGCGTCGGTGTAATCCTTGTGCCACAGGGCGGGCTCATCCACGTCCCATAGGTCTTTGGCAAATTCAAGCTTGCCCTGTTTGTCGTCGGCCGGCACGTTGAGCGCAAAGGCCAGCAGGCGAATCATCATGCGCTCGTCGGTTTCGGACGGATGGCGCGCAATGATGACGCTGTGGTCGGCATAGACGCTGCGGTCCATGTCGGCGATTTGCAATTGGGCTTTGTAAATGGTGGCTTTGATGGCCATGGGGCATTGCTCTCGGGTGGCGGCCTGTTGAGGCTTGGCGTTAAACCCTCTATTGGAACAGCCTTTTGGCAGAGCTTGGAAACGGAACCGCCACGCTGGCTATAGTTCGCCCATGCCAAGTTTGTCCGTACTCGATCAGTCGGTAGCCGTCACCGGCCGCACCGAAGACACCTCCATCCGTGAAACCCTGGCCCTGGCCCAGCACTGCGAAGCGCTGGGCTACCGCCGTTTTTGGGTCAGCGAGCATCACAGCAACCCGGCCATTGTGGGCTCGGCGCCGGAAATCCTGATGGCCGCCATCGCCGCCACCACCCAGCGTATCCGTGTCGGCAGCGCCGGCGTGATGCTGCCCCACTATGCCGCGCTGAAAGTGGCCGAGCAGTTTCGCGTGCTCGAAGCCTTGGCGCCCGGGCGCATAGACCTGGGCGTGGGACGTGCGCCTGGATCGGACTTTCACACGGCGCAGCTGCTGAACGCCGACCCGAACCAGTCGGCTGAAAACTTCCCGGTGCAGGTGCGAGAGCTGCAGGCCTGGGTGTCGGGTGCAGATCTGCCCGAAGGCCACCCGGGGCGAGGCGTGACGGCCAACCCGACCAGTCCCAGCAGTCCGGAGTTGTGGATGCTGGGCAGCTCCAACTATGGCGCGCAACTGGCGGCCCACTACGGCCTGCCTTATGCGTTTGCCCACTTCATTACCGACGGCCAGGGCGCGGCCCAGGCGCTGGATGTGTACCGTCAGATGTACCGACCCAGCCCACGCCATCCCAAGCCACAGGCCGTGCTCTGCGTCTGGGCGCTGGCGGCCGATACCGAGGGCGAGGCCTGGCATCACTTCTCCGGTCGCGAGCGCTGGAAAATAGACCGCAAGAAGGGTGCGCTGGGGCCGCTGCTGTCCCCGGCCGAGGTGGCGCAAAGGCCTTATGACGTGGCCGAGCAGGCACAAGCCGAGCAACTCAGGCGCACGGCCCTGGTGGGCAGCGGCGCGCAGGTGGCCGACAAACTGAGCCAACTGGCCGATAGCCTGCAAGTCGATGAGCTGGCGGTGATCACCTGGACGCACGATGCCGCCGCCCGCCGCCGGTCTTACGAGTTGCTGGCCGGCCAGTTGCTCTGAGGGGTGGAGCACAGGGAGCGGGTTAAGGTGAACCAAACGCCTGGGCGAGGTGGTTTATCTGCGCTTTGGAAAGCTTTACTTACGAATGTCACTTCGTCCTACGCGAGGTATCCGTCGCACTGGTTACAAATGGGGCACATGAAAAGGAATGCCTCTATGGACAGCCGTCCAGTCACCGACCACACGACCCCCTCAAACCAGGCCCAGCCGGCCTTTGTCGAAAAATTGCGCCACAGCAAAGCGCTGCTCCCTACCATGGCGGTGATGGGCGTCACGCTGATGGCCTTGACCGCAGCCTTGGCCGTCAACCATTCGGAGGCCCGAACCGGCGCCGCCGCGCCAACGGCGAATGCCGCGATGGCGCCAAGCCAGGCAACAGCGCTATTGCCCGATACCCGCCATGCCGCTGCCGCCGTGACGCCGGCTCCCCGGGCGCGGGCGTGCGCCAACTGCGGCACGGTGGAATCCATGGTCGCCGTGCAGCGCCAGGGCAAGGTCAATGGCGTGGCCGTTGGCGGCACCACCGTCGGCCTGGGTACGGTTGCCGGCGGTGTCGTCGGTGGTCTGCTGGGCCATCAGGTGGGTGGCGGCAGCGGCAAGACCGCCATGACCGTGCTGGGTGCGGCAGGTGGTGCTTATGCGGGCAACACCATAGAGAAAAACATGAAAAAGACCACGGTCTACCAAATGCGGGTACGCATGGACAATGGGACCGTGCGCACCATAGAGCAGGCCAGCGCCGTTGGCGCCGGTTCGCGGGTGCTGGTCGAGGGCAAGGCCCTGAGACTGGCCCCGGTCAACAGCTCGTCGGCCGTCCCTTATCAGGGCTGATGTGCGCGTCTGGCCTGATTGAATTGATTTGCAAAAGAAAGCCCTAATGAAAAAAACTGTCAAACCCTTGCTGTTGTCGGGACTGGTGGCGCTGGGCTGTGCGACCGCCCTGTGGACGGGGACGGCTCAAGCCGCAACGCCTTATGTGAGCGCCACGGTTGAGGGGGCGCTGGCGCCAGGCGTTTACGGCCGCGTGGATATTGGCAATGCGCCACCGCCGCCGCTGATTTACGCGCAGCCCATCATCATTCAGCGTCCCCCTGTGATGGTGCAGCAGCCTCCGTTGTATTTGCACGTGCCGCCCGGCCATGCCAAGAAGTGGTCCAAACATTGCGCCCGCTACAACGCTTGCGGCCAGCCGGTTTATTTCGTCAAGGTCAGGGGTGACGACAACTACGAGCGGCGCGGCGGTCGGGACAAGCATCACGGCAATGACGACCATGACGGCCATGGAAAGCGCCATGGACATGACAAGGACAAGCACGGCGGTGGCCATCGTCATTGAGGGCTACTTGCGCCAGCGCCGGCATAAGGGATTAGCATTGCATGAAGTTCAACTGCACATTTGAGAAAACATGAAAGCCATCTGGAACGGCGCGCTGATAGCGCAAAGCGATGACACCGTCATCCTCGAGGGAAACCATTATTTCCCCGAGAGTTCGCTCAATCGCGAACACGTGACCTTTAGCAACCACCACACCATGTGTGCCTGGAAAGGCCAGGCCAGCTACTACTCCTTGCTGGTCAACGGCGAAATGAACACCGACGCGGCCTGGTATTACCCTGACCCCAAGCCCGAGGCCGAGAACATCAAAGGCCATGTGGCCTTCTGGAAGGGCGTGAAAATCGAAGCCTGAGCGGGGGCGCACGGGCATGGTGGCGCTTTTCCGCCCGCTGATTTATAAAGTCTGCAGGGCCAGACATTGACGCGGCAGCGGGCTGCGCTTGAGAAGCTTTTCATGGTGATCAAGGAGATTCGCGCATGTTCAACCACATACTGGTTCCTGTCGACGGCTCATCCACCGCAGGCCAGGCCATCGACAAGGCGCTGGCTCTGGCCGAGGCCTTCAAAAGCGCGGTCACCATCATTTACGTCATAGATCCTTACGCCTTCACCGGTGTAGGCACGGATTTTTCCTATGGCCAGGCCGAATACCTCAGCGCGGCCAACGCCGAAGCCAACGAGGCCATCAAGACCGCCAAGCAGGCCTTTGAGGCGCGCGGCATTGCCGCCACCGGCTCCGTGGTTGAGGGGCATGCGATTTATCGCGGCATTCTTGAAACGGCGGTGTCGCTGAATGTGGATTTGATTGTCATGGGTTCCCATGGCCGCCATGGACTGGAAAGGCTGGTGCTGGGCAGCGTGACGGCGCAGGTCTTGTCACATGCCCATTTGCCGGTATTGGTCGTTCGCGAATGAATCTTTGCGGGCGGGTGTTGTCAGTTTTTCACAAGGAGTTCCCATGGGTCTTTTGAATCACGATCTGGCGCATGAATTTCCACAGTACCTGCAGAAAATGCGCGACCTGACGGCCTCCGATGCGCGGTTTGCCAGCTTGTTTGCCCGCTATGACGTCGATAACCAGACCATAGCCACTTACGAGCAGGGCGTGGGCACGATCTCCGACGAAGCGCTTGAGGAGATGAAGAAAAAGCGTCTGAAAACCAAGGATGAGATTTATCAGATGCTGAAGGCGTCCTGAGATGGGCCGCTCGCCGTCATGCGGCGGGTCCATCAAGTAGCCACGAATTCAAGAAAAAAAGGCCTGTAGCCCATGCTGCATGGGCGCAGGCCGCTATGAAAAGAAGAGTTACTGGTCTCTGACGTCGGCCACCGGCCGGGTGCCGAAGTCGGGCCGCGCCAGATAGGCCAGTACGCGGCGCGCCGCATCTTCGGGCGAGCTCAGCTGTCCGCCGGTCTTGAGGCGGGCAAAATTTTCCCAGTCCGGAAAAGCGCTGGGAGCGGCGTTGCGCAGTTGCTGCTGCATGTCGGTATCTATCACGCCGGGGGCCAGTGAGCAGACCTTGGCGCCCTGAGCTTTCAGCGCTTCTTCCAGCGCCACGCAGCGGGTGAAATGATCCATGCCGGCCTTGACCGCGCAATAGGCCGCTTGCGCGGCCATGGCCTTGCGCCCCAGCCCCGACGAAATATTAAGCAGCTTGCGCTCGGCCGGCCAGGCGGCGGTGGCGCGCAGAAAAACCGCCGACAGCTGCATGGGCGCTTCCAGCCCGACGCGCAAGGCCCTGGCCAGATCGTTGGCCTCGGCCTCACTGAGCGGGTTGATGTGCGGAATCACGCCGGCGTTGTTGATCAGGGTGACGCTGGCCCAGGCCTTGCTGTCTTGTTGGTCCAGCCAGGTTTGCAGGCGCGCGCTGAGCGTGGCGCTGTCGGCCAGATCGTGCGTCCATTGCAGCAGCGTGGCGCTGCTCTGTTCGGCGTGCTGTGTCAGGGCGTCTTGCTGGCTGCGTGAGATGCAGAGCAGGGTATGGCCCTGGCTGAGCAACTGATGCGCCATGGCCAGGCCCATGCCGCGTGAGGCGCCTGTGAGCAGGGTGAGATGTTGGCTTGCTTGAGTCATGAGCTGCATGGTAATGCCAGTCATGTCCGCAATGCCAGAAGCTAAAAGGCTGGCGCGCTTTCAAACGCCAGCCGGGCGCCGCTGACGGGGTGTTCGAAGTGCAGGGCGCAGGCATGGAGCAACAGGCGCGGCGCCTTGGCCTGCACCGCCTCGGGCGCGTACAGGCTGTCACCCAGTATCGGATGGCCCAGTGCCTGCCAGTGCACGCGCAGCTGGTGGGAGCGGCCGGTGACGGGTTCCAGCTCCACGCGGGTGCTGTGGCTGGCGTCGTCAAAGGCCAGCACGCGCCAGCGTGTCTGGCTGGGTTTGCCGCGTTGCGCGTCGATGATGCGCAGCGGCCGGCGCGGCCAGTCCACCACGATGGGCAGGTCTATCAGCTGCCAGCCGTCAGCGTCTGGCGGTTGGCACGGTTCGTTCACGTGGCCATCGACCACGGCGATATAGCGTTTATGCACCGCGCGGTTTTCAAACAGGGCGCTGAGCGCACGTTGCGAGGCGCTGCCGCGTGCCATCAGCAGCAGGCCGGAGGTGGCCATGTCCAGCCGGTGCACGATCAGCGCGTCGGGGTAGTGCTGCTGCACCCGGCGACTCAGGCAGTCCTGCTTGTCTTCGCCGCGCCCGGGCACCGAGAGCAGGCCTGCGGGCTTGTTCAGCACCAGCAGGCTGTCGTCGGCATAAAGCAGTTCAATGTCTTGGGGGGGCGCAGCCATGCTGTTGACGCTGGCCGGCCGGCTTGGCGGGTTCAAGTGCGCGGCGGCGGAAAGTTGTGCTGGGTCGGGCTGTTGCGTTTGATCTCACGCAGCATGAAGAGGTAGAGGCTTTCCACCTTCTCGCGCGCCCAGGGGGTTTTGCGCAAAAACTTCAGGCTGGAGGCCACGCTGGGCTCGCTGGTAAAGCAGCGGATGTTGATGCGCTGCCCCAGTTCTTCCCAGCCATAGTGAGTGGCCAGCGCGCTCACGATGGCTTCCAGCTTGATGCCGTGCAGCGGGTTGCCAGGCTGCTGCACCGAGGTGCTGGCAGCCTCTGGCGCAGGGGCGGCGCTGGGAGCGGAAGGCGTAGCCATGGCCGGCTTATTTGTTCTTCAGCTTGCCCCGCAACGGGATCTGGGTGACGATGGTCGGGCGCACCGCATCGGGCGACACCGTTTTCGGTGGCGATGTGTCCTTCTTCGGCTTTTTGACCATCTTGTCGTTGTGTTGTTGACCTTTTGCCATGACGTTCTCCAGTAAGGGTTGATACCAGAGATTATCAATGCAACTTGATACGTGGGCGGTGGGTGCGGTCAATCATTTCCGACAGCGTAATCAAGGCGGTTTTCTTGATGCCGCCCAGCGCCAGCTGGTGCTGTTTGTGCAGCGCCCAATACATCAGCTTGGCCAGCTGGCCTTCGACAAAAAAGCTGCCCTTGGTCAGGCTGCCCATCAGGCTGCCGACCGAGGAATACTCGGACAGCGATACCAGCGAGCCCTGGTCCTTGAAGACAAAGGGCGGGGCGGTTTCGCCGGCACTCAGACGCGGCAGCGCCCGCGCCAGGTACATGGCTTGCTGGTAGGCGGCCTGGGCGCGCGGCGGCACCCAGGTGCCGTCCGGTTGCTGGCAGGCGGCGCAATCGCCAAAGGCATAGATATTCGGGTCGCGCGTGCTTTGCAGATTGCCGTTGACCAGCAACTGGTTGAGCCGGTTGCACTCCAGCGGCGCGTCACCGCCCAGGGCTGTCAGGAAGTCGCCGGCCTTGACGCCGGCCGCCCATACCGTGATGCTGGAAGAGACCACCTTGCCGCTGGCCATTTTCAGGCTGTCTTCGGTGACTTCCACCACCTTTTCATTGGTGTGCACCTCGATCGCCAGCTTGCGCAACTCGCGCAGCGCCGATTCGCTCAGCCGCTCGGGCAGTTGCGCCAGCAAGCGCGGTGCGGCTTCGATCAGCACAATCTGCAAATCCTTTTCGGGATGGATATTGTCCAGGCCATAGCTGGCCAGCACGCGCGCCGCCGCGTGCAGCTCGGCCGCCAGCTCTACGCCGGTGGCGCCGCCGCCCACGATGGCGACCGTGAGACGGCCACTGCCGGCGCTGCGCGGCACGGTTTGCGCGCGTATGCAGGCATTGATCAGGCGGTTGTTAAAGCGCTTGGCGGCCTGCGGGCTGTCCAGCTTGATGGTGTGCTCGGCCGCACCCAGCGTGCCAAAGTCGTTGGTCTGGCTGCCCACGGCAATCACCAGGGTGTCGTAGCCCAGCTGCTGCGCCGGCGTGATCTCGCGGCCGGCTTCGTCGTGGCTGGCCGCCAGCTGCACCGTCTTGTTGTGGCGGTCCACGCCAACCAGGCTGCCGAGGCGGAACTTGAAATGGTTCCAGCGCGCTTGCGCCAGATATTCGATTTCCTCGGCATGGGTGTCAAAGCTGCCGGCCGCCAACTGATGCAGCAAGGGTTTCCAGACATGGGTGCGGGCGGCATCGACCAGAGTGATCTCGGCCAGCCCTTTTTTCCCCAGACGTTTGCCGAGTTGGGTGGCCAGCGCCAGTCCTCCAGCGCCTCCTCCGACGATGACGATACGTTGCATAAGCTTTATTCCTGGTCAAGCGGTCTAGCAAGCATGGTAACTGCCGTTGTGCTCCGCCTCCAGGCCATAGGCCTTGTTCCCGTCGCCGCTGTGGCCGCCATCAGGCCTTGCCTTGTCGCGATGTTTATGAATGAAATATAGCTGCAGCCCTTTTGAAATGGGCACAAGCAGCTATTGAATTGTGAGCGATTAAGGTGCGCGGTTGGCGCGCAGGCGGCTCACGTCAAAGGGCGTGATTTCGCTCGCCTGGTTGCCCCAGGAGCCGCGGACATGGGTCAGCACCGCCGCCATGTCGGCGTCGTTCATCACCAGCACAAAGGGCGGCATGCCATAGGGGCGCGGATTGCCTGCTGTGGACGGCGCGTAGCCGCCGTTGAGCACGATCTGCACCAGGTTGGCGGTGGATTTCATGGTCACTGCACGGTTGCCCGCCAGCGCCGGATAGGCATTCGCCACCCCTTCGCCGGCCTTGCCGTGGCACTGGGCGCAATGCTGTTCGTAGAGCTTGGCGCCCTTGACCGAGGACATGGCCGGGGTGCCGGGCTTGTCGGAGTCCGGCGCTGCGGCTGGCAGCGTTTTGAGAAACTGCGCCATCGCGCCCAGGTCTTGCTCGTTCAGGTACTGGGTGCTGTTCAGCACCACGTCGGCCATGGGGCCGGTGACCGAGGCGCGTGGCGAGACGCCGGTTTTCAGCAGGCTGACGATGTGTGCCTTGTCCCAGTCGGCCACGCCGGCTTCATGCGGCGAGGTCAGCGAAGGGGCGTACCAGTTTTGCATGGGAATCAGGCCGCCGGCCAGGTTCAGGCTTTCGTTGCTGGCGCCCAGTGCGTTGCGTTCGGTGTGGCAGGCGGCGCAGTGACCCAGGCCTTTGACCAGATAGGCGCCGCGATTCCACTCGGCATCGCGACTGCTGTCGGCTTGGTAGACACCGGGGCTGAAATACAGCGCGCGCCAGACCGCCAGGGCGGCCTGCGAGTTGTAGGGGAAGCGCACCGTGTGGGCGTGGTTGGGCTGGGCCACGGCCGGCAGGCTGTGCAGGTAGGCATAGAGGGCGTCCGAATCTTCACGTGTCACCTGGGTGTAGTCGGTGTAGGGGAAGGCCGGATAGAGCAGGCGGCCATCCTTGGAGCGGCCGTTGTGCATGGCGCGCCAGAAATGGGCGGACGACCAGCTGCCTATGCCGGTCTTGTTGTCGGGCGTCAGGTTGGAGGTGTAGACGGTGCCGAAAGGCGTGGCGATGCCGCGGCCGCCGGCATAGCTTTCGCCGCCTTTGGCGGTGTGGCAGGTCATGCAGTTGCCGGCGCGCGCCAGGTAGGCGCCGCGCGCCACCAGGGCCTCGCTGGGGGCGTAGGCCACGGGGGCGCTCAGGTCCACTTCGTCGCGCAGATTCAAAAACCAGACCAGCGCTGCCGCACAGGCGATGAGCAGGCCCAGGGCGAGGGAAAACTTGACGGTTCTTTTCATTTCTCTGCCTTCAGTTGAGCCGCTGCGGGCGCGCTGCCGCAGCTGATGGCGCGGGCGCCGGGCGCCAGCGCAGGCAGGGCCGTGGCCGGCTTGGTGCTGGCCGGCAGGGGCTGCGCCGCCAGCCAGCTGGCCACCGCATGGATGTCTTCCAGGCTGAGCTTGCTCACCACTTCCTTCATGCAGTCGGGCGCATGGCTGCGGCGCTGGCCGGCCTTCCAGGCGCCCAGCTGCGCATTCAGGTAGTCGCGCGGCAGGCCCAGCAGGCCGGGGATATTCGGCGCCACACCGGTCATGGCCTGGCCATGGCATTGCACGCAGGCCGGTACCTGGCGCGCCGCGTCACCGTCGACGACCAGGCGCTGGCCGTGCTGCAAGACCGCGGCCGATGCCGTGCTGGGCTGCGGCGCGGGGTAGGGTACTTCCAGCCCGGAAAAATATTGTGCGATCTCCAGCAGGTAGGCGTCACCCGCCGGGCCGTCCAGCGGCTCCAGCAACTGCGTCATCAGGCCGTAGTGGCGCCGCCCATCGCGGAAATTGAGCAACTGGTTGTAGAGGTAGCCGGCCGGCTTGCCGGCCAGGCGTGGGTAGTAGCCGTCGGGCGCGGCCCGGCCCTGCGGGCCATGGCAGGCGGTGCAGGCCATGGTGCGCTGGGCGATGCTGTCTTCAAAAGGGGCGGCGAGCGCCGGGCTGGCGGCCATCCAGGCGGCGCAGCTGAGGGCGCTGCAGGCGGCCAGCCGGCGTAAAAAAAAGAAGGTCTTGAGCATGGGCGAATCATGCCCTAGCCAAGCGGCAAGCGTAAGCATCAGATGGGGTGTAAAAAACCATATCAGATGGAAAATATTTGAAAATTAGAATATCAGATGAGTGATTGACGCCGCCCCGACCGGGACCGGCCATGGACAGGACACTGAACAAACGATGAAGCGCTACGAGCAACTGGTGGAACTGCTGGCCACCGACATTCGCAACGGCCGCCTCAGCCCCGGCACCCGCCTGCCCTCGATTCGCACCATCACGGCCCAGCATGGGCTGAGCGCCTCCACCGCCTTCAAGGCCTATTACCGGCTGGAAGAAAAAGGCCTGGTGCGGGCGCGCCCGCGGTCCGGCTATTACGTGACGGCTTCGGCCATGCAGCAGCTGGCCGCGCCCGCCCTGGGGGCTGCGCCAGGCAAGGCCAGCAGCGCGCCGGCCCGGGTGGCGCCCAGGCTGGACATCAGCGAGCTGGTGTTTGCGGTGCTGGGCGCGGCGCAAGACCCGGGCATTGTGCCGCTGGGCTCGGCCTTCCCGGCGCCCGAGCTGTTTCCGCTGCAGCGCCTGGGCAAGTCGCTGGCCCGGGTGGCGCGCCAGCTGCACGGGCCGGACACCGTCGCCAGCCTGCCGCAGGGCCATCTGGCGCTGCGCCAGCAGATTGCGCTGCGCTACCTGGGCATGGGCATGGCGCAGTCGGCCCAGGAGCTGGTGGTGACCAATGGCGCGCTGGAGGCGCTCAACCTGTGCCTCACGGCGGTGGCGCAGCCGGGCGATCTGATCGCCATCGAGTCGCCCGGCTTTTATGCCAGCCTGCAGGCGCTGGAGCGGCTCAAGATGAAGGCGCTGGAAATTCCCGTGCACCCGCAGGACGGCCTGGACCTGGCGGCGCTGGACCAGGCGCTCAAGCGCCACCCGGTCAAGGCCTGCTGGTTCATGACCTCGTTTCAAAACCCCCTGGGCGCCAGCCTGTCGCTGGAGAAAAAGCAGGCGCTGGTGGCCCTGCTGGCCAGTCACGAGGTGCCGCTGATCGAGGACGATGTGTATGGCGAGCTCTACTTTGGCAGCCGCTGCCCCTTGCCGGCCAAGGCCTTTGACCGCAAGGGCCTGGTGATGCATTGCAGCTCCTTCAGCAAGACACTGGCGCCGGCTTACCGCGTCGGCTGGGTCGCGCCCGGGCGGTTCGGCGCGCAGATCGAACGCCTCAAGCTGATGACCACGCTGTCGGCCAGCCTGCCGGCGCAACTGGCTCTGGCCGACTATCTGCAGCATGGCGGCTACGACAAGCATTTGCGCAAGCTGCGCCATGCGCTGGAGTCGCAGCTGTCGAGCTTGCTGGCCGCCATTGCGCGCCACTTTCCGCCTGGCGTGCGAGTGTCGCGCCCACTGGGGAGTTATTTTGTCTGGGTGGAGTTTGCCCAAGGCTTTGACACCCTGGCCCTGCACCAGGCGGCGCTGGAGCACAACATCAGCGTGGCGCCCGGGCCGGTTTTTTCGGCGCGCCGCCATTTCAGGCATTGTCTGCGGCTGAACTACGGTCATCCCTGGAGTGAGCGTTTTGAAGCGGCCATGCAAACCCTGGGCAGGCTGGCGCGGCAGCAAAGCCCGTATGCGGCAGTGGCGCCCAGAATTTGAATGAAATAGGCCGCCAGGGCAGGCTGGACGAGCGCTGGCAGCTATTTAAAACATAGCATTTGAGCGCTGGCCCAGAATTGCCAGGCAGGGTGTCAGGCGGCGGCTGCAGCCGCTTGCGGCGGCGCGGCGCCCAGCGTGAAGTAAAAGGTGGCACCCCGGCCTGGCGTGGACAGGGCCCAGATCCGCCCGCCATGGCGGCGGATGATGCGCTGGGCGCTGGCCAGGCCAGTGCCATTGCCAGGAAATTCCGATGGCGAGTGCAGGCGCTGAAAGTTGTCGAACAGCTTGGCGGCGTAAGCCATGTCAAAGCCGACGCCCTGATCCCTGACAAAGTAAATGGTGTCCTGGCCTGGCCCGCGCTCGCTGCCGACTTCTATCGTGGTCTGCGGCATTTTCGAGCTGAACTTCCAGGCGTTGCCAATCAGGCTGTCCATCACCACCGTCAGCAGTTGCGCGTCGCCGACGGTCTGGAGCTTTGGGTGAATGTGGCACTGCACCTGGCGCTGGGGTTCGAGCAGCATGCGGCGTGCCACAAGGTTTTGCGCCATCACCGACAAATCTATCTTTTCCCAGCGCAAATCAATGCTTGACAGCTTGACCAGCGCCAGCAGGGCGTCGGTCAGCTCGCCAATCTGGTGGACGCCGGCGCGTATTCGCGTCAGATAGTGTTTGCCGCGCTCGCTGGTTTGCTGCTTCAGCTCGCGTTCCAGCAAATGGCTGAAACCCATGATGGAGCTGAAGGGCTGGCGCAGGTCGTGCGCCACCGAGTGGGAAAAGCCGGCGATCTCCTGGTGGGCAAACTGCAACTCCCGCGTGCGTTGCCGCACCCGCTCCTCGAGTTCGACATTGAGCCGGCGGATTTCGTCCTGGGCCTGTTTGCGCTGGTTGATGTCCTGCAGCTGGGCAATAAAGTGCAAGGGCTGGTCATCCTCGTCGCGCACCAGGGACACGGCCAGCGAAGTCCAGACCGAATGCCCCTGCTTGTGCACATAGCGCTTTTCCACCTGGAAATGCGCGTTCTCACCTTGCAGCAGCTGCTGGGTACGCAGCTGCGATATGGCCATGTCATCGGGGTGGGTGATCTGCCGAACGCTGGCGGACATCATTTCTGCCTCGGTGTAGCCCAGCATCTGGCACAGCGCACGGTTGACTTTGAGCCAGCGCCCCTCGGGGCTGCTCAAGCCCATGCCTATGACGGAATCCTCAAAGGCGCTGGACAGTTGCTGGTCGCGTTGGCGCAGGGCCAACGCCATACGCTTGCGCTCGGTGATGTCCTGAAGCGCTGAAATGAAGTAGCTCGGGCTGTTGGCGGTCTTGAGCACCAGCGAGACGGAAATCAGCGCCCAGATCAAGGAGCCGTTTTGATGCAGGTAACGAATTTCCAGCATGCTGGACGGCTGCTCTTGCCGGGCCGTCCGCAAGTCATCAAGGAGCATCTGGTGGGCAGCGCGATCGGCGGGAAACACCCGTTCGTCAACCAGGCTGCCGGTCAATTCTGTGGCGCTGCAACCCAGCAGGCGGCACAGCTTGTCATTGACCAGCAGGTAGCGGCCGTCCCGGTCGAGGTAGGACATGCCAATGGCCGAGAGATTGAACGAGGCCCGCTGCAAGGCCTGGGTGTTATGCATGGTCAGCTGCAGGGCACGCGAGCGCATGAGCAGCCAGATCAGCAAGGTGCCAATCAGCAGCACCGCCAGCGTGGCCAGGGTGGCATTGGCGTAGTACTTTTTTTCCCGCTGGAAAACCTCCGCCAAGGCTTGCGCCTGGGAGGTCCCCACGGCAACCAACAAGGGGTAGTCCTTCAGCGTGCGGTAGCTGAAAAGTCGTGTCACACCGTCAAAGCCGCCCACGCCCAGCAAGCTGCCTTCGGGCTGGCGCGCCTGTGCCAGCAAAAGCGGGCCCCGGCTGACGTTGTCCCCGGTGGTGGTCTGCTTGCCAACCCGGCGTGCGCGCACGACTCCGTCCAGCCCGATCAGCGACACAATGCCCTGGGTTCCGACATCGGTTTTCAGGTAGAAGTCGGTGAAGTAGGCTGGGTCAATGCCGGCCATCACGACGCCGGCGAAAGCGCCATCGGGCCGGTTGATGCGCCTGGAAACGGGGATGGACCATGTCCCCGAGACCTGGCTATAGATGGGCTTGCCGATGTACAGCCGGTGGCTGTCCAGTGCCTGGTGATGCCTGAGCGCGTCTTCGCCGCTGACCTTGACAGGGGCTGTCTGCTTCAGTCCGGCCACGAGCAGGCCCGCTTCGTTGATCACCGCGAGGTCGCTGAAAGCCTTGAAGCTCAGGTCCCCGTCGAGCTGCAGGCGCTTGAGCTTGATGCCGCTGCCCTGTTGGCGGTAGGTCTTTTCGATGAGGTCTAAGGACTGCTCCACGCTTTTGAGGCTGTGATCCGTGTGTTCTTCAATCACTGCCGCCAGGTTGGCGTTATGAATGTACTCATGGCGGCTGGCCTCGGCCTGCTCGTACTGGCTGCGTTCAAACGTCAGCTGCCAGATGAAGACAATCTGCGCTGCGCCAATCAGCGCAATGCTCAAGTAGGTCAGGCTCGGGCGCCCATGTTTTTGCCAGAGTTTTTTTGGCGCGATAGTCAATGCTGTTCTTCTTCCTTCTGATGGCAAATGGGCGCATGTCGTGACGGTTTGAAAACGGCACGAATAGGCTGTCAATAAGCGGCAAAAAAAGCGTCCGCCGTCGGGGCGGGACGTTAAAGATGCTTGACCAGGCCTCTGGTTGGGCTTGAGCTGGCGCAGCAAAATCGGATTGTCAGCGCTTGGCGCCGGCGCGCGCGCCGCAGGCCCGCAGCAATCGCTCCCTAGCGTTAAAAATTGCGCACAATCGCCAGAAATCTGGCCGCGGCTTGGGTCCCAGGAAGGCGGGTGACGACTAAGGCAGCGCGATCACGACATCGCTGGCGGGATAGGCCACGCAGGGCAAAATCCAGCCTTCTTGCTTTTCCTCCAGACTCAGGCCGGGCCAGGCGATGTGGTAAATCACCCGTCCCTGGGTCAGGCGGCAGATGCAGCTGCGGCAAGTGCCGTTGCGGCAGGAACTGGGCAGTGCCAGGCCTGAAAATTCGGCCGCCTCCAGCAAAGACAGCGCCGCCGGCGCTTCAAAGCCTTGGCCTGTCGTTTCAATGCGGGCCGTAAAAACCGGGTCGGCCGCCGCCGCCGTCGGGATCTGATTCGTGGCCTGATTCGGGGCGGAGGGAAGGGTGTCGTGAGGTGGCATGAGCTGAAGCGATGGCGGTTCGGCGGGAGCGAAGAACTCCGAATGTAACCGGGTCCGGGCAGGCCGGATTTCGATTTGCGCGACAATCCTGCCTCCCGAGTATTTCCCTTTCTGATTCACAAGCGATTTTTCATGTCCAGCTATTCCGTTCGTCCTGCCACTGCCCGCGATGCCAAAGCCATTGCCGAGATTCACGTTGCCACCTGGCATGTCGCCTACAAGGATCTGATCCCCGAGGACTACCTCAAAAAGATGACGCAGGAAAAGCGTCAGGCTTACTGGCGTGAAGCGATCGAGTACAGCGAGCCGCAATTGCTGGTGGCCACGGAAGACGACAAGGTCGTCGGTTTTGTCGGCTATGACCGCTCACGCGATGCCAACACCCGCTCCACCGTCGGCGAAATCTGGGCCATGTATGTGACGCCTGCCCACTGGCGCAAGGGCGCAGGCCTGGTGCTGTGGGACGGCGCGCGCGAGGGCCTGAAGGAAGAGGGCTGCACCCAGGTCACCATGTGGGTGCTGTTGCGTAACGAGCAGGCCTTGCAGTTTTGCGAACACGCCGCCGGTTTCAAGCGCGAAATGCCTTCGCTCAAGACGGTGGCCTTTGGCGATGTCAAGCTGGAAGAAATTCGTCTCAAGCGCTCAGTGGACTAAAACTGGCGCAAGCCAGGCGCCTGCGCTCAGGACGGCGCCTTCACCTCGCCTTCCTGATCCGGCGCTAGGGGTAGGCCCTGGTCGGGGTTCACCGGCAACTCCAGACCATCCTCATCTTCTTTGGCTTCCTCGGCCGGTCCCTTGCGGGGCGGCAGACTGTGGCCGGCGCCGCCGGCTGACATCTGAGCTCTGGCAATTCGGGGCATG
Organism: Polaromonas sp. OV174; assembly: GCF_900112285.1. GTDB lineage: Bacteria > Pseudomonadota > Gammaproteobacteria > Burkholderiales > Burkholderiaceae_C > Polaromonas. The sequence continues at coordinate 28,277 of NZ_FOKZ01000019.1, read as the reverse complement.
GTGACTCTCCTTGCGATGTTTTCTGCTGCTGATGGCTTGCCGCCATACGGTTCGCGGCTGCGCTCCCGAATTTAGTACAGTGGCGGAACATTGTTGGCGTCCAGGGTAAGCCTGCGCCAAGCCCGGCTCAGGCCAAACACCCTAGGAACATGATGGCCACCAGCCTGCTCGCCTTGATCGATGACATCGCCACCGTGCTTGATGATGTGGCCCTGCTGACCAAGGTGGCGGCCAAAAAAACCGCCGGCGTGCTGGGCGACGACCTGGCGCTCAATGCCCAGCAGGTGAGTGGCGTGGCGGTGGATCGCGAGCTGCCCGTGGTCTGGGCCGTGGCCAAAGGCTCCTTCATCAACAAGCTGATTCTGGTGCCGGCGGCCCTGCTCATCAGCGCCCTGGCGCCTTGGGCGGTGACGCCGCTGTTGATGCTGGGCGGCGCTTTTCTCTGCTTTGAGGGCTTTGAAAAACTGGCTCACAAATTCCTGCACAGCCCGGCCGAGCAGGCGGCCGAACATGCGGCGCTGACCCAGACGCTGAGCGACCCGGCCCTTGATGTGGTGGCGCTGGAAAAAGACAAGATCAAGGGCGCGGTGCGCACCGACTTCATTCTTTCGGCCGAAATCATTGCCATCACCTTGGGCACGGTGCAGGCCAGCCCCTTCATGACGCAAGTGGCCGTGCTCAGCGGCATTGCCGTGATCATGACCATAGGCGTGTATGGCCTGGTGGCCGGCATTGTCAAACTCGATGATGGCGGGCTTTACCTCAGCCAGCGCAGCGGCAGCGGCGCCCTGCAGGGTCTGCAGCGCAGCTTGGGACGGGGCATTTTGCGCGCCGCTCCCTGGCTGATGAAAGGCCTGTCCGTGGCCGGCACGGCGGCCATGTTTCTGGTCGGCGGCGGCATACTGACGCATGGCATCGCACCGCTGCACCATGTCATTGAAACGCTGACGCAGCAGGCTGCAGCGCTAGGCAGCATTGGCGTGGTGCTGGCCGCCGTCACGCCATTGCTGATGGATGCCGCAGTGGGCCTGCTGGCGGGCGCGCTGGTCTTGCTGGCCGTGACGCTGATCAAGCGGGCCAGGCCCAAGACTTGAATCAGGTTTTCAAACCCGGGAGTCCATGTGTCTCCAGTCCGCGACCGGCTTGCCGGCATAGACTTTTTGGCGCCGTCCCATGAGGTGGCGCGCGCGCTGATAGGCGTGCAACTGCTGGTCGATGGTGTGGGCGGCCTCATCGTCGAGACCGAGGCCTACGACGAACAAGACCCGGCCTCGCACTGCTTTGGCGGCCCAAGCCTGCGCAATGCGGCCATGTTTGGCCCGCCCGCCTGCGCCTATGTGTATCGCTCTTACGGCATTCACTGGTGTCTCAATCTGGTCTGCGCCAGTGCCGGGCATGGTGCGGGCGTGCTGATACGCGCGCTACAGCCCACCCATGGGCTGGATCGCATGCGCGCCAGGCGCGGTGTTGACGAGCTACGGCTGCTGTGCGCCGGCCCGGGCCGGGTCGGCCAGGCGCTGGGCATAGACCGGCAATACGGTGGCATGCGGCTGGATCAACCGCCGTTTGAGCTGCTCGCGCCGGCGCCGGCTGCGGCGCGCCCGCTGCTGGTGGGGCCGCGCATCGGCATCTCCAAGGCGCTTGAGCAGCCCTGGCGCTTTGGCCTGGCCGGCTCGCGCTTTCTCAGCCGGCCGTTTCCCTAGGGCTGAGGCGTCAGCCGCTGGCGGCTGGGTCAAGTAACAAATGGGATACATCCAAATTGCTATTAAAATAGTAGCTGTCTACGCATGACCTGTATGCGCAAAAGCCCTGTTTTATTCATAAATTTGGATGATTCACGCCTGGGCTCAGTCATCTCAGCACAGGCGGGAATGTCCGGCTTTGTCTGAGTGCTCTCCGGCCCCAACAGGGGCAAACACCGTCCATCTGTTAAAACACTTGCTCTTTTCTTTCTGACTGCCTTCCCAATGCCTACCTTCTTTTCCGTGACTTCCGTCGCGCTTGCTGACACTGCCGCGCCGGCCTCAACCCTGATTCAGTGGAAGGAAGCGGGTGTGGAGCATTCAGCGCTGTGGCGTTCCGAGCGCGGCGCGCAGCCGCCCCGGCGCATCGTGGAGGCCGATGACACCATGGCCGCCGACACCGCCTACAAGCTGGCCTGCGAAGGCACCGGCCTGCTCTGGCGCGGCGACTTCCAGAACGCCAGGCAGATGGTGCAGGCGCTGGCCAGGCGCATTGACAAGCCGCCCAAGGCCTCCAAGCTGGCCAGGGTCAAACTGAAGAAAGCCGCCGATGCCGCGGTGGCTGGCGTTCCGGCCGGGCAGGATTTCCACCTGCATCGCCAGGCCCAGTCGCAGCGGGCGCGGGTGCTGGGCATGGTGCTGATCGAGTTTGGCGCCGACTACGGCATTGACCTGCGCCGCGCCCCTGATGCCAAGCAGGCCTGTATCGAGGCCTGGGGGCCGGCCGGCGAGTCGGCCCAGCCCAGCGTGGCTTCCCTGCGCGAGTTGATGGGCGTGATCAGCGCCCACGAGTGGCGCAAGAAGGGCGTTGAAATTCCGGCCTTGGGCAAGGCGCCCAACAACCGCATTCATCCGCATTACGGCGTGTTTTCACCGGTGCGCGGCGAGTATGTGGACCTGGTGGCCAACGCCCCCTTGCCTGCCAACCCGGGCTCCAAATACGTCGCCTTTGACATAGGCACCGGTACCGGCGTGCTGTCGGCCGTGCTGGCGCTGCGCGAGGTGGATCAGGTCGTCGCGACCGACATGGACCCGCGCGCGCTCGAATGCGCGCGCGAAAACATTTACCGCTTGCGCCTGCCCAATCCGGTCAAGGTGATGCAGGCCGACCTGTTTCCCGAAGGGCTGGCTTCCGTTATCGTCTGCAACCCGCCGTGGCTGCCGGCCCGGCCCAGCTCGCCGCTTGAAGGCGCGGTCTACGACGAAGGCAGCCGCATGCTGCTGGGTTTCTTCAAGGGGCTGGCGTCACACCTGGCGCCCGGCGGCGAAGGCTGGCTAATCCTGTCCGACTTTGCCGAGCACCTGGGCTTGCGCACGCGCGCCGAATTGCTGGCGGCCATCAAGGCCAATGGCCTGAAAGTGCTGGGCCGCATAGACGCCAAGCCGGAACACCCCAAGGTGGCCGATGAGAGCAACCCGCTGCACAAGGCGCGCGCCGCCGAAGTGACCTCGCTCTGGCGCCTGGGCGCCATTTAGGATTTCACAAGAGATGAGGGCAGTGCTAGAAATTCGATTGTCGGGATGCAGGGCAAGGCGCACGGAGCGCAGGACACCGGAATGCACTTCGGTGCATGAGGATTCCGAGCACCGCGCAACGCCGCCATGTGCCCGAGAATCGGGTTTATAGGTCTGCGCCCATGACGATTCTGCTTGCGCCCATGGAGGGGCTGCTGGACTTCGTGCTGCGCGACATTTTGACGCGGGTGGGCGGCATTGACCGCTGTGTGTCCGAGTTCATACGCATCACCGACCAGTTGCTGCCCGAGCGCGTCTTCACCCGCATCGTGCCCGAGCTGCACAACGGCGGCTGCACCCTGGCCGGGGTGCCGGTGCGGGCCCAGTTGCTGGGCTCCGATCCGGTCTGCCTGGCGGAAAACGCCGCCCGGCTGGCGACGCTGGGGCCGGCTGGCATAGACCTGAACTTCGGTTGCCCGGCCAAGGTGGTGAACCGCCATGGCGGCGGCGCCTTGTTGCTGGAAACGCCGGACATCATCCACGCCATCGTGGCGGCGGTGCGCCGTGCCGTGCCGGCCGAGATGCCAGTATCGGCCAAGATGCGGCTGGGTTTCAACGACGATTCGCGCGCTGTCGAGTGTGCGCTGGCGATTGCCCAGGGCGGTGCCGACGAGCTGGTGGTGCATGCGCGCACCAAGGAGCAGGCCTACAGGCCGCCGGCCTACTGGGAGCGCATTGCGGACATTCGCGCCGCGGTGAGCATCCCGGTGGTGGCCAATGGCGAAATCTGGACGCTGGACGATGCCCGGCGCTGCATGGCGGCCTCGGGTTGCGACATGCTGATGTTGGGGCGCGGCGTCGTCACCGATCCCGGCCTGGGCCTGGCCATCAAGGCGGCTACGAAGAACGGATGGGCCGCGGAGCCGGCAGGCATCGGCTGGCCGGAATTGGTGCCGCTGCTGGCCGAGTTCTGGCACATCGTGTGTACCCGGCTGGATGCCCGCTCGCGCGCCGGCCGACTCAAGCAGTGGCTGAACTTTTTACGGCGCCGTTTTCCGCAAGCAGAAGTGGCTTACCAGCAGCTCAGGACGATTAACGAGCCGGCGCTGATTGATGCGTGGCTGGCGGGGGTGATGCAGGCCCAGCCGATGAGCCACCGCCATAATGGCGGCGCGCCTCACTTGCCCTCGGGGGCGGCCTCGGCGGGATGACCCAGTAGCGCGCTTGCCGCCTGGGCCTCGCGCCGCACGGCAATCGCGATCTCGCCGTCGGCAGACGGATCAAAGCCGCCCGTGGCGCCCAGGGCCGTGATCACCGCGCAGACCCGCCCGGCATAGTCGTACAAGGGGGCCGCCACGGCGCTGATGCCGCGCAAATTGGTGTCTTTGACCACCGCGCAGCGTGCGGCATGGACTTCTTGCCTGAGCTGGCCAATCGGGTCATGGGCGCTGAGTTGGGCGCGCAATTCCGGCGCTGCCAGGGCCAGCTCTTCTTCCGCCAGCGCACGCACGCGCGACTCGTCCAGCAAGCCCAGGAAGGCGCGGCCGGTGGCCGACCACAGCATGGACAGCACCGAGCCCACGCGCACGTTGACCGTGACGGGTAAGCCTGGCTCCTCGAAGCGAATGATGGTGGGGCCCTTGTTGCCCATGACCGCAAGGAAAGAGGTGACTTCAAGGGTTTCGCGCAGACGGATCAGCGAAGGCTCGGCGACGCGGATCGGATCGGCTTGACGCATGGCGGCCAGGCCTATTTGTATGGCTTCACCGCCCAGTTGGTAGTGCTGCGAGCCGCTGTCCTGGTAAACCAGGCCTTCTTCCATCAGGCTGGCCAGGTAGCGGTGCACCTTGGCCGGACTTTCTTCAATGTAGGCGGCCAGCGCCGTCAGGCTGGCCCTGCCGCCCAGGCGGGACAGGCCCTTGAGTACCGCCATGCCGGTGACGGCGGACTGCACACGCTGGCGGCGTTCGCGCCCCTCTGCTGGCGGTTTGGCTTTGTTGTGCGCGGGTACGGGCGGGTTTTTCATGGGTGTCGATGTTAAGCCGGCCGCCTCTGGCGGCTTGGGTCTGAAAAAAGCTCAGGGTTATTACGAGTCTGAAATTACGCATTGCGTACTATGATTACGCAAAATATACTACCAATCCCGTAAACCGCAACCCCCAAGGAGACACGATGAAAAAATACCTGGCCTCTTGCCTGATGGCCTTGCCCTTGCTGATGACTACCAGCGCCATGGCGCAGTCTTATCCAAGCAAGCCGATTCGCTGGCTGGTGCCTTATGCCGCAGGCGGTGGTTCCGACTTTCTGGCGCGCACCGTGGGCCAGGCACTGTCGACCCAGACCGGGCAGCCCGTTCTGGTCGACAACAAGCCGGGCGGCAACACCGCGCTGGCGGCCGCGGAAACGGCGCGCTCTGCTGCGGATGGCTATACCGTGCTGTCGGCCGACAATGGCACCATGGTGTTCAATCCGGCTTTGTACAAATCCCTCTCTTACAGTCCAGCCAAGGATTTGGCACCGGTCACCTTGATGGGCCGCTTCCCCATGATTCTGGTGGTGGGTTCGGGGTCTAGCATTACCAGCGCAAAAGACTTTATGGCCCAGGCCAAAGCCAAGCCCGGTGGCTTCAGCTACGCCTCGGCCGGCGCTGGCAGCCCTCATCACCTGGCCATGGAAATGCTCAAGGCGGAGACCGGGCTGTTCATGGTTCACGTGCCTTACCGTGGCGCTGCTCCCGCCCTGGCTGATGTGGCCGGTGGCCAGTTGCCCGCCATGATGGTGGATCTCGCGGCCGGTGCCGGTTTCATCAAAGGCGGCAAGGTCAGGCCGCTGGCAGTGGCGAATGCCACGCGCCTGGCGCAACTGCCGGACGTCCCCACCTTTGCCGAACTGGGCTACAAAAACGTCGAAGCCGCCGCGCTGGTTGGCATGGTGGTGTCATCGTCCACGCCGCCCGACGTGATTGCCGCGCTCAACAAAAAGGTGGTGGCAGCCATCAACGAACCCGCCGTGCACAAGCGGCTGGTGGATTTCGGGGTTGAGCCTGTCGGCAATACGCCGGCCCAGTTTGCCGCCTTGCTTAGCAGCGAAACAACGCGCTGGCACAAGCTGATTCGTGACCTGAAGATCACGCTCGATTAAACCCAGCTGTTTTGCGTCATGCCCTGTGTCAATGAGTGCCTTTGCCGTGCTCAGGACCGGGGCACTTTCCTCATTGCGAATTGAAGATTTCATATGGCCACGCTTTCTCCTCCTTCCACTACGTCAGGCTGCCCCGTTGCGCACGGGCGCCTATCCGCGCAACAAACGCCGACCGGCTGCCCCGTCAGTCAGCGCGCCGCTGAATTTGATCCTTTCGAGGACGGCTATCAGCAGGATCCGCCGGAGTATGTGCGCTGGGCGCGCGAGCAGGAGCCGATTTTTTATAGCCCCAAGCTGGGCTATTGGGTGGTGACGCGGTACGAGAACATCAAGGCCATCTTCCGCGACAACATCACCTTCAGCCCCTCCAATGCGCTGGAGAAAATCACGCCGACCGGCGACGAAGCCAATGCGGTGCTGGCCTCCTATGGCTACGCCATGAACCGCACCCTGGTCAATGAAGACGAGCCCGCGCACATGCCGCGCCGCCGGGCGCTGATGGAGCCCTTCACGCCCGAGGCGCTCAAGCACCACGAGCCCATGGTGCGCCAGCTGGCCCGGGAATACGTAGACCGCTTCATCAACGACGGCAAGGCCGATCTGGTCGACCAGATGCTGTGGGAAATTCCTCTGACCGTGGCGCTGCACTTTCTCGGCGTGCCCGAGGAGGACATGGACACGCTGCGCAAATATTCGATTGCCCACACCGTCAATACCTGGGGCCGTCCCAAGCCGCAAGAGCAGGTTGCCGTGGCGCATGCCGTGGGCAACTTCTGGCAGTTTGCCGGCAAGGTGCTGGACAAGATGCGGCAAAACCCGTCGGCCTCGGGCTGGATGCAGTACGGCATTCGCAAACAGGCGGAGCACCCTGAGGTGGTCACCGACTCCTACTTGCACTCCATGATGATGGCGGGCATAGTCGCGGCCCACGAGACCACCGCCAATGCAACGGCCAATGCCATGAAGCTGCTGCTGCAGCACCCAGCGGTCTGGAAGGAAATTTGCGAAGACGCGAGCCTCATTCCCAATGCTGTCGAGGAATGTTTGCGGCACAACGGCTCCGTTGCCGCCTGGCGACGCTTGGTCACCCAGGAGGTGACTATCGATGGGGTGAGGCTGCCCGCCGGCTCCAAGCTGCTGATCGTGACCTCCTCGGCCAATCATGACGAAGCGCACTTCGCCGATGCCGATTTGTTTGATATCCGGCGTGACAACGCCAGTGATCACCTCACCTTTGGCTATGGCTCGCATCAGTGCATGGGCAAGAATCTGGCCCGCATGGAGATGCAGATTTTCCTGGAGGAATTCACCCGGCGCTTGCCCCACATGAAGCTCATGCCGCAAGCCTTCAGTTACTTGCCCAACACCTCATTTCGCGGCCCCGAGCATCTGTGGGTGAGCTGGGATCCGCAGGGCAATCCGGAGCGCAGTCAGCCTGAGGCGCTGCAGCCCCGGGTGCCGGTGCGCATGGGTGAGCCATCCCGGCGCGACATCACCCGCCCGGTGGTGGTGCAAAGCGTCACCACGGTCGCCCAGGGTGTTGTTAAGCTGCGCCTGGCATCTCACGATGGCAGGGCGTTGCCGCGCTGGACGCCGGGCTCGCACATCGACATCGAGTGTGGCAGCTCCGACTTGTCCCGCCAGTATTCGCTGTGTGGCAACCCGGCCGAAACCAATGTGCTGGAAATCGCGGTGCTGCGGGAAGCCGATGGCCGCGGTGGTTCTGCCTGGATCCATAGCCGGGTCAGCGCCGGAGACACGCTCAGGATTCGCGGTCCGCGCAATCACTTCCGTCTCGATGAAAGCCTGGCGAAGGTGATCCTGATTGCCGGCGGGATTGGCATCACGCCGGTCAGCGCCATGGCGCTCAGGGCCAGGGAACTGGGCATGGACTACGAGCTGCATTACAGCGGCCGCCAGCGCGCCGGCATGGCTTTCCTGGACGAGTTGGCCGAGTTGCACGGAGATCGCCTGCATGTTTATGCCGGAGATGAAGGGCGGCGTAACGACTTCCAGGCGCTGCTTGCACAGCCCACGCCAGATACCCAGATCTACGCCTGCGGCCCAGCGCGGATGTTGCAGGCGCTCGAGGATTGCTGCCTTGCCTGGCCCCAAGACTCGCTGCGCATAGAGCATTTCGAGTCCACTCTGGGAACGCTGGACCCCTCCCGCGAGCATGCTTTTGAAGTGGAACTGAAGGACTCTGGCATCGTCGTGCAGGTTCCGGCCAACCAGACGCTGCTGGCGGCCTTGCGCCAGGCGAATATCGAGGTGCCCAGTGATTGCGAAGAAGGGCTTTGCGGCTCCTGCGAGGTGCGTGTTCTGGATGGCAAGGTTGACCACCGCGACGTCGTGCTGACGCGCTCGGAGCGGGAGGCCAACGCCAAGATGATGGCTTGCTGCTCGCGTGCCTGCGCTACCAGGCTGGTGCTGGAGCTCTAAGCCCGCTGGAATATCGACCCACAGTTTTCAGGCCATTGCAGCGCTTCAGGTGCGTGTCGTTGAATCCGGTGAAAATCCCGAAGTCTTCGCAGCGGCGATCAGGACCGATCAGCGGTCTTGTTCGCCGTCGCCATTGGCCGTCACGCTGTCCGCAGCCTTTATTGACTTAAGGAAAATTTCCCATGACCAGCGCTATCTACACCACCTCGATTCCCGTTTTCAAGCAAATGCTGGGTGGCCTCAGCCAGGTTCTGGCCAAGGCCGAGGCCCATGTTGCCGCCAAAAAAATCGACCCCAACGCGCTGCTGCAGGCCCGCCTGTTCCCCGACATGTTTGCGCTGCTGCGCCAGGTTCAGGTGGCAAGCGATTTCGCCAAAAGCGTCTCGGCGCGCCTGGCCGGTGTCGAGGTGCCCAAGCTGGAAGACAACGAGCTGACGTTTGCCGAGCTGCAGGCGCGTATCGCCACCGTGCTGGCATTTATTGAAGGCCTGGATGTCGCCAAGTTTGACGACGCCGCCACGCGCGAGATCGTCACGCAAGCCGGCACGCCCAAGGAAAAACGTTTCAGCGGCCAGTCTTATCTGCTGAACTACGGCCTGCCACATTTCTTTTTCCACACCACCACGGCCTATGCCATCTTGCGCCACAACGGCGTGGAAGTGGGCAAAAAAGACTACATCGGCAGCTATTGAGCGTGTGATCCGGCCGCGGGCAAAATCAATGCCCGCGGGCCCTTTGCTAGTGGGTTAGGGCCTGGGGTTGTGTCTGGGCATAGTCGCCCATGAAGTCGTTTGTAAGCGCTTCGCCGCGCATCAGCATGTCGGCATCGCGAATGGCGAATATGCGCTCCAGATCCTGCTGCACCTGGTGCGAATGCTCCACGGGTTGGGGCGGCGGTTCTGTCCAGACCGAGCGATCGGGCAGCTCCTGATAGGGGCAGGCGTTGCCGAGTTCGAGTTGCCACGAGACGCCGAACAGCCAATGAACGGACTGGGGCTCAAAACGCGAGATGTCCATCATCAGGGTGTTCTGGAAGGCGTGGGCATAGTTCAGCAAACGGGGATCCCAGTGCTTGATGATCAGGCGCACATACATGCCTTCGCCGCGGCTGCGGCTGGAGACCACCAGCAGCTGGCAGTCGATCCAGGCAGAGGGAATGCCGTGGCGGCGCATGACGTCGCGCAGTAAAACCTGCACCAGCTGACGGCGCAAGGAGTTGGGCGAGCCCTCTTCTATGGTGGACAGGCCGCCATCGGCGGCAGGCTGGGCTGCGGCGAGCGTTGGTTTTTTGTGGTTCTTAAAACCAAACCATTGGCTGATCTTCATGGCGTTCTCCCTAGTCCCGATTTGAATGCCAGCTTGCAGGACGTCTGGCTCGCCCATTAGTACGTTTTGTTATTGTTACTAAGTGTTATCGATGGTCTCTTGGCCGCTCACTCGCGTCAAGCCGCTGCGCTTTCTCGAAGACCGGAAACAGGTAATTTGTCACTAAAACGGCGTTTACCGCCGTGTCGTGAGCGCAGGGCTGACGACCGGCAGCAAAGGCTGTTTTAGCTGGATTTATAGCCAAATAGGCCATTAGCCCAATACAGACGAGCGCAAGAAGCTATTGAAAACATAGCAACTCGCAGGCCGCTCATTCCAGCGCGCTGGCCGGGCCGAAAAACTCGTAGCGTGTCTGGGCTTCGGGCACGCCCAGCTCACGCAGTTGCTTCTTCACATGGCGCATGAAGGGCTTGGGACCGAGGAAATAGGCGTCCACGTCGCGTGAGGCGGGCAGGCACTCGGCCAGCTGCGCGCTGCTGAGCAGGCCGGTGGCGTGCGGCGCATCCAGCTCGTCGGCATGCTCGTCGTAGACGTAAAAGCGCTGCAGCTGGGCGTGCTTGGCCTGGCGGGCATTGACGGCGTCGCGAAAGGCGTGCACCGACTTGTTGCGGGCAAAGTGAATGAAGTGCACCGGCCGCCGGCTTTGCAGGGCGGCGTCCAGCATGGCCAGCGTGGGCGTGATGCCGACGCCGCCGCTGATCAGTACCACCGGCTTGTCGCCGCCTTCCAGCACGAAGTCGCCGGCGGGCGGGAACAGCTCCAGCGTGTCGCCCACGTGCAGCTGCTCATGCAGATAACCAGAGGCCAGGCCGCCCGGCTCGCGCTTGACGCTGATGCGGTAGTCCCGGCCATTGGGCGCCGCCGAGAGCGAATAGTTGCGGCGTATCTCCTGGCCGTTCACCACCAGGCGCAGGCCTATGTACTGGCCGGGTTGGAAGCTGGCCAGCGCGCCACCGTCTTGTGGTTCCAGGTAAAACGAGGTGATCTCCGCGCTTTCGACCTCTTTGCGCACCAGCCGGAAGGCGCGCGCACCGCGCCAGCCGCCGCTGGCGGCGGCCGTGGCGGCATAGATTTTTTCCTCGGCGCCTATCAGGATGTCGGCCAGCTGGCCGTAAGCGGCGCCCCAGGCGGCCAGCACTGCGTCGGTGGCAATGTCGGCGCCCAGCACTTCGCGAATGGCGCGCAGCAGGCAGGCGCCCACCACGGGGTAGTGCTCCGGCAGGATTTGCAGCGACACATGCTTGTTGATGATTTGCGATACCAGACCGCCCAGTTGTTCCAGCCGGTCGATGTGACGGGCATACATCAGCACGCCGCTGGCCAGCGCGCGTGGCTGGTCGCCGTTGGCCTGATGGGCCTGATTGAAGAAGGGCCGGACCTCGGGGTGCTCGGCCAGCAGAATCTTGTAGAAGTGGGTGGTCAGCGCCTCGCCGCCACTCTCCAGCAAGGGCACGGTGGATTTGACGATGGCACGTTGCTCTGGGGTCAGCATGAGTTCTCCGTTAAGGGCAGACCCGCTTCGCACCATGCGAAGCCGGACAGTCTGCCGGGCTTTTGGCCGCTATTCCTTACTCACTATTCGTGCCACCCAGGCGCTTGATATGAATCAATGACTTAGCCGCCATGAAAATACAAAAGAGTCAAAATGATGCTTTAATTTGGCAGTCAAAAAGATACATAAAAGAGTCAAAATGATTGCCAAACCGATGTTGCAGGCGCTGGTGCCGCTGGTCGATGACCTGTCGCGCGAGCTGCCCGACGGCGAGCGCTACCGCCGTCTGCTCGAATCCCTGCGTGCCTTGCTGCCCTGCGACGCGGTGGCCTTGCTGCGGCTGGACGGCGCCTGGCTGGTGCCCCTGGCCGTCAACGGTCTGAGCGGCGATACCCTGGGCCGGCGTTTCAGGATTGACGAGCACCCGCGCCTGCGCTTGCTGCTGGAGGCCGGCGGCCCGGCGCGTATTCCCGCCGACAGCCAGCTGCCCGACCCCTACGACGGCCTGGTGCTGGGCCTGCAGGGCCAGTTGGAGGTGCACGACTGCATGGGCTGCCCGGTGCTGGTCGGGGAAAAGCCCTGGGGCTTGCTGACCATGGATTCGCTGGACAAGGAGCAGTTTTCGGCGGTGCAGTTGGGTGACTTGCAAGCCTTTGCCAGCTTGGCCGGCGCCACCGTCAGCGTGGTGCAGCGCATGGCCGGCCTGGCCCTGCGCGCCGAGGACGAGCGCCAGCGCGCCGACAGCTACCGCGCACTGGCCGCCGAGAAAAGCGCGCCGCCCACTTTGATTGGCCAGAGCGCGGCGCACCAGCGCCTGCTGGAGGAAATCGCCAGCGTCGGCAACAGCGAGCTGACGGTCTTGCTGCTGGGCGAAACCGGCGTCGGCAAGGAACTGGTGGCGCAGGCCCTGCATGCTGCCTCACCGCGCGCCGCGCGCCCGCTGATCAGCCTGAATTGCGCGGCCTTGCCCGAAACGCTGGTGGAAAGCGAACTTTTCGGCCATGTGCGCGGCGCGTTTTCCGGCGCCGTGGCGGAGCGGCGCGGCAAATTCGAGCTGGCCGATGGCGGCACGTTGTTTCTCGATGAGGTCGGCGAGCTCTCGCTGGCGGTGCAGGCCAAGCTGCTGCGCGTGCTGCAGGGCGGGCAGCTGCAGCGCCTGGGCTCGGATCGCGAGCACCGGGTCGATGTACGAGTGATCGCCGCCACCAACCGCGACCTGGCGCAAGAGGTGCGCGCCGGCCGCTACCGTGCCGATTTTTACCACCGGCTCAGCGTCTATCCGCTGGTGGTGCCGCCGCTGCGCGAGCGCGGCCACGACGTGCTGCTGCTGGCCGGTTATTTTCTGGAGCAAAACCGTTCCCGCCTGGGCCTGGGCAGCCTGCGCCTGGATGGCAGCGCGCAGGCGGCACTGCTGGCGCACGACTGGCCCGGCAATGTGCGCGAGCTGGAGCATTTGGTGGGCCGCAGCGCGCTAAAAGCGCTGGCCGGCCTGGCCACCCGGCCGCGCATTGTCAGCCTGACGGCGGCGCATCTTGATTTGTCTGCGCCAAGCGCCAGGGCAGAAGCGCTTGACGCCAGCGACAACACGCAGCCGACAGCGGTTTCAGTGGACCTGCGGACCTCGATGGAGGCGCACCAGCGCCAACGCATTGAAGCCAGCCTAGCGCGCCATCAGGGCAACTGGGCCTCGGCGGCGCGCGAGCTGGGGCTGCATCGCGCCAACCTGGTCAGGCTGGCGAAAAGACTAGGGCTACGCGGCACAGGTGGCTAGATCAGCCCTGCCCAGGCGCTGACCAGGGCGAAAAAAAGCCACCAGAACAGTCAAGTCTGGCGGCTCGTTTATGGGCATGAGGAGGTGAGTGCTTAGATCGCAAACACGCTCATAAGGCCAGGAGTGAATTATTTGTGACCGCCGCCGCCACCGCCGCCGCCACCGCCACCGCCGCCGCCACCGCCACCGCCACCGCCACCGCCACCGCCACCATTGCCGCCGCCGTGACCACCGGCGTTGCCGCCACTGTTGCCCCCGGCGTTGCCGCCTTTTCCATGGCTGCCCGCATCCTTGCCGGTAGCGAGTCCTTTGCCGGCGTGATCCGCATTTGCAACGTTGTCAGCTTTTGCTGCGTGATCGGCTTTTTTACCGCTTTTGTCGGTGTGGGAGGCGCTCACAACGGAACCGAGCGTGACTCCCATGCTCTTGGCAATGTTGCCCCAGCCCATGCCCTGGCTTCTTTGCCCCAAGATGCCGCTCAAGGCGGTGGAAAGCTGCGCTGGCGTGGGTTGGGTAATGCCATCCTTGGCAAGGGCGGTTTTGGCCAGCGAGAGAGCTGTATTGATGTTGCCATAGCCCATCTTGCTGGTTGCGGGCGAAAAGCTCGCTGCCGGTGCGCTCGCGTTAGGACCGGTCAGGCTGGGCCCCAGCGTGATGCTGGAACCCGTACGCATGCCGTCGACCAGCGACTTGGCATTGGCTGGCGAGCCAGCAAATGAGGCGTAACTGGCAGCCAGCTTGTCACCCTGCGGGCTGCTGGTTGTGGTGGCCGTAACTGTTTGCGCCCCAACCAAGCCGTTGCCCAGCAGGACAAGACTGGCGACACCCAAAGCGACGATAGTTTTTTTGATCAACATGGCATGACCCTTGAATGGATAAAACTGCGGAGTGCAGTTCTTGCGGCCTTGATCTTAGGTGGGGCCACCGTTCGGATGCGTAGTCCGGCAGCCTTGTTTCAAACAAACACCTTTGATGGAAAAAGTAACACCTTGCCGCCATCCGGACCCGAGCGACACGCACTCGCACGGGCTGATGCCAAGCAGGCCTAGGCCATGCGGCCCTTGTTTTCCACCACCACGCAACCGGTGATGCGCCAGACCTTGCCCTTGCTTCGTTGCAGGCTGTAAATCGCCAGCCAGGCGTCCCCGCTGGCGTCCAGCATTTGCACCCGCTGTATCACCACATTTTGTTTAGCCTCAGGCTTCAGAAAGGCCACCAGGGTAGGGCGGTAAATCATGGGGTATTCGCTGCGCACCACGGCGAGAAATACCGCGGCCGAACCCATGGTCTCGCGCACATTGGGGGCGACGTAGGAAAACGCCTTGTGCGCGTCGTCCTTGGCGAAGGCCGCGAGCTGGGCCTGAATCACGGCGCGCACGCTTTTTTCATCGGCCGGGCTGAGGGTCGCCGCGTTGCCTGGCGCCGGCAGCATCAGAAAGCAGGCCGCGGCAGCCAGCAGGCCGGCCAGGCGGACAAGGTAGAAATGCAAGAGGTGCGACGAATAAGTGCGCATGATGACGCCTCCTCCGATCAGCTCCGACAACTGCAAAGATGCAGCCACTCCATCATGCCGCAATTGACTCTGAATGTGTATCTGTGTGGTCGGGTTTGGGAGGCATGCACGACTAAAATTTGGACCTGCTCCGGCAGCGCCTCATCCCATCCATCCACTCTTTGAATCGCTTACGCATGTCCCTAGAAGTTCTTGAAGCCCAGACCGGCGAAAACCCCGTTGCCACCATCATCATCATGCACGGCCTGGGGGCCGACGGGCGTGACTTCTTGCCGATTGCCGAGCAGCTCGATCTGTCTGGCGTCGGGCCGGTGCGCTATCTGTTTCCCAATGCGCCAGTCATGCCGGTGACCATCAACGGCGGCTACGAAATGCCGGCCTGGTATGACATCCTGGGCGCCGACCTGGTCAGCCGCCAGGACGAGTCCGGGCTGCGCCAGTCGCAGGCCTCTATCGAGGCGCTGATCGCGCATGAAAAGTCACGCGGCATTGCGGCGCACCGCATCGTGGTGGCTGGCTTTTCGCAGGGCTGCGCCATGGCCCTCATGATCGGCCTGCGCCACCCCGAGCGCCTGGCCGGTGTGGCCGGCCTGTCGGGTTATTTGCCGCTGGCCGACAAGACCGCCGTCGAGCGCAGCGCCGCCAATCAGGACCTGCCGATTTTCCTGGCCCATGGCACGCACGATGGCGTGGTGAGCCTGCCGCGCGCCAGCGCCACGCGCGACGCGCTGAGCGCGCTGGGCTATCCGGTGGAGTGGCATGAGTACCCGATGGAGCATTCGGTCTGCCCCCAGGAAGTGGCCGATCTGGAGCGCTGGCTGCAGCGTGTTCTGGCCTGATTTTCTTGATAAAATATGGCTTTAGCCCTTGTGTATAAAGCGCTAGCAGCTATTGAAAGCATAGTAATTCAATCGCCTGAGCTCATCGCTGTGCGCGTTGAAACGCCTGGGTGATGCGCGCCGGCACTCAGGCTGTCACCGCCTGTGGGCCGCGCTGGGACAGGCGGTAGAACAGGAACATGGCGATGCTGAGGTTGAGCAGATTCCAGGCGATGCCGTTGAGAAAGGCGGCCTGGTAGGAGCCGGTCAGGTCAAACACCTTGCCCGACATCCAGCCGCCCAGCGCCATGCCCAGCATGGTTGCCATGATCACCGTGCCGACGCGCGCGCCGGCTTCGGCAGGTAGGAAATATTCGCGCACGATGATGGCGTATGCCGGCACGATGCCGCCCTGGAACAAGCCGAACAGCCCGGCAATCACATACAGCGACACCATGCCCTTGAAGGGCAGAAACAGCAGCAGCGCAATGCCCTGCAGCACCGAGCCCAGCAGCAGCGTGCGCAGCCCGCCTATGCGGTCGCAGATCAGGCCGGATACCAGCCGGCTCACCACGCCGCAGGCCAGCATCAGCGAGAGCATTTCGGCACCGCGCGCCGGGCCGTAGCCCAGGTCAGTGCAGTAGGACACGATGTGTACCTGCGGCATGGCCATGGCCACGCAGCAGGCCACGCCGGCCACGCACAGCAGGGCTTGCGCCTGGCCGGGCGCCAGGCCAAAGGGCCGGCTGCTGGGCCTGGCCGCCACGCGCGGATTGGCGGGAGCCAGCATGGCCGCCGGCGGGCGCGGGCGCATCAGCAGGGCCAGCGCGGCCATGGCGACAAAGCTGAAGAGGCCGAGGCCGAGATAGGTCTGGCGCCAGCCTACGGTCTCGACAAAATGCTGCACGATGGGCGGCCAGATGGCGCCGCCAATGTAGTTGCCGCTGGCGCACACGGCTACCGCAATGCCGCGTCGTCGCACAAACCACATCGAGGTGTCGGCCAGCAGCGGCGCAAACGTGGCCGAGCTGCCCAGCAGGCCGATCAGCAGGCCATAGGCCAAGGTGAACATCCAGATGCTGCTGGCCATGGCGGCTAGGACATAACCCAGGCCCAAGCCGATCGCCCCTATGAGCAGAGGCAGCATCACGCCGAAGCGGTCGGCCAGCCGGCCCATCAGGATGCCGCCCAGGCCAAAACCTATCATCATGGCGGTGTAAGGCAGCGAAGCATCGGCCCGCGCCACGCCAAATTCGGCCTGCACGGCGGGCAAGACCACGGCCACGCCATACATGCCGCTGGCGCCGACGGTCATCAGGGCCAGGGTGATCATCAGGCGCATCACGGCATAGCGTGAATCGGCGAGCCGGGGTGAGGTAGGGGAAGCGCTTGCGGGTGTCATGCGGGTGAGCCTATCACTGTGTGCCGACCTGGTTTTTGGGTACTGCTGCGCTGCCAAAGCGGCCCAGGCAAGCCGGCAAAGTTTCTATAACATGGCTGTCATGCGTGGTTTGCTGTCCGCAGCAGGGCGGTAAAAGGGGAATTTATGCCTGAAAACGCGTGATCTTGCTGGCAGCGCTCGGCGCAGCCACCTGGCCGTGCAGGCAAGCAGCCCGGCGGCAGCGTGAAGCGCCGGCCTGTGATAACTTCCACGCCAATCCAAGAATCAGAGGAATATTGATATGACTTCATTGCAGACGCCTACGGGCGCGCTTTTGCAGGATCGCCTGAAAGCGCTCACCCCGGCCAGGCTCAAAGGCATGCGTCGCGGCATTGAAAAGGAAAGCCTGCGCGCCCAGCCCAGCGGTGGCCTGGCGCTGACGCCGCACCCGGCGGCGCTGGGTTCGGCCCTGACGCACCCCAGCATCACCACCGATTTCAGCGAATCGCAGGTGGAGCTGGTCACGGGCGCGCATCAAGACCCCGAAGTCGCGCTGCAAGAGCTGACCCAGTTGCACCAGTTCACCTATCGCAGCATGCAGGACATGGGCGACGAAATGCTGTGGGTCTCCAGCATGCCCTGCGATTTGCCGACCGACGAAACCATTCCCATCGCCCGCTTTGGCTCCTCCAATGTTGGTCGCGCCAAGAGCGTTTACCGCATGGGCCTGTCCCACCGCTATGGCAGGCGCATGCAGACCATCTCTGGTATTCACTACAACTGGTCGCTGCCCGATGTCACGAGCGAGCAATACTTTGCGCTGATCCGCAATTTCCGCCGCCACGCCTTTTTGCTGCTCTATCTGTTTGGCGCCTCGCCCGCCGTTTGTTCCAGTTTTGTGGCTGGCCGCCAGCATGAGCTGCAGGCGCTGAACGAACACACCAAATACATGCCCTACGGCACCTCGCTGCGCATGGGTCGCTTGGGTTACCAGAGCGATGCGCAGGCCTCGCTGGCGGTCAGCTATAACAGCCTGGAGGGCTATGGCGCCTCTTTGCAGGACGCACTGACCCGGCCCTATCCGGCTTACGAAGCGGTGGGCATACGCAACCCGGGCGGCGACTACAACCAGCTGGCCACCACCTTGCTGCAGATTGAAAACGAGTTCTACGGCACGATACGGCCCAAGCGCGTGATCAAGTCCGGCGAGCGTCCGCTGCACGCGCTGCGCGAGCGCGGGGTGGAGTACATCGAAGTTCGCCTGATGGACCTGGACCCCTTCGAGACCATAGGTATCAACGCGCAAACCATGCGCTTCCTCGATGTGTTTTTGCTGCACTGCCTGCTGGCCGATAGCCCGCCAGATACGCCGGAAGAAATTGCCGAGCTCAAGCACAACCAGCACCAGACCGCCGCGCGCGGCCGCGAACCCGGCCTCAAGCTCAAGCGCGCCGGTGCCGAGGTGGGGCTGAGCGAATGGGGTGCCGAGGTGCTGGCCGCCTGCGCGCCGATTGCCGCCGCACTGGACGCCGCCCAGGGCGGCAGCGACTACCGCGATGCGCTGCAGGGCGCGCAGACTCGCCTGGCCCAGCCGGACACCACGCCCTCGGCGCGTGTGCTGGCGGTCATGGCCCAGGATTTCAACAACTCCTTCAACCGCTTTGTTCGCGCGCAGTCGACCCAGACCAAGGCCAGCTTGCTGGCATTGCCGTTTACGGCCGAGCAGCAGGCGCACTATGCCGCGCTGACGCAGCAGTCCGTGCAGGCGCAAAAGCAAATCGAGGCGGCCGATAGCCTGCCGTTCGAGAGCTACCGCGAGCAGTATGTGTCGGCCGCGCGACTGGGCCTGGGCTAGATTTTCCCGGCCAGGCCACCTTGCAGGTAGGGCTTGAGGCAGGCATAAGCCATGCTGTGAAAGGGCGTGGCGATGGCGTGCTGGCGCCCCAGTCGCGCTACCAGTCCGCTGATGCCGTCCAGTTCCAGCGGCCGTCCGGCCATCAGGTCGTGGTGCATGGAGGCATACAGTTCCGCCGGGAAGCCCTGCAAAATCGCCAGCGTGTCTTGCGCCTGCGTGGGTACAAACACCGCGCCTTCGGCCCGGCCCACGGCCATCACTTCCGCGATCGAGGCCTGGGCCAGCGCCAGCAAGTCCGCATCGTGGTAAACCACGCCGGCCGGCTGGCGCGTCAGGCAGGTCAGGGCGGCATTGGTGGCCAGCACCGTGAATTTGGCCCATTGCGCGCTGCCTATGTCTTGCACCAGGTGCGCTTGCAGCGCGTCGGCGCCGCTGGTGGCGTTGATCGATGCGGCAAAGGCCTGCAGCAGCGGATGGGTGGCGGCGTCATCCCCGCCAAAGGTGATGGACGACATGTCGGACAGGTAGCGAACGACCCCCGGCGCCTCCAGCCGGCCGGCAATATAGGCCAGGCCGCCATAGACCCTGGCGCCCGGTGCGCCGCGCCTGATGCGCTGCACGCCGTCAATGCCGTTCTGCAGGCTGATCACGGCGCCGGCCGCTTCCAGCGCGCTGCGCCATTGCTGCGCGGAACTCTCAGCGTCATACAGCTTCACGCAAGACAGCACCAGCTCGGGCATCGCCTGTTCACCGCGCTCGAAGGCGGCCGCATCCGTCGCCATGACATTCGTGATGCGCCAGTCGCCGCGCGGCCCCAGTAGCTGTATGCCGTTGTTGGTAATGGCCTGCAGGGCGCTGCCACGCACGCCAAAAGTAACCTCGTGGCCGGCCCGGGCCAGCAGTCCGCCCACATAGCCGCCAATCGCGCCCGCGCCTATGACCAGAATTCGCAAACTCATGGGCTTAATTGAAGCAGAGCTTCTTCCCGCCAGTAGTCCACCGCGCCGTAATAGCCCTCCCAGAC
This sequence comes from Polaromonas sp. OV174, assembly GCF_900112285.1. Lineage (GTDB taxonomy): Bacteria > Pseudomonadota > Gammaproteobacteria > Burkholderiales > Burkholderiaceae_C > Polaromonas. The sequence continues at coordinate 8,317 of NZ_FOKZ01000019.1, read as the reverse complement.
GCAGCCATTGCAGCCGCGCCCGCAGCAACTGGTGGGTTCGGGCGGCGGCGCGCGCAGGCTGATGCCGGCGGCCAGGGCGCGTTGCTGCAGGGTAAGGAACAGGGCCTGCGCGGTGTCGCGATCAACCAGCCCGGCGGTGCTGCCGTCCTGCATGGTTTTCAGGGTTTGTTGCTGGTCATGCGTCGGCGCGCGTAGACGCCGATAAAGGCCAGGCCCAGCACCAGCGCAAACCAGCCCACCAGCGATGCGTTGGCCACGATACCCTGCATGCCGGGCGAGGTGATGAAGTAGGGCGAGATCAGCACGCCCAGGCCTATGAGGCTGCACAAAATGCCTTTGAGCAGCAATTCGTTGTTGGCTTTGCGCTGGGCCGTGTCAGCAGGGGTGCTGTAAATGGCCTTGCTGGGGCGGCGTTTGGGGGGCTTGGGCAGTGACATGAGCGGGGAGTAGGTGAGGGCTGTGGCGCAATGGGCGAACGGGTGTTTCCCCGATTCTCCCCCAATCACCCGGCCTGGCCGGCGTGGGGTTTTGCGCAGACCCTGGCGGGCCGTCGATAATCGGGACTAGCTGATGGGCCGTGGACGCCAAACATCTCCGGCCGCTTATTCCGCTTACCCTGCTTTTCCCTCCCCGAACAAGAAAGAACCTCCCGATGGCCATCCAATGGTTTCCCGGTCACATGCATCTGACCAAAAAAGCCATCAGCGAGCGCATCAAGGAAATTGATGTGGTGATCGAGCTGCTGGACGCCCGCCTGCCCGGCTCCAGCGCCAACCCCATGCTGGCCGAGTTGACCAGCGGCAAGCCCGCGCTCAAGGTCCTCAACAAGCAGGACCTGGCCGACCCGGCGCGCACCGCGCTCTGGCTGGACCACTACAACAGCCTGCCTGCCACCCGCGCGATCGAGTTGGACGCCAGCGCCACCACGCCCGCGCGCCGCCTGATCGATGCCTGCCACGCGCTGGCGCCGACACGCGGCAGCATGGTCAAGCCCATGCGCGTGCTGATCTGCGGCATTCCCAACGTCGGCAAGTCCACGCTCATCAACACCTTGACCGGCAAGCGCGCCACCAAGACCGGCGACGAGGCTGGCATCACCAAGGTCGAGCAGCGTCTGGTGCTGGCCGACGGCTTTTACCTCTGGGACACGCCAGGCATGCTTTGGCCGCGCATCATCGTGGCCAAGAGCGGCTACAACCTGGCCGCCAGCGGCGCCATTGGCCGCAATGCCTTCGAGGAAGAAGAGGTTGCGCTGGAGCTGCTCGATTACCTGATCAAGAACTACCCGGCCGCGCTGGAGGCACGCTACAAGGTCAAGGTCACGCCCGGCATCACCGACGAACAGCTGCTGGAAGAAATCGGCCGCAAGCGCGGCGCGGTGCTGGCCAAGGGGCGCGTCAATTTGCAAAAGGCCGCTGAAATCGTGATTTACGAATTCCGCTCCGCCACACTGGGCCGCGTCACACTGGAAACGCCGGACGAGTTCGCCGGCTGGCTGGCCGCCGGGCAAAAGCTCGATGCCGAGCGCCAGGTGAAAAAAGACAAGATAGAAACCAACCGCCTGATCAAGTTCAAAAAGATTCCCCGGCCAGTCAAGCCGCGCCACGCCGAGTCTGCCGATCCTGACGCGTCCGATACGCCCTGAAGATTGGGCGCCCAGGCAGCCCTCGCAGGCTGGTCAATTGCTGGGTACCGCGTTGCAAGCCTGCACTGTTGGGGTCAGGTCATTGTTTTGTCGGTGAAATAGGCCTCTAGTGCTTTCTGGATAAGAAAAGATAGCTATCAAAACAATAGTTATTTGGCGCAAAACTCGGTCTGCACCCAGGCCGGCTGATCATTTCATGGGCAATGTGTGCAAAGCCAGCACTGGCGCGGCCTGCCGGCCTTCCAAGGGCGCTTATCCACAGAGTGGCCCACAGGGACTGGGGGTAAACCCTAGATTCGGTGCCAGCCTGGCCTGGCGCAAGCTTTTCAAGCTAAACAGGCTTGATCCCCAAGCCTTGGGTGCCTGAGCGCAGCTTGGCCTGCTTAGGGAAGCGCAGCTGTCTGTGTATCAAACGCCTTTGAAGCCGGTCAGGCCGGGATAGGCGCGGCCAAGTTGCTGCACCAGGTGGTGTTCATTGTTGGCGACAAAAATCTTTTCAGTGCTTTGCGCATCATCGCCGGCAACATCCGCTTGCCGCACGACCCCGCCGGGCGGGAGTAGCTTGACCAGGAACTTCCCATCCAAATGAGCCGGGAGTTGCCGGTACTCCCCAGTGACCTCGTAGTGATGATCGAGATGTTTGAAATGGTATTTATGTTGCACGGTCAGCCTTATAGGTTGGGGTGTCAAATTGCAAGGCTCTGGTCAAATCCCGGGCAGCGTCCGCAAAGCCAGTGCTGGCGCGGCTTTCGGGGCTTGTGAACATTCTTATCCACAGGGTGGCCCACAGTAAACGGGGGTAAACCAGAGGCCCTGCTGACCAGGGAGCTCAGCCAGGTGGAGCAAGCCAAAAAACAGCCCTTCATTGGGAAAAGAATGACACCTTGGCAAGCGCAGCAGTGGTCTTGGTGCATTTCAAGGCAAGGCCCGCCAAGCCAGCACTGGTGCGGCTTTGCTGCTTTGTGAACATTGTTATCCACAGGGTGGCCCACAGAAACTGGGGGTAAAAACCTATAGCCTTTGGTGGTTAGAGTGGCTGACAGGGCTGCAGGGCTAGTTAGAGGCCGGCGCGCCAAACCAGTGCCGGCAGCGACAATGCTGAGCTTCATGAAAACCATTCTTCCCCTGCAGCTTCTGGTCGCTCCCGACCTGAACGATCCCCAACCCCTGATCATTTACCATGGCCGCCGCTGCCCTGACGGCTTTGGCGCCGCGCTGGCGGCCTGGCTTTTCTACGGTGGTCAAGCCGAGTTTCTGGGCCTGGATCACGGCGACGTCAAAACGTTGGATGATCTGCCTGCGCTGGCCGGCCGCGCCGTCTACATCCTCGACTTTTCCTTCTCGCCGGAGCTACTGCGCGCCATCGAAGAGCGCGCCGCCAAGCTGGTGATGCTGGACCACCACAAGAGCGCGGCGGAGAAACTCACCGGCTTTGCCTGCCGCTGCGGCGTGGTGCACTTTGACATGAGCAAGTCGGGCGCCCGGCTGGCCTGGGAGTTTTTTCATCCCGCCGCGCCGCTGCCGGACCTCGTGCGTTTCATCGAAGACCGCGATATCTGGGTCTGGCAATACCCCGAAAGCGCCGGCTTTCTGGCGGCGCTGGACATGGAGGCCTTTGACTTTGCCCGCTGGGCCGAGATCGCCGCCTTCAGCCCGGCCCAGCTGAACGATTTCATGGCCCGTGGCCAGGCCATGGACGAAAAGTTCAGCAAGCTGGCCGCCGACATTGCGGAGGGCGCGCAGCCTGTCAGCTTCAACGGCCAGACCGGCCTCATGCTCAATGCGCCCGGCGTCTTCCACAGCCTGATTGGCAACCTGCTGTCGGCCCAGTGCGGCAGCTTTGCGCTGATGTGGCATGTGGGCAAGAGCGGCGGCGTCAAGGTCGGGCTGCGTTCGCAGCCTGGTTTTGACTGCATTCCCCTGGCCGAAAGCATGGGCGGCGGTGGCCATGCGCAGGCTTGCGGCTTCAAGATGGGGACTGAGCGCCTGCCCGAATTGCTCAGCGGCGTGTTTCAGGCCGAGCCGGCTCAGCCTGCGGACTGATCAATTCCGAGGCAGGCCCCGCAAAGCCAGCGTTGGTGCGGCTTTGAGGGCTTGTCAACATTGTTATCCACAAGGTGGCCCACAGTCAGCGGGGGTAAGTTGGGGCTGATTTTGCGGTCAAACCCTTGTTTGACCCCGGCCTTGATATATCTGCAAAAAACAGTTTGCCATTGGTAGTTATCCCCTCTTGCGCTGAAAACCGGCCGGGTGTTGATCAATTCTGTGGCATTGTGTTGAAAGCCAGTGCTGGCGCGGCTTTGAGGGCTTGCGAACATTGTTATCCACAAGGTGGCCCACAGTTGACGGGGGTAAGTTTTGGCACTGGCACTGGCACTGGCACTGGCGGGGGTGGTGGTCCGACTTCAAGACTTGCCACTGGCAACCTGGCCGGCCCCAGCCGCACTCAGCCAACAAACTTCATCTTGCGCAGCCATTGGTCCAGGCGCTCGGCAAACACCTCATAGCCTTGGGCGTTGGCGTGGATAGGGTCTGAACGCAATTCGGCCCGCGACAGCACATAAGACCAGCCCTCGGCAAACAGCGCGGTGCCGGTTTCCTGGGCCAGATCGGCATAGAGCTCGTGGTCTTTCAGCGTACCGCTGGCGGCCGCCAGCAGCACCGGCTTGGGTTGCGCCAGCAGCACGACCTGCGCGCTGCCGGCCGCCGTCTGCAGCAGCGTTTTCAGCGCCGCACGGGTGCGCTCCAGCGGCAGGCCGCGCAAAAAATCATTGCCGCCTATAGACACCAGCACCAGGCCAGGCCGACTTTCCTGCAGCAGGCCGGGCAATCGCGCCAGCGCGCCTTGCGCCGTGTCGCCGTTCAGGCCGGCATTTTGCGTGACATGGCCGCTCAGTTGCTCCAGCCGTTGCGGATAACTGCTGCCAGCCGCTGCGCCATAGCCATAGGTCAGGGAGTCGCCCAGGCACAGCAGGGTGGCATCCTTGGCCAGGGTCTTGCCCTGGGGCTTGGCGGAGCGAGAGCAGCCACCGGCGAGTAGCAGCGTGGCGCTGAGGCCGCCCAGCAACAGGCGGCGGCGAAGTGGGTGCGGCATGGGAGCAATCCTTGGTCACAAATGCCTAGCACTTTAGCCGCTGCAGATTTTTTGCGTTTTCCTGCATCGCCCTGGTGCGTAGCCCTGTCAGGGCACAGCTCGCCGGCGATGGCCTGAGCACCGCTCAGCTCCAGGGTTTGGGGCTGCGCTTGCCGGGCCTCAAGACGGGCTGATGCCAGCCGCTTGAAAACGCTTGCTAGCCCGAATTTTCAGCCCTTTCCATCCTCTGCCCAAACATTGAGCATGCCTTGCAAAGCCAGTGCTGGCGCGGCTTTCAAGGCTTGTTCAGGGGTTTATCAACAGGGTGATTCACAGTGCCTGGGCATAACTGTGCCGTCCAGCTGCGCGCCACTCAGGCGCGGCACAATGGGCGCATGATTCACCGTTTTGCCCTGTTTGCTGTGCCTTTTCTTTTTCTGTGCCTGCCCATGGTGGCGCAAGCTGGCTCTGCCAGCGCGCCGCTGGTCGACGCCGCCGCACGCGGGGATTTGCCGCAGTTGCAAACACTGCTGGTGCGGGGAGAAGCGATAGAGCAGCGCGATGGGCGCGGCCGCACGGCGCTGCTGGCCGCCACCGACGGCCAGCACCTGGCGCTGGTGCGCGTCCTGATTGCCCATGGTGCTGACGTGAATGCCCAGGATGCGCAGCGCGACAGCGCCTTTTTGCTGGCCGGCGCACGCGGCTACACCGACATCGTGCGCGCCACGCTGGCCGCCGGTGCCGACCTCAAGCTAACCAACCGCTACGGCGGCACCGCGCTGATTCCGGCCTGCGAGCGCGGCCATGTGGATACCGTGCGGCTGTTGCTGGACACCGCCATCGACGTTGACCATGTGAACAAGCTGGGCTGGACCGCCTTGCTGGAGGCGGTGCTGCTGGGCGAGGGCGGCGCCGCTCACCTGGAGATCGTGCGCCTGCTGCTGGCGCATGGCGCCCAGGTCAATCTGGCCGACCGCGATGGCGTCACGCCGCTGCAGCATGCCCGCCAGCGCGGCTTTGGCGCCATGGCCGAGCTGCTGCGTGCCGCCGGCGGGCGCTAAAGCATCGCATCGCCTAGGCGTTTGGCGCGGCTTGATGGCTGGTTTTCCAGTCCTGCCTGTTTTTTGATCGCCCCTGACAAACCCAAGCCTGGCGCGGCTTTGGCGGCTTATCCAAGGGCTTTTCCACAAGGCCATTCACCGGCCGTGGGCATAAGTTTTTTGCCCTCAAATACCTAGTCGCAAGCATTTCGACACCTTTGTAGTCGCGAGGTAATGAGGGGGTAAATCTCCGTTTGCCTTACATGACCTTCACAAATGCAGGCCAACAATGGAGTTACTCGATCACAGCGCCGCGCTGTGTGTCTAGTGTTTCATTTGAAAAACGGGAGATCCACATGACATCAAAACTATTCACCGCTTCCCTGTTGACCACGGCCCTGTTTGCCGGCCTGGGCATGTCGCCGGCCATGGCGCAGAACAACTACACGCCGGCCATAGACCAGACGCAGCACGCCATCAGCGACCGCATCCAGCAAGGCCTGGCCTCCGGCCACATCACGCCTTCGGAGGCGCAGGCCTTGTATCGACGTGACCGTGAAATCTCCATGCGCGAAAGCCGCTACAAGGCGGACGGCCAGGTCACACCGCAGGAGCGCGCGCAACTGCGGGCCGACCTGGACGGCCTGCGCGCCGACGTTGAACCCCTGATGGCCAACAACGTTGTCGTGAGGCCAGGCTATGGCGGCCCTGCCGACGGCATAGACAAGCAGCAGCTCAGCATCAGCCAGCGCATTGATGCGGGCGTGCGAAGCGGTCGCCTCAACCCGCGCGAAGCGCGCGAGCTGCAGGGCCGGGAGCGCATGATTGCGCGTCACGAGGCTGGCTACAAGTCCGATGGCGTGCTGAGCCCGCAAGAGCGTCGGCAACTTAACCAAGAGCTCAGCGTGCTGCGCGATGAGGTGGAACGGATGATGCGCAATGGCCGCCACGGTCGCGGTTAAAAGCCGCTAACAAAACCCTCCTGACGTCGTTGTGCCGCCTTGCCGTGCTGCAACACTGTCTGCGGCAACACGCCTAGCCAGGACCGCTGCGCTGGGTTTTGTTAGGTTCTTAGAACCTGTTCAAGATCTTTTGTGCAAGAGGGCCAAGAACGCCAGATGGATGAACTGCAAGCTGGTGTTCAGATGCCTCTCACAGCTCTTCCACAGCCGCCTGTTCTTCTCCAGTCACGCAAAGCTGCGTTCCACCACCCAGCGCTTGGGCATGACCTTGAAGGCGTGCAGTTCACTGCGCTTGCTGATCTGCACCGTCACGTGCTCGCCCAGGATGTCTTTTACGCCTTGGGCAAAGGGCTGGCCCACGTAGCCGCTGTCACACAGCAGGCGTTGCACCTTGTTCAGGGTCAGTTTGCAGCGCTGCAGTGCCTGCAAGGCCCCCTTGCGATCTGTCACTTCTGCGGTGGTAACTGCGATAGCGTGTGGCAGCCCTTGTGTGTCCACTGCAATGTGGCGCTTGATGCCCGAGACTTTTTTGCCTGCGTCATAGCCCTTGAGGGCCGCCGTGTCCGTGTTCTTCACGCTCTGCGCGTCCAAGATCAAGAACGCGCTGGAGGCGTTGCGCCCCTGTCTCTCTCGGGCCGCGCCAACCTGAATACGAAGGGACTTCCCGTTCCCCGGTAACGGCATCGGAGTGCCAAGATTGGCGTACTGGAAGTCAATCTGCAACCATTTTGGAAGGAGAAGTCCCATGAGCAACGTTACACGAGTCGGTGTTGATTTAGCCAAAAATATGATTCAAGTCCATGCTGTGGACGCTGCTGGCAAGGTGATCACCAACCGGGCATTGAAGCGCGAGAAGTTCTTGCCGTGGTGTGCCGAATTGCCCGCAGGCTGCCTGGTGGCGATGGAGGCGTGCAGCAGTGCTCACCACTGGTGTCGAAAATTGCGTGAGCGCGGTCTCGATGCCCGTATGATTCCTGCGCAATTTGTAGCGCCGTACCGGATTCAAGGCAAGAGCGGCAAGAACGACGCCAATGATGCATCTGCTGTTTGCGAGGCAGCCTCGCGGCCGCACATGAACTTCGTACCAGCCAAGACACTGGCTCAGCAGGGCATGCTGTGCGTGCACCGCCTGCGCGAAGGACTCAAGGAGGAACGGACTGCCTGCATCAACCGCATCCGAGGGTTAATGGCCGAATTCGGACCGGTGTTGCCGCAAAGCCCGCAAGTGCTGCGCCAACATTTGAGCGACCTGATTGAGGACGCCAGCAACGACATCGCCGGTATGGCCCGGCTGGTGCTGCAAAGGGCGCAGGCGCATTGGCGAGAGCTCGACGAGCACATCAAGTGGTGTGACCTGCGTATTGCGGCCCACCAAAAGGACGACGAGCAGGTTCAACGCGCTGCTGAACTCAAAGGCATTGGCCCCATCACAGCGTCTGCGGTCATAGCGACGGTGGGTGACTTCAAGCAGTTCAAGAACGGAGCCCAGTTTGCGGCGTGGATAGGGCTGACCCCAAAACAAAATTCCAGCGGCGGCAAGATCAGTTTGGGGCCAATCACTAAACGTGGCAGCACCTATTTGCGTACCTTGCTGATT
>NZ_FOKZ01000018.1 GCF_900112285.1 Polaromonas sp. OV174 | reverse complement strand
GTATGGCTCGAGTTGCCGGGGTATTGGAACTCCTCACAGCTTGCGCGTGCAGCCGACAACGAGGGCATAGCAGTCACGCCGGCGGAGGCATTCGCCACTGGCAGCGGATCCGTGAATGCCATTCGGATCTCTTTGGGCTGCATCAAGGACCGTGGACGCTTACAGGCGGGTCTTCAACGGCTGTCTCATCTGCTTGCGCTGCGGCCCGAGTCGTTCAGCGCTGCTGTGGTTTAACTGTCCAGGAAACACGGTGCATCATTCAGGAGTTCTCTCAATGCGGTCGCACATGGGTTTGCTGCCTCAGTGTTTATATATCGTGAGATCACGCGCGAAAGTGGACAGACTGGAAGAAAGCTACGTGAGCCGTGCAGGACAACGTCTGCTTGGGGTCGAGAGCAGCACCGAGCGGCCGCTATCAGGCAGCCCCATCGACCGGCCGGATTTAGCCGAAATCAGCCTCTCTCACCCTCACCACCGCACAGCCGCCGCAGCACCCGCCCCCAGCACCACCACCAGCAAAAACGGCAGCCGCATCCACAGCGCCAATGCGGCAGCGGCCAGGGCGGCCAGGCGGGCGTCTAGCACCAGGGCGGTGCCGGAGGCGAAGGTATTCATCACCGTCAGCGCCGACAGCAGCGCCACCGTGATGGCGCCGGCCACGCGGGCCATGCGTGGGTTGTTGAGCCAGCGGGCCGGTACGGCGTAGCCCGCCAGTTTGGTGAGGTAGGTGATCGCACAGGCCAGCAAAATGGCGCCCCAGAGCATCATGGCGCACCTGCTTTTTTCTTGACTACCGGCGCGTGCGCATCGGCGTCGGGGGCGTGGCCCCACCAACCCCAAGCGGCGCCCACCACGGCGGCCAGCAAGATGGGCAGGCCGGGCGGCAGCAGCGGCACGGCCAGGGCCGTGGCCACGCCGCACAGCACAGCCAGCGCCACCGGCTCGCGCTGGCGCAGACGCGGCCAGAGCAGGCCCAGAAAGGCCGCCACGGCGGCGCCGTCCAGCCCCCATTGGCGCGGGTCACCAAGCGCGTCGCCGAGCAGCGCGCCCAGCAAGGTAAACAGGTTCCACAGCAAGAACACGCCCAGCCCGGCGGTCCAGAAGCCGCGCCGCTGCTCGTCCGGCGCTGTCTGGCCAGAGGCGGTGGCGGCAGACTCGTCGATGGTCAGATGGGCGGCCAGGGCTTTGCGCCAGCCTTTGGGCACCAGCATGCGATTCATCTGCATGCCATAGACGGCATTGCGCACGCCCAGCAGCGCCGCCGCACCCAGCGCGGCCGAGGCAGCCCCGCCCCCGGCAATGACGCCTATGAAGGCGAACTGCGAGCCGCCGGTGAACATGAGCAGGCTGAGCGCCATGGCTTGCCCCACGCTGAGGCCGGCGGCCACGGCCAGCGCGCCAAAGGAGATGCCATACAAGCCCGTGGCCACGGCAATCGACAGCCCCATGCGCACGGCCGGGGTCAGGACCGTGGCGCGCAAGGTGCCGTCAGGCGGCGGGGAAGGATTCGGAGAACTCATTTTTTGATAGCTGCCAGCGCACGTTCTACAAAGATTTCAGGCACAAAGTGCTTGAAACGACCGCAGATAGAGCGCAAGCCGCTCCTCATTCAATAGCATTAACTATCAGTGCGCCTTTTCCCAATTCGGCCCAAAACCAATTTCGGCCAGCAGCGGCACCTTGAGTTCGGCCACCCCGGCCATCAGGCGCGGGATCTCGGTGCGTACCCATTCGACCTCGGCCTCGGGCACCTCGAACACCAGTTCGTCGTGCACCTGCATGATCATTTTGGTGGCGCGGTTTTCGGCGTCCAGCACCTGCTGCACCTTGTTCATGCTGAGCTTGATCAGGTCGGCAGCCGTGCCCTGCATGGGTGCGTTGATGGCCTGACGCTCGGCGGCTTTTTTGCGCGGCCCATTGCCGCCGGCGATCTCGGGCAGTTGCAGGCGGCGGCCAAACACGGTCTCGACATAACGGTGCTGCTGGGCAAACAGCACGGTCTCCTCCATGTAAGTTTTCACGCCAGGATAACGCTGGAAATAGCGGTCTATGTAGGCCGCAGCGGCCTTGGTTTCAATCCCCAGATTCTTCGCCAAGCCAAAGCTGCTCATGCCGTAAATCAGGCCAAAGTTGATGACCTTGGCATAGCGGCGCTGCTCGCTGCTGACTTGGGTCACGTCCACGCCAAACACTTCGGCGGCGGTGGCGCGGTGCACGTCCAGGCCGTCGGTGAAGGCGCGCAGCAAGGCTTCATCGCCGCTGATGTGGGCCATGATGCGCAGCTCGATCTGCGAGTAGTCGGCGCTGGCGATGACGCTGCCGGCGGGCGCCACAAAAGCCTCGCGCACGCGCCGGCCCTCGGCGGTGCGCACCGGAATGTTCTGCAGATTGGGGTCGTTGCTGGAGAGCCGGCCGGTGACGGCCACGGCCTGCGCGTAGTGGGTGTGGACCCGGCCCGTGCGCGGCAGTGCCAGCTGCGCCAGCTTGTCGGTGTAAGTGCTTTTGAGCTTGCTGAGCGAGCGATGCTCCAGCAGCTTGGCCGGCAGCGGGTAGTCTTCGGCCAGTTTTTCCAGCACTTCTTCGTCGGTGCTGCGCGCACCGCTGGGCGTTTTCTTGACCACCGGCATGCCCAGCTTGTCAAAGAAAATCTCGCCCAGTTGCTTGGGGCTGCCCAGGTTGAAGGGCTGGCCGGCAATCTCGTAGGCCTCGGCTTCCAGCTGCAAAATGCGCGCGCCCAGCTCGCCGCTTTGCTTGGCCAGCATGGGCGCGTCTATCAGCACGCCGTTGCGCTCTATGCGGTACAGCGTTTCGCTGCTCTGCATTTCCAGTTCGTAAATGAAACGCAGCTTGTCGTTGGCCTGCAGCTGCGGCCACAGGGCGCGGTGCACGTCCAGCGTCTGGTCGGAGTCTTCACACGAATATTCGGCGGCCTTGGCAACATCCACCTGGTTGAACTTGATCTGGTGCACGCCCTTGCCGCACAGGTCTTCGTAGTTGATGCCGCTGCGCCCCAGATGGCGATCGGCCAGGCTGGCCAGACCGTGCGGCTTGTTCACTTCGAGCACATAACTTTGCAGCATGGTGTCGTGCGCATAACCCTGCACCTCTATGCCGTGGTTGGCAAACACATGGCGGTCGTACTTGACATGCTGGCCGAGCTTTTTCCTGGCGCCGTTTTCCAGCCAGGGCTTGAGCCGCGCCAGCACTTCATCACGCGGCAGTTGCGCCGGCGCATCGGGATAGTCGTGGGTCAGCGGAATGTAGGCGGCCTCGCCGGGCGTGACGCTAAAGCTCAGGCCGACAATGCTGGCCTGCATTTCATCGAGGGAAGTAGTTTCTGTGTCCAGCGCCACCAGCTCGGCGGCTTCGATCTTGGCCAGCCAGGCGTCAAACGACTCCCAGGTAAAAATCGTGTCGTAGTGCAAGTTGCTGGCCGGTGCGCTGGATTCGGTCCCCTCGCCCGGTGCCTCCTCCGACTCGGACGCGAACATGTCGGTGGTATCGGTATCGCCCTTGGGTTTGACGGGCTTGGCCGCCTTGGCTGGCGCTGCCGCTTCGGCGCTGGCAGCGGCGTCACCGCCGATGGAGCGGACCAGGCCCTTGAAGCCATATTTTTCGTAAAAAGACTTCAAGGCCTCCATCTGCTGCTCGCCCATGGCGATGGCTTCCATCGCCGGCAGACCGTCGATGTAGTCGGACAGCTCGCAGTCTTTCTTGATGGTCACCAGCGCCCTGCCCTTGGGCAGCCAGTCCAGTGAGTTGCGCAGGTTCTCGCCGACCACGCCTTTGATCTCGCCGGCGCGCGCCACCAGGGCATCGAGCGAGCCGTATTCCTGCAGCCACTTGACGGCGGTCTTGGGGCCGACCTTGGGCACGCCGGGCACGTTGTCCACCGTGTCGCCGACCAGGGTCTGGTAGTCCACCATCAGGCGCGGCGGCACGCCGAACTCGGCCTCGACGCCGGCCAGGTCGCGGCGTCTGTCGTTCATGGTGTCTATGACGGTGATGTGTTCGTCGACCAGTTGGCTCAAGTCCTTGTCGCCGCTGGAGATGATGACCTCTATGCCTTGCGCCGAGCCCATGCAGGCCAGCGTGCCTATGACGTCATCGGCCTCCACGCCGGGCACGGCCAGCACCTTCCAGCCGAGCAGCTGCACCACCTCGTGAATCGGTTCGATCTGGCTGCGCAGATCGTCGGGCATGGGCGAGCGCTGGGCCTTGTACTCGGGGTAGAGCGCGTCGCGAAAGGTCGGCCCTTTGGCGTCAAAGACGCAGACCGCGTAGTCGGCGCGCACGTCCTTGCGCAGCTTTTGCATCATGTTGATCATGCCGCGTATGGCGCCGGTGGCCGGGCTGAGCGGGTCGCCCGGGTTGGCGCGCAGGTCGGGCATGGCATGAAAGGCGCGGTACAGATAGCTGGAGCCGTCGACCAGCAGCAGTGTTTTTTTGTCAGAGCTCATGGAGCCAGATTGTCGGGGATATCGGCCCAAGCCTTCAACGCGCCCGTCAGGCCCAGTCAATCCCCCTGGCCGCGGCCTGAAAGACCCGCCTGCGGGCGGTGCTGCCTTGGCCTAAAGCCTGTTCGCACGCCTACAATACAGTCATGAAAACCGCTTTCCGCCCCCTCATTGCCGCTGCGTTTGCAGTGTTGCCGCTGGCCGCGGCCGTGGCTCAAACGCAGGTGCCGGCGCAAAACCCCGCACCTGCTGTGGCCAAGGAAGCAAAACCGGCCGCATCGGCGCGTCCGGACAAGGCCATACAGCGCATCCACACCGAGGATGCAGGCACACGCATAGACGAGTTGCGGGTGGGCGGCGAAACCGAAAAAATCACGGTACAACCGAAAACCGGCGGGGCCGCTTACGAGGTCAAGCCGGTCGAGGGCGCAAGGGGCGGCGCACCAGCCGCCAACAATAGCGACACCAATGGCTCACGCGTCTGGAACGTGCTGAAGTTCTAATTCCATCATTTCCAGTACAGGATTCAGTTTCAGGCATGGCCGTATATACCGAAGTCTCGTTTGACGAGGCTGCAGCTTTCTTGCGCTCCTTGAATTTGGGTCAGCTGCAGAGCATCAAGGGTGCTGCGGGCGGCATCGAAAACACCAATTATTTTGTCGACACCGATCAGGGCCAGTATGTGCTGACCTTGTTCGAACGCCTGAGCTTCGAGCAGTTGCCGTTTTACCTGCACCTGATGAAGCATCTGGCGACTTGCGGCATTCCGGTGCCAGACCCGGTGGCCGACGCCAAGGGCAACATCCTGCACCGCCTGAAAACCAAGCCGGCCGCCGTGGTCAACAAGCTGCGCGGCCACCATGAGCTGGCGCCCACGCTGGCCCATTGCGCCGGTGTCGGCGCGATGCTGGCGCGCATGCATCTGGCCGGGCTGGACTATCCGCGCCAGCAGCCGAATTTGCGTGGCCTCAACTGGTGGAACGAAACCACGCCGGTGGTGCTGCCCCACCTCACGCCGGAGCAGCGCAGCCTGATTCTGGGCGAGCTGGCCTACCAGAACCACATCGCCGAATCCCCGGCCTACCGCAGCCTGCCGCGCGGCCCCATCCACGCCGACCTGTTCCGCGACAACGTGATGTTCGAAAACGGCCAGCTGACCGGCTTTTTTGACTTTTACTTTGCCGGCTGCGACAGTTTTCTGTTTGACATCGCGGTCTGCCTGAACGACTGGTGCATAGAGCTGGAAAGCGGCACGCAGGACAATGCGCGTGCCGATGCCTTCATGGCGGCCTACCAAAGCGTGCGCCCGCTGACGGCGCAAGAGCGCACCCTGCTGCCAGCGCTGCAGCGCGCCGGCGCCCTGCGCTTTTGGATTTCGCGCCTGTGGGACTTTCACTTACCCCGCGATGCCGCCGTGCTCAAAGCGCACGACCCCGGCCATTTCGAGCGCGTGCTGCGCCAGCGGCTCGCCCATCCCTACAGCCTGTAAACCACCGGAACTCCTGGCCACAAGCCGGGAATCGCGCCATGAAACTGAATATCGTTCCCGCCCGCACCGGCCTGACCTGGGTCAAGCTGGGCATCACCACCTTCATCCGGCAGCCGCTGGCCATGTCAGGCCTGTTTTTCATGTTCATGGCCATGCTCTCGCTGGCGACGCTGGTGCCCTTCATAGGCGCGGCGCTGGCGCTGGCGCTGCTGCCGGCGGCCACGCTGGGCCTGATGGCCGCCACCCAGGAAGCCACCAAGGGCAAATTCCCCATGCCCTCGATACTGATCAGCGCCTTTCGCGCCGGCCAGCAACGCCTGCGCGCCATGATGGTGCTGGGCGCCCTCTATGCCATGGGCTTTCTGGCGCTGATGGGGGTATCTGCCCTGTTCGACGGCGGCCAGTTTGCCAAGCTCTACCTGGTGGGCGGCAAGATCACCGAAGAGCTGGTGCTGCAAAGCGGTTTTCAGGTGGCGATGTGGGTTGCCATGGCGCTTTACCTGCCACTGTCGCTGCTGTTCTGGCACGCGCCGGCGCTGGTGCACTGGCACGACATCTCGCCGGTCAAGAGCCTGTTTTTCAGCTTCATGGCCTGCTATAAAAACCTGGGCGCCTTCATCGTGTTCGGCCTGGCCTGGACCGGCGTCTTCTTTCTGGCCGCGCTCGTGGTGTCGCTGATCGCCGGTCTGCTGGGCAACCCCATGCTGGCCGCCATGGCAATGTTTCCGGTGGCGCTGGTGATCGTGGCGATGTTCTTCACCTCGATTTATTTCACCTTCCGCGACAGCTTTGTGGCCACGGCGGATGAGGCCCAGCCGACCGACGGATCGGCCGGCCCGAACAGCTTTCTGTAAGCTCCGGCTAAACCACCGTCAGCTTGGCCACGCTAAGGGCCAGCCATTTCACGCCGTGGCGGGTGAAATTGATCTGGGCTCTGGCATCGTCGCCGCTGCCTTCGAGCAGCATGACCTTGCCCTCGCCAAACTTGGCGTGAAACACTTCCATGCCGCTTCTCAGGCCGTGCGAGGGCGCGCTTTTTTGCGCCGGCACCGGCGGGTTGGCAAATCGCTCCGCACTCCCTGATTTTGAAGAAAAAACGCTGCTAGCCCAATCACCACGGGCGCCACCAGCTCCTGAATTGCTAGCATTGTTCCAGCCACCCGGGCTGGTTCCCAGGCCGGAGGCAAAGCCTTGCTGCTTGGGCGTGATCCATTTCAGCGCGGCCTCGGGCAATTCGTCAAAAAACCGGCTCCTGAGGTTGTAACGGGTCTGGCCGTGCAGCATGCGGGTCTGCGAGTAGCTGAGGTAAAGGCGCTGGCGCGCTCGCGTGATGGCGACGTACATCAGGCGGCGCTCCTCTTCAATCCCGCCGGCATCGCTGAGGGCGTTTTCGTGCGGGAAGATGCCGTCTTCCAGGCCGGTGATGAAGACGCAGTCAAACTCCAGGCCCTTGGACGAATGCACCGTCATCAGCTGCACCGCGTCCTGGCCGGCCTTGGCCTGGTTGTCACCGGCTTCCAGCGCCGCATGGGTGAGGAAAGCGGCCAGCGGCGACAGGGTTTCGCCGGTTTCGGCATCCGGCGCCTGCCCTGCCAGGGCCTCGTCCAGCACGGCCGCGGCCGGGTCCAGGCCCTGGCTGACCGGGGACTGGCGCAGGGCTGAGCCATGCTCGTCCACCGGCAAGGCGACAGCGTCGCGGCCAAAGCCTTCCTGGCTGACAAAAGACTCGGCTGCATTGACCAGTTCGGCCAGATTCTCCAGCCGGTCCTGGCCTTCCTTTTCCGTCTTGTAATGCTCGGTCAAACCGCTGTGCGCCAGCACCAGCTCGATGATTTCGCGCAGGCTCAAGCCGCTGGTCTGCTCGCGCAGCACGTCAATCCTGGCGACGAAGGCGCCCAGGTTGGCGCCGGCCTTGCCGCTGACGGCGCTAACGCCGTCATGCAGCGAACTGCCGGCTGCGCGCGCCATGTCCTGCAGCTGCTCTATGCTGCGCGCGCCTATGCCGCGCGGCGGAAAATTCACCACCCGCATGAAGCTGGTGTCGTCGTGCGGGTTCTCCAGCAGGCGCAGATAGGCCAGCGCATGCTTGATTTCTGCCCGCTCGAAAAAGCGCAGGCCGCCATAGACGCGATAGGGCACGCCGGCATTGAAGAGCGCGGTTTCCATCACCCGGCTTTGCGCATTGCTGCGGTACAGCAGGGCGATTTCCTTGCGCTCGTGGCCGTCGCGCACCAGCTGCTTGACCTCATCGACAAACCACTGGGCCTCGGCAAAGTCGCTGGTCGATTCATGCACCCGCACCGGCTCGCCGGGGCCGGCCTCGGTGGTGAGGTTTTTACCCAGGCGTTTGCTGTTGTGGCTGATCAGCGCATTGGCCGAATCCAGGATGTTGCCAAAGCTGCGGTAGTTGCGCTCCAGCTTGATCTGGTGCGTCACCTGAAATTCGCGCACGAAGTCGACCATATTGCCCACGCGCGCGCCGCGAAAGGCGTAGATGCTCTGGTCGTCGTCACCCACCGCCACCACCGAGCCGCCCGCCAGACCGGTGCTGTCCTCGCCCTGCCCGGCCAGCATCTTGATCCAGGCGTATTGCAGCTTGTTGGTGTCCTGAAACTCGTCGATCAGGATATGGCGAAAGCGCCGCTGGTAATGCTCGCGAACCGGGAGGTTGTCACGCAGCAGCTCGTAGCTGCGCAGCATCAGTTCGCCGAAGTCGACCACGCCTTCGCGCTGGCATTGCTCTTCGTAAAGGGCATAAATCTCGACCTTTTTGCGGCCCTCTTCGTCGCGCACCTGCACGTCCTTGGCGCGCTGGCCGTCTTCCTTGCAGGCGGCAATAAACCACTGCAACTGCTTGGGCGGAAAGCGCTCATCGTCCACGTTGAACTGCTTGCACAGGCGCTTGATGGCCGAGAGCTGGTCTTGCGTGTCCAGGATCTGGAAGGTCGAAGGCAGGTTGGCCAGCTTGTAGTGGGCGCGCAAAAAGCGGTTGCACAGACCATGAAAAGTGCCAATCCACATGCCGCGCACATTCACCGGCAGCATGGCCGAGAGGCGCACCAGCATCTCCTTGGCGGCCTTGTTGGTAAAGGTCACGGCCAGAATACCGCCCGGCGAAACCTCACCGGTTTGCAGCAGCCAGGCGATGCGGGTGGTCAGCACCCGGGTCTTGCCCGAGCCCGCCCCGGCAAGAATCAGGGCATGGGTGGCAGGCAAGGTAACCGCGGCCAGTTGCTCCGGGTTAAGATTTTGCAAGAGGGGGGATGATGACGCGACTTCTGAGAACATCCCTCATTGTAGAAAGGCCCTGATGAAACCCTTCATGCACCGCGCTTCAACCCTGGGCTGCAAACCCCTACTCGCGGCTTTGCTCCTGTTGACGCAGCTGCCGGCAGCGCTGGCCCAGTCCTATTGCGCCAGCGACGGCCAGCCCCAGCCGGTGCAGCTGATGGAGCGCTTCATCAACGCCAATTGCGACAGCTGCTGGACCGATCCGGCCACGCCCGTTGCCGGCAAGGGCGTGCTGGCCCTGGACTGGATCGTGCCGGGCGACCTGGGCGACGACGCCCCGCTGTCGGCCGCCGCCACGCGCGATGCACTGACCCGGCTGCAGACCCTGGGCGAGGCCATTCCCGCCGCCACCGCAACGCGCAGCCAGGCGCTGAAAGCGTTCAAGGGCAGCCGCCTGCGCGTGGCGCATGGCTTGCCGGTCGCCGACTACCTGGGCACATCCATAGAGTTAAAGCCGATTCCGGCGGCGGCCAAGGGGCAACGCTGGAGCGCCTGGCTGGCGCTGGTGGAAACCTTGCCGGCCGGCACCGAAGGCTCGCCCATAGAGCGAAATCTGGTCAGAAACCTGCTCCAGCAGTCATGGGACGGTCGCATACAGCTATCAAAAACAGAGCGAAATCGGTTTTTCGAAGCCCGCTCCATGGCCATCGCACCGGCCGCCAACCCGAATCGCCTGCGTGTCATTGGCTGGGTTGAGAACGAAGCCGGCCAAGTGCTGGCGGCGGCGCAGTCGCGTTGCAAGACACCTTGAAAAACTGAGCAAAACCGATATCCGGCCAATGCGCCTGCTCATATAGCGGGTATAGCCGCCACGCTATCTTGAGCGGGCCACTAGGCGCTTAGAATCGGTCACCGGGCCCAAGCAATTGCGCCCGGTTTTTTGTTTCCGGCATGGCCTTGATCTGTCATGGCCGCACAGCAAAAACCGGCCAGTCCAAGCGCCTTCTGTTCATCAACAGTTTTTTCCGGAGCTTGGGAGTTCATTATGGAAATATTCGACTACGACAACATTCTGCTGCTGCCGCGCAAGTGCCGCGTGGAAAGCCGCTCAGAGTGCAACGCCAGCGTCACGCTGGGCGGACGCAGTTTTCGCATCCCGGTGGTGCCGGCCAACATGAAGACCGTCATCAATGAAGACATCTGCGTCTGGATGGCGAGTCAGGGCTACTTCTATGTCATGCACCGCTTCGACCTGGACAATGTCAAGTTCGTCAAGGACATGCAGGCCAGGGGCGTGTTTGCCTCGATCTCGCTGGGGGTGAAAAAACCCGACTACGACACGGTGGATCAGTTGCTCGCCGAAGGCCTGACGCCCGAGTACATCACCATAGACATTGCCCACGGCCATGCCGACAGTGTCCAGAACATGATTGGCTACATCAAGCAGCACATGCCCGCCGCCTTCGTGATTGCCGGCAACGTGGCCACGCCCGAAGCGGTGATTGACCTGGAGAACTGGGGCGCCGACGCGACCAAGGTGGGCATAGGCCCGGGCAAGGTCTGCATCACCAAGATGAAGACCGGCTTTGGCACCGGCGGCTGGCAGCTGTCGGCGCTGAAATGGTGCGCCCGCGTGGCGACCAAGCCCATCATTGCCGATGGCGGCATACGCGAGCACGGCGACATTGCCAAGTCCATACGCTTCGGCGCCACCATGGTGATGATTGGCTCCATGCTGGCCGGCCTGGAGGAAAGCCCGGGCAAGACCGTCGAGGTCGATGGCAAGCTGTTCAAGGAGTACTACGGCAGCGCCTCTGACTTCAACAAGGGCGAGTACAAGCATGTCGAGGGCAAGCGCATCCTGGAGCCGGTCAAAGGCAAGCTGGTGGATACGCTGCGCGAAATGGAAGAAGACGTGCAAAGCGCCATCAGCTATGCCGGCGGCACCAAGCTGATGGACATACGCAAGGTCAACTACGTGGTGCTGGGCGGCAACAACTCCAGCGAAGACTTGTTGATGTAAATCCGGCAAAGCGCTTGACGGCGCTTTGGCCCACAAAAAAGGCCGCTGCAAACTTCAGGTTTGCAGCGGCCTTTTGACTTGAGGGCTGATCATTGCTGATCAGCCGCCGTCACGGTCAGTGGCTATCAGTCACGCGTGAAAGGCTTGGAAAACTTGCCGGCCTTTTTGGCCGCATCGCGGGGCACAAACACCTTGCCGGCTGGCTTGGCGAAGCCAGCAGGCTTGCGATTGGCAAAGTCAGGACGCGGCGCGAAGCCTTCGTTGCCGCCACCAAAGTTGCGGTCATCACGCGGCGCAAAGCCGGCGTTGTTGTTGCCGAAACCACGGTCATCACGGCGCGGAGCGCGGTCGGCGAAACGGTCGTTGAAACCGCTGCGATCAGCATAAGCGTTGCCCTGAGGTGCAGGAGGACGACCCTGGAAAGAGCCGCCGCGATCATCACGGTTACCACCGCCGAAACCACCACGGTCATCACGGTTGCCGCCGAAGCCGCCACCGTTACCGCCGCCGTGACCGCCACCAAAGCCACCGCCGGCTGGCCGGCCGCGGCCGGCAAAGCCGCCACGGTCACCGCCGCCGAAGCTGCGGCCACCACCACCACGGTCATCACGACCGCCACCGAAGTTGCCACGTGGGCGATCGGAGGTGGGGGCAAAACGCTGCTGCGGCTCTAGACCGGCGATCACGCTGGGCTTGAGGTTTTGCTGCGTGTAGTGCTCGATGTCCTGGATCTTGCGGCGATCGCGGAACTCGGCAATCGTGAAGGCCTGGCCTTCGCGACCGGCACGGCCGGTACGGCCAATGCGGTGCACATAGTCTTCGGCCTTCATGGGCAGACCGTAGTTGATCACGTGGGTGATGGTGGGCACGTCCAGGCCGCGGGCGGCCACGTCGGTAGCCACCAGAATCTGCACGCGGCCATCACGGAAAGCCATCAGGCGACGGTTGCGCAGGCCTTGGCCCAGAGCACCGTGCAGCGCCACGGCGCTAAAGCCGTCTTGCACCAGATCATTGGCCAGGCCATCACACTCAACCTGGGTGCTAGCAAACACAATCGCCTGGTTGATGGTGACGTCACGCAGCATATGGTCGAGCAACTTGCGCTTGTGCGTCATGTTGTCGGCCCACAGGAGGGACTGAGTGATGGAGGAATGCTTTTCGTGCGGCGAGCTGATCTCGACACGCTGCGGCGTACGCATGACGCGGGTAGCCAGTTGCATGATGCGCGGCGCAAAAGTGGCGCTGAACATCATGGTCTGCTTGCGTTCAATAGTGAGCTGATTGACTTCGGTCAGGTCGTCGGCAAAGCCGAGATCCAACATGCGGTCGGCTTCGTCAACCACCAGGAATTGCACCTGATCCAGCTTGATCTGCATGCTGCGCTGCAAGTCCAGCAGACGGCCAGGCGTGGCCACCACCAGATTGGCGTTTTGCAGCTTGGCAATTTGCAACTGGTAAGGAATACCGCCCACCACGTTGGCAACGCGCAGGCCGCGGCAATGACGCACCAGATCGATGGCGTCGGCGCAAACTTGCTGGGCCAGTTCGCGGGTCGGGCACAAAATCAGCGCGCCGGGTGTGGCGGCCTTGAAGTTGCGGGCGTTGGTCGGGTCCTTGCGCTTGGGTTTCTTCAGCGGTGCCTCGCCACGGGCGACGGCTTCGGCGCTCTGGCGTTCGAACTCGGCGCGTTCCTGGCGCTCGGCTTCTTCTTGCTGCTTGAGCAAGGTGTGCAGCACGGGCAACAGGAAGGCGGCGGTCTTGCCGCTACCGGTCTGGCTGGAAACCAGCAAGTCGGTGAATTTGGCGGCTTTCGGGTCGGCATCCAGGGCTTGCATGGCCTTGGGGATGGTGGCCATCTGCACGGCGGTCGGCTGGGTGAAACCCATGTCGGCAACGGCTTGCAGCAATTCCTTGGCCAGGCCCAGCTTCACAAAGCCGTTGGGCTCAGCAACCACTGCTTCCAGTGACGTGGCTGCCACGGCAGCGTCGTCGGAAGAGAAGTCAGGGATCACGTTGATTTCCATCTCGGTAGAGATGTCGGCGGTAGTTTCGGGCAAAAAGTCGCCACGAGCCTCAAAAGAGTCAGTCATGTTTTTTCTCACTAATCCCCTGCATGCACGCTTTTGGCGAGATGCAGGAAACTCCACCTCCTGCGCTGCAGAAGGCTTCGTTCATGGTTAATAAAACATCAACCATCAAACGAATATGCGATTCAGGCGGTAAAAAAAGTGCCCGAAGCGATGACCCTGTCAGAAGAGTCACAAAAGTGTGAGGTAGATGTACTACGAATGCAAAGCACCCAGTGCGTCTGCAAGCTCTCGATTATGGCACGCTTTACGGGTTTCTACTAGTCCCCTTGATGAGTGAAGGTTATTGCAGCCAGCCGAAATCCAGCGCCGCAAGCGCCAAACAGCGCCCCATCACTATCGTTTCAGGAGCAGCCAGCGCACGCCCTTATTAGCCTAAGAGCATAAAACGCTTGAAATTTACTTCAAGAAATGCTCCCGGTAGTGCAGCAGCTCGTCAATCGACTCATGCGTATCGGCCAGGGCGGTATGGCTCTGGCGCTTCTTGAACGTGCTGTAAACCTCGGGCTTCCAGCGCTTGGCCAATTCCTTGAAGGTGCTGACGTCGATATTGCGGTAATGAAAAAACGCTTCCAGCTTGGGCATGTACTTGACCAGAAAGCGCCTGTCCTGGCCGATGGAGTTGCCGCACATGGGTACCTGACCTTTGGGCACGTACTTCGCCAGGAAAGCCAGCACTTGCGCCTGGGCATCTTCCTCGCTCACGCTGCTGGCCTTGACCTTGTCGATCAGACCGCTGCGGCCATGGGTGCCCTTGTTCCACTTGTCCATCTGCTCGAGCAATTCGTCGGACTGGTGAATGGCCAGCACCGGACCTTCAATGCGCGGCGTCAGTTGCGGGCCGGTGACGATCACGGCGATTTCGATAATGCGTTCTTTTTCCGGGTCCAGCCCGGTCATTTCACAGTCCAGCCAAACCAGATTCTGATCAGATTTTTTAAGTGTGGGTTCAATTTCAGGCATCTTGCGATTCTCGCTGATCGCCTAAACTTGGCCGTATGCCTGACCACTCACTTGTTTTCACCCTGCTGTTCTCGGCCGCTCTGGCGCTGGGACTGCTGACGAAGTTTTACCTGGCGTCGCGGCAAATCCGCCATGTGGCGCAGCACCGCAACAGCGTGCCTCCTGCCTTTGCTGCCACCATCTCGCTGGCATCGCATCAGAAAGCCGCCGACTACACCGTGGCCAAGGCGCGTTTTGGCATGCTGGAAACGGCCTTCGCCGCCGCCTTGCTGCTGGGCTGGACCCTGCTGGGCGGCCTGGACGCGCTCAACCAGGCGCTGCTGCATTCGGGCCTGGCGGCATACGGCAGCCTGCTGCCCCAGTTGGCCTTGCTGCTGGCCTTTGGCCTGATCAGCGGCCTGCTGGACCTGCCTTTTACCCTCTACAGCACCTTCAAGATTGAAGAACGCTTCGGCTTCAACAAAATGACCTTCAAGCTATGGCTGGCCGATCTGGTGAAATCGTCGCTGCTTGGCCTGGTCATAGGCTTGCCCGTCATCGCGCTCATCCTCTGGTTGATGGGCAGCGCGGGCCGCTGGTGGTGGCTCTGGGCCTGGGCGGTCTGGATGATTTTCAATCTGCTGGTGCTTGTGCTTTTCCCCACCGTGATTGCGCCGCTCTTCAATAAGTTCAAACCACTGGACGACGAAGCGTTGAAGGCGCGCGTGACGGCCTTGATGCAGCGCTGCGGCTTTGCCGCCAAGGGCCTGTTTGTGATGGACGGCAGCAAGCGCTCGGCGCATGCCAACGCTTACTTCACCGGCTTTGGCGCGGCCAAGCGCGTGGTGTTTTACGACACCTTGCTCAAGCAGTTGAACCCCGGCGAGGTGGACGCTGTGCTGGCGCACGAGCTGGGCCATTTCAAGCACAAGCACATCATCAAACGCATGGTGACCATGTTTGCCATGAGCCTGGCCGGCTTTGCGCTGCTGGGCTGGCTGTCCTCGCAAACCTGGTTTTACACCGGGCTGGGCGTGCGCCCCAGCTTGACCGGCGCCAACGATGCGCTGGCGCTGCTGCTATTTATGTTGGTGGTACCGCTGTTCAGCTTTTTCATCTCGCCGCTGATGGCTCAGCTCTCGCGCAAGCACGAGTTCGAGGCCGATGCCTACGCCATTGCCCAAACCGATGGCCGTGACCTGGCAAACGCCCTGCTCAAGCTTTACCAGGACAATGCCAGCACGCTCACGCCAGACCCACTGTTTGTGAAGTTTTACTATTCGCACCCACCCGCTTCCGAGCGGCTGGGACGCATGACCCCATTGATCCAAAGCACATCATCATGAGCAACCCGATTCATCAAAACCGCCGCGCCCTGAGCGCCACCGAACTGGTCAGCCAGCTCAGCAAGCTCAATGGCGAGCAGGCCTTGGGCTGGCGCCTGATAGACGGCGCGCTGGAGAAAAGCTTTCGCTTCAAAAACTTCCATGAGACCATGGGTTTCGTGAACGCCGTGGCATTCATTGCCAACGCCGAAGACCACCATCCGGATCTGAACGTGAGCTACGGCCAATGCACGGTGCGCTTCAACACGCACGACGTGAAGGGCATTTCTGTCAGCGACTTTTTCTGCGCGTCAAAGGTTGACGCCTTGCTCACTTGAGCAAACCGGCACGCCCCGGAGTTGCGCCGGTTTCCGGGACCCAGCCGGGTCTGGTGGTGGCCGGTTTTGGCCGCCATGTGCTGGTTGAAACCGACAGCGGCGAGCGCCTGATCTGCCACCCGCGCGGCAAGAAAAACCAGGCCGTGGTTGGCGACCGCATACGCTGGCTGCCCTCTCAGGACGAAGGCACGATAGAAAAAATAGAGGAGCGCCGCAACCTGTTTTACCGCCAGGACGAGATGCGCACCAAGTCCTTCGCCGCCAATCTGGACCAGGTGCTGATCCTGATGGCTGCCGAACCCGAGTTCTCGGAAAGCCAGCTGACGCGGGCGCTGATTGCCGCCGAAGCCGAGCGCATCAAGCCCATCATCGCGCTGAACAAAAGCGACCTGAGTGAACCCTTCGGCCGGGCCTGGATCAAGCTGGCGCCCTACCGAGCCATGGGCTACACCATGCTGCCGCTCGCCATCAAACCCAAGACCGCCATCAACCCACCGGATGACGCGCAGACGGCGGCTCTGATGGACTTGCTGCGGGGGAAAAAAACCCTGGTGCTGGGCCCTTCGGGCGCCGGCAAAAGCAGCCTGACCAATCTGCTGGTGCCGCAGGCCAAGGTGTTGACGGCAGAGATCTCCCAGGCCCTGAACTCGGGCAAGCACACCACCACCAGTACCACGCTATATTGGGTTGATGCCGACGGCGATGGCGCCAGGACCACCGCGCTCATCGACTCGCCCGGCTTTCAGGAATTTGGCCTGAACCACATTGAGCCCAAGCAACTGGCCAACTACATGCCCGACCTCAAGGCCCATGCGCAAGACTGCAAGTTCTACAACTGCACGCACTTGCACGAGCCCGGCTGTGGTGTGATTTCAGAGGTGAATTCGACCTCTAGCCCAAGCAGCATAAGCGCAAGCCGCTATCGTTTGTATAGTGAATTGTTTGCCGAGCTGTCGCAGACCCGGTACTGAAAAACCGCGCCAGCTCAACCCAGCAAGCGCGCCAAGGTCAGCAGGGCCAGCAGCACCATCCACAGCACCACCGAGCGCCAGACCAGGCCCACCACTTGCGCCAGATGGGCCACCTCGGGTGGCCGACCCGCAGTGGACTCGGTGGCGGTAGCGTCTTCGCTATCGAGCCCGCCGGCCTGAAACTCCGGCACGGCATCGGCCGGAAAGCTTGCCTTGAGCACCTCGCCGCCCAGGCGCACATTCACCGCGCCCGAGGTCGCAGCAAGAATGATCCCGTCATTGCGATTTTCCGTCGCTGCCGGCGCATGGGATGCGGCGGCATCGGCCGCGAAGCGTTGGGTGTAACTGCGCCAGGCATCTATGGCGTCCTCGAAACTGCCGACCACGGCGAAACCCAGCGAGGTGACGCGGGCGGGCACAAAGTCAATCACCCCCCAGGCCCGCGTTGCCGCCCGCTGCAGAGCCGGGCTGGCACCGTCGCCAGCGGGTTTTCCGTAGGTCCAGTAACGCGAAACAAATTCGCTCATGCGATAAAGCACGGCGCCTGCCGGGCCCAGGCCCAGCGCCGCCAACACCGAAAACCAGCCCAGCACGCCAAACACATGACGATGGGCGGCGAGCACCGAATATTCAATCACGTGCCGAACGATTTCGCTGCGCGGCAACTCACTCGCATCGACCTGCCGCCACTGCGCGAGCAGCTCCCGCGCCGTGGTTTCGTCGCCATCATCAAGCGCATCGCGAATGTCGGTGAAGAAATGGCTGAACTGCCGAAAGCCCAGCGTGACATACAAAATTGCCACGCTCCAGGCAAAGGCCAGCAAGGCATTGACGCGCCACAGCAGCCAGTGAATCAGCATGGTCAGCAAGGCCGGGGCCAGCACGGTGAGTGTCCAGGCAATCCAGCCATGGTGGGTTTTACCGGCGTCCAGACTACGGCTGGTCCAGCGCGCCCAGCTGCGTAAACCGGCATGAACCCAGTTGCCGCGGGCCAGCGGCCGGGCCTGTTCGAGGATGAGTGCAAACAAAACGGCAAAAAAGCTCATGCCAAATCATAACGGGAGTATGTGGCCCCACGCTTTTCACTGCGTGTACTTCGACGCCCCTTGCCTCAAGCGCTCAGAAAACGGTAAAGGTTGCGCAGCATGCCGGCGGTGGCGCCCCAGATGAAGCGCTCTTTGGCTTCGCTGTCGCCCGCCTCATCCGATGGATCGGTATAGGGCATGGAGAGCCACTGACGCAACACGCCATCAAACTCGACCTCATGCCGGCGATGGTGGGCAGGGTTCATCAAATAGCCCAGCGGCACCTCAAAAACATCGGCCACCTCCCCAGGATTGGGCCGCAACTCGAAACCGGGCCGCACCAGCGCCACCACCGGTGTGATGATGAAGGCCGTTCCCGTGACATAAGTGGGCAAGACCCCCAACACCTCCACATGATGGCGCGGCAAGGCGATCTCTTCTTCGGCTTCCCGCAAAGCCGTCTCCACCGCATCCCGATCGGATTCATCGGTGCGCCCGCCAGGAAGAGCGACCTGACCCGAATGCGTCGATAAATTGCTGGCGCGCTGGGTCAGCAGCAAGGTCAGCTCATCGCGCATCACCAAAGGCAGGAGCACCGCAGCCAGCGCTGGCTGCCGGTCGGTAAATTTCTTTTCCACGCTGTGCTCTGGCATCCAGACCGGCGGGTGCCTGAAGCGCTCGCGCAGTGCTGCTGGCGTGAGGCGATCCAGCGGGACGCCTGCAAGGTGGTCATCCACCCCAAGCACCGGGATGCGGCTGGGGTCAAATTTTGGCAATGGCTGGCTGGCGTTCATGACGGGCCCAAAGTAGAGACGTAAAAAAGCCGCCCAAAAGAGCGGCTTTTCGAGAGCTAAGCAGTCTTTATGCGGCCTTGACAGCCGCTTTGGTACCCAGCTTTTCCTTGATACGGGCCGATTTGCCGCTGCGGCTACGCAGATAGTACAGCTTGGCACGACGCACATCACCACGACGCTTGACTTCAATCTTGGCGATCAGTGGGCTGTAAACCTGGAAGGTACGCTCGACGCCTTCTCCATTGGAGATCTTGCGAACGATAAAGCTGGAATTGAGGCCGCGATTGCGCTTGGCAATCACCACACCTTCAAAAGCCTGCACACGCTTGCGGGTACCTTCAACCACGTTGACGCTCACGATGACGGTGTCACCAGGTGCGTAAACAGGAATGGTCTTGTTCAAGCGGGCGATTTCTTCCTGCTCAAGAGTCTGGATCAGATTCATAATTTTTCCATCTAACTTTTTCGCTCATTCACGCGCTACGCTAAAGACCGCAAATCCATGATTTCTTCTATGAAAAATCAAATGGTTGCAGTGGCCGCCAGAGGATCGAAAAGCCTTTGATTATAGCAACTCGCGAGGTTTCAGGCGTCCTGCTCGGGATTTTCAATCAAATCGGCCAAAAAAGCCTCGTCACCAGCCGTCAAATGGCCAGCCGTACGAGCCGCCTGAACCAGTTCGGGGCGTTCGCGCTGCGTCAGGGCCAAGCGCTGCTCACGGCGCCAGCGCTCGATATGGGCATGATTGCCAGACAGCAAAATAGCCGGCACCGACTGGTCGCGCCAGGCCTCAGGCCGGGTGTAGTGGGGGCAATCCAGCAGGCCGTCGAGCGCCGGATTGAAGCTGTCGAACTGATGGCTGCCCTCGTCGTTGAGCACACCAGGCTGCAGCCTGGCGACAGCATCCAACAGTGCCATGGCGGCAATCTCGCCACCCGACAGCACAAAATCCCCCAGACTGATCTGATGATCAATATAGGTATCTATAAAGCGCTGATCCAGGCCCTCGTATCGGCCACAAATCAACACCGCCCCACTGCTGGCCGACCAGCGCTCCACAGCAGCATGATTCAAAGCCTGGCCTATGGGAGAAAAAAGAACGGTGGGCGCTGCCGGAGTCGCGCAGGCGGCGCGATCGGCACGCAGGCTTTCCAGGCACAGGGCGAGCGGCTCGGCCATCATCACCATGCCGGGGCCGCCGCCAAAGGGCCGGTCATCGACGCGGCGGTAATTGCCCCCGGCAAAATCGCGCGGGTTCCAGAGCTTGACCTCGACCAGGCCGGTTTCGTAGGCGCGACGAGTCACGCCGCTGATCAGAAATGGAGCAAACAGTTCGGGAAAAAGGGTGATGACATCAAAGCGCATGGAATAGCCATTTTGCGCGCAAGAGACAGGGCGCGAAAGACCTCAAGACAAGCCGCCTTGAAGCCTAGATATCAATAGTCGGGCTGCCAGTCAACGGTGATGCATTTGCCGGCGATATCCACCGCATCGACATAGGCCGAAACGAAAGGAATCATGCGCTCGGCCGTGCTGCTCGCACCATCTTCCTTGGTCTCGGTGTATTCAACACACAGCACCGAGTGAGGGCCTGTGGCCATCAGGTCGCGCACGCAACCCAGCGCCACGCCTTCGCGATTGACGACATTCAAGCCGATCAGGTCGACCCAGTAATACTCGTCTTTGGAGGCAGTAGGAAAGCTGCTGCGCGGCAGAAAAATTCGCACGCCGCGCAAGGCTTCGGCGGCGTTGCGGTCATCGAGGCCGCTGATTTTGGCGACCACCGAATCGGAATGGATTTTGGCCTCATCCACACGGAGAGACACCGTGCCGGGAAAAGCATTGAAACCGGGACGAAATTTGGCGTCGGGCGCCTGGAGAAACCAGGATTTCGCCGACAAAATGGCGTCTGGATCGGTGCTGTGCGGCAGGATTTTCACCCAGCCCTTGACACCCCAGGCATCCAAAATGCGCCCGACCTCGACGGCGTCATCCGGAAGGCTTGACGGCGTCAAGACCGTGGACAACTGAAGGTCGGGCAACATTGAAACTTCAGAGAAATTTAAGCGACGACAGGAGCAGCCTTGGCGCCCTGCTTGATCAGACGCTCAACGGTAGGGGACGCCTGGGCACCCACACCGACCCAGTGGGTCAAACGGTCTTGCGCAATGCGCAGGCCTTCTTCGCCACCTTTGGCGAGCGGGTTGTAAAAACCGATGCGCTCGATAAAGCGACCATCGCGACGGACGCGCTTGTCAGCCACAACGATATTGAAAAAGGGACGATGCTTGGAACCGCCGCGTGAAAGTCGGATGACGACCATGATTTATCCTTGGGTGGCGGGGTAAAAGTACCCCAAATATTTCTGCAGCGCTTGAGACACACGACATGGCCACCCGGCCAGCGAAATGCTGCAAAGCCTGCGATTGTAACCCGCCGCCAGACCGACTGCCGTTTTAGCGCAAAATTGCCTCTTTCCGCACTCCCGTCAAAGCCCCCACCCCGGACACTTGCCCCACATGCTTCTCATACGCCCCAGCCACGACCAAGACATTCCCGCCATCACAGCCATCTACGCTCACCATGTGCTGCACGGCACGGGCACTTTTGAAACCGAGCCGCCCAGCGCCAGCGACATGGCCGCGCGCCGCGCCGATGTGCTCGCCAAGGGCCTGCCCTACCTGGTCGCCGAGCAGGACGAAAACATCGCCGGCTTTGCCTACGGCAACTGGTTCAAACCCAGACCGGCCTACCGCTATTCGGTGGAAGATTCGATTTACCTGGCGCCGGATCTGCAGCGCCGAGGTCTGGGCCGCGCCCTGCTGACCGAGCTGCTGGCACGCTGCGAGGCGGTGGGCGTTCGTAAAGTCATGGCCATCGTGGGCGATTCGGCCAACGCCGGCTCCGTCGGCGTGCATAGGGCGCTAGGTTTCACGCAGGTAGGCGTCATCGAGTCTTGCGGCTGGAAATTCGGTGCCTGGCGCGACATCGTCATCATGCAAAAAACCCTGGGCTTGGGCGACACGCGGCCGCCCGTGACACCATCCGTTCCATAATCCCGGCATGAAATCACTCCCCCTGAAAAACAAAACGGCAGCCGCCTGGCTGGCCTTCATAGGCGGCCAACTTGGGCTGCATCGCTTTTATCTGTTTGGCTGGAATGACCTGTGGGCCTGGGTGCATCCGATGTTGGCGGCCCTGGGCTGGTGGGGGGTCGAGCGCGTCCGGTTTTACGGCCAGGACGATCAACTGGCCTGGCTGCTGATTCCGCTGCTGGGCTTTACGCTGGCCGGCACCGCGCTGACCGCCATCTATTACGGACTGATGTCATCCGAAAAATGGAATGCCCGCTACAACCCTGGCACGCCCAATGCAGTCGCTGGCAATACCAGCTGGCTGACCATTGGTGCGCTGGTATTTTCCTTGCTGTTTGGCACGGTTGCCTTGATGTCCAGCATTGCCTTCAGCTTCCAGCGCTATTTCGAGCACCAGGTCGAGGAAGCGCGCAAGATATCGCAATAAAAATGGCTCTAGCCCAATACCTTTGGGCGTAGAGCGCTATTCAAACAATAGCAAATCAAAAAATCTGAAAACTCACCCAATAGGCGATCGCCGCCACGAAGGCGGACGCTGGAATGGTGAGTATCCAGGCCCAGACAATATTGCCGGCCACACCCCAACGCACAGCAGAGGCGCGCTGGGTGGAGCCTACGCCGACGATGGCGCCCGTGATGGTGTGCGTGGTCGACACCGGGATGCCCAGCGCGGTTGCCAGAAACAGCGTCAAAGCACCACCGGTTTCGGCGCAAAAACCACCCACTGGCTTGAGTTTGGTGATCTTCTGCCCCATGGTCTTGACGATGCGCCAGCCGCCAAACATGGTGCCGGCCGCAATTGCCACATAGCAGCTCACAATCGTCCAGGTCGGCGGCAAGGCGTCGTTGGCCGAGGCATAGCCGGTGGCGATCAGCAGCATCCAGATAATGCCTATGGTTTTTTGCGCATCGTTGCCACCGTGACCCAGGCTATAGGCCCCCGCGGACACCAGTTGAAGACGGCGAAACCAGCGGTCAACCTTGGACGGCGTGGCGCGGCGGCAGACCCAGGCCACCACCACCATCATCAGCGAGCCGAGCAGGAAACCCAGCAACGGTGAGACAAAAATGAAGGCTATCGTCTTCATGATGCCGCCCGACACCAGCGAATGCGCGCCGGACTTAGCCATCACCGCACCCACAATGCCGCCTATCAGGGCATGCGACGAGCTGCTGGGAATGCCGTAATACCAGGTCACCAGATTCCAGGTGATGGCCCCCATCAGGGCCCCGAAAACGACATGCGTATCCACCACCCCGGGCTGGACTATGCCCTTGCCTACCGTGGCGGCCACACTGAGATGGAAGATAAAAAGGGCCAGCAAATTAAAGCTGGCCGCAAAGATGACGGCGTGGCCGGGCTTGAGAACGCCGGTGGACACCACCGTGGCGATTGAGTTGGCTGCATCATGAAAGCCATTCATGAAGTCAAAGGCAATGGCCATGAATACCAGCAGGGCTACGACCCACAGGGCGGTCTGTACGGTTTGCATGAGAGGAATTGGTTAGTGGCCGATGATCAGGAATTTTCGAGGACGATGCCCTCGATCAGATTGGCCACATCCTCACATTTGTCGGTGATGGTCTCCAGCAACTCGTAAACCGCCTTGAGCTTGATGAGCTCGCGCACATCGGACTCTTCGCGGAACAACCGGCTCATGGCCGAGCGCATCACGCGGTCGGCGTCGGATTCGAGCTTGTCGATTTCCTCGCAGGTCTTGAGCGTGGCCTCGGCGGTCGCGGCATCGCGAACCTTGCCGATCAGCGCCACGGCATCCTTGAGCCGCTCGCAGCACTTGACGCTCAGATCGGTCAGACGCACGATGTCGTCCGTCATGTGGCGCACGTCATACAGCACCATGGTTTCGGCGGAATCCTGGATCAGGTCGGCCACATCGTCCATGTTGTTGATGAGCTGGTGGATCTGATCACGATCGATCGGGGTGATGAAGGTCTTGTGCAGCGCACGATTGACCTCCTGGGTCACCCGGTCAGCGGCACGCTCTGCGTTGTCAACCTCCCGGTTATAAGCTTCGCGTTTTTCCACGTCGCTGTAGTTGGCGACCATCTTCGAGAAGGCGTGTGCGGCCTCCACGATGCGATCGGCATGCTGGTTGAACATCTCAAAAAAATTACCTTCGCGCGGCAGCAACTTGCCAAACAGCATGCTGGATCCTCAAAAATTAGGTCAGAAATTGACGTTTTAAAACTGGGGAAAGTTTAACCGCGATGCTTTTTCGGACCCAAACACAGGGAAAACGCCCTATAGAACGTGTTTACGCGCTACGAAAAATGAAGTAAATGGCGCCCACCATGCACAAGGCCGCCCACAAATAATCCAGCTTCAGGGGCTCGTTCAAATAAAACACGGCAAAAGGCACGAACACCGTCAGCGTGATGACTTCCTGCATGATCTTGAGCTGCCCGACGCTGAACTGGGTGAAGCCGATCCGGTTGCCCGGCACCTGAAACATGTACTCGAACAGGGCAATGCCCCAACTGACGAGGGCGGCCACAAACCAGGGTGATGTCGCCAGATTTTTCAGATGCCCATACTAGGCAAAAGTCATGAAGACATTGGACAGCAGCAACAGGCCAATGGTCTGCGCCGACACGGGAAGGGATTACAAAAACAACATCCAAAAGCTCTCAAAAAAATAGTCAGCTCACCGGCCCCAGCAGCAGCAACACCAGCGTCAAGCTCAGCAGCGCCAGCGCGGTGGACACCACCACACTGGCCGTGATCAGCTCCTCCGCCACCTGGTAGCGCTGGGAAAACAAAAACACATTGGCCCCTATCGGCAAGGCAGAAGCCACCACCATCACGGTCATGGGCAGACCGCCCACACCAAGCAGGCGGCACAAGCCAAACACCAGCAGCGGGTGCAGCAGATTCTTGACACTGGCCA
Source organism: Polaromonas sp. OV174 (assembly GCF_900112285.1). Lineage (GTDB taxonomy): Bacteria > Pseudomonadota > Gammaproteobacteria > Burkholderiales > Burkholderiaceae_C > Polaromonas. The sequence continues at coordinate 66,003 of NZ_FOKZ01000018.1, read as the reverse complement.
ATGCCAGCGCGGGTCGCCAGTAGCGTCCCACCGGCGTACTCACCAGGGTCACACCCACCAACACCAAAGCCAGCGGGCTAAAGGCATTGGCCAGCAACTCAAGCGGCTTATCGATCACCTGGGGAATCGCCAATCCGGTCTGGGCAAACAGCAGGCCGGCCATGATGGGCAGCGGCACCGGGTGCAGCAAGGCATTCTTCACGGCCATCAAAACAGTCGCCACAGGATGCCGGGGCGGCGCCGCCAGCGTTGCACTGCCCTGCTTTTGTTCATGCGCCACGGCCAGCTCCAGCACCACCGTTGCGCTGGTCAGCAGCACCAGCGAATGCACGGACACCAGCGTCAGCAGCGTGACCAGGCCGGCCGGTCCGTACATCAGCCCAACCAGGGCAATGCCAATCATCACGGTGTTGGAAAAGGTGGCAGCCAACGCCTGCACGGCGGCGCGGCGGTTAAAGCCCTGCAGCAGCAAGGTCCCGCCAAACAAAATGATGACCGCCAGGAAATAAGCCGCCACCGGCTTGAAGTCAAGCTGCTCTATGCGCACCTGGCTCATGGTGCGAAACAGCAGCGCCGGCGTGAGCAGCAGAAAAACCAGGTTTGACAGGTCTTTAATAGCCACAGCCCTTATCCAGCCTACGCGACCAGCTACGAAACCTGTAGCAATCAAAAAAACCACCGGAAGCAAGGAAGCGAAGACAAGCGGGTTCATCGCCCAATGGTAGCTTGCGTTCGCCGGCTTCATGCCCGGTTTTTGCCGACGGCCAGGCCTTCGCGGCAGCGCTGAATGCCAAGATCCATCACGCCCTTCCATGGCGGCTCCATTCATCCCGCCCGGCCCCGCTGACACCTCGAAATCAAGGTCTAAACTCAGCCCCAACCCTCATGAAACTTTTACCACGGTACCAGCCATGACCCATGCCAGTGCGCCAACGCCAAACTCACGCCAGCCCTCCCATCTTCGCGTCCATAGCTACCACGGCCTGGCGCCCGGCCCGCGTCTGCTGGTGCTGGGCGCGGTACACGGCAACGAGGTTTGCGGCACCCGCGCCATCACGCAAATCCTGGCCGAGCTGGACAGCGGCGCGCTGGCCATAGAGCGCGGCACGGTGAGCTTTGTGCCCATCACCAATCCGCTGGCCTACCAGCTGGGGCAGCGCACCGGCGACCGCAACCTGAACCGCAACATGGCGCCCAGCGCGATTCCGCAAGACTTTGAGGACCGCATCGCCAACGTGCTGTGCCCGCTGCTGGACGCGCACGACGCGCTGCTGGACCTGCATTCCTTTCATACCGGCGGCGCTCCTTTCGTGATGATTGGCCCGCAAAACAACCGCGGTGAACTTGAGCCCTTTGCCAACGCTGCACAGGAAATGCAGTTGGCCCTGCACACCGGGCCACACCGCATCGTGGAAGGCTGGCTGGACACCTATGCGCGCGGCGTCAAGCGGCGCGCCGCCGCCCCCATCACCGAAGGCGGCAGCCGCGTGCAAAGTCTGGTGACCGACACCAACTACGGCGTGGGCACCACCGAATACATGCGCTCAACCGGTGGCTACGGCGTGACGCTGGAATGCGGCCAGCACGATGACCCCGAGTCGGTGAATGTGGCGCGCCACGCCATCTTGCAGACGCTGGCCCTGTTGGGCCTGTCACCGCTGCCGCTGCAGCCCGCCCAGGGCGAGCGGGAAATTCTGCGCCTGGTCGACGTCATAGACCGCGAGCATGTGGGCGACAGCTTCAGCCGCGCCTGGCGCAGCTTTGACGCGGTGAAGGCCGGCGAAGTGATAGGGCTGCGCTACAGCGGCGCCGAAGTGAAGGCGCCCGAAGACGGCTTTGTGGTGTTTCCCAACCCGGGTGCCGGCGTGGCGCAGGAGTGGTTTTACTTCGCGCAGCGCCGGGCTTGAAACCGGGCCAATCGCCGGGCACGAATTACTACTCATTTGATAGCTGCTTACGCCCGTTCCGATTGGTTCACAAGCCTTTTTTACTTAAAAATCAGGTTTTCAAGGCGAAAACCGTTCTCTCACGCATCAAGCCTTGACCCGCGCCGCAAAGGTTTTGCGAAACTTCTCCACCTTGGGCGCGGCCACGGCCATGCAATAGCCCTGGTAGGGGTTTTTCTCGAAAAAGTCCTGGTGGTAATCCTCGGCCGGCCAGTAATTGGCCAGCGGCAGCACCTCGGTCACTATCGCTTGGCCAAACAGCTTGTCCTGACTCATCTGGCGGATCATGTCGTCGGCCACCTGCTTTTGCTCGGGCGTCGAATAATAAATGCCGCTGCGGTACTGCGTGCCCGCGTCATTACCCTGGCGGTTCAGCGTGGTCGGGTCATGGATCACGAAGAAGATTTCGAGGATCTCGCCCAGCGTGATCTCGGCCGGGTCGTACACCAGCTTCACGACCTCGTTGCAGCCGGTGCGCCCGGTGCAGACGTCCTCGTAGCTGGGGCGCGCTTCCTGGCCGTTGCTGTAGCCCGACTCGACATCGATGACGCCGCGCACCTTGACGTACACCGCCTCGGTGCACCAGAAGCAGCCGCCGCCCAGGGTGATGGTTTCAGTCGTCATGGTCTTGGCTCCGGGGTTGGATTCGTATAAGGCCCTACTGTAGTCGCCCCTGTTTTCCACAGGGCGCTGTGGGGCTTATGAAGTTGTTTTGGGTTGCGTCGTCTTTTCGCTTTTTGCCTGCCGCGCCGCCTCGATTTGCATCACCGCCAGAAAAGCCGTGAGCGCCGCGTTGTCGTGTGCCGTTTTCCAGATGCAATAGGACTGCGAATGCGCGACGCCCGCATCCAGCGGCACAAACACCACGCCACCCAAGGCCGAATGGCGCAAGGCCGCCGGCACCAGCGCCACACCCAGGCCTTGCGAGACCAGCGACACCACGCTGAGCCAGTGGCGCACCTGGTGCCGGACTTCGGGGTACAGGCCGGCATCGGTGCAGATGGTCAGGATGCGTTCATAGTAGTCCGGCGAGGCACTGCGCGCGAACATCACAAACGACTCGCCCTGCAGCAGTTGCAGTGGCAAAGTGCGCTTGCGCGCCAGCGGGTGGTCTGCCGGCAGGCAGCAGACAAAAGGCTCGCTGGCAAACAGCTGATGCTGCATCTCTGCCGGCAGCCGGGTGCTGTGGACAAAACCCACGTCGAGCTGGTCATGGGCGAGCTCGACCAGCTGGTCTTGCGAATTGAGTTCCCTGAGCACCACCCGCAGCAAAGGGTGTTGCGCCTGGAACTTGCGCAGCATCTGCGGCAGGCCGCGGTACAACATGGCGCCCACGAAACCGATGTGCAGCCGCCCCGCCAGCCCCTGCTCCACATCCCGCGCATGGCGCGCCGCTTCGCCCGCTTGCTCCAGCACGGCGCGTGCGCGCGGCACAAAAGCCTTGCCTGCGGCCGTCAGCCGCACCTCCTTGCTGTTGCGGGTGAACAGGCGCGCACCGACCGAGGCTTCAAGTTGCTGGATGTTCAGGGAGAGCGGCGGCTGCGAGATGGACAGGCGGCGTGCCGCCCGGCCGAAATGCAGCTCTTCGGCCAGGACCAGAAAGTAGCGCAGATGGCGAAATTCCATGATTAAAAAATTATATCGTTCAAGCCATATTCAATATTGGACATGTATGGTTGCGGCGCAAACAATGCGCCAAGGAGTCAACCCATCCTGCGACGGCAATTCCCCAACCCAGCAAATTCTTCAAGGGCTACACCATGATCGACTCAGTGAAAAAGAACCCGGCGCGATGGGCGGCCGCCATGGCCTTGCTCGTGACCAGCCTGCAGGCGGGCGCGCAAACCGCGCCGAAGTTTCTGGATGCCCAGGCCAGCGATCCGATCACGATGGGCTGGATGACGGGTTCTCCGCCCCCCGCCGACAAAATGATTCAGTTCGCCGATGGCAGCTTTCGCAAGTTTCCGCAGATACGCTGGTCCTTTTCCAACTACCGCCAGTTTGTGCCCACCAGCAACGTGGCGCACGGCACCGGGCCGGTCAGCGTGTTGCCCGTGGCCCCGCGCCAGGACATCGACGGCGTGAGTTTTCAGGTGATGGGCAGTGGCGAGACCATGAGCTGGGCGCAATCGCTGGGCGCCAACTACACCGACGGCATCGTGGTGCTGCACAAGGGCCGCATCGTCTACGAGCGCTACTTCGGTGCGCTCAAGCCTCAGGGTTCGCACATCGCGATGTCGGTGACCAAGTCCTTCATAGGCACACTGGGTGCCATGCTGGTGGCCGAGGGTGTGATCGACGAGAACGCGCTCACCTCGACCTACGTTCCCGAACTCAAGGACACCGGTTTTGGCGACGTCACGGTGCGCCAGTTGCTAGACATGACCACCGGCATCAAGTACTCCGAGAACTATGCCAACCCCAAGGCTGAAATCTTTGACCACACGCGTGCCGGCGGCGTGACGCCGCGCCCGCCCGGCTACGAGGGGCCAAAGTCCTTCTACGAGTTCCTGCTGACGATCAAGAAAGAAGGCGCGCACGGCCAGGCCTTTGCGTACAAGACGGTCAACAGCGACGCGCTGGGCTGGGTGATACGCCGCGCAACCGGCAAGTCGATCGGTGAAAACCTGCAGGAACGCATCTGGAGCAAGCTCGGTGCCGAGCAGGACGCCTATTTCACGATAGACAGCACGGGCACCGAATTCGCCGGCGGCGGGCTGAACGCGAGCCTGCGCGACATGGCCAGGTTCGGCGAAATGATGCGACAGGGCGGCCGCTACAACGGCCAGCAAATCGTGCCCCAAAAGGTCGTGGCCGACATTCGCAACGGGGCCGGCAAGGCCGAGTTCGCCAAAGCCGGCTACAAGACGCTGGCGGGCTGGAGCTACCGCGACATGTGGTGGGTGTCGCACAACGAGCACGGCGCCTATTCGGCGCGCGGCGTTCATGGCCAGGCGATCTATATCGATCCCAAGGCTGAAATGGTCATCGCCCGCTTCGCCTCGCACCCGGTGGCGGGGAACCCGGCTAACGACCCCACCTCACTGCCGGCCTACCACGCACTGGCCAAACACCTGCTGGCCCATCCGCAGTAGGCGGCGCGCCGCCCGGGCCAGAAAGCAGCGCAATTTCATGATTAAAAAATATATCGCTCAAGCCCTATTCACTATTGGACAGGCATGAGCACAAGGCAAACAATGCAGCAAGGAGAGCCGCCCATCATGTCCATCAACCAGACAGAAGCAATCTGCCACCCGGTGCCCGACCAGCACGGCGCCAACCTCTACACCACAGACCCCGGCCTGCGCGCGCTGCTGCAGGTCTACCTGCAACCCGAGTTGCTGGCGCACCTGACGCCGCATCTCGAAAAGCTGGGCGCGCTGGCCGGCGGCACGCTGGACGATCTGGCGAACACCGCCGACAAAAACCCGCCGGAACTGCAGCTCCGCTCGCGCAGCGGGCGCGACGAGCAAAAGGTCATCAAGCACCCGGCTTACGTCGAGATGGAGCGCCTGGCTTTCAGCCAATACGCGCTGGCGGCAATCTCGCACCGCCAGGACGTGCTGGGCTGGCAGGGCCAGCTGCCGTCCATCGCCAAGTACGCGCTGACCTACCTCTTCGTGCAGGCCGAGTTTGGCCTGTGCTGCCCGGTCTCCATGACCGACTCGCTGACGCGCACGCTGAAGAAATTCGGTACGCCCGAACTGGTGCAACGCTACCTGCCCTCACTCACCAGCCTGGACATGGATGAGCTTTCGCAGGGCGCGATGTTCATGACCGAGCAGGCCGCAGGCTCAGACATCGCCGTGACCGAAACCGTGGCAAGACCCGACCCCGAGCATCCCGGCGCTTGGCTGCTGACCGGCGACAAATGGTTTTGCTCCAACCCCGATGCCGCGCTGGCCATGGTGCTGGCGCGCGTGGATGAAGACGGCCAAGGCGGCCAGCCCGGCCTCAAGGGCGTGTCGCTGTTCCTGCTGCCGCGCGATCTGGACGACGGCACGCACAACCACTACCGCATCATCCGCCTGAAAGACAAGCTGGGCACGCGCTCCATGGCCAGCGGCGAGATTCGCCTCGAAGGCGCGCGCGCCTGGCTGGTGGGTGAACAGGGCCGCGGCTTTGTGCAGATGGCCGACATGGTCAACAACTCGCGCCTGTCCAACGGTGTGCGCGCCGCCGGCCTGATGCGCCGCGCGGTCAGCGAAGCTTTTTTCATCGCCCGCAACCGCCAGGCCTTCGGCAAGAAGCTCATCAATCTGCCGCTGATGCGCCGCCAGCTGCTGAAGCTGCTGCTGCCCAGCGAGCAGGCCCGCACCATGGTGTTCCAGACCGCCGAGGCGCTGCGCCGCGCCGACGCCGGTGATGCCAACGCCTTGCGCCTGGCGCGCATTTTGACGCCGCTGATCAAGTTCCGCGCCTGCCGCGACGCGCGCAAGGTCACTGGCGACGCCATGGAAGTGCGCGGCGGCTGCGGCTACATCGAGGAGTGGACCGATCCGCGCCTGGTGCGCGACGCACACCTGGGCTCGATCTGGGAAGGCACCAGCAATATCGTGGCGCTGGACGTGATACGCGCGATCCGGCGCGAAGATTCGCTGACAGCGCTGATGGCGCATCTGGAGCAACTGCTGGCCGAGACAAAGCTGGACGACGCGCTGGCCGCCAGCCTGCGGGACGTGATGGCGCGGGCCGCGTCGCTGGCCCAGGCCGCCGTGGCCGATGGCGGCGAAGCGCTGGCGCGGCGCGCGGCTTCGGCGCTTTATCACACCACCACGGCAGTGGCGATGGCCTGGGAATCCTCGCGCATAGGCACACCCGATCGACTGCACCTGGCGCAACTGGTACTGCGGCACCGCCTGCTGCCGGCCGACCCGCTGGCCACCGGGCACGACAGCGACCCCGAAGCCCAAGCCGAGGTCGAGCGCATTTTTCTGAGCGCCTGAATCCCGCCGCCCACATCACAACATCCAAGGAGACAAGCATGAACACTCGCAGAACCTGTCTGATCGCACTGGCCTGCCTGGCAGGCGCTGGCTCCGCCTGGGCCCAAACCCCCTTCCCGCACAAGACCTTGTCGCTGATCGTTCCCTATGCGCCCGGCGGACCGACCGACGCCATGTCGCGCACACTGGCCAACGCCATCCAGCCCATACTGGGCCAGACCATGATCGTCGAGAACAAGGCCGGCGCCGGCGCCAACATAGGCGCCGATTACGTCGCGCGCGCCCCGGCAGACGGCTACACGCTGCTGTTCGGCACTTCGGCGCCGCTGGCAATCAACGTGAACCTGTACCAGAAGATCAATTACGACCCGGTCAAAAGCTTCTCGCCCATCATCCAGGTCGGCTACCTGCCCAATGTGCTGGTGGTGCACCCTAGTGTGCCGGCCAAAAGCGTGAAAGAGCTGATCGCCTACGTCAAGGCCAATCCCGGCAAGCTGTCCTTTGCTTCCTCGGGCAGCGGCGCGTCGTCACACCTGGCGGGCGTGCTGTTCAATATGCGCGCCGGCACCGACATCCAGCACATTCCCTACAAGGGCACGGGCCCGGCGCTCAACGACCTGCTGGGCGGCCAGGTGGCCATGTCCTTCACCGACGTGCTGACCGCCCTGCCCCACATCAAGGCCGGCAAGCTGCGCGTGCTGGGCGTGACCTCGGCCACCCGTTCGCGCGCCCTGCCCGAGGTGCTCACCTTGATGGAACAAGGCGTCAAGGACTTCGACGCCAGCGTGTTCTTCGGCATCGTCGCGCCCGCAGGCACACCGCAGGACGTGGTGGCCAAACTCAATACCGCCTTCACCCAGGTGCTGCAGCAGCCCGACGTGAAACAGCGCCTGGCCGAGCAGGGCCTGGAGCCACCGCCGCAATACACCCCGGCGCAACTGGCGGGCTACATGCGTAGTGAGACCGCCAAGTGGCGTGAGGTCATCAAGGTGTCCGGCGCCAAGGCAGATTGAGGGCGTCATGAACACCGAATCAAACTCCACCAGGCCGCAAGGCGCACTGGCCGGCATACGCGTCATCGACCTGTCGCGCATTTTGGGCGGCCCCTATTGCGGCCAGATCCTGGGCGACCACGGCGCCGACGTGCTCAAGGTCGAGCCGCCGCAAGGCGACGACACGCGCGCCTGGGGCCCGCCCTTCCAGAACGGCGTGGCCTCCTACTACCTGGGCCTGAATCGCAACAAGCTCGGCATGCAGCTAGACCTGGCCAGCGCCGCCGGCCAGGCGGTGCTGCTGGGCCTGCTGGAAGGCGCCGACGTGGTCATAGAAAACTTCAAGACCGGCACCATGGAAAAGTGGGGCCTGGGCTACGAAGACCTGGCCAAGCGCTTTCCGCGCCTGATCCACTGCCGTGTCAGCGGCTTCGGCGCCGATGGCCCGCTGGGCGGCCTGGCCGGTTACGACGCGGCCGTGCAGGCGATGACAGGCATCATGAGCGTCAACGGCGAAGTCGGCGGCGAGCCCCTGCGCGTCGGTTTGCCGGTGGTCGACATGGTGACCGGACTCAATGCCGCGCTGGGCGTGCTGCTGGCACTGCAGGAGCGCGAGCGCAGCGGCAAGGGCCAGTTTGTCGAGGCCAGCCTGTTCGACTGCGGCCTGTCGCTGCTGCACCCGCATGCGGCCAACTGGTTTGGCAACGGCAAACGCCCTACCCTCACCGGCAACGCCCACCCCAACATCTACCCCTACGACGCCTTTCCCACGCGCACCGTGCCGGTCTTTCTGGCGGTGGGCAACGACAAACAATTCGGCCTGCTGTGCCAGCACCTGCGGACCGAAGCCCTGGCCAGCGACCCGCGCTTTAGCAAGGCGGGCGCACGCTCGGTGCAACGCCAGGAATTGCGTGAACTGCTGGTACAGGCGCTGGCCGGACACGACGGCGCGCAACTGGCCGAGGCCTTGATGCAACTGGGCGTGCCCTGCGCTCCCATTTTGTCGGTGGACGCTGCGCTGCAGCATCCGCATACCCAGCACCGCGAGATGGTGGTGCGCATAGGCGAGGACTACACCGGCATCGCCTCGCCGATCAAGCTGAGCCGCACGCCGGCGACTTACCGCCATGCGCCACCTACGGACTTGTCTGTGGATGGGGACAAATCCAGCCCGTCAACTAGTTGAAACTTAAAGCATATTCATCCACTTCGCTACACTGCTAGAACCCTTTATAGGAGACTGCCATGAAAGCCAAATTCAACTGGGAAGATCCGTTTTTCCTGATGGATCAACTGAGCGAGGACGAGCGTGCCATCGTTGCAGCCGCCCACGATTTTTGCCAGGAAAAGCTGCAGCCGCGCGTGCTGATGGCGGCGCGCCACGAGAAGTTCGACCGCGAAATCATGAATGAAGCCGGCGCCATGGGTTTCCTGGGCTCCACCATTGAAGGCTATGGCTGCGCCGGCCTCAATTACGTCAGCTACGGCCTGGTGGCGCGTGAAGTCGAGCGCGTCGACAGCGGCTACCGCAGCGCCATCAGCGTGCAATCCTCGCTGGTCATGCACCCCATCCACGCCTACGGCAACGAAGCGCAGCGTCAGAAGTATTTGCCCAAACTCGCCACCGGCGAGTGGGTGGGCTGCTTCGGCCTGACCGAACCCAACCACGGCTCGGACCCAGCCAGCATGCTGACGCGCGCCAAGCCGGTCGATGGTGGCTACATCCTCAAGGGCAGCAAGATGTGGATCACCAACAGCCCCATCGCCGACGTGTTTGTGGTCTGGGCCAAGCTGGCAGACGCTGACGGCAAGGTCGGCGGCCAGGAAGCCATTCGCGGCTTCATCCTTGAAAAAGGCATGAAAGGCCTCTCCGCTCCCAAGATCGAAGGCAAGATGAGCTTGCGCGCCAGCATCACCGGTGAAATCGTCATGGACGAGGTGTTTGTGCCGGCCGACAGCCTGCTGCCCAAAGTCAGCGGTCTGAAGGGCCCGTTCGGCTGCCTCAACAAGGCGCGCTACGGCATCGCCTGGGGCGCGCTGGGTGCGGCCGAAGACTGCTGGCACCGCGCCCGCCAGTACACCATGGACCGCCAGCAGTTTGGCCGGCCACTGGCGCAAAACCAGCTGATCCAAAAGAAGCTGGCCGACATGCAGACCGAAATCGCGCTGGGCCTGCAGGGCTGCTTGCGCGTAGGCCGGCTGATGGACGAAGACAGGGCCGCGCCGGAAATGATCTCACTGATCAAGCGCAACTCTTGCGGCAAGTCGCTGGACATTGCCCGAGTGGCACGCGACATGCACGGCGGCAACGGCATCCACGATGAATACCATGTGATTCGTCACATGATCAACCTGGAAACCGTCAACACCTACGAAGGCACGCACGATGTGCATGCGCTAATCCTGGGCCGCGCGCAAACCGGTTTGCAGGCGTTTTATTGATCATTTAGGCCTTTAGCGCAGATGCAGCGGGCGCAAGAAGCTATCATCTCGATAGCAAATTATGGAACTCGCTGCACTCAAACCCCTGCTCACCAGCCTCGCGCTGCCGCCCCTGGCGCTGCTGCTGCTCGCCCTGCTGGGGCTGCTGCTGGTACTCAAGAAAAGGCGCGGCGGCCTCGCGCTGGCGGCACTTTCCATCAGCCTGCTCGGGCTGCTCAGTTGCCACGGCATGGCCGTGTGGCTGGCACACAACGCCCTACCGCAATTTGCGCCGCTGTCTGCCACAGCGCTGAAAACCGGTAAGGCCCAGGCCATCGTGGTCCTGGGCGGCGGCCTGCTGCCGCAAGCCCCCGAATACGGCCAGTCGCAGCCCAGTCAATATACGGCAGCCCGGCTGCACTATGGCATCTGGCTGGCCCGGCAATCGGGCTTGCCGCTGGCCTTTACCGGTGGCGTGGGCTGGGCCGCCCAAGGTGCGCAAACCGACTCGGAAGCCCAGGTAGCCGAGCGGGTAGCGCGACAAGACTATGGCGTGAGCTTGCGCTGGAACGAGGCCCAGTCGCGCGATACCACTGGCAATGCGCGCCTGCTGGCGCCCTTGCTGCAGCGCGATGGCGTGCAGCACATTGCGCTGGTCACCCATGCCTCGCACATGCCGCGCGCCGTAGCCGCCTTTGAACGCGCCGGACTCACCGTGACGCCAGCCCCCATGGGCTTTATTCTGCCGGTCAATAGCGATGTGCTGGAGTGGCTGCCGTCGGCGCACGGCCTGCTGGCTTCGCAGCAGGTGCTGCGCGAGTGGCTGGGGCTGGCCGTGGGCCGCTTCATTCCCGTCTGAGCGCCTGTCACAGCGCCGCTTTCAGCCATTTATTGATCATTTCGGCCGCTAGCCCATATACAGCGGGCGCAAACAGCTACTACTTTCATAGCAACCCAGCAATATTGATGCGGCCAAGCGCGCAGCCAAGAAGACGCCAAAGGCCAGCCGCAGCAAGGCTGCAACTGGCCTCCAATGCTGGCGGTGCACGGCTCGAATGCCGGCGCGAACCGCCTCAAACCCAACTCAGAAATTAGTCCATTCTCCGGACTGGCCGCGCGGCTCGGCGACCGCATGGTTCCTGAGCGCCAGCTTGGGCGCAGCCGTCATTCCCGGCCTGGATTGCGCTTGCAGCGTCGCCCGACTCGCCACCCGGACACGGTTGATGAGCTGCGTCGCCTCACCTTGGTCCAGCTGAAACACGCTCACGACTTCGGACAGGCCGCTGGCCTGTTCCTGCAGCGATTGCGCGGCCGCTGCGGCTTCTTCCACCAGCGCGGCGTTTTGCTGCGTCACCTGGTCCATCTGGGTAATCGCCTGGTTGATCTGCTCTATGCCCGAGGTCTGCTCCTGGCTGGCGGCGGTGATCTCGGCCATGATGTCGGTCACGCGTTTGACGCTGTCCACGATCTCGTCCATGGTCTTGCCGGCCTCGGCCACTTGTTTGCTGCCTTCTTCGACCTTATCCACCGAATCGTCAATCAGCACTTTGATTTCTTTGGCGGCGGCGGCTGAACGCTGGGCCAGGTTTCTGACCTCGGCGGCGACCACGGCAAAGCCTCTGCCCTGTTCGCCGGCCCGCGCCGCTTCCACGGCGGCATTCAGCGCCAGGATGTTGGTCTGAAAGGCAATGCCGTCAATCACCCCAATGATGTCGACGATCTTGTGTGACGACGCATTGATGGCGCCCATGGTGTTGACCACTTGGGATACGACGCTGCCGCCCTTGACGGCGACGCTGGAGGCGGACACCGCCAGTTGGTTGGCCTGGCGGGCGTTATCGGCATTTTGTTTGACCGTGGAGGTCAACTCTTCCATGGACGCAGCGGTTTCTTCCAGCGAGCTGGCCTGCTCTTCGGTGCGGGACGACAAATCCTGGTTGCCGGCGGCGATCTGGCCCGAGGCCGTGGCTATGGTGTCCGTGCCTGTGCGAACCCGTCCAACTATGCCGACCAGGCTGTCGCGCATGGTTTTCATGGCCGCCAGCAAGCTGCTGTTGTCATGAGCCCGGGTTTCGATGGCCACGGTGAGGTCGCCTTCAGCGATACGTCCTGCGATATGAACGGCATAGCCGGGCTCGCCGCCCAACTGGCGCGTCAGGCTGCGCGAAATCGCCACGCCAATGAGAATGCCCGCCAGCACGCCGCCTACGGTCAGGCTGATCAGCAGCACACGGATATGGCCATAGACCTCCTCGGATGCCGTGTTGAGCGCGGAAGCATCGCTGTTCTTGCGCTCGACCAGCTTGGTCATCAAGTCATCGGCCTTGTCGCCGGCCGTGCGCACGTCGCCGAAAAGCGCTTCCACCGACTTCCTCACTTCACCAACCGCCTCCGTGCGCAGCAGGTCGCTGACCTGCTTGATGCCGGCCTCGTAGGCCTGGGCCGCCGCGCGGGTTTCGGCGACCAGGGCTTTGCCCCGCTCGGTCGTAAACAAGGCGCCCGAGGCATCGAGTTGCTGGTGCATCTCCTTGATGCGCCGGTCGACGATCTCAAGCTGGCGATTGCGGTCCTCCAGACTCGAAGCCAGCACCGCGGAACGCACCCCGCGCCCCACGGCCAGCAAATGCATATTGGCCTCGGCCGCATGGCGCAAACCCACTGTTTCGCGCTCGTACATCTGGGTGGACATATCGTTGATTTGGGCCGCCTTCAAAATGCCCTGACTGCCTATCAGGGCACCTATGGCCGCAACGATCAGAAAGCCCCCTATCAGCTTTGTGCTGACCTTCAAGTTTGTCAACCAGTTCATTTTTCTTCTCCACTCAATTCAATCACAAAGGGCTGCGCGGCCAGCCCAAAGGTGCGGACAGGAAACGTCCCCGCGATCTCACGACACATTTTTTGCAAGCTGGCGCCTGACCTGGCCCAGTCGTGCCACGCGCTGCGTGAATTCAGAGGATTTAAAAAGGTTTAGGCCGCGATTTGTTCAAGCAGACCCATCTCCTGACTGGACATGAGGCGCTCTATGTCCAGCAGGATCAGCATGCGTTCGTCGACCGCGCCCAGGCCCAGCATGTAGTCCGTATCCAGCAAGGTGCCCATCTCGGGCGCCGGCTTGATCTGCTCGGGCGTCAAGGTGATCACGTCCGACACACCGTCAACCACCATGCCCAGCACACGGCCCCCCATATTGAGCACAATCACCACCGTGAACTGGTCGTAGCTGGGCGTTCCCAGCTCAAAGCGTATGCGCATATCGATGATGGGAACGATGATGCCGCGCAGATTGACCACGCCCTTGAGGTAGTCGGGCGCATTGGCGATGCGGGTCACCGCGTCGTAGCCGCGTAGCTCCTGCACTTTCTGGATGTCCACGCCGTACTCCTCATGACCCAGCGTGAACGACAGAAATTCCAGCGGCTTGAGGCCGCCCGTGACTGATCCGGATTGAAGTCTTGTTGTCATCGTGCTTTCCTCATCAAAGTCAAAGCCCCGGAGTCCGGGTGCGGCCATACAAGCGGGCTATTCATTCGGACAATTCCTGTTCGCGCCACCCCGATCCAAACATCAGAGGCCAAACAAGCTGCCAATTCAGTCTTTCGACCCTTACAGACTGGCATTCTTGGCCTTTGTTACACATTTCAATCCAAACAACAGAGCAAGAAACCGAACTCATTTCAGACCTTTGGAATCCCGCTCCCTGCATTAACCATTGATGCAAGCCAACCCCCTGCAGTAGCGTTCGAGGAGACTCTGACGGCTTGGCCAGGCGCCATGCTGGCCAAGCCAAGGCTTGGGTTGACGCCCTATGGGCAAGGCGTTACATTTAATTAATAACCGACTAGTCAGTAACCATGGCGATTTCCGATTTTTTTTGCCCCCAAACCACCAGCATCGTCGCCAAGCGCGAACGCCGCAAAGAAGCACGCCCGGGCGAGTTGCTGAATGCGGCACTTGACCTTTTCGTTGAAAAAGGCTTTGCCGCGACCCGGGTGGAAGAAGTGGCGGCTCGCGCGGGCGTGTCCAAGGGCACGCTATTCCTGTATTTCCCGAGCAAGGAAGAGCTGTTCAAGGCCGTGGTGCGAGAAAACATCTCCGGCCGATTCAAGGCCTGGAACGACGAGTTCGAAGCATTTGAAGGCAATACCTGCGAGATGCTGTGCTATTGCATGAACAGCTGGTGGGAGCGCGTGGGCGCCACCAAGACCTCGGGCATCACCAAGCTGATGATGAGCGAGGCAAAAAACTTTCCCGAGCTCGCCGCCTTCTATCAGCACGAGGTGGTGCTGCCCGGCCAGTCCCTGATACGCCGCATCCTGCAGCGCGGCATGGATCGCGGTGAGTTTCGCCCACTTGACCTGGACTATGCCGTTTACAGTGTGGTGGCACCCATGATCTTTCTGATGCTGTCCAGACACGCCGTGGGCGCTTGCGTTCCGGCCCATGTGGAGCTGGATCCGAAAAAATACATCGCCACCCAGCTCAGCACCATTTTGTACGGCCTGCGCCTGTCACCCGGTGATATGGAGCCAAGCCAGGAAATCCCTCAGGCATGAAACACCGGATCAAGTGGGCCGTGGCCCTTGTCGCGCTCTTGCTCGTTGGCGGCGCCGTGCTGCGCACCCTCTCGGCACGCAAGGCGCAAGAGCAGGCCCTGGCCAGCGCGGTGAGCGCGAGCCAGGGCCTGGTGGAACTCGCCGCCACCGACGTGGTGAAGGTCCAGAGCCGCGAACTTTTGCAGGGGCTGGCGGTTTCGGGCTCGCTCAAAGCCGTCAACTCTGCCGTGATCAAGGCGCGTGTGGCGGGCGAACTGCAGGATCTGACGGTGCGCGAGGGCGATTTCGTCAAGGCCGGCCAGGTGATTGCACGCATAGAGGCGGGCGAGTACCAGTCGCGCGTGCGCCAGGCCCGGGAGCAGGCCGCATCAAGCAAATCCCAGGTCGATGTGGCGCAGCGCCAGTACGACAACAACAAGGCGCTGGTGGATCAGGGCTTTATCTCCAAGACCGCCCTGGACACCTCACTGTCCAACCTCAATGCGGCGCAATCCACTTACAAGGCCGCACTGGCCGCCACAGAGGTCGCCAGCAAATCGCTGGGTGACACGGTGCTCAAAGCCCCAATTGCCGGCCAGGTGTCGCAGCGCCTGGCGCAGCCCGGCGAGCACATCGGCGTGGACAGCAAAATCGTCGAGGTGGTCGATTTGAGCCGGCTGGAACTGGAAGCCAGCTTGAGCGCCGCCGATGCCATGACGGTGCGCCCGGGCCAAACCGCCGAGCTGCAGATTGAAGGCAGCCCGCAGACCGTGCAGGCCCAGGTCGTGCGCATCAACCCAAGCGTGCAAGCCGGCAGTCGCAGCGTGCTGGTTTATCTCAGCCTGGCCAACAGCGGCGGCGAAGCCCTGCCCTTGCGCCAGGGCTTGTTCGCCCAAGGCACCTTGGGCACGGCGCGCGCGCAGTTGCTGGCCGTGCCGGTCAGCGCGGTGCGTACCGACAAGCCCACGCCTTATGTGCAGACGATTGAAAACGGCAAGGTAGCGCACCGCGCGGTCACGCTCGGTGCGCGCGGCACGGCCGGCGGCGAAGCCATGGTGGCCGTGCAGGGCCTGGCCGACAACACGCCCGTCATTCGCGGCAACATCGGCAACCTGCCCGAAGGCAGCCCGGTCCGTTTCACGCCCATGAGCGCTGCCCAAGCCAGCCCCGCAGCCAGCGCGCCTGCCCGCGTCAAACCCGCGCCCTGAGGACGTCCGCCCATGTGGTTCACCCAGGTCAGTCTTAAAAACCCGGTGTTTGCCACCATGGTCATGCTGGCCATCGTGGTGCTGGGCCTGTTCTCCTACCAGCGCATGCAGGTGGACCAGTTTCCCAACATCGACTTTCCAGTAGTCGTCATCACCGCCGACTACCCGGGCGCCTCGCCCGAAATCGTTGAAAGCGAAGTCACCAAAAAAATTGAAGAAGGCGTCAACTCGATTGCCGGCATCAACACCCTGACATCGCGCAGCGTTGAAGGCCAGGCCATCGTCATCATGGAGTTTCAGCTCTATGTGGACGGGCACAAGGCGGCCGAAGATGTACGCGAAAAAATGGCCGCCATCAGGCCAACCTTTCGCGACGAGGTGAAGGAGCCCCGCGTGCTGCGCTTTGACCCGGCCAGCCGCGCCATCTGGTCGATCGCCGTATTGCCCGATGCCAGCCGGGGCAAAAACATGTCAGCCATAGAGCTGACCAACTGGGCCGATCAGGTGTTGAAAAAGCGCCTGGAGAACGTGCGCGGCACCGGCTCGATCACGCTGGTGGGCGGCACCAAGCGTGAAATCAATATCTACCTCAACCCGCAGGCCATGGAGTCGCTGGGCATCACGGCCGACCAGGTGGTCAGCGCGGTGCGCAACGAGAACCAGGACTTGCCGCTGGGCGCCATTCGCTCGCTAGCGCAGGAGCGCGTGGTCAAGATAGACGCACGCATGAAGCGGCCCGAAGACTTCGGCCGCATCATCGTGGCACGCAAGGGCGGCGCCGCGGTCACCCTGAACCAGGTGGCCCGCATTGCCGACGGCGCTCAGGAGCTGGACAGCCTGGCGCTGTATAACGGCCAGCGCACCCTGCTGCTGACGGTGCAAAAGGCCCAGGACGAGAACACCATAAGCGTGGTCGATGGACTCAACAAGGCCATCGCCGAGCTGCAGCCGCAGTTGCCACCCGGCGTCAGGCTGGAGCTGATCACCGATGGCTCGCGACCGATTCGCGTGGCGGTGGAAAACGTGCGCCGCACACTGATAGAGGGCGCGCTGCTGACCGTGCTGATCGTCTTCCTGTTTCTGAACTCCTGGCGCTCGACGGTGATCACCGGACTGACCTTGCCGATTTCCATCATCGGCACTTTCCTGTTCATGAATCTGTTCGGCTTCACCATCAACATGATTACGCTGATGGCCTTGTCGCTGTGCGTCGGCCTGCTGATAGACGATGCGATCGTGGTGCGCGAAAACATCGTGCGCCATGTGCAGATGGGCAAAACCCCGTATCAGGCTTCACTGGACGGCACACGGGAGATCGGCCTGGCGGTGCTGGCCACCACCTTCTCCATCGTCGCGGTGTTTTTGCCCATTGGTTTCATGGGCGGCATCATAGGCAAGTTCTTTCACGAGTTCGGTGTCACCATCGTGGCCGCCGTGCTGATCTCGATGTTTGTGAGTTTTACGCTGGACCCCATGCTGTCCAGCATCTGGCACGACCCGGCCATTGAAGCGCACGGGCGCCGCACCGTGCCGCTCACCTTTTACGACAAAACCATAGGCCGTGTCACTGGCTGGTTTGACCGCAGCACCGAAGCCCTCAGCGAGGCCTACCAGGGCATATTGCGCTGGTCGCTGGCGCACAAGCTGGCAACGCTGGCGCTGGCTGCGGTGATTTTCGCCACCAGCGTGCTCATGGTGCCGCTGCTGGGCACCGAATTCGTGCCCAAGGCCGACTTCTCCGAAACCTCGCTCAGCTTTTACACGCCGGTGGGCTCTTCGCTGGAAAACACCGAAGCCAAGGCGCGCCAGGTCGAGACCATCATCCGCGAATTCCCCGAGGTGAAGTACACGCTGGCCACCGTCAACACCGGCAGCGCGCAGGGCAAGATGTACGCCAATGTCTATGTGCGCCTGGTTGACCGCAAGGCGCGCAGCCGCAACGCCGACCAGATGTCGGCCGTGCTGCGCGAGCGACTCAAGCAGGTGCCCGGCATCACCGTCACCCATGTCGGCCTGCTGGACGCCGTGGGCGGCAACAAACAGGTGGAGTTTTCACTGCAGGGCCCTGACCTGAAAGAGCTGGAGCGGCTGACGCTGCTGGTCAGCGACAAGATCCGCGCCATCCCCGGCCTGGTGGACCTGGACTCCAGTGTCAAGGCCGACAAGCCGGTGATCGAAGTCGATGTGCGGCGCGATGCCGCCTCTGACCTGGGGCTGTCGGTAGCGCAGATCGCCGCCTCCCTGCGCACCCTGGTGGCCGGGCAAACGGTGGGCAACTGGCGCGCTCCCGATGACCAGACCTACGATGTCAATGTGCGGCTGGCGCCGGATGCGCGCACCTCGCCGCAGGATCTGGAGCGACTGCCCTTCATCAGCACCACCTTGGGCGACAACCCAGACGGCACGCCGCGCATCGTGCGCCTGAACCAGGTCGCCAGCGTGAAGGAAAGCACCGGCCCCAATCAGATCAACCGGCGCGACCTGAGCCGCGAAGTGGCGGTCAACGCCAATGTCTACAACCGCTCGGCCGGCGAGGTGTCCACAGACATCAAGGCGGCGCTGGGCGGCATCAACTTCCCGCCCGGCTACCGCTACCAGTTCAGCGGCTCCACCAAAAACATGGCGGAATCGTTTGGCTATGCGGTGTCGGCGCTGGTCATGGCGATTTTGTTCATCTACATGATTCTGGCCAGCCAGTTCAAGAGCTTTCTGCAGCCCATGGCGCTGATGACCTCGCTGCCGCTAACCCTGATTGGCGTGGTGCTGGCCCTGCTGTTGTTCGGCTCCACGCTGTCCATGTTTTCCATCATAGGCATCGTCATGCTGATGGGACTGGTCACAAAAAATGCTATTTTGCTGGTGGACTTTGCCATCCGCATGCGCGAAGACCGCACGGACACGGACGGCCGCCGCATTCCCGGCATGGAGCGCGGCGAAGCCTTGCTGCTGGCCGCAAAAGTCAGGCTGCGGCCCATACTGATGACCACGCTGGCGATGATTTTTGGCATGGTGCCGCTGGCCTTTGCCCTGACCGAGGGCTCGGAGCAACGCGCCCCCATGGGCCAGGCGGTGATAGGCGGCGTGATCACCTCCTCGCTGCTGACCCTGGTGGTGGTGCCGGTGACCTACTGCTACATGGACGATCTGGCCCAATGGTTCAGGCGCAAGTTCGCCGGCAAGGCGCACGCCGCGTCGCCCGTCCAGGCAAAGGCCGGCCGTCACGAAACCGATACGCACCCCGACTAAAATCAAAGCTTGCGCCCGACGCCCTCATATTCTTCTTCCACCCGTCCAACAACAGATCCGCCATGAACTACGAACAAGCCCGATTCAACATGATTGAGCAGCAAATCCGCCCCTGGGACGTGCTGGACAACCAGGTCCTTTCACTGCTGGCAGTGGTCAAGCGCGAGGATTTCGTGCCGCTGGCCCACAAGGCATTGGCCTTTGTCGACATGGAAATTCCCCTGCCGCCGCAGCAAAACCCCAGCCAATGCATGCTGGCGCCCAAAGTGGAAGCCCGCTTGCTGCAGGACCTGGCCGTGCAAAAGCACGAGAAGGTGCTGGAAATCGGCACCGGCTCCGGCTACATGGCCGCCCTGCTGGCGCACCGCGCCCAGCAGGTGATCACGCTGGAAATCGACCCCAAGCTGGCCCAAAACGCGCGTGACAACCTGCAAAAAGCCGGCCTTTACAACGCGGAAGTGCGCACCGGCGACGGCGCCGCCAATCTGGCGCAGGCGGTGTCCGGCAGCGACCCATTGCGCGGCCCTTTCGACGTGATCGTGCTCAGCGGCTCGGTCGCCGAAGTGCCCGCCTCGCTGCTGGCCCTGCTCAAGGTCGGCGGCCGCCTCAGCGCCATCGTCGGTGATGAGCCCATGATGCGGGCCACACTGATCACGCGTGTCGGCCAGGATGCCTGGCGCACTACCCAGGACTGGGACACGGTGGCGCCACGGCTGCTCAACTTCCCCGAGCCTTCGAAATTCAGCTTCTGAAGACCTCAAGAAAACTGCAAGGGCACCTTGATGATTTCCCAATTGAACCCATCCGATTTCAGCGCCTGGCGTGAAAACGCCACGGCCGGTGCGGTAGCCGGCACCCTGCCCGTGCTGATCGACGTGCGCGAACCCTGGGAGCTGCAGACGGCCTCGGTCAAGGCAGAAGGTTTCACGCTGCTGCACATTCCCATGCGTGAGATTCCGGCACGTGTGGCCGAACTGCAAGACACGCTGGGCAGCGGCCAGCCGATTGCCTGCCTGTGCCACCACGGCATGCGCAGCCTGCAAGTGGCCAACTACCTGGCGCAAAGCGGCTTTAGCGAAGTGGTCAACCTGCAGGGCGGCATTGACGCCTGGTCGCGGCAGGTCGATCCATCGGTTCCGTTGTATTGACAGCCGCCTGGTTCACGCCCCGCAACCGGTGCCCCCGGCCCAAGAGCTGAGCCCTTTGTGAGCCCTTTACTTCCTGCTTCATCAACTCCCTCTGGACCCTTATGACAACGCCCAAGAAACTGACGGCGCAATGCCTGTCAATGCTGCCCCTGTCGATGGCCATGGCCTCGGTGCTGATCACGCTGGCACCCCAGGCGCGGGCGCAAAGCTTGGTGGCGTTGTATGAGTCGGCCCGTGCTTTCGATGCCACCTACCAGTCGGCCAGGCTGCAGTACGACGCCAGCGTTGCCAGGGCCGATCAGACCAAGGCCGGGATACTGCCCACGGCCGGCCTTTCCGCAGCGGCCTCGCGTTACGGCGTTGACGTCAACACCCCGGCCCTCAACAGCAGCTTCAACTCGCAAAATGCGGTATTGAGCGCCACGCAGCCGCTGTACCGCCCCGCCAACTGGGCGCTCTACAAGCAAGGCCCCAAGCAGGTCGATCTGGCCCGGGCCCAGCTTGAAGCGGCCGAGCAGGACTTGATTGTGCGCACCAGCCAGGCCTATTTCGACGTGCTGGCCGCGCAGGACACGCTGACCTTTGTCAGGGCACAAAAAGAAGCCGTGGCCGAACAGCTGGCCTCGGCCAAGCGCAACTTCGAAGTGGGCACCGCCACCATCACCGACACCCGCGAAGCACAGGCGCGCTACGACTTGGTGGTGGCCCAAGAAATCGCGGCCGAGAACGACTTGCGCGTGAAAAAAATCGCGCTCGACCAATTGGTCGGCATCGCCGAGTCCCAGCCCAAGGGCTTGCTGGCCCCGGTGAACTTGCCTGCCGTGGTGCCGGCCGATGTCAACACCTGGGTGCAGCAGGCAGAAGCCATACATCCCGGCATTCGCCAGGCCCAAAGCAACCTGGAGATCGCAGAGCTCGAAGTCAACAAGGCCGAAGCCGGCCACAAGCCCACGCTGGACGCCAGCGCCAGCTACAACGTCACCAACAACCCATCCAACACGGCCCAGTCCGGCATTTCTTCGCGCGCCAACACCAGCACCGTCAGCCTGCTGCTCAATGTGCCGCTGTTTGCCGGCTTCGCCACGCAAAACCGCGTGCGGGAAACGCTCTCGCTCAAGGACAAGGCCGCCACCGACCTGGAAGGCGCGCGGCGCAGCGTGGCCCAAAGTACCCGCACCGCCTTCTTTGGCGTGCAGTCGGGCCAGGGCCAGGTCAAGGCACTGGAAGCCGCCGAACTCTCCAGCCAGGTTGCGCTGGACGCCAACAAGCTGGGCTATCAAGTCGGCGTGCGCATCAACATCGATGTGCTCAACGCGCAAAGCCAGCTCTACCAGACCAAGCGCGACCTGGCGCAGGCGCGCTACAACGTGCTGCTGGGCAACCTGCGCCTGCGCCAGGCCAACGGCAGCCTGAACCCAGACGACTTGCAGCAGATCAACGCCCTGCTGACCCCCTGAATCCAAGCCTCCCACTGTTCATGTCCATGTCTGCCCAAGCCTTGTTTGAGCGTCCAATTGAAGCCGAGCTGGTGGCGGCGCCCCCCGCACAAGCGCCCATTGGCCCCAGCTTCGAGCTGATCGAGGAAACCACTTGGGAGGCACTGAAACAGTCCGGCCGCCAATGGCCCTTCGCACGCCCGGTACTGATCAAGGGCGGCATCAAGCACTGGCCGGCCTTTGAAAAGTGGTCTTTCGAGCATCTGGCCGGCATCTGCGAAGGCCAGGGTGCCGAGGCGCCGGTCAAGTTCACCGACGGCCTGGTCGAACAAGGCCTGACCAAAGGCCGGCCCTTTTTGCCCGTGGCGCCTTACCTGCGCGAGCTTGGTAAAGCGGCGCAAAAAGCGCCCAGCCCCGCCGCCGGACTGCTGCCCAAAGCCAGGCAGCAAGCGCTGCGCCAGGGCCAGACCGGTGCACGCTTTCACCTGAACTGGGCCCACATGCAGTCCTTCCGCCCCACCACGCTGTATCTGGCGCAGTGGGACATCCTGGAAAAGTTTCCCCAGCTGCGGCAGGATTTGCTGATCAAAAGCTTGTGGCCTGGCCAGCGCATGACCTGGGAATATGTCTTCATGGGGCCGGCCAACACCGTGACTGGCCTGCACAACGACTTTCCACACAACTGGTTTTGCCAGCTCACGGGCACCAAGGAATTTCTGCTGTTTCCGCCCGATCAGAGCGAACACATGTGCCCGGCGAAAAAATACGACTGGGGCGCCACGCTCAGCGACATCAATGTCTCGCGCCTGCCAAGCCAGGCCAAAGAGCTGGCCAGTTTTGAAAAAGCCCATGGCATTTATGCGCGGGTAGAGGCCGGCGATGCTCTTTTCGTGCCCAAGCGCACCTGGCATTCGGTGGTATCGCTGGAGCCCTCAATCAGCCTGGGCATGTTCGGCCTCACGCCCTATGAAGTCGCCACCGGCGGCGCCTGGGCCACCTTGCGTGACTGGGCGCACCATTTGCATCTGCACGCCTGGGGCAACTGCACTTGCCATCAGGTGCTGGGCAAGCGCTAGGCTTGGGCTACGCGCCCCCTAAATCAGATTGAGCCCCTTGAGCATCACGACAAGAATCAACACCGGCGAGACATAGCGCAGCACAAAGAATACGGCGCGCGCCAGTTTTTCATTGTGCAGCTGGCCATGGTTGGACAAGGCCAGCCGGAACTTGTCCATACCCCAGACCCAGCCGACAAACACGGCCAGAAAAATCCCGCCGGCAGGCAGGATGATGTTCGATGACACGAAGTCAGACAGGTCGAACAGGGTCATGCCCAACACCTTGAAGTCGGCCAGCGCGCTGTTACTCAGCGCGCAGCCCGCGCCCAAAAATACCAGCAGCAAAATGGTCAACAAGGTAGCCCTGGTGCGGGGCAGGCCCAGGCGTTCGTGCAGTATCACCACGGGCACTTCCATCAGCGACAGCATGGCGCCGGTGGCCGCGACGGCCGTCAGCACAAAAAAGACCACCATCAGCCCCTGCCCCATGGGAATCTGGGAAAACACCGCCGGAATGGTGATGAAGACCAGTGCCGGGCCCGCCGCGGGCGCGAAGCCAAAGGTGAACACCGCCGGAAAAATCGCAATGCCTGCCAGCATGGAGACGCACAAATCAGCGCACATGACACGAAATGCCGTGACCGGGATGTTCTGGTCGTCCCGAAAATAGCTGCCATAAGTCATCATGGTGCCCATGCCTATCGACAGCTTGAAGAACGCCAGGCCCATGGCCGTCAGCGCCACCGAAGCGCTGATCTTGCTGAAGTCGGGCTTGAACAAAAAGGCCAGGCCTTCAGCCGCCTTGTCCAGCGACAGGCTGAAAGCACACAGCAGCAAGAGCAGCAGAAACAGGATGGGCATGAGTTTTTTTGTCAGCGCCTCTATGCCCTTGGTCACGCCCAGCACCAGGATACCGCCTATGAAAACCAGCACGCCCCACTGCCACAGCAGCGACTGCAGCGGATCGCTGATCAGCGCATTGAAAGCCGCTTCTGTCACCCGCGGGTCACTGCTGAGGATGGAGCCGCGCAGCGCCTTGAACACATAGGCGAAGACCCAGGCCACGACTTCGGAATAAAAAGACAGGATCAAAAAAGCGCCCAGCATGCCGGCCACGCCTATCAGCCACCAGGGCTGGCGCTTGGGCGCCAGCGCCTGCAGGGTGGAGATGGGGTTGGCCTTGGCCTCGCGTCCGAGCAAGATCTCGGCCATCATCACCGGCAGGCCAATCACCAGCGTCGCCAGCAGGTAGACCAGCAAAAAACCGGCACCGCCATTGGCGCCCGTCAGATAGGGAAACTTCCAGATATTGCCCAGGCCGACGGCCGAACCCAGGGTGGCGGCCAGCACGCCGAAACCGGAGCTAAAGCCCGCCCGTGGCAATTCGGCTGCGGGCTGCCCCATGGGAGATTTTTCATTCATGGGTGACCCACATCACGATTAAAGAAAATTCGGGCGGCGCACCGGTTTTTAGCGTCTCGCCCGATGAGCGCGGCTAACACCTATGCATCAGCCGGCGGGCCCTTGAGCTCAACCATATTGCCTTCAGGATCCGTCACATACATGGAAGGCCCCTCGCCGTTTGCGCCGAAACGCGGCAGCACCTCGCCAGCTGAGACACCGTGGGCCTGCAGATGCTGCCGGATCTGCCCGGCGTCGAAGGGGGCAATGGTAAGGCAGAAATGATCCAGGTTACGGCCCTCTATGCCTGGGGCGGCGCCCCCCTTTGACCCCAGCGGCCCGTCAATCCGAACCAGGTCAATGATGGCGCTGCCGGCGCGAAGCTGCGTCAGACCAAGATCTGAGCGCTCGCGCTCCAGCGTGCAGCCCAAAACCCCGCAGTAAAAGGCCTGCATGACCGGCAGGTTGACGACGCGCAGCACCAGATGGTCCAGGCCCAGGATACGAAACATGCGATTCCTGCCAAGGTCAACGCGTGATGACCACCAGCACGCTGCAAGGCGCCTGCTCGATCAGGGCTTTGGAGACAGAGCCACGCCACCAGCGAGCGGCCCAACCGTCCAGATGCTTGTGGCCCACCACGATCAGGTCGGCCTCGATGCGGGTGGAGGCATTGGCAATCTCAGTCACCGCATCCCCGATCACCACTTCGCCGCGCACCGTCAGCCCGGCATCGGCCAGTCTGCGCACGCCGTCGTCGAGAATCGCCTGGTAGCGCTGTTTCTCGGCGTTCTGCACCGTCTCGTCATAGACGCCGCTCTCGGGCCAGAGCGTGACCAGGGGCAGCGCCATCACGGCGATCAGCGTCAGCGAGGCATGGCTCCACTCGGCAATTTCAT
Source organism: Polaromonas sp. OV174 (assembly GCF_900112285.1). Taxonomy (GTDB): domain Bacteria; phylum Pseudomonadota; class Gammaproteobacteria; order Burkholderiales; family Burkholderiaceae_C; genus Polaromonas. The sequence goes on along the minus strand of NZ_FOKZ01000018.1, from coordinate 40,767 downwards.
GGCAGTCAAGCAAGGCCTTCTGCCCGGCGGCAGAACCGTCATAAGCCAGCAAAATTCGTCGGTACATGGTGACACCTCCTGTCTTGCTTGCGGCACGCCTAATCGAGCGTGAAACCGATTTTCAGGGAAACCTGCCAGTACGCCACCTTGCCATCGACCACATGACCCCGGGTTTCGGTGACGGAAAACCACTGGATGTTGCGCACCGTCTCGTGCGCCTTGGCAATGGCGTTGCTCACCGCCTCCTCAATGCTGACGCTGGAAGACCCGGTCAGTTCAAGCAGCTTGTAGACATGGTTGCTCATCGCATTGCTCCCCAGAGTTGTTCGGGCTGTGCAGGGAAATCTTACGCGTTTTGCATGGAAACTACAAAGGCCAGGGCATGGGCGGGACTAGCCCCTGGATCGGGTATATGACCGGTGCCGACAAAACCCAGTCATACAGGTTCACGTTCTGACTTCTCCAAAGCAGCCGTCCAGTTAGATGTATCGACTGTCAGAAACGTGGAGTCGATTTCAGTGACATCTACACCCGTAGCCGGCCGCTTTCAGACCTAGCATTGCCTTTTCTTTTGAACCCGCTAATCATGAAAACATGAAGGGCAAGCCACGTTTAGCTGCTTTCTCAGTGCGCAATAGGCGGCGCACCCCCTTCAAACAGGGCTGCCACATCAGCGACCTCCCTAAGCATATGCTCCCGAAAAAGCCTGACACGTTTAGTGCGTCGAAGATCCTGGTGGTAGAGCAACCACAATCCCAGGTCGTGCTGTCTCTCGGGGGGACAAAACCGCACCAGTGACGGGTCACCGTCACCCATGAAGCAAGGCAGATAGGCAAGCCCTGCCCCCTCCCTCAGTGCAGCCGCTGTCAGCAAGGTATCGTCGACAAAAAAATTGTGACTATGTTCGGGGCAAGCTTCTTTGGTCCATGACATGTGAAATCCGCAACACTCGATCCCCAACCATTTCTTTTCGGCCGAACCTGCCCGCACGTCCGCGCAATAGTCGCGCGCGCCATAAACGGTTGAGGCCACGGTTGCCAAGCGGGTACCGATCAGCGTGTCCGTGGGCGAGTTGGTCAACCGAATGGCGATATCAGCGTCACGTTCGGCCAGGCGGACAAACTTATTGGACACTTGAACGTGCAGTTCAATCTCGGGGTAATTCGCGCTGAAGCGCGTGAACATGGGCATCAGGATGCTCGAAGCCATGTTGTTGATGGCGGTCACTTTTAACTCGCCCGAAACACCGCTTTCCTGTCCTCCCAAAGCCCCCTCAAACTCCAGGATCTGCGCTTCGATCTTGCTGGCCGAGAGCCTCAACTCCTCGCCTGCCTCGGTTAATTCGAATCCCAATGTCTTGCGCTCAAGTAGCGGCGTGGCAAGGCTTTCTTCAAGCGCCCGCAGGCGCCGGGAAACCGTTGAATGCTGAACCGCCAACCGTTTCGCCGCCCCGCTGATTGAGCCTTCTCGGGCGACAGCCAGGAATATTTTCAGATCGTCCCACTGCATCGTGAAACCCCCGCCATGTGCAAATTTGCATTTCCCAAAGCAATTTTTGGCTAATTGATCGAATTATCGGCCTCATGCATCCTAGGTACAACCAAACACCACAACCTGGGAGAACGACATGACAAGCGTGCTGCAAAAAGTATTCGACCCGATTGCATTCAAGGAAACAACCCGCGCGCAGTGGGATGGTGCTGCGGATGCCTGGAATCGGTGGTCGCCTTTATTGGACCGTTGGCTTGGCCCTGCGACCGAAATGATGCTCGACATGACCCAGGTTCAAACCGGCAGCCGAGTGCTGGATGTGGCCGCTGGTGCCGGGGGGCAAACAATGGCCGCCGCCCGCCGTGTCGGGCCGACAGGCTATGTCCTTGCTACCGATCTTTCCCCTGCCATTTTGCGACACACCGCCGAAAATGCTCGGTTGGCCGGGTTTGGCCACGTCGAAACCATCGTGAAAGACGGCGAAGAACTGGCCGAGATCAAGGCCACTCCATTTCAAGCTGTCATTTCCCGCGTCGGCCTGATCTATTTTCCGGACCAGCACAAAGCGCTCACCGGTATGCGGGATCAGTTGCGTGAGGGTGGACGGGTCGGCGCCATTACCTATGCAAGCGCCGCTTTGAATGGGTTTTTCGCTATCCCCGTAGGCATCATTCGCCGCCGTGCCGCACTGCCTGCGCCGCTTCCTGGGCAGCCAGGGCCTTTCAGCCTGGGTGATCCGGATGTACTCGCGAAGCGGCTGTCCGATGCAGGGTTGAAGGATGTCCGCATCGAGCGTGTCATTGCCCCGCTTCGCCTGGCCTCCGCCCTCGATTGTCTTCAGTTTGAGCAAGAGTCATTTGCTGCCTTGCATCAGATGCTCGGTGGACTATCGGAGCCCGAAAAAGACGACGCCTGGGCCGAAATTGAAGAGGCCCTTGGTGAGTTTGAGCACGACGGCAGGTTCGAAGGCCCCTGCGAGATGCTCGTCGCTTCGGCGACTAAATAGCATTCAGGCAATCCTGCCTGAGTCATCACCGATGGATGTTTCAAAAGGAGAAATGTCATGCCAAAAATCGCTGTCATTCAAGAACCTCCGGTCTATCTGAATCTGAGTCAATCGATGGACAGAGCGGTCGATTTGATTGCCAATGCTGCGGGCAAGGGGTGTGAGCTGATTGTGTTTCCCGAAGCCTGGCTGCCTGGTTACCCCAGCTTCGTCTGGCGTCTGACGCCGGGCAGCGGAATGGGGAAAACCGATGAGCTTTACGCGCGTTTGCTCGCCAACTCGGTCGACCGTAGCAAAGACGGGCTCAGACCCTTGCAGGAGGCAGCCAAGGAGCATGGCGTTGTCATTGTGCTGGGTTATCAAGAAGTGGACGGCTCGGGAAGCAGCAGCACTATCTTCAACAGCTGCGCGATTATTGATGCGGACGGGCGACTGGCCAACAATCATCGCAAGTTGATGCCCACCAATGCGGAGAGGATGGTTTGGGGTTTTGGCGACGGTTCAGGCCTGAACGTCGTTGACACCGCAGTGGGCAGGATAGGCACGCTGATTTGCTGGGAAAACTACATGCCGTTGGCGCGCTACGCGCTGTATGCCCAAAACATCGAAATCCATGTGGCCCCTACTTGGGACAGCGGTGCCATGTGGCAGGCGACCATGCAGCATATCGCGCGCGAAGGTGGCTGCTGGGTCATTGGATGCGCAACATCGCTGCAAGCCTCTGACATCCCGGACGACCTTCCCCATCGGGATGAGCTATTCCCGAACAAAGACGAATGGGTGAACCCAGGCGATGCGGTGGTTTACAAGCCATTTGGCGGCATAGTGGCCGGCCCCATGCATCAGGAAAAGGGGCTTCTCATTGCCGAGTTGGACCTCGCCGCTGTTCAGGCGTCACGCCGGAAGTTCGATGTGAGCGGGCATTACGCTCGACCCGATGTCTTCAAACTGCACGTGAATCGCACCGCGATGCGACCGGTCGATTTCACGAATTAGGGCAACCAATAAAAAGGAAACAGCCATGTCTACGAATACCTACACAGGCCAGTGCTTCTGCGGTGCGGTCAAGTTCTCCGTTGTGGGGACACCCGAAGGAATGGGTTACTGCCACTGTCAGTCCTGTAGATCGTGGTCAGCATCCCCGGTGAATGGTTTTACCCTCTGGCGCCCTGGTGCCGTCAAGATCACACAGGGGGCCGAACATGTCGGAGAGTTCCATAAAACGGCTCGGAGTCACCGAAAGTTCTGCACCAAATGCGGGGGTCACCTTATGACAGACCACCCTGAAATGGGGCTCATCGACGTTTATTCGGCCATGCTTCCCGAGCTGGAGTTCCAGCCAGGACTGCATGTTCACTATGGAGAAAAAGTTCTTTCGATAGCCGATGGCCTACCAAAGTACGCAGACATGCCCTTAGAGCTCGGCGGCTCTGGCAAAGAATTGGCGGATTGAATGGCGTAGCCGGAAAGCTGCCGGTTGCCAATACCCGCTCCCGCTGACGGATTGGCGGCAGCCAGCCAAGCAAACACCTTACAAATAGCCCCGCAAGCCATCCATCGTCTTGGCCGTCGCGCCCCGGTTGCGCGCCGCAAACGCCAGCCCGGCCGCCTGCGCTTGCGCCAGCGCGGGCGCATCATGGAGCAGCGCCAGCCCGGCCGTTACGGCTTGGGCCATGTCGGCCACGCGCAGCGCCGCGCCCTCGGCCTCGGCCAGCTCTGCGGCTTCGGTGAAGTTGAAGGTGTGCGGCCCCATGACGACCGGGCAAGCGCAGGCGGCCGCCTCGATCAGGTTTTGGCCGCCCAGCGGTGCAAAGCTGCCGCCCAGCAAGGCGACATCGCTCAGGCCGTAATACAGCGCCATCTCGCCCAGCGAATCGCCCAGCCAGACATCGGCCTGCATCGCCTCCTGGCTGTGCGCCGGGCTGCCGGACCAGCTGGATCGGCGCGACAGCGTCAAGCCATGTTGCGCCACCAGTGCGGCCACCTCGTCAAAGCGTTGCGGATGGCGCGGCACGATCAGCGCCTTGAATCCAGCCAAAGTAGTTTTTGCTCCCGAATTCATAGCTTCTTGCGCTTGCTGCGCCTGCGCTGCAGCCCTTATTTCCTTAAGAAATTCATCTTCTTCACCGTCCCGCGAGCTGGCAAACATCAGCACCGGCTGGGCCGCCGCCTGGCGCCAGCGCCGGCCTGTTTCCAGTTGAGCCTCATGGGGGCTGGCATCAAACTTGAGGTTGCCAAACACGCCGGCCACCGCTGCGCCCAACTGGCGAAAGCGCTGGGCGTCGGCCTCAGTCTGCGCGTACACCGCTGTCAAGGCAGCATAGGCCGGGCGCGACAGTGGCGCCATGCTTTCGGCCTGCTTCAGGGATTTGGCTGACAGCCGGCCGTTCACCAGCAGCAGCGGCATGGCGCGCTGCCTGGCCTGGGCCAGCAGATTCGGCCAGATTTCGGTTTCCATCAGCAGGCCGAGCCGCGGCTTGAAGTGATTGAAAAAACGCGCCACCGCCGCCGGGCTGTCCCAGGGCTGCCAGACCTGAATGTCGCCGGGCTGCAGCAGCGCCCTGCCCTCGGCGCGGCCGGTGGCGGTACCGTGGGTCAGCAGTATGCGCAGCCCCGGCTTCTCTGCCCGCAAGGCCTTGAGCAAGATCGCCGCCGTGCGCGTTTCCCCCAGCGACACGGCGTGCAGCCAGACCAGCTCCGAAGTGCTTTGCGCCGGCTGGCTGTAGTGGCCGAAGCGCTCGTCCACCGCCTCCAGATAAGCCGGCTCCTGCCGGCCGCGACGCGCCAGCTTGCGGCGCAGCAGCGGCTGGCCCAGGCGCATGAGCAGCGAATAAGCGTGACGTGCCATAACACTCATGCAGCCCCCGACTGGCAATCCAGCCAGGCCTGCCAGACCGCCTCCACGCTGGGCGCGGGCTGCGCAAACACGCTGCGCTGGCGCCCGCCAGCTGCCGGCCCGGTGCGCCAGTCGGTGTCGAAGTTGTAAATCTGCACATGCGGCAAATCCAGCGCCACGGCGATGTGGCTGACGCCGCTGTCCACGCCTATGACGCCGGCGCACAGTGCCAGCTCGTGCGTCAGGGCATCGAGCGCCAGCAGCGGCCAGACCACGGCCTGCTCGGGCTCGCGCGCATTGAGCGCCTGGGCAATCGCCTGGCTGGTCGCCAGCTCGCGGGCATTGCCATGCGGCAGCACGATTTGCTGGCCGGCCGCATTCAGGCGCTGACCCAGTGCGATCCAGTGGTCCAGCGGCCACTCCTTGTCGGCGCGCGACGTGCCGTGCACAAAGGCCACCCGATTCGCTATGTTTTCAGGAGCTTCTTGCGCTCGTCCCTGCTGGGCTGCAGGCCTTTTTAATCCAAAATCAGGCGTCACCACCAAGGCGTAGCCCAGCGCCTGCGCAGCCAGCTCGCGCGAGCGCTGCACGGCGTGGATGTGCGGCCTCATGCGAATCGCCACGTCGGCGACCCAGCGCGTCGGCGCTTCGTAACCCGAGCCCTCGGTCTGATTCGCCAGCGCGTAACGTTTGCCGCCCGGCGCCATGCGCGCCAGCCGCGCCACCAGCGCCGACTTGGTCAGGCCTTGCAGATCAATCACCGCGTCGTAGCGCTCTTGTCGCAGCTGGGCCTTGAAGGCGTTCCACTGCAGGCGGGTGGCGGCCGACAGCGGCGACTTGCGCCAGCGCCGGATCTCGCAGGCAATGATGCGGTGCACACCGGCGTGATTGGCCAGCAGCGGGGCAAAGGATTTCTCCACCACCCAGTCAATCTGCGCATCAGGCAAGGCGGCGTGTATGTCTTGCAGCACCGGCAAGGCATGAACCACGTCGCCCAGCGACGACAGCTTGACGAGCAGGATCTTTTTTGCCCCCACGCTTTTCACTCCGTGTAATGCGCTGCCCCCCGAGGGGGCTGTGCTTGCTTGGGGCGGCCCGGCGCTGCGCACGTCATCGTCCACAGCGATCAGTGCGCTGCGGCGGCCAAACTCGCATCGGGCTTGACGCTGCGCAGCAAGGCCAGCATGTCGGCCTCGATGCGATGCAGCGCTTCTTGCGTGTGGCCTTCAAAGCGCAACACCAGCACCGGCGTGGTGTTGGAAGCGCGTATCAGGCCAAAGCCGTCGGGCCAGTCGACGCGCACGCCGTCTATGGTGGAAATTTTGGCCGGGGCATCGAAATGCGCGGCCTTGATCAGCGCCGCGACCGCGGTGTGCTGCTCGCCTTCCTGACAGGCGACGTTGAGCTCGGGCGTGCTGAAGCTGGTCGGCAGGCTATTGAGCACGGCGCCGGCATCGGGCGAACGGCTGACGATTTCCAGCAGGCGGGCGCCGGCATAAGTGCCGTCGTCAAAACCGTACCAGCGCTCCTTGAAGAAGATGTGGCCGCTCATCTCGCCGCCCAGCGGCGCGTTGACTTCCTTCATCTTGGCCTTGATCAGCGAGTGGCCGGTTTTGTACATCAGGGCCACGCCGCCGGCCGCCTCGATTTCAGGCGCCAGGCGCTGCGAGCATTTCACGTCAAACAAAATCGTGCCGCCGGGCACGCGCGACAGCACGTCTCTGGCGAACAGCATCATCTGGCGGTCGGGGTAGATGTTCTGGCCGTCCTTGGTGACTATGCCCAGACGGTCGCCGTCGCCGTCAAAGGCCAGGCCCAATTCGGCGTCGCCGCTTTGCAAGGCCTGGATCAAATCCTTCAGGTTCTCGGGCTTGCTCGGGTCGGGGTGGTGGTTGGGAAAATTGCCATCGACCTCGCTGAACAGCTCGGTCACTTCGCAGCCCAGGGCGCGAAAGATGGCCGGGGCCGAAGCGCCGGCAATGCCGTTGCCCGAGTCGATGACGATTTTCATGGGCCGCGACAGCTTGATGCCGGAGACGATGCGCTCGCGGTAGTCGGCCTCGACGTTCACCTGACGCATCGCGGCAGGCTGGGCTGCCAGCGTCCAACTATCGGCCTCCATCACGCGACGCAGCGCCTGAATCTCTTCGCCGTAAATCGCGCGCCCGGCCAGCACCATCTTGAAGCCGTTGTAGTCCTTGGGGTTGTGGCTGCCGGTGACCTGAATGCCGGAGCGGGTCAGCGTGTTGGCGGCGAAATACAGCATGGGCGTGGTGACCATGCCCACATCCACCACCTCAACGCCGACGGCGGCCAGGCCACGCATCAGCGCGGCGCTGAGCGCCGGCCCGCTGAGCCGGCCGTCACGGCCCACGGCCACGGTTTTTTCGCCTTCTGCCAGCGCCGCCATGCCAAAGGCCTTGCCCAGGGCTTCGGCCATTTCTTCGTTGATGGTGGACGGCACCACGCCGCGAATGTCATAGGCTTTGAAAATGGCGGCATTGACTAGCATGGCAAGTTTTTCCAATAGTGAGACTGGATCGATTGTAGGCGGCAGCCCTTGCGTACCTCCGCCCAAAGCCGCTCAGGGACATGTCCGAAAACGGCTAGTTCACAGCAGCACCAGGCGTATCATTTCGCCATGACCACCGCAAACGCCCCACTGGCCGACAACGACTGCTACCTTGCCCTGAAGGCGCGGGACGCGCGTTTTGACGGCAGCTTTTTCACCGGCGTGACCTCCACCGGCATTTACTGCCGGCCGGTCTGCAGCGTGAAGGCGCCCAAGCGGGAAAACTGCCGCTTCTTTCGCCATGCGGCGCAGGCCGAAAGCGCCGGCTTTCGCCCCTGCCTGCGCTGCCGGCCCGAGTTGGCGCCGCACTCGGTGGTCTGGTCCATCCAGGACGCCTCCTACATCCTGGCGCACCAGGCCGCCAGGCTGCTGGATGAAACCGAAGCCTGGACGGACGCCGCGCCCTCGGTGGAAAAACTGGCCGCCCGCCTAGGCGTGAGCGACCGCCATGTGCGGCGGATTTTCGAAGCCCAGTTTGGTGTTTCACCATTGCAGTATTTGCAGACGCGGCGCCTGCACACGGCCAAGCAGTTGCTGGCCGACACCAACTTGCCCATCACCCAGGTGGCGCTGATCAGCGGCTACGCCAGCCTGCGCCGCTTTAACGCCGCCTTCCTGGACCACTACCAGCTCAACCCGACGCAAATGCGGCGCCAGGGCCCAGCCCGGCCCGGAGCGGCTGGCGAGGGCATCACCATAAGGCTGGGCTACCGGCCGCCTTACGACGTGGCGGCGATGCTGGAATTTTTCGGCAAGCGCTGCCTCAATGCTATTGAATTCATAGCTGGTAGCGGACAAGCACCGGGCCTGGGAAGGACATTTCGCATCGAATCCGGCGGCAAGGTGCATACCGGCTGGCTGCTGGCCAGTTTTGACGAGAGCCGCTGCCAGCTGGTGCTGCGCGTCAGCGATTCGCTGCGCGAGGTGCTGCCGCTGGTGATACGCCGGGTCCGCGCCCTGTTCGATCTGGACGCCGACCCGGCGGCCATCAACGGCGTGCTGCACGCGAGTTTTCCGGGCGGCGACGGCTTGCGCGTTCCCGGCGCACTGGACGGCTACGAACTGGCGGTGCGCGCCGTGCTGGGCCAGCAAATCACCGTGGCCGCCGCCCGCACCCTGGCGCAGCGCATGGTGGAGCGTTTTGGCGAAGCCCTGGAAACACCGTGGCCGCAACTGACGCGACTCTTTCCGGCACCCGCCGTGCTGGCGGCGGCCAGCGGCGATGCGCTGGGCCAGCTGGGCATCGTCAGGCAGCGCCAGGCCGCCATCGTCGGCATCGCGCAGGCGGTGGCCGACAAACGCCTGCAACTGCACAGCGGCGCCGACGTCAACGCCACGCTGGTCGCGCTCAAGGCCTTGCCGGGCATTGGCGACTGGACGGCGCAATACATCGCGATGCGCGCGCTGCGCTGGCCCGATGCATTTCCGTCCGGTGACGTGGCGCTGCACAAGGCACTGGGCGTGCAGGGCTTGAAGAACCCGGCGCGCGAGGCCGAAAAAGCCAGCGCCGCCTGGGCGCCCTGGCGCAGCTACGCCGTCATACGCGCCTGGAGCGGCACGCTGGGAGCGGCGGCCGACGGCTAGCGCCGCGACTCATGCGCTAATGGAATGAATCAGGCGCCGGGATTTCATTGGACGGAAAGGTTTTGCCAAGCCATCATCGCCAACCGATGAATCAAACTTGGCGTTTTTAAAAAGCACCGCACAGCGACCTAGCAACGACTTAAAACGCTACCAAATCCATAGCTTCTTGCGCCCATCCACAAAGGGCTACAGCCATAAAAAGCTTAAAAAAGCAGCTATCAGGCAACAGCCGCATCAAAGGTGATCATCATGAAATTCGACAAATCCATGGTTCAGACGACCTATCAAAGCCCGCTGGGGCCCATGATTCTGGCCGCCACCGACAAGGGACTGGCCGGGCTCTGGTTTGAAGGCCAGCGCCACCTGCCCACCGAACTCTCAGGCCAAGCCGGCAGCTGGCCGCGCAACGACGAGCATCCGCTGCTGCAGGAAACCTGCCGCCAGCTCAGCGAATATTTCGCCGGCCGGCGCAGCCATTTCGAGCTGCCGCTGGATCTGGCTTACGGCACGGAGTTCCAGCAGTCGGTGTGGCAGGCGCTGCTGGCCATTCCTCAGGGCGACACGGCCAGCTACGGCGAAGTGAGCCAGCGCATTGGCAAGCCGGCCGCGGTTCGCGCCGTCGGCGCCGCGGTCGGGCGCAACCCCATCAGCGTCATCGTGCCCTGCCACCGCGTGATGGGCAGCAACGGCTCGCTCACCGGTTACGCCGGCGGGCTGGAGCGCAAAACCGCCCTGCTCAAACTTGAGCATGCGCTTGAGGAGACACTGCTGTGAGCCAGCCATCTTCCGGTCTGACGGCGCCCCTTGCCGGCACGGCACTCAGCAGCCCCAAAAGCTGGATAGCCGATTTCGCCATGCTGGCCGCCATCTGGGGCTCCTCCTTCCTGTTCATGCGCATAGGCACGGTCGAATTCGGCCCGCTGCCGACGGCCGCCGTGCGCGTCGCCATTGCGGCGCTGTTTCTGCTGCCCATCGTCTGGCTGCGCGGCCTGATGCCCGAGCTGCGGAAAAACTGGAAACGCATTTTCTTCATAGGCGTGCTCAACTCCGGCATTCCCTTTGCGTGCTTTTCCTTTGCACTGCTGTCCATCACCACCGGGCTGTCGGCCATTCTGAACGCCACGGTGCCCATGTTCGGCGCGCTGATTGCCTGGGCCTGGCTCAAGGAGAAACCCAACGCCTCTCGCGTGCTGGGCCTGCTCATTGGTTTTGCCGGCGTCGCCATGCTGGCCTGGGACAAGGCCAGCTTCAAGCCCGACGCCTCGGGCGTGGCGCCGGGCTGGGCGGTGCTGGCCTGTTTGCTGGCCTGCCTGTGCTACGGCATTTCGGCCAGCTACACCAAGCGCTACCTGTCCGGCCTGCCGCCCTTGGTCACGGCCGCCGGCAGCCAGATAGGCGCCACCTTGGGCCTGGCCCTGCCGGCGCTGTGGCTGTGGCCGGCGCGCATGCCCAGCAGCAGCGCCTGGCTGGCCCTGCTGGCCGTCGGTGTGGTCTGTACCGGTGTGGCCTACATCCTGTTTTTCAGGCTGATTGAAAACGCCGGCCCGCAGCGGGCGCTGACGGTGACCTTTCTGGTGCCGGTGTTTGCCGTGCTCTATGGGCTGCTGTTCCTGGGCGAGTCGGTCACGCCGTGGATGATGGTCTGCGCCGGCGTGATTGTCTGCGGCACCGCGCTGTCCACCGGCTTGCTCAAACTCAAGCTGGGGCGCCAGGCCAAATAGCGCTCCGGGCCGTGGGGCAGCAACTACGACAATGCGCCTGCCACCACATTGATGCTGAGCGCCAGAATCAGCATATTGAAGCCAAAGGACAGCACGCCGTGTACCAGCGTGAGCCGCCGCATCTGACGCGAGGTGACCTGCACATCGGACACCTGTGAGGTCATGCCGACCACAAAGGCGTAATAGAGAAAATCAAAATAGTCCGGGTCCAGCCCGCCCGGAAACTGCAAGCCAGGCCCGTTCGGCTCCCGCTGCATTTCCTGCTGGTAGTAGCGGTGCGCGTAGCGGAAGGCAAAGATGGTCTGTATGAACAACCATGAAGCCACCAGCGCCACCACGGACAGCGCAATTTGCAGCGTGCGCTGCATGCCCGAAAAATCCTTGCTCTGCTGCATCATCACGGTGATGGCCGCCACGCAGGTCACGGTCGCCAGCAGCATCAGCAAAAAAAGCACCATGCTGGGTTCGTCCTGCGCCTGGGCGCGCTCACGCGTGCGTTCGGCGTCAAATCGCACGCACAGCCACCAAGCCAGGATCAAATAAAGGGCGATGCCCGCACTCCAGCCCAATAAGGCGCGAAACGGCCAGGCCAGGGGCAGTGGGACAGCCGCTATCACCAAACCAGCCAATAAACCGCAAGTCAGGCGCTGTGCGCCAGTGGTCTCAGAAAGATGTTTGCCCATGGCGCACATTGTGGCGCCTGGAAAACAAAAGCCGGGAATGAAAGACTGAAGCAGCCCGGCTCAGGCGCGCAACTTGCGCCAAAGCGTGGCCCGGCTGATGCCCAGCCGCTGGGCGGCCTCTGCCTGATTGCCTGCGCATTCCGAGAGCACGGTCTGCAAATGGGCTTTCTCCGTTTGCCGGGTGACCGCCTTGAGCTCGGTGGCGACTAACGCTGCGGCGATGGGCGGCCGGGGCTCCCAAACCACAAGGCGCGGTCCATGCAGCTCGGGAAGCAGGCGCTGCAAATCGTCCGGGCTGGGGATGCCGTGAAGGGCGATGCAGCCTATGGCCAGCCGTTCGGCGGCATTTTCAAGTTCCCGCACATTGCCTGGCCAGCTGTGGGACATGAACAGGGGCAGCACCGCCTTGATGATGTCGCGCGCCTCGTCTTGCAGGCCGGCACGTTTGAACGCGGCATCGAACAGCGTCACGGCCAGCAAGGCCAGATCTTCCGGGCGTTGCCGCAGCGGCGGGATCACCACCTGCAGGATGTTCAGGCGGTAAAACAAGTCTTGCCGAAACTGCTGCGCCCCCACCAAGGCCAGCAAATCGCGGTGGGTGGCGGCAATGACGCGCACATCGACGGGAATGGACTCGCGGCCGCCGACCCGCATGACCTCTTTTTCCTGCAATACACGCAAGAGCCGGGTCTGCAGCACCAGCGGCATCTCGCCGATTTCATCCAGAAAAATAGTGCCCAGGTGCGCCGACTCGAACAGGCCGGCTTTGCCGCCCCGGCGAGCTCCGGTGAACGCGCCGTCCTCGTAGCCGAACAACTCGCTCTCCAGCAGCGACTCGGTGAACGCCCCGCAATTGATGGCCAGGAAAGGTTCGGCGGCGCGCCGGCTGGCATTGTGAATGCCCTGCGCAATCAGTTCCTTGCCGGTACCGCTTTCACCTGAAATCAAAACGGTGGCGTCGCTGCGCCTGGCATAGGTCTCGCACAGAGTGATGAGTTGCTTCATGCGTGGAGATGCCGCCGCCACCTGTTGCAGGTGGTAACGTGCGTGGCGCGTCGTGATCTGCTGGTGCAGGCGCAAACGGCTGGTGACCTGCTCAACGTCACCCGAATCAATGACGGTTAGCACGGCGCCGGTTTGCACGCCTTGCTCAAAAACCGGAACCCGGTTGATGACCAGCGTGCGCTGACCGACCTGCTCCACACTGCCCAGGTCGGGCCAGCCCCGCGTCAGCACCGAGCCGGCGCGAACGGCCGGCAGCACCTCGCGCAGCGGCTTGCCCAGCCATTGCGCCATGGGGGTGTCCGGGCTGCCCGCCAGGCGCAGCATGGCCGGATTGACGGAGAGCACCTGCTGCTGCATATCTATGGCGACAACGCCGTCGCTCAAATGCTGCAACACCGCATCCAGCTGCGCATGACGCGAGGCCTCCACATGTTTGATACGGGCAATCTCCACGGCGTCCGAAAAAGCCTGGCGTGCCGAATCAGGGGCGTAGAGAAAAACGCCGTGCAGGCCCAGCTCATCGGCCAGGTTGGCGACCAGCCCCGGACCCACCACCACATCTATGCCCTGGGCCGCCAGCGCCCGGATGCAATCTCTGGCCTGGTCCGCCGTTTCGTAGGCGCGTTCCTGGATCCGCAAATCGAACAGCTGGATGAATTGGCTCAGTTCAGGCGCGGCGGTTTTATGGGTCACGATGGCGATGCGGTCCGACACCTGGCGCGCGCGCGTCAGGGCGGCCAGCAGGTCGAAGCCGCCGACCTTGAGCAGCACCAGGGGCAGCGCCAGATGCTGGCGCAAATAAGCCCCGTTGGAGCCGGCCGCCACAATCACATCGCAGCGTTCATGCCTTAAGCGCGCCTGAATCTCCTCCACCGCATCCGCAAAACCTTTGTTGATGATGTGGATGTCGGCCTGGGCTGAAAACTCCGGCGCGATGCTCCGAAAAATGTCGGTCAGACGATAGGCGCTCACCGCCCAGATCACGGGGCGGCTACTTGTGTCTTTAAGGCTCATAGGACTGTCCGGGAATGCTGAGGAGGTGCTCTGGATTATGGCGCCCATGTTTCAATTTTGAAAAATAAACCATATTTGCAACATCAAAAATGAAACATGCATCTCATCCAGCTTGAAGGCATAGAAAAATCTTCAATCAAATCAATGCTTTTTGTTCTTTTTCTCAAAAGCATCCGGCAGGCACACCTTTTGCGCTTAACGGGTAGCCTCTACCTGGAGGCGAGCCATTCAATAAGCATTAGGAGACCTGATATGAATCCAGTCATCACGCGTCGCGATTTCGGCACCTTGGCGGTTGGCGCCCTGGGCGCACTTGCGGCACCGGCCAGTTTTGCGCAAAGCGGCAGCTTCCCGACCAAGCCCATCAAGATCGTTGCCCCCTTTGCCCCGGGCGGCGGCACCGACTACATCGCACGCGTGATAGCCACCAAGCTGGGTGAGCGCCTGGGCCAACCGGTGATCGTAGAAAACCGTCCCGGCGCTGGCGGCAATCTAGGGACAGAGTTCGCACTCAAGTCGCCGGCAGATGGCTACACCTTGCTGCTGGTGGCGGGCAGCTACACCGTCAACCCCAGCGTCTACAAGCTCAATTTCAACCCCATCGCCGACATGACGCCGGTGATCCAGCTGTCTCGCGGCGCTTATGTGCTGGTGGTCAACGCAGCGGTGCCCGCCAAAACCCTGGCCGAGTTGCTGGAGCTGATGCGCAAGGAGCCCGGGAAAATCGCTTACGGCTCCAGCGGCCAGGGCGGCCATCTTCATATCGTGACCGAGTACATGCTGGACCTCGCCAAGGTCAAGGCCACCCATGTGCCTTACAAGGGCACCGGCCCTGCGGTCACGGACCTGATAGGCGGCAACGTACAGATGATGTTCGCGGGCACCGAGGCCGTGATGCAGCATGTCAAGGCGGGCAAGTTGCGAGCCCTGGCCGTCGGCACGGCCAAGCGGCTGGCCGCGTTTCCGGACATCCCCTCGGTGGCCGAAGCCGGCGTGCCCGGCTACGACGTAGTGGCATGGCATGGCCTGATTGCACCCAAGGGCGTGCCGGCGCCCATTATTGAGACCTTGAACCGTGAGATCAATGCGGCACTGGCATCCAAGGAAATGGAGGACAGGCTGGCCAACAATGGTGTGGGCACGGCAGGCGGTTCGCCGGCGCAGTTCGGCAGCTTGTTGCAGGCCGAAGTGGAGCGTTACGGCAAGGTGATTCGCCAGGCCGGCATCAAGGTGGACCAATGAGCACACCAACTTCCTTGCCACGCCTCTCCGCAGGCGCGGCCTTTCGCGCAGCGGTTGCCGATGCAGCGCCGCTCCAGATCGTCGGCGCCATCACGGCCTACACCGCGCGCATGGCCGAGGCCTGCGGCTTTCAAGCCCTGTATATCTCGGGCGGCGGCGTGGCCGCCAACTCACTGGGCATGCCAGACCTGGGCATCAGCACCATGGAAGATGTGCTGGTGGATGTGCGCCGCATCACCGACGCCACCACCTTGCCGGTGCTGGTGGACATAGACACCGGCTGGGGCGGCGCCTTCAACATCGCCCGCACCATACGCTCCTTCAGCAAGGCCGGCGCCGCCGCCGTGCATCTGGAGGACCAGGTCAGCCAGAAGCGCTGCGGTCACCGGCCGGGCAAGGAGTTGGTGGACACCGCCGAGATGGTGGACCGCATCAAGGCCGCCGTCGATGCCCGCACCGATGACAGCTTTGTGATCATGGCCCGCACCGACGCGGCCGCAACGCTGGGTCTGCAGGCCGCGATAGACCGCGCCTGCGCCTACGCCGAGGCCGGCGCCGACATGATTTTCCCCGAGGCCATGACCGAGCTGGCGATGTACGGCCAGGTCAAAAAAGCGGTGCAGCGGCCGGTGCTGGCCAACCTCACCGAGTTTGGCGCAACGCCTATCTTCTCGCTCGACGAGCTCCGCTCGGTCGATGTCGGCATGGCGCTTTATTGCTGCGGCGCCTACCGCGCCATGAATGCCGCAGCCCTGAATTTTTACCAGGTCTTGCGCCGCGACGGCCACCAGCGAGCGGCCATTCCGACCATGCAGACGCGGGCCGATCTGTACGACTATCTCAACTACCACGCCTACGAGCAAAAGCTCGATGCACTCTTTGCCTCCCAAAAATAAGCAGCACACCATGTCAGATTCCATCTCCAACGTCCGCCCCCAGCCCGACCAGGTGCTGGTCGATATCGCCGACTACGTCAGCCAATACATCATCGACAGCCCGCTCGCTTATGACACCGCGCGCACCTGCCTGATCGACACTCTGGGTTGCGGCCTCGAAGCCCTTGAATACCCGGCCTGCACCAAGCTGCTCGGGCCCGTGGTGCCCGGCACCGTGGTGCCCCACGGTGCCAAAGTGCCAGGCACGCAATTCCAGCTCGACCCGGTCGCGGCCGCCTTCAACATCGGCACCATGATCCGCTGGCTGGACTTCAACGACTGCTGGCTGGCCGCCGAATGGGGCCACCCCAGCGACAACCTGAGCGGCATCCTGGCCACTGCCGACTGGCTGAGCCGACAGGCCGTCGCGGCGGGCAAAAAACCATTGCCCATGCGCGACGTGCTCACAGCGATGATCAAGGCGCACGAAATCCAGGGCGTGATTGCGCTGGAAAACTCCTTCAACAAGGTGGGCCTGGACCATGTGGTGCTGGTCAAGGTGGCCTCCACCGCGGTGGTCGCACACATGCTGGGCCTGAGCCGCGACGAAATCATCAACGCGGTGTCGCTGGCCTGGCTGGACGGACAGGCGCTGCGCACCTACCGCCATGCGCCCAACACCGGCTCGCGCAAGAGCTGGGCCGCCGGCGACGCCACCAGCCGCGCGGTGCGCCTGGCACTGATCGCCAAAACCGGCGAGATCGGTTACCCGAGTGTGCTGAGCGCCAAGACCTGGGGTTTTTACGACGTGTCGTTCAAAGGCCAGCCCTTCAAGTTCCAGCGCCCCTACGGCAGCTACGTGATGGAGCATGTGCTGTTCAAGATCAGCTACCCGGCCGAGTTCCACAGCCAGACGGCGGTCGAGGCCGCGATGACGCTGCGCGGACAACTCGCCGCATTGAACAAGACCAGCGACGACATACAGCGCGTGACGATTCGCACCCACGAAGCCTGCCTGCGCATCATCGACAAGAAAGGCCCACTGAACAATCCGGCCGACCGCGACCACTGCATCCAGTACATGGTGGCGGTGCCGCTGATTCACGGTCGCCTCACCGCCGCCGACTACGAAGACCAGATCGCCGCCGACCCGCGCATCGATGCCCTGCGCGACAAGATCAGCTGTGTCGAGGACCCGCAGTTCACCAGGGACTATCACGACCCCGATAAGCGCAGCATCGCCAATGCCATGACGGTC
Source organism: Polaromonas sp. OV174 (assembly GCF_900112285.1). Lineage (GTDB taxonomy): Bacteria > Pseudomonadota > Gammaproteobacteria > Burkholderiales > Burkholderiaceae_C > Polaromonas. The sequence goes on along the minus strand of NZ_FOKZ01000018.1, from coordinate 23,480 downwards.
GAGCTTAAGGACGGCACCGTGCTGCCCGAAATCGTGGTCGAGTACCCGATAGGCCACAAACGCCGCCGCGTCGATGGCCTGCCCCTGCTTGAAGCCAAGTTCCGCACCAACCTGGCACGGCGCTTTCCCAAGAAGCAGCAGGAACGCATCGCCGAGGTCAGCCTGGACCCGCAACAGCTTGATGCCATGGCGGTCAACGACTATGTGGACTTGTATGTGATCTGAGGTGGTTTCAGAAGGCGCCCGAAGCTAGGTACCGCCTCGGGCGTCGCATTGATATTCATTTGGCTCTGCGTACTCTGGCGTGCTGCGTCATCTGAGTTTGAAACGCATCTACCGCTTTGCTAAGCACTCAAAGCAGACATCTTGAGCGCGCGATGGAGTTTGCCGCTATGGGGCAAAGCCTATCGATGGGAAAGTGAGCATTTTTTGCCACCAAAACTGCTAGCAAAACCCAAACCGTGTAACGCAAAAACGAAAAAGCCGTTGCAATCAACTTGCAACGGCTTTCGTATTTTGGCGGAGCGGACGGGACTCGAACCCGCGACCCCCGGCGTGACAGGCCGGTATTCTAACCAACTGAACTACCACTCCTGGTAGATAGCGTTCGCTCTTTCGAGCCAAGTGCTAACTTCTTGTGCCTTGTCTTCGTGCATTGCTGCACAAAATCTTGGCGACCCTACGGGGATTCGAACCCCGGTACCTACCGTGAAAGGGTAGTGTCCTAGGCCTCTAGACGATAGGGTCAAAACCTTGGAACTTCCGGAGCAGGCTTTTTAAGACCTGCCAAAACCGCTTCAACTTTGTTAAGGATTGGCAGCGCAACTTGCTGATCAAACCCACTTCAAAGTGGAGGAATTAAAAAGAGCTTGCTTCCATTTTCATAGCAGCAAGCTCTTATGTACTGGCGGAGTGGACGGGACTCGAACCCGCGACCCCCGGCGTGACAGGCCGGTATTCTAACCAACTGAACTACCACTCCTGGTAGATAGCGTTTGCTCTTTCGAGCCAAGTGCTAACTTCTTGTGCCTTGTCTTCGTGCATCGCTGCACAAAATCTTGGCGACCCTACGGGGATTCGAACCCCGGTACCTACCGTGAAAGGGTAGTGTCCTAGGCCTCTAGACGATAGGGTCAAAACCTTGGAACTTCCGGAGCAGGCTTTTTAAGACCTGCCAAAAACTCTTCTAAAACTGTTCGACTTGGTGGAGGTAAACGGGATCGAACCGATGACCTCTTGCATGCCATGCAAGCGCTCTCCCAGCTGAGCTATACCCCCCTGTCGTTAATTACTTAACAACCTGTCGAGCCTCAAATTATAGCGACAAAATTCGGCCCTTTTGAGTTTTTCAAATTAAATTCAATTTATCGATCACTTTTTCTTTGGCCATGAGTTCCAGCGCCGCATCCAGCGAAGGGGTTTGCGGCGTTCCCATCACCAGTACGCGCACCGGCATGGCCAGTTGCGGCATCTTCAGGCCGGCATCCAGAAGCACCTGCTTGATCGCCGCAGCAATCGCCGCCTTGTTCCATTCGCAGCCCGCCAGGGCCTCGGCCAGCTTGGCCAGGGCGGGTCGTACCGCATCGGTCACATGGGTGCTGATGTCTTGCGCGCTCGGCTGTCCGCCCGTCACCAGCAACTGCAGCCAGCCGGCCAGCTCGACCAAGGTGCTGCAGCGGTCTTTGAACAAAGCACAGCCGCGTGCCAACCAGCTGGCATCCAGCCCCGTGACACCCAGGGTCGCCAAAAATGGCAGCACCAATTCGGCCAGCTTGTCGTCGGCCATGGCCTTGAGGTGCTGGGCATTGACCCAGCGCAGCTTGGCCTCGTCGAACTGCGCGGCGCTCTTGCCCAGGTGATCCAGGTTGAACCACTGCAGGAATTGCTCACGGCTAAAGATTTCGTCGTCGCCATGGCTCCAGCCCAGGCGTGCCAGGTAGTTCACCATGGCGTCTGGCAGATAACCTTCGGCGGCATACTGCGTCACCGGCTTGGCGCCGTTGCGCTTGCTCATCTTCTCGCCCTGCTCATTGAGCACGGTTGGCAGATGCGCATAGACCGGCACATCCTTGCCCAGCGCGCGGAAGATGTTGATCTGACGCGGCGTGTTGTTGACATGGTCGTCGCCGCGTATCACATGGGTCATGCCCATATCGATGTCGTCAACGACGACGCAGAAGTTATAGGTCGGCGTGCCATCGGGCCGAGCGATGACCAGGTCATCAAGCTCGTCATTGCTGATCTCGATGCGACCCTTGACCTTGTCGTCCCAGACCACGCTGCCACTTTGCGGGTTCATGAAGCGCAGCACCGGCTGCACGCCTGCGGGCACCGGCGGCAGCGTCTTGCCGGGCGCCGGGCGCCAGGTGCCGTCGTAGCGCGGCTTTTCCTTGGCGGCCATCTGCTTTTCGCGCAGGGCATCGAGCTCCGCCACACTCATGTAGCAAGGATAGACTTGGCCGGCGGCCTGCAATTCGGCCAGCACGGCCTTGTAGCGATCCATGCGCTGCATCTGGTAGAACGGGCCTTCGTCGTAGTCCAGGCCCAACCAGCGCATGCCTTCGATGATCACATCGACCGCTGCCTGGCTGGAGCGCTCCAGGTCGGTGTCTTCAATGCGCAAGATGAAATCGCCGCCGGTAGCGCGGGCAAAAGCCCATGGGTACAGCGCCGAACGGATGTTGCCAAGGTGAATAAAGCCAGTCGGCGAAGGCGCAAATCGGGTACGTGTTTTTTGTGTCATGCCAGAGTGTCCAGGCCGCGCGCGAGGTCGGCCTTCAAGTCGTCTATATATTCCAGCCCGACCGCAAAGCGGATCAGGCCCTGACCGATGCCGGCGGCCTGGCGCTGGACTTCGGTGAGGCGGCCGTGCGAGGTGGTCGCCGGATGGGTGATGATGGATTTGGTATCGCCCAGATTGGTGGCAATGCTCACCACCTGCGTGCTGTCAATCACGTGAAAGGCGTTGGCTCGCGCCGTCTCCGGGTCGCTGCCGCGCACGTCGAAAGACACCACGGCACCCCCTAAGTCAGATTGCTGACGCATGGCCAACTCATGCTGAGGATGCGAAGCCAGACCGGGGTAGTGCACACGCGCCACGGCGGGATGCGCCTCCAGCCACTGCGCGATGGCCAGCGCACTGGCGCTTTGCGCCAGCATGCGGATGCGCAGGGTTTCCATGCCCTTGAGCACGACCCAGGCATTGAAAGGTGCCAACACCATGCCTGCGGTACGCACAATGGGGCCGAACACATCGACGATCAGCTTGGACGGACCGCAAATCGCCCCCGCCATGACCCGACCCTGTCCATCAAGGTATTTGGTGCCCGAATGGATGACCAGGTCGGCGCCCAGTTCGGTCGGCCGCTGCAAGGCGGGCGAACAGAAGCAGTTGTCAACGGCCAGCAGAGCGCCACCCTCATGGGCAATATCGGCCAAGGCCCGGATGTCGCAGACCTCGGTCAGCGGATTGGTCGGCGTCTCGGCAAACAGCAGCTTGGTGGTCGGGCGCATGGCGGCGCGCCATTGTGCAATGTCGGTCTGCGAGACAAAGGTGGTTTCGACGCCGAACTTGGCGAACTCCTTGCCGAACAGATTGAGCGTCGAGCCAAACACCGACTGCGAGCACACCACATGATCGCCGGCCTTGAGCAAGCCCATGCCCATCATCAGAATAGCGCCCATGCCGCTGGACGCAGCAACGGCGGCCTCCGTGCCTTCCATGGCCGCCAGGCGCTGCTCGAAGCCGGCCACCGTCGGATTCGCGGTGCGGGAGTAAGTAAAGCCCTGCTCGGTACCGGCAAAGCGGCGCGCCGAGGTTTCGGCGTCGGGCTGGACAAAGCCGCTGGTCAGATACAGCGCCTCCGAGTTCTCGCCGTACTGGCTGCTTTCAATGCCGGCGCGAACGGCCAGTGTGTCGCGGTGCAAATTCTCAGGCAATTTCCTGGCGCTCATCATCAAACCTCTTCCGGGTTGGGCAGCGCCAGGCGGGAAACGTCCACGCCGCCCTCTTCGCTGGTGTCCACCCGCTGTGCATTCATTTTTTCAATGGTTTCAGGGGTGATGTCGCCGGTGATGTAAACGCCGTCGAAACAAGAGGCATCAAAGCCGTCCAGCTTGTCATTGAGCGCGCCGATGGCACGCTTCATGCCGTCCACGTCCTGGTAAATCAGCGCGTCACAGCCAATCGCCACGCGGATTTCCTCAACGCTGCGGTTGTGCGCCACCAGCTCGGCCGAGGTGGGCATGTCTATGCCGTAGACATTGGGATAGCGAACCGGCGGCGCCGCGCTGGCCAGGTAGACCTTGCGCGCGCCGGCGTCGCGCGCCATCTGCACGATCTCGCGGCTGGTGGTGCCGCGCACGATGGAGTCATCGACCAAGAGCACATTGCGGCCCTTGAACTCGCTGGCAATCACGTTGAGCTTTTGGCGCACGGATTTCTTGCGCACGCCCTGGCCCGGCATGATGAAGGTGCGGCCGACGTAGCGATTTTTGACAAAGCCTTCGCGGTAGGGAATGCCCAGCAGGTGCGCCAGCTGCGTGGCGCTGGGACGGCTGGACTCGGGAATCGGAATGATCACGTCGATCTCGTTGGGCGGCACCGTGGAGATCACGCGCTTGGCCAGCGTCTCGCCGAGGTTCAAGCGAGCCTGGTAGACGGAGATGCCATCCAGCACGGAATCGGGGCGTGCCAGGTAGACAAATTCAAAAATACAGGGCTTGAGCTGGGATTTCTCGGCGCATTGCTCGGCGTGCACCCCACCGTCCATGTCGACAAACACCGCTTCGCCAGGCGCAATGTCGCGCTCGAACTGGTGCGACGTGCCTTCCAGGGCCACCGACTCGCTGGCCACCATGACGGTTTTCCCGCCTTCATTTTCACCGTGGCCAATACACAGCGGACGAATGCCAAACGGATCGCGAAACGCCAGCAAACCGTGGCCGGCGATCAGCGCCACCACGGCGTAAGAACCCTTGACACGCTTGTGCACGCCACGCACCGCGGCAAACACATCGGCCGCCTTGAGCGGCAGGCCACGCGTGGTCTTCTCCAACTCGTGCGCCAGCACGTTGAGCAGCACTTCGGAGTCGCTGTCGGTGTTGATGTGACGGTGGTCGGTATTGAACAGCTCGGCCTTGAGCTCGGCCGCGTTGGTCAGATTGCCGTTGTGCGACAGCACCAGACCAAACGGCGCATTGACATAAAACGGCTGCGCCTCGTCCTCGCTGAAGGCATTGCCGGCGGTCGGATAACGCACCTGGCCCAGACCGACATTGCCCGGCAAGGCACGCATATTGCGCGTACGGAACACGTCGCGCACCATGCCCTTGGCCTTGTGCATGTAGAACTTGCGACCTTGCTGCGTCACGATGCCGGCGGCATCCTGGCCACGGTGCTGCAGCAGCAGCAAGCCGTCATAAATCAGCTGATTAACAGGGGCTTTGCTGACGACGCCGACTATCCCGCACATGGTATTCCGATCATGATGTGTTGACTCTTAAACATAATTTCAAACAATTAATTCAGGTACTTGGCAAACTGCTCCGGCAGCATGGGTTTGAGGCCGGAAAGCGTGGCCGTCGCCAAGGCTGCCCCTCTGGACTCCTGCCACCAGTCGCTGGACTTGAGCGCCGTCATGTCCATCACGACGGTCGCCACCAGCACCAAAATCACGCCGCGCAGCACGCCAAAAGCCGCACCCAGCAGGCGATCCACCGGCCGCAAGCCGATAGCCTCGATCAGCTTCTTGACCAAAAAAGCCAGCAGGCCGGCGGCAAATACCGCGGCAATAAAAACCAGTACAAAGGCCGCCGCATAACGCACCGGCTCACTGGCCGACTGCAGCGGCAGCCAGGTCGCCACCTGGGGCGCAAACCACTGGGCCAGATAAAACGACAGCGCCCAGCCCAGCACCGACAAAACCTCGTAGACCAATCCACGCCAGGCGCCCAGCAGCATGGAAAAAAACAATACCCCCAACAAAACCCAATCAAGCACCGTCACGAATCTGCCAGTTGCTTAAAGGCTGAGGATGGCGGCCGACAAATCCAGCGCCTTGATTTTCTTGGCCGCCTTTTCCGCATCGGCCTTGCTGGCAAACGGCCCGACGCGAACCCGAATGCGCTTGCCATCCTTGGTTTCGGCCACCTGGGTGTAGGTCTTGAGGCCGGCTTTTTCCAGCTTCACGCGCGCTTCGTGCGCCTTGGCCGGATCGGCGAAAGCCCCCACCTGCACCACCATGCGGCCCTCGACATCGGTGGCCGCTGCCTTGGGCGCGGCCGCCACGGCCGTGCCGCCATTGAGCAGGGCATTGGCACGCGCGCCATCGTCACCGGCCGGCACCGCCGGCTTGGGAGCCGGTTTAGCCTCGACCTTGACGGGCGACTTGGTTTCTACTTTGGCTTCCAGTTTGGCTTCGACTTTTGGCTCAGGCTTCGCTTCTGTTTTGATAGCAATCTGCGCAGGTACCACCTGGGGCAGAGCTGGTTTTGACACTACAATTTCTTCCTTGGGCGCCAAACTGGCAGCGGCCGCCACTTTTTCCGTCGGCGCGGCCACTGCCGGGCTGGCCGGCGCGGTCACGGCCACCGGGGCCGGCATGACCAGCGGCTTGACGGCATTTTTGGCGGGAATTTCAATCGGGATATCCACCGCAATCGGCCGCGGCTGGGTATCGAACAGCAGGGGAAAGCCCAGCACACCTATCAGCACCAGCACCACGGTGCCTATCAGTCGGTGCTTGGCGCGTTTTCGTATGACGTCCACGCTTTCCGGTGGAGTGGCTGGCCCGGCAACGGGGGCGGACTTGGCGCCGCCCCGGCGGAGGTTGAAAAACGGCATGTGTGGCTTGAATCCGTTAAAGGTTGGCGTGGGCTGTCGGCCTTCCCTGCTACAGGTCAGACCGTTCTGTCCGGCTTCAGGCGGCCAGGTGCGGTGCCGAAAGACGCGGCACGCCGTCCTTCAAGATACCGCCCACCGTGTAAAACGATCCGAATACGACAATTCTATCAGCGGGGTCTGCCGCCTTGACGGCCGCTTGCAAGGCCTCTTCGGGGCTTTTGTAAGCGTTGGCAATCACTTCCGGCCGGATTTGCTGGGCCTGCCATTTGGCGCGCAAGTCTTCGCCACTGGCCGCCCGCGGCGTCGGCAGGTCGGTGAAATACCATTTATCAATGAGCGGCCCGATCCGCGCCAGCATGGGCGCCACATCCTTGTCGGCCATGGCACCGAAGACGGCATGGGTGCAGGGGTAAAAGCCCATGGCATCGAGGTTTTCGGTCAGCGCCGCCACAGAATGCGGGTTGTGCGCCACGTCCAGCACCAGCGTCGGCTGGCCGGGCACGATCTGGAAGCGCCCCGGCAACTCCACCATGGACAGGCCGTTGCGCACGGACTGGGCCGTGACCGGCAGGCGATCGCGCAGAGCGGTCAGCGCCGCCAGCACGCCCGAGGCGTTGACCAGTTGGTTGGCGCCGCGCAGCGCCGGATAGGCCAGCCCGGCATAACGCCGGCCGCGGCCGGCCCAGCCCCATTGCTGTTTGTCGCCGGAGAAATTGAAGTCCTGGCCGAAACGCCACAGATCGGCGCCCAACTCGGCGGCATGGTCAATGATGCTTTGCGGCGGCACGGGGTCGCTGACGATCACCGGCTTGCCGGCGCGCATGATGCCGGCTTTTTCTCGGCCTATGCTTTCGCGGTCGTTGCCCAAAAATTCCATGTGATCCAGATCAATGCTGGTGATCACGGCGCAGTCGGTGTCGATGATGTTGACGGCGTCCAGGCGCCCGCCCAGGCCGACCTCCAGAATCACGACATCCAGATTGGCATCGGCCAGCAGCTGCAGGATGGCCAGGGTGGTGAATTCAAAGTAGGTGAGCGTTATTTCAGCATCATTTTCGACTCTAGCCCTTTCAACACGGGCGAAAGAAGCTATCAAATCAGTAGCGCCAACGATATCGCCACGGACCCGGCAGCGCTCTTCAAAGTGCACCAGGTGCGGCGAAGTGAAGACGCCGGTGCGATAGCCGGACTGCAGCAAGATGGCTTCCAGCATGGCGCAGGTCGAGCCCTTGCCGTTGGTGCCGGCCACCGTGATGACGGGGCAGGCAAAGGCCAAGCCCATGCGCTGGGCCACGGCTTTGACGCGCTCCAGCCCCATGTCTATGCTTTTCGGGTGCAGGCCCTCACAGTAGGCCAGCCAGTCGTCCAGGGTTTGCAAGTTTTTCATACAGGCCCGTATTGTCGCCGTAGCCTGACAACCTGACAGCGCGAACGGTATCTTCCGGCCTCAAGCGGCTCATCGCCCTGGCCTGGCTTCAATGCGCCCCCCTGGACAATGCGCTCAGTCAAGCCTGAGCGGCATGGCCCTCAAAAGGGTGTGTCAACACCCGTCCATTTCAAGCTATTCAATATCGGCCGTCGCGGAGCGGGTGCTTTTATTGAATTTAAGGGTGACCTTGTCGATTTCACACAGGTCAAAGCCTTTCCAGACCACGTCACCCGAATCATCGTCAAAAACAACTTTCAGGTCCTGTTTGCAGGCGCTCTTGTCAGAGAACTTGAAAAGACGCGACTTGCCGTTGTCCAGGATGCCGTCGCCCATGCGGTCATTGCCCCATGAGTCCCGGTTAGCCGGCGAGATATAGATTTCACGCAACGCCACACCGGTGCGATTGAGCAGGGTGAAATCCGCATCGCCGGCAAGCGCGGAAGCACTCACCATCAGCGAGGCCAGCGTAGACGCGAACAAAACATGCTTAGCAATTTTCATGATGCGTATTTAAAGAGCTTAAGGATTCGAACAAATAATCAAGCGCGCAAAGTACGGCTATCAGAACCGGTTGTTGATCGGTGAGCCTTGCTGGACCTGGAGGTACAGCACGTACAAATTGCCCAGCGGGACCAGGTTGAGCAACTGAAACCAGCCGCTGCGGCCGGTGTCATGCAGGCGGCGGGTGGCGGCGGCCGTCAGCGGCAAAAGAAGCACAGCCAGGGCAACTAGCACACCCCACTCGTGCACCAAGGCGCTGGCCGTCAGGATCAACGTGAAGAACAACACGAACCACCAGTATTCCGAGCGGCTTGCTCGGCCACTGAAGGTCGCAAATTTTTTCAGACAGGTAGCGACAGCATCGAAGAACGTCATGATTTTTTCCAAAGGTTGGGTTTCGAACAGGACGCAGTCTACGAATCGTCAGAGAAATTTCATATGGTCCTCAAGGACCATATGAAATTGAAATCATCGTGTTCAAATTGCCCTCATGCCTGCGCCCTCTATTTTGTTGATTGACGACCATGCCATGTTCCGCTCGGGCATCAGCATGGTGATACGCGCCGCCCTGCCAGGCACAAAAATCCTTGAAGCCGCCTCCATCAACGAAGCGACCAGCCATGCGCCGGATCAGGTGGACCTGGTATTGCTGGACATCAAACTCAACGGCTTGAGCGGCATGGAAGGCATTGCACTGCTCCAGCGCCAATGGCCACTGACACCTATCCTGATGCTGTCTTCGCTGGATGAGCCACAAACCACCCGCCTGGCCCTGGAACGCGGCGCCGCCGGTTTTGTCTCGAAGGCGGAAACGGCTGAAAAAATCATCGAGGCCATCCTTCTGGTTTTGGACGGCCACTTTGACAAGCTGCCCCCGGCCGACAGCAGCCTCGCCGAACGGCGTCTGACGCCGCGCCAGTGTGACGTGCTGGATCTGCTGCACCAGGGACTCTCGAACAAACTCATTGCGCGCCAGCTGTCGCTCTCGAACAACACCGTTCGCAGGCATGTGCAGGACATTCTGGAGTTCTTTCAGGTGGTCAGCCGCGCCGAGGCGGTGGTGGCTGCGCGTCAGCAAGGCCTGATTGGCTGAGATGCCTGTGCCGCATGAAGGCTAACGCGCAACGCTTTGCGGAAAGCCGCATCCTGGTGGAGCAACTGCGCTTGGTGCTGGGCAACGTAGGAAGCACCGTCGCCCCTATATGCCTATTGGCAGTGCTGGTGCTTTTCTCCTTGTCCAACGACAGCAATGCCACGGCGCTGAGGACCTGGTGCGCGGGCGCCATACTGGCGAACCTGTTCGCCTTTCACTATGCGCGCAAGCACCTCACTGGCATCACCCGGATCAGGCTGGCGCACCGCATCGTCTGGGCGCTGGTCGCGCAACGCGCCGTTTCAGGGGTGATCTGGGGCGCCCTGGTCTGGATCACCTTCGATACCGCCTCGCTGGCAGGACGCATCCTGGCCATTGCCGTGATCGCCGGCATGGCGGGCGGCGCGGTGTCAACGCAATCGGCAGTGCTGCCGGTGTTCTTTGCCTTCGTGGTTCCGGCGGTGTCCATCGTGGCCTTGAAGCTGTGGTTGACGGACGACTCGGCCTACCACGCCCTGGGCCTGGTCTGCCTGCTCTACCTCGTCTCGCTGGTTGACCAGGCACGCAGCAGCGCCCGGGCCGCGCGCACCACGATTGAGCTGCGCTTCGAAAATACCGAGTTGATGGAAAAACTGCGCCGGGAAACCCTGGTGGCGCAAGGCGCCCGTCGCGAAGCTGAACACAGCAATGCCGCCAAATCAAAATTCCTCGCTGCGGCCAGCCATGACCTGCGCCAGCCGATTCACGCCCAGGGCTTGTTCCTGGACGTGCTCTCACGCACGGAACTCTCCCCGCACCAGCGCGAACTGGTGGCCTGCGTAGGCAGCGCCAGCCATGCTTCGGCCGAAATGCTCAATACCCTGCTCGACTTTTCACGCATTGAAGCCGGCGTGATCGAGCCGCAGCAGCGGGCCTTCCGCTTGCAACCGCTGCTCAACAAGATAGAGCGGGAATTCGAGCCCCAAGCCGATGCCAGGGGCCTGAGTTATCGCTCCCGCGAGAACACATGGGCCGTGTTGTCCGATCCGGCCCTGGTGGAACTGATTTTGCGCAACCTGGTTGCGAACGCCATCAACTACACCCGCCACGGCGGACTGCTGGTGGCTTGCCGCAAACGTGGCGGCCACGCCGTGCTGGAAGTCTGGGACACCGGCATAGGCATTGAAGCATCGCAGCAAGGCGAGGTATTCCGCGAGTTTCACCAATTGGGCAATCCGGAACGGGATCGCCACAAGGGGCTGGGCCTGGGGCTGGCCATCGCCGACGGCCTGGCGCGCACCTTGGGGCACGGCCTGTCGCTGGCGTCTACCCTGCATCGCGGCAGCGTATTCCGGCTGGTTTTGCCCATCACCGACACATTGCCCATAGAAGCAAGCAGCGTAGAACACGGCAAGCCGCAGATGCTGGGCGCCCGCGCGCTGGTGATTGACGACGACGAAACCGTGCGCACTGCCATGCTCCATCTGCTGCGCGACTGGGGCTGTGAATGCGAGGCCGCGGAATCGATTGAACAAGCACTGGTGTTGGCGACGCAGCAGGCGCCGGACCTGGTGATCAGCGACTACCGGCTGCGCGAAAAACGCACCGGCATCGAGGCCATTGCCGCCTTGCGCGCCTTACTGGGCAACGATCTGCCGGCGCTGCTGATCACCGGCGACACCGCCCCCGATCGATTGCGCGAGGCGAAGGCCAGCGGCATTGCGCTGCTGCACAAACCCATCACGCCCAGCCATCTGTACCGGGCGCTGGTCACGATATTGCCGCCCTGAAAAGGAGTGGCGCCGGCCGCTCTTAGCGCGCGAAGCGGTCGGTGGCGGCGATCAGCTGGCTCAGAATGCCCGGCTCGTTATAGGCGTGTCCAGCATCGGCCACCACGTGAAACTCCGCCTGCGGCCAGGCGCGATGCAGTTCCCAGGCGGTTTTGGCCGGCGTGCAGACGTCGTAGCGCCCTTGCACGATGATGCCGGGAATCCCGGCGAGCTTGCCCGCGTCGCGTATCAGTTGCCCCTCCTCCAGCCAGCCGGCATGCACAAAGTAGTGGTTTTCTATGCGCGAGAAAGCCAGCGCGAAGTCGTCGCCGCCATGCTTGGCCGCCGAAGCAGCATCCGGCAGCAGCGTCAGGGTCTGGCCTTCCCACAAGCTCCAGGCCCGGGCCGCCTCCAGTTGCTCGGCACTGTCTTGGCTCAGCAGGCGCTGGCGGTAAGCCGCCATCAGGTCGCCACGCTCGGCCGGCGGAATCGGCGCCACAAAGCCCTCCCACAGCTCAGGAAACAGCCAGGAAGCGCCCTCCTGGTAATACCAGAGCAACTCGGCGCGCCGCAGCGTGAAGATGCCGCGCACGACCAACTCAGAAACGCGCGCCGTGTGCGTCTGCGCGTAAGCCAGCGCCAGCGTGCTGCCCCAGGAGCCGCCAAACACCAGCCAGCGCTCCACGCCCAGCAGCTTGCGCAGCCGCTCGATGTCGGCGACCAGATGCCAGGTCGTGTTGTTGTCCAGCGAGGCGCTGGGGCGGGAGCGGCCGCAACCGCGCTGGTCGAACAGCAGCACGCAATAGCGCTCGGGGTCAAACAGCCGGCGGTGATCGGGCGAGCAGCCCGCGCCCGGCCCGCCGTGCAGGAAAACCGCCGGCTTGCCGGCCGGATTGCCGCACAGCTCCCAGTAAATCTCGTGGCCGTCGCCGGTCTCCAGCACGCCGGTGCGAAAAGGCTCTATGGGCGGATAGAGGCTGGCGGTGGGGGCTATCGAAGCAGTCATTGGGCACTCCATGAAAGAAAGCGAAGCAAGCGTCGTCGCTGCCGGAATCGGCGGCGACGGGTGCGCCGGGCCATGCCTGAGCACCTTGCTGGAGCGGATTATTCCCCGCTTGCGTCCGGTTCTGCAGCCCCGCGCCCGGGTGCCGATTCAGCCAAGGCCTCAAACGCTATTTAATTGATAGCTGCTTGCGCCCTATGCAATTGGGCTAGAGGCCTATTTCATCTAAAACATGCGAAAATCGCCGGATGATCATTCTTTACGGCATTCCCAATTGCGACACCGTCAAAAAAGCCCGCAGCTGGCTTAGCGAGCACGGACAGAGCTACGAATTTCATGATTTCAAAAAGCAAGGCGTGCCGGCAGAACCACTGGCGCTCTGGGCGCAGGCCGTCGGCTGGGAAAAGCTGCTCAACCGCAAGGGCACGACCTGGCGCAAGCTGGAGCCTGCCGTGCAGGCCGCCGTGGTGGACAGCGCCAGCGCCCAGGCATTGATGCAGGCCCAGCCCAGCGTCATCAAACGCCCGGTGGTCAATTGGGGCCAGGACATCACGGTCGGCTTCGAGGCTGCGGCCTGGGCCACGAAACTCTGAATCCAGCCCCATGCGGGCGCTGCTTTTTCGGCCTAAAACCACATCGGTAAACCGCAGGCAAAGCGTAGGTAAAGCGCACAAAAAGACAGCTTTACAGTCGAATAAACGAACTTTGCGCCCCGAAGCGGCTCTGACTTACTAAAATCAGCAACCGTCAGCTGCGGCGATGGCGCCGCCACCCGCAACGCGGGAAAAGGCCCGCCATCAGGCTTGACCACAGGCAATGGGCCGTTAAAGGAGCTTGCATCATGAAAAACACACTTGTTAAAACCCTGGTCGGAGCCGGCGTCACCGCCGCCGCCGCGCTGGCCGCCGTGCCGGCATCGGCGGCCACAGACATTCTGGCCAGAGTCATCTCCAGCACGCCGGTGGTGCAGCAAGTAGCCGTGCCCCGGCAGGTCTGCAACAACCAGCCCGTCATCACGCAAGCCCCCAGCTCTGGCGCTGGCGCCCTGATGGGTGCGCTGGCAGGGGGCGCTGTCGGCAATGCCATTGGCAGTGGCGGCGGCCGCGCTGCGGCCACGGTACTCGGCGTGGTGGGCGGCGCCATGATGGGCGACCGCATCGAAGGCAGCAATAGCCAGGTGCAGAACGTGCAGCAGTGCAGCACCCAGACCTATTACGAAAACCGCCCCAGCCACTACAACGTGGTGTATGAATACCAGGGCACGCAATACAACGCGCAAATGGCCACCGATCCCGGCCCTTATGTGCGGCTGCAGGTAACCCCCGTGGGCGCCATGCCAGCGCCGCAGCAGGCTCAGCCCCAAGCCTATGCCCAGCCGATGCCGCAACCGGTCTACACGCAAACCGTGGTGGCCGCGCCCGTGGTCTACCCGGCTTACTACGGCCCCTCGTATTACGCACCTTATTACCCGCCCATAGGGCTTTCGCTGAATTTCGGTTACAGCCGAGGTTTTGGGGGTGGTCACCGCGGTCACTGGCGCTAAGCCATTCATGGAATCAAAAAGGGGCTGAAAGCCCCTTTTTTTACGTCAGCAGAATTAAAGCGCCGGCGTCTGAATCAGCGCGCCCTTAAACAGCACCGGCCCGCTTGGGCCCCTGCCCGGCGGCACGCCGCCCTTGGGCTCCAGGCTGATGGCCAGCATGGGCACATTGCGGACATCGCTGCCGTCCGCGCTCAGGCGAATCACCGGCTCGGCGCCCAGTACGCCCAGTGATCTGGGTCCGGCGCCTGGCGGCAAGGCCCACAACTGCAGGGACTTGTCGGGCTGCTCTTGAAAAGCACCGACGCGCTTGAGCAGCAAGGTCTTGTTTTTCGGATCAAAGGTGACCAGCATGGAGGCCGCCGCCTTGTCGTCTGCCAGCACGGCCACGTATTGAATGTCCGGGGTGGCGGAAAGCTGGGCGCTCAACTCCTGCACCTGCCCGCGCAATTGCGTGTTCAGGTTCAGCCCCGTTGCTACGGCGACGACTGTGGCAAAAGCCCCCGCGGCGGCCGCGCCGCGCCACCAGCCCAGGCTACTCCAGCCGCCGCGCGCAAGCTTGGCCGGTGCGCGTGCGGCCTGCGTGGCTTGCGCCTGTTTGTCAGCCCGAACGAGGTTTTCGATGCGCGTCCAGACGGCCGGGCTGGGCGCCTCTTGCGCTTGCAGCTCAGCCACCGAGGCCAGCCGGCTTTGCCAGATCAGCGCCGCTGCACGCAGGCTGGCGTTATCACGCGCCAGCGTTTCAAAGCGGCGCCGCGCGCCACCGCGCAAGGTGCCCAGCGCATAACTGGCCGCCAGTTGCTCCATCAAGGCCGGGTTGTTTTGAATATTCATGGTGAACTAAGCGACCGACTTTAGAACAGCGGTTTCGCCGCCGGGCCGCCCCAAGGCGAAATGCGCCCCCTCGGGGGCAGCGCGGTACGCGAAGCGACGAGCATGGGGGCCAGAGTGCGCCGCGCCGGGCCGCCCCAAGCAAGCACAGTCCCCTCGGGGGGCAGCGAAGTACGCGTAGCGACGAGCATGGGGGCTCTATTTGTCATACAAACCTCGCCATGCAGCCGCGCAATTGTTCCAATCCCCGGCGAATCCAGGTTTTCACGGTGCCCAGCGGCAGCTTGAGCTGCGCAGCCAGCTCACCATGGCTCAGATCGCGCAGATAGGCCAGGCTCACCACTTCGCGCTGCTTGTTCTCCAACTGGCTCAGACACTGGTGCAAGGCCCAGGCCTGCTCGCTGGCCTGCGTCGTGTCCATGGGATTGGGTGAATCCCCCGCCACGGTGTCCGAAATCAGCGCATCGAGTTCCTGCATCCGGTCCGCACGCTCGGTAGCGCGGCGGCGTAAAAAATCAAGGCCGCGGCTGCGTACCACCAGCCCCATCCAGGCCATGGGCGGCGACAGCGTGGCGCGGTAGTCGCCAGCAATTCGCCAGATGTTCAGATAGGCCTCCTGCAACACGTCTTGCGCCCATTCACGATTGCCCACCACGCGCACCGCCAAACCGTAGAGCTTGGACGACGTCAGCTCGTAGAGCTCCCGGAGCGCGGCCTCGTCGGCCAGGGCCACACGGTCAATCAGCATGATCAATGCTCCGTCCGGGTTGTCTGATTGATGGGATGTCATTGCCAAGCATGTTATCTAATACGGCCCAAATCGCCCAATGGATTCGCCGGCCGGGCGGCCGCGTGCGCGGGGTAGCCTAAAATTACTGATTCCCGCGCCGGTCGCTGGCTACCCCTTTTTTTCCTGTTTATCAAAACACCCATGACTACCGAAAAAATCGACAACATCAGTGTCACCACCAAAGCCAATGTGTACTTTGACGGCAAATGCGTGAGCCATGGCCTCACGTTTGCCGATGGCACCCAAAAATCGGTGGGCGTGATCCTGCCAGCCACCCTGACCTTTAACACCGGCGCGCCCGAAATCATGGAATGCGTGGGCGGCGCCTGCGAGTACAAGCTGGCCGGCAGCGACAGCTGGGTGAAATCGTCGGAAGGCGAAAAATTCAGCGTGCCCGGCAACGCCAAATTCGACATCCGCGTGGCCGAAGGTTTCGCGGCCTACCACTACATCTGTCACTTCGGTTGATCCCCAGGAATCCCGCCATGAGCACCATTCTTCAGAACCTTCCCATCGGCCAGAAAGTCGGCATCGCCTTTTCCGGCGGCCTTGATACCAGCGCAGCCCTGCACTGGATGAAACTCAAGGGCGCGACACCCTACGCCTACACCGCCAACCTGGGCCAGCCCGACGAGCCCGACTACGACGAAATTCCGCGCAAGGCGATGGAATACGGCGCTGAAAAAGCGCGCCTGATCGACTGCCGCACGCAGCTGGCCAACGAAGGCATTGCCGCGCTGCAGGCCGGTGCCTTTCACATCAGCACCGGCGGCATCACCTACTTCAACACCACGCCCCTGGGCCGTGCCGTCACCGGCACCATGCTGGTGGCCGCGATGAAGGAAGACGACGTCCATATCTGGGGCGACGGCAGCACCTTCAAGGGCAACGACATCGAGCGCTTCTATCGCTACGGCCTGCTGACCAACCCCGCGCTGAAGATCTACAAGCCCTGGCTGGACCAGCTCTTCATCGACGAGCTGGGCGGCCGCTCCGAAATGTCGGCCTTCATGACGCAGCATGGCTTTGGCTACAAGATGAGCGCCGAAAAGGCCTACTCGACCGACTCCAACATGCTGGGCGCCACGCACGAGGCCAAAGACCTGGAGTTCCTGAACAGCGGCATCCGCATCGTCAACCCCATCATGGGCGTGGCGTTCTGGAAGGAAGAAGTCGCCGTCAAGGCCGAAGAAGTCTCGGTGCGCTTTGAAGAAGGCCAGCCCGTGGCGCTGAACGGCGTCGAGTTCAGCGACCCGGTGGCACTGATCCTGGAAGCCAACCGCATCGGCGGCCGCCACGGCCTGGGCATGAGCGACCAGATCGAAAACCGCATCATCGAAGCCAAGAGCCGCGGCATCTACGAAGCCCCCGGCCTGGCGCTGCTGCACATCGCCTACGAGCGCCTGGTGACCGGCATCCACAACGAAGACACCATTGAGCAGTACCGCATGAACGGCCTGAAATTGGGCCGCCTGCTCTACCAGGGTCGCTGGTTCGACCCGCAAGCCATCATGCTGCGCGAAACCGCCCAGCGCTGGGTGGCACGCGCCGTCACCGGCACCGTCACCCTGGAGCTGCGCCGCGGCAACGACTACTCGCTGCTCAACACCGAGTCGCCCAACCTGACTTACCACCCCGAGCGCCTGTCCATGGAAAAGGTGGAAGACGCGCCGTTCTCGCCACTGGACCGCATCGGTCAGCTGACCATGCGCAATCTGGACATCGTGGACACACGCGCCAAGCTGGGCATCTACGCCAAGGCCGGCCTGCTGTCGCTGGGCGGTAATGCCGCGCTGGCGCAGCTGGGCAGCGACGACAAGTCGTAATTTCAAGCCAAATCAGCCGCTAGCCCTTATGCAGTAAGCGCTGGCAGCTATCAAAAAAGAAGCCACCCCAGGGTGGCTTTTTCATGGGCGCGGGGCTTTCAGATGCCTTCAGAGGCTCACACCACCACCGGCTCGGGTTCCAGCCGGATGCCAAAGCGCTCGTAGACACTGGTCTGTATCGCCTTGGCCAGGGTCATCACCTCGCCGCCCGTCACCGGGTTGCTGGTGCCGCCGCGATTCACCAGCACCAGCGCCTGTTTTTCATAAACGCCGGCGTTGCCTATGGACTTGCCCTTCCAGCCGCAGGCGTCAATCAGCCAGCCGGCGGCCAGCTTGACCGAGCCGTCAGCCAGGTGATAGTGCACGATCTTGGGCTCGCGCTGAATGATGTCGGCGCACTGCTCGGGCGAGACGGTGGGGTTCTTGAAGAAGCTGCCGGCATTGCCTACGACTTGCGGATCGGGCAGCTTGACCTTGCGAACCTCGCAAATCCACTCATAAATCTGTAGCGCACTAGGCTTGTCCACATTGGACTGCAGCATCTTTTTCTCTATATCCGCATAGCCCAGCACGGGCTTCCACTGCTTGGGCAGGGAAAAGCGCACCCGGGTAATCAGCGTTCTGTGCGCCAGACCCAGGGCCTGCGCGCCAGCCGCTTCACCGGCTTGGCTGGCGTGCTTGAAGACGGAATCGCGGTAGCCAAAAGCGCATTGCGCGGCATTGAGCGTGAAGGGCTGGCCGGTCGTCAAATCCACGGCGTCAAGCGACTCAAAGCGGTCTTGCAGCTCCACGCCGTAAGCGCCTATGTTTTGCACCGGCGAGGCACCGACGGTGCCCGGAATCAGCGCCAGGTTTTCCAGGCCGGGGTAGCCCATTTGCAGCGTCCAGCTGACCAGTTCGTGCCAGTTTTCCCCGGCGCCGGCTTCTATGATCCAGGCCTTGTCGGTCTCGCGGAGCAGGCGCTTGCCCATGATCTCGACCTTGAGCACCAGGGCCTTGACATCGCCGGTCAGCACGATGTTGCTGCCGCCGCCCAGGACAAACTTGGGCTGGGCGGCCAGGCTGGCATCCTGCAGCACGGCGGCAATATCGGCTTCGCTGCCAACCCGGACCAGGGTGAGCGCCTTGGCCATGATGCCAAAGGTGTTGGATGACTGGAGGGGAACGTTTTTCTCGACTAACATCTCGGGATTGTCTCACCCCCGGGTTACCCCTCTTTTCTTAGCAAAGCCAAAATCATGCCTACATTTGATACCGTTCTTGAAACCGATATGGTCAAGATGAAAAACGCCGTTGAAAACACCGGCAAGGAAATCGGCACCCGTTTTGACTTCAAGGGAACGTCTGCCGCCATTGAACTGAAAGACAAGGAGATCACCTTGATTGGCGATGGTGATTTCCAGATCGACCAGATCCACGAAATCCTGCGCAACAAGCTCGCCAAGGCCGGCGTGGATGTGCGCTTTCTCGATATTGGCAAGGTCGAAAAAATTGGCGGCGACCGGGTCAAGCAGGTCACAAAGGTGCGCGACGGCATTGACACCGAACAAGCCAAGAAAATCCAGCAGCTCATCAAGGGCAGCAAGATGAAGGTGCAAGCCTCCATCCAGGACGGCAAGGTTCGCGTGACAGGCGCCAAGCGTGACGACCTGCAAGCGGCCATGGCCTTGATACGTAGCGACATCAAGGATCTGCCCTTGAGTTTCGACAACTTCAGAGACTAAAACATGGCCCCCACGCTGGTCGCTTCGCGTACTGCGCTGCCCCCCGAGGGGGCTGTGCTTGCTTGGGGCGGCCCGGCGCGGCGCACCTTCGCCGCCGCGCACATGACGATTTTGCTGGGTGTGCTCGGCTTATCGCATGGTGCGGCCAATGCCCAGTCGGTCATGCTGGCCGGCATGATGGGCAGCAAGGCTTTGCTGGTGGTCGATGGCGGCGCACCCAAGTCCGTGGCTGCCGGCGAGACGTATCAGGGCGTAAAGGTCATCTCCACCTCGGGCGAGCAGGCCGTCATCGAGCAATCCGGTAAACGCCAGACGCTGCGGGTCGGTGAATCCCCCGTCAGCCTGAGCAATAGCGTCAGTGCCGGGCGCGGCACCCGTATCGTGCTCACCGAAAGTAGCGGCGGCCACTTCATGACGGCCGGACAAATCAATGGCCGCGCCGTGCAATTCATGGTCGATACCGGCGCCACCAGTGTCGCCATGAGCATGCAGGACGCCGAGCGCGCCGGCATCAGCTACAAAAACGGCCAGCCGGTGCGCATGTCCACGGCCAATGGCATTACCCAGGGCTATCGAGTCAAGCTCAATTCAGTGCGGGTGGGCGATGTGGAGGTGTTTGACGTGGACGCCGTCGTCACGCCCCAGCCCATGCATTACCTGCTGCTGGGCAACAGCTTTTTGACACGCTTTCAGATGAAGCGTGAAAACAATGTGATGACGCTGGACAAGCGCTACTGAAGCGCTTTTCGCCGCGATTAGCCCGGCTTTTTTCCCTGCGCCTTGGCAGCGCCGAGTTTCGATTCAGTCCCCTTTAGCAGCTTGTTGATGTTCTCGCGGTGGCGATAAATCAGCAGCGCACTGATGAGCACCATGGCCATCAGGATGATTTTGTCGACATACCAAGCGGCCCGGTCCCCGAACAGGTAATAGAGCGGCGCAAAGACCGCCGCGGCCAACGAGGCCAGCGAGGAATAGCGCGAGAAATAAGCCACGATCAGCCAGGTCAGCAAGGTGGCCAGGCCCAGAATCCAGCTGATGCCCAGCAGCACGCCAGCCGCCGTGGCAACGCCCTTGCCGCCTTTGAACTGAAAAAACACCGGATACAAATGGCCCAGGAAAGCCGCCAGCCCGACCGCCGCCACCGTGCCATCGCCCAAGCCATAGTCAGCCCCAAACCACTTGACCAGCACCACCGGCAGCCAGCCCTTCAGGCCATCGAGAAACAGCGTGGTCACCGCCGCCACCTTGCTGCCTGAACGCAGCACATTGGTGGCGCCCGGGTTTTTGCTGCCATAGCTGCGCGGGTCTTGCAGGCCCAGAGACTTGCTGACGATGACGGCAAACGACAGCGAGCCAAGCAGATAGGCCAGCAGCGTGGCAGCAATTGAGTAGGCGTAAATCAAAGTGTTCTCCCCTTCTTATCCATTGTTTTTGTGCTTATTCAATCAGTGCGCACTGCACCGATTTTGCCCCCAGCAGCGCAACGCAGACCTGCGGGTCAATACCAACCAGGTAGCCACGCCGGCCACCATTGATGACGATTTTAGGCAGGGCCAGAATGCTGTCCTCGATATAGACCGGCATGGCCTTGCGCGTGCCAAAGGGCGAGGTACCGCCGACCAGGTAACCGCTATGCCGGTTGGCGACTTCGGGCTTGCAGGGCTCAACCGATTTGGCGCCGATCTGGCGCGCCAGGTTTTTGGTCGACACCTTGCGATTGCCATGCATCAGCACCAGCAAGGGTTTGGCGTCCTGATCCTGCATCACCAGCGTCTTGACAACAGTGAAAGGATCAAAGCCCAGCACCTGGGCACTGTGTTGCGCACCGCCATGCTCAAGGTATTCATAGGGGTGCTCAGTGAAGGCCACCTGGTGGGCTTTGAGCCATTGCGTGGCCGGAGTCTCACTGACGTGATTTTTAGCCCCCACGGTCGCTCACTTCGTGTAGCTCCCTGCCCCCCGAGGGGGTCGCCCGCCTGTGGCCCGGCAAAGCCGGTTCCACGGCTCGAACTTGCAATTCGGGGATCATGGGTGCCAAGACATGTGTGGGGTTTACAGGGCCGGGTCGCGGGCTTCCCAGCGAATCCTGTCAATCTCCGCCAGCACTTCGGCAGACAAGGTTGTACCGTAGGCATCCAGGTCTTCATCGAGCTGGGCCACAGATGTCACGCCAATGATGGTGCTAGCCACCTGCCACTTGGTGTAGCAAAACGCCAAGGCCAATTGCGTGGGCGTCAGGCCATGCGCGCGCGCCAGGGCGTTGTAGCGCCGCGCTGCGACCAGCGCTTCGGGACGGCCCCAGCGCTGCTTGCGCACCGACTCGTAGCCTGAAATTCGCGCGCCCTTGGGCGCGTCAGGGCCTTCGGTGCCGGACACATCGTATTTGCCGGTCAGCAGGCCAAAACCCAGCGGTGAATAGGCCAGCAGCGAAACGCCCAGGCGGTGCATGGTTTCATCCAGGCCGTTTTCCACCGTGCGGTTGATCAGGCAATAGGGGTTTTGCACCGTGGCCACACGCGGCAAGCCATGCTGCTCGGCCAGGCGCACAAACTCGTGCACGCCGTAAGGTGTTTCGTTGGACAGGCCAATCGCACGCACCTTGCCGGCCTTGACCAGACCGCCCAAGGCGTCGAGTTGTTCGTGGATGGACGTCGCAGACTTTTCCTTGGACGGGTCGTAATACAAGGTGCCAAAAGCCGGCACATGGCGCTCGGGCCAGTGAATCTGGTACAGGTCAATGGTCTCGGTCTGCAGGCGTTTCAAGCTGGCCTCGCAGGAGTTGACGATGTCTTGGGCCGTCATGCCACTGCCTTCGCGTACCCAGGGCATGCCGCGCGAGGGGCCGGCCACCTTGGTGGCAAGCACCAGTTGCTGGCGTGCACCGGGATTTTTCGCCAACCAGTTGCCGATGATGGTTTCCGTCGCGCCAAAGGTTTCGGCGCGCGCCGGTACCGCATACATTTCTGCCGTATCCAGGAAGTTGACGCCACGTTGCAGCGAACGATCCAAAATGGCATGCGCCGTGGTCTCATTGACCTGTTCGCCAAACGTCATGGTGCCCAGACAAACCGACGTTACCTGCAGATCACTGGAGCCGAGTTGAACTTTATTCATGTCTGTGGAATTGAAAATATTTTTTATAAAAACCGCGCGCTACTTCTGCACGGCATCAAGAATCAACAAGTTTAAAGGCTGAGCTGCATGGTCAGCAGCCAAGCGCAAAACGCGCCATTGGCTTACAAATGGATACCATAGGGATGCAGTAAGCTTTATTCGTCAAAGCTTACATGCCAAGCTGTCTCAGTTGTTCAACGGCATGTGTTTAATCGTCATTTCAAACCCTTACCAGGAGAACTCACCATGAAGCCCCTACTCTCATCCCTGACCTGCGTTGCCTTGAGCCTTGGCCTGCTGTCAGGCTGCGCCAACATGAGTGAAACCCAGCAAGGCACGGCCAAGGGCGCCGGCATAGGCGCCGTCGCAGGCGCGCTGCTGGGAGCGGCCACGAATGGCTCCAAAGGCGCGGCCACCGGCGCGGTACTCGGCGGAGCCCTGGGCGCCGGCGGCGGCTACATCTGGTCCAAGAAAATGCAGGACCAGAAAGCCGCGATGGAGCAAGCCACGGCGGGCACCGGCGTAGCCGTCAGCCAGACGCCCGATAACCGCCTGAAGCTGGACATCCCCAGCGATGTGTCCTTTGATGTAGGCCGCGCCGCCATCAAGTCCAACTTCGCTCCCATCCTGACCCATTTTGCGAGCAGCCTGAACCAGAATCCCATCACCACGGTCACCATCATTGGCCACACCGACAGCACCGGCTCTGACGCCATCAACAACCCGCTGTCGTTTGACCGTGCCAATGCAGCCCGTGACTACCTGGTCAGCCGCGGCGTGGCGGCTCAGCGCATTGCCACTGACGGCCGCGGTTCGCGCGAGCCGGTGGCCGACAACAGCACACCAGCCGGTCGCAGCAAAAACCGTCGCGTCGAGATTTACGTCGCCGAGCAATCTGCTGCCCGCTGAAGCGGCGCCTCGCTTCGCTAAAAAAGCACCCTCGGGTCAATGCCAGTCAGTTAAGAGCTGACGAAGCCAAAGGAAGGTAAAAAGGGAACGTGTTCAACACGTTCCCTTTTTCATTTGTCGAGCTTTTT
>NZ_FOKZ01000048.1 GCF_900112285.1 Polaromonas sp. OV174 | reverse complement strand
TGGCGCCCACGGCCCATGTGGTCTCCGATGGCCTGCAGGCCTTTGCTCAAGTCTTGCAGGTAGGCGCCACGCATGAGCGTCATGTGACGGGTGGCGGACGACAGGCAGCCAGGACACCCCAGCTGCGCTGGGTCAACACGATGCTGGGCAACCTCAAGACCGCCCAGGCCGGCACTTACCATTCCTTTGACCATGCCAGATACGCCGCGCGCTACCTGGCTGAGTTTGCCTACCGCTTCAATCGCCGCTTTGACTTGGTGGCCATGCTGCCCAGGCTGCTGCGCGCGGCCGCTACGACAAAGCCACAGCCTCTGACCATACTGCGCATGTCTGAGGCAAGTCGCTAATCAGGTAAAAAAGGCCTGTGGCGCTTATGTGGCGCGCGATAGTAGCTACTTAAACAATAGCATTCAAGCCCATGAAGCCTTACTTCATGGCGCCAAACACCTTTTGCAAAATCGCGCTGCCCGTGCCCACCGGGTCCTGGCGGATTTTCTTTTCTTCCTCACCGATGATCAGGTAAAGCCCGTCCAGCGACTTGCCGGTGACGTACTGCTGGATATTGGCGTCTTCCTTTTTCACCAGGCCAAAGCCTGCGGCCTTGCCGGCAAATTCGTTGTACTTGTTGGCCAAGCCGACCTTTTCCGTGGCTTGGTTCACCACCGGCAAAAACTTGACGCCCAGCGGCGCGCGGGTTTTTTCGGCAAAGAAGTTAGTCACCGAAGTGTCCCCGCCGGTCAGGATATTCTTGGCGTCGGTGACGCTCATGGCCTTCACGGCGCCGACCAGCAAGTCCTTGCCCATGGGCACGGCGGCCTCGGCGGCGCGGTTGATGGCGGTCACCAGTTCGTCAATCTTCTTGCCCTGGCCGAAGTTTTTCAGCAGTTTTGACGCATCTTCGAGGTAACCGGGCAAGGGAATGCGAACTTTTGGATTGCCGAGGAATCCATCAGGTTTGCCGAGCAGGGCAACGGCCGCCAGCGCGCCTTTTTCAAGGGCGGTTTTCAGTCCCGCGCTCGCATCGGCATTACTGATACCGCTTAGATCACCCAAGGAAAGCGCCTGGGCCTGGCGGTATGTGGCCAATATGAGCAGGCCCAGCGCGCTGGCGCCGGCTTGGTTAAAATTTCGACGTTGCATGATGGGATCCTTCCAATGAAAAAACTCTCTCCCGTGGCAGTATGCCGCATGCTGCTGGCAAGCGCACTGGTGCTGGGAGGCGTGGCATTCCTGTCAGGCTGCAGCGGCGTGCAGGGCGCGCCCGAGTCGACCTTCGTGCTGCTGGACGGCAGCAAAAAAACCACGGCCGACCTCAAGGGCAAGGTCACCCTGGTCAACTTCTGGGCCACCAGTTGTGTGACCTGCGTGGCGGAAATGCCCAAAATCATTTCGACCTACGAGAAATACAAAGGTCAGGGCTATGACACCCTGGCGGTAGCCATGAGCTACGACCCGCCCAGCTACGTCGTCAATTACACCGAAACCCGCAAGCTGCCCTTCAAGGTCGCCATAGACAATACCGGCGCCGTGGCCAAGGCCTGGGGCGATGTGCAGCTCACGCCCACCACTTACCTGGTGAACAAGCGCGGCGAAATCGTCAAGCAGTATGTGGGTGAGCCCGATTTTGCGGCACTGCACCAGCTGATTGAAAAGCTGCTGGCCGAGACCTAATCCACTTGCCCCTCAGCCATTGAAAAAGGCCGGCTCCCGCGAGGGATCGGCCTTTTTTTTTGCGCTCATCAAAACGTCCCACTTGGCTCTTAAACCCGGCAGGGGCCGCGGAACCGGCTTAGCCGGGCCGCAGGCGCAGCGGCCCCCTCGGGGGGCAGGGAGTTACGCGAAGCGAACGACCGTGGGGGCTCTATTTACTTGTTTCGGAACGCGTCGTGGCAAGCCTTGCAGGTGTCGGCAGTCGCCGCAAAAGCGGTTTTCAGCGCGTCCAGATTGCCGGTTTTGGCGGCAGCGGCGAGCTTGGTGGATTCGGCGATCAGCTTGTCCTGGCCCTCCTTGAACTTGGCCTGCTCGGTCCAGATTTCAGGCTTGGCCTTGGTGTTGCCGCCTTTATCGGTGCCGGGGGCAAAACCGGCCCAGGGCAGTTTGGCCATGTCGGCGACGATGGCGGCATTGTCGGCGGCCAGCTTGGCGTCAAACGGCACCTTGCCATTGGCCATGGCGCCTACGCGACCGAAGTGCGTGCCCATCACGGACAGTGCGCTCTGGCGGTATTTGATGGCGTCTTCGGCTTTGGCAAATTGCGCATGCGCCGGAGCCATCAGGGCGGCCAGGGTGACTGCCGTGGCGATACAGGTAAAAGCTTTCATCGAGTTCCTCGTTGGTTTTTTTGAATCGAATGACCGGCAGCGCTGTAACGCCGACGATCAGTCCGCTCGAGTTTAGCGAGGCCAGAGAAGTTCCGCAGGAACTTCTGCACCAAGGGAAAGCACCAACAGTGCCCGGTCTGCCTGGGGGCCGCGCTACCATCCAGCCAGTCGTAAAAAGAAGGAATGCACATGAGCCAAAAAAGCCTGAACAAGGTACGTGTCTGGGATTTGCCAACGCGGATATTTCACTGGTCGCTGGTGGCCTGCGTCATCGGCCTGGCCATTACCGGCACGCTGGGCGGCAGCGCCATGGTCTGGCACTTTCGCTTTGGCTATTCGGTGCTGACGCTGCTGCTGTTTCGCCTCGTCTGGGGGCTGGTGGGCGGACGCTGGTCACGCTTTGGCAGCTTCATCTATGCGCCGCAAACCGTCATCAACTACCTCAAGGGGCGTGGCAAGCCCGAGCACGGCATTGGCCACAGTCCGATAGGCGCGGGCTCGGTCTTTGCCATGCTGGCGGTGTTGCTGGTCCAGGTCGGCACCGGCCTGATCAGCGATGACGAGATTGCCTTCGCCGGGCCGCTGACTCATCTGGTCTCCAATGCCACGGTCGGCCTGTCGACCAATTACCACGCCAATATCGGCAAGTGGCTGCTGCTGGGCCTGCTGCTGCTGCACGCCACGGCCATCTTGTTTTATCTGCGCCGCAAGCACAATCTGGTGGGCGCCATGCTGCATGGCGACAAGACACTGGTGGTGGCCATGCCGCCGTCACGTGACGACACCGCTTCGCGTCTGACGGCGCTGCTGATCCTGGCGGCTTGCGCGGCCCTGGTCTATTGGATCTCCACTCTGGCGGTGCCGGCCTTCTAGAGCCGGGCGGGCGTTCTACAGGGTGCGGCGGCGAATGCCGTTAAACTGGCCCGTTTCCAAGCAAGAAACGCTGTGCAACGCCCTTCCATCGAGTTCATCACACCGGTCACGCCCGAGCAGCTGGCCGCGACGCGCCAGATTTTTGCCGAGTATGCCGAGCAATTGGGCATAGATCTGTGTTTCCAGAATTTCGAGGCCGAACTGGCCGATTTGCCAGGCGAGTACGAGGGCCCGGCGGGTGCCTTGCTGCTGGCCCTGGTGGATGGGGAGATCGCCGGCTGCTGCGCGCTGCGCGCCATAGCCTCGGTCGACTATCCGAATGCCGCCGAAATGAAGCGCTTGTATGTGCGCAAGGCCTTTCGACGTTTTGGCCTGGGCCGGCAGCTGGCCGAAGCGATTCTCGATGCAGCGCGCATGGCGGGCTACCACAGCGTGCTGCTGGACACCCTGGACGACATGGAGACGGCCCGCACCCTTTATGCGGAACTGGGCTTTGTGGAGATTCCCCCCTACTATCACAACCCGATTGCCGGGGCGCATTACCTGAAGGTTGATCTCTAGCCCAGATTTTCAAACAAAATTAGGTTATAGCCCAAGCAGAGCGGGCGTAGCGCGCTATTAATTTCATAGTTCTTCTGCACCCAGGCCGGGCGCAGCCTGGCGGCCCACAGCGCTTGAGTACAGACGTAAAAAAGCCACCGGGCTCGCGCACACGGTGGCTTATTTACAGCGACAAAGCTCAGGCTTTGGCCTGGGCCAGCATCGTGGCCGCATCGCTGACTTCAAACTTGCCCGGGCCTTCAATATTCAGGCTGACCACCTTGCCGTCTTTCACCAGCATGGAGTAGCGATTGCTGCGCAGACCCAGGCCCTTGCCGTTCAGGTCCAAGGTCAGGCCGGTGGCCTTGGCAAATGCCGCATCACCATCGGCCAGCATGCGGACCTTGTCCGCGGTCTTCTGGTCACGCGCCCAGGCGCCCATCACAAAGGCGTCGTTCACGCTCAGGCACCAGATCTCGTCCACACCGGCCGCCTTGAGCTCGGCAGCCTGCTCGACATAACCGGGGACATGCTTGGCCGAGCAGGTGGGCGTGAAGGCGCCAGGCACGGCAAACAGGGCAATGGTTTTGCCGGCACTGGCCTTGGCCACGTCGACCGCATTGGGGCCCAGGCTGCAGCCATTGCCTTCCACTTCCACAAACTCCATCAACGTGACTGCGGGAAGGGTATCGCCTACTTTAATCATCAGGTGCTCCAGGTTGTAATAAACAAAAATCGGAAATTTCGACGCTATTTTGACTGACTGTCAATATCACCGAGGCGTCACGGTCTTTAAGCCAACCTTTAGCCATGAACTGCCGAGGCAGAAACAAAAACAGCCCACAAAGTGAGCTGTTTTTGATGACTTGAGGTCAAAGTCTTGTGGACTTAAACGATCGCGCCTTTTTGCACCAAACGGGTCACAACCCAGTTCTTGGTCTTGGAGATAGGACGGCTTTCCGTGATCTCGATCATGTCGCCGACCTTGTACTCGCCCTTTTCGTCATGGGCGTGGTACTTGCTGGACAAAGACACGATCTTGCCGTACAGCTCATGCTTCACACGACGCTCGACCAGAACCGTGACGGTCTTGGCACGTTTGTCGCTGACCACCTTGCCAATCAAGGTGCGCTTGAGGGATTTTTTAGCTTCCGTCATTATTTGGCTCCTTGTTTGACGATGGTTTCGGCCAGGATGGTCTTGGCACGAGCGATGGCACGGCGCGTCGAACGCAACGTGGCGGTGTTGTTGAGTTGCTGAGTGGCTTTTTGCATACGCAGGCCAAAGTGGGCTTTTTGCAGCGCTTTGACTTCGTCTTTCAAACCAGCAACGTCTTTTTGGCGCAGTTCAGTAGTTTTCATTGCTTCATTCTCCTGATTACTGGCCGATCATGCGGCTGACGAACGTCGTGCGCAGCGGCAGCTTGGCCGAAGCCAGGCGGAACGCTTCGCGAGCGAGTTCTTCAGACACACCGACGATTTCAAAAACAATCTTGCCGGGCTGGATTTCAGCCACGTAGTACTCTGGGTTACCTTTACCGTTACCCATACGCACTTCAGCAGGCTTTTGGGAGATCGGCTTGTCTGGGAAGACACGGATCCAGATACGGCCGCCACGTTTGACGTGACGGGAAATCGCACGACGTGCGGCTTCGAGTTGACGAGCAGTGAGGCGACCGCGGTCGGTGCACTTCAGACCGAAGTCACCGAACGCAACCGAGTTACCCCGAGTTGCGACGCCGGTGTTGCGGCCTTTTTGCTCTTTGCGATATTTTCTGCGAGCGGGTTGCAGCATTTGTATTCTCCGTTATTAGACCGATTACTCGGTCTTGGCACCGTCAGCTGCTGCAGCTGGCGCGGCTTTGCGGACGCGCTTAACGGTGTTGTTCGGGGCTTCGGCGCCAGACGCCTCAGCCGGTTTGTCGCTGCCATCAGCCGGCGCAGTGTTCACACCGCGTGGCGCACGAGGTGCACCGCGGGGAGCTGCACGGTCAGGACGATCGCCTGGACGGGCATCACGACGTGGACCGCGTGGCTTGCGCTCTTCGTCAGCAACTTCCACCATGCGTGCGCCGGTTCCGTCATTACGGCCCAGCGTGTCACCCTTGTAGACCCAGACCTTGACACCGATGATGCCGTAGGTGGTCTGTGCTTCAGAAGTGCCGTAGTCGATGTCGGCGCGCAGGGTGTGAAGGGGCACGCGACCTTCGCGGTACCACTCGCAACGAGCGATTTCAATGCCATTCAGACGGCCAGACGACATGATCTTGATGCCCAGGGCACCCAGACGCATGGCGTTTTGCATGGCGCGCTTCATCGCACGGCGGAACATGATGCGCTTCTCAAGCTGCTGCGTGATGCTGTCAGCGATGAGCTTGGCATCAATTTCAGGCTTGCGAACTTCTTCGATGTTCACGGCGACCGGCACGCCCAGCTGGCGGCTCAGTTCTTTCTTGAGGTTCTCGATGTCCTCGCCTTTTTTGCCGATCACGACGCCCGGACGTGCCGAGAAAATCGTGATGCGGGCATTCTTGGCAGGACGCTCGATCACAACACGTGACACGGCGGCGCTTTTCAGCTTGGCCTTGAGGTACTCGCGCACCTTGATGTCTTCCGCCAGCATGCCGGCGAAATTACGGTTGCTTGCGTACCAGCGGCTAGCCCAGTTGCGGCTGATGGCAAGGCGGAACCCGGTTGGGTTGATTTTTTGTCCCATATCCTGCTGCCTTTAGTTGCCAACCACCACGTACACATGGCACGTAGGCTTGCTGATGCTGTTACCGCGGCCTTTTGCGCGCGCAGAGAAACGCTTGAGCGTGGCACCTTGCTCGACGTAAATGGTTTTCACCTTCAACTCGTCGATATCGGCACCATCGTTGTGTTCAGCGTTGGCGATAGCGGACTCAACCACCTTCTTGATGATTCCAGCAGCTTTTTTCTGCGTGAAATTCAGAATGTTGAGCGCTTGATCCACTTTCTTGCCGCGGATCAGGTCAGCGACCAGACGGCCTTTGTCGACCGACAGACGAACGCCCCGGAGGGTTGCACGTGTTTCCATGGTCTTTCCTTACTTTCTCACAACTTTTTTGTCAGCCGGGTGACCTTTGAAAGTCCGGGTGAGTGCGAACTCGCCCAACTTGTGGCCAACCATTTGATCGGTGATGTAGACAGGCACGTGCTGCTTGCCGTTGTGCACGGCAATGGTCAGGCCGATGAACTCGGGCAAGATCATGGAGCGACGCGACCAGGTCTTGATCGGCTTCTTGTCTTTATTGGTAACCGCTTTATCAGCCTTGGCTACCAAATGATGGTCGACAAATGGACCTTTTTTGAGTGAACGGGTCATAGCCTATCCCTTACTTCTTGCGACGCGACACGATCATGACCTGCGTGCGCTTGTTGTTACGGGTGCGATAGCCCTTGGTCAGATTGCCCCATGGATCGACTGGATGGCGACCTTCACCGGTCTTGCCTTCACCACCGCCGTGTGGGTGGTCAACCGGGTTCATCACCACACCGCGAACGGTTGGGCGGATACCCATCCAGCGCTTCACACCGGCCTTGCCGAGACGGCGCAGGCTGTGTTCTTCGTTGGCGACTTCACCCAGGGTGGCGCGGCATTCGATGTGGATCTTGCGGACTTCACCGGAGCGCATGCGCACCTGAGCGTAAGTACCTTCACGGGCCAGCAGCGTTGCAGACGTACCGGCGGAACGGGCGATTTGCGCACCCTTGCCGATTTGCATCTCGATGCAGTGGATCGTGGAACCAACAGGAATATTGCGGATAGGCAAGGTGTTACCGACACGAATCGGTGCTTCCGAACCGCTCACCAGCGTGGCGCCGACTTCAAGGCCACGAGGGGCGATGATGTAAGCACGCTCGCCGTCGGCGTAGCAGATCAGGGCAATATGGGCCGTGCGGTTAGGGTCGTACTCGATACGCTCGACCTTGGCCGGAATGGCATCCTTGTTGCGCTTGAAGTCAACCACGCGGTAGTGGTGCTTGTGACCGCCGCCTTTGTGACGCGTCGTGATATGCCCGTTGTTGTTACGGCCAGCCTTCTGGAATTGTGGCTCCAGCAGCGGCGCGTAAGGTTCACCCTTGTGAAGGTGATCCCGGGAGATCTTCACCATGCCACGCATGCCTGGTGAAGTGGGTTTCATTTTAATGACAGCCATGATTACGCAGTCTCCCCACCGAGGTTCAGCTCTTGACCGGCTTGCAGCGTCACGTAGGCTTTACGCAGGTTGTCCCGACGGCCCACAGACTTGCCAAAGCGCTTGGTCTTGCCTTTGATGTTCAGAACAGCCACTGCCTTGACGTTCACCTTGAACATCAATTCCACAGCGGCCTTGATTTCATATTTGGTGGCGTCCTGCAGGACCTTGAAGGTGACCGAATTGGATTTCTCCGCGATCATCGTGGCCTTTTCAGACACGATGGGCGCGACCAAAACCTGCATCAAGCGGCCTTCGTCGAATTTGGTTTGGGCGTTCACGGCGCTCATGCAAACATCTCCTTGAGTTGGTCCATGGCGGCCTTGGTCACCAGCACTTTTTTGTAGTGAACCAGTGACAGCGGGTCGGCATAACGGGGCTCAACCACCAGAATGTTGACCAGGTTGCGGGATGCTAGGTACAGGTTTTCATCAACCTGATCAGCAATCACCAGCACCGAGTTGAGGTTCATGGCCTTGAATTTGTCGGCCAGGACTTTCGTCTTGGGCGAATCCACGGTCAGCGAATCAACCACAGCCAGACGGCCTTCACGGGCCAACTGGGAGAAGATCGATGCCATACCGGCGCGATACATCTTCTTGTTGATTTTCTGGGTGAAATTCTCATCAGGCATGTTCGGGAAAATACGACCGCCGCCGCGCCACAGCGGGGAAGAAGTCATACCAGCACGTGCGCGACCCGTACCCTTTTGTTTAAAAGGCTTCTTGGTCGAGTGACGAACCTGCTCACGGTCCTTCTGTGCACGGGTACCCTGGCGGGCGTTGGCCTGGAAGGCCACGACCACTTGGTGAATCAGGCTTTCGTTGTATTCGCGACCAAACACGGTATCGGGCACGTCCACTTTGGACGATGACAGACCTTGGTCATTCAGGAGTTCGACCTGCATCAGTTCGCTCCTTTAGCAGCGGCGGTTGGTTTGGCCTTGATGGCGGCGCGAACCGTCACAAAACCACCTTTGGAACCAGGAATGGCGCCACGAATCATCAGCAGTTGACGAGCTTCGTCAATGCGTACGATGTTCAGGTTTTGCGTGGTCTTGGTGACATCACCCAGATGACCCGTCATGCGTTTACCAGGAAACACGCGACCAGGATCTTGCGCCATACCGATGGAGCCGGGAACGTTGTGCGAACGGCTGTTACCGTGCGACGCGCGCTGCGAGCTCATCTTGTGACGCTTGATGGTACCGGCGTAGCCTTTACCAATGGAAGTGCCCTGCACGTCCACCAGCTGGCCCACGGCAAAAATATCAGCAGCGGGCACGACAGCGCCTGCAGCGTATTTGCCGGCGACATCAGCCGTCACGCGGAATTCTTTCAGGATTTCACCGGCTTCAACGCCTGCTTTCGCAAGGTGGCCAGCGGCCGGCTTGGTCACGCGCGATGCTTTGCGCGAGCCAAATGCCATTTGCAGGGCATCGTAGCCGTCATTTGCTTCGGTTTTAACCTGGGTTACGCGGTTGTTGGACACATCCACCACCGTGACAGGAACTGTGTCCCCATCATCAGTGAACAGACGCATCATGCCCACCTTGCGACCCAGCAACCCTAGGGAGTTGCTCAGACTCATTGTTTTCTCCAAAACTTCCACCGCTGTGACTTCAATTGGCCACAGACGTTTTGATGTGAAAGACGGTTAATAAAACTGCTCCAGTTGCACTGCAATTGCTCGCAGCAGATCCTGGACAGCCCAAAAGTATAGCGCAGACTGCCAAATATGGCAAATCCGCGCTAAAGCTCAGGTTTTTGAAAGGGGATCAAGGCTGGATTTTGACTCCAGACAACCCAACCCCCTTTCGGCCTCTTGCTTACTGCAGCTTGATTTCGACGTCAACGCCAGCAGGCAGATCGAGCTTCATCAACGCGTCCACGGTTTTATCCGTAGGGTCAACGATGTCCATCAGACGCTGGTGCGTACGGATTTCGAGCTGGTCGCGACTCGTCTTGTTGACGTGGGGCGAACGCAGAATATCAAAGCGCTTCATGCGGGTCGGCAGGGGCACAGGACCCTTGACAATCGCACCAGTGCGCTTCGCGGTGTCCACGATCTCGGCGGCTGACTGGTCAATCAACTTGTAGTCAAACGCTTTGAGGCGGATACGGATTTTTTGCTTGGTGGCCATGGTAATTCCTTGGTTTTATCTGGAATTAAGCAATGATTTTGGCAACGACGCCAGCACCAACGGTACGGCCGCCTTCGCGAATGGCGAAGCGCAGGCCTTCTTCCATGGCGATCGGGTTGATCAGCTTGACGGTGATCGACACGTTGTCGCCTGGCATGACCATTTCCTTGCCTTCTGGCAACTCGATCGCGCCGGTCACGTCCGTCGTGCGGAAGTAGAACTGGGGACGGTAGTTGTTGAAGAATGGCGTGTGACGGCCGCCTTCGTCCTTGGACAAAACGTAGATTTCGCCGGTGAAGTGCGTGTGTGGCTTGATGGAGCCGGGCTTGCACAGCACTTGGCCGCGCTGCACGTCTTCACGCTTGGTGCC
>NZ_FOKZ01000049.1 GCF_900112285.1 Polaromonas sp. OV174 | reverse complement strand
GATGCAATCGCCCAAAGTGAGGGCTACGCCGTTTCGCAGCAAAAGAGAAAACTGATTGAGCAGGGCTTTGGCTGGGCCAAAACGGTGGGCCGGATGCGGCAGGTCATGGTGCGCGGGCTTGAGCGGGTCGATCAGATGTTTGTGCTGACGATGGCCGCGTACAACTTGACGCGTATGCGCACCTTGGGACAAATCCGTCTGCAGGCGCAGTGAGGGGTGAAAAAAACGGCAGCAGAGCTTCAAACCAATAACAAAAGCTCAAAAAAGCACTGGAATCTCAAAATATGAAACAGAACCGCAAAAATAAACCGCTTCGAGTCAGCTGCTGCGCTGGCGCAGTGAGTATTTCAGCAGCCTGCTAGAGGCTTATTTTTCTTATAAATAGGTATTTTGGACCGAAAATCCGGCCAACATGCCCCGCATATAGCCCTTAAAGGTGCGCAGACGGCATTAAAACCTTAAAATTGCGGGTTATCCCCAAATCGCAGGCTGCGCCATTAGGTGCCTTCCGGCGGTTTTTACAGATCGCCCCATGAACGCCCCCGTCGACGTCTCCTTCTTTACCCGTGCCGCCAAGCCGCTGACCAGCTACCGCAAATACTGGGCAGCCCGCTTCGGCACGGCCAAATTCCTGCCAACCACACGCGCCGAGATGGACGCACTTGGTTGGGACAGCTGCGATATCGTGCTGGTCACCGGCGACGCCTATGTCGATCACCCCAGCTTTGGCATGGCGGTGATTGGTCGCGTGCTGGAAGCCCAGGGCTTTCGCGTCGGCATCATTGCCCAGCCCGACTGGCAAAGCGCCCAGCCCTTCAAGGCCTTGGGTAAACCGAATCTGTTCTGGGGCGTGACCGCCGGCAACATGGATTCGATGATCAACCGCTACACGGCAGATCGAAAAATCCGCAGCGACGACGCCTACACCCCCGGCGACATCGGCGGTAAGCGGCCAGATCGCGCCGCCATCGTCTATAGCCAGCGCTGCCGCGAAGCCTACAAGGACGTGCCCATCATTCTGGGCGGTATTGAAGGCAGCCTGCGCCGCATCGCCCATTACGACTATTGGTCCGACAAGGTGCGCCGCTCCATCGTGGTCGATGCCAAGAGCGATTTGCTGCTCTACGGCAACGCCGAGCGCGCGTTGGTCGAAATCGCGCACCGTCTGGCCGCCAAGGAGCCGGTGGCACAGATCACCGACGTGCGCGGCACAGCCTTTGTGCGCCGCCAGGACGACGAATCCGGCAAGGGCTGGTTCGAAATCGACTCCACCCAGGTCGATGAACCGGGCCGCGTCGAAACGCACATCAACCCCTACATGACCACCAGCGAGCAGGCGGCCGGGCAGGGCGCGACCTGCGCCAAGGAGGACGGCGAAAAGGCGGGCGAAGCTGGGGTAGCCGTAGCCGCCAACCCGGCGATCAAGCCACTGGTGTTCATGCCCAACCCGGCGCTTTACGGCCGCGGCAGCGTCAAGGTGCCGCCGCGCGATCGCACCGTCATTCGCCTGCCCAGCTACGAGCAGGTCAAGGCCGACGCTGTGCTTTACGCCCACGCCAACCGCGTGCTGCACCTGGAGACCAATCCCGGCAACGCCAGAGCCCTGGTGCAAGCCCATGGCGAAGGCGTGACCGCGCGTGACGTGTGGATCACACCGCCGCCCATTCCGCTGACCACGGCCGAGATGGACTATGTGTTCGATCTGCCCTATGCGCGCGGCCCGCACCCCAGCTACGCCGACGAAAAAGGCAGCCACGACGGCGCCACCAAAATCCCGGCCTGGGAGATGATCCGCTTCTCCGTGAACATCATGCGCGGCTGCTTTGGCGGCTGCACCTTTTGCTCCATCACCGAGCACGAAGGCCGCATCATCCAGAGCCGCTCGGAAGAGTCCATCATCAAAGAGGTCGAGGACATACGCGACAAGGTCGAGGGCTTTACCGGCACCATCTCCGACCTGGGCGGCCCGACCGCCAATATGTACCGCCTGGGTTGCAAGAGCCCGGAGATCGAGGCCGCTTGCCGCAAGCCCAGCTGTGTCTACCCCGGCATCTGCCAGAACCTGACCACCAACCACGACCCGCTGATCAAGATCTACAAGCGCGGCCGCGCGCTCAAGGGCATCAAGAAAATCCTGATCGGCTCCGGCCTGCGCTACGACCTGGCGGTGAAGTCGCCCGAGTACGTCAAGGAACTGGTGCAGCACCATGTCGGCGGCTACCTGAAGATCGCGCCTGAGCACACCGAGCAGGGCCCGCTCACCAAGATGATGAAGCCGGGCATAGGCAGCTACGACAAGTTCAAGCAGCTGTTCGAGAAGTTCAGCGAGGAAGCAGGCAAGAAGCAGTACCTGATTCCCTATTTCATCGCCGCCCATCCCGGCACCAGCGATGAAGA
This sequence comes from Polaromonas sp. OV174, assembly GCF_900112285.1. Classification (GTDB taxonomy): domain Bacteria; phylum Pseudomonadota; class Gammaproteobacteria; order Burkholderiales; family Burkholderiaceae_C; genus Polaromonas. The sequence goes on along the minus strand of NZ_FOKZ01000049.1, from coordinate 6,536 downwards.
CATGATGAATCTGGCGATCTGGCTGAAGAAGAACGGCTTTCGCGCCGACCAGGTTCAGACCTTCTATCCATCACCGATGGCTACCGCCACGGCCATGTACCACAGCAACAAGAACCCGCTGCGCAAGATCACGCGCGACAGCGAGACCGTGGACATCGTGCGCGGCGACAAGCGCCGCCGCCTGCACAAGGCTTTCTTGCGCTACCACGATGCCAACAACTGGCCGCTGCTGCGCGAGGCCTTGAAAACCATGGGCCGCGCCGACCTGATAGGCAACGGCAAGCACCACCTGATCCCGACCTTCCAGCCGATCACGGATGGCAGCTACCAGAGTGCGCGCCGCAAGAACTCGACCACGGTGGCCACCCCGGCTTCATCTGTGACCAAGGGCCGTCTGCTGACTCAGCACACCGGTTTGCCGCCACGCGACAACGGCTCAGGCCGGCTTGCCGGCAAGCCAGCGCGCAAGCCGCGCTAGGTCTTTAAGCTAAAAATGGCTCTAGCGCCCGTAGAATGGTCGCTAGATGCTCCTATATTTATAGTGATTGCGGCTGTAGCCAGAACAGCCAGCCCAGCAGGGCGGCGCCATTGAGCAGCACAGTCCCCCAGTAAGTGGCCTGGAACTCCGCCTTGCGCGACTTGTGGCGCAGGACTTGGTGTGCAAGCCAAGCGCCCGGCCAGCCACCCAGCAGGCCCATGAGATGCAGCGTCTCCTCCTTGGTGCGCCAGCGGCCCGCTTGCGCGGCCTGCTTGTCGATCCAGTACAGACAAAAAGTCAGCAGATTTAGCAGCGCTAGCCCCGCCAGGATAAGCGTGGGCAGCCGTCCCGCCGATACGCCCCATAACACCAAGGCAGTCCAGCCCAAGATCAGCAGCATGACGAGAGCCACCGGCGTCTGGCGAGTCGGTGTGCGGTTAGGTGCGCGAGTGGGGCGACGACGCAGGGCGCTGGCGGCAGGGACCGGCTGCCGTGCCGCGTATGGCGTGCTTGTCGCTGTACCTGCGGGCCGGCTGGCTTCCACGGTTTTGACCGACATGGCGCGCGGCCCTTTTCCACCGACGTGAATTTCCTCGAAGGTGACCAGCATGCCTTGATGCGGGACAGCCATGCCGTGAAAGTCCCGGGTGTGAAAGAAAACGTCAACGGGTGTGTCCGGACTGCTGATAAATCCAAATCCGCGTGCCTTGTCCCAGCGCACAACCTTGCCTTCTTTTTTCATGAGTCTGCCTGGTGGTCCGTGTTCATCAAATTAATCCCAGAAGGGCTTGGCCTTTTGCGCAAAAGTTTCGCAGGCCTGCTGGCAGGCCTGCGCATTGGCGGCGCGGCGGGCGCTGAGCCAGCCCACGCCAAACCAGGCCTGTGGATCATGAGTGCAAAGCTGTTGCCAGGCCTGCAGCGCCGCCAGTTCGTCGTGGTACAGGCCTAGCGCGTCCTGCATGGGCTTGAGGGCCGATAAAAACGCCTCGACCTGGCGCTTGGCAAACAGGTCTTTCGAAAACTCGGCGACATAGTGAAGGCGCTTGAGCCGCTTGCGCAGATGGTGCTGCGCTGGCTCATCCAGCCCCAGGAAGGTCTGGCCTTCGCTCAGCACCTGCTGGTGCAGCTTGCGCAAGCGCCGGCGCACAATTTTCTTCGCCGCCTTGGCCTCTTTGACCTTTTTGAGCTCTTGTGCCTTGCCCTCGGCCGGTGCGGCGTGCACAAAGCCGATCAGGCCCAACAAGACCTCCTGGAAGCCGGGCGAGCGTACCGTGGCGCAGACGTCCGGCAGGTCGGCCAGCGCATCGCGCCAGTCCAGCGCCGGTCCGCCCGCCGCCTCGATCTGGCGCTGCACGGTGTGCAGCAGGTAGTCGCGGTCACGGTGTAGACCGAGTTCGCGAAAGACCAGGGCGAGGGGGGCGTCCCAGGCGCTGTCAAAGTCCTCGGTCAGGGCGCCGAATTCGCGCAGCGCGGTGCGCAGTCGGCGCAAGCCCACCCGTAGCTGGTGGATGTGTTCCTCGCCGCTGCAGCCGCCGGCCACCTCGCTGGCGTTGGCGAGTATCTGGTTCAGGCATGAGGCCACCACGGCAGCCGCTAGGTCGCGGCCCGAGGCGTAGCGTGGCGCACGCGCCGATACCGGCGCGCCGAAGGCCTGGTCCTGAGCCAGGCGCTGGCCCTTCATCGATTTGCTGATGCTGCTGAGCCAAAGCCCGTGCGCCAGGCACCAGCTGCGTGCCAGCTCTACCGCGCTGGCCTGGCTGCCTTGTTTCAGCTCGAGTTCAAGTTCACTCAACGGCAGCGAATGCTTGCCGGCCGCAATGTGACCCGTATCCAGGGCGATCTCGACCGAGGTGCCGCCGGCGCTCACGACACGGGTGAGACGCGTCACGTCGGTCTCGTAAACCAGCTCAAGGGGCGGGAACGGTTGGGACGGCTTGAGTTTCAAGGCCTGTCGGATGCGCTTGCCCACCGGCGTGCCCAAGTGCCGCGCCAGATCGACCACAGGCGCGCCGCGTGTGCTCAGGACGACGTTGTGCTCCAGCCGCTCCAAGGGCCGCAGGCCCGGTGCCTTGGCCGTTTGCAGCCACTGCCGGCCCTCCTTGCGCAGGCGCACGACCACGCCCTGCGCCGCCAGCGCCGCATCGTGGGTATCGAAATAGCGTGCCTGCAGCCGCTGCTGCACAGAGTGGCCGCGCCGCACCGCCGCCTCGACCGCTTTCAATCGGTGGGTGGGGATTTCCAGCTTGAGTTCGAACTCCATCATGGCGTGCTTCATTAAAAGATCGCTTGAACCTTGATCCTACGCGCGCCCAGCTGTCAGTGCCAATGTCAGCGCGCAATGGCGGGTTGCTGGCGGGGGCACAAGGGGCTCACGGCCGGCGTCTAAGTAGTGCATTTTTTGCCTCGCCCAAGCGCTCATGCCATGGTGTACAAGGGAATGTCTTTGGCCTTGGCCAGCTGATCCAGCTGCCCGCGCGTCTGCGTCAGCAGGAAATCGGCAATGGCCTGGCGCGTGGCCGGGGCGAACATGGCGCGCGCGTCCGACGCGCCAACACCGGCCGCCGCGCACAAGGCGGCAGCGAAGTGCGGCTCCAGCGCCGCCACCGCCACGCGGCCGTTCTTGCAGGGATAAACGCGATAGCCCGCGTGGGCGCCGCCCACCGATCCAGCGGGCTGCGTCAGCCCCCATTGCCGCGGCAAGGCCAGATAGGCGGCGGCCTCTGACAAGGCCAGCTGCATGAACACGCCCCAGCCCTTGAGGCGCTGGTTCAGCGTGGCCTGCAGCACGGCTTCGCTGACCATCAGGGAGCCGCCCATGTCGGCATACAGGGTGGCCGGTAATTCCAGGCCGGGCACCAGGCCCATGTCGGCCAGATAGGTGAGGTCATGACCTGGCTCTTCGGCGCGCTCGCCCGGGCCGCCGACGATGGCGAGCTGCGACAGTGAGGGATAAAGGCGATGCAGCTTTTTCCAGCCCAGACCCAACTTCTCATTCGCCGAAGGGCGAAAGGACGTGATCAGCACATCGGCCTTGGCCAGTTCGCGGTGCAACAGCTTCTGGCCCGCCTCGGTCTTCAGGTCTGCCGTCAGCAGCCGCACGCCCTCGTGCATATGTGCATAGGCCGACGGGTTGTACTGGCTCATGGGGTCGCCCGAGGGCGGCTCCAGCTTGACGCAACGGGCACCCATCTGCCGGCAACGCATCAAGGCGGCGGGGCCGGGCAAATTAAGGGCGAGGCTGAGCAGGCGCAGGCCGCGCAGTGGCTTGAAGCTTGGGTTGGTCATCGAATCTTCCGGATAAAGAAGCCTGCCCGAATAGGCAGGCTAGGCAGGCGCCGCACGCTGGCTATTGTGGCCCATGGCCTGGCCGCAGCCGAGGCGCAGCTTGTCCGCAAAGGGCTTCAGGCCGCGGCGGCATGCTCCGCCGGGTACGCGGCAAAAGCATGGCCAAAGCGGTTCGACAGAAAGTCGGCCAGTGCGATGTCTTCCTGGCGGACAAAGCCACGCGCCGGCAGCCGCCCGCTGGCCAGCAGATCCAGCACGGTGCAGATGGCGGCCGCCGTGGTGATTTGAATGGCGCTGCGTTGCACACCATGGACCGCATGGCTGTAGACCTTGTGGGCATAGGTTTCCTGCATCAGCCGGCCTTCGCGTTGGCCGCTGACGGTGACAAACACGATGACCACGTCCTGCAAGGTGGTCGGCAAGGCATTTTCCAGAATGTCTTTGAGCACACCACGGCGCTCGCGCAAACGCAGATCATTGAGCAAGGCCTTCATGATGGTGGCGTGACCGGGGTAGCGAATGGTCTTGTAGTTGAGGTGTTTGACCTGACCCAGCAGGGTTTCGCATAGCGTGCCCAGACCGCCCGAGGTGTTGAAGGCCTCGTAGGTCACGCCGTCCAGCGAAAACTCCTCGTGCTCGGCCAGCGGCGGCACCTGGCGCAGCTGGCCGTCAACAATGGCCTCGCAGGGTTCGCAATACTCGTTGATGACACCGTCGGTGCTCCAGGTCAGGTTGTAGTTGAGCGCATTCGACGGAAACTGCGGCAGCGCGCCCACGCGCATGCGCACGCTGTGCAGGCTGTCAAAACGCCGGCACAAATCGGCCGCGACGATGGAGACAAAACCGGGCGCCAGGCCACATTGCGGGATCAGCGCCGAACGCGCGCTGGCGGCCAACTGGCGCACGCGCCGCGTGCTGGCCACGTCTTCGGTCAGGTCCAGGTAATGCACCTCTTGGGCCACGGCGGCTTCGGCGATGGCCGTGGTCAGTTGAAACGGTGCCGCGCTGAGCACGGCGAACTGCCCGGCCAGCGCCGCCCGCAGGGCGATGGCGTCGGCGACGTCCAGCGTTTGCAGCTGCACCCTGGGCCCGGCCTTGATACCGGCCAGCGCGGCTGGCGAAGCGTCGGCCAGCGTCACCTGGTAATCCAGGCAAGCGCCCAGCAGGGCGGCAATGGTTGAGCCGATTTTTCCGGCGCCTATGACTAAGATTTTTTTCATGTCAGCTCCTTGGCTGGGGGTTGGGAACGCGGGGGCGCTGACTTGAGTGTGGGTGCGGCAGCTGTCGGTTACCAGTATCAATTGATGCAGATCAACGCCATAATTTAGTCAAACCGCCATGACTAACACTACATTTCGCACAAATCTGGACGCCGTCGACCAAGCCCTGCTCAATGAGTTGCGCGAAAACGCACGTTGCCCGGTGGCCTTGCTGGCGCGCAAGGTCGGGCTGTCGCGGACGGCGGTGCAAGCGCGGATCGCGCGGCTGGAGCGCGACAAGGTGATCGCCGGTTATGGCCTGCGCAGCGGCGCGGCTTTCGAGCAGTCGCAGGTAGCGGCCCACGTGATGCTGACCGTCGGCCCCAAGCTATCGGGCCCGGTCGAGGCGGCGCTGCGCAAGATTCCCGAGGTTCGCACGCTGCTGTCCATCAGCGGCACCTTCGACATGATCGCCATCGTGCAAGCGGCTTCGATTGAAGGGCTGGACGCGCTGATTGACCGCATTGGCCTGCTCGACGGGGTGGAGCGCACCCATACCTCGGTGGTGCTGTCCAGACGCTTTGAACGCTGATGCCTGGCGGGCTTGCCAAGCATGGGACGCGGCAGCGATATCTTCCCTGTTGGTCGGTTAGCATGTCTCGGTCGCTTACATTTTTCAAAAATCCCAACCATTCATGCACACCGTCCGGACAATGACCATCGCCGATTACGACGCCGTGATCGACCTCATGAAGCAGACGCCGGGCGTCTCATTCCGAGATGCTGATTCGCGCGAATCGACGGCCCGCTATCTACAAAGAAACCCGGGTCTCAGCTTTGTTTGCCAAGTCGACCGCCAAGTCGTCGGCTGCATCATGTCTGGCCACGATGGCCGCCGCGGCTACTTGCAACATCTCGTCGTGCTGCCAACGCACAGGCGCAAGGGCATCGCGAATGCACTGGTCGAAAGCTGCCTCAGTGAATTGGAGCGTCTAGGCATCCTCAAAAGCCACATAGACGTTTTCAAGACCAATGCATTGGCCTCGAGCTACTGGGAAAGCCAGGGCTGGAAGCTTAGATCTGACATCCATCGCTATTCGCTGGTTCGCTCAGGCGGTGAAAACGCCTAGGCTGTCTTACAGGGCTTCCTCTCAACGGCAAATTTCCCGGGCTCTGATTGCTATTTAATCAATAGCTAGACCCGCTTGTATTGTGCGGGCTAGCAGGCTGCTGAAATACCTCGGAGCGGAGTCCGCCAATACGCAAGCTCCAACGTTTATCTCAGGTAGCCCATTTTTCCATCACCAGATACAAGCAATTCAATTCCATGCGCGGAGCCGACACCTTCACCGAAAGCCTGTTCACGATGCGCCATCTGGAAGACTTTGTGCCAAGTAATCATCCCCTGCGGCCCATACGCCAGATGGTCAACGAGGCTTTGGTGAAGATGGATACGCTGTTCGCTGGAATGTACGAGGCCGACATCAAAGGCGGCCGGCCCAGCATCGCCCCCGAGAAATTGCTGCGCGCCATGCTCTTGCAGGTGTTCTACAGTATCCGCTCGGAGCGCCAGC
>NZ_FOKZ01000050.1 GCF_900112285.1 Polaromonas sp. OV174 | reverse complement strand
CGAGCCGCCCAACGGCTGGATCAAGAGCGTGCTGGGGTTGCGCCAATTCAGTATGAGGGGCCTGCACCGGGTACGCGCCGAATTCAAGCTCGTGTGCCTGGCCCTCAATCTGCGCCGGATGTGTTCAATGCAAAGCGGCTGAGGGCAACAACCAGCAAAAAATGCCCGCACCTGCCCCGCAGCAGGGCTCAAGGAGCCGCCCCAGCGCGGTCGTGCCGCGCCAAAACCATGATCGACTGCCACGGTAGCAACGAAAACAGCAAATTACCAAGCTCATCGAGCCTCAAATCCTTCTGCCGCGCAGACTCCTAGCGCCTTTTATCGGCACGGCACGTACGGGTTATGGACGCCCATGGGGAATAATCAACAGCTTCATTGCTCCCGCCACCGACAAGCCACACAAGACCATGCACTTCACCTCCCAGCGCCTTCCTGCCCCTTACCTTGCGCTGAACTGCCCCAGCCTCAGCGCGCCGTGAGCGACAGCCGTCTGAGCGGCCGGGACCTGGCCGCCGCGCTCATCGTGGTCGTGATCTGGGGACTGAATTTTGTCGTCATGAAATTTGCCCTGCGCGACTTCACGCCCTTTCAGTTGGGCACGGCCCGCTATGTGTTGGCCGTGCTGCCCTTGGTGCTGTTGATCCGGCCGCCCAAGATTCACTGGCAATGGGTGGTGCTCTATGGTCTGTGTCAGGGCGTCGGGCAGTTCGGCTTCCTGTTCATAGCCCTCAAGGTGGGCATGACGGCGGCACTGGCCTCGGTGCTGATGCAGACCCAGGTCTTTTTTACCGCGCTGTTCGGCTTTGCGCTGCTGCACGAGCGGGCCAGCCGGCCGCTACAGGCCGGCCTGCTGCTCGCTGCGCTGGGCTTGTTGTGCTTTGCACTCAACTATGCGAGCCCGGGCGCCGCCGACAGCCACACCACCACGCTGCTGGGCTTTGTGCTGATGCTGGGCGCTGCCGCCATGTGGGCCCTGTCCAACATCGTGGCGCGGCGCGTGCAGCGCGTGGCCGCGGACTACTCGGCGCCGGCCTTTGTGGTCTGGAGCAGCCTGGTGGCAATACTGCCCTTCGCCGCGCTGTCCTGGCTGTTCGACCCCGAAGCGGTACGCTGGCAATGGACGCAGGCCCGCGGCTCCAGCTGGCTGGCCGTGGCCTACCTGGGCTGGGTGGCCACCATCGTCGGTTACAGCCTGTGGACCAGCCTGCTCAAACGCCACCCCGCCAATCGCGTCGCGCCCTTCAGCCTGGGCGTGCCCATCGTCGGGCTGGCCACCGGCATGCTGGTGCTGGGTGAAGCCATCACGCCCTGGCAGTGGGGCGGAATTACGCTGGTCGTCGCCGCGCTGGCCTGCGTGATGCTGGGCGGGATGCTGCAACGCCGCTGACTTGATGGCGCCGTCTCCTCATTCCAGTTCGACTTCAATGCGAGAGTAGGCGCACCGCCGCAGACAGTGCTGCAGCACGGCAAGGCGGAGTAACGACCTATCGCGCTGAAGTCGAAATGGAATCAATCAATATGCGGCCGCAGCGCGCCGGGTATGCGCGGCCGCTGCAGTCCGTCCTCGGCCAGCCAATGCCGGGTAGCTTTCTCGGCGCGCTCCATCAGCTCACTGGCACGCGAGAAGTCATAAGCCGATGCCGCCAGCGGGCACAGCGGCGGCACCGTCAGCACCTCGAAGCGGTCCGCCAGCAATTCCAGGTCCTGCACCAGCTGATGCGCAATCAGCATGTTCAGCGCATGCAGCGCACTGGCGATGGCGTTGGCCGGCGGCGCGCTCAGGGCGCAGGCATAGCCGGTAGGCAGCACGATCAGCCGACTCGCGCCCAGCGCAACCGCCGTCGTCACCGGCGTGTTGCAGGCAATCGCGCCGTCTATCAGATAGTCATTGCCTACCCGTACCGCTGGAAAAATCGCCGGGATGGCACAGCTGGCCAAAATGGCGTCCACGGCCGGGCCGGAGGACAGGCAAACGGTGTTGCCGTGCAATTGCTCGGTGGCCACCACATGCAGCGGCAGCGCCGCCTGCTCCAGCAGCTCGAAGGGCAGATACCGCGCGATCAGTTGGCGCAGCCCGCTCGAATCGACCAGCGAGGGCGAGCGCGAGAACAGGCCGGCAATGCGGCCAAAGCTCATGGGGAAAATGGTGCTGCGCTTGAGCTCGCACCAGAGTTGCGCCAGTTGTTGGACACCGGTCAGGGTCGGGTTGCCGGCGAAATAGGCGCAATTGATGGCGCCTACCGAAGCGCCCACCACGAAATCGGGCCGTACACCGTGTTCAAGCAGCGCCTGCAGCATGCCGACCTGAATCGCGCCGAAACTGCCGCCGCCGGCAAACACAAAAGCGGTCTTGCCACTGGGCTGGGTATCCATCTGCGCCTCCGTGCTGCCGCCACTGCGTGCGGCAGATCATGCATCTTACTGCTGCACGGGGCGGGGCGTCATGGCGCCGTCTTCAGGCTACCTGGGCCGTGTGCGTCGCCTGCGCCCCGTTCGCCCGGCCGAAGAAAAGCGCCAGCAGGTCCAGCGCATGGCGCACCTTGGCCGGCTGTTCGCCGCGCCTGGGCGTCACCGCGTAGACAGGCAGATCGTCCAGCTTCCAGCCCGGCAGCACCGGCAACAGGCGCCCGTCGGTCAGCGCCCGACGGTCGTCCTCGCTCACCACCACGCTGATGCCCCAGCCCGCCACACACAGGGCATGCAAGGCCGTCACCTGCGAGGCCTGCACCCGCCCCTCCAGCCGCAGCGTCTCGCGCTCACCGGCGGGGTTGTGCAGTTCCAGCATTTCGGCCCCGGTACTGCCGGGTTTGCCACCCAGCCAGTCGTGTTGCAACAGGTCTTGCGGCTGCGCCGGCCAGCCACGCTCGGCCAGATAGGCCGGCGAGGCGCACAACTGCCGCGCCAGGCTGCCCAGCTTGCGCGCCACCAGGGTGGAGTCGGCCAGCGCCCCGACGCGTAGCGCGATATCCACCCGTGCGTCTATCAAATCAATCACCGTGTCGTCCAGCAGCAGTTGCAGCCGGAGCTTGGGGTAGCGCCGCAGCGGCGCCAGCGCATGGGCCAGCAGACCGCCAAAGCCCATGGGTGCGGCCAGCCGCAACTCGCCCTCGGGCTCGTCGCGCAGACGGGCCAGCGCCTGCTCGGCCGAGCGCGCCGCCGCCACCATGGCGGCGCAACCGGCGTGGTAGCGCTCGCCGGCCTCGGTCAGGCTGAGCCGCCGCGTCGAGCGGTGTAGCAGTGCCAGCCCTAGGGTCTGCTCCAGCTGGCGCAAATGCTGGCTGACGGCCGAGGGCGTCATGCTCAACTGGCGCGCCGCCCCGCTCAATGAGCCGGCCGCCACGACCTCGGCAAAAATCGCCATGCGTCTGAGTTGGTCCATAAATGCAAGGATGATTAGTTAGCTGTACTTCACAGTATTAGCGAAATACACCGACTACTCAAGGGCTTGTGAAGTCATCAAACTAGAGGCTTCTTTCACCCCCAGGAGATTGCCATGAAGATCGCACTGATAGGCGCCACCGGTTTTGTTGGCTCGGCCATCCTTCCCGAATTACTCAGCCGTGGCCACCAGGTCACCGTGCTGGCCCGTACCCCCGCCAAACTGGCACCGCAAACCGGCCTGACGGTGGTGCAGGCGGACGTGCTAGACACTGCCCAGGTGGCCCAAGCCGTGGCCGGCCACGACGCGGTGATCAGCGCCTACAACCCGGGCTGGAGTGAGCCGAAAATTCACGACCTGTTTTTGCAGGGCAGCCAGGCCATCACCGCCGGCACCAAAGCCGCAGGGGTCAAACGCCTGCTGGTGGTCGGCGGCGCGGGCAGCCTGTATGTGGCGCCCGGTCTGCAGTTGGTCGACACGCCAGAGTTTCCGGCCGCCTATAAACAGGGCGCGCTGGCGGCACGCGAGGCGCTGAATCAACTCAAGGGCGAAAGCACGCTGGACTGGAGTTTTGTCTCGCCACCGATCGGCCTGGCACCGGGCGAACGCAGCGGCCAGTACCGTCTAGGCGGCGACGACTTGCTGCCGGGCCAGGGCGACCAGCCGGCCGGCATCTCGGTGGCCGACCTGGCCGTGGCCATCGTCGACGAGATCGAGCAACCGCGCCATCTGCAGCGCCGCTTTACCGTGGCAAATTAAAGCAAAATCGGTATCTAGCCCAATGAATATGGGCGCAAACAGCTACTGAATCAATAGCAAATCAGCGCGCATCCGGCCCCATCCGGCTGTTCACCAGCGCCACCCAGTAGGCCGCGCCCAGGGCCAAGGCCTCGTCGTTGAAGTCGTAATGCGGGTTGTGTAGCGGGGTGGAGCTGTCCTGGTCCACGCCCAGCCAGATGTAGGCGCCCGGTTTGTTGTTGAGCATGAAGGCGAAGTCTTCCGAGGCCATGGACGGCGTGCAGTCGCGCTGCACTTGGTCGGGGCCCACGGTAGCCGTGGCGGCCGCTATGGCCATGTCGGTTTCGGCCACCGTGTTGATGGTGGCCGGGTAGGCGTAGTGGTAGCTGACGCTGGCCGTGGCGCCGTGCGTCTTGGCCGTGCCCTCGCTGAGCTCGGTCAGCAGCGCATGGATGCGGCGCTGGGTTTCTATCGAAAAGCAGCGCACCGTGCCGCGTATGACCGTGCTGTCGGGCAGCACATTCCAGGCTTCGCCGCCGTGGATCTGCGTCACGCTGACCACCGCGGTTTCCTGCGGCGCCAGGCGGCGGCTGACGATGGTCTGCAGGGCCACCACCAGATGGCTGGCGCAGACCAGCGAGTCAATGCTTTTCTCGGGCATGGCGGCATGGCCACCCGAACCCTGGATCTGGATTTCGAAGGTGTCGAACGAGGCCATCATGGGGCCGTGGTTGATGGCAAAGCGCCCCAGCGGCAGGCCTGGCCAGTTGTGCATGCCAAACACCGCGTCGCAGGGAAAACGCTCGAACAGGCCGTCTTCCACCATGACGCGGCCGCCGCCGGCCGCTTCCTCGGCCGGTTGAAAAATGAAGTGCACCGTGCCCTGCCAGTCGCTGTGCTGGCTCAGCGCCACCGCCGCGCCCAGCAGCATCGCCGTGTGGCCGTCGTGGCCGCAGGCGTGCATCTTGCCCTCATGCTGCGATTTGTGGGCGAACTGGTTTTTTTCGACCAGCGGCAGCGCGTCCATGTCGGCGCGCAAACCAATGCTGGGGCCGGTGCCCCGGCTCAGGCTACCGACCACGCCGGTCCGGCCAACGCCTTCCTGCACGGCGATGCCATTGGCGCGCAGCACCGAGGCAACCAGCTGGGCGGTGGAAATTTCCTCGAAGGCCATTTCCGGGCAGGCATGCAGGGTGTGCCGCCACTTAGTCATGTCGGCGATCAGGGCTTCATTAATGGACATGGCAAACCTTTGCAGAGGAAAGAGATGGGATGCGGAAACTCAGTGCCGGAAAAACTGCGCAATCAGCGTCGCACCCAGAAAGGTGCCGGCGTTGGCGGCAAACGACACCACCACGATGCGCCAGCCCAGGCGGCGAAAGGCCGGGATGTCTTTGGCAATCGACAGGCCGGCGAAGGTCAGCATCGGCGTGATCAGCGCCAGGAAGTTGATTTTTCCGGTCAGCGTGACGACTTGCGCGGCCCAGGGGCAGATTGGCGAGGTCAGCGCCATGGCGACCAGCGAGACCCAGCAGACGGCCGGAATCTTGCGGCCGGTGGCGCGGTTCAGCAGCACGCCGACAACCACAGCACCAATCACGATGGCCAGGCCGGGCAGCGATTCCAGCGGCTGGCTGCCACGGGCCAGCCAGTCGGCCGTCAGCGCCATCGCGCCCGACACAATCCAGGCAAAGGCCGTGCCGACCGCACCCAGGCGCTCATCGGCCTGCGCGGCTTGCTCCACCTTGGCTTCTTCCTGCGGCGCGTTGGCGCGCGTGCGGCCCAGCACCGGCTCCAGCACGCGGTAGGCCCAGACCGCCAGCGGCAGCGAGATGAAGAGCGTGAAGTAAGTGCCTATGGTGGTGGTGATCAGATTGCTGGCGGCGGCGAAGGTCATCACCTCCTTGGCCACTTCAGGGCTTTGCTGAGCCGCAATGGCGCCGGCGGCGGCCGCCATCATGCTGCCCGAACCGACGCCAGAGCCCATGGCCAGGGCGATCGGGTCAAAAATGCCCAGGCTGGTGATAAAGCCCGCCAAAATCGCAATGAAGACGGCGCCAAACACGGTGCCGGTCAGGTATTCGGCCAGCACGCCGCGGCCTTCGGGCGAGTCCATGCCGTATTTTTCGCCAATGATGGCCAGGCTGGGCTCGCGGCCGACGGAGAAGGTCGCGCCTATCGCCTCGCGCTTGATGCCCAGCAGCAGCGCCAGCGGCAGGCCAATCACGATGGTGCCGACAAAATGGCCAAACTCCTGGAATATCAGCGCCCAGCCCGATTCCGCCAGCTTGGGCAGCGAGGAGCCGACCAGCAGCCCCAGCTTGGCCACGAACAGCAGCAGCGCGGGCTGCAAAATAGCCGCCGCGCTGAACTGCATGCCGGTGTCAACCCGCAGCGAGGCGGGCAGGCGGTCTTTCGCCAGGCCCCAGGCCGCCCCCAGCAGCAGCGCCCAGATCATGGGCAGCAGCACCACCTTGCCCGGCCCCACGCTGAAGGCGACGGAGCCAATCAGCTCGGCGATCAGCAGAATGACGGCGGCAAAAAAATACAGCTTCGCGAAGCGAAAGCCCTCGTTGCCGCTCGTCGTGAGGGCGATGCGTTGTTCCATGGAGTCTCCAATTAGCTTGTTATGTGGTGCCCTGAATAGCGAGCGGCGGGCTTTTGCGCCCCGCATCATCCGTGGATTCCGTCCTATGATCAATATCACCCATCCGCAAAATTCGTTCTGATTTTCAGAACACTGGAACCCCGCCATGCACGACAACATCCGCGACGCACGCATCGTCTTCCTGTTCGAGTCGGTGCAGCGCGGCACCATGCGGGCGGCCGCCGACGCGCTCAATGTTGCGCCGTCCGCCGTGACAAGGCAAATCGGCCTGCTGGAGCAGGAGCTGGCGATACCGCTGATCGAGCGCCATACCCGCGGCGTCACGCCGACCGAGGCCGGCAAGCTGCTGCTGGCGTATTTCCGCGAGCAGCGCGCGCACCAGGAAGACCTGTTGTCGCAGCTCGAAGAGATACGCGGGCTGCGCCGCGGCACAGTGCGCATTGCGCTGGGCGAGGGCTTTGTCTCCGACCTGATGGCCGGGCCGCTGAGCCGCTTTGCCCGCGACTACCCGGCCATGTCGGTCGCCCTGGACGTGGGCGGCACCAATGAGGTGATGCGCCAGGTGGTCGAGGACGAGGCTGACATCGGCCTGGTGTTCAGCCCGCCGCCCGACCTGAAGCTGGTCTCTCGCACCATCAGCAAGCAGCCCCTCAAGGCCATTGTCGGGCCCGACTTCCCCCTGCGGGGCCAGGCCGGGCCGTTCAGGATGGCCGACTTCCTGCCCTATCCGCTGGCGCTCAACCATGTCACCTACGGCATGCGCCAGGTGCTGCAGCTGGCGGAAGAGGCCGAGAAAATCCGGCTCAGCCCCAGCCTGACGACCAACTCCTTTTACATCCTGCGGCAGTTCGTGAAGCTGCAGCTGGGCGTGACCTTTCTGCCCGAGTTCGTGGTCAGCAGCGAGCTGGCGGCCGGCGAGCTGTTCGCCCTGCCGGTGCGGCAAAGCATCCTGGAAAACGCGGAGGCCCATCTGATCACGCGGACCGGCCGCAAGCTCTCGTTTGGCGCCAACAAGATGCTGCAGTACATGGCGTCCGGCCTGTCTTCACTGCGCTAGGCGCTGGCCTTGGCTTGGCTTGGCTTGGCTTGGCTTGGCTTGGCTTGGAAGCCTTGGGTGATCTCAATTCACTATGAAAAATGGCTTTAGGCCAATCAGGGCCTACGTAAGAAGCTACTTATTTGATAGCGGTTTGGTTTTTTTGAACCTGCTGGCCGGGGTAGCCCGGCGGCTACTCACTTTCTTTTGCTTCAGCGAAGCAAAAGAAAGTTACTGGCCGCCGGGCCACTCCCGGCCAGCGGTACTAAGCAAAATCAGCCACCAGCCCAATATCCACTTGCGCCAGAAGCTACCAAAAAAGTAGCAATTCAAAGATCGGCATAGGGGGCCTCCATTCTTGGAGGCACCCCTGCCACACCACCCGGCATGCGGGTCCGCACCGGGCGGTTCGAGCGCTTGAGGTCAGGACAGTCTTGGCACCCCCAGCCCATTGAAGTACGCAATCGTCAGCACGATCTTGATGACCCCATTGCTGTTGCGCCACCAACGGTGGCAGTTTCCCGCCACCTGCTTGGCAACGTCTTCGCTGGCACCCATCGCCTTAAGCCCCCGGTAAATCGTCCTCGGCCGCTTCCAATGCCACAGCTGGATCGCCCTCAGGCGGTGGCGCAACCATTTTTC
>NZ_FOKZ01000053.1 GCF_900112285.1 Polaromonas sp. OV174 | reverse complement strand
TGACTTCTCGCTCCGGCAAAGCCGTCGGGCTTTCACCCACGAGGCGAGATCTCCCCAGGTAAGAACGCACACCTTCATCGCACAACCGCCGCATCTACGCCACCTCGCCTTGGTCACAAGAGCTTTGCGGTTTTTGGCCCGCTCGCCCTGCTTGGCAACGCCTTCTATGCGGTTCTTGTTCATCGGCTCACGATTTACGCTCCACGCTTCCTTCCCACGTTCGGTCGCCCTCACGCAGTTGCGCTTCACTTCATTCACTGTGACCAGCTCCTGGCGGGACTTGCACCCGCAGGTGTGCGCCCATGCTGGGCGCACCAAAAAAATGGGGCGCATGATTGCGCCCCATTTTTGATGTCGTGCGTAACGACCTCGGCAAATTACTCCGGACGAGTTTAGAAACTGTGCCGTATGCCGAAATCAACGCCGGTGATATTGCCGCCCGGCGTCGTCGTGGCCGGGGTGGTAAAGCCGCCGGTCGTGTTCAGGACGTAAAGCTTGGAATTGCCACGGTTATCCAGCAAGCTGAGCGTGGTGTAAAACGCGGTGCGTTTGCTCAGGTTGTAGACCCAACCGGCGGAATACTGTCGTGCATCGTTGCTGCCGGCGATCACATTTTGCTTGACCTGCGCGTATTGCAGCTTGAAATCGCTAACGCCACGGGGAATGATGGTGCCCACACTGAAGCTCACGTTGCTGCCCTCACCACCCGTTCCACGGGCACGCCGCTCGGTGCTGAGCAAGCCGAGCAGGCGCATCACGCCAAAGTCGTATGAGGCACCGAGATTGACGCGATCGGAGTTGCCTGCAACCGCCGTGGACGTGGCCGGCAGCTCGTAGCGCGTGCGCCCGGCGGCCAGCGCCACATCCAGCTTGGCATTGCGATAGCCGACGCGCCCACCGTAGTAGTCGCCATCATGTTTACCCGTCGCTCCCGGGGCCACATTGGCAGCGTTTTCGCCAAGGGCAACCATGGCCTGACCGTACCATCCCCCCAGATTGGACGGCAAAAAGTAGCTGACGGTATTGGAGGCACGCAAGGCGGTTACGGTGGAGAACACACCGTTGCTCAACATCAGCGCACTGGAGTTTCCGATGCCATTGCCACCGAACGGATCGAAGGCCACGTAATTCAAGGAGCTGGGCACGACGTCGCGACCCAGACGCACCTCACCGAAGGGGCCAAGCAAGCTGACCGTGGAGCGGCGGTTGAACGTCAAGCCGCCCGCCCCGGTCGAGCCGGCTGGCGTATTGGTGGAGTTGGTCAGTTGACCAGCGCCGGAGTCGACGAAGAAACCAGCCTCCAACCAGAAGGCAGCAGAGAGTCCGCCGCCCAGGTCTTCATTGCCTCTGAAGCCAATCCTGCTTGGCACGTTGGCACCCGAAATGATCCGCGTGAGCGACGGGGCTCCATCGGCCTTCGTGATTTCGAGAGCCGAATCCAGCACGCCAAACACCGTGACCGATGACTGCGCGAGCGACAAGCCCGAACCAAGAACCGCGCTCAATCCCACCAGCAATTTTTTCATCTTATTTATCCAAGTTGGTTTTCAAAACACATCCCGGCTCCTTGCTAGAAGCCACCCCACATACGCCTGACGACAAGCGACTCATCAGGCAGCCTCTTGGGTCCGCAGATGCCGTTGCTATCAAGAGAACTCATCCAACAGGCCGCAAGCTCCATGCAACCTCCGAAACACATCGACACGCAGCGTACCAGTCGAGAACCGGTCAAGCCGAATAAGTGCAAAAAAGTGACCAATCGCAATCGGGCCGCCGTTCACCTTGTATTACGCGGGGTCAACACTCAGCGAAAACCACATATCGAACGGCACAAAATTACCGAAAGTCTCCGTACCCCTTCAGGTATGCATTCAAATGCATCACATTGAGCCTGTCTTGCGACACCCAACGAGTACGACCATCATCAAATCTAGCCAGCCTGGCTTCCCCGGCGACATCCGGCCAACATCTGCTCAGGAGAGTTCGCGAATGAACTCTTCGGCCTGCGGCCACTCGCCAAAACCGGATGCGGGGTTGAGGTGGCCGACCTCGCCGAGATCTACCGTCTCGCTACCCCAGGCCTTGGCCAACTCGCGCACACGCTCAAACTCTCCAAGCGGATCGTTGCGGCTCATCGCCACCAGGCTGCGAAACGGCAGGCGCTCACGCGGCACAGGCAGCCAGCCGCCAGCCTGCAAGGCCTCCAGGCTCGGGTAGCCGGCCGGCATGGGGCTGTCGAAATCGGGAGGGGTCGCCAACAGGGCGCCACGCACGGCATTCGCATGGCGCGTGATCTTGGCCCAATGCGCCACCATGACGCAGCCTCCGCTATGCGCAACGATCACAACTGGGCCTTCAATGGCGGCGATCTCGCGCTCGATGGCCTTCAGGCGATCGGCGCAATTCAGGTCCTCTCGGCCCATGGGCGGGACCGTACGCACTTGGGGCAAGCGCGCCGTCAGCAGGGTTTGCCAATGCTCACTCACATTGTCGCGCAGACCGGGGACGATCAGAAAGGTTGGGGTCGGTGATGCCATGTTGACCACTTATCAGTAGGGCAAGTCACCGATGATGGCCGTACGGTCCATCTTGCGGTGGCACGGCGGGTAATCCATCACTGCGTAGTGCTGGGTCGAACGGTTGTCCCAGAACGCAACGGTGTTCTTCTTCCAACGAAACCGCAGCTGGAATTCAGGGATGTTGGCCTGGCTGGTCAGGTAATTGAGCAGAAGGCTGGCGGCCGGCGACTTGTCCTGACCGAAGCGCACATTGGCCGGCGTGTTGTAGTTGGTGAAGTGCGTCGTGAAGCTGCCGTTGACGAATAAAATCTTCTCCCCGGTCTCGGGATGGATACGCACCACCGGGTGCTCGACTTCCGGGAACTGGGCCCTCAGCGCAAGGCGCTTTTCGATCGGCATCACGGCGCCAAAGCTCGGCTCTATGCTGTGGCGCGCGCGCAATGGGGCGATCTTCGTCTTGATATCCTCGGGCAGCTGCTTGTAGGCCTCCACCATGTTGACCCACATCGTGTCGCCGCCCACGGGGGGACATTCGACACAGCGCAGCACGCAGCCTAGCGGAGGTATTTCGCGCCAGGTGGCATCGGTGTGCCAGGAATTCTCGTTGCGCTCGGGAGGGCTTTCCGGGGTTTTGTAGATCTGAATCAAGCCCGGATGATCAGGATGACTGCCCACCACCGGGTGGTCCTCCAGCTCGCCGAAGCGGCGCGCAAAGGCCACATGCTGAGCGCGCGTGATGTCCTGATCGCGGAAGAAGATCACGCGGTGCTTTAGAAGCAATGCCCGGATCTCTGCGATCAGCGAGTCATCCTCGGCAGCAGCCCCCAGATTAACGTTGCCGAGCTCGGCCCCTATCGTGCAAGTGAGCGGTTCGACCTGAATCGAGTTGCCCAACGAAGTCGCGCGGACCACTGCGGGTGCCGCTTGAAAGTCTTGATTCATGACAGTTTGTCTCCTGCTATAGAATGGCGTGATAGGTGAAGTGTGGCGCTAGCAGGCTGCCTACGCTTGACAATACGTGACACGCATTTTTCATTTTGCGCCAACCCTATACGCTGATGTCAACCCTTGTCCGTGCTGCCAGCCTGACTAATTACAGCGAGGTGGCTCTTGCTTCTGGACTCAATCCAGCCCGGATGCTTTACGACGCAGGATTAAGCCCTGGCGTACTAAATGAGCCGGATCTGATGATCCCGGTGGAGCGTGTCGGACGTCTGCTCCAGGCTTCTGCGACTATGTCGGGCAACGAAAGTTTCGGACTCTGCATGGCCGAAAAACGCCTGCTATCCAATCTTGGTGCGGTAGGTCTACTGATTCGCGACCAGGCAACACTGCGCGACTCTCTTTACATGTTGATGCGCTATCAGGTACTGCTCAATGGCGCACTGTCGCTGGCGGTCGAAGAAGGCGGCGGCATGGTCATTATTCGCGAGGTTGTCATGGCCGGCAGCGCGCATCAACCCACACGCCAAAGAGTTGAACTGGCACTCGGGGTAACGGTGCGTTTAATACGCCAACTCCTGGGTGCCGGCTGGCAACCGCGGCGCGTGTGCTTCGAGCATTCTGCGCCGAATGACCTTAGCACTCATCTGAGGTTGTTTGGCCGTTGTATCGAGTTCGACTACGACTTCAACTGCATCGTCTGCGCGAAAACCGATCTCGATACACGCAACCCCTCAGCTGATCCGGCGATGGTGCGCTACGCACAGCAGTTGATAGACGCCTCGGCCAAGTCGCAGGGGGCGTCAATGCTTGATGATGTGCGACGCACCATCTTGCTACTGCTACCCAGCGGGCGTTGCAGCATAGAACAAGTGACCGAGCACTTGGGCATTGTGTGCCGAACGGTCCAGCGCCGACTGGCGGAACAAGACCAAAGCTTCTCCTCAATGGTGAATGACATCCGCAAGGAACTCGTCGCACGTTATGTCCTTGAGAGCGATCGCCCCTTGACTGAAGTGGCAGCACTGCTCGGTTTTTCCGCGCCTAGCAGCTTCTCGCGCTGGTACCAGGCGCAATTCGGTTATAGCGCCAAGAAGAGCAGGTCCACACTTGTCGCTGCTCGCCGCCGGAAAACACCGCTCAAAGGCTAATGGGACGCTTCCCGAATAATTAAAGCGAAGCAGTGAGGCTATGCCGAAACAGTTGTTACGGTCGATCACAAAACAAAAGCTTCAAGTGCAGAGTATGAGAGCCTGTTCACGAAAGACGGCCTAACAGGCCCACGGGGAGACGCGCCTTACATTGGAGTGCCCTTACCCCCTCCCCCGTTTCTCGGCACCGCATTCATGGCCTCGCGCCGGATGGCTAATTTGCCGCCGTAGAGAGTGGAGTTCGTGGCAGTCATACTGACTGCTCTGCATGCTCCAGCCTCAGCTCAATTAATACAAAACCTCATAAGAGACTGAGAAACAATCGGTTGATTGGCTTGAGACCTCAAAAGTATGATGAAGACATCACAATTTTTCGTAAAGAGGCAAGCCATGAGCAAGAACCCCCATTTTTCCTGGTCCGACCCCTTCCTGCTGGACCAGCAACTCAGCGATGAAGAGCGCCAGGTGCGCGACGCAGCTCACGCCTACTGCCAGGAGCGCCTGCTGCCGCGTGTGCAGGACGCCTTTCGCCATGAAAAAACCGATCGCGCCATCTTCAATGAGATGGGCGAGCTCGGTCTGCTGGGCGCCACCATCCCCGAGCAGTATGGCGGCTCTGGCCTGAACTACGTTTGCTACGGCCTGGTGGCCCGCGAGGTCGAGCGGGTCGATAGCGGCTACCGCTCCATGATGAGCGTGCAGTCTTCCCTGGTGATGGTGCCCATCAATGAGTTTGCATCCGAAGCGCAGAAGCAGAAATACCTGCCCAAACTCGCCAGCGGCGAATGGGTGGGCTGCTTCGGCCTGACCGAGCCCAATCACGGCTCTGACCCGGGCAGCATGATCACCCGGGCCAAGAAAGTGGCCGGTGGCTACTCGCTGAGCGGCGCCAAGATGTGGATCACCAACAGCCCGATCGCCGACGTCTTTGTCGTCTGGGCCAAGGACGACGAAGGCGCGATTCGCGGCTTCATCCTGGAAAAGGGCTGGAAGGGCTTGAGCGCGCCCGCCATCCACGGCAAGGTGGGCCTGCGTGCCTCTATCACCGGCGAAATCGTGATGGACGAGGTGTTCGTGCCGGAAGAAAACGCCTTCCCCGACGTGCGCGGTCTCAAGGGCCCGTTCACCTGCCTGAACAGCGCGCGCTATGGTATCGCCTGGGGCGCCCTGGGGGCGGCCGAAGATTGCTTCCAGCGCGCCCGTCAGTACGTACTGGACCGCCACCAGTTCGGCCGCCCCCTGGCCGCCAACCAGTTGATCCAGAAAAAGCTGGCCGACATGCTGACCGACATCAGCCTGGGCCTGCAGGGCTGCCTGCAGCTGGGCCGCATGAAGGATGCGGGCACGGCCTCGGTCGAAGTCACCTCCATCCTCAAGCGCAACAGCTGCGGCAAGGCGCTGGACATTGCCCGCGTGGCGCGCGACATGATGGGCGGCAACGGCATCAGTGATGAGTTCGGCGTGGCCCGCCATCTGGTCAACCTGGAGGTGGTCAACACCTATGAGGGCACCCATGACGTGCACGCCCTCATCCTGGGCCGCGCCATCACCGGCATCGCCGCTTTCT
>NZ_FOKZ01000055.1 GCF_900112285.1 Polaromonas sp. OV174 | reverse complement strand
CCAGGTCTTCTGACCTTAAACGCTCATAGAGATAGAAAATGTGAAATCGTCAAGATTTCTCATCAATTCCGTTTTTATGAGTTTTCTTCTCGCAGCGATGCGGGGAGTTGAAAATTATTGCAGTGATTAAACTATAGAGTTTGATCCTGGCTCAGATTGAACGCTGGCGGCATGCCTTACACATGCAAGTCGAACGGCAGCACGGGAGCAATCCTGGTGGCGAGTGGCGAACGGGTGAGTAATATATCGGAACGTGCCCAGTCGTGGGGGATAACGTAGAGAAATTTACGCTAATACCGCATACGATCTAAGGATGAAAGCGGGGGACCGTAAGGCCTCGCGCGATTGGAGCGGCTGATATCAGATTAGGTTGTTGGTGAGGTAAAAGCTCACCAAGCCGACGATCTGTAGCTGGTTTGAGAGAACGACCAGCCACACTGGGACTGAGACACGGCCCAGACTCCTACGGGAGGCAGCAGTGGGGAATTTTGGACAATGGGCGAAAGCCTGATCCAGCAATGCCGCGTGCAGGAAGAAGGCCTTCGGGTTGTAAACTGCTTTTGTACGGAACGAAAAGGTCTGCCCTAATACGGCGGGCCCATGACGGTACCGTAAGAATAAGCACCGGCTAACTACGTGCCAGCAGCCGCGGTAATACGTAGGGTGCGAGCGTTAATCGGAATTACTGGGCGTAAAGCGTGCGCAGGCGGTTATGTAAGACAGTTGTGAAATCCCCGGGCTCAACCTGGGAATTGCATCTGTGACTGCATAGCTAGAGTACGGTAGAGGGGGATGGAATTCCGCGTGTAGCAGTGAAATGCGTAGATATGCGGAGGAACACCGATGGCGAAGGCAATCCCCTGGACCTGTACTGACGCTCATGCACGAAAGCGTGGGGAGCAAACAGGATTAGATACCCTGGTAGTCCACGCCCTAAACGATGTCAACTGGTTGTTGGGTGCATTAGTACTCAGTAACGAAGCTAACGCGTGAAGTTGACCGCCTGGGGAGTACGGCCGCAAGGTTGAAACTCAAAGGAATTGACGGGGACCCGCACAAGCGGTGGATGATGTGGTTTAATTCGATGCAACGCGAAAAACCTTACCTACCTTTGACATGTACGGAACTCGCCAGAGATGGCTTGGTGCTCGAAAGAGAACCGTAACACAGGTGCTGCATGGCTGTCGTCAGCTCGTGTCGTGAGATGTTGGGTTAAGTCCCGCAACGAGCGCAACCCTTGTCATTAGTTGCTACATTTAGTTGGGCACTCTAATGAGACTGCCGGTGACAAACCGGAGGAAGGTGGGGATGACGTCAAGTCCTCATGGCCCTTATAGGTAGGGCTACACACGTCATACAATGGATGGTACAAAGGGTCGCCAACCCGCGAGGGGGAGCCAATCCCATAAAGCCATTCGTAGTCCGGATCGCAGTCTGCAACTCGACTGCGTGAAGTCGGAATCGCTAGTAATCGTGGATCAGAATGTCACGGTGAATACGTTCCCGGGTCTTGTACACACCGCCCGTCACACCATGGGAGCGGGTTCTGCCAGAAGTAGTTAGCCTAACCGCAAGGAGGGCGATTACCACGGCAGGGTTCGTGACTGGGGTGAAGTCGTAACAAGGTAGCCGTATCGGAAGGTGCGGCTGGATCACCTCCTTTCTGGAAATATGCAATCAAGTTCTTACGCCCATTCTTATCGGCTGTTGTGTTAAACAACAGCATTGGTCATCAATCTAATTGGTGCTGCCTTCAAGTTCTTTATTGAGCTCAGAGGGTCTGTAGCTCAGCTGGTTAGAGCACCGTCTTGATAAGGCGGGGGTCGTTGGTTCGAGTCCAACCAGACCCACCAAATCAGGTTTGAAGCGGTTTTAAATCCTGGGGGATTAGCTCAGCTGGGAGAGCACCTGCTTTGCAAGCAGGGGGTCGTCGGTTCGATCCCGTCATCCTCCACCACTTATCTATTGCGTACTTGACGCATATGTCATTAATGCAAAGCATCTTCTTAGAGGATGCTTTGTGTTAATTGATTCATTTCAATTATTGGCTGTTCTTTAAAAATTCATAGAGTTAAATCAGCGTTGCTAGCGGAAACTGCACATTCGTAAAGGTTTAGTGCAGACCGTGCCGCTAGCAACAATTTAGAGATTTTTTGATTGCGTCAAAAGAAACTTTTAATTTCGAGTCAAATCGATAATTGGAAGATACGGCATAACGCGTTTGGTGAAAGACCAAACATCATTCCTTGAAAATAACGATGAGAAATCAAAGTTATAGGGTCAAGTGAATAAGAGCACATGGTGGATGCCTTGGCAATGATAGGCGACGAAAGACGTGATAGCCTGCGATAAGCTTCGGGGAGCTGGCAAATTAGCTTTGATCCGGAGATTTCTGAATGGGGAAACCCACCTAGCAATAGGTATCGCATACTGAATACATAGGTATGCGAGGCGAACCGGGTGAACTGAAACATCTCAGTAGCTCGAGGAAAAGACATCAACCGAGATTCCGAAAGTAGTGGCGAGCGAAATCGGAAAAGCCTGTTAGTGATAGCAAGACTCTTAGCAGAACAGCCTGGAAAGGTTGGCCATAGCGGGTGATAGCCCCGTATGCAAAAAGAGACTTGTGATACTAAGCTAACGAAAAGTAGGGCGGGACACGAGAAATCCTGTCTGAATATGGGGGGACCATCCTCCAAGGCTAAATACTCATCATTGACCGATAGTGAACTAGTACCGTGAGGGAAAGGCGAAAAGAACCCCGGGAGGGGAGTGAAATAGATCCTGAAACCGTGTGCTTACAAAAAGTAGGAGCCTCGAAAGGGGTGACTGCGTACCTTTTGTATAATGGGTCAGCGACTTACATTCAGTGGCAAGGTTAACCGAATAGGGAAGCCGTAGAGAAATCGAGTCCGAATAGGGCGATCAGTCGCTGGGTGTAGACCCGAAACCAAGTGAGCTATCCATGGCCAGGATGAAGGTGCAGTAACATGCACTGGAGGTCCGAACCCACTAGTGTTGCAAAACTAGGGGATGAGCTGTGGATAGGGGTGAAAGGCTAAACAAACTTGGAAATAGCTGGTTCTCTCCGAAAACTATTTAGGTAGTGCCTCAAGTATTACCGTCGGGGGTAGAGCACTGTTTTGGCTAGGGGGTCATGGCGACTTACCAAACCAAGGCAAACTCCGAATACCGACGAGTACAGCTTGGGAGACAGAGCACCGGGTGCTAACGTCCGGACTCAAGAGGGAAACAACCCAGACCGCCAGCTAAGGTCCCTAAAATTGGCTAAGTGGGAAACGAAGTGGGAAGGCTATAACAGTCAGGATGTTGGCTTAGAAGCAGCCATCATTTAAAGAAAGCGTAATAGCTCACTGATCGAGTCGTCCTGCGCGGAAGATGTAACGGGGCTAAGCCAGTTACCGAAGCTGCGGATGTGCAATTTATTGCACGTGGTAGGAGAGCGTTCTGTAAGCCTGTGAAGGTGGCGGTGTAAACCCTGCTGGAGGTATCAGAAGTGCGAATGCTGACATGAGTAGCGTTAAAGGGGGTGAAAAGCCCCCTCGCCGTAAGCGCAAGGTTTTCTACGCAACGTTCATCGGCGTAGAGTGAGTCGGCCCCTAAGGCGAGGCAGAGATGCGTAGCTGATGGGAAACAGGTCAATATTCCTGTACCGATGTGTAGTGCGATGTGGGGACGGAGAAGGTTAGCTCAGCCAACTGTTGGATATGTTGGTTCAAGCCTGTAGTCGTGCCTGGTAGGTAAATCCGCCGGGCTTAGATGAGGGGTGATAACGAGTCTGCTTGCAGACGAAGTGAGTGATACCCTGCTTCCAGGAAAAGCCACTAAGCTTCAGCTACACACGACCGTACCGCAAACCGACACTGGTGCGCGAGATGAGTATTCTAAGGCGCTTGAGAGAACTCAGGAGAAGGAACTCGGCAAATTGACACCGTAACTTCGGAAGAAGGTGTGCCTTTAGTAGGTGAAGTCCCTCGCGGATGGAGCTGAGAAAGGTTGCAAAAAATCGGTGGCTGCGACTGTTTATTAAAAACACAGCACTCTGCTAAGACGAAAGTCGACGTATAGGGTGTGACGCCTGCCCGGTGCTGGAAGATTAAATGATGGGGTGCAAGCTCTTGATTGAAGTCCCAGTAAACGGCGGCCGTAACTATAACGGTCCTAAGGTAGCGAAATTCCTTGTCGGGTAAGTTCCGACCTGCACGAATGGCGTAACGATGGCCACACTGTCTCCTCCTGAGACTCAGCGAAGTTGAAATGTTTGTGATGATGCAATCTCCCCGCGGAAAGACGGAAAGACCCCATGAACCTTTACTGTAGCTTTGTATTGGACTTTGAACAGATCTGTGTAGGATAGGTGGGAGGCTTTGAAGCCGGGACGCTAGTTTCGGTGGAGCCAACGTTGAAATACCACCCTGGTGTGTTTGAGGTTCTAACCTAGGTCCATTATCTGGATCGGGGACAGTGCATGGTAGGCAGTTTGACTGGGGCGGTCTCCTCCCAAAGTGTAACGGAGGAGTTCGAAGGTACGCTAGTTACGGTCGGACATCGTGACGATAGTGCAATGGCATAAGCGTGCTTAACTGCGAGACTGACAAGTCGAGCAGATGCGAAAGCAGGACATAGTGATCCGGTGGTTCTGTATGGAAGGGCCATCGCTCAACGGATAAAAGGTACTCTGGGGATAACAGGCTGATACCGCCCAAGAGTTCATATCGACGGCGGTGTTTGGCACCTCGATGTCGGCTCATCTCATCCTGGGGCTGTAGCCGGTCCCAAGGGTATGGCTGTTCGCCATTTAAAGAGGTACGTGAGCTGGGTTTAAAACGTCGTGAGACAGTTTGGTCCCTATCTTCCGTGGGCGCTGCAGATTTGAGGAAGCCTGCTCCTAGTACGAGAGGACCGGAGTGGACGAACCTCTGGTGTACCGGTTGTCACGCCAGTGGCATTGCCGGGTAGCTAAGTTCGGAAGAGATAACCGCTGAAAGCATCTAAGCGGGAAACTCGTTTCAAGATTAGATCTGCCGGGGCCTTGAGCCCCCTAAAGAGTCGTTCAAGACCAGGACGTTGATAGGTCAGGTGTGGAAGCGCAGTAATGCGTTAAGCTAACTGATACTAATTGCTCGTGCGGCTTGACCCTATAACTTTGACAGTCTTAA
>NZ_FOKZ01000057.1 GCF_900112285.1 Polaromonas sp. OV174 | reverse complement strand
GGACTAAACCGCTCGCGCGGTAGTCCGCCGCAAAGGCCCTGACGCGGGGTAAACATCGCGTCCCTGTCTATGTTGGCGAGTGAGGCAATCGGCCTCGTTCTTCGACAGGAGCACGATCATGATCCCTTTGACCCAAGCCATCTCGCCGCTGCGCCAACGCATGCTCGACGACATGCGCATGCGCAAACTCGAACCCAAGACCCAGGCCGCCTATGTTCGCGCGGTGCGATACCTCGCCGGCTTTCTGAGACGCTCGCCCGACACAGCCACTGCGGAGGATTTGCGACGGTTCCAGTTGCACATGATCGATCGGGGCGTCTCGCCGATCACGCTGAACGCCACCATCACCGGGTTGAAGTTCTTCTTCGATGTCACGCTCGAACGGGGCGAGCTGATGGCCCGAATGAGCTACGTGCACGTGCCCCAGAAGCTACCCGTGGTGCTCAGTCGCGACGAGGCGGCGCGCCTGATCGCTGCGGCCTCCAACCTGAAGTACCAGACGGCCCTGTCCATCGCCTACGGCACCGGGCTTCGGGTCAGCGAGATCGTGACGCTGAAGGTCGGCGACATCGACAGCCAGCGCATGACGCTGCGCGTCGAGCAGGGCAAGGGCCGCAAGGACCGCTACGCCATGCTGTCGCCCTTGTTGCTGGAGCGGCTGCGCGCCTGGTGGCGAGTAGCCCATGCCCAAGGCAAGATGCTGCCTGGCGGCTGGCTGTTCCCGGGCATGAACCCGGTGGACCCGCTGACCGCACGCCAGCTCAACCGCGCCGTTCACGATGCCGCCGAGGCGGCCAGGATCGACAAACATGTCTCAATGCACACGCTGCGCCACAGCTTCGCCACGCACTTGCTGGAGCAGAAGGTGGACATCCGCGTGATCCAGGTGATGCTCGGGCACAAGAAGCTGGAGACCACCTCGGTCTACACCCATGTCGCCACCGAGGTGCTGCGCGAGGTGGTCAGTCCGCTGGAGATGCTGCAGCCCGCGTAGGTTGCCCTCCGTGGCGCCCCCCGCCCTGGAGGTCGCCGACGTCTTCCGCACCCATGGCCCAGACTGGCGCCAAGCGCAGCGGGGTCACCTGAGCCTGGGCCAGCTCAAGGTCATGTCGGCCATTGAACAGTGCCGCAGCGCGGCGCTGGGAGGTCATGTGTTGCGTTGCAGCGGCTGCGGACAGGACCAGATCGCCTACAACTCGTGCCGCAACCGGCACTGTCCGAAGTGCCAGGCCAGTGCGGCACAGCGCTGGCTCCAAGCGCGCCAGGCCGATCTGCTGCCGGTGGACTACTACCACGTCGTCTTCACCTTGCCCGCGCCTATCAGCGCGCTGGCGTACCAGAACAAGGCCGTGCTCTATGCGCTTCTCTTCGATGTGGCCGCCGAGACCCTGCTGAGCATCGCGGCGGATCCGAAGCACCTGGGCGCCAGCATCGGTGCAACCCTGGTACTGCACACGTGGGGGTCGGCGTTGACGCATCACCCGCATGTGCACGGGATCGTTCCGGGCGGCGGCCTGGCGCCGGGCGGCGAACGTTGGCTTGCCTGCAAGCCCGGGTTCTTCCTGTCCGTGCGCGTGCTGTCGCGGCTGTTCAGGCGGCGCTTCCTCGAAGCACTTACCCAGGCGCATCGCTCCCATCGGTTACGCTTCTTCGGCGAGCTGGCTGCTCTGGCCGACGCGCGCGTGTTCGTAGACTGGCTCTGTCCACTGCGCCAGTGCGAATGGGTGGTCTATGCCAAGCGCCCTTTCGCCGGCCCCGAAGCGGTGCTGGCCTATTTGTCTCGCTACACACACCGGGTGGCCATCTCCAACAGTCGGCTTCTCGCCATGGACGGTCGGGGCGTCACGTTCCGCTGGAAGGACTATCGGGCCAAGGGCCGAACGCGCCACAAGACGATGACGCTCGATGTGGATGAGTTCATGCGCCGCTTCTTGATCCATGTACTGCCGGGCGGCTTCCATCGCATCCGCCACTACGGGCTGTTGGCCAACGGGAGCCGCAAGGCCAGCCTGGCGCGGGTTCGCGAGCTGCTGCATTGCGACGCCTCTGTGCCAACGCCTGCCGTCGATGTCGAGTCCGAGTCCGTACGGCCGAGCTTCGTTTGCACGCACTGCGGCGCGCCGATGATCATCCTGCAGACCTTCGCTCGGGGTCAGTTGATCCGCGCGCCACCTCCATCACTGCGGACAGCATGAGTACAGATCTTCATCAGCGTCGCAATCGTGCTTCGACTCTTCACCTTTCTGAGTCGATGTGGGACGCTCCTGCACGCGCGCTCGCTGCGGGCCCTCGGCACCCGACACGTCAAGGAACGACTCAATGTGTCGGCTTCAATCCAATGTGTCCCATCGATGTCATCGACCGCTTCATTGGCAGCGCCGACATCTTCAACTCAAGCGCTGTTGCCCGAATCCCCATAGCTTCATAGCGCTTCTCGCGCCGCCGAGGTGCATTCCGCGGTTTCCTCCTTAGAGGCTTGTCCAACACCTGCCCTCAGGCCGTTGTCGTGTCTGGCGCTGTCGTGTCGCTCGGGCAGGTATCGGACAACCCTTAACC
>NZ_FOKZ01000058.1 GCF_900112285.1 Polaromonas sp. OV174 | reverse complement strand
CCGGCAGGTAGGGTAGGTAGCTGGCAGGCATCAAGCTCTAACGTCCAGACTTCACCAAACGATGACTTCAGGCTTCTGCCGCGCAGACTCCTAGCCCAATAAAGGCGGCCGTAGACAGCTATCTATTTGATAGTTAATCGACGGAGCCTCAGAAAAGAACGCGGCTACGTATCGTGCCTGGCACTTGGGCCAGCTTGGCCAGCGCCATGTCGGAGTGCGCCGCATCGATGTCTATCACCACATAACCGATAGCTTCGTTGGTCTGCAGAAATTGCGAAGCGATGTTGATGCGGTTGTCCGAGAACACCTTGTTGATCTCCGACAGCACGCCAGGCACGTTGCGGTGAATGTGCAGCAGCCGGTGTTTTCCGGGATGGGCGGGCAGCGCCACCTCGGGGAAGTTGACGGAGGAGGTCGAGGTGCCGTTGTCGCTGTACTTCACCAGCTTCTCTGCCACTTCAATACCAATGTTTTCCTGCGCCTCCATGGTCGAGCCGCCCACGTGCGGCGTCAGTATCACGTTGTCCAGGCCGCGCAACGGCGACTCGAACAAATCCTTGTTGCTGCGTGGCTCTACCGGGAAAACGTCGATGGCCGCACCCAGCAGTTTTTTATCGCGCAAGGCCTTGGCCAGCGGCTCAATCTCGACCACCGTACCGCGTGAGGCGTTGATCAGCACGCTGCCCGGTTTCATCGCGGCAATCTCGGCTGCACCAATCATCCATTGCGTGGCCTGCGTTTCGGGCACGTGCAGGCTGACGACATCCGACTGAGCCAGCAAGTCCGTCAACTGCGCCACTTGCCGGGCATTGCCCAGCGGCAGCTTGGTGACCACGTCAAAAAACACCACTCGCATGCCAAGTGCTTCGGCGAGCACCGAGAGCTGTGTGCCTATGGAGCCATAGCCGATCAGTCCCAAGGTCTTGCCGCGTATCTCATAAGCATTCTCGGCCGACTTAAGCCAGCCGCCGCGGTGTGCCGCCGCACTTTTCTCGGGTACGCCCCGCAGCAGCAAGATGGCTTCGGCCAACACCAGTTCGGCCACCGATCGGGTGTTGGAGAACGGCGCATTGAATACCGCAATCCCGCGTTCGCGCGCAGCCGGCAGGTCAACCTGGTTGGTCCCTATACAAAAGCAGCCGACGGCAGCCAGCTTTGTTGCATGGGCCAGCACCTCTGCCGTGAGCTGGGTGCGGGAACGGATGCCAACAAAATGCGCGGTCGCGATTTTGCGTTTGAGTTCGTCGTCTGACAGCGCTCCGGCCAGGCTTTCGATCTGGGTGTAGCCGGCGCTCTTCAACACCTCGGCCGCCCTGGGGTGAATGCCTTCTAATAGAAGGAATTTGATTTTGTCTTTGTCAATCGAGGTGTGGGTCATGGCGTGCTACCTAGTCTGTGATGTGGCTTCAGTGTCAGTATGAATGAGTGCGCTGGCTTGGGTAGAGTTTGTTGGCTCTTGACCCTGTGGGTTGTCGGCTTCCTTGATGGAGATAATGGAGATAAGCGTTGGCTTCCAGACTGCAGGCCTGCGGTCATGCCTTGGCGTCAAGTTGCCCAGTCTCATTTTGAGATTCGATGGTGAGAAAAATTGATGAAAAAGTGCAGGAAATCAAAAAGTGAAAAAAACCACGCTATAATTCGAGGCTAGATTCCTCAATAGCTCAGTTGGTAGAGCGCCGGACTGTTAATCCGTAGGTCCCTGGTTCGAGCCCAGGTTGAGGAGCCAAATAAATAAAAGCCCCGTACGAAAGTTCGGGGCTTTTTCGTTTGCGCGAAGACTTTTTTGAGTGCGGGCGTGCTCCATTGTTGGTTGGGTGTCGATCGCTCTATTGGCTTCTTGGGATGGGTCCGTGGTTGTGATGTCGTTGTTCCTTGCTCTGCCTGCGCATCTGCATTGCTTTGATGGGTGCGGCCTGGGCGCTCATATCGCTCATGTTTGTGTTGGGTCGCGACAGCAGTCGAACTTGCATGCCTGATCTTTGGTCGTATTTTGAACAAGACTCAAGAGCTTTGCTTTTCAGGGGTGAGTCGTTGGTGGCCGCTCAATGCGCGTCAAGGTCGTTTGACCGAAGGGGCTTCCAAGGCTGAGACCGCCTTTTGTCTATGGGTGAAATGTGTCGGTGGCCCCGGCGGCAGTCATCAGATGATTTTTGCTTGAAAATTTTTCGTGAGGCGTAAAAACGATGCTATGATTCACGGCTCTGCTGATGACGCAGTTGCCAGCAAGAAGCTGGCGGCAAGCTTCTCCCGGCAGAGAAAAAGTCAAAAATTATTTGACTCGGCTTAAAAAGCCGGTATATAATTTGAGGCTAAGCTGATTACAGCTACTGACTGAAACGAAGCGGCAACTGCTGCGAAGTGGCAAGTCAAGATCATTAAAAATTTACAGCCGATAAGTATGGGCGTT
>NZ_FOKZ01000059.1 GCF_900112285.1 Polaromonas sp. OV174 | reverse complement strand
GCGGGCCGCACCGGCGCCGGGATTCTGGGTCATGTCGGGTTGGAAGTGTTTGTCGCGCAGGACGCGGCAGCATTCGTGCGACAGGGCCTGACGGTTGCGGCCGACTTTTCGATGCTGGCAAGTCTGCGGGCCGGGCTGCGCGAGCGGTTTTTGCAGTCGGCGCCAGGCCGGCCTGAGGACATCGCCGCCGGTATGGAACGCGCCTTGCGCACCATGTGGCAGCGCTGGTGTGCCGGCTTGCCGGCTGAATCCTTTGCGGCTTCTGTGCCTGCCATGACCGTTCCCACCTCCCTGCAGCAGCCTGCCAATCCGATCATGGCGCAAGCGCTGCAAGACTTGGTGCAGTCTCTGGCGCAGGCGCTGCAACTGGCCGTGAATCATCAGCAATCCGGCCAGCTAGAAGAAGCCGAGATGCTCTACCGATCCATCCTGCAAACCCAGCCGAATCACCCGGAGGCCAATCACAGTCTGGGCGTTCTGGCGGTGCAGATGAGGCAAGCGGGAGCCGGGCTGCCTTACTTGGCTGCAGCACTTGAAGCCAGGCCGGAGCAGCAGCAATACTGGCTGAGTTACATCGACGCGCTGATTCAAGCCGACGAAACAGAAACTGCGAAGCAGGTGCTGGCGCTGGGACGGGAGCACGGATTGCAGGGCGATGACATGGAAGTGCTGGCAGGGCGCCTGAACGAAGGCAAACCGGGTGCGGCGCCATCCGATGCGCTGCCGCAGTCAGTAAAACCAGCCTGGCAAGCGGCACTGCACAGCGGCGGTAAAAAAGCACCAGGCGCCAAAGCAGTCAATGCCTTAATGGCCTTGTACGGCAAAGGACGGCTCACGGAAGCGGAAGTTCTGGCCCGATCGCTCACGACGCGCTTTCCCCATCACGGATTCGGCTGGAAAATGTTAGGCATTTTGATCCGGGCGCAGGGTGGGCTTGAGAAGGCGCTTCTGCCCATGCAAACCGCCGCGGAACTGTGGCCTGACGATGTGGAGACGCACCTTAACCTAGGCATGATCTTCGCAGCCCTTGGGCGTCTGGCCGAAGCCGAAGCAAGCCAGCGGCTAGCGCTGGAAGTCGCACCGACATACGCCGAGGCGCACCTTGCTCTGGGCGCCATACTCAAGGAACAGGGGCAGATCCTTGAGGCCGAAGTTCACTGTCGGCGGGCACTGGAGATCAAGCCGCTATTGATCGATGCGCACAACGAATTAGGCATCGTCCTCAAAAATTTGGGGCGGCTGGCAGATGCCGAGGCGAGTTATCGCCGGGCGCTGGAGATCGCGCCAGCATATTTCAGTGGGCATAACAATCTAGGAATACTGCTAAGCGAACAGAATCGGCAAATAGAGGCGGAGGCAACCTTTAGGCGGGCACTGCAGATCAGACCGGATGATGCCATCTTGTACAGCAGCCTGTTGTTCTCCATAAGCCAGAACGAAGCAGTCGATGCTGCGGCGTTGTTTGCCGAGCACTGCCGTTTCGGCGCGCAGTTTGAAGCGCC